>NZ_AZGB01000018.1:0-42309 GCF_001435235.1 Liquorilactobacillus ghanensis DSM 18630 | reverse complement strand
TCAGCTTTTGTTGTCCGTATTGCATTTGTCCTTGGTTATTGTAATAAACGGTTTTACGCTGGTTAGCAATAGATTGAAATCCCGTCTTCATAGCTCCGGTAGCACTGTCAAATAAATACCAATGACCGTTCAATTTTTGCTGTCCATATTGCATTTGCCCTTGGTTATTGTAATAAACGGTTTTATGTTGGTTAGCGATATATTGAAACCCCGTCTTCATAGCCCCGGTAGCACTGTCAAATAAATACCAGTGACCATTCAGCTTTTGTTGTCCGTATTGCATTTGTCCTTGGTTATTGTAATAAACGGTTTTATGTTGGTTAGCGATAGATTGAAATCCCGTCTTCATAGCTCCGGTAGCACTGTCAAATAAATACCAGTGGCCATTTAGCTTTTGTTGTCCGTATTGCATTTGCCCTTGGCTATTGTAATAAACGGTTTTATGTTGATCAGCAATAGATTGGAACCCAGTTTTTTTGATACCATTTTGGTACAAATACCAATGGCCGTTTTCGTAAAACTGTCCATTTTTAGCGGTATGATTTTGAGCAGTAGTTAAAGCGGCTTGTGCTTGTTGCAATTGCTGGTTGGCAGTATTATATGCTGCTAAAGCTGTATTGTAATTGGCAGTGGCCTTATTTAACGCTGCTTGAGCGGCTGTAATTTGGTCTTGATTGGCTGCTAAGGGAATCGTGTCAAAATTTGCTTTGAATTTTGTTTGATCACTTACATAATCTGGTTTGATTAATTCCAAATGAACATTGCCATATTGATCAAAACTGACAGCAAAGTATTCTTCTGTAATTCCTTCTGAGGCAGTGATATCTAACCCCAAAATAGAATGTGCATGTGCATATGCTTCACTGGCATCATTAAATAACATGTCGTAAATGGCATTATAAAGATAATTTTTAGCCGCATAGAGTGTCATATCAGTTGCGTAGTTTACGGAAAATGATTCCATATCTTCATAATAGTTGGCACCCTGATCTAATCCATTAGCAGCGGCAGCTTTTTGAATTGCCGGAACATCGTGGTTGCCTTGGGTATATCCGTTCCAATGATCGCTATTATAATTAGCAGCAACTTGTTTGGCAAAATTAATTGCGCCGGGAGTAACGACTACCGATGTATTGCGATAGTAATCATTGGCAGCACGTTGATTATTGAGGGTATTATAGTCTAATTGTCCCCGTAAGTTATTGATTAAGCCGGCAGCATATGCTGAAAGAGTTGCTGCTTGAGATTGAGTTAAATTGTTAGCATCAATTTTGGTGTTCTTATCCGTTGATTCATTATCAGTAAAAGCTGTTTTGGCTGCGGGACCCTCATCAAGGGTGCTCCAGTTAGTTGCAATTTTTGTTTTTTGATTATTAGTCAGATTAATTTGGCTACCACTTGAATTGTTCGTCTGCTGATCTTTTAAGTTATTTACGGCTGTTTGAGCATTGTTTTTAGCCGTTGTGGCACTTGACAGTTGGCTGGAAGCCTTGCTAGCTGCCGTTTGGGCTTGTTTAAGCTGGTTTTGTGCAGTTGTAACGTCATTGGAGTTGGTGCTGTAAACTCGATTAGCATTAGTAGTACTGCTGGCAGTAGCCGAACTGGTTGAACTGCTAGCACTGCTTTGGTGTGAAGCTGTTGGGGCAGTAGTCAGACTACTGGAACTACTAACGGAAGCTGTAACGGTAGCCGTACTGCTGCTGGAAGCATCATCCGCGGCTTGAACAGCTGATTCACCGGCAGCTCCGACAAGAATAATGGCTGCAGTGACAACGGCTTGTCCGAACAGCCGATAAAATCGTGAATATTTCACTTTTGGTACATCCTTTCTTGTTGAATTATTAATTGAATGTGAAAAATATTTTTGACATTACTTATTATTTAATAGTAATCACTGGAAGTCAACGGATCATTTAAAGAAAAGTTTAAATAAATCAAAATTCCTAAAACAAACTTAAGCCATATTAAGCGCTAACTTCTTTAAAATATAAGTTAGATTAACTTGGAGGAATTGAATTTGAAAAAAGAACGCCTTTTTATTATTTTGGGAGTGGCTGGTTTATGTGGACTTTTTGTGGGTTTATTTAATAATATGCAGCAGGAAAGAAAGTATAAAAGTCAGCAGCGATTAGTTGAGCAGCATACAGGCAATGGTAGTCATTATTCAACTCGAATGCCGACTTTAGCCACCATTGATCATAATCATCAACTTGATGCAATACTGCAAAAGTCAGGCTTTACAGGAACCGCGTTGATTGTCAAAAATCAGCAGATCGTTTTGCGTAAAGGATATGGTGCTGCTGATCAGGCCAAGCGGATCCCTAATACCCCGCAGACACTTTTTCCAATCGCTTCAACGGAAAAGGCTTTGATTGCCACGAGCATTTTGCAATTGGATCAAGCACATAAACTATCAATTAACGATCCAATTAATAAATATCTGCAAGGTTTTCCCAACGGATCAATGATTAAGCTACGTAATTTTATGACGCATACATCCGGTATTGTTGGGCGCGCGGAAGATTCGCAAACCAAATCGCTGAACCAGATGATCGAAGAAATTGAGCATCATGGTATTCATCGACCGCTTGGCAGTTGGGAATACGAAGATTCAAATTATACGGTGTTGGTTAAAGTTTTAGAAGAGGTTACACATGAGAGCTTTAAAAAATATTTAGCACAGCATATTTTCGGACCGACCGGAATAAAAACGGTTGGTTATGTCGATGATAATTTTGATCACTTGAAAGCTGCCTCAATTGGATATCTTAAACAAAATAATCGGTTATCAGCACAGCCGTTGCCAAATTTTTCCCAATTGTATGGCGTTAGCGATATGTACATGGACACTACATCTATGTATCAGTTTGATCGAGCCTTAATAAATAAGAAGTTGCTGGATACCACTCATTTGCAGCTGATGTTTACCCCCGGCAGCAGTTCACATTATGGGATGGGATTTTATAATGATCCCGGATTGATCGTTAATCGTGGTTATGTTTCCGGGTGGGTTATCTCTAACGGTTTTACACATAATGGACGCGATTATATTTTGTTGTTTTCCAATGTTAAAGATCAACAGTTATCACTTGGAAAACTGAATGGTGAGCTGTTGAATGTTTTAAGCAAAACAAAAAATTAAATTAAGCTGGTAAAGCCTGAACTTAGACCGAGAATTTAGCCTAAGTTCAGGCTTTTTAAAAAAGAGCAGCTTAATGGACTACATGGTTAGAAATATTTTAATTGCTGTTTCAAAATTGTAACAAATTACTTTAATATGATTACTGTTACTATTAAACCGAGTAATATGTTAGCGCATTCAAAAAGACGCTATAATTAAGAAAAGCCAACTAAAAGGAGCTAACTAAAATGAAATATTCGATACCAAAAGATTTTTTATGGGGTGGAGCAGTGGCAGCTCATCAATTAGAGGGAGCTTGGCAGGCTGACGGCAAGGGCCCAAGTATTGCTGATGTAATGACTGCAGGAGCGAATGGTGTTAGGCGCCAAATAACTGACGGAGTTCTACCGGATAAATTTTATCCTAATCATGAAGCGATTGATTTTTATCATCATTATAAGGAAGACATTAAATTATTTGCGGAAATGGGTTTTAAGAGTTTTCGAACATCAATTGCGTGGACGCGAATTTTCCCGCAAGGAGATGAAGAACAACCCAATGAAGCTGGTTTGCAATTTTATGATGATTTATTTGCCGAATGTCACAAATATGGAATTGAACCGGTTATTACACTATCGCATTTTGAAATTCCATACCATTTGATCAAGAAATATGGTGGTTGGCGAGACCGAAAGATGATTGATTTTTTTGTTCATTTTGCAACTGTCGTTTTTAAACGTTACAAGAATCAGGTTAAATACTGGATGACATTTAATGAAATCAATAACCAAACAGATTATGAAGAGCAATTTTTAATGGCGACAAATTCAGGCTTAATATTAGAGCCAAATGAATCAGATAGTGAAGCATTAATGTATCAAGCAGCCCACTATGAATTAGTTGCGAGTGCTTTAGCTGTTAAAATCGGTCATCAAATTAATCCTGATTTTAAGATCGGCTGTATGGTCAACGTTTCACCATTGTATCCGGCAACCTGTAAACCACAGGATACTTTTCAGGCACTAAAAGCCATGCAGCGGCGTTACTGGTTTGCCGATGTCCATGCACTTGGCAGCTATCCGCGGCACATGGAAGCTTTCTTTGCAGCAAACAATTTACGACCGGATATTACAGCAGAAGATCGGCAAATACTTGCAGCTGGTACAGTGGATTATATCGGTTTTAGTTACTACAATTCATTAACTATTGCTGCGCAAGATGATAACCCTGAATTTCATTTTGTTGGCCCTGAAGCAATTCAAAAGAATCCCTATTTGAAAGCTAGTGATTGGGGCTGGCCAATTGATGCGCTCGGCTTGCGTTATGTGTTAAATTGGCTGACTGACCATTATCATAAACCATTAATGATCGTTGAAAATGGTCTAGGTGCCAGAGATGAAGTAACTGCCAATGGGCGAATCCATGATGATTACCGGATCGCATACTTGAAAGCACATGTTCAGGCAATGAAAGATGCCATTGAAAAAGACGGTGTGCCGCTGATCGGATATATGCCTTGGGGCTGCATTGATTTGGTTTCTGCTGGTACTGGGGAAATGTCAAAACGTTATGGCTTTATTTATGTGGATCGTGATGACCAAGGACACGGCAGTAATAAACGTTTGAAAAAAGATTCATTTTACTGGTATCAAAAAGTTATTAAAACCAATGGAGCCAACTTGGATTAATCTCTTTGAAATAATGTATCCAATGACAATTAATTGAAGATTATTGAAAAATTTATTGTAATGAAATAAGGCTGTGCAAATTAATTTTTGGACAGCCTTTTGCTATGCTAAAAAAGCGTAAAAATAGTGTTGCTTTATTTTCGCTGACCAATGTTTCTGGCCAGTGATTCTAGAATAAAAATTACGGGAACTTGGGTAGTAATATTTAAATTGTTTTTAATAGATTCAGGTTTGACATTATATGAAAAATTGATTTCCGAAATTTTTGCCAAAGTGCTGTAATTATTATTGGTGATACTAATGATATGAAAATTATCGCTTTTCAAACTAACGGCTCGCTCAATAACTTCTGGTGTTTCACCGCTGACTGATAACATAATAGCGACTCGCTTGGTATCATCTTGCCCTTCTTTAGGTAAAGGGTAGAAAGGGTCGATATTATAAATTGAATTAACGCCAAAATTCATAAATTGGCGGGCACCGTACTGAGCTAAGATACCGGATGTGCCGATTCCAAAGAAAAGAATATTATTTGCATTAAGCATTAATTTTTTAAACGCGGTTAATTCATGGGCGTATTGCTGCAGTAATGGCCGTTTGAAAAAATCATGTGATGAATCAATGATTTCGATATCGTAATTAGTGGCTAATTTTTCTGTTTGCGAAGTAAGCTTTTGCTGTTTTAAATCAAATTTGAATTCATAAAAACTATCATATCCCATTTTCTTTACACACCTGATAATAGAAGCGGATGAAACATGGATCGTACTAGCTAACTGGCGAATGCTTAATTTAAGTGCTTCATCAGGATGAGCAATCAGGTAGTTATAAATTAGAATTTCTGTCGGAGTAAAATTTTTTAAATCGATCATTATTGATCCAAACCTTTCTTTTAGTGAGGAATAGTTAAATTATAAATTAATAACCCGAAAAGCACAAAATTATAATTTGTTTCATTATCCGTAACATGTAACCGTTTTCTTAAATGCTATAGTCAATACTTACTTTTACCGCTAAAATAATGATAGTAAAACAAAAGCAGGTGTAATGAAGATGTGAAAACTTTATCACTTCAAAACACCGAAATATTATGAGGAGGAACTTATGATGAGTGAGGAAACGAAAACAATTATGTTGTGCTGTGCCGCGGGGATGAGTACCAGCATGTTAGTTAAACGAATGCAAGAGGCTGCGAGTCAACAAAAAATAACAGCGAAAATTTTTGCCTGTCCAGCAGCTGAGGTCGATGAGAAATTAAGTCAGGAAAATGTTAACTGTATTTTATTAGGGCCGCAAGTTCGTTATATGCTAAGCAATATTAAGGAAAAAGTTGGAAACAAGCCGATCAAAGTTGATGTAATTAATATGCAAGCTTATGGCATGATGAATGGCGCTAAAGTCTTGCAGCAGGGGTTAGAGCTGATTGGTTAAGAGTTAATTTGTTTTGGAGGGATGATTTTAATGACTGATAGTAATAATCAAGAAGAACAGCAATTAATGCAGGCGATGGGATTGATTACCAATGCTGGAAATGCCAAATCATTGGCAATGGAAGCAATTCATGCGGCTCATAATGACGATTTTAAAGGAGCTCAGGCAAAAATTGCTGAAGCTAACAAAGCATTAGTTGAAGCACATAATATGCAGACCAAGATGCTGACGGCGGAAGCTAACGGGCAGCATGCACAGTTAACCTTGCTAATGGTCCATTCACAAGATCATTTAATGACAGCGATTACTTTTATTGATTTGGCACAGGAGTTGATCAGTGTTTATCAAAAACTTGCTGATGCTGGGAAAAATTAGTTTTTAAGAAAAGAGGCGTTAATTAATGAATAATTCTGATGCTTTTAAAGAAAAAATGACAAATATAGTTGGTAAGTTTGCCGGTTCTCGGTTTGTACGGGCAATTATGGAAGCTGGATATAGTGTTATTGCTTTTTCAATTATCGGAGCAATTTTTTTGATTTTGACAGTTCTGCCACAGGCGTTTCCAATTCCGGGTTTTGCCAGCCTATATGCCGAAACATTGGGGCGCTTTACTAACCTATTTCAAGTAGTTTATAATTCCACGATGGGAATCTTAGCACTAATTTTTGCTGGTACATTTACCTATAGTTATACCAAGATTTATCAGGAAGAAGAACACCTTAATTTAAATCCGCTCAATGGGTTATTAATGTTTTTAATGGCAATGTTTATCACCGTTCCGCAATTAGTTTGGAAAAATGGTTCAGTGCAGTTTGTCCAGTCGTTAAGTAAATCAAATATTATTGGTGGCGGTTATGCAGTTTCATCCTCTGGGGTTACTCGAATTGCCGCGGTAGGAATCTTTACTGGCTTGGTAGTTGGCTGGTTAACAGTTCAAATTTACCGTTTTACGATTAAGCATAATTGGTCAATTAAAATGCCGGCAGCTGTTCCAGCCGGAGTTGCTAATTCATTTAGTTCATTAATTCCAGGTTTTTGCGTTGCTTTTGTTATTGCTGGGCTTAACCTGATCTTTGTTATTGCTGGAACCGATATGTTTAAGATCTTGTATATTCCATTTTCATTTATCAGTAATATTGCTGATACTTGGTGGGGTTTCTTGATTATTATTTTCTTGATCCATTTCCTTTGGTGGTTTGGAATTCATGGGGCAACAATTATTGGTTCTTTCCTAACACCGATTGGGTTGGCAAACATGGCGGCTAATGTTCAAGGAGCAAATCACTTTCTAGCAGGTGACCCGATGAATGCCTTTGTTTATGTTGGCGGTTCCGGTGCAACTTTAGGATTAGCAATTTGGTTGGTAGCTAGATCGAAATCACTTCAGTTGCGTGAAATCGGCAAGGCAGAGATTGTTCCAGCGATTTTTAACATCAATGAACCTTTAATTTTTGGTTTACCGATCGTCTATAACGTCCAACTCTTCATTCCATTTGTTTTTGCTCCATTAGTTTCAGGAACTGTTGGTTATTTTGCGATTTCTTCACATCTGGTTCATAAAATCATTGTCCAGCAACCATGGCCAACACCGGTGGGATTAGGCGGCTTTATTGCTACGGCTAGTTGGAAAGGTGCTGTTTTGGCAGTCATTTGTGCGGCAGTTGCTTTTGTAGTTTGGTATCCATTTATCAGACATTATGATCGAACCTTATTGAAAAAAGAACAGGCAGCTGCGAAAGAATAGTTATATTTGTCTTCATCTAGTTCAGAACACTTGAAGTGTGATCAATTGAAATATAATTAAAAAACTGGGTAATGAAGACGAACTGAAATTGCTTCAAGTACTAAAAATACTTGAAGCAATTTTTTTGTATATCATAGGATGTTTTCACACTTTATATCTTACATATTTTGAATTGTATTTAACACATATAAATTATGGAGCTTAACCATATTAAACTTTGATGCAGTTAAAATTTTATTTTGTTTTTGCCTAAATAAAGCCATTTTAATGATTTTAATTTGCAAAAATAAAATTAAAAAAAGCAATTTTTTAACCTGAAACATGTTATACTAAAGTTAGATAATGATTACAAAATTATCCTTTATTTACTTGAGAAGTAATGGGAGGGGACGCTGATGAATGGGTTAGAAAATGATTTTTCTAATGAAATAATGAATTTTATTAGTGGAAAAAATTTCAAAGCATATCAGGTAATGGGAGCCCACCAAGTTAAAAAAAATGGAGAAAATGGTTTTGTTTTTCGCGTGTGGGCACCAAAGGCACAACAAGTTTCGCTGGTTGGTGAGTTTAATCAATGGCAGCAACCAGGATTACCACTGCACAAGGAAACAGCAGGGATTTGGAGTTTATTTACGACCCAACCACAAACTGGACAATTATACAAATATAATATTAAACAAGCTAACGGCCGTGAGTTCTTTAAGATTGATCCTTTTGCCCAACGTTTTGAAAAGCGTCCACAAGATGCAGCTATTTTAGGCGACTTAAAACCACATAAATGGCATGATGGCTTATGGCGTGGGCGGCATAAACGTTCAAATTATTTTGAACGTCCATTAAATATTTATGAAGTTCACGCCAGTTCGTGGAAACAGCATACTGATGGAACTCCCTATACAATAAAAGACTTAACGCGTGAATTAGTACCTTATTTGAAAAAAATGAACTATTCACATGTTGAATTTATGCCTTTGATGGAGCATCCACTAGGAGCTTCTTGGGGCTATCAGTTGATTGGCTACTTTGCTTTTTGTTCTTACTACGGAACACCTGAAGATTTTCAAGATTTTGTCGAAGCTTGCCATGCTGCTAATATTGGCGTGCTAGTAGATTGGGTACCCGGACATTTTTGTCGGAATGCAGATACTTTGCCTTATTATGACGGCACACCAACGTTTGAGTATCAAGATTATCAGCGAGCTGATAATCCTGGTTGGGGGACTTTGAACTTTGATCTAGCTAAACCGGCAGTTCAATCATTTTTAATTTCAAGCGTAATGTATTGGTTGGAAACTTTTCATTTAGATGGAATTCGAGTTGATGCAGTTTCTAATATGATTTATTTAGATTACGGTGGACGACCGTGGAAGCCTAATAAAGACGGCACGAATCGTGATTTGGCCGGTTGGCATTTTTTACGTAAATTAAATCAAGAAGTTAAGGCAGCTTATCCGCAAGTTCTAATGATGGCTGAGGAAAGTACAGCAGACACCAAAGTGACCGGAATGTTAGCGGATAATTCTTTGGGATTTGATTATAAGTGGAATATGGGTTGGATGAATGATGTTTTACAATTTTTTGAAATGGATCCGATTTATCGCAAAGACAATTTGAATTTGCTGACTTTTTCTTGGATGTATCGGCAATCAGAAAATTTTATTTTGCCACTATCACATGATGAGGTAGTACATGGCAAGAAAAGCTTAATGCATAAAATGTGGGGGGATCGTTACCGCCAGTTTGCTCAGTTACGCACATTGTACACCTATCAAATGGTTCATCCGGGCAAAAAATTGTTATTTATGGGGAGCGAATGGGGACAGTTTTTGGAATGGAAGTATGATCACGGTTTAGAATGGGTCGACTTGAATGATCAGTTTAATCGAAAAATGCAATTATTCACACAAACTTTAAATGAATTTTATTTAAAAAATCGCGCGTTATGGGAAATTGATGATCAGGAAAAGTCACTTGAAGTAATTGACGCGGATAATACTGCTGAAACAGTGCTCACTTTTATTCGTCACGGAAAACGCAAAAAAGATTTTTTAGTAATTGCGATGAATTTTACACCGATCGAACGGCGAAATTTCCGGGTTGGTGTTCCATACGCCGGCAGCTATCAGGAAGTTTTAAATACAGAAATGAAAGAATTTGGTGGAACTTGGGTACGGCATAATGATCTCAGCCGAACAACCAAAATTCCATTTAAACAATATCAGTACTCATTGACAACTACTTTACCAGCTTTTGGCACCCTTATTTTACAACCTCAAAAAATTACTTTACGAAAACAGCGAAAGTTTAAATAAAAAATATTACAGTCCGTACTTCTTGTCAGAAAGGGGTGAAGGATGGATTTTTCCATCAGACTAATATGAAAAATGAAATGATAGCAGTTATCTTAGCCGGCGGTCAAGGATCACGGCTCAAAGACTTAACCAAAGATAGTGCCAAACCGGCAGTTCCATTCGGCGGTCGTTATCGGATTATTGATTTTACTTTGAGTAATTGTGTTAATTCAGGAATTTATAATATTGGTGTTATTACTCAGTACCAGCCACTGACTTTAAACAATCATATTGGTAATGGCGCCAGCTGGGGGTTGGATCATCTTGATTCTGGAGTAACGATCTTACAGCCTTATTCCAATAAAGAAGGCAGTAAATGGTTTGAAGGAACAGCGCATGCAATTTATCAAAATATTGATTACATTGACTCGATGGACCCCGAATACCTGTTAGTGCTGTCCGGTGATCATATCTATAAAATGGATTATGATCAGATGCTGCAGACACACAAAGAGAAAAAAGCAGCTTTAACAGTAGCGGTTATTGATGTTCCGTGGGATGAAGCCAGCCGCTTTGGCATTATGAATACTGATGAAAATAATCGAATTATCGAATTTGAAGAAAAGCCGGCTCATCCTAAGAGTAATCATGCTTCAATGGGAATTTATATTTTTAATTGGCAGCGACTGCGCTCGGTATTAGTTAATGCTTTTACTAAAGAAGTACCAATGATTGATTTTGGTAAAAATGTAATTCCATTTTATATCAAAAGCGGTGACAACGTCTTTGCCCATAATTTCTCGGGTTATTGGAAAGACGTTGGCACAATTCAATCCTTATGGGAAGCTAATATGGAATTTATTGATGATCAAGACGGCTTGAACGTTCGTGATCGCAGTTGGCGGGTCTTTTCTAAAAATCCAATTGCCCCCCCGCAATTTATTACGGATACAGCAACTGTTAATGCTTCAATGGTTGTTGATGGCTGTTTTGTTGCTGGCAAGATTGAGCATAGTATTTTATCGGCTAATGTGCAAATTAAAGGGGGATCCTTGGTCAAAGATAGTGTTATTATGCCCGGAACATTGATCGGCAAAAATGTCACAATTAAACGAGCTATCATTGGTGAAAATGTGACTATTGGTGATAATGCAGTAATTGATGGAACAAAAGAAGTTGCGGTTGTTGGCAATGGAGAAGTGATCGGGGTGAAACCAGATGAAGACTAATAAAATATGCGCCATTATTGGTAATGAGCATGAATATGCTGATTTACTGCCGTTGACGGAAAATCGTCCCTTATCGACTTTATATTTTGACTGCAAGTATCGCATCATTGACTTTGCATTGTCGAGTGTTGTCAACGCAAATGTTCGTTCAGTATTTATGTTGGTCAATGAAGGTCGGGTTAAATCCATCTTTGATCATCTTGGCGGTGGTCGGGAATGGGGATTAGACAGTATTGGCAGTTATCAGTATTTTAGTTTTTATCAAGATATGGTACGAAAAAAAGCCCAAGGTGAGCTGCCAGTTGGCGATATAATTGATTTTTTAAAAGCAGCAAAAGCCCCCTATACTGTTTATTTGACAAACAAATTTGTTTGCAATTTAGATTTGCGAGCAGTACTGAAAATTCACCAAGAACAAAACAATCAAATGACAGCTGTTTTCAAACGAGCAGCGGCAAACAGAATTGCTCCAGATGACCACATTTTAACTTTAAAAAAAGATGGAACAGTTAAGCATGTTAAAGAATTTCGGAAAATGAGTTCAAAAACGGAAGTTTATAATTTATCGTTAGGCGTCTTTATTGTTAACACTGAGTGGCTGATCGAGCAGCTGCAAAATAGCCAAACGCTGAGTTTAGAGGAGTTTTTATTTAACAGTTTGCCGCAGATCAAAAGTTCGACCTACGAATACACTGGGTATGTTAGCAACATTTATGATTTACCCAGCTATTACCAGGCAAATTTGGATATGCTTAATTCAGAAAATTATAATTCTTTGCTATTTTCCAGTCATAAAGTGATCACGCGGACTAAAAATGAAGTGGCAACTTATTTTTCAATAGCTTCAGATGTTCAAAACAGTCAAATTGCAACAGGCTGTGTAATTAAAGGAAAAGTTGCTAATAGTTTAATTTCACGCCGAACATTAGTCGATAATGGGGCAGTGGTTGACCATGCAATTATTATGGGGAGTACTAAAATCGGCGCTAAATCACAAATAAGGTATGCGCTGGTTGATAAAGATGTCACGATTGATCCCGGCGTGAAGATTATTGGTCAACCGGATAATCTGCTGGTTGTTAAGAAAAATGAACATATTACTGCGAATATCCACGGAGGAAAATGAAAATGAAGATTTTATTTGCGGCGGCTGAATGTGCTCCTTTTTTTAAAACCGGTGGCTTAGGTGATGTAGTGGGTGCTTTGCCACACAGCCTGCATGAACGTGGTCATCAAGTGGCAGTTGTTTTACCATTTTTTTCAGGGATGAAAGCAAAATATTGTCAACAATTGGAAGACTTATTTAATTTTACAGTTCAGGTTGGTTGGCGGCAGCAGTATTGTGGAGTTAAAACTTTACAGCGCCAAGGCGTTGATTATTATTTTATTGATAATCAGTATTATTTTAAGCGACCGCAGCTTTATGGCTATTATGATGATGGTGAACGATTTGCCTTTTTTCAGCAGGCCGTTATTGAATTAATGGAAAAGATTGATTTTATTCCAGATGTTTTACAAGTTAATGATTACCATACGGCATTTATTCCCTTTTTGTTACGGGAGAAATATCATTGGATTCAGGCTTATCAACAAATTGCAACGGTGTTGACTATTCATAACTTGGAATTTCAAGGGCAATATGACCGCCAAATCCTGCCGGAACTATTTGGAATGGGGACCGAAAGATACGATGATGGAACGGTTCGCTTTAACGACGCGGTTAATTTTATGAAAGCTGGAATTTTATATGCTGATCGGGTCAATACAGTCAGCCCCTCGTATGCTCAAGAAATTCAAACTCCGGCTTTCGGCTGTGGTTTGGAAAGTATTTTAGGGATGGAACGGCATAAACTTTCTGGAATTTTAAATGGAATTGATTTTACGATTAACGATCCGGCAACTGATTCAGTTATAGCTGCAAATTTTACGGCAGCTGATTTGACCGGCAAAAAAACCGATAAGCAGATGTTGCAGCAAGAGTTTAATTTACCACAACAAGCAACAGTTCCGGTAATTGGTGTTGTCAGCCGTTTGACGTATCAAAAGGGGTTTAAGCTGCTGGTAGCAGAGATGGAGAATCTGCTGCAATTTGATGTTCAATTTATTTTATTGGGGACGGGATATGCTGATCTTGAACATGATTTTAGTTACTTTGCCAATAAGTATCCTGATAAATGCAGTATTCGGCTTGATTTTGATGTTGATCTGGCACAGCGAATTTACGCCGGCTGTGATATGTTCTTAATGCCATCAGCTTTTGAGCCTTGTGGATTATCACAATTATTGGCAATGCGTTATGGAACGTTACCAATTGTTCATCAGATTGGTGGTTTGCGTGACAGTGTCCAACCATATAACCCGATTGAACAAACGGGAACCGGTTTTGGTTTTGCTGAATATTCTTCATTTTATTTGATGGAAACCATTAAATTAGCGCTTAATGTTTATCAACAGCAGCCCAATATTTGGCGAAAATTAATTAAAGCAGCCATGCAGCAAGATTTCAGTTGGAAAACAGCAAGTACCAATTATGAGAAATTATATCAACAAGCAGTATCTGGTTAATAAATTCTTAGTAAACGGTGACGCTTTTCAGTTGGTCACTGCTTTTATGTAACGAATAATAATAAATTGCTTTAACAAAAATAATAGGGGGATTGGTAATGGAATTAGACAAAACACTTTTTATTGAAAGTTTCAAGAAACGCTTGAGTCAAAAGTATGCAATTGATGTTAGCGATGCAACTAACAGTGAACTTTATGATACGTTATGCTCTTTGGTAAAATCATCATATTCGGTAAGTTGGCGGCAGACGTGGAAGGATTATTTAAAAGAAAACGAGAAACAAGTTTATTATTTTTCAATTGAGTTCTTACCTGGAAAGTTATTAAAGAGCAATCTTTTAAACATGGGCTGGTATCAGCTAGTAATTGATTCCTTTAAGGAAATCGGAATTGATTTTGAGCAAGTGGCAGCAGTTGAACCGGATATGGCTTTGGGAAATGGTGGCTTAGGTCGGTTAGCAGCTGATTTTATGGACTCCTTGGCATCAGAAGGGTATCCGGTTAACGGCAACGGTATCCGTTATCGCTATGGTTTGTTCAAGCAGCGTTTTGTCAACGGGTATCAAGTGGAATTACCGGATGAATGGCTGAAAACAGCGGCCGGCAATGCTTGGGAAATTCGCCGAGCTAGTAAAGCAGTAACGGTTACAATGGGTGGACATGTTGAATTAGTCCAAAAAAATGGTTATTTAGAACCAATTTATAAGGATGCAACTTTAATTAAGGCGGTTCCTTATGATGTAGGGATAGTAGGATACCATAATCAGCACGTTAATACTTTGCGCCTATGGAGTGCTGAGATTCCGGAAGCTGTTGAAAGTTGCTATCCAACAATTGAGGCGCGGCGACAGATTGAAGATATTACAACTGTGCTTTACCCTGATGATTCAAATGAAGCTGGTCGCCGGTTGCGATTAAAACAGGAATACTTTTTTGTTTCGGCCGGTGTTCAGAGTATTATTCGGCACTATAAAAAATATCATGAAACAATCGATCAAATCAGTCAGCGAGTGGCAATTCATATTAACGATACACACCCAGCTATGTGCGTGGCAGAATTCATGCGTATTTTATTGGATGAAGAACATTTGTCATGGGAAAAAGCTTGGGAGCAAACTGTTAAAACGATGAGTTATACTAACCATACGATTATGGCGGAAGCTTTGGAAACTTGGGATATTCCATTGCTAAATGAAATTCAACCCCGAATTTTGCAGATTGTTGCGGAAATTGATCATCGTTTTGTAGCACATTTGGCAGGTAAGATGGATGGTCAGCTAATTGAAAGAACGCGAATTATTTCTGGTGGTAAGGTTCATATGGCACATTTGGCAGTTATTGGGTCACATAGTACTAATGGAGTAGCTCAATTACATACTGACTTATTAAAATCAGATGTTTTGCGGGACTTCTACACCCTTTATCCGGAGCGTTTCAATAACAAAACAAATGGAATTGCTTTGCGCCGCTGGCTGCAACTGGCAAATCCTGAATTGGCCGCAATTATTGATCAAAAGCTTGGGCGAAATTGGCGCCAAAATGCTTGTCAGCTTCAGCAATTGCAGCAATATAACACAGACGAGCAATTTTTGAAAAAATTGGCTGTTGTTAAGTTGCATAATAAGCAGCGTTTAGCCAAACTAATTGAAGAACGAACGGGAGTTACCGTTGATCCGACAGCGATTTTTGATGTTCAAATTAAACGCCTGCATGCATATAAACGTCAATTACTTAATTTGCTGCGAATTATCAAACTTTATCTTGATTTAAAAGAAAATCCTGATTTGGCGATCGTTCCCCGGGTGTTTATTTTTGGCGCCAAAGCAGCTCCAAGTTATCATTATGCCAAATCAATTATCAAATGTATCAATGAAACTGCGGCGTTAATTAACCACGATTCAACGATTCAAGGAAAGATAAAAGTAATTTTTTTAGAAAATTATGATGTTTCATTAGCAGAGCAAATAATTCCGGCTGCCGATATCAGCGAACAGATTTCAACGGCATCCAAAGAAGCTTCCGGTACCAGCAACATGAAGTTAATGTTAAATGGTGCGCTGACAGTTGCAACTTTGGATGGAGCGAATGTTGAAATTAAAGAACAAGTTGGTGCGGATAATATTTTTATGTTTGGTTTGACGAAACAAGAAGTTTATCGGTATTATCAGGATCATTCTTATCATAGTTTAGATTATTATCATCATAACTTGGTTATTCACCGAGTATTGGACGCATTGATCGATGGAACAATTCCAAATATTGCTGCTGAAGGTCATGAAATTTTTGATTCTTTGACCTACTTAAATGACGACTATTTTGTATTGCGTGATTTTGAAGATTATTTGCGAATTCAAGATCAAGTCGATGAAACTTACCGTGATCAAAAGAAATGGCAGCAGATGAGTTTAATTAATATTGCTAAAGCGTGCCATTTTTCTTCAGACATAACGGTTAAAAAATATGCTTCTGAAATTTGGCAGGTTAGATCGGTGGCGCAAAAAGGCGGTGTAAATATTGGATATCCGCTATAATTCTTGGTTAAAAAAATATAAACAACCTTTTGGAGCGATTCAAGTTAAACAAGCAGTCGTATTTAATTTAAGAATTACCAGTGAACAGCCGCCACTATCAGTTGAATTAATGGTTCGTTCAGATCGGCAGGTGACGCTGGAAAATTATCCGTTGAAAAAAATAGCTGCTGAGACATATCAAACTACATTTACTCCCCTTAAAGCCGGGCTTTACTTTTATTATTTTAAGGTAGTAGTTCAGCTTTCAAAGCAGCAGGCAGTTTATTTTTATGGAACAACAGATGGTTTAGGCGGCACAGGTGAATTGACGGCAATTGATAATTTAAAACCTTATCAATTGACCTGTTATGCTCAACCAGTAAACGCACCTGAATGGTACCGATCGGGAGTTTTTTACCAAATCTTTCCGGATCGTTTTTATAATGGTAATCCCGCTGGTGAAGTTAATGCTAAACGTAAAAACACTTTTATTTATGCAACGACTGAAGACACGCCATATTATATTAAGGATCAAACCGGGAAAGTAGTCAGGTGGGAATTCTTCGGTGGTAATCTGAAGGGAATTACCGCAAAGATTCCTTATTTGAAAAAATTAGGTATTACAGGAATTTATTTAAATCCGATTTTTTTTGCTAGTAGTTCACATCGATACGATACTAATGATTATTTACAAATTGATCCGATTTTAGGAACGGAAGCTGATTTTAAAGAACTAGCTGAACAGCTTCATCAAAATAAAATGCACTTGATTTTAGATGGTGTCTTTAATCACGTGGGAAAAGATAGTAAGTATTTTAATGCTGATCGGTTGTTTTATGGTGACGATCAAGGTGCTGCTCAGGATCAGCATAGCCCTTATCGTGAATGGTTTAATTTTAAACACTATCCAGATGACTACGCCTGCTGGTGGGGCGTGAAAGATTTGCCGACAGTTGATAAAAGTTATCCAGCTTTTCGACAGTTAGTTTATGGTGAAAAAAATAGTGTTATTCAAAAATGGACCGATTTGGGAGCGGATGGTTGGCGGCTGGATGTTGCTGATGAATTGCCGGATGATTTCATTCAGGGGATTCATCAACGTTTGCAGCAATTTTCGAAGGAAAAAGTCTTACTAGGTGAAGTTTGGGAAGATGCTTCCAATAAAAGTGCCTACGATCAGCGGAAACACTATCCAGTTGGTAATGAACTGGATGGAGTGATGAATTATCCGCTGCGTCGTTGTTTGCTTGAACTTTTAACAAAACAACCAGTCCGGCCGGTGAGTCAAGTAATTCGAGAAATCATGAGTTTGCAGGAAAACTATCCGACCAAGTTTTACCTCAACGCATTTAATAATCTAGGGACCCATGATACTGAAAGAATTTTGACAGCTGTTGGTGGTAACCGTGTCCAGCTTAAATTAGCGTGGGATTTATTATTTATGTTACCAGGAGTGCCTTGCGTTTATTATGGTGATGAGGCGGGGATGACAGGCGGCAAAGATCCGCTGAATCGGGGTTTCTTTCCTTGGAAGAAAATTGATCAAACGATTTTTACTTACGTCCAGCAATGGATCAAATGCCGTAAAAATAATCAAGTTTTGCAGAGTGGTAATTTGATTTTAGGAACAACGGTTGGTTGCTTGGCGATTATTCGCAGTACGACAGAGCAATTAGCTCTTTATGTAGTTAATTTATCGGAGCAATCTCAGCAACTTGAACAACTTGATTTTACTTTTTTACACGATGATGATGATTTAGGCGAATTTATTATAACTGAATTGGGAGATTGTAATTTAGCTCCATCTGAAAGTTGTTTTAAGATTATTGAACGGCCATAATTAGTAAATTTGTTTTAATGGGAAATGGACTTAACTGAATATTTAAATTAGGCTGTTTGTTCGGGTTGAACGCAACTTGTTTAATTTTAAAAGATATAATTAATAAGTGATTTTAGCAAGTGATTCTTCTAAATAAAAACAATTTATGCTAACATGTTGAAGTGGAACTTAATAATCACACTATTAGGGAGAAAAAATTGCAAAAATTAAAAAATAATTTATTAATTATATTTATTTTTGCCCTTATCACATTTGTTTATACAATTGTTTTGCTGCATGTTGGGCAATTAGCTTTAACTTCAGATAGCAGCTTTCATTTTTCACGAGTTGAAGAAATTTATCGTAACTTAAGCGAGCATCATCTGTTTACTTTTATTGCAAGTTATACATTTAATCATACTGGCGTTGGAAATTTTCTGTTTTATCCAGCCGTTTTCTTATATCCTTGGGCCTTGTTGAGATTTTGGTTTAATCCGATCAATGCCTTCATTATTTGGTATGGGATGTTTATTTTTGCTACATTAGCTATTGGATATTATTCAATGTTGGATTTTTCAAAAAGCAAAACTCGTAGTTTTATTTTCGCAATTATTTACACGATTGCGCCATATCATTTGTATCTGGGAATTTATAATTATGTACTAGGTGAATTTGTAGCTTATACTTTTTTGCCGTTAGTTTTTCTGGGTGCTTATCATGTTTTTTGGAAAGATACGCAAAAGTGGCCGTTGCTGGCAATTGGTATTAGTTTACTATTGTATTCACATCTATTGAGTGTTTATTTGGTAGGCTTGATTTTAGTGTGCTTGTTATTAGGAAAGCTGATTGTTCAAAGAAATTTTAAGCTTGAGAGAATATTAGCTTTAGGCAAAAGCGTAATACTGGCTATATTGTTAAGCTCTTTTATATTAGTACCTTTTGTGACTGATTTTATGAATCAAAAAATTGCAGCGCCAAAAGGTGGTTTTTTCTTTTTAATGACGGCACAACAATTAATAGATCCGTCGATTTCAAACACCATTGCCATAAATAGATCAGTTGGAATTGTTATTTTACTAACAGCTTTTTTAGGATGGTATTTTGTTAAGGAAAATCCGCGCGAAAGAACTATCTATTTTATTGGCTTGATTTTACTGTGTTCATCTACGACCCTAATTCCTTGGAGTAGTTTTAAACATAATACTATAATTTTAAATATCATTGGGAAGATCCAGTTTCCTTATCGGCTTAACTCTTATTCAAGCTTATTTTTATCATCTACGGCCTCACTGGGTATAAGTCAATTAATGGAGCATACTAATTGGAAATACCCTAAAAAATTTGTTTGGGTAGCATTTGTTTTATTAAGTTTTATTGGATACTATGGCTCAATTCAACCAGTTTTTGATCGAATTATAGCGGCAAATCATAATTTCTTGACTAAAGATAAAGGAAATTTAATTTCATTACCAATTAACGCGCTAATTAACAAAAATAATTACAACAACATTTTCTCATATTTGGTTTTATATGGTGAAACCGATTATTATCATAAATATCCAGCTAAGGATGCAATGGCTTATAATCAATCAATTTATAATAATCAAGTGATTTTAGGAAAAAGAGTTGTTAAAGCAACTCCTAAAGTTAGCGCAAATAAGATCACTTACCTAGTTCATAAAAACAAAACGGAAAAGAACATTAATTTACCAGTTATTGCTTATAATCACACCCAAGTTAAGTTAAATGGCAAACGGGTTAATTATACGCGTAGTTTTCGTGGAACGGTTCAAGTTAAAACCAAACAAAAAAATAATCAAGTAACGGTATCATACCAACCAAGCAAATTTTTTTATGTTAGTTTAATTGTTTGTTGGTTGACCTGGGCCGGCTTGGCTTTAACTTGGGCATTAAAACAGAAGTTGGGGATGAGGTTAACAGGAACAGGTCGGAAATTAAGAAGATAAGTTCCTTACTTTAGAGGAATAATTTTACTTGGAGGATTAAGGATAAACATTGTCCAATTAAAGAAGCAGCAAGTGTTATCAACTTTGTAAAATAAAAGATAGTGGTATTAGAAAATTGTTTTAAAATTATTGAATGAACATAATTGAAAACTTGATATTTTTTAACATATAATTAATAAGAAAATTTAATGATTTCATCTTCTAAAATAAATTTTTTTTTGCTAACATATAGGAGTGGTCTTAATATGTTGCGTGGGAGAGTGTCGAGAAGTTGGAAAAAGTTAAAAGAAATTTGTTAATTATATTTATTTTTGCACTTGTTACGATTATTTATACGTCTGTGCTGCTTAAAGTAGGTGAATTAGCTTTAACTTCAGATAGTAGTTTTCATTTTTCAAGGGTAGAAGAAATTTATCGAAATTTAAGTGAACATCATTTATTTACTTTTATTGCAAGTCATACTTTTAATCATACTGGCGTTGGAAATTTTCTATTTTATCCAGTTGTTTTTCTATATCCATGGGCTTTTTTGAGATTTTGGTTTAATCCGATCAGTGCGTTCATTATCTGGTATGGATTGTTTATTTTTGCAACATTGATTATCGGATACTATTCAATGTTGAACTTTTCTAAAAGTAAAACACGCAGTTTTATTTTTGCAGTGATCTACACAATTGCACCATATCATTTACATTTGGGAATTTATAATTATGTATTAGGAGAATTTATAGCTTATACTTTTTTACCACTAGTCTTTTTGGGGGCTTACCATGTTTTTTGGAAGGACTCTCAGAAATGGCCTTTGCTAGCTATAGGTATTAGTTTATTGCTTTATTCGCACTTGTTAAGTGTTTATTTAGTGAGTTTAATTTTAGTTTGCTTGTTGTTGGGAAAGTTGATTATTCAAAGAAAATTTGAAATTGAAAGAGTAATTGCTTTGGGTAAAAGTGTCGTCTTGACGGTATTATTAAGCGCTTTTATTCTAGTGCCCTTCGTGACTGATTTTGTTGGACAAAAGATAGCTGTTCCTGAAAAAGGTTTCAGTTGGTTAATGTCAGTGCAACAATTAATAGATCCGTCAATTTCAAATACAATTTCGATAAATCGCTCGGTGGGAGTCGTTGTTTTACTAACGGCGCTTTTTGGCTGGTACTTTGTTAGAAAAAATCCAATTGAAAAAAGTATTTATATTATTGGAATTATTTTTATATGTTTAGCCACAACTTTGACTCCATGGGGACTATTTTTGCACAGCTCGATTTTTTTGAAAATTTTGGGTGAAATTCAATTTCCATATCGTTTCAATGCTTATTCAAGTTTCTTTTTATCAATTACTGCTTCTTTGATACTTAGCAAGTTAATTCAGCAGATTAAACTGAATTATCTGAAAAAAACAGCTCTGATTACATTAACTTTATTAAGCTTTATCGGGTACTATGGCTCAATTCAACCAGTTTTTGATCGGATTGTTGCCGCTGATCATAATTTCTTAGCAGTAGCTAAAAAGAACTCAATTCTTTTGCCGGTCAATGCATTGATCAATAAGGACAATTATAATAATATTTTTTCTTACTTAGTCTTATTTGGTGAAACAGATTATTATCATGAATATCCAGCTAAGAATACAACGGCTTATAATCAGTCGATTTATAATAATCAAGTTATTTTGGGCCAAAGAAATATTAAATTGGTTCCCCAAGTTGGACCCAATACAATTACTTATCAAGTTCGTAAAAGCAAAACGGAGAAGAATATTAATTTACCAGTTATTGCATATAACCACACCCAAGTTAAGTTAAATGGCAAGCAGGTTAATTATACACGGAGTTTTCGTGGGACCGTTCAACTGAAAACTAAATCTAAGTATAATCGAGTGACGGTATCTTATCGACCAAGCAAATTATTTTACTTAAGTGTGCTGATTGGTTGGCTGACGTGGCTTGGGTTAATCTTAAGTTGGGTAACAAAGCGGATGTTAGGAATAAAATTAACTGGATTTAAGTTCAAAAATAAGCGGTTAAATTAATCTTAAGACAACAATAGCAATGTGTAAGACAAGCAAAATTTGCCTTACACATTGCTATTTATTTTTGCTGGACTTTTTAACTAATGCGCATCAACTGCTTGGTTCTTGTTGCCAGTTGAAGCCCAAGTAGAGTTAACTTTTGCTGAATCAGTAACTTGATCAATGTTGGACACAGCTAAGTTTTTCTTTGCGGTAGCCAGCATTAAACGAATTCGGTTTAATTGATTGACAGTTGATAAGCTGGGATCATAATCAATCAAGGCAATATTAGCCATTGGATACTGCCGACGCAGTTCTTTAACAACACCTTTGCCGACAATATGGTTTGGTAAGCAGCCAAAAGGTTGCATACAGATAATATTGTTAACGCCTTGTTTCAAGCTGGCGACCATTTCACCAGTCAAGAACCAACCTTCACCAGTTTGATTGCCAAGATTGATGATTGATTTGGCTCCAGCCGCGATTTGATCGATAGCTTCGATACCTTCGAACCGCCGTGATTTCTTCAAAGCCTTATTCATCGGCTTTTCACATTGGCGAATTAGTTTTAAGGCTACTTCAGCCAGCCATTTATTTTTAAGCGGTGAACCTAAATGATCATGTTTGTAGATTTGATTGAACAACGAATAATTCATAAAACCGACAATATCAGGGCAAACCGCTTCAGCGCCCTCAGACTCAAGCAAACGAACTAAGTCATTATTGGCAATTGGCGAATATTTTACTAAAATCTCACCGACTAAAGTAACACGTGGTTTAACAACATCTTTGAGAGCAATTCGATCAAAATCGACTACAATTTGGTCTACATTTTGTTTAAATTCATGGAAACTGCCATTTTTAATGTTGGGACCAACGATTTCTAGCCATTGCTGATGCAATTTATCAACTGAACCGGGAACTTTTTCATAAGGCCGGGTACGATAAACAACTTTTTCAAATAAATCTCCGTATAAGAATGCTAAAGCAGCACGTTTAACTAACGGTAATGTAAATTTAAATCCAGGAGATTTTTCAGTTCCCTGGGCGCCAAGTGATAATGAAATGACTGGGACTTGTGGGAAACCAGCGTCTTTCAATGCTTTACGGATCAACGGAATATAATTAGTTGCACGGCAGCCACCACCGGTTTGACTCATCATTACTGCAGTTTGGTTTAGATCGTATTTACCACTTTTGAGTGCTTCGACCATTTGACCAATAGTGATAATAGCCGGGTAACAAGCATCGTTATTTACATATTTGGTACCTTCATCTACTGAATGTTGGCGTTTGACTGGTAGATTAACTACGTGATAACCAGAAGCACGTAAAGCGATATCAACTAAACCGGATTGATGAATTGGCGATAGCATCGGCAACAGTAACGTGTAATTTTTTTTCATTTCCGGAGTGAAGACAACCGGCTTAACAGTATCATGTTGTTCTTGAGGCAATAAGTGCCGCTGCTGCCGTTCAAAAACAGCCGCTTTAAGGGACCGGATTCGAATGCGGATAGCACCAATATTAGTACCTTCATCGATTTTCAAAACAGTATACAGTCGATTATAATGACTCATAATTTCTTCAACTTGATCAGTTGTAATGGCATCAATGCCGCAGCCGAAAGAGTTTAATTGTACAAATTCCAATTCCGGTGTTTTAGCAGCAATACGAGCTGCTGCGTAAAGTCGGGAATGATAAGTCCACTGATTAACTACTCGTAAACCGCTGACATCACCTAAATGTGAAATACTGTCTTCGGTCAAAACATTGAATCCTTCAGCACAAATAATTTGCGAAATACCGCGATTGATTTGCGGATCTAAATGATACGGACGTCCTGCTAAAACAACGCCGTGTTGGCCATTTTGCCGCAACTGTAATAACGTTTCTTCACCACGATTTTGAATCCAGTGTTTGAAATTATCCAATTCTGCAAAACCAGCATGTAGAGCCTCTTTAACTTCTTTTAAGCTAACACCAAAGTCTTTGAATGATTGATATAAATTTTGCGCAGTTGAATCAAAATCAGCTAAATTCAAGTAAGGATTACGGTAATCAACTTGACCATTGCGGATTTCGTCAACATTCATTCGAATTACATCAGGATAAGATTGAACAATTGGACAGTTGAAATGATTATTTGCGGCTGCTTTTTCTTGCCGTTCATAGACAACACATGGATAAAAGATAGTCTGAACACCGCGATTGATTAGCCACTGAACGTGTCCATGAACTAATTTAGCTGGGTAGCAGGCAGTGTCGCTTGGAATCGTTTCAATTCCCATTTCATAAACTTCGTCAGAAGAACGCGTTGAAAGTTCGGCACGAATTCCTAATTCTTTAAAGAAAGTAGCCCAAAGAGGATAGTCTTCGTACATATTCAAGACTCGTGGAATACCAATGGTACCGCGAGTAGCTAATTTTTTCCGTAATGGTCGGTAAGAAAATAGTTTGCGCAATTTTTCTTTAACCAAATTAACGCGCTGATCTTTGGGCTTTAATTTGATGCGTAATCCCTTTTCACAACGATTGCCGGTGATGAATTTGCGGCCGTCATTAAACATGGTAATTGTCAGCAGACAATTGTTTTCGCAACGTCCACAATGATCAAAAGTTTTGGTTGAAGAAAGGCCTGCCATTTGGGCCGGTGTCAGCAAAGTTGTTTGATCACTTGCGGTGGAGCGTTCTTGGGCGATTAAAGCAGCGCCAAACGCCCCCATTAATCCGGCAATATTAGGTCGAATGACATCTTGACCACTCAGTAATTCAAAGGAGCGCAATACAGCTTCATTATAGAAAGTTCCTCCTTGGCAAACAATATGCTGACCTAAATCTTGAGCTGATCGAGCTTTGATCACTTTAAAAAGAGCATTTTTAATTACAGACATCGATAAACCAGCGGAAATATCCCCAACTGTCGCGCCTTCTTTTTGCGCTTGCTTAACTCGTGATTGCATGAATACCGTACAGCGTGATCCGAGATCAGCTGGGTGCGGAGATAACAAAGCAGCTTTCGCAAAATCTTTAACGTTATAACGTAAGGATTGCGCAAAGGTTTCGATGAAAGAACCACAGCCTGATGAGCAGGCTTCATTTAATTGGATAGTTGCCAATGCACCATTTTTAATATGCATGGCTTTCATATCTTGTCCGCCAATATCTAAAATAAAATCAACGTCAGGCATAAAATGATGAGCGGCTTTGTAGTGTGAAACAGTTTCAACTTCGCCTTCATCAGCGTTTAGAGCACTTTTGATCAGTTGTTCGCCATAACCGGTTGTACAGGTTTTGACAATCGTTACATTCGCGGGCAGTTGCTGATACATAATAGTCAGTAAACTAATAGTTTTCTTTAGCGGATCGCCTTCATTGTTGGCATAAGCGGTATAGAGAATTTTTTGATCTTCGCTCATTAGGACAATTTTAGTAGTGGTTGAACCGGCATCAATTCCCAAGAAAGCTTTTCCATGATAATCAGCAAGTGGACGGGAATCGACTTTAGCATTTGCGTGTCGTTTCCGAAAAGCTGTTAACTCTGCCTGGTTTTTAAACAAAGGATCCAACGAATTAGTTGGTTGCAAGGTATGAGCTGAATTTTGCAAAGCAGCGATTAATTGTTTAATCGTAGTAGGTGATTGTTCTTGAGCAAAAAAGGCTGCTCCTTTAGCAACAAATAATTGTGGATCAGGCGGGAAAATAACATCTTCAGGCTTTAAATTCAGTGTTTCAATAAAGCGCTGCCGTAATTCGCTCATAAAATACAGTGGGCCACCCAAAAAAGCGACTTTCCCCTTGATCTTATGACCAGAAGCCAGTCCAGCAATTGTTTGATTGACAACTGCTTGAAAGATTGAAGCAGCTAAATCTTCTTGCCGCGCTCCATCATTAATTAATGGTTGAATATCAGTTTTGGCAAATACACCGCAACGGGAAGCAATCGGGTAAATATGCTGATAACCCTTAGCCAGCTCATTTAGACCGTTGGCATCAGTTTTTAATAAACTGGCCATTTGATCAATAAAGGCACCAGTTCCACCAGCACAAGAACCGTTCATCTTTTGTTCAAGTGAAGCACCGAAAAAGGTTATTTTTGCATCTTCACCACCTAATTCGATAGCTACATTAGTTTCAGGACAAATTTTTTCAACGGTTTTGGTACAAGCAATAACTTCTTGAATGAATTTAAGTTTTAAGACATCAGCCAATCCCATGCCACCGGAGCCGGTGATTGTAAAAGCAATCGGTGTTTCAGCGCCAATTTTTTCGGCGGCTTCAGCTAAAACTTTTTGACTAGCATGTTTAACATCAGAGAAATGTCGTTGATAAGTTTGATAAAGCGGATGATTCTGCTCATCTAAAATGACAACTTTAATAGTTGTTGAGCCGACATCGATTCCGCCGAATAATTTTTGCGGCTGCATAAGTTTTCCTCCTAATTTATTGCGCCTGATAACTACTTGTTGAATAACCAACAAGTGTCGTTTATACTAACTATAGTTTATTTTACTGCGAAAATAGAGATAATCAATAATCAATAAACTGCAACTTGTTGAATAGCCAACAGGTGTTGCACTTGTGTTGGAATACTAAGTGAGAATTTTAACAAGGGGATAAAAAAATGAAAAAAGAAGATTTAAGAGTTGTTAAAACTAAGCAAGCAATTTTTAGAGCCTTTGTTGATTTGACATTGGAAAAAGATTTAACAGCCATCACAGTCCAAGACATTGCTCAGCGGGCGTTGATTAATCGATCAACATTTTATAGCCATTTTCATGATAAACAAGATGTCTTGGATCAAGTGTTTTCTTATGCTTTGCAGCCATTGCTCAGCGGGATTGAAGATAATATTGTTGAAACCGGCAATGTGATTCGCGAACAACGTTTGGTGCAGGAAGTTACAAAACTTTTTTTGCAGATTCAAAAAGAAAAGAAATTTTATTTAGTAGCTTTTAAAGGCCGTAACAATTTGATTTTATTGGATACTTTTAAACAATTTATGGCGGAACGATTTGCTGATGTTTTTTCCCGACTGGAAGTTAAAGATGGGACACAACTTATTCCAAATGATTTCATTATCTCTTATTTAGTGACAACATTTACTAGTACAGTTTATTGGTGGCTGGAAAATGATTGCCCATTGCCGGCCGAACAAATGGCACGAGTTATGATTAAACTGATTAGTAGTGCCGGCTTAGCTGTGTATCAGTTTAAGATCAGTCGTGATTAATTTTTATTTTGTCCGATTTAGCAGTTAAAAAGACTCCAAAATTTTGAATTGAGAAATGATTAAGATGTTTTACTTTGTTTAAGCTCTTAGCGTATACTTAGCTTACATTAGCGAAGGGAACGATCATTATGGAGCTCAGCAGGAGAAAAAACGCTGCTTATTTACAAAAAGAGCAAAAAGGTCATGGACTAACGCGCTTCATGACTTTTTTGCTCTTGTTAGCATTTTGTGCAGCTGGTTTCAGTTATGTTTTAAAGACGACGATTTTTGATGAACCAACGATGCAACAATTTATTACCCAAAAGAAGTTTGTCCAGCAAATTAACCAAAAATTAAATACGACCCTAGCCGCTACGGCTCAGGAATATAATATTCCTAGCCAGCTGACAACTGGTTTATTAACACAGCAGCAAGTGAAAAGTGATTTAAAAACTACTGTTGCCAATGTTTATGCTGGCAAAACCGATCCGGTGGATACTAGTTTGATTCAGCAGCAAGTAAAAACTAATTTGCAAAAAAAAGCTGAATCTTTAAACATTCCTACCGATAATAGTATTTATCAAACAGCTGTTAATACTCTTTTGAGCGGGTTGCAAAGTGAACTGCAGCAGGAACTGAATACCCAGCAGCTGGTTCAACCAATTAAAGATTTTACAACTATCCGGCGAATTAATGCTCAAGTTTGCTTAATTGCCAGTGCCTTGATAATTATTTTGCTGTTTTTATTGTTATTAAGCGAACGCAATTTTTGGAACTGGCTGCATTATTGGGGATTAGCAGCTTGGCCTGCCGGTATCATTATTCTAATAATCAGTTATTTCCTGACAACCTTACCATTAACTGAATTAAATCAAACGGGGATTGATTTATCTGGAATAGCAGGAGAAGCAGTTGAATTACTAGCTCATGAACTGAATATTTTTGGCATTGGCTTGATTATTATTGGTTTACTTGGTTCTCTGCTGGGCTGGTTGGGTCGTCGGCGACAATAATTATAAGAGGAAGATAATTTTTGGATTATTTATTAACGAACACGACAACGGAAACTTTAGCACTTAAAAAGTTTCTATTAAAAAAACAAATTAGTCAGCGAACACTTAGCAAAATTCGTCGTAAAGAAATTACTTTAACCAGTTCGGGGCAGCCAATTGATTTGAAGGGAAGAATAGCACCGGGCGAAAAAGTTAAACTGGTTTTTCCGCCTGAAAACAATCCAGATATAGTGCCCGATTTTACTTCTTTAGAGATTTTATACGAAGATGCTAATTGGTTGGCAGTTAATAAACCAGCTGGATTAGCCACTGTTCCGGGACCGGCTAATCGTACGACGACTTTAGTTAATCAAGTTAAGGGTTATATGATTGCACAAAAAATGATTGATCAAGTTCCACATATCATTACACGACTGGATCGTTTTACTAGTGGGGTTGTATTGATTGCCAAACACCATTTGGCTCAAAGCATGGTAGAAGCTCAGGTTGAAAAGCATGCCATGGATAAACGCTATCTGGCGGTGGTTGCTGGAAAAGTTGAACCGCCGACTGGTTTAATTGATTTGCCGATTGCTCGGGTTACCGGTCAGCCGCAGCGCATCATTGCACCGACAGGACAACCGGCTCAAACTCGTTATTGGGTAAAACAAACAGCCAATAACGCTAGTTTGGTTGAAGCAAAGCTGTATACCGGCAGAAATCACCAAATTCGACTTCATTTCAGTGCACTAGGATATCCTTTACTGGGTGATCAACTTTATGGTGGTGATCAACATTTGATTGATAGACAAGCTTTGCATGCGGCTTCTTTAAGCTTTTTAGATCCTTTTTCTAAGCGGCAGATAAAGCTAGTGGCAGCTTTGCCACAAGATTTGCAACAGTTGCTGATAAATTTGAATTTACCATTTGTAGAATCTTAAAATTTGTTTCAACCAACTTGTTGCTGGATTTCTGGTATAATACTTCTTGAAACGTTTTTAATACTAAATATTTATATGACAGGTAAAGCTGGGGTGATTGTTCGATGACTCCGATGAAGGAAGATTACTTAAAAATAATTTTTGAGTTGGGTGGCACTAAAAATAAAATTTCAAATAAACAGATTGCATTAAGTTTGAATGTAGCTGCCGGATCAGTAACTGAAATGGTCAGCAAACTGGTTAAAGAAGGATTAGCTTCGCATACGCCATATGCTGGAATCTCATTAACTGATGAGGGAATTAAATTAGCTGAGCAGTTAGTGCGTCGCCATCGTTTATGGGAAGTCTTTTTATTTACAAAATTAAATTATAAATTGGCCGATGTTCATGATGATGCTGAAATTTTAGAGCATACAACCAGTGATCGATTAATGGATCATTTAGATCGGTTTTTGGACTACCCAACACATTGCCCGCATGGAGGAGTGATTCCAAGTGCTGATGGCAGTTATGAAGAAGATAGCCATACGGTACTGGCTGATATAGCAGATGGACAAAGTGTGGTGGTTGAGCGCTTCATTGATAACCATGATTTGTTAACGTACTTGGATGATTTAAAATTAAAAATCGGTGATGAATTAAAAGTTATTGAACACAAACCCTTTGAGGGACCGGTTAAGATTGAGCGTTCTAAAACTGGGCAAGAAATTAATGTCAGTTTTAAAGCGGCGCATTACATCTTTGTCAAATAATTTGTGGTCAAACTATCTTTTTTTAAAAAACTGTGATATACTCTAATTGTATTTTTGTATGGGTTACCGTGGTTAGATTGTTTCAAATAACTTTCCCCATTTGTGCCGATCAAGAATTACAATTTATATTATTAAGTGCCCAAACGGCACAAGGAGGATTTTATTATGGAACAAGGTACAGTTAAATGGTTTAACGCTGACAAAGGTTTTGGTTTTATCACTCGTGAAGATGGCAGTGATGTATTCGTACATTTCTCAGCTATTCAGGGCGACGGCTTCAAAACTTTAGACGAAGGTCAGCATGTAACTTTTGATGTTGAACAGAGCGATCGTGGACCGCAAGCTGTTAACGTTGTTAAAGACTAATTTTAATTAGACTGTTGCTGACAGTTTAATATTTAAATTTGATTTGAAGCAGGATGAACGCTCATCCTGCTTCTTTTTTTTGAGGAGGTTTTCATTGAAACAATTAAAGCTGAAGTGGCTGTTACTGGGAAGTTTGTTAACAAGTACTGGGACGAGTTTTATGTGGCCACTGACAACGGTCTATATGCATGATTATCTGCACCAAAGTCTTTCACTAGCTGGCATTGTTTTATTACTTGAGTCACTAGTTATGATCGGTGGCAGCTATATCGGAGGATATATTTTTGATCATTTGCAAATTCACTTTTGGTTGCAGTTGGCTATCAGTCTTTCGGTTATTTCACTGCTGCTATTAATTTTTTTAAATGGTTGGCCGGCATATCCGATTTTACTGATTATTAACGCGCTTGGCGGTGCAATTGCAAATACAATTGTTAATTCCTTAGCTACGTTAATCGTTGAAAAGGACTCACGCTATGTTTTTAATATGCTTTATTTTATGGCTAATATTGGGGTTGTATTAGGAACAATGCTGGTTGGAATTGTGGTTAAGTATAATATTCGTTTGATTTTTGTAATTACTTTTATTATGTTTGTTTTTTTCTGGTTGATTGCCAAATTCTACTATCAAGTTCCAGCTAGAGCTAAATCGTCATCAACGTCTGCTGGCGATTCGAACAAACAGCTAACTAAGACCAGTCGTCGTCATTTTTGGCTGATCATGGGCTTGTTGCTGGCCTATTTAGCTATTCAATTAGGGTATTCGCAATGGCAGAGTAATTTATCAATTTATATGCAAGGCTTGGGAATTTCTTTGACCAAATACAGTTATCTTTGGACTTTAAATGGAATTTTAATTGTTATCTTACAGCCAATTTTGAATTTTTTTGAGAATCATTACCATATTGATCAATTTTATAAAGTTTTATTGGGATTTATTTTGTTTATTTTAGCATTTATTTCGTTGATTTTTGCCAAAGATTATTTGCACTTTATTTTTTCGATGATTTGGGTAACCATTGGTGAAGTAATAACTTTTCCAACGATTTCGGCACTGGCAGCACAATTGAGTTCAACTGCTGAAAAAGGAAAATATCAAGGAAGTGTCAGTATTGCCGCTTCACTTGGTCATGCGTTCGGTCCACTTTTAGGGGGAATTATTATTGAGCAGACTTCCTATGAGTGTTTATTTTCAGTGATGGCAATTTTAGTAATTACGACAACTGTGATCTGCACTGCAATTAAATTCATGCTATTTAATTCGAAGTGATTAATTATCAATTGCAATTTGAAAAATTTTATAAGATAATTTGCTTCAAGAAGATAGATTTTGAAGGGGATAGGTAAAGTGCAGGGTGACGATCTGATTATTGAAACAGTTTTGTTAGCGGGCAAGATCATGATCGAAAATGGTGCAGACATGGCCCGTGTTGATGATACTCTATCCCGAATTGCTCGAAATGCAGGAATTTACCAGCCTAAGATTTTTGAAACAACTACCGGTATTTTGATGTCGATTCCAGAAAGAAAATCGTCACAAGTTGAACCGATTTTGAAACGAACGATCGATTTAGAAAAAGTGTCATTGGTTAATCAAAATTCGCGGGCTTTTCAAGCTGGTCAAATTACACTAATGGAGTTGCATGATAATTTGGTAAAGCTCAATGTGTCAACTCCTTTTTTTTCCTTTTGGCTGCAGTTATTAGCCGCCGTTGGGGTAAGCTGTACGCTAATGTTAATGTATGGTGGGCATTGGCAAGATCTTTTTGCAACAGCTTTAGCCGGTGGATTGGGTTATGGTTGCTATTATTATATTAATAATCGGTTAAAGGTGCGATTTGTCAGTGAATTTTTGGGTTCGTTTTTAATCGGCGTGGTTGCCGTTTTATGTGTACGAGTTAACCTTGGAGAGCAGATTGATATGATTACAATCGGCGGAGTTATGCCATTAGTGCCAGGAGTGCCGATCACCAATGCAGTACGGGATGTTTTTGCAGGGCATTTGCTAAGCGGTATGTCACGCGCCTCAGAATCTTTATTGAGTGCTTGTGCAATCGGAATGGGGATTGCCGTTGTTTTTAGGTTCATGTAATAGGAGAATGGTGATACGTTGGAATTCATATTGATGCAAGTTATATGTTGTTATTTAGCGACACTAGGATTTGGGATTATTGTTAATATTCCACACCGAGCTTTGAATTCTTGTGGTTGGGTCGGTGTTTTTGGTTGGATAACATATTTAGCGTTAAAATCGTTGAATCTGGGAACAATGCTGGCGAATGTTGGAGCAGCGTTAGTTATCGGTTTGGGTTCAATGATAATGGCGCGCAAATTAAAAATGCCAATGATTCTCTTTAATATTCCCAGCATGGTTCCTTTAGTTCCGGGAGGACAGGCTTATAGGGCTGTCCGCAACTTTGCTTTTGGAAATGACTTGAAAGCTATTTATTACCTAGTTCAGGTAACGATGATTGCCGGTTCAATTGCAATGGGTTTCTTTATTGCCGAATTAATTGCACGAACATATTTTCAGGCAGCAAGACGCCAAAAATCGAAATAAATAATAAGCTGAAAGTAATCTAAAACAATGCAATTGTCTGGATACTTTCAGCTTTATTAAATTTCAGTTGGTGTTAAACTTTACTTGTGGGTTGAGAATAAATTGTATAGTTTTCGGTAGGAACATGATGTTTTTTCATAATGGCGACAAAACAACGACTGAATGTTTCAATTTCAGGGATAGTAGTTTCAACTAGCCAAATTTTATGCGCAGAACGAGTGAATTTTCCTAATTGATCCAATTCAGGGAAATCTTCAATTTGTGGTGGTAAAATACTCTGATTAAAATTTATTTTATAAGTGTGAGGTTTAGCTTCATCCCATTCATTGTAATTCTTTTCACTAATCATTTGATTGTCCTCCTTTATTGAAAGCGCTTACTAGTTCTAATGAACAATATACTACGTTTGATTTTAAAGTCAATAGAATGATTGGGCTTTTCTATAAAAATAAGACTGCATTCTTAGTTGTTAAGAATGCAGTCTTGCGGGTTATTCATTAATTATTTTCTGGTGTAGTATCAATTTGATCAGTATGTTTGAGTGTACTGCCGGTTTCAGCAGCTTGCAATTCTAGCGCTTTTCGCAATTCATTAGTAACGCGCTGCTTTTCGGTTTCCGATACAGCTTCAAAAGAAACACCATTAATTTCATCTTGTGTTCCTTGAGCGTGATCAGAGACTAAGTTGCGGCTAGCATGGCGATACTTGAAAGCTAACAATTCTAAATCGTTAAAAGTCAGGTCAGTTCGCAATTCATTACCAATTTCTTTAAAGAAAGTTGGTGACATTAGACTTTTTAAATTACTTCCCTTGTGTGAAATTGCAGTTAGTACTTGTCGCTGCCGTATTTGTCGGCCATAGTCACCCAAAGGATCGGAATGCCGCATGCGGACATAGGCCAATGCTTGTTTCCCATTTAAATGTTGACTGACATTTTTTTTGAAGGAATAGCCACCATAACTAAAAGTCAAGGTCGGAGTAATTGATACTCCATTAACAGCATTAACCAAATTTTCCAAACCGCCCATATTGATCGTAGCGTAAAAATCGATTGGAATATTCAAATATTTTTGGACAGTTTTGACAGCCGCCCCAGAACCGCCGTAATCATAAGCTGAATTTAATTTACTGGGGTAACTGTTTTCAAAGCCATATACAGCCACTAGAGCATCACGTGGCAAACTAACCATTGTCATTTTCTGATCTTGTGGATTAAGAACCAATACAATTAAGGTATCGGTTCGACCTTTAAAATTTCGGCCTAAAGCACCAGTATCTGTTCCCATTAATAAGATGGAAACGGGTTTTCCATCTTTAAGTAATTGTTGTGTATTTCGAGCTTTGCTGATATGGGCAGAACTATAGACATCAGTGGCAGTTTGATGAGCCTGCTGATAAAGCCTGAAAAATCTATAAAAAAAGATTCCACTAGCAGAAACAAAGAATACACAGAAAATAAAAAAAACCAGTTGCAGCCGACGATGTCGTTTAATCGGTCTGCGATGACGAACCATTGCTGATTGTGATGTTTCATGGTTAGCATTATCTGAGGTTGGCATAACAAAGGACTCCTTATATAGTGATATTTTAACAAATTTGGCGGTTAACGACCAATAAAAACTTATAATTTTCATTAAAGATTTTAAGAAAGCAGCTTTCAGGATAGCACTGATGATATCGGTACAAAAAAGAGCAGGCCGAAAAATGGTAAAATTAAATGTTTGCTTTTAAAATATTGTATAATGAACTTGCAAGAACTTGATTATCGAAGTTGAGTTGAAGGTCAACTAATTTATAGACCAAAACTTTGATTGCTATCTGAGTTGATCAGAGAAGGGATTGAAATTACTAAATGAAATATTGTCAAAGATGCGGTCGAAAAATAGCTAATGAAACTATAGATTGCCCGCATTGCGGGATAAAACAAGAAAACCCAACTGAAGTTGAAAATAAGCATTGTAAAAAGTGTGACCAATTGATTCCGGTAAATGCTAACTATTGTACGTATTGTGGTGCGGATCAAGCCTTTTTCTACCATGATGATCAACAAAAAACAGTAGTGCCTCCAACAGTTACCCCAGAACCAGCAGTTAAAGAAAAATTAGAAGAAGATACGGTTCCAAACAGACTGCAAAAAAATGAATCTTCACGTCCAGGATTAATTATTTCCACTAAGCTAATGATCCATGATATTTTTACAATTTCTAAAAGAATGGGTCGAGCTGATTATTGGTGGGGCTTTTTAGGTCTTAACTTATTATCAGTGGCAGCTGGAATAATAATTGGTACTTTGCTGAGCTTAGTGCAAATGCTGGATCCGCAGCTGACTTGGACTCTTTATCGTTTACTATTGAGTGCTTGGTTGACATTTATTTATATAACTGTCACAACAGCTCAAATCAGAAGATTACATGATTGTGAGTGGTCGGGGTGGCTGATTCTAGCTAAGTTTATCTTTTTTGTCGGTGATATTTTTATTATCTACGCAATGCTGCAGCCACAATCAGTGACTCAGTCTAAATATACTTTTAAAGAAAAAAATCGATCTAATCATTTTTAGTTTAGTGAGAGCAGGAATTAAAATGAAAGATGAGATCAAAACGAATCGATTGTATCTGCGTCAGGTAAAATCAAGTGATTTAGCTGATCTTTTTGAATATGCTTCACAAAAACAAGTTGCGGCAGCAGCGGGCTTCAACTGCTGTCAGACATTGAATGCGGCTAAAACATTTTTAGCAGATTTAGCTGTCCCGGGGACTTGGGTTTTAGAAACAATTGCTTCAAAAAAAGTAATTGGAAATATCTGCTTATTTACTGCCAGTGACGAATCAGGGGAACCGGATGCAACTAAAAAGTTACTAGGCTATGCTTTAAATCAGTTTTACTGGAACCAGGGTTATATGACCGAAGCACTGAGTGGAATAGTAAATTTGGCAAAGCAAAAGAATATTGCCGAAATTGAAGCAGTTGTTTCATTGGATAACTCCGCTTCGCAAAGAGTTTTGGAAAAGAATCGATTTGAACCGCAAATGGTTTTTAATTCACCGGTAGGAGCTGATTTGCAGTTGCAACCAGTAGTCAACTATCGACGACTTATTTAATAATGTAATATAAATACTTTTAGAGAGGTGAAACAAATGCAATTAACTAAGGGTTTTGAACAAGCAGCATGTATTATTGCTTTGTTAGCAACACAAAATCGCCGAATACCAATTTCTTCACAAGTGATTCATGATCGTGTTAATGGTTCACAAACATATCTGCAAAAATTACTACGGAAATTAGTCGTTGCTGGGTTGATTACTTCGGTTTCAGGTAATAGTGGCGGATTTTCATTAGCGAAAGATCCTAAAAAAATCACGTTGCTGGAAGTGGTTCAAGCAACTGAGGGTGAAATTAAAACTTATCCTGATCTAGGTTTTATTGATTTGGTTTTTCGTGATTTTCGTCCCTTATCACAAGAGGCTACGCATGTGATTAATCAAGCTTTTCATCATGCCGACCAGCTTTGGTGTCAATATTTGGGGACAAAAACGGTTTATCAGATTATTTTGGATACTTTCGGAACGGAAAACATTCCCTTGGTTGATTGGAATGATCCTAAGACCGACAGCCGTTTGGTGTTGCCTAAATTAAAAAGTTAATGATTAAGCTTAATTGATTTTTGTCAAGTAGGGTAATCAATATTTAAATTAATTTTTTCACAATAATAAAAGATGATAAGATAATAAGGAAGCAGCAGTAACTGCTTTCAGAAGAAATTACTTGACAAGTATGCTGGAGGTAAGAGCAACTGATGAAAGATGAAAAAAAGTATTATGGTGCTGATGCAATTGTTGATAGTCTGATTAATCATGATGTTAAATATGTATTTGGGATTCCTGGAGCCAAAGTTGATCGAGTCTTTGAACGACTGGATCATCCAACCAACCCTAAGTCGCCTAAATTAATTTTAACTAGACATGAACAAAATGCGGCGTTTATGGCTGCAGGAATTGGTCGAATAACCGGCAAGCCAGGAGTAGCTTTAACAACTTCAGGACCAGGTGCCAGCAATTTGGCTACAGGATTAGTAACAGCTACAGCTGAAGGTGATCCTGTATTAGCAATTTCTGGTCAGGTACAGCGCACCGATTTATTACGTCAAACGCATCAAAGTATGGCAAATTCATCATTGTTTGCTCCGATTACTAAATTTAGTGCGGAAGTTCAAGATCCGGAAAACATTTCCGAAGTAATTGCTAATGCTTATCAAGAAGCGGAGGCGGGCAAACAAGGAGCTGGTTTTGTATCAGTTCCACAAGATGTTACTGATGCAGAGGTTCATACTAAAGTTATTAAACCGTTAGTTGCACCCAAATTGGGCCCGGCTAGTCCAATCGAATCGACTTTGCTGGCACAGCGAATCAAGGCTGCTAAATTACCAGTGTTGCTGTTAGGAATGCGGGCTTCTTCGCCAGCGATAACTAAAGCAATTCGCAATTTGATTGCAGAAACTCATTTACCGGTTGTTGAAACTTTCCAAGGGGCCGGAATTATTCCACGAGAAATGGAAGAAGACTTCTTTGGGCGAGTTGGTTTGTTCCGTAATCAACCAGGAGATCTACTGCTTAAGAAGAGCGATTTAGTGGTTGCTATCGGTTATGATCCAATTGAATATGAACCGCGTAATTGGAATGCTGATGGCCAGGCAAATATTGTAGTAATTGATAGTATGCGCGCGGAAATTGATAAGAATTTCCAACCAGAACGGGAACTAGTTGGTGATATAGCGCAGACACTGGATTTCTTGTTGCCTTATATGAAGGGGTATCAAATTCCTGAAGGCTCAAAAGAATACTTGGCACAAATGCATGAAAAATTTGAAGAACGTGATGCAGCGCCGGCAATTAAAAAAGGCCAAGTTTTAAATCACCCGTTAAGTGTTATTCAGGAATTGCAACAACGAATAACTGATGATATGACGGTCACGGTTGATGTGGGCAGCTTTTACATCTGGATGGCTCGGCATTTTAGAAGTTATGCTCCAAGACATTTGCTTTTCAGTAATGGGATGCAGACACTTGGAGTAGCATTGCCGTGGGCGATTGCAGCCGCTTTGGTTCGGCCGAATACCCAAATTGTGTCAGTTTCAGGTGATGGTGGCTTTTTGTTTTCAGCTCAAGACTTAGAAACAGCGGTTCGGTTGCATTTAAACATTGTGCATATTATTTGGAATGATGGCAATTATGATATGGTTAAATTTCAAGAAGAGTTGAAATATGGTCAGTCAGCTGGGGTCAAGTTTGGACCGGTAGATTTTGTAAAATACGCTGAGAGTTTTGGAGCAACCGGATACCGAGTTAACCAAGCCGCTGATTTAGGTCAGGTTTTGGATAAAGCTTTTGCAACTGAAGGTCCAGTAATTGTGGATATTCCAGTTGACTATAGTTTTAATCAGGAACTTGGAAAACAAATTTTGGATGATCAATTGCATTAAAGCGTGGTATAATTAACTCAATAATTTTACATCGAAGAGGTTGCAGATGATATTAGTAATTGTTGTGAGATGATAAGGCATCGATGATCAACAGTGAAAGGAGATTTTGCCGAAGTTTAACTTAGCCTGAGTAAGTTGAACTGGGGTCTGGCTGAAAAAGTCAGAAACTGTCGCAATCAGATTTGCGGAGCGCTATCGAGTTTGACTTGAATAATTTGGTAAAAAGTCTTGCTGGTAATGTTTGGTAGCAAGACTTTTTTGCTGCAATTTTGTGCTTAACCTCTTGAATTTTTAAGGAGGAGCTTGATGGAAAAGGAAGAACATGTGCGTCGGGCGTTGAAAACACGTCACTTGTCAATGATTGCTTTAGGAGGCAGTATTGGAACTGGCTTGTTTGTGGCTAGTGGCTCAGCGATTTCAACTGCTGGGCCGGGTGGTGCATTATTAGCCTATATCGGTATTGGAACTATGGTGTACTTTTTGATGACCAGCTTGGGAGAAATGGCAACATATTTACCGGTGACGGGATCATTTGCTGTTTATTCGGGTCGTTTTGTCGATCCTGCGCTGGGATTTGCTATGGGATGGAATTATTGGTTTAATTGGGCAATTACGCTGGCAGTTGATGTCAGTACGGTTTCGCTGGTAATGAAATTTTGGCTGCCGGGAGTTCCAACTTGGGTTTTTAGTTCGATAGCATTGATTATTATTTTCTTGATCAATGGTTTTTCCGTTCTTTCATTCGGGGAAACAGAGTATTGGTTAGCTTTAATTAAGGTTGTGACGGTCATTATCTTTTTAATTGTCGGTTTGTTGACAATTTTTGGGATTATGGGTGGTCACGCTGTTGGATTTGAGAATTTTGTTTATAAGAAAGCGCCATTTGTTGGCGGTATCCCCACAATTCTGAGCGTGTTTGTTGTTGCTGGTTTTTCATTTCAGGGGACAGAATTGATTGGAATTACTGCTGGAGAATCGGCGACTCCAGAAGAAAGCGTTCCTAAAGCAATTAAGCAGGTTTTTTGGCGGATCTTATTATTCTATATTTTGTCGATTTTTGTTATTGCTTGTTTGATTCCTTACACCAGCTCAAATCTGTTGGGCTCAGGTGCACAGGATATTACTATCAGTCCATTTACCCTAATTTTTCGGCGAGCTGGTTTGGCGTCAGCTGCTAGTGTTATGAATGCAGTTATTTTAACATCGGTTTTATCAGCGGCCAATTCAGGAATGTATGCCTCAACTAGAATGTTATATTCACTGTCACGGCACGGAGATGCACCAAAGATTTTTGGAAAATTGAATCAAAGAGGAATTCCATTTGCTGCTTTGATTGGAACAACAATGGTTGGCTTGTTTACTTTTTTGATGAGTATTTTTGGTACGGAAATTTATACATTCTTGGTTAGTGCTAGTGGATTAACTGGTTTTATTGCTTGGTTGGGAATTGCAATTTCACATTACCGTTTTCGTCGTGCTTTGAAAAAACAAGGAAAATCGTTAGACAGCTTAAAATATCGGGCTAAGCTTTTTCCATTGGGGCCATTACTGTCTTTTGTATTGTGTGTGCTAGTCATTATTGGTCAGGACCTAAAATCATTTGCTGAATTAAATTGGCAGGCAATCGGCATTAGTTATATGAGTGTTCCTTTATTCTTGATACTCTTTTTCTATTATAAATTACGGCACCATACAAAAATTATTCCACTTGATCAAGTGGATTTATCAAAGCCAGAAATTAAAAAATGAATTATGACTGGTTGACCACTATCAGTGGGTATGCTAACCTAATTTCATGGTATAAATTCACTATAAGTAAGTGTGGCCTGTAAATACGTGATTACAGTACTGAAATTTTAATAATTGACAGTACAAAACAGTTGTTTGTTAGCAAGTTATACTTGTGTTGGTTTGAATATGGTGAATATCGCAATTAGGCCTTTCGTTCCATTTTAGGGATGGAAGGCTATTTTTTAGGAGGTTTTTGGATGCTAGATATTAAAATGATCCGCCAAAATGAAAGTGATGTTAAGGCACGCTTAGCAACAAGGGGAGTTAAAGCAGAGTTGATTGATCAGTTGTTGGCGGCGGATCAGCAACGACGTGATTTGGTAGTTAAATCTGAAACTTTACGCCAACAAAGAAATGAAGTTTCCGAGCAAATAGCCCAAGCAAAACGAAACAAAAAAACGGCTGATGAAGAAATTGCTCGTATGAAACAAGTCGGACAACAAATTAAGCAAATTGAAGAGAAATTAAAAGAAGTTCAAGTGAAAGTTCAAGACTGGGCTGCAAGACTGCCTAATCTACCTAATCCAACAATCCCAGTAGGACCAGATGAAAGTTATAATGTTGAAATAAAAAAAATTGGTACTCCAAAAGAATTCACTTTTAAACCGAAACCACATTGGGAAATTGGTGAAAAACTGGGAATTCTTGATTTTGAACGTGGAGCTAAAGTTTCGGGCAGTCGGTTTTTATATTACGTTGGCTTAGGTGCCAAGCTAGAGCGTGCAGTTTATAATTTTATGTTAGATGAACATGAAAAAGAGGGATACACTGAAATTTTACCGCCATATCTGGTGAATGCAGCATCAATGTATGGTACTGGACAATTCCCTAAATTCAAAGAAGATGTTTTTCAAATTCAAGATCAGGATCTGACTTTAATTCCAACGGCTGAAGTCCCTTTGACCAATTATTATCGTGATGAAGTTATTCCAACAGAAAAATTGCCGGTTTATTTTACTGCATTATCACCGTCGTTTCGTTCGGAGGCTGGTAGTGCTGGGCGAGATACTCGGGGCTTGATTCGATTGCATCAGTTTAATAAAGTTGAAATGGTAAAATATTGTCGTCCGGAAACATCATATGATGAATTAGAAAAGATGACTATTAATGCGGGGAATATTCTTGAAAAACTGGGATTACCGTATCACATTATTACGCTTTCGACTGGAGATATGGGATTTTCAGCAGCAATGACACATGATTTAGAAGTATGGATTCCGGCTCAGAATACGTATCGAGAAATTTCCAGTTGTTCTAATTGTGAAGATTTTCAAGCTAGAAGAGCACATATTCAGTATCGTGATGAAAAAGGAAAATTAAATTTTGTTCATACTTTAAATGGTTCAGGGTTGGCAGTTGGTAGGACCGTTGCCGCAATTTTAGAAAATTATCAAAATGAAGATGGTACGGTTACAGTTCCTGAAGTATTGCGTCCATACATGCATGGTGTAGATTTAATTGAGTGAGCTTGCCAAACAAATAAATTTCGAGAATAATAATTTCAAGGACAGGGGAATTAGCCTCCGTCCTTTTTGTTAAGAAAAGTAAAAGGATCGTCTCCTAATGATTTATTATTTTGGAATTAGACTTTAAATTCGAGATTTTTAAATTGAAGTAACATATAATTTGAAAAAAGTTGTTGACGGGCACGTATTTAATTGGTATTATATTCATTGTTGTTGAAAAGCTGTTTGCTTCAATATCAGCGGCTTAAATGATTGACTATTATAAAACTTTTAGTTGACTTTCAACTATTTAAGAGTATAATTAGTTATCGTGTTACAAATAATGTAGACCTTTGAAAACTGAACAAAGTTTCGATAAGCAAATGTGCAGGGCCTTGCTA
>NZ_AZGB01000017.1 GCF_001435235.1 Liquorilactobacillus ghanensis DSM 18630 | reverse complement strand
TTGTCGAATCGATGATTCGACAGCCCAACCAGAAAGTAGACGTTCTAATTGTTTGGTATGAAGCTTCTTTACTTCATTTTCATTTGTAGGCCATTGTAAACGACCATTTTCAATTCGTTTATAAAGCAGCCAAAAACCATCTCCGTCCCAATATAAAGCTTTGAATCGATCTTTTCTTGTACCGCAAAACAGATATAAAGATTTAGAATATGGATCAAGCTTGAATTGGTCTAAAACTATATTTGCCAGTCCATCAATTCCTCGTCGAAGATCAGTTTTGCCGCAGATAAGATAAATACCCTTAATTTTTCGCATATCAAGCAACATCATTTGAAAACCGCCTTGATTAAAGAATCTAAAATATATCCCTGAATACGGTTATATACGATAACAGTTTTATTATCATCAACACTAACTTGAAAAGCTTTAGTAGGAGATGAAGCCTGCGGATTAAAGGATTTATCCATTTTGATCTGAACAACATCAGGTTTACTTGTCATAAAAACACCTCATCATTTTTTATTGATGAGGTAATTTTACCGCTGAAATATACTCTTTTATAGACGGTCGATTATTAGGTGCTTAC
>NZ_AZGB01000016.1:400458-450486 GCF_001435235.1 Liquorilactobacillus ghanensis DSM 18630 | reverse complement strand
ATTTAATTTTATGGAGAAAGGGCAATCCCTTTTTACACAAACTTCTTGACACTCCCAATGTCTCATATGGAATCATAACCATTGCAGTTAAAGCTTCAATTAAAATGTAAGTAACTAGATAATACCAAAAATTAGCCTTCGGGATCCAAAGAAGAATATATAATAGCATCAATGGAATTCCTGCTAAAAGGAAAAAACGACGTCGACCAAATTTCTTTCCTAACCTTGTATTCCCAAAATGATCAGTAAAATATCCCATAATTGGACTAATAAATGCGTCACATACCCTAGCAATAGCTAAGATAGATCCACCTTCAATTGCTGTTAATCCACCAAAACTAGTGTAAAAGAACAACATCCATGTTGATACAACTGCAAGTGCGCCATTTCCAAAAACATCAGTGGCTCCATACCCAATAATATTACGTAATTTAACTTTTCTTTCTTGCATTATCTATTCCACCTCGTTATTACAATAAGTAACTAATTAATAGTTCGAATACAAAATAAGTAGTAATTTTATTTACTAAAATTAATAAAAAGCCTCCTTATAATTAAAAATCAATAATTTTATTTTTCCCTCCTTTTGAACATAAATACCATTATTTTCTTTTTGTAGCCGCTTTCAATTGTTATTATATCCTATATCAGCAAAAAAACAACACTTTTTTACTAAAAATAAAGAATATCGTCACACTTTTTTATCTCATATTTTAGTAAAATTTAAAACGATTTTTAAATGATTTATTTGTGATCAATTTAGGATTTATTCTGTTCAATAAGTATTTTTAAAATTAAATTATATGATCTTTTGAAGTGTTTATAGGAAAGGATTATATTTTTGTGAAAGGAAATTTTGTTCTGTTAAATAAAATAAGTGAATGTTTGTTATTTGCCTAAGAATTATATCTCTATGGATATTTCCAAAATAAATATCATTAAGCAAAAACAACATTTTATCATGAACTATTAGATTAATGTCGGTAAACTAGCTACTATTAAAAAGGAAAAACTAATTAAATCCAAATACAGCACATTGGCGTATACAAAAAATAGGCCCTGAGAAAGCTCAAACTTAAAGTACCTAAACTTTAAAGAAAGGACTTTTCTCATGACCTGAGAATCAAGATTATATAATTACCAAATATTATCAACTACAATTACTTATTAGACTGCTCAAAGCAAATTAAATTTCGAAAAATATAAAATTACTTTTTGGCTAGACTGCTTTCTCTAACAACCAATCTCGTTCCAATTGTGATCTTTCGTGGACTTCTTTTGAGCTTATTTTTACCAGCTGCGAATTCTTCTAACAGCATTAAACCAGTACGTCCCATCTCTTCGGTATCAACACAAATGCTGCTTAATGAAGGAGAAACGTACTTAGCAATCGAAGTATCATTGAAAGAAATTATGCTTACTTTTTTGGGAACTGCTATATTTGCTTCATTCAACGCCCTTAATGCTCCGACGGCAATTGAATCATTGGCAGCAAAGAACGCTTGCGGTAGATCATCTTTCAATTCAACTAATGCTTGCTTCATCATCTGATAACCAGATTCTACTGTAAATTTACCAACATAGACGTACTTAGAATGATACAAATTATAATTTGTAAGATAACTTTTGAACGCTACTAAGCGAGGATCAATTAAATTTTCAGCAAAATCCATTGTATGCTCTTCACCGGCCAGCATCCCAATTTTCTTTTGATTATTTTCAATAAAGTTGTTCAACAAATTAACGACCGAATTATAAAAATCAGTCACAACACAATTGTAACCAGAAGCTAGTGTATCGCAATCAACAAACACAATATTTGGGCTATAATTGTACATCCTGTCTTGCTGTTCTTTACTGAATTTTCCAATCGCTAAAATACCAGCAGTGTCCTTTAAATTATCGCTGACTTCGCTTTGGAAATAACGAACAATTTGATAGCCGGAATTTCTAGCTGCCTTCTCAATTCCTAATCTGATTGAATAATAATATAAATCATCTAATTCTTCTTTTTGTGAATACCATTCAATTAAAGCTAATTTTTTTTGCTTTTCTTTAGTTTTTCGATTATTTTTTTTATAGTTTACGTTCTTTGCAATTTTAAAAATTCTTTCTTTTGTTTCTTCACTGACTGATAAGGATTTATCATAATTAAGTACCCTTGAAACAGTTGCGGATGAAACTTTCGCCAATTCAGCAATTTCTTTAATTGTTGCCATTTCCGCTCCCCTTTCTTTAATATGCATTTTAATTTTACCACTAAACGAAAGAAAATTTGGTAAATATAACCACTTTATTTACTAAACAGCTTAAACGCTTGTTGTTTCTTGAGCATTGTGGTTAACTAGTACTTAGATTAGCTTAAAATTAAGGGGTATTTTTATGGCGCAACTGGTATATAAACGTATTATCACTGATTTAAAAAAAAGAATTTTCGCGGGTGAATTCCCTGCTCTCCGCTTGCCGGATGAGCGGAGTTTAAGCGAAACTTATCATGTCAGCCGTAGTTCAATCAAACGTGCATTAAGTCGAATGGCTAATGATGGGATTATTTTTAAAAAACGCGGCTCGGGCACTTTCATCAATCCACTCTATTTAAAAAACGAATCTGTTTTTAATTATGAGGAAAGTTCCAACTTGGGGGTTACTGATAATTTTAAGATGAATGGCAAACGCCCTCAAATTAAAGTATTAGAGTTTCAAGTTGTAAAACCTACCCCTGAATTACAACGCGACTTATTCTTGAAAAAAGATGACTTCGTCTACCGAATTGTGCGGCTGCGTTCTTTTGGACAACAACCCTTTATGATTGAAACCGGCTATATTCCAATTAAAATCGTTCCGGAACTATCACGAAAAATTATTTCTGGTTCAATTTTCAATTATCTGCAAACTGAACATAATTTAGCCGTTACCAAATCTTTTTTGTCAGTGTTTGCTGAACCTTCAACAACTGAAGATCAGCAATTGCTACAACTCAAAGCTACCGAACCGACAGGCATTATGGAAGGAATTTTCTTTTTAGATAATGGTACTCCTTTCGAATTTTCAACAATGCGTTTCCACTATAAATATTTGAAATTCAATTCTTTTGTCACAGTTAATTAAATTTCCTCTTAAATCAACTTTTTCTTGCAGATAGAAAAAGCTTTTTTATTTTTCTTTAAATTGGTACGTCCCAAAATAAAAATAAGTTGACTTTTTATGCCGATAAGTTATGATGGAAATGAAGAAAATTAATCCCTAGAACATTGCTAAGGAGGCAATTAATTATGACCCAAGATTATTCATCCCCAGAGTACTTAAAGAAGGTTGATGCTTTTTGGCGCGCTGCCAACTATATTTCTGTTGGTCAGCTTTATTTAAAAAACAATCCACTATTAAAACGTCCCTTGGTAGCTGATGATGTTAAAGTTAAACCTATTGGCCATTGGGGCACGATTGCTGGTCAAAACTTTATTTATGCACATTTAAATCGGGCCATCAATAAATATAATCTGAATATGTTTTACATTGAAGGTCCTGGTCATGGCGGTCAGGTGATGGTTTCTAATTCATACTTGGATGGCAGTTATACTGAGATTTATCCGCAAATTACCCAAGATGAACAAGGTATGCAAAAACTATTTAAGCAGTTCTCATTTCCGGGCGGGGTAGCCTCACATGCTGCTCCAGAGACCCCTGGTTCAATTCATGAAGGCGGTGAACTTGGTTATTCAATTTCACATGCAACTGGTGCTATTTTCGACAACCCTGATTTAATTGCAGCAACGGTGGTTGGTGATGGTGAAGCTGAAACAGGACCACTAGCAACTTCTTGGCAATCCAATAAATTCATTAATCCGATTAACGATGGGGCTGTTTTACCGATTTTAAACCTGAATGGTTTTAAAATTTCGAATCCAACAATTCTATCACGTGAAACAGACGAACAACTGCAAAAATATTTTGAAGGTTTGGGTTGGGAACCATTATTTGTTGAAGGTGACGATCCAGCTAAAATGCATCCCGTAATGGCTCAAGCAGTTGATCAAGCTATTGAAAAAATTAAGAGCATTCAAAAGAATGCTCGGGAAAATCAGGACAGCAGCTTGCCAATTTGGCCAATGATTATTCTGCGCGCTCCTAAGGGTTGGACTGGTCCAAAAGAATGGGACGGCAAACCGATCGAAAAATCCTTCCGTGCTCATCAGATTCCAATTCCAGTTGATGCCAATGATATGCAACATGCTGATGCTCTAACTGCTTGGCTGCAAAGCTATCATCCTGAAGAACTCTTTGATGAAAATGGAACTTTAAAACCAGAAATTGCGGCAGTCGCTCCACAAGGAGATCAACGAATGGCAGCTAATCCGCACACCAATCCTGGTAAATTAATTAAAGACTTGATTTTGCCGGATTATCGTAAATATGCAGTTGATACTGCGGTTCCCGGTAAAAATGAAGCTCAAGATATGACCGTTTTGGGAACTTATCTACGAGATACGTTTAAATTAAATGCAACTAACAAGAATTTCCGCCTCTTTGGCCCTGATGAAACTATGTCTAACCGTTTGGCTCCAATCTTTGAGTCTACAGAACGCCAATGGATGGAACAAATCAAAGAACCAAATGATGAGTTTTTAGCACCAGCGGGTCGAGTTATTGATTCACAATTATCTGAACATCAAGCTGAGGGTTGGTTAGAGGGATACGTTTTAACCGGACGTCATGGAATTTTTGCCAGTTATGAAGCATTCTTGCGAGTAGTTGATTCAATGCTGACTCAGCATTTCAAATGGTTACGCAAAGCTAAAGAACAGTCTTGGCGTTCAGACATTCCATCACTGAATATTATCTCGGCTTCAACTGTATTCCAGCAAGATCATAATGGTTATACCCATCAGGATCCCGGTATCTTGGGACACTTAGCCGATAAGAAACCAGAATATATTCGTGAATATCTACCAGCCGATGCCAATAGTTTGCTGGCAGTTATGGCTAAAACTTTAAATGACCGCGAAAAAATTAATTTAATCGTTGCTTCAAAACACCCGCGGCCACAGTTTTATTCAGCGGCTGAAGCACAAGAATTGGTTGACAATGGGCTTAAAATTATCGACTGGGCTTCAACCGACGATCATGCTGAACCGGATTTGGTTATTGCTGCTGCTGGAACTGAGCCTAATCTTGAGAGTTTAGCTGCTATTTCTATTTTGCATCAGGCAGCTCCTGAATTAAAAATTCGCTTTATTAATGTTGTTGATCTTCTGAAATTACGTAGTCAGCGACTTGATCCCCGCGGGTTAAGCGATGATGAATTTGACAGTTATTTTACAGTTGATAAACCAATTATCTTTGCTTTTCATGGTTATGAAGGTTTGATCCGCGACTTATTCTTTGATCGTCATAATCATAATTTATCAATTCATGGCTATCGTGAAAATGGTGATATCACTACTCCGTTTGACATGCGCGTCTTGAATCAATTAGATCGTTTCGATTTAGTCAAAGCAGCAATCAAGCTGTTACCAAATGCTGTTAAATACGGGCAACTAGTTGCTAAAATGGATGCTAAAATTGCGAAACATCGGCAATACATCCGCGACGAAGGAACCGATCTGCCTGAAGTAGAAAATTGGCATTGGGAAGCTCTAAAATAATCCTAAGTTACACGACAAATTTTTAAATTTACCTAATTACTCAAAGCGCTGATAATCTTCTAAATATTATCAGCGCTTTTTTATAAAAAATGATTGGCAAATTTTAGTAACTTTGTTTATTAAACATTTATCATCCTTTTACAAATTAAATTATGATTTTTTTATAATCCTACTTGTTTTTTAATGGTTGTTTGATTACAATTGAAGAATAAGCTTTAGAGAAAGACATGTGTTGAGAGATCATTTTTCAAGCGAGATCAGAGTTGGTGCAAGCTGATTAAAAATCCTTTCAAGATACTACTTTCGAGATGCATTTGGATTAGGGATTACTGAAATAAATGCCGGCTGCAGCCGTTATCGGAATTAAGTGTGATCAGTAACAAGTTTATAGCTGATCAAAAATGGGTGGTACCACGCTTATCAGCGCCCCTGGAATATTTTTCCAGGGGCTTTTTTTATTATTAAAATTAATCAAGGAGCTGCTTTATGAAGGAAAAAGAAAATCAAAATCTTAATCGTGATCTTTCATCACGCCAAATGCAGATGATCGCTCTGGGAGGAACAATCGGTGTTGGTCTATTTATGGGGTCAGCTTCAACGATCAAATGGACTGGGCCTTCAGTTTTACTGGATTATGCTTTAGCTGGTTTAATCCTCTATATTGTTATGCGCGCATTAGGTGAAATGCTGTACCTAGATCCTTCTACTGGATCTTTTGCTAAGTTCGGCAGTGAATATTTGCATCCCATTGTTGGTTATCTAACGGCTTGGAGCAATGTTTTTCAATACCTGGTTGTCGGTATCAGTGAAGTAATTGCGGTAGGACAATATTTAAATTATTGGTGGCCTAATCTGCCTGACTGGATCTCAGGAGCAGTGATTGTTATTACTCTTTGTATTGCTAACCTGGTTTCAGTTAAAGCCTATGGTGAATTAGAGTTCTGGTTTGCTTTAATCAAGGTCTTAACCATCATTTTTATGTTAATCTTAGGTGTCATGGTTATTTTACTGGGTCTTGGTAATCATTGGCAGCCGATTGGGTTCTCTAATCTTTGGTCACATGGTGGCTTCTTTACTGGTGGTTTTAAGGGGTTCATCTTCGCCTTATCGATTGTAATTGCCTCTTATCAAGGAATCGAAGTTATCGGTATTACCGCTGGTGAAGCCAAAAATCCACAGCCAACAATTATTAAATCCATTAAATCAATTGTCGGTCGAATTTTATTGTTTTATATCGGATCAATTTTTGTAATCGTAACAATCTATCCTTGGGATAAACTTGATCAAGTTGGATCTCCATTTGTTGAAACTTTCGCTCGCGTTGGAATTACAGCAGCTGCTGGAATTATTAATTTTGTCTTAGTTACGGCTGCCATGTCTGGTTGCAATTCAGGAATTTTCAGTTCTAGTCGCATGTTGTACAGTCTAGGGTTAAAACATGAGATCAGTGAAAAATTCACTAAACTTTCCAATCGTGGTGTCCCGGTACTGGCTGTTTTAACAATATCTATTGGTATTTTTATTGGAATGATTTTAAATGCAATTTTACCGCATTTAGTCAAGGGCAGTGCAAATATCTTTGTACTAGTCTATAGTTCCAGTGTACTGCCAGGAATGGTGCCTTGGTTTGTAATTCTTTTAAGTCATTTGAAATTCCGGCAGTTAAAACATGACCAGTTGCAAAATCATCCTTTTAAATTAGCTCTATCACCATTCAGCAATTATTTTGCATTATTGGGTTTATTTTTAACTTTGATTTTTATGTTCTTTAACCCGGAAACGCGAATCTCAGTTATCATTGGATTCATTTTCCTAGGCATTATGTCATTAATCTTTATAGTTAAACGACCGGATAAAAAACAATATTAAGATTCTTCATAAAACAATAGGACTGGATAAAACGTTAATTTTGTCCAGTCCTATTTATGTTTTAACTATATTTTTCAAAAAGGCTCGTCCTCAACTATTGCAGACTCTCCATACTTTTTGTGCTTATATACTGTAAACTTTTATCTATCAACTTTAAGTAGCATTTTCAAAAGACAGGCTATTTTAGTTGATTCCCAAGGATATTCATACCCAGCTTTAAAATGTCCATAAATTGCCGTTGAACTGTAAATAGGTTGCCTTAAATGAAGTGTTGAAATTATTTCACTAGGTGAAAAATCAAATATCCGGTTAATAAATTCATTTAATAACCCATATGAAATCTTTTCAGTTCCAAAAGTATCTAAATTAACATTCACAGGTTTTTCAATTCCAATAACATATGTTAAAGATATCAAACATCTTGCTGCTAATCCCGCAGCCACAATATTTTTAGCAACAAATCGTGCCATATATGCGGCTGAACGATCGACCTTGGTTGGATCTTTACCTGAAAAAGCACCACCTCCGTGAGGAAAACCACACCCATATGTGTCAACAAAAATTTTTCTGCCTGTCAGCCCAGTATCAGCCTCTGGCCCCCCTACAACAAATCTACCAGTCGGATTAATTAATATTTTAGTATTTCTTAAAAATTTTTCTGCTATATTTTCTCGAATTACTTTTTCAAACAAATCATTACGCAAACGTTCCTCTGAAATTAACGGATCATGCTGAACAGACAATGTAATACTGTCTAAACCAATCGGAATGTTGTTTTTATCATATATTACAACTACTTGGGTCTTCCCATCCGGTCTCAAGTATGAAAGCCTTTGGGTATGGCGGTATTGATCGATAATCTTGGCTAGTTTATTTGCCAAGTATATTGGCATTGGAATAAGATCCGGCGTTTCCGAAGTTGCATAGCCGTAGACAGTTCCTTGATCACCTGCTCCAATATGGCCACTTTCCTTTTTTACCCCCAAACTAATATCAGGTGACTGAGCATGAACATTTATTTCAATAGCACACTTTTTAGCATCAAAGCCCTTTTTAACATCATCATAACCGATGCTAAGCAACTTATTTCTTATCACTCTTTCATAATTAATCGTTTCTTTACTGCTAACCTCCCCAGAAACTAATAATAGATTTTTAGAAATCATGCATTCTAGCGCAACTTTAGCATTAGCATCTTTCTGCAAATAAGCATCCAATAAGCAATCTGATAATTGATCGCAAACCTTATCAGGATGCCCTTCCGTAACCGATTCAGCCGCAACTTTCTTCATCTTTATTACCCGCTTTCTCTTTTTCCAAAATAATATTCTTTTTATATTGAATGGGGGTCTCACCTTGTATTTTTTTAAAAACTTTTGAAAAATAACTTGGCTCACTAAAAGAAAGTTTAAAAGAAACATCAATTACTTTTTCATCATTAAAATAAAACTCCTTTTTGGCCTCCTCAACTTTCTTTATTTGTATATATTTATTGAAACTAAAACCAAATTCCTTAGAAATTGCTCTACTTAAATAACTAGCACTTATATTTGCTTGCTCCGCTACATTAGATAAAAATAAATCTGAATGGATTTGCGTATTTACGCATTCAAAAACATTCAAAAAAAATGGTTTTTTTCGAATTAATTGTTCTTGATAAAATAAATCTACTAAGTCAAAAATGAAAAACTCAACAACATAGGCAGTAAGTTCATAATCAGAAAAATTTAAAGTAAAATTTGATTCAAAGTCATTTTTAAGTTTTTCCGAATAACTGTCATTACTAAGTACTACTTTTCTAAGCATGCTTAATTGAGCTGACAAATTAGCTCTGGAAATTTGTTCAATATAATTGGTACAAATTATAAATAACTCAGAATACACTTCACTGTATGTTGAATTTAAGATTAGTTTTCTAAGCTTCAACGTAATTGGTTCAACAGTTAAATTTTGTGTGTGCTTAAGTTCAAAAATCACTTTATTTATAATTCGAAAAGAAAGTGGTAATAGCATAATTTTTTCAATTTTTCGTTTTTCTAACAATGAAACTAACCCCGTAGTAATTTCATTAGAAAAAACATAAATTTTTGTTTTGGGGCTCAATTGATTAATAATATTTATTTTTCGAAAAAAGGCATCATTTATTGTTGAACACTCTAAAAAAACACCTCTAAAGTATTCATTCTTCAACAAATCAGCAATTGACTTATTTTCAAATTTTTGAATAGTACATATTTCAAAATTGTGCTCAGAAACATTCCCCGCTACTTGAAAAAGAGCTTTTTCAAGTAAAGGATCTAATTTAAAAAAAATTATTTTATTACCCATTGACTCTAATCCCTTCTATAGCTAATGGAACTTTTATTACTACTTGAAATCCTTTCTGATAATTTGACTGAAGTTCGATATCATACTCTTTACCAAATAAGGAAATAAATCGTTTTCTAACAGAGTGAATGCTTAATTCATATTCATCCTTATCAGCTATCTCTGAATTGTTTTTAAAAAAGCGATCAAAATTTTGCGATGACATTCCAGAACCGTTGTCCTTAATTTGGATAAAATAATTTTTCTCATCTTCATAAATTAATATTTTTAATTGCCCTTTATAATTAATTTTACTAAATCCATGTAAAATAGAATTCTCAACAAAAACATAAATCGAAAAGTAGGGAATAAACTTATTTTTAAGGGAACAATTATACTTTATTTGGTAATCAAAACCATCTGAAGAAGATATTTGTTGAATTCTGAGATAATTTTTTATATTTTCAAGTTCTTTTTCGAGCTCAATAAAGCCACCATGAGTTTCAAAATTATAGCGCAACATTTTTGAAAATAAACAAGTCAATTCATTTGTTCTAGGTGCCCTCTCGATAATTGACAAGTTTCCTAAAGAGTTCATAACATTTGTAAGAAATTTATTTCTCAAAAAATCTGAACCATGGCTACTACTTACTGTTGTCTTTGTAACTTTTTCCTTAATTGATAAGTTTTTTATTTTCATTTCTAAATTATCATTTTCCTGTTCAGTTCGTTTTCGAAGAAGCTCCTCTACTTTTTTTTCGATCATCTCATCAATTATTAAACGAAACATATTAGCAACTAGCTTTAATCTTTCTAATTTAACAACTTTTACTTTTTTATACTCGGCATAAAGTTCTTCAGCTTTTTCAGAACTAATATTTTCAAAAGTAAACTTCATGACATTTTCCAGATCTTTTGCGCCAGTTGTCTCACACTTTACCTGTCCAATAAGAATCGCACCTAAATAGATACCATAAATATTAATTGGAACTGCACAATCCACCAGACCTGCTGGACACCGGTAAACATATGGCATATTTTTCATTGCCGCTTTTAATCCACCATAAGCATCCGAAAAAAAACAATTCGATCGGCAATCGTCCATCGTTCTTCTCAATTTACAAAAAGAAGTAAAACTCGTTTCTTGGGTTATTGGTGTCCCTTTAGCATCAACAGCTACAATAGAAATTCCCGAAATTTCTGCAATATTGTCCTGCATTTTTTGTAATGCATCAACATCAATGACATTTTGCATTCCAGTTTCACTCAAAACTTTTATTAACTTGGCCTTTTCTCGATGTTGTTCATTTAAATCATTAGTTGCCATAAATTATCCCTCCTAAGAAAATGTAAGCGCTTTCCTAAAAGGAATTATACCATCAGCTGATTTATTTGTTCAAACATTCACTAAATTATGGACAAGCTTATAAGTGTCTTTAGCAATAACCAGCTCTTCATCCGTTGGGATTACCAGTACTTTGACTTTAGAATTTTTTGAACTAATTAACTTATCATTGTCATCATTTTTTTGCTTATTTAATTTTACATTCAAGCATGTTAATTGTTCACAAATTTGCTGACGAACATAAGCTGAATGTTCACCGATTCCGGCTGTAAATACGATTCCGTCAATCCTTTTTAATTCTGACGTGTATGACAATATATACTCACTAATTTTCCTAACAAACATTTTTATCGCTATTTTAGAAAGTTCATTCCCATTTCTAGCACTATTTTGAACATCTCTAAAATCGTTTGAAATTCCTGATATGCCCAACAGTCCAGATTCTTTATTGATAATATGTTCAATTTTATTAACATCTAACAACAAATTTTTTTCTAAAAATGGGAAGATCATTGGATCGATTCCACCACTGCGAGTCCCCATCATAACCCCATCAGTTGGTGTAAATCCCATAGAAGTATCGAAGGACTTACCCTCCTTGATACAACAAATACTGGCTCCATTTCCAAGATGACAAGTAATAAAATTGGCCTCTTGAAAATCCAATTTTAAAAATTCTGCAGCTCTTTTAGCAACGTATTGATGGCTGGTTCCGTGAAAACCATATTTTCTAATTTTATACTTTTGATACAAACTATATGGTAAAGGATATAGATAGTTATAACTCGGAATCGTTTGGTGAAACGCTGTATCGAAAACTGCTACTTGAATACTTTGCGGAAGCACCTCCGAAAAAACTTTAATTCCCATTGCATTGACCGGATTATGAAGCGGAGCCAACTCTCCAAGTTGTTCAATTCTTGCAAATTCTTTCTTGTTTACAATAGTTGATCTATCAAAAAACTCCCCACCATGTGCTACTCTATGTCCTACCCCAACAATTTCATTCAATTCGTCTATAAAATTCTGCTTTAACAACTCAGTCAAAAGGCATCTAATAGCCTCTTCATGATTTTTTATTGCTAAGGTCTTAGTTTTATTATTAATTGAAAACTGAGCTTCTGGACTGCCAATACGTTCAATTATTCCACTTACGCAAACTTTCTCAGCCGGCATTTCATATAATTTGAATTTTAGTGATGAACTTCCAGAATTTATTGCCATTATTTTAAGATTATTCAATAAGTGTCACCCTCTTATTAAAACATTATTTTAAACAATTTTTACAAGAAAAACTGCTAGTAATCCACCTATAATCGGGCCTAAAATCGGTACCCAGCTATAATCCCAATTAGCAGATCCCTTGTTAGGAATTGGTAAGACTGCATACGCCAATCTTGGTCCAAAATCCCTTGCTGGATTAATAGCATATCCAGTCGTTGATCCTAAAGAAAAACCAATTGCAACGATCAGCAAACCTACAACTAACGGTTTTAGTCCTTCCGCAAAATTACCTAACGTAAGTAAACAAAGAATAAACGCAAAAGTAGCAACAACTTCACTGATAAAGTTAAACAACTTGTTATCGATTGCCGGTACAGTTGCAAAAATTGCAACTGTATTTCCTTGATCAGATTTTGTCTTCTTAAAATGTGGGTAAAAGTGAAGTGCTACTACACTGGCGCCCAAAAATGCCCCTACAATTTGAGCCAAGATATATCCAGGAACTATCTTCCAAGAAATTATTCCTCCGGCAGCAAAAGCAATTGTAACCGCCGGATTCAAATGACCTGGAGCTCCAAAGTAAGCTGCGGTATAAACACCTAACATGACAGCCAGTCCCCATCCTAAAGCAATCATGATCCAACCGGCTTTAGCAGAGGCCTTAGCATAAGCACCCTCAAGATTAACCGATGCTCCAACTCCAGCTCCAAATATCATCAGTACAAAAGTTCCTATAAATTCTCCTAAATATCCCATAAGTCATCCTCCTCGATTTCATCTTCTCCCTACTTGAAAATAAACAATTATAAAATTGATAATACGATCTTAACTAAATCGCCTTTAGTAGGAACTACCGGATTACCAGGATACGTAAAATCTTTTTCAGCATTTAGCACTATTCTATTTAAATCATTTGCAACTTTTTTACCACTAACATCACATTCTTTTAAAGAACGTGGACAATTTAATTTCTGTGCTAAATCCTCTACTTGTGAAATTAAAAATTTGACGCTGTCTTCAGCATTCATTCTTAGGGTTTCTTCAGGGAAGACCAATTTAGCAACAGCTGCATATTTACTTTCAACTTTTTGACTTTTAGAATTAAATTGCATTACCTTTGGCAGTAAAATCGCATTAGCCAGACCATGTGGAATATGAAATAAACTTCCTATTTGATGTGAAAGAGCGTGGCTGATCCCTAATCCTGCATTTTCAAATGCACAACCTCCAATACAAGAAGCTGCTTGCATATTAGCAAAATATACATCTTCTTTTTTTACGTAACAATTTTCCAAGTTATCAAAAACAAGCTTAATCGTTTTTTCAGCAAGAGCATCCGAAAAAAGTGATGCATTATTTGCTACTAAAGATTCCAATCCATGGGTTAAAACATCCATCCCACTATAAGCTATTACTTTAGGTGGACAACTCTTTACTAAATCTAAACAAAGAATTGCAGTATCTGGAAGCAGCAACTGATCTTCAACCGGATACTTTAACTGCTTCTCGGGATCAGAAATCACTGATATGCTGGTGACTTCAGATCCAGTTCCGCTCGTAGTTGGAAGTGCCCAAAAATAACTTTTTCCTAAATCAGGATATTTTTTTTGTGAAAAGAATCTGACAGCTTTAACAGTATCAATTGCCGAACCACCACCAATAGCAATTACTTGAGTAGGCGAAAAATTAACGTATGATTTAATACCAGCTATTATATTGCTGATCGGCGGTTCTGGTTTTATATCATCAAAAATACAAATATTATTATTTGCCTGCTTTAAACTATTAAATAAATTATCAACGACTGCATTTTTCAATAAAAATGGATCGCAGCCAATCCAGATTTTTTCATTTGACAATTTGTCTAAATTACTAAGGGCATTATTTCCACTTAAGATATGTGTTTTAATCTTAAAAGACTCCATGCTGACATCCTCCTATCTAATCGAAAAGCCACTAGTCAAGACGCATCTCCTTACCCGGGCAAAATTTTTAGCACTGGTTGTACCTTCTCCTGTAGGGGTAGCTATTGTATAAGTTGTCGGACCTTCTCCACCAAATCCAATTCCGGCATACGATGGACCATTTTTTACAAAAATAGAAGTCTGCATCTCTTTAGCAGCCTTGTTAAGCCGCGAAACATTTTGAGAATGCATAATTGCTGTATGGTGTAATCCATGTTCCAGTGTCAAACAGGTATCTAACGCCGCTGCAAAATCCTTTACTCGAATAAACGGAACTACAGGCATTAACATCTCTATTTTGGCAAATGGACTATTCTGATCAGCTTCAATCAAAATTAATCTAGGATTCCCAGTATAAGCAACACCAGCATCGTTTAAAATTTTTTCTGCAGACTTACCAACATATTTTTTATTAGGAGTTTGTTTTTCTGTAACGGTTAATTCAGTTAACTTCTTGACATCAGCTAAATCAGATACAACAAAAGCCGCATCTTTTTTCAGATTTTCTAATAATTTATCTGCAACTTCATTTACAACCACAATATTTTTTTCAGCAATACATGGTAAATTATTATCAAAAGCCGCACCATTAACGATATCTTGAGCTGCTTTTTCAATATCGGCTGTTTCGTCTACTAAAACTGGCGGATTCCCTGCTCCAGCACCTAAAACTTTTTTACCACTTCTCATTGCTTGACCCACAACACCTGGCCCTCCAGTAACAACCAGTAAATTGATATCTGGGTGAGTCATCATTTCTTGGGCTGCTTGAATAGATGGTGATTCAATCATTACCACCAAATTTTCTATTCCACTTGCCTTGCTAACTATTTTATTCAGCTTTTTTATTAACCAAATTGAACTTTCTTTTGCACCTGGATGCGGACTAAAGTAAATTGCGTTACCTGCCGCAAGCATTCCGATCGTATTATTAATGATTGTTTCTGTAGGATTTGTACTTGGAGTAATTGCACCGATGACCCCATACGGGCATAATTCATATAACGTCATCCCATTATCTCCGGTTATAACCTGACTGCTTACTTTCAGATCTTCTAATCCGGGTGTATTGGTGATAGCTAATCTGTTCTTTTCGATTTTATCGTTTAAATTTCCCATGTTTGTTTCTTCGTATCCGCGACGGGCAATTTCTTCTACCTCTGGCAGTAATTCGTCACGAATAGCTTTAACAATTTTTTTCCTCATTTTTAATGAAGTATGAAAATATTTATTCTGAGCAATCTTGGCTGCCTTAACTGCATCATCTACAGTTTTAAAAACACCATTTTCTCCCGCAGCAGCATAACTCGATTCTTCCGAACTTTTAATCCCATCGTCCAACTTATCATTTTTAATAATCTTAGCAATTATATCCTCAACATCTAATTCCATCTTTGATCATCCTTTCATCAAAATTATCAATTATCCCAACAATCGCTGCGTCAACTGGTATTTCTTTATTTAAAAAAGTTTGCCGAGCTGAACTTCCACACGAAACTAAAACATAGTCATCTACCCCTGAACCGACTAAATCAACTGCAACGATCAGATTGTCTAAAGAACTTGCATGAATCATTTTTAAAATCATTAATTTGGATCCAACTAAACTATCTTCTTTTTTGGTTGAAACAATATTCCCAACCACTTTCGCAATATACATTTTTTCACGTCCCAACTTGCCGCCTTAGCTGAATGACTTTTCATTTCCAATTGCAATCCCCAATGGCGTTACAAAACGAGGACTATGCGGTTGATAAACTTGACGATTGAGCATTTTGCTTAAAGTATCTGGAAATTTTTCAAAACAAGTTGCTCCTCCGACTAAAAATACAGGCACATTTTGCGGAATTTGGAATTTAGTCAAATATTGATCAATAATTGTTCCAATTTTTTCAACAACTGGTTGAATGATACTAAAAATTTCATTTTCCTTTACTTTTGATCTTTTTAATTTTTCAGCTGCTGTAATTGTTACATTATAGAAACCTGCGATCACCAAAGTCATTTGTGTGCCACCAGTAGCTTGATCTGCAGAAAAAACAACTTTTTTGTTCTTGATAATTGTTATTCCGGTTGTTCCTCCACCGACATCAACTACTATTCCATCAGAAATATCCAATAAACAAGCTGCTGCGACTGGTTCATCCAAAATTGCACTAACCTCTAGATTGGCAGCCTCGATAACATTACCAACAATTTTTTTATTATTTCCGACTGTTCCAGGTGGAATTGCCCCAGCCGCCGTGTTTAAATTAGTCTGTAAACATGCTTCCGCTCTTTCCTTCAATTTATTAGTTATCGAAATTGCACCCATAAAATCAACTACTAATCCATCCCGGACAACACTGGCTTCTTCATAGGCCGAAAATACTGGCACATTTTGTTCATTAACAACTACTAAAACGATCGAGGATGTTCCTAAATCAATTCCGGCTTTTAATTTTTTAAACTTAACATCTGCCGCTAGCTTTTCCTTATTTACAATTTCACTAATAACATCCAATTTTGAATTAGCTGCTGCAAGTTTTTGTTCTTCGATTTCATACATAGACTCACCCAATTATCAGCTGATTATTTTTCCGAATGATTTTCCAGAAATATTTCCAGCATTAGCCTCATCGGTATCGAGATGCATCTCCAATTTAAAATTCTTTCCCGGTCTTATTTCAACATTCTGAAAAACAATTGGTCTTTCAGCATTATCCACCGAGACACTTACTGTATCTCCTTTTTTTACCCCCAATAATGCTGCTTCTTTCTCAGACATATGGATATGTCTCTTGGCAACAATTACTCCATCGTTTAAATGTAATGATCCATATTCAGATTCCAAATCGATTCCAGGAGTGTTATCTAAATTACCAGATAATCTAATTGGAACTTTAATTCCCAGTTTTCGAGCATCTGTTAATGAAACCTCAACTTGTGAATGACTACGAAATGGTCCCAAGATGCGAACTCTTGCAATTTTTCCTCTTGGTCCTTTGATAGTAACCATCTGCTCTGATGCAAATTCCCCTGGTTGATTTAGTTCTTTTTTTACTTTTATTGCTTCATGCGGAAACAATTTTTTATAGTCGGTTTCCGTTAAATGAATATGATGATTTGAAATCCCGACAGGAATTTTTACAATTGTTTTTAAATTAGTTAAGACTTCGCGAACTGTTGCTTGAAAATCTTTATCATCCATTTTTTCCCCTTCTTACTTATTTATCTTTATCAGTTAAAATCTTTTCAATATCAGTATGTGGCCGCGGAATTACATGAACAGATTTTACTTCTCCTACATTTTTGGCGGCAGCTGCTCCAGCATCAGTTGCGGCTTTGACAGCGCCTACATCTCCTCTGACCAAAACTGTTACTAACCCAGCTCCAATTTGTTTATATCCAATTAAACGTACATTGGCAGCTTTTACCATTGCATCGGCTCCCTCTACAGCTGGCACAAAACCTTTAGTTTCTATCATTCCTAATGCATCATTCATTATAAATTCCTCCTTAAATTTCAATTATTTTTCTTTGGTTGATTATCAACTTTATTAACCGCAGTAGTTTCCTTCGTGCTACTATTTCTTTTTTGCAAACCTGTCCCATTATTTTTAGCTGGTAAAGATTTATTCGTTGTAATTGATTTCCTTTTACTTAAATTTGCATTCTTTCTGCTGGATCGAATATTGTTGCCAGCTTTATTTGCTGGTTGTTTGTTTTCAATTTTTGGTTGTTTTTCTTCTTCCGATTTATTCTGCTTTTTAGTTACATCTGTTGATTCTAAAAAGATACTAAGATCTTCATGAGGTCGAGGAATCACTTTTGCAGAAACAAATTGATTGCTTTCAACAGCACTCGTTTGTGCTGTACGAATGGAAGCTTGCACTGCGGCAACATTTCCTTCTACAAAAATTGTCATCCATCCCATTCCCCGGGTCATTTTGATTTTGACAATCTTAACATCGGCTGCTTTTACCATCACATCAGCAAATTCAATTGCGGCAACATATCCTTTTACTTCCAACATTCCCAGTGCATCATGCATATCTACACCTCCCATCTCATTTATAAATTATTTTTAAATTCTTTTCTGCTATTTTTTCTCTAGCCAATTCTGTCAAAATTGTAGCTGAATTCAAACTCACTGTTTTATTTGATGGGAGCTTTTCAATATCTGCCAAAGTTAAAACGGTCGTTTTTATTTCATACTGTAAATTTCTATTCAAATCTTTCCAATATATCTCCTGTAAACCAAACTCGTTTAGTGTTTTCATGTACGACGAGAAAAGTTCACTATATTTTTTATTTTTATTTGAAATTGGTCGTTTTCCATCTTTTAAAAGTAAAACCTTTCTTCCTAAGAAAAAGGTTTTACTGATCCAAAATGTAACTGTATCGTCAATGATCCCTAAAGCAGCCTTAGCAACATCATAAAATGGAAACGACGTTAACAATACTTTGTCTTCTTCATTTAAGTTCTTAGGAAAAGTTGCTTGATAGTTCTCACTTGTAAAGTTAATAATTTTTAAATCATACTGATCCCGTAAAAACGAAACATTATTAGTTTTAATTTCCTGGCTGATTTTTGTTTCATTTTTATCTGTTAAAATATACAATTGTGCTTTTTTTAATGCTTTTAAATTCGACTCTTTTTCATTTAATCTTGAAATAATTTGTTCTGTGATTTGAGAAATAATTGTATCAAGTTGCTTTTGATCCATATTTCAACTCACTTCCGTTTTTACTCATTCGGTAATAAAGATTCAGTATCCGTATGCGGTCGTGGAATTACATGGGTTGAAACTACTTCTCCAACATCTTTAGCTGCAGCAACTCCGGCATCGGTTGCCGCCTGAACCGCACCAACATCCCCTCTGACCAAGACCGATACAAGTCCAGAACCAATTTTTTTACTTCCAATTAACTGTACATTAGCCGCCTTTACCATTGCATCGGCAGCTACAACGGCACCAATAAATCCCTTAGTTTCAATCATTCCCAGTGCATCTGAATTCATTTTGAATCATCCTCCCCTAAATATATGGTTTTGTAGTAGAAACTGGTTTAGCACCCAATGTTCCTAATAATTTAAGTCCTAACTCACGAGCAGCAATTACTGCTTGTCTAACTGCTCCAGAATCCCCAGTTATTGTTAAAATAACTTCATTGGAGTGTGCTGTCCCACCATTACCTGGAGAAGCATAGCTAACTACTTCAACATTTGCTGCTTTAATAGCAGTATCTGCCAAAACTACTGCTATGGCTGCCGGGCCGGCACAAACTAATCCAAACGATTTACCTACCGGCGCTCCAAAAGCTTTTTCAATTGCATAACTAGCACGCGCTGTATACTGAAACTCTAGGTGTCCAGCCTCATTACTATAAACATCGCCGTTGGTTTGGTTCAAATTCTCTAATGCAACTTCAATTGCCCGTCTTGCATCAGATACATCTTCACTGCCAACAATAATTAATGAGCCGTGACCAGCACCTCCTTTAGTATCACGAGCCAATTCAACTGAAAGTACTTCTGTATTTGTAGCCTTAACTGCTTCATCGATCGCCATAATTTCAGGACCTGCTCCGGTTCTAGCTCCCAAAATTCCAATTGAACGATATTTTTTGTCAATCTTCATTTGTTCATGCAGCTGAGGATCAACATTAGCAATAACTAGTCCAATTGCATCACCAATACCTGTTCCTACAAATTCAGTTACATTACAGCTTTTATTTTTACAACTACTTTCACTTTTGCTCGTTTCCTTTTCATCCAAGCTTTTTTCAACTTGATTCATTACTGTATTGAATATTTTTTCATCCATTTTTAGATTCCCCTTTATTTATCCACCCAAAACACAGTTAAATCCGTGTTCTTCAACAATTTCTTTTAAAGGTAATAAATCGTCTTCTGATAAAGGAGCTATATCTCCCATCTCATATTTTCGTCCTAATTTTTTATATTTTTTTCTGCCAACAGTCATATATGGTAAAAGGTGCAAGGTATTTACATTATTAAGGTATTTACTAAATTCACAAATATAATTTATTTGTTTTTTAGAATAGTTAAAAGTTGGGATGACCGGTACGCGAACAACCACATTTTTGGCCAATTGGTTAATCAACAATGCATTTTTCAAAATTCTATGGTTGCTTACACCTGTTCCCCGCCGATGAACATCTTCTGGAATTGCTTTTATATCAAGCAAAACGTAGTCTAATTTTGGAATTATTCTGGTAATTGTCCTCTCTGAAATATACCCTTCTGTTTCCACCGCCGTAGTCCAACCATTCGCATTGCAGACCTTAATTAACTCTTCAACAAAATCTGGTTGAGTTAACGCCTCGCCTCCTGAAAAAGTAATTCCACCTCCTGAACGCCGATAAATTACTTCATCTTTTTTTATTTGTTTGTAAACATCAGCAACACTCATCATTGAGCCAAAATCTTTAGTCGGACGAGGATCTTGAGATTCTGGATTAAAGCACCACTTGCACCGCAGTGGACAGCCTTTTATAAAAACGATCGTCCTAATTCCCGGTCCATCATGAATTGAATAACGTTGAATATTGAACACACAAGCTTTTTTATCATAGTCAATATTTCCCATATAAATTACTTCCTAATTTTAAAAATTATCAAACTCAGTTCTTGCAATAATGTCGTCTTGGACTGACTTATCCAAAGCAATAAACTGTGCACTATAGCCTGCAACACGAACAATTAAATCCTTATGTTGTTCAGGATGTGCCTGGGCATCAAGTAAAGTTTGCCGATCAATAACATTAAATTGAACATGTCCGCCTTTTTTATCAAAGAATCCACGAATTAAAGCTGCAAATCTTCTCAATCCGCCATCTCCTGCAACCGCTGAAGGACTAAATTTCATATTATATAATGTCCCATTAGATGCTATAAAATGATCAAGTTTAGCAACTGAATTAGCTGCTGCAGTCGGGCCATTGGTATCCGTTCCTCTGGTTGGAGAAACCCCATCAGCAATCGTTTCCTTGTCATAACGACCATCTGGTGTTGCACCAATATAACTACCAAACAAAACATTGCCGGAAACCGGATAAAGTCCCGCATTAAATATGCCGCCACGTGGTGTCTTATAGTTTTCAAGTTCTTCACAATAAACTCTTGAACCGATTCTAGTAAGTTCGTCTACTTCGTTTAAATCGTTACCGTATTTATCCACATTCATAACTTGTTCATGAATTTTTGCGTAGACATTACTGTTATCATCAAGTGATTTAGTAGTATCATCATGATTTAATTTCAAATTATCTAAATCAAGACTTTCATCTTCACCCAGAACTTTTTTGACAGCTTGTGCAATTGCATCGTAGGCTTCATCTTTATCTGCTTTTGCAGCTGGAACAGCACTCTCACTTCTACCAAAATTGTGATCCATTGCTTCTTTTAGTTGCTTCATTGATAATGTTTTACTATCAAATACTAGTTTTTTCACAACCATTAAAGCATTGCCGATGTTTGCAGAACCTATTCCTTGAGGACCTGTAAAGTTATAATGTGCTCCACCATGGTCAATCGTTTCGCCTTTACTGATGCAATCATCTACTAAGGTTGAAACAAAAGCTAACTGCCCATATTTGCGGTGAGCATAATCAACTGCATTATCCGCTCTAACTAGCAATGAAACACAAAACTTCATTTGCTCAACATAGGCTTTTAGAAATTCGTCAAAAGATTTGAAATCCTTAAATTCCCCTGTTTTAGGTCCAAAATCTTTACCATTCAAACGACCATTATTCATTGCTATTTCTAATACTTTTGGCAAATTAAATAAGGCAGCATCACACCAACTATTTTCTTTACCTTGACTAGCTGGCTCAACACATCCAACAATTGCATAATTTCGTGCATCTTCAAGTGTTTCACCACGATTTACTTTGGCAGTAATAATTTCTTCATCGTTATAGAATGCTGGTTGTCCACCACCCAATCTTGAAAGTTCACATGCCTTCAATAAAAATGCATTAGGTGTTCCATTCCATACTCGAATCGATAAAGAAGGCATTGCCATCATTACATGAGCCATTGACTCGATTTCCATATATGAAATAGCATTAGTAGCGTCCTTGCCATCTTTAGTTTGACCACCACAATTAACGTTTTGCCATAATTGGTAACCCGCAAACGCTGTAGCCGTTACAATATCTCTCAGTTTATTCAAATCATTAAACTTCACAAACAAGCAATCAAGTAATTCTTGAGCCTCTTCTTGAGTCAGAGTATCGTCATTTTCATAGAAAGGAATCATATACTGGTCAAATCGACCTGGTGAAATTGAGTGACCTGAAGCTTCGATTTGAATAACTAATTGAATAAACCAAAATGATTGCAGTGCTTCATAAAAATTACGTGCTGGATATTCTGGAACGTGTGAACAAATTTCGGAAATCTTTAATAGTTCGGCTTTCCTTTTTGCATCATTTGAATATTCTGCCAATTCTTTTGCTTTTTGTGCATAGCGATTAGCAAAGTTCACTACTGCCTTTAAAGTAATTAAAGCTGCCCGATAAAATTGTTCTTTTTCGATCCAACTTGGATCAGTTTGATCTGCATTTTTTATGGCCGCAATTATTTCAGAAATAACTCCACGAATTCCTTTTTGCAAAATTTTTTCATAATTTACTGCTAAATGTCCTACACCGCCTTGATGATAATTTCCAACTGTAAACACTCCCGCATCGTAAGCCTTACGAGTATCTTCATCCATTAATGAAGAAGCATATTCACTAGTTGTTTTTCCTTCCCAGTATTTAAAAATATCTTTTAATTCTGTTTTTACTTCTTCAGAAATAGCAAACGGATCAGCTGATCTGGTTGAAACAGTATCAAACTCATCTTTAAGTCCTTGTGGCCCAAATTCTGGAAAAATTTGAGCTGAGCGCGAATCAATTGTGGCTGTTCCTACAATTAATTCATTATCGCGAATAACAACCGGCAATTCTGAAAGTATCTTCTCGAATCCTTTAGCATGTCTTAAAACAGTTGGAAGCGCTTCCGTTTTCTTGTATGATTCAGTAATCAATCTTGCTCTTTCAACTTCGATCCGCGGAGTTGTATCAAGAATTGCTGCCTTTAATTTTTTTATTCTTTCTGTTGGTTGCGAAAATCCCGGTTTTACGTTAATTTCTTTTTTCATTATGATTTTCCTTTCTTAATTATTAATAAACTTTAGTGATCTTCAAACTCTAAATGTTTCAACCAATATTTTGCTAAAGAATCATCTTCTTTAGGATCTGGAGCGCCACTAACACCCAAACCACCCACCAAACAATTATTTATTCGAATCGGAATTCCTCCACCAAAAGTCACGATCTTACCTTCACTGAAAGTTTCTAATTGAAATAAAGGTTCTCCAGGTTGACATTTTGAATATAAATTAATCGTCGATTCATTCATAGCGACTGCTGTATAGGCCTTTTTTTGCGATAAAGTTAGACTAACTAAAATAGCATTAGGCATCCGATAAAAATAATATAAATTACCCGCTTGATCTACAATTGAAAAAGAAACATCTAGTAATCTACGTGCAGCTTCATCTGCAGTTTTTAACACGGCACTAGTGATTCGGTTTAAATCAAAATAATTTTCTTTTTCGAAAGAAGCATCACCTGCCTTTTTTAATACCATATCTATCAAACTGTGATCATTTTTTTCCAAGTTATCACCTCTAAACTATTTCAAATTTCAATTGCATTATAAGCTCTTTTACTGACTGTTTAATTGTATTTTTTTTCCAGAAAACTATAACTTTTTTCATGGCAAATTATTTCATAATAATTTTTATTTTGCTGCAGAGCATATATTTACTAGTTTTTCGACAAAATATTCCTATGTAAATCAAAATAAATCAATCAAACTTAGAGATATAAGCTATGAAAGTGGTTACATGTTGGGAGGAATTAAAGTTGAGAAAGATAGTAAATGGTGATACCGCGGTAGCCTACGTTGCATACGCTTTTAGTGAAGCAGCTGTAATATATCCAATAACGCCTGCTTCATTAATGGCCGAAAAAACAGAACTTTGGTCTAATCTAAAAAAGAAAAATTTATTCAATCAAAATGTTGAAGTTGTTGAAATGCAATCAGAAGGTGGAGTGGCTGGTGTTGTCCATGGACTGGCAAAAACGGGCGTATTGTCTACCTCTTTTACATCTTCACAGGGATTGCTTCTTATGATTCCAACACTTTATAAATTAGCCGGTGAATTCTTACCTGTAGTTATTCATGTAGCCTCACGTGCCATTTCAACAGGAAATTTAAGCATTTACGGTGATCACAGTGATGTCATGGCGGTACGGCAAACTGGAGTTATAATTTTAGCAGCTAGTTCCGTTCAGGAAGCAGCTTTATTTGCTGGTGTTGCTCACTTGTTATCCGCCACAATGTCAATGCCGGTTATTAATTTTTTTGATGGCTTCAACACAAGTCATGAATTAAGAAACATTGAATTACCCTCATATAGTCAACTTAAAAAAATAGTTGACCCGATCGTTTATCAGAAAATTAGAACAAATAGTGTGCGAAATGATCATCCACGAGCTTATGGAATTTCAGAAACACCTGATATCTTTTTTCAACAACAAGAAACTACCAATCTTGATTATCAAGCTGTTCCTAAACAAGCAGCTAATTGTATTGAAGTATTAAATCCATTATTTAATACTAACTGTTCAGTAGTTGATTATTACGGAGATAAATTTGCAGAAACAATCATGATTGCTATGGGCTCAATCATTCCAACCATCCAACAAGTTATAGATGAAAGCAATAAAAACAACAAACACTGGGGAGTATTAAATATTCACTTGTATCGCCCTTTTCCTGCAAAAGCAATAATTGACAAAATTCCCTTTTCTGCCAAAAATATTATAATTTTAGATCGAACAAAGGAAAAAGGTTCGTTTAATGAACCGCTTGCTGAAGACATCCAATCAGTAATTCAATCAGCTAAACGAAATGTAAATATTTTAGCAGGAAGATATGGTTTAGGTTCCAAAGATGTAACTCCCAATCAAATTAGAGCTGGATTTTTTGAAGTTGAAAATTCCAAACCTAAAAAACATTTTTCATTAGGAATTATAGATGATGTTACAAAACTTTCATTGTCAAATATCGGTCAAAATGATTTAACTCCTCAAAAAGATTTTCAAGCTCAAATTTGGGGACGCGGTTCTGATGGCGCAACAAGTGGAAGTAGCATGACAGTTCAGATAATTGGTGAACAAACAGACTTAAATGTTCAAGGACAATTTAAATTTGATCCTCGTAAAGCCGGTGGAGTTACGGTTTCACATCTTAGATTTTCAAAACAAAAAATTCGATCGGCTTATGCAGTTAAAAGTTTCAATTTTTTATCATGTTATTGCGATAATTATATAAAAACATTCAAATTGTTTGATGGTCTTACTAAAAACGGCATATTTTTATTAAATACTAGCTATTCTCTAGAAAAAATCACTAAAATTCTTCCAAATGATTATAAATATTATTTCGCTAAAAACAAAATAAATTTTTATATAATAGACGCCAATAAGATTGCCCAAAAATTTAATCTCTTACCTCACATAAATTCGATAATGCAAACTTGCTTTTTATATTTGGCTAATCTGACAGATTTCCAAACTAGTTTAAATGCACTTTCCAGCAAATTTAATAAAAAATATAGCTCTTATAGTACACAACTGGTTAAGTCAAACATAAAAGCTATTAATGATTCAATTGCTGATTTGAAAAAAGTAAATATTCCAGCAACTTGGGGGAGAAAGGATAAACACAAAAGTGATGTACCCACGGATAGTTCATTTAAAGGTGAAATTCACTTAGTCATGACCAAACAGCTTGGAGAAAAAATAGCAGTAAAAACTATGCTCAAACATGGTTTAAAAGATGGTTCGTTTCCACTAGGTACCGCTAACTATGACAAGCCGGATATTGCTGCAAAAATTCCTATATGGCGTCCTGAATATTGTGTAAACTGCAATTTATGTGCAACTATTTGTCCACATGCAGCTATTAGACCATTTGTTTTCAAAGAAAACGAACCTGTACCGTTTAAAACCGTTCCTTTCAGAGGAAATGCCAAATTCAAATATCGACTCCAAGTATCTCCGTTGGATTGTACTGGTTGTACACTTTGTTATGATATGTGCCCTTTAAAAAATAAGGGAATTCAATTGGAAGAAAATTCGCAACATAAAAAAGTGGAGAACGAAAATTGGAATTACGCTATCAATCATCAAACCTTTGATTTTCCTGAATCCTCAAAAAAGAGTATTCGTTCTGTTCAATTAAAAAAACCTTTACTTGAATTTTCAGGAGCTTGTGCTGGTTGTGGCGAAACGCCTTATATAAAATTACTAACCCAACTTTTCCCTAAAAATTTAATGATTGCCAATGCAACCGGATGTTCTTCGATTTGGGGCGGAAGTGCACCATCGATTCCTTATACTACTGATAAGAGTGGCTACGGACCTATCTGGACAACTTCACTATTTGAAGATAATGCCGAATACGGATTCGGATTAGGCATCGGCGCTGAACTCATTAGAAATCAATTAAGTCAAAAAGTTAAAAAAATTGCTACAAATAAAATTTATAGTGAACATTTAAGAAACTCAGCTCAAAATTGGTTAAGTAAAAAAGAGACTCAAAGTGATCCTAAAGTCGTAAATTCATTAGTTAACAGTCTGGCAAATGAAGCACCATACTATCCAGAATTAGAAGAATTACTTGTCAATCAACACTTCTTAATGCGAAGAATTACATGGATCGTGGGTGGTGATGGTTGGGCATATGATATTGATTATGCCGGAATAGATCAGATTATATTCCAAAATAAAAATGTAAACATCTTAATTTTGGATAATGAAGGCTACTCAAATACCGGGGGGCAAAGCTCAAAATCCAGCCCTACAGCTGCCAGAACAAAATTTACAAATTTTGGAAACAAAAAAATAAAAAAAGATTTTGCATCTATTATGATGACTTATGATAATGTCTACGTTGCTCAAATCTGCCTTGCAGCTAATCCTGAACAGACCTTAAAAGCTTTTATTGAGGCTGCAGCTTATGAAGGGCCCTCGATTATAATTGCCTATAGTACATGCAAATTACATGGGATTTATCATAATACTGCTATTAAAGAACAAAAAAAGGCCGTAAAATGTGGATACTGGCCCCTCTTCAGAAGATTTCCAGCTTCAGGTACACAAAAAGAATTTTTAAAACTTGACTCTAGCAAACCTGATTGGAGTCTATTTCAAGAATTTCTAAAGGGGGAGCTTAGATACCATTTGGGTACACACAATTCTGCTGAGTTTTCAAAGCTTTTAGCTATAAATGAAGCCGAGGCTAAGAAAAGGTATCTTAGATACAGTGCCCTAACTGCTAAAAATCGCAAAAAGAGTTAAATATTTTATATGTCGAATCTAATAAAGCCCTAAAGCTAGTCAGTCTAACTAGTTTTAAGGCTTTATTATCTTTATAACCATTTTCACTACTTAAAGGTTCCAAGTGTTGTCAAAATAGTCAAAGCTGATTGATAATAATTATTTGCATTTAAAGATTGAATAAAAATGTATTTTTCTGACTGAACTAATTTTGAAAACTTCGCATTATGATTTGCTGCGAAAAAAATTGGAGCTCCAAAACTAGCTGACTGATAATGATTTAATCGTCGACCATTCAATCGATAACCGCCGGAAATATATTCTTGCTTCATAAAAAAATTCATCATTTTATTTAAAATTCGTTGACTGAGCCGATCTTTGCTTTGAGCTAAATTATACGGCAACCGACAAGCATTGTAATAATAATCTCCGTCGTACTTACTTGAAACAGTTCCTGCTTTAACCGCAACCGTTTGCTTCTTTTTAATCCAAGCAAAGTCTGGAATCAGTCCCGTTCGATGCTGTTTACTCAAACTTACTAGACTTTTCAGCATTGCTTGTTTAATAGTTACCCATGTTCGATTACCTGTTAATTTATAAAAAGCATCAAATTGAGCAGGTAAAACATCAGATGTACGTAACATTGTCTGATATCGACTATGTGCTGCCCAATTTCCAACCATCAATTCTTGTGTTTTAGAATTATAATCATATTTGAGGATATCAGCCAATAAAGTTTGTGCCTGTCGCTGATAAAAATTTGCCTTTTTAGGCCACTTCTTAGCTGCTTCAATTAATGAATAAGCAATATAAAGATCACCATCGGTAGCACTGTTTTGATATTTTCTAATGCGCTGACCCTTAGAATTCAATGTTTGTTTCCAAGACATTAAATTAGTTTTTCCGTCACGATTTGCTAGATAATAACGATCAAGTTGATCAAACTTTTTCTGATCAGCTTGACTGCTGGTAGCACCTTTTACTGCAATCAGCATCCCGTATCCTTGACCTTCTGACAAAACAGTTGTTTTTTTGCGGCTACTTTTGCTAGCAACATATGCGCTGTTTCCAGTTTGCCGAATAAACTTTGAATTCCATTGCGAAATAGTTGATTGGCGCAGATTTTTTGGTGTTTCCAAGCGAACTTTGAGCGTAATTCCTACCAGAATTGCCAATACCATTATAAAGAAAGCGTAAATAAACAGATTTTTTTTCATCTTCAGCCCCTTAATCATTAAATCGCTTAGTTTTCACCCAGTTGTTACCCTCACGATGAAAAATTCGATCAAGTGTCACTGAAGTTACTGCCGATAACGAAACAACAATAAATAATTGTGAGTAGGTAAAATAAGATGCCAAAGCTAACCAAATTTGTTTAGTTGTTGCCTGACCAAACTGAGTTGCCATCGCCAGACTGATCTGCAATAAAAACAAAAGGATCATCAGCATCCAATTAAAGAAAAGCAGCTGTGCGATATAAATATTGCTGGCAGCGAACATAAACGGCAACGTTAAATTCGGCCAGATTAATTGTAAAAACAGAAAAATTACATTGGCAATAAAAATTATATCCGACAAAATGATTGCTGCGTTAAACCAAAAAAAAGTACAGCTATAATAAAATGTTTCTAGTTTTACCCGCCAGTTACTGCGATCAAACAGATGCTTAAAATTAGCAATTACCACTTCATAATTTCCTTTTGCCCATCGTTTGCGCTGCAAATAATAAGACTTCAAGGTTTCCGGTTCTTGTTGAAAAGCTTCTGAGTTATAAGCCAGAGCAATTAAATTTCCACTTTGCATGATTTTAAAAGAAATATCCGTATCTTCTGTCAATGCTCCATTGCGCCAACCACCAATTTCTTTAACAAAATCAGTATTGATAATAAAATTAGTTCCCGGAATTCGGCCGATTTTAAATAAATGCCACATGCCGACGTGCTGAATCCGTTGAGTGACAACAATTTCTTGATTAATGCAACGTGTTAAAAAGTTTTGGTCAGCATTTCTAGTTTTATTTCTGCCAAAAACAGCCACATGTTGTTCCGTTTTTTCTAATGCCTTCGCAACTAAAAAGTACAGCGCATTCTTTTCAGGCATCGCATCCGCATCATAAACACCAATATATTCACCATGTGCTATTTTTAAAGCATCATTCAAAACACCAGCTTTACCGCCAGTTCCATGGCGATTAATTACTTTTATTTTTCGTTGTCGGTAATTACTTCTGGCCACCAATTTTTGCATAATCTGGTAAGTCTGATCCTCGCAATTGTCAGCATATAATAACAGTTCAACCTTGTCTGCTGGATAATTCATATTTAAAATTGCTTTGGCTGTTTGTTCAATAACTACAGCTTCATTGTGCGCTGGCACAACTAAAGTAATCAGCGGATATCTTGCCAGTTGCTTTATGTTCGCATGTGCATTACTATTTTTTAACCAAAAATGCGTTGCTGAGCTTAAAATGATTAATGCCATTGCTAATGACAGCCAAATTGAAACCAAAGTTATAATCATCAACAATTGATTAATCATTTTTTATCGACCGCCTTAAAGTTTTTATTAACTCGTTGAAAAATAATTAGGTAGCAAATAAATAGTATAACAATTGCCAATGCAAAAATCCCGCTGATAATTGACGCCAACATAAAAAAGAATGCCGTTAAATTCATTAAAATCCCCTTTTCATTATTGATACTCAACAATAATATCTGTTTCAAGCTGCCGAACTAATTTCTTTTCCAATTCTTCAAATGTAGCGAATTTTTTTAAATTTGCAAAATTCACGTTCACATAGCTGAATTTAAACTGTAAATCATGCGAAACATCTTGGTTATTAAATTTAATTTGCTCTAAAAATCTTTCTGTTGTTACTTGAAGTTCTTTTCTTAATTCACTAGATTCTTGAGGTGAGAAAATTAAAAAAACTCCCTGTTTCAAATAGTAGAGTGATTCATCAGGTAAACGATATTTTTTTAAATCATCCGCCACCGTACGCAAGACTTTTCGATATTCAGCCGGATTAAGCTGTCTGAATTGCTCACTATGCGCCCATTGAATGCAAGTAACATCAATCCCGACTGAGTCACTAGCCGAATCCTTTATAAAATTTAAATATTTTTTATAGTAACGGCTTGCATTAGCACTATTTTTCAATTTAGTAATCGAATTAACATGCTGTGTATAGGTAATAATATTGCTGCGATCAGATAGCGCAGAACCTCTCATACCAATAGCATATTTAATAATCGCTCCCAACCAACAGTACAAGGGAAAAGTAAATATTAGAATTATTCGTTCCACAACCGGTAGATATACAACTCCAAATAACATAACAAAAGCAACAGCAATTGTTCCAAAAATCGCTAACCAAGTTAAAATTAAATTAGGCAAGATAAAAGAACTTAAAAATCCTAAAAAGATTAAGCAAGACACTGGTATAGAAATATCAATTGTTATTTTTTGAGTAATATCTAATAAAATAATGATTGATATTACTAACAAAATCACAGCAAATTCTATTCTAAAAAAAGATGATTTTCTTTCCATTTTTACCCCCTGGATAACATTTTTAACGGTTAAAATACATGAATTAATTCTATAGTTGTTTTCAATAATTGTAAACATAATTTTGATTTTTTTCTTATTTTTCGAAATAAAATAATAATCTTACCCTTTAATATTGAAAATTAAAATATAAAATACGAATAATTTTAAAAATTGAGTACTATTATATTTAAATCAGTTAAAGATCATCTGTTCAATTCCACAAAAAAGTTGTTATTTAAATTAATACAATATCACAATTTGATTCCTACTTAAATTATTTTGTCTCGCTAACTAATCAACTTATGCAGCTCACCGAAAAATCATCTTTTACAGTGGTTATTTCAATAAGCATTAGCAAAACCACTTACTAACTTCCCGCAAAATCATAAGTCAGCATTCATGTTCACGTTAACAGAATGGTTGAATAAATTATGACAACATTCATGAACTTTGGTTTCATTACTAAAAGTTACTAAATGAGCTTATTAGTATTTAATTTGTTTTTATAAATTACAGTTTAAAAGTTATTATCATTTAAAACGCTTATTTCAAAAATAAAATGCCAATAACTAAGTAGAATATGGCCAAAAGCTGTTTTCATCTGAATAAGATTTCTAATTTATAAAGTTATTTAATTCACAAATTATCAAAAAAGTATTGACTGTATCCGTTATATCGGCTTACAATGTAAGCGTTGATAATATATTTTAACGTGTTCATAAATCAGTGCACTTTTATGACAATATAGCATTATTAGCTTCTTGTTTTTTTATACGTTATTTCACTTCTTACGTTTTGTTAGCGCATTCATTTATATTCGGGAGGAATTATTATGAATAACATTTCAGGACAGACTAATGCGACTCCAAAAAAGTCGATTGGAAAACAAATTATCGACCCAGAACTGAATAAGCATATTCCATTATCGCAAAAAATATCTTATGGTTTCGGAGATTTTGGAAACGGTTTTATGTTTGACTTGGGCCAGTCCTATCTGACTAACTTCTGGACTGATGCAGCTGGATTACCAGCTGCTGTCGTTGGAGGAATTTTTGGTTTTACCAAAATTTTTGATGCATTTATGGATCCAATTGCCGGTTCAGTTATTGATGGGCGCAAAAAAATTGGACCACGTGGCAAGTTCCGACCGGTAATGATGATTTCAGCAATTTTATTGGGTATCATGACAGTGGTAACGTTTACGATGCCTAGTGGTTTATCCATGACTCAAAAAATCGTATATGCTTATGCTGCTTATATGATTTGGGGATTAATTTATTCTTTTACTAATGATCCTTATGGCTCGTTAGCATCTGTCATGTCACGTAACAGTGATGATCGAAATTTTATGGCCATGACTCGACAGATTGGATCGGTTGGAGCTCAATTTATTGCAGGTGTCGGATTTATTCCATTGATGCTAATGTTTGGTAGCGATAAAACTGATACACGTGGTTATATGCTGGCCAGTGTTTGTTTTGCTATCGCAGGTATTTTAATGTTTGTCGTTTGTTACTTAGGAACACGCGAAAATGTTAACGTGCACCGTGATGCAAATGCCAAGCGTGAAGGCTTTAAAGACTATTTAAAAGTCGTATTTACTAATGGACCATTAGGAGCCGTAATTCTAATGCAGTTATTTACAATTTCTGCAATGAACACCAATAACCAAATGATGATTTATTATGCTAAATATAATTTAAACAACATCGGATTACAGCCGGTTATCAACGCCATTATGATGGGAACTTCAATTGTCGGCGTATTTATGATTCCAGTTTTAACAAAGCATTTCGGTCAGAAACCAGTTATGATGGTTAGCTTTATCGTTGGAGCCGTTGCCAATATTTTAAACTTCTTTATTCCAACAAATGTTGTAACATTTATCATTCTTGTAACAATTGGTTATACTGCTTTAGCTATTCCAAACGGAATAACTTGGGCCTTGGTTTCAAACTGTATCGACTATGGTGAGTGGCATACAGGAATGCGAAAAGAAGCGATTACTTATGCAGCTTTTAACTTTTCCCGTAAAATCGCTCAATCATTGGCTGCGTTAGTTACTGCTTCAGTTTTAGCTTTAACTGGTTACATTGCCAATGCCCACCAGTCAGCAGAAACATTGAAAGGCATCAAAGGAGCAATGACTCTTTACCCTGGAATCTGCTTAGTTGTAGCCGCTATCGTTATTGTTAAACTATACAAATTAAGTGACATCAAATATGCTATGATTGCTTCCGATTTACAAGAAGGCAAGTGGGAAAAAGGTAAAATTGGCGATCAAGACAATCAATAACCTGAAAATCTGATTGAATAATATTTCAATTAACTTTGCATTAAGCAAGCGAACTTAAGGAGAATGTCCTTAAGTTCGCTTGCTTTTTCCAAATCATACTATTGTCTTTTAGCTTCCTACAAGTAAAATCAAAAATGACTGAGACTCTCTCAAAGCCTTAGTCATTTTTGAGCAAATCATTATTAACTGCCTAAAACATTGATAAAATCAGATACCAAAACAAATCATTTCAAGTTTGCAACTAAATTCATTTTCATGGCTAAACAAAATTTGCTTTGACTTCTTATTTTTCAATAATTGCTTTTAGCCCATATACATTTTGAGCTAAAATTTGTTCAACTATCTAATAAAGTTGCAAACACACACTATCTTGCGTAAATAACTAAAACCCCATTTAGCAAAAATTTTACATAGCTTGGCTGGCAAATAAACATAAAAACCAGTTAGTTCAACAATCCCTAACGACGATTATCTAAAACCTAAATCTAAGGTAGCTATTACTACTACATACTAACTATTATTTTTTAGGCCAAACTTTTGCATAATCAATTCCAGAAAGTTGCTTAACAATATGCTTGGTATTGTCAGTTACTTCTTCCTTTTTCCCACCAGCTTTTAAGCGATTAATTTCATCGGTAATTACTTCATGGGTTTGTTTATTAAGTTTGAATGTCAAAGCAATCAGTAAAGCGATTAAAATTAATCCACCTTCGCCAAACACCAAAATGTTTACAATTGCATGCTGTGCTTCCAAAGGCTGATGACTAGCGCCCTTAACAAAACCATTAGCATCCAAAAACATCCCTACTAAGACTGTTGCCAATGCAGCTGTTGCATTTCTTAAAAATGTCATTACTGATGCGAATACACCAGCTCTATTTTTCCCGACTACCAATTCGTCAATATCTGGGATAAATGGATAAACACTCCATGGTGTAAATTCAAGCGTCGCTCTGCCTAATTGATATATGAAGGAAATTATGAACAATACTAAAATAATATGTGCCGGCATTACTTTAACTACTACATAATAAGCGATCAACATTGCAATCATTAATGAGTACGCAAATGTATACAACCAACGTGGCCCAAATTTTATCATTAAGAATCCGCCAATAACAGTCATCACAACTCCAATAATTGAAAGTGACAACATATTAGCAGCAACAGTTGCTGTCAATCCTAATACGTATACGCAAAAATAGGTAAAGACCGTGTTATAAACATCTTTGCCAGTAAACGAAAATAAATAAATTGCCAGATGTTTTCTGAAAGTTTTTATTTTGAAAGTTGAGATATAAGCTTTTATATCATCAAGTAAAACGTTCGAATTCTTACCAGTGTCATCACCGTCTGTATCAACTACTTCGTCAGCCGGACGTTCCCAAGTATTGTAAGCACTTAAAAACATTGCCAACATGAAAATTACAGCAAAAAGCAAACCATTAATAAAAAATGGAATTGGACTGTCTTGTCCCAAAACTTTAAAAAGCTGTCCGGGAATAAAAGTTGCTAAAAAGGTTGCACTAGCTGAGAAAAACATTCTGGCTGTTGATAATTTCGTTCTTTCATTGTAGTCGTTTGTCATTTCAGTTGGTAAGGTTTCAAACGGAATCATAACAGCAGTCGAAATTGCATCAAAAGCTACAAAGGTTAATAAATAATACCAGAATCCTAAACCGCTAATCCACATTAAAGCAAAACATAATAATAGTGGCGATCCGATAAACAAGAAGAAATGTCTCCGGCCATATTTTTTCCCTAACCTAGTTTTATAGAAATTATCTGTAAAGCCACCCATAAGAAGTCCTACGATAGCGGTTACAAATTTCCCAACTCCAACAATAATCGCTCCATCTGTCGCCGTCAAGTTACAATATGAGGTATAAAAGAACAGCATCCATGCCCCAATTATGGTTTGTCCTCCACCTCCTATAAAGTCTGTAACACCAAAAGAAAGGGCCGTTTTTAGTGTTATCTTTCTTTTCGTAAAAATACGATCCTGAAGTTTCTTGAGCATAAACTTATTCTCCTTCCAAAGTAAGTATTTAAAGTTAACATATTGGTATTAATTATGTTCCAGCCCTGGAACATACTAGTGTACTAATATATCAAATATAATTGTATGCGCTTCCTAGAAAATGTCAACTATTTTTTCCAAAGCTGAATAGTTCATTTACTAAAGCTTAATATGATACTTACTAAATTGAGCTGCCAATTTATTTTTAACAATTGATTTAGCCCCTTGGGGTTTTATTGACAATCATTAGAAAACGTATACAATAAAATTGATATATTAATACATCAAGAGAAGCTAGATATACAGGAGGACGCTTATGTCAACTAAAATTTGTTCTTTACAGACTCCAGACCATTTAAAAGTAAATTTAATCAGTTTTGCCTACAATATTACTTCCAATCCAAGGTTCAGCTGGTGGAATCACAGTCAAAATAACGGCAGCTACCAAACCGCCTTCCAAATTGTTATTAGCCACCGATTACGAGATATAAAAAATCAAACATACCTATTTGATAGTAACTGGATTTATTCAACCAATAACACGTCAATCGTATTAAATAACCTAAATGATAAGTTAATCCCTGGTGAATTATACTATTGGAAAGTTAGAATTAAAGATAACTTAGGTAATACCAGTGCATTTTCTGAACCCGAAAAATTTATCTGCCAAGCACCACTGAAAGAAGAACCGTTTCATGGTATTTGGTCCCCAGCCAGTGCCCATACAGGTAAAAGTTTACCTAATCTTGGGAATGTTGTTTTCTTTCGTAGCCCCAAAATCAAACTTGATTTAAAACAAATTGATAGCGCTATTATTACTGCCTTTTCCAGAGGAAGTGAACCCCAATTCATTCAAGGATTTGATATCTATATGAATGAAAAATCTGTTGGCGTTGGTTCCGCTCGCCCACAGCCTAATTACCATAATTATAATAAAACAGCCGTTTTTTATAATGATTATGATGTGACTGATTTCTTAAATATCGGAGATAACGTTATCTCTGTTATAGCTGGTGGAACTTCCAAGCGTCGTAGTTTGTGGTTGAAGTTAACGCTTTACTTACTTGATGGAACCAAAAAAGATGTTTGCATCACTGATAATACTTGGAAAGCCTTAGATGCAAGTAGTGCTTTTGGTGATTTTGGATCAAAAGCCAGAACTCTATATTTTGAAATGGTTCTTGAAAATATCGATATGCAATATTATCCCCAAAAATGGAATACCGTAACATTTGATGATTCTAAATGGACACCCGCTTGGATTAATCCGGATTTGATGCTAAATGAAGAAGAATTACTAGTTCCCTTTGACAGTGAAAACTCACTTAGAATTAAAATTGATGAACCCGCAAAAAAAATTACCAAACTTGCTGAACAAAACTATTTAATTGATTTGGGAAAAGAAATTATCGGTAGTTTAAAGGTAAATATTGTCAGCTCAAAAGATCAGCGTTTCAATGTTTTGCTGGGAGAACAAAAGTCTTCTGACGGACATGTTCGGCATCATTTAGCTTGTGGGCCCGACTATATTGAAAATTGGACTTTAGTTAAAGGGGTAAATCAATTCTCAACATTTCAAGTCAAAAACTTCAGATATATTGAATTAGTTGGATTCCAAGGGGAGCTTAATTTAAATAGCATATCTGCTTGGGCAATTCAACAACCCTTTAATGACGCTGAAAGCTGCTTTGAAAGTGATAATGATCTTTTAAATCGCGAATATGAATTGTCAAAATATACTATCAAAGCTACAAATCAAGATCTATTTGTTGATTCACAAGCCCGCGAAAGAAGACCTTATGAAGGAGATTTACTAGTAAATGCACAAACAAGTTACGCTGTATCATCCCACTACTCTCTTTCTAGGCACTCAATCGACTATTTGATCGATAACCCTACTTGGCCTGAGGACTATAAGCTTTTTATAGTCGAAATGGCTTGGCTTGATTATCTATACACTGGTGATTTTGAACTATTAAACAAAAGATATGACGATTTAAAAATAAAATTTAACCGCGGGAAAAATAGTGATAGTTTCGATGGAGCTTCAAATGATTTTAAAGGTAATTTGCGAAATACCAAGGGAGCTGATAATTTCGACAGCAAAGTTGGTTTGGTAACAAACAACGGTTTAATAGATTGGCCGATTCCTGAAAGAGATGGATTCATTGAGGGAACTTATAATACTCCGTTTAATGCCATTTATTATGGTACTTATTTGATCATGGGAAAGATAGCTCATCTGACCCATCATGAAAAAGACGAAAAATTCTTTATTGAACGCGCCCACAGCATTAAAAAACAGCTTATTAACCGCTTATATGATGAAAAAACCGGAACTTTCTTTGATTCACTAAATGCGGATTTAACTATTAATAAACACTCATCTCATCATTCATCTGCCTACGCACTATGCTATGGTGTCTATAAAAATCAGGACATGGCTGATAAACTTAGCAAATTCGTTGCTAATGATGGTAAATTTGTTGGAAGTATTTACTTTATCTACTTCATCTTAAAGGGCTTGATTGACTGCAATCATGCTGACCAGGCTATTACTTTGCTAACCAACCAAGAAAATACCAAGGATGCCAAAACTTTTGCAGCTATACTAGACAATCTGGAGGCAACTATTGCTCCCGAAGCTTGGAGTAATCATTATAAGCCTAACATGACACTGTCACATCCATGGGGAGCAACTCCTGGGTTGACGATCGTCCAAGGTATATTTGGAATTAATCCTCTTTCTGCCGGTTTTGATAAATTTGCAATCAAAGTTAGACCCGGTAAATTGCAAAAATTAAAAGTTACCACCCCATCTCCAAAGGGCTTAATAAAGATTGACTATTGTCATTTGACCCCTGAAAAAGTTGAATTAACGGTGACGATTCCGATGAACAGTCAAGCGGTTGTGGAAATCCCTAATCAAGCTAACCAGATTCTGCTTGATAAGCATCCTATCACCACAAACACATTTGAGCTTAAATCAGGGAAATATACAATTTCATATAACCAACCGCAACCGGTTTAATTTACCAGCAAGATTATTTTTGTGAATTTCCTTTACTACCTGTTTAAATGTTAATGTTAGCTTGGTTATTTTAGCACAAATCAAAGAAGTTCCTGCTCATATGAATTTGCAAAACATATGAGCAAGAACTTTTTTATTGTTGATTTTTTTCATTTTTAAGGCTCTATAATGCCCTTACTGCTCAAGAAATGTGTTACCTGTGCTTTGGTTGGCAATCCTTCATTATCGCCTAAATTTTCCATTTGAATTGCCCCAACTGCACTGCCGCGGCGTAAGCAATCCAGATCATTTAAACCTTCCAATTTTCCAGAAACAACTCCCGCTACAAAACCGTCGCCCGCACCTACACGATCAACAATTTGATCCGGTTTTAATTCAGGCATTCGCTCTTCGTAAATTCGCTGCTGGTCATCAACTCGTTTGCTGTATGAACCATTTTCTACCATATTGATAATGACCTGTTTAACATTCTTTTTCAGATAATAATCTGCCATTGCAGTAACGTCAGTTTCACCTGTCAAGATTTTGCCTTCTTTGATATTAGGCATTACAACGTCGCATAACTGGGCAATCTCATTCGTCCGTTCAATCATTAGTTCTTCAGAATCCCAAATTGTTGGGCGTAAATTAGGATCGAACGTAATTTGAATTTGATGTTCACGTGCACGTTTTATCAAATACAAAGTCGCTTGATAACCCTCTTCACTTAAACCAGCCAAAATTCCACCTAAATGCAATATTTTAATTCCGTTAAAATCAATTTTAGCTAGTTCTTCTAGTGAAATATGTGCAGCCGCACTGCCTTTCCGGTAATAATCAGTTGCTGGACGACCGTTAGCGGCTAAGCCTTTCAACATAAAGCCTGTTTTCCATTTTGGTGAAACTGCCAAATATTTTGTAGCAATCTGCTCCGCTTCCAGCCGCCGCTTAATTTGCTTGCCAAAAGTATCAGCACCAATTTGTGATATAAATGCCGTTTTATGTCCAAATCTAGCCGCCCCAATGGCAACATTCAAATCTGCTCCGGCGATTCGACTGCTATAGTGTTTAACATCTTCCAAAGCACCTGCTTCTTGGGCAATAAATAATCCCATCGGTTCACCAATTGTAAGTAACTCTATCATGTCCCGACCTGCTCCTTTCTTAAATCAGGCTAATTCAATTTCATATTGCATTAATTGATGTTTTCCCGGTTCCAAGTACCAACTAGCTTCCTTTGTAGACCAATCAACTGGTTCGCCTAAAACATCGGGCAACCCATTAAATGGTTCAATGCATAAAAACGGTAGGTCTTGATCTTCCTTAGTCCACAAACAAACATTTTTAAAGTCACCTAAAACTACCTTAACGGTATGCTCAGTTGCAGCTGAAGTTAAACTGATTGTTTCAATACCTGGATTCATAATAATTCGCAAACCCTTTTTGAATAAATCATGACTTAAGCTAATTGTCTGCGTTGCAGCAAAAATTTCCGTCTTACCAGTTCGATAAGGCGCTGGTGTTTTAACAATCTCAGCTGCTTGCAGCGGCAAATCAAAGTTGCCGGCAAATGTTAGTTGATAATCGTTGAATTCTCCGACCCCAGCAAGCGGTAAATTAAACGCAGGGTGAGAACCCAAAGAATACGGTAAAGTTTCATTAGCCTGATTGTTGATCATAAAACTAAGCACCAATCCTTTAGGCTGCAAAGTAAATGTCAGCTGTAATTCAAAATCAAAGGGGTACAATTTTTTTGTTGCCGAATTAGCTGCCAAACCAAGCGTAACTGCAGCAGCTGTCTGCGAAATAATTTTGAATTGCTGATTGCTGGCAAAACCATGTTGCGGCATTGAATACTTTTTCCCATGTAATTTATATTGATCATCATTTGAGCGCCCAATTGCTGGAAATAGTACTGGAGCATGTTTAGGCCATTCGGCACCATTCCAAAGATAATCAAAATCGGCTGCTTTATTAAACAAGTGCGTTAATTGAGCTCCTTGAGGATCAATTACTGCTTGAAAGTTTTTATTTTCGATCGTAATCATTTCTTTTTTCCCTCCAAACCATAGGCAAAATTAAACATATCAGCAGCAATGCTGGTTAACAGCTGCTGACCAACCAATTGTTCTTGCGTAGTACCAATCATATTAAAGACCAGCTGAGCATCCCCCTTAAAAGAGCTGAAAGCAACTTGATAATTAGGATAACGCCGAAAAGCGCCCGAAAAAATACACTCTTTTATTGGTGCTTGGTTAAATTGCAGTCGCTTTTCATCAACTATGCCTAAATTGGTATAAGAAATTGGTCGAATGTGATAATCAGCTTCAGCAATTTGTCTGAGTTCTGTGGGCGTCTGCTGCTGATACTTAGTTAATAACTCAGTGATCGAACTTAAAAATTGTTTAGACCTTTTAAGTTGCTGCATTTCCTGATGAACCTTCAGCAAGCTGGTTGCAAATGGTTCATTCGGGTCGATCGCAACTGTTAAATTATAGCGCGCCGTAAAGTTTGCCACTCTTAATTTTTGAGCTGCTGCTTGCCCAAGAAATTGCCGTAAATCAGTTGGACAAGCTAAAGATAACTGTGATTGGTCGCAATAATAAGCTAGGGTCCGTAAATACGCCGTTAAAAACAAGTCATTAACCGTTGCCGTTTGTAATTTAGCTGTTTGACGCATTTTGCTAAAAAACTCAGCTGGTATTTTGAAGTTATGCACCTCAAATTTGGCTGTTTCAGGCTCAAACTTACTTACCTCTGGGAAAAAGTAGTTTTCGTGGGGATGATCTGTTCTCAACGGCATTTTCTCTGAAGCAGTTCCGATAGCTGTAATTATCTCGTTTATATCCTGATCGTTTTGCACACCCTTAATAGCCGCTTCACCACGATTATAGCAATCTGCCAGTAAATAGATTAACTGTTTAAAACCACCGCCGTCCGATAAAATATGGCTTAAATAAATATATAGTACATCGCCTGTTTTCAGATGCTGATCATAAATTTTCAACTGCGGTTCCTTGAACAAGTCCCACTTCAACGCATCAGGATTTGTTTTATCATCAATTTCAACTAAAATTTGCTCAACGAGTCGTTCAGCAACCTGCCATGAATTATCGGCTAAATTATAAACTGACTTCAATTGTGGAACTGCTTGTGTTACTAATTTAATTGCCCTTTTTAACCGCGTTACATCTAATTTATCAGTAAAAATCAATTGCATTCGAACAATCGGATAAAGTTGTTTCATTCCGATCGTATGCAAAATATTCAGCGGTTCCCCAGCAATTCGCTTTTCCATAATGCTTCATCTCCATTTTCCTTTTAAAAACAACTAAAGAGGGTCAACTCAATAACCCTCTTTAGTCTCACTTGATTTACTTGAATTCATCATCAAAAAAATGGAACCAGTCGTGGGCATTATTATATGAAATATCTTCGACCATCTTGCCCAGCATTTCTTCATCATCCGGTACTTGGCCGCGTTCAACCATTTCACCAAGCCATTCACAAAGTACCCGCCGGAAATACTCATGCCGCGGATATGATAAAAAGCTTCGTGAATCAGTCAGCATACCAACAAAGTTTGGCAAACAACTTTCATTGGCAAAATCATCCAATTGTTCACGCATCTTAGTCCGGGTATCATTGAACCACCAGCCAGCACCTAGCTGCAATTTTTGCCGAATATCTTTTTGATAGCAGCCCATCATAGTGATCAATGGTAACCAGTCTTTTGAATTCAACGAATATAAGATCGTCCGTGGAATAGCATCTTCTTTTTCCATTGATTCAAACAATTCAGCTAAGCTGTCCATAATCGGGCGATCATTCATCCCATCATAACCAGTATCTGGTCCAACTTTTTCAAACATACCTGCATTCAAATCACGGAAAGCATGAATATGAAATTGCATTGTCCAATCCTTTGCATGATAGATTCGCATTAAAGCTTTAATTAACGCTGTCTGATACTGAGCAATTTCATGATCTGACAAAGCTTCATCAGCAAGTGCTTTAGCAACAATCTGGTCCAATTCAGTAGCAGTTGCATCCTCATAACTAACAGTATCTAATGCGTGATCAGCTAATTTACTGCCGTGCTTATCAAAGAAGTCGATCCGTTTTTGCAAAGCAGCCACAACATCAGTAAATGTTTTGATCGGCATATCAGCAACTTTTGCCAACTTTACAACATACCCACTATAAGTTTTCTTTTGAATATTCAAAATTTTATCAGGTCTAAAAGCCGGTAAAACTTTAAATGCTTTTTCTTCTTTTTGCAAAGCAATCTGATAGCGCAAATCATCAATTGGATCATCAGTCGTACAAACTACCCGCACATTGAAACGTTTGATTAATTCACGCCGTTTGAATTCCGGTTGTGCCAGCATTGCGTTACATTTGCGCCAAATTTCTGGAGCAGTCGTCGTGTTAAGCAAGGTGGTAATCCCAAAGAAACGCCGCAATTCAATATGGGTCCATTCATAAAGCGGATTACCAACCGAACGTTCCATTGTCTTAGCCCAAGCTAAAAACTTTTCATACGGATCGGCATCCCCAGTAATCAAACGTTCTGGAATTCCATTAGCCCGTTCCAAACGCCATTTGTAATGATCGCCGTAAGTTCCAGAAACCAGCCACGCCTCGGTTAAATTAGCAAAATTTTTGTTTTCATAAATTTCAACTGGATTTAAATGGCAATGATAGTCGATAATCGGCATTTTTTCCGCGTAGTTATGAAATAACTTCTTGGCAGTATCGGTTGTTAATAGAAAATCATCATTTAAAAACATAAAACAACACTCCTTTTTTATTTTTACTCGGTTACTCCAATTTTAAAAATAGCTAAGCCGTGAATATCGTATTTCTCATTATTCGTCTTCCGACCACTGGCAACATCAATAATATATTGAATAAATTCATCAGCCAGCTGATCCATCGACTCGTCCATTAGTTTTCCAGCATTGAAATCAATCCAACGCGGTTTTTTCGTTGCAATATATGAATTAGAAGATACTTTCACAGTTGGCACATAGGTTGCAAACGGTGTCCCACGTCCGGTGGTAAACAAAACCATCTGACAATCAGCCGAAGCTAACGCTGAAGATGAAACCAGATCATTTCCTGGCGCTTGTAACAGTGACAAACCATGACTCTTGATTTTTTGACCATATTGCAAAACATCATTAACTGGTGCAGTTCCTGATTTTTGTGTACAACCTAAAGACTTATCCTCTAAAGTTGAGATACCACCAGCTTTATTACCTGGTGAAGGATTTTCATAAATTGGTTGATTAAAGCTTTCAAAGTATGCTTTAAAATTATTGATCAGTGATACAATTTTTTCAAAAGTCGCTTCATCTTTAGCACGTGACATCAAAATCTTTTCGGCTCCGAACATCTCGGGAACCTCGGTCAAAACAGTTGAACCACCTTGATGGTTGATAAAATCTGATAAACGTCCCAATAACGGATTTCCAGTAACTCCTGACAAGCCATCAGAGCCACCGCATTTTAGGCCTATCTTTAATTCACTCAATGGCAGCTCTACACGGTGATCTTGTTCAGCAGCTGCATTTAATTCATTCAACATCTCAACTGCTGTACCGATCTCATCATCAACTTCCTGAGCTACTAAGAACTTGATGCGAGTAGGATCATAACCGCCGCGTTTCTTTAACTCTTCGATCATCCCATCCATTTGGTTATTTTCACAACCCAATCCGAAAATCAATACGCCACCGGCATTCGGATGCATTGCTGCATCTACCAAAATTTTACGTGTTTGTTCAAAATCGTCGCCTAATTGCGAACAGCCATATGGATGTTTCAGTACAACTACATTATCAAAAGCCCCATTATCTGGATAGTAGGCTTTAAATTGCTGAACAATCGCATCTAACAATGGATTAATACAGCCAACCGTTGGAATAATATATAAATCATTACGGATACCAACTTTGCCATTAGCACGTTTATACCCCATAAAAGTTCGCTGATCCTGTGGTAATTTCGCATACGGATTAGTATATTGCTTTGGCTCATAAGTATAGCTGAGCTCGCCAGATAAATTAGTAGCCAAATTATGCACATGAACATGCTCACCTTTTTTAATATCTTGCGTTGCATGCCCAATAGGAAAACCATATTTGCTAATGCTTTCACCTGCAGCAATGTCTTGTAAGGCAATTTTATGACCACGGGTAATATCTTCTGTAACTTGAATTTTTCCTTTGGGAGTTTCTAGAATAGTACCGGCTTTGATATCTTGCAGAGCAACTGCTACCATATCGTTAGCATTCAAAATGACAAATTGATTCATGCCTTTTCCTCCTCGTATTATTAGCTTTACTTGGCGTCAGCATTAATTTCCGCAACAATTGCTCGCGTGCCTTTTTCATCAATTTCGGTTAGATATTTGTTTACTAGATCTTCAAGTCCTGGAATCAAAGTCAAGTCTTCTCCCCAGAATTCAGAATTACTTAAAGCTTCATGAACATAATTTTCATCGGCCGTAATTTTTTTAAAGGCTGCTAATACTTCTGCTGTATCACTGGGTTCAAAATCAGCCTCGCCACGATAAATTTTCAAGTAAGCTGCCAGGGCCAATACAATGCGTTTTGGCAATTGCTGATTCTTAGCTACATAGCGCTTTAATGTTGGTAACAATCGAGCTGCAAATTTTGAAATACTATTTAAAGCAATTGCACTTAGTTGATGTTTAACATAAGGATTTTCAAATCTTTCTTTGATTCCTTCAGCGTAGTCCTCTAGTTCCTTTTTCGGCAAAGCAACTGTTGGAATAATTTCTTGATACATCTCATCATTAATAAACTTATAGAAATCCTTGTCTTTCATTACTTCACCAACTGTTTCAATTCCAGCTAACCGGGCAATCGGTGACATTGTCGTATGCGGACCATTCAAAATGGAAACTTTTCGATTCCGATAAGGTTGCATATCATTTGTAACTACAAAATTAATTCCCGCTTGCTTCAATGGCAAAACATCATTGATTGCTTGACTGCCCTCTAAAACAAAGATCAAAAACGGTTCGGTTTTAACCATCATTTGATCAAGATAGCCCCATTCTTTTTCTAAATCAGCTGCCCGATCACGCGGATATCCCGGAACAATCCGATCAACTAAAGTTGAATAGAATTTATTATCATTGTTAATCCAATCAACAAATTTCTGACCTAACTTCCAAAGATCAGCATATTGCAAAACAATTTTCTTTAACTGATCACCATTATGGTTAATTAATTCACAAGGAATAATATGAAAGCCCCGTTTGCCTAATTCAAACCGATGGTAAAGCAATGCCGTCAGTTTACCCGGATACGAATTTTGCGGTCGATCGCTTAATTTATCTGCTTGATCAAAAGCAATCCCGGCCTCAGTTGTATTAGAGAAAATAACTTCAATATTATCATCTTCAGCTAATTTCAAATACTCATCATAATCATCATATGGGCGAACTGTACCGTTAACGCTTTCAATAATTTCATGACTTTGATACTTTTTCCCATTTAGAACCCCTTCCAACAAAACGGTATACAAATCATCTTGCTGATCAAGATTCTTCGTCATTCCCTTTGGCAATGGTTGAACAATCTTGACTCCACCTTTGAAAAGTCCCTGCTTATTCATTTGCTGAATCTGCCAATCAATAAAAGCCCGTAAAAAATTTCCTTCCCCAAACTGAATTACTTTTGTTGGAAATTTATCCAATTTTCTAAAGCTATTATCTAAACGCTTCATATAAATCCCTCCATAATATTATGTTATCGTTAACATTCATTTCAAACCAAATACTATTTATTTAAAAAATCCAATTAACGTAAATCAGCTACTGAATCACGAATAATTAATTCAGTGGTAACAATTTTTTTTAGTGCTTGATCACTTTTAGAATTGCCTTCCATCAGATCTTTTAGCTGCTCTACTCCAATTCTGGTAATCTCGTCAACTGGTTTATAAATTGTCGTTAAACCTGGAACCATAAATTTAGCATAATCAGCGTTATCAAAACCCATTAAAGAAATGTCAGTTGGAACCTGCAACCCAAACTTTTGGCATGATTTAATTGCCCCGGCAGCTGTTTCATCATTTGAACAAAATACCAAACTTGGAAACTCGCTATTCATTAAGATCTTATTCATGGCATGAAAACCACTCTCACGTGAATAATTGCCATCAATAACTGCCTGTTCAACAACTTTTGCCTCAGGGTGCTTAGCAATTGCATCACGAAAACCCTGTTCGCGGTAATGAGTTGAGGTAAATTTAGGCGTTCCTTTGATCAAGCCGAATTTTTTGTGTCCTAGCCGAATCGCATACTCAATTGCTTGAAAAACACCATGATATTCATCTGGAACAACATTTGTTACCCCCGCTACTTTAGTTTTCCGATTAATTACAACTACCGGAACTCCATTATCACGCATATGTTGAATGTAAGAATCATCATTTTCACACTGGCTTATAAATAAAGCACCATCTGGTTTACCATTTCTTAACATTGCATTTTCATTTGGCATCAAATCAATTCCATTAATTGCCAATGTATAATCAGCTAATAATTTTTTTACTTGGCGAATTGACTCTGCCAAAAAGTTTGATGAAGTTCCCGATTGTAAGCGTGAAAAATAAATTCCGACCACATAAGCTTTATTTGAAACTAAGCCCTTAGCATTTATATCCGGTATATATCCCATTTCATCAGCCAACCTTTTTATTTTTAACTTTGTTTGCGGTTTGACCAAAGGACTGTCATTCAAAGCCCTTGAGACAGTTGTATGTGAAACACCAGCTGCTTTTGCAATTGTCTTAATTGTCGTTCGATCTAAATTTTCCTTTTTCATGCTTCTCTTCTCCTCATAGTTTCCCACTATGTTAAATGATTTCAATAATATTAATTTACCACAATTTAGGGGAAAAGAAGCAGAATTTAATACTATTATTAAGCGTTTCTGCGTAATTCAGTCAGCTTTGAAGTATACTTTTCGGCCATAGTAGTAACTGTTTCAAAATCATCTTGATCCGCTGCCCCGGTCAGATTGCTGCCGGTTCCAACAACAATTGCTCCGGCTTTAAACCAATCCTCCATATTATCAAGTGAAACACCACCAGTTGGCATGATGCTGACATCCGGAAGAGGACCATGAATCGCGTTAATCATTTTCGAACCGGTTACGCTGCCGGGAAATAATTTAATAATATCTACACCGTATGATAAAGCCGTTTGAACCTCAGTCACTGTCATGCACCCTGGTACATACGGTATTTGATATAAATTACAAATTTTGGCAACTTCAACATTGAAACTTGGACTAACGATGAATTCTGCTCCTGCCAGAATCGCAATTCGAGCCGAAGTTGCATCAAGAACTGTCCCAGCCCCAACGGCAACCTCACTATCGTGATACTTATTACTGAGCTCAGCAATTACCTTATCAATTTGTGGAACAGTAAAAGTCAGTTCAATTCCCTTGACCCCGCCTTTAATTACTGCTTCGGCAGTTTTAGCTGCTTTTTGTGGACTTTCGCCGCGAATAACCGCCACAATACCGGATGCAACAATTTTTTCAAGAATCGTAACTTTTTTCAACAAAAAACCATCTCCTTTATTGATTGCTATTTAAAAACCTACTTAATTGTTTCAAATCTGGATAACCGTCATTATCGCCTTCGGATGTTACCGCCATTGCACCGATCGCATTCCCATAACTGATTGCTTGCTGTAATGAACAGCTATTCAAGATTCCATGAATAAAGCCAACCGCAAAACCATCACCAGCTCCTACAGTGTCAACGACAGTATTAACTTTATAACCTGGTATAAATCCTGAACTTCCTTGCTTTGTCTGAAAATAAGCACCTTTAGCACCTAACTTGATCACAACGATTTGCGTTCGCTTTCTTTTCAGATAAAACTCAGCAATTGCTTTAGGATCGCGGCTGCCCATTAAAATCTCTGCTTCATTGATTCCCGGCATAACTACTGTAGCATTAGCTGCTAAATGATTAGTTGCCCGAATCATTGTTGATTGATTTTTCCACAACGCTGGTCGCAAATTAGGGTCAAAAGTAAGCATAATATTTCGATTATTAGCAAAATTTTCTAATTCTAAGAGCGCTTTCATGTTTTCTGAAGACAAAGCAGCAAAAATTCCAGTCACATGGATCACTTTCAAGTTACTAAAATCAATTTGACTTATCTTTGCAGCATCAAAATGCGAAGCGGCTGAACCAGCACGAAAATAAAAAGTATTCGGATCACCTGTTGAGACCTTATTTTTAAAATAAAAACCTGTTTTATACTTATCTGTCAAAGAAATATAATCAGTTTTTATCTTACTGCGTTGAATACTATCAATAATAAACTCACCAAATGGATCTCGGCCTAACATTGATACATAATGCACAATATTATTTAATTTACTCAAACCTAAACAAACATTCAACTCAGCTCCAGCAACATATTTCTTAAAACTTTCAGCTTCAACAAGCGATTGATCCTTATCTTCTGCTGCAAAAACAACTAAAGGCTCTCCAATCGACAAAAATTCTGGCATTACATTTTACCCCTCCTTTTGTTCACGTGAACAAAGCCTATCCAACGGTTAAATAATAACACTATATACTAGTTTTGTGTAGTGTTTTTTTGAAAAATTCAAAATTAATGATAACGTTAACTTGAAATCCACTCTAAAATAACATTTAGATTCAAGCTTGTTAAACAAAACATCTACCTAACATTAATCACCACTTTTTATTTTATATTTTAAATGTTCAATTTGGAAAATGTAATGTGATTTAAAGAGCAATATCTACTTTCAAGTATCTAAACTGAGCAAACAAACTTTACTCATTGACTATCTATTTTAGTTACAGGTTTGAAAACCACTCAGAAAATTTTATTAAAAAAAGCGAATATCCCCATTATCGGATACTCGCCCCTACACCTATTTGCTTAAATCTCTAAATTGGTTATACGAATAAAATTAATTATTCTATTAAATAATAAGCTTACTATTTAATCGTATTTTACCTAACCAGATAACCACCATCAACTGCTAAAATGTGACCGCTGACATAGTCGGAAGCTTTGCTGGCCAAGAAAACAGCTACTCCCATTAATTCATGTGGTTCTGCCCAATGACCTGCTGGAATCCGATCCAATATTTCTTGGTTACGAGCCTTGTCTGCGCGAATCGGAGCTGTATTGGCTGTTTTGATGTATCCTGGTGCAATCGCATTTACTTGAATATTATAAGCTCCCAGCTCACTGGCAAATGATTTGGTTAATCCGGCTACTCCATGCTTGGAAGCAGTATATGATGGGATAAACTTTCCACCTTGAAATGACAGCATCGATCCA
>NZ_AZGB01000016.1:293256-400350 GCF_001435235.1 Liquorilactobacillus ghanensis DSM 18630 | reverse complement strand
ATAAATTCAACTTTACGTCCCCGTTTTTCGATCATCGCTCGAGTTTCATCCCATTCGGCTTTACCAAAAGTCGGAATAAAAATATCCGCGCCCGCTTCGGCCAATGCAACTGCATAACCTTGCCCTAAACCGGTGTTGCCGCCGGTAATGACCGCAACTTTGCCTTTCAGGCTAAAAAAATCCATTTTAAACTTATCTAACGCTGCTTCATTGGCTTTAATTTCTTCAATTGATTGTTTCATTTATTCTGCTCCTCAATTATTTTAATTGATCCATTGCCACAGCATCCATATCATCATAGGTCTGATTTTCACCGCACATCGCCCAAATAAAGGCATAACGCGTTGTTGCTACTCCACAATGAACTGACCAACTGGGGTTAACCACTGCTTGTTCATTGGCAACAACAATATGTTTAGTTTCCGCTGGTGTTCCCATTATATGAAATACTTTAGTTTCCGGTTCAGCAAATTCACAATACATATAAGTTTCCATTCGCCGAGCATGAGTATGAGCTGGCATAGTGTTCCAAGCTGATCCCGGTTCCAAAACAGTGTAGCCCATTTGCAATTGACATGTATCCATCTGTGAAGCGTCAATATATTTGTAAATTGTCCGCTTATTCATGTGCTCTTGATCGCCTAGCGGTTTAGCCAAAGCATTGGCAAATGGTAATTTTTTATTGGGATATTTTTTATGTGCTGGAGTCGAAACAACATAAAATTTGGCTGGATCATTTGCATCAATTGATTCAAACAAAACCTGCTTAGTACCCTTGCCGACGTAATAACCATCGTGTTGAACCATTTCAACTTTTTCACCATCAATTGTCAATGACCCTGTACCACCAATATTAATAATGCCTAACTCACGCCGCTCTAAAAAATAATTGACCCCTAATCCTTTATCAAGTTTAATTTCTAACGCCTGTTCACTTGGTGTTACTCCACCGAAAATCATTCGATCATTATAAGTATATGTTAGTAAAATATCGCCTTTAGAAAACAGTGTTGGCATTAAAAATTGCTCACGCATCTGTTCAGTCGAATAATGACGAATATCTTCCGGGCTATGCGCGTATCTGGTTACCATTGAAAATGTCATAATTAATTCCTCCTTGTTTAGTTTCTTTATAAGAAACCTAATTTCCTATTTACAAGATAATTTTAATATCTTGCTCTCACAAATGCAAGCCCTTTCTATGAAAAATAATCATTAAAAAATCATAAATTACCCATTTTTCATTTTTAAGTTTTTGGTGATATTTCATTTGGTTTCCATTTAAAACTCAATTTTACTTAATTTTTAGCTGCTAAAATTTAATATCCACTAAGCAGATCACAGCAGAAATTCGCATTGATAATCACCATCTGCATTAATGAAATCAGCGATAGAATAACAAAATAATTGATTAAATTACTATATCAGCTAATATTTAAACAAAGAGACAAATTAGATATTGCAATTCAAAAGAAAATAAATTACAATCACTTTGTAGAATATAAGAAATATAGTTTCTCATATAGAAATGTAATAACCATTCAAGGAGGATTAACTTATGAATACTTATCGCTTGCAGCAGTTGCTTTACGAGGAAACAGACATTGAAAAAATTCAGAAAAAAAAGCATAATTTCATAATTGACCTGCCTAAATATTCATTTAACTACCAGAATGGGCTTTTAACTTTAAACGATACCAGTTTCTTCAAAAAAAATGAATATCTATTTATAAATAAACATAATCGCTATGCAGCCTGTCCAAAACATTGTTATCAATTTATTGAGTTAAATTATATGTTTTCGGGAAAGTGTACCGAAAAAATCAATGGTGAGAAAATAGATTTGAAAAAAGGAGATATTCTTTTTTTGAACGCAGGTTCCAAGCATGCAATTAGTTCACTCGGTAAAAATGATATTTTAATAACCTTTTTGATCAAAGAAAAGAATATTAAGGTAGACTTGTTATCCCAAACAAAGGGATTTTTAAATATATCAATGGAAAATATAACGCCATTTTTTACTGATATCTTCCGTGATAAACAATATCATGTTTTTAGAAATAACGAACCATTAAGTTTTGAACAAACATTGAACAATATCATCTATGAGTATTATTTCCCACAAATCTACTCGGCGGAAATTATAAAATGTAATTTATTAAAATTCTTTCTACTTACAGCTAGAAGATCCGAAAAAAGCTGTCCTGATTCACAGCTAGAACCGCATAATTCTATATTATTGTCCCAAATTACTGAAGAAATTAATAAAAATTTTAAATCCTTAACCCTAGCAGTAATTGCCCAAAAACTAAATTACAACAAAAATTATATAAGCAATTTCATAAAGAACCAAACCGGAAAAACTTTTACCGAGTTAATAAACATCAGACGAGTTGCCGAAGCAAACAAATTGATTAAGCATACCAACTATTCCATAGCCCAAATAAGCGAACTAGTCGGATTTTCCAGTAAAACATATTTCTATTCAGAATACAAAAAGCACTTTGATCATTTGCCTTCACATGACCGCCAATATTCTGCAGCTGAGTTTTTAAAAGTTTAACGTCTGATTACTGTTTTATGCTAAAACGCTCATATTTTTAGATGAGTAGCTATAACTTTACAATTACCAAACAAAACGGTTCTCAAAAAAGCTGCAAGCAATTAAAAAATTGCTCTACATTAATTGCTTTGCTGTTATTTTCAACTGCATAAAATTAGTCGAAGAAAAATTAATTTCTTCGGCTTTTTGTTATTTTAAGCATTAACTAAACTACTACAAAACATCAGAGTATAACTGATTGCTAATTTTCAAAGAAATCTATTGATCGGTAACAGCTGCTTTTTTTGCAAGTTGCAAATCTTTAAACTCATGGAATAGAAACGCGATCAACAGCCAAGCCCCGAAAATATACGGGAAAAACTTCACTGGACCTTCCGGTTGCGGATAGACACTTCTAACAATCGGAATCATCAACAAAACCGCGGTGATCAAAGATAAGATAACATTATGAATTTTTAACTCAGCAGATTTATACAGAAAAACAGGGGCGCTGATGGTAATTAACAGATAAGCAATTAAAAATCCCCAAACAGCAATTGTGCCAAACCACTCATATGTGTTTTCAATAGTTGTCATTAAAGCAAAACCCACTCCCAAAAAACCGATAATTGCTCCAGAAACGCCAATTGCAAAGGTCGGTGTTTTCTTTTTTTCATTAACAAACGAAAACTTTTTGGGTAGATAGTTTTCCGAACTCATTTTCATCATAATTCTAGATCCGGCTGTAATTACACCTACCGTACTGGACCAGAAACTGATTACAGCTCCTATTGTAATGCAATAGCCCAGAAAGGAAACATGATTTCTAGTAGCTAAAAAACCAAGTGGCGACATTGACTCTCCAAGCGAATGACCAGTTCCTGAAAATCCCATCATCATAATTAACGACATGATAACAAAGAAAATGCCAACAGCAAGAGGACTGCTGATAATAGCTCGTGGAATATTTTTAAGTGGTTCTTTAGCTTCTTTCCCCATCGAAGCAGCTCCCTCAAAACCCACAAAACTGAAGAACGCCAAGCCCAGTCCGGAAGCAACATGGCTAAAAGAAATATTTGTAAAAGCAACATTGTTAGGATTAATTGAAAAATGATGACTAAATAAAAGGACAATTCCAAGAATTGAAATAATTGAAACAGATAGGAATTCCATTGTCATCATGGTTTTAGTAGAAAGTTCTACTCCCTTTTGAGCCATTAACCAAGCAGTGATTGTACCGATAGCTATTAAAACTGGATAGGGTAATGAAATATTGATATAAGCTAGCAGTGTATGTGCATAAATCGCAAAACCAGCTAAAACCGCTACTGCTGTTGTGATATAAGCAAACAAAATACTGGCACCAGACATGAAACCAACTCGACTGCCAAGGCCGTCGGTAACATAAGTATAGATACTGCCAGAAGTGGCATATCGCCGAGAAAAGACATTTACCTGTTTAGCCAAAAGTACACAAGCCACAGTAGCAATTATATAGGAAATCCAAGTACCGTTACCTGCAAGAGCAAAAACAACCGGAATCGTAATTGCCGGTGTTGCAGTAGGAGCAATATTAGCTACTGACTCACCAAGAACCTCAAAAAATGATAATGAATTTGCTTTTAATCCAGGAGAATTTGTCACGGTTGAACTAGGTTGTTGCGGACTGATTTTTTTGGAAATTTCAATGTAACTGGCATCCGATAGTTTTTCATGCATAAGCAGCACTCCTTTGCTAAAATTTAAAAGCGGCAAGCAGTAATGTCATAATATATAACATCGACAATTGGATTATATTATTTAAATGTGAAAAAAGCAACTGTGTTCTAATCAAAAACTACGCATTTTAATAATATTTTCAGTTTTAATATTGATTAATCTGAATTTAGTGGTAATATTCTAATCATTAATAGTCAATTCGCTTTATTGGCTATTGTTGTCGGTTAGCTTTTATCACATGACAAGAATTTGCTAAAAAATGAAAGGTGTGTTGTTTATGATTAAAACTGATGAATTACAAGAGGCCCTTCCCCAAGTTTCTATGCCACTTCCTGGACCAAATGCTAAAAAGGTTTTAGCAAAGCGAGCTGCAAATGTTCCTGCTGCGGTTCTGTGCAGCTATCCAGTAGTAATTAGTCGTGGAAGTGGTGCAATGATCGAAGATGTTGATGGCAATCGTTTTCTTGATTGGGTCGCCGGTGTGGGGGTTATGAATGTCGGCTATAGTCAACCGCAGGTGATCGAGGCTGTCAAACAACAAGCGGAGCGATTCTTCCACGGAATGATCAACATTACAACACATGCCAACTATGTTGACTTAGCAGCGCAGATAAATAAATTAGCACCGGTTAATGCTGAAGATAAAAAGACCATGTTCGTTAATTCCGGTGCCGAGGCGATCGAAAATGCCGTTAAAATTGCTAAATCAGTTACTGGCAGAGCTGACGTGATCGTTTTCTCAGGCGCCTTTCATGGACGAACGGCACTAACATCAACCATGACGGCTAAAAAAACATATTCATATGGCATTGAACCAGCAATGGGGGGAATTCACCGAGCAGAGTTTCCCAATCTATATCGAGCACCACATGGATACTCACGCGAAGAGAGCATTCAATATTACCTTGATAAACTTCGATATGTCTTTGAACAAGCTGTCCCAGCTAAACAAGTCGCAGCAATTGTTATTGAACCAATTCAAGGTGAAGGCGGCTTTATTCCTGCACCGTTTGAGTATGTAGCAGCATTGCGAAAAATTTGTAATGAAAATGGTATTATGCTAGTTGCTGATGAAGTTCAATCAGGATTTGCACGTTCGGGAAAATTATTTGTTTCAAATTATTGGAAAGAAAACGGTTTTGCACCTGATATTATTGCCATGGCAAAGTCAATTGGAGCTGGATTGCCATTAGCGGCTGTAACAGCTGGTTCACAGATCATGGATAACATTCAATCCGGAATTGTCGGTAGTACATTTGGAGGAAATGCTTTAGCATGTGCTGCGGGACTTCAAGTGCTTGATATCATTAAAGAGCAGCAATTAACTGAACGAGCTAAACAAATTGGTCAAATGGCTTTTGATGGATTTACCGATATGCAGTCGCGTTACGCTGAAATTGGTGATGTTCGCGGAATCGGCAGTATGATCGGTGTTGAATTTGTAAAAAATAGAGCTACCAAAGAACCATATCCAGAACTAGTTGCTAAAATTATCAAACATGCCGTTTCTCATGGTTTAATCATAGAAAATGCTGGCGTTCACGATAATGTTATTCGCTTCCTAAGTCCGTTAGTCGCAACCAAAGAACAAATCAAAGCCGGGCTTGCTATCTATGAAACAGCAATTAAAGAATCATTGACAGAATTAGCAAAATAGTAGACTATTTTTAATGATGAGTTGTTTTAGAAATACAACAGCTTAAATTATTACAATAATTTATAATTCAAGCACCACTTTTTCTAATAATTAATTGGATAGCTCAAAAAGACGGTCAACTTTGTTTAAGCTGACCGTTTGATAGCTAAAAATCCTGTTAAACTGGCTGTGGTAAGTAATTGCCTTGCCGGTTTTTTTGGTGATGAATAAAAATTTGCTATTAAAATTCTGGCATCTCACCTAATTATAAAGCCTGTTTGCTCCCAATGTCAGATAGATTTCTCAACAAAATTCACCTTTAAATCACGAGCTACATAATTTAATGAATTAGAAACAATTGCTTGGAAGCGGCATTGAACAGTTGCTTTACCGTTACATGGACGTAAATCAAAAGTTGTTTTTTCAAGCTTGACATCCCTAAAAGTAGCTTTAAGATTAGCAAAAACAATGTTATCCAACATCTTTGCTTGCTCAGTATAGATGAAGATGCTGTTATCACTCAAAAATTCGATATCTTCAAATTTAACATTCTCAAGCCGTTGCCCCGACAAATCTGTGTTTTCGGTTCTTGGCAACAAAGTAATAAAAATCGGTTCACCAGATCCCCACCATTTTTCAGTAAATCTTTGAGTTTCAATTTTTATATCCTTGAATACTATATTAATTGCACTGCCGGGATCCCGCAGTTGAAAAGCCAGTCCCCGATTACTTCCTCTAATATCAAGCCGTTCAAACTTACAATTTTCAAAATCACCAAAACTACTGCTGCCAAATTTAATAGCTGAGCTTTGAGACTCTATATAACAATCTGTTACATTTAGATTTTCGCAATTACCATATTTCGCCGTTTCTTCGGTACATTTTAGACAAATACCATCATCCCCAGTAATAATTTCACAATTTTGAATTAATGTGTTTTTGCTTCTATCCACATCGATCCCATCTGTATTGGGCATCCGCATTTCATTGTGAATCTTGATCTTAGTGATAACTGTATTTACACAGCCAACTAAATGAATTGTCCAAAAAGGAGCCTGCTTTATTTCGATATCTTCCAATGTTGTATCCACGCAATTCTCAAAATATAGGGTCATTGGTCGTGGGTATTTGTAAAATTTTAAATGGCTTGCAGTTTTTTGGTTGGGAAGTATAAATTTTGTATAGTTGCCATCGATCGTACCTTCACCGCTAAATTTTATATGCTCGCAGTTTTGGGCATATATTAAAGCACAAATAGGCGTCTTATTTTTATTCAATTCAAAGGGTCCTGGTCGATGATAATACTTTGCTTCTACTCCGCTGCCCTTCAAGCAAACTCCCTTGGCTAAATGGAATTCAAGATTGGATCGTAATTTAAGCCCGTCAATCAAATATATCCCGGGTTTATCAAACGAAATTGTTAGCTTATTCTTTGGATCATGGTCATTTATAATTTGTTGCAAACAGCTGGTCAACTTGTTAAGATCTTTAATAACCTCAAAAATATGAATGGTCTGCTGTTTCATTACTTCCTCCTAACTTTGATTAATTTCATGACAACGACCTGTTTGAGAGATTAAGCCAATCATAAAAATTTTTACAGTAGCTACTTATCTCCCAATTCTATCGTGGTTTCACACTGTCAAGTGCACTCATCAGGTATTCAAAGTTTTTACTATTAATAAACTTAAATTGATTTGCTTCCAAATTATTGAACTTCTCAACTAGCAAATAAGCCGTCAGGTATCTCACTAAAGCTTTTTTGCAATCTTTTTCGTCATCATCACCGGTTAAATTCGAGCCGCTAACCACTGAACAGGCAAAAGCCGCTGGATCTATTTTTATTTTTTTATCCGCCATTTTAAATCATTCTCCTTTAAACATAAATTTCCTAATTCTAACGATTGTCAAAATTATCATTCATATTTTGGTTACTGTGTTTAATATTAAGTGAAACGTTTTTAAATTTCAGACCCTTAACGCCAACAATATTTCCAAACTCACTAACATCTAACTTAATATCTTCAAAAATAATATTTTCCATCGGTTTTGCAGGGAAGGCTTTTATATCAAAAGCGCGTGCTGATTTTTCATAATCAGCTGATAATTTTAAAGAAACGTTTTTAATATAGACATCTCTTACTTTAGTTTGCCATAAGTTTTTAGGTATCGAAGCAGCCACGCTTCGCCAAAATTCAGGTTTTGATTGAAATTCTTCGTCACTAATCTTTTTCAAATTATATTCCCGATGCCAATTAAGTATCCATGAAAACGGAAATCTGACATTCTTCATCTGCAAATTTTCTACAAAAACATTTTCAATCGCGCCACCGCGTTCTGCTGATGATTTCATCCTTATCCCGCAATCACAGCCGACAAATTCCAAATCGTGAACTTTAATTTCATAAACACTGCCGGTTACTTCACTGCCAATCGTCAATCCGTACCCCGATAAAAACTTGCAATGATCGATCTCGATTATTCGACTAGGTCTCCCCACCCTATAACCATCACCATCTCTGCCTGATTTAATTGCAATACAATCATCGCCGCAGGAAAATACACAGTTATGCACATGCACTTTTTCAGACGAATCAATATCTATTCCATCTGTACTAGGTCCGTTATTTTTATCAATAACTAAATTAGCTATTTCGATTTTAGAACAATAGGTTATTTGTAAATTCCAAAATCCAGACTGCGTTAAATTAATATCTTTCACTTTAATATCGCTGGCATTATACAATAATATTTCTCTAGGTCTTGGGATTGAATAATCAGCTATCCAGCGCAAATTCTGTTCATCATATTGCTTTCTGGCCCCACTCTTTTTATCATTTCCCCAATATTTGGCCCACCAGAAGGGCCCTTGCCCATCGATTCGACCATTTCCGCTAATAGAAATATCTACCGCATCAATGCAGTTTATAATAGCTGCCGGCCATTTCATCTCAATCCCAGCAACTCTGGTATTAATAATTTTATAATCTTTAAGACTTTTTGTTCCCAGTAAAACTGCGCCATCTTCAAAAACTAAGCTGGTATGACTCTTTACAAAAAGTGAACCAACCAAATAAACTCCCGCCGGAATAACTACCGTATTTTGGACATCATTAACCGCATCGAGTGCTGCTTGAATTGCTTTTGTTGCATTGGTGGTTCCATTTCCTTTCGCAGCAAAATCAAGTACATTTATCTGCATAGAGCTAACCCCCTAAATCAGCTGGCCATCTTAAAATAGCTTTTAATCTACACATCCCCTATGATCTACAGATATATTAAACAATTTAAAGTAACTCACTTAGTTGCCTAAGAACTAATAAAAACAGCAAGCTCTTCAACGAATGATTAAATTGTCAAACTAAAACGAAGAAACTCATCGGCAAGTTTTCTAGCATGTAACTACCTTGCATCAAAAAAGTTAATCCTTGTCAGATTTGGCAGTACCTCATTATCTGATAAATAATCCAATTCTATAATTTATCAATTATCTGATTAGCATTGATCAATGATTGTTTAAAATCCTTTTGCGGAGTTTCGTCAAGGATCACGTAAGGTTCACATTGAAAATCAGCAATTATTTTGACCATTTCACTGATAGCGGCATCTCCAGTTCCGATCGGTGTAACGACCTTTTTTCCAGCTTTAAATGCATAATCTTTTAGATGAAACGCATAGATACTTTCGCCAAAGTTTTCAATGGCTTCTGCAACCAGCTCCGTTGCTTGATCACTTGCTTGATAAACCAAATTAGCCGGGTCCAAAATTATTTTTAAATTTGGTGAAGAAACCTCTTGTAGCAGTCTTTTTGTCAAACCAACACTGTGTATCGGATGATTTATACCAGGTTCAATTCCCACGAGACAACCAAGTTTAGCCGCTGTGTCAGTTAAACTTCTTACTTCATTAATCGTCTGCTCAACAATTTTGCCATCCCAATTTTCTTTAGTAAAGTTAAAATTCGGGTCAACACTGCCGGTTTCGGTAGCAACAAGTGCGCTCCCAAATGAACTGGCAAGGCTCAGATACTTTTCAAATTGTTGGCAGTTTTTTGCTCTTAGTTTAATGTCTGGATGAATTATATTTACATAACATCCAAGGACCGCGATACTAATTTTATTCCTTGCAAAAGTTTTTCTTACACTGTCAGCTAATCCGAATGAAACATTTTTCCCAGAATCAGTTAACTTATCTAAGGAAACCCGCGGAGCAAACTGAACATATGAGAAATTTAATTTATGCAATTCAGCTGCTAATTGGTCAACATCATTAAAAATTGGTAGATCATGGGCTCTAATTCCTAACTTCATTTTTCATCTTCCTTAAATTTAAAGCTGCTTACTTTAGTATTAATCTTTATTGATCTCTTTTAATTCAGCAGAAATTTTATTCATCTTACTCTTTGTTAATGAATAAGCAAAGAATAAAATGAGGACTGCGACTAATAACAAAAAGGCTGGCAATAAATTTGCAACATCATAGATTCGATCTTTAACCGCTTGACTCTGGACTGCCCCGCCAACTGTTGAAGATTGATAACCAATTAGTGCCAGCAACCAGCCACTTAAGCCACCAGCCAAAGCCTGACCAACTTTACGAGCAAATGAATTAATTGCATAAATGGTACCATCTTCGCGATAATGCGAAATATACTGATGATAATCGATTACATCGGTAATAAAAGCCCAAACCATCAGATTGAAGAAGGAGTAGCAAACTGTACCCAAGAACATTAAGGCTAAATAAAGCCAAACGTTTTGAATCTTCAAAAAATAAAGCAGGAAGAAAATAACTGAAGATGCAAGCAAGGTCACCGAACTAGCTTCTTTTTTGCCAAATTCTTTAATGATCTTATTTGCAAATGGAGCTAAAATAATTGGACAGCCATAAGCAAAAAACTCAGATATAGATAACGCAACATTATTTTTGTAAAAATCATTAAACAAATAACTTATCATTGTTCCAAAAGCACTCTGATTAATAACGACAAACATATCAGTTAAAATTAAGGCAATCAACGGTTTATTTATCGAAATACTCTTAAACATTTCCTTTAAAGAAACATTATTAGTTTTCTTAACTTGGACACGTTCAGTCGTGAAATGGTAAGTCAAATTGTACGAAATAAATGCGATCACTGCACAAGCAATTGAAATATAAAAGAAATGCATGCCACTGATCTGTTTTTGACCGGAACCAATGCTGGTATACATAAATATCGGAATCAACAAGCCAGTCGTTGCTCCACCAATAGCTGACCCAACACTTCTAAAGGTTGATAATGATGCTTTATCATCCGGCGCTGGACTTATCGCTGAAGCTAGAGAGCCATAAGGAATATTAATGCAGGAAAGCAAAATACCATATGATAAATAAGTAATAGTTACATATACTAATTTTCCAATCATTGAAAAATCATTAACAAACGGTAAAAATAATACTATACAAATTATGCAAAATGGATATTTAGCTTTACGAATCCATGGTCTGAAGCGTCCTTGCGGTGTCAGCTTAGCAACATCAGCCAGCCTGCCAATGGTTACATCAGTAAACGCATCGATAAATCGGGCAATCAAAAACAGTGTTCCCAATGTTGAGCCGGCAATTCCTAAAACATTGGTATAATAAATAGTTACGAAACTATTTACCAAGCCCAAAATAAAACAATTGCCTAAATCGCCAAACATATAGCCGATCTTATCCCGTTTACCAAAGGGAGCTGCTTTTATATTGACAGCTTCTCCATAGTCTGCTTTTTTCATTACTGCCACCTCCCATAACTTTATTAATAAAAGCCTTTAAGATATTCAGTCAAAGCAAGAATTGCCATTGACTGGCCATAAGGCATGATCGAGATTTTTATGTGCTTATAAAATTCTTTATCTTTGCCCATTGGTGTTCCAGCCGAAACATGTGCCAATCCGCCATTTTCATCAATATTGGCGATTAACCCATTAATTGCTTTTTCAACTGTCTTCAGATGTTCTTTACCGATCAATCGTAAATTAATCGCCTTTAAAATACCGTAGGCAAACCCAGCTGTTGCAGATCCTTCAATGTATGAAGTTGGATCATCAATCAAGGTATGCCAAAATCCGGTAGTTGGATCTTGATACTTTTCCAAGGCACTAAGCTGGTACTTAAAACTTGTTACTAAAAATTGTTGGTATCCATCCGTTTGGTCGCAGCCGATCAATTGTAGAAATTCTGGAATTGCAATCGTGATCCAGCTGTTTCCGCGACCCCAAAATGCAGCTCCAAAATTATTTTTTTCATTAAATGTCCATCCGTGATACCATAAACCGGTTTTCTTATCCTGCAAAAACTGAATATGGAGCAAAAACTGTTTCTTAGCTTCTGCAACATATTCTTTTTTATGGAAAAGTACTCCCAGTTTGGTCAATGCCAATACACTCATCATCAAGGTATCGTCCCACATTTCATTTGGATTTAAATCTCCAAAGGTAACGTGTTGGAAGCCTCCTCTTTCAGTTCGTGGAAGTTCGTAATATAACCATTCACCCCATTGTTGTAAATATGGCAAATAAAATTTATTATTGGTTTCTTCAAATAAATCTGCTAATGTCAACATCTGTACCATTGTGTTAATATTTTTCTCAACCGGCTTGCCGTTAAGATGATCGTCATACCATTTCTCAATACGTGCTAAAACTTGGGGATCTCTGGTTAATTGATAATATTTCATCATCCCATATAAACCAATTCCTGATGTCCATTCCCAATAATCAAAGCTTTTATTATCAATTATCGAACCGTCAGCTACTTTAATTGAAAATTCACCCGTTGGATCACTAAGATGGATCAAATTGTCAATTAACAACTTGATTTTTTCATTCAATTTATCTTTAGTAATTGTCATCTCTGCCATTTTTCAATCCTCCTAATCAAAAATTGCCTATAGTCGTATCCAATTAATTAACACACCCTAGTCTATTGATTACGCTTTCATTATATTTGTGAAATATATCTCAATCAATAATTGATATACATATGGCGGTGTTTAATATACATATTTCATTCAGATTAGAAAACAATTAAAATATATTTGTTTATACTTGTTGTAAATTGAACTTGGTAATTACATACTCTGGTTGCCTTAGCAAATTACTTGAAAAGTTACAACAAGATGCCAATTTGCGGCCCGTGCCAACTCTTTTTTATGTGACATCTATTGGCTTTTAAATTATAATGGTTTATGCATAAACTCATTTATAAGGGAAGATAAAAATGGCAACTAAAATGTATGGTTCAGTTCTTATTAAAGCGAAACAAATTACTGATTTTATTGCTGATAAAAATACTTCAGTTTCTTTAAAAGAACTTGATGAACACCTTGAAATTACCAAGCCGACTATTTTGAAAATATTACGAACTTTGGAATATTGCGGCTTTGTTCAACAAAATACGGAAACCAAAAAATATAGTTTGGGAACTGTTTTTTTGCGTTACGGTCAAAAAGTGGCTGAAAACTTCGATATTAAGGATTTAACTCGACCATTTCTTGAACAACTGCGCGACGAAACAAATGAAACTGTAAATCTCGGTATTGTTGAAAAAAACAATGTAGTACTGTTAGACAAGCTGGAAAGCTCAAGAAGCGTTAAACTCGTTTCACGAATCGGAGGCACCATGCAGATGTATTCATCCGCAATGGGAAAGGCTTTTTTAGCCTACTATTCCCCTGAAAAACTAACTGCCTATCTAAGCGAAACACCTTTAAAGCCCTTAACTTCACACACTATAACTGATGCTGTTGAGCTTAAAAAAAATCTCGAAAAAATCCGCCGTCAAAATTTTTCAATTGACGATGTCGAAAACCAATTAGATATTTTCTGCGTTGGTTTTATAATTCAAAAGAACGCCAAATGTTATGGGGCTTTCAGTATTAGCGCTCCCAAATACCGTGTTAATAAAAAAATACTAAATGATTTCATTAAATACGGTAAAAAAGCTCAACAAAATATTTTAAAAGCACTTCCGTAAGTGTTGATTGATTTAAAACCATTCATGAAAATGACCGGTCAGTTTCCAATGGAAATTAACCAGCTCTTTTTATGAACGGCCGAAAATTGTAACTGACAAAAAAAGCTCTCCAAAAAAGAGAGCTTCATCATCTTATTAAAATTAATCCTCATTACTTTATAAAAAGATTCAAAACCAGCACTACTAATAAACCAACAACTGAGTTTACGAACTCTAGTGCCCCCCAAGTTTTAAAGGTATCTTTTAATGAAATCCCGAATGATTGCTGAAACAACAAAAATCCTCCGTCATACATAAGTGTGGTCGTATTGCTTCCACAAGCACAAGCCAATACCATCAGAACTGGACTAACATGAAAAGCCGTTATCATTGGTGCCACAATTCCAGCTGCCGTTATCGCAGCAACCGCTCCCTGCCCAGTCAAAATTCTAATTAAAACCGTAATGATCCAAGCTAAAATAAAGGGCGAAATCGGCACTTTACCAACTAATTCTACAATGACATTACCAATTCCCGAATCGATAATTACCTGCTTCATTATTCCACCTGCAGCGATCACCAATAAAACATTTGAAATGCCTTCAATAGCACCAGTCATACTTTTAGTAATTTCTTTTCCTGAAACTCCTCTGGCGTATCCAAAAGCAACCATCGCAACTAAAACAGCCAGTAACATACTGATTTCGGCGCTACCGATAAACGATGCAAATTTATACATAAAACTGGTTTGTTTATACAGCAATTTTATAATTGAAGAAAAGATCATTAAAATTGCCGGCAGTAATGGCACTAACAAACTAATTCCAAATCCAGGCAATTCAGCTTTGGGCTTTTTAGGTGCTGGCTTCATGACATTTCCTAGTGGCATTTCTGCTAACCCAGGTATAAACCTTCTTATTAAAACCCCAGAACAGATAATAGTTGGAACAATAACAACGAATCCCCAAATATAAACCTGTGCTATATCTGCATGAAAAGCTGTGACTAAAGCCATTGGACCCGGTTGCGGTGGAAAAATACTATGTCCCATGGTAGCACCGGCTATGGTTGGAATTATTAATTTCATATAAGGAATTTTGGCTTCTTTGGCAATGCTAATAACCAAAGGAACAGTAATTAAAAATGCCACTTCATAAAACATCGACATTCCAAAAATAGTTCCTATAATCAACAAAGCAAACGGTAAAAGCTTAACTCCCATTTTCTCTACAATTGTATCGGCAATTTGTTGTGAAGCACCTGAATCGGTCATCAATTTACCAATTATCGCCCCAAAAATAACAATTAAAGCCAGCGTGGATAATACCCCGCCTACGCCTTTTTCAATTGTTGGAACAATTTGACCGATCTTCATCCCTTCGGCAAATGCAATAAATAAGCCTGATAGTATCAAAGCCAAAATATTGTGCATTTTAACTTTAACGATCAAAAACACTAGTAAAAGGATCCCCACAAAAACCCAGATTAAATCTAATAAATTAGCCAATTATACTCTCCCCCTGACTTGTCTTTTCCCCTGCCTTCCATAAAACACCTGATAACGTCAACTTCAACATGATTAGGTCATCCCCAAAATTTTTAAAATTAGACTTAATCATCACTTAAACATATTCAGTAACTTCACTATCATAAAATTTGTTATTTTAGATAAATTCTGTAGAATTAAAATCTATAAAATAAAGCTGATTTTTGAAAAATCAGCTTTATTTCTGCTAAAAAAACATTTATTTTCGACTTAATCTACCTGATTTTCTGTCATAAATTTTGTTAATTCAGCTTTATTTGGCAAACCTTCATTATCGCCGATGTTTTGCATTTGAATGGCACCGATAGCACTTCCGCGCCGTAAACAATCCCGATCACTTAACTCTTCCAGTTTGGCTGAAACCACCCCAGCCACAAAACCATCGCCAGCACCAATTCGATCAATGATCTTAGGAATTTTAATTGCGGCAACTCTTTCTGTCTGGTAACTGCCATCTGGTTGACGATGTTTACTGTATGAACCATCGTCTACTAAATTGACAATTACTTGCTGGATTTGACTGTTTTTGTTTTGCAAGTAATAATCAACAATATCTTCAACAGCTGTTTTACCCGTTAAAATTCGCCCTTCTTTGATATTAGGCATCATAACATCACATAAATTGGCAATTTCGTTAGTCCGCTTAATCATCAAATCTTCAGAATCCCAAATTGTTGGTCGCAGATTTGGATCAAACGTAATTTGAACATCATTTTTACGAGCCATTTCAATCAATTTTAAAGTAGCTTGATAGCCTTCTTCACTCAAACCGGCTAAAATTCCACCCAAATGTAAGATCTTAGTATCAGAAAAGTCCAAATCGGCCAATTTATCAATATCAAGATGCGAAGCAGCGCTTCCTTTGCGGTAATAATCGGTTTCTGGTCGCCCGTTATCTGCCAAACCTTTCAGCATGAAACCGGTCTTCCATTCCGAATTAATTTGCAAACCACTCAGATCAATTTTTTCTTTTTGTAACAAATCTTTAATCTGATCGCCAAATGTATCTTCACCGATCCGGGAAATAAATTTAACTGTATGGTTTAGACGAGCAACACCAATAGCCACATTTAAATCAGCTCCAGCAATCCGGCTGGAAAAGTGCTTTACTTGTTTCAGCGGTCCTTTGTCTTGTGCAATAAACAATCCCATCGGTTCACCAGCGGTAATCAATTCTGTCATTCTTTTATCTCTCCCTCTTAAATTCTAGTCAAAAATTATTTCATACTGCATCAGCTTGCTTTGAGCTGGCTTTAAAAATAAATTTCCATCTTTTTTCATCCAATCAATCGGTTCGCCATATACATCAGGCAATCCATTAAAAGGTTCAATACATAAAAATGGTAGCGGTTGATCTTCTTTAGTCCATAAACAAACATTGCGAAAATCTTTTAATTTTAACGAAATACGCTGATTTGTTTTTGTCGAACCAAGCTTAACCTCTGTAATGTCTTGGTTAGCAATTATACGTAAACCGTTAGCAAATAATTGCCGCGACAATTTGATTTGGTGCTTGTTTTGTGTTGGCAACAATTCCAATTTACCGGTTCGATAAGGAAATGGCTTCATAACTATCTCATAAGCCTGCAGCCGATCCTGATTGCCAGCAAATTCTAAATAATAATCCTCAAAACTTCCTTGGTCTGTGGCAATTGGCAGGTTGAATGCCGGATGAGATCCCAAAGCAAACGGCATAGTTTTTGAACTTAAATTAGTTACTTTAAAACTAACTGAAAGTCCTGTGCTAAGCAGCTGATACCTTACCTTTAATGAAAAATCAAACGGATACATCAGTTGTGTTTCCGAATTGCTTTTAAGTTCAAAAACAACTGCACTGTCGCTTTTTTGAATAACTTCAAAATTCTCGTCGGCAGCAAAACCATGTTGTGGCATATCAAATGGCTGTTCATCAACTAAATAACTATCCTTATTTGAACGACCAATTGCTGGAAACAGTAATGGAGCATGCTTAGGCCATTCCTTACCATTCCAAAGATAATCAAAACCATTTTTTTTATTTACAAAATTAGTTAATTGCGACCCCACGGGATCTATATTTAGATAATAGTTATTGTTTTCAATTTTTATCACGCTGAACTCACTCCTTTGGTAAAAAACCAAATTTTCAAATTATTTTGCAGCGTTGTCTTGTTGAATTTGCTCTAAGGATTTGCCAGCTGTTTCTTTCAGAAAGACTTGGACAAATACACCCATGATGACACAGAAAAGTCCAAAGATAACGAAAGTCCAAACACTGCCCAACTTAGCAATCATTACCGGATACAACTGTGTTACAACATATGTCGCTAACCAAAGAACTGATGAAGCAATCGATGAGGCACGGCCACGAATTTTATTTGGGAACATTTCTGAAATTAATACCCAAGTACCGCCGCCCCAAGACATTTCAAAGCTTGCAGTATGCAAAACAATTAAAATAACAATGAAAATATCAAATAATTTGGTAATTGGATTCTGAGCAAATAAAATTGCAATTAAGAACAAGCAAGTGGCCATCGCATAACTTCCCCATTTAAGCATGCGGCGACGACCTAATTTATCAATCAAGCCCATGAAGAAAGCAACAAACAATACTTTAACCAAGCCAATGAAAACAGTTTCAATCATTGCGGCATTGCTTCCGGCACCAGCTTGCTTGAAAATGGTTGGTGCATAGTAGCCAATTGCATTTATTCCTGATAACTGTTGGAAAATCGAGCACATAACAGCCACAAATAAAGCCATTTTAGAACCTTTTTTCAAGAGTTCTTTGGTAAAACTTTTACTATTTTTCTCACTTTGAATGCTGGCATGAATCTCTTTAATTTCTTCATCAACCTTTTCAGTTGGTTCATTCGACATTCGCTGCAAAATAGCTGAAGCTTGATCACTTTTATTTTTGTTAATCAAGAATCTTGGACTTTCAGGAATAGCAAATATCAGCAAGAAAAAGAGAATTCCTGGAACCATTCCTGCAAAGAACATCATTCTCCAGCCAACATCCTCATTCCAAGCTAACGAATGAGTATTCGCAATTATGGCATTGACTAAATAAACGATAAAAATTCCACAAGCAATCGCTAATTGATATCCGCCAACCATTTTCCCACGAATATCCTTGGGAGCTATTTCAGCTATATAGACTGGGACCAAAGTTGAAACCATCCCAATTCCCAAACCACCGATCAATCTAGAAATAATCATTAACGATACACTGCCTGCCAATGCACAACCTAACCCAGACAAAGTAAACAAAATAGCTGAGATCGACATTACAATTTTTCTGCCGATTTTATCAGAAAGCCAACCTGCAATTAGGCAGCCGAAAAAGGCTCCTAATGGTATGCCGCCTGATACAAAACCTAAGACACCACTTGACATGTGAAAGACCGGACCAATGTAATTAATAGCACCTGACATTACACCTTGATCATAGCCGAACAAGAATCCCCCAAAAGCAGCAATAAGAACGGTGATTAGTAAATACTTGGTATAGCTTTTGCCCTTTTTTTTCATATAGAACCTCTCCCCTATTTCAAAAACAATAACTAATCAAAAAAACCAAAGTAGTGATATGCATTATTGTAAGAAATATCTTCGACAATCTTGCCAAGATATTCATAGTCCTCAACTACTTGTCCCCGTTCGACCCATTCACCAATCAAATCACATAGAACTCTTCTAAAATACTCATGCCGCGGATAAGACAAAAAGCTTCGCGAATCAGTTAACATTCCCACAAAATTAGCTAACAGACTTTGTTGGGCCATAACAGTTAATTGTTTATGGATTCCTTCACGAGTATCGTTAAACCACCAAGCGCAGCCTAATTGCAGTTTCTGCACTCCTTCACCCTGAAAACTCTGCATGCCAGTTGCCAACTCCAGCCAATCGTTAGGATTAGTTGAATAAAGCATGGTCTTAGGCAGTTTATCTTCAGCATCCCCCAATAATTTCATCATTTCACCAGCAATGCCGCTTTGTGAGCCCATTGAATCAAAACCAGTATCCGGTCCCAATTTGGCAGACATCCGCGGATTAGCATTGCGCAAGACGTTGATGTGATACTGCATCGTCCAATTATATTTTTTATTCAATCCCATCAATGCTTCCAACAGCATGGTCTGGTAACCATTAACTTCTTTAGCTGATAAATGCTGATTATCAACTTGAGCCTTAGCAATAATCTGATCGACTTGTGCGGTCGAAAGTTTTTCAAAATGATACGTATTCAGTCCATGGTCCGACAAATGCCCACCCATTGAAGTGAAATACTCAAATCTTTGTTCCAGCGCCGCAACTAACGAAGCAAAATCGTGGATTTCAACCCCAGATACCTTACTTAGTTGTTTCAGATATTCGCCATAATCTCCTTGATTAATTCGAATAGCATTATCCGGCCGCATAGCTGGCAAAACTTTAAAACCATTCTGCTGTTCTTGCGCTGCTAACAATTTATGATAATGCAGGTCTGATGCCGGATCGTCAGTTGTACAAACGACTTTTACATTGGCATTTTTAATTAAATTGCGTGGCTTAAAATCCTCAGTCTGCAATAATTGATTAGCTTTTTCCCAAATTTCCGGTACATTAGCAACCGTAAATGGTTTATCAATCTTGAAAAAGCGCTTCAATTCAAGGTTGGTCCATTCATACAACGGATTCCCAATTGCCTTTTCAATCGTCTTAGCCCACTCAACTAACTTTTGATATTCATCACCATCACCGGTAATCAAATCCTCTGGTACACCGTTTGCCCGCTCTAATCTCCATTTATAATGATCTCCGAAAATTCCATCATTCAACCAAATGCGCGTTAAATTAGGATAATTCTTATTCTCGTAGATATCCTTTGGATCAAGATGGCAATGATAATCAATAATTGGCATCTTTTCAGCATGTTCATGAAATAACTTTTTAGCCGGTTCGTTGGTTAACAGAAAATCCTTATCTAAAAAAGACATGTTTTATTCCTCCTAACTAAAAGTTCTTGTTACTTACTTTCTTTTTCAATTGCTTCCCATAAACCGCTCAAATACGAGATACCTAACGCACGATCATACAGTCCATAACCGGGACGACCTGCTTCTCCCCAAATATCACGGCCATGATCCGGTCGGATATAGCCATCAAAGCCAGTATCATGAAGGGCTTTCATTATTTCATACATATCCAGTGAACCTTCTGATGAAAGATGAGCTGATTCATGGAAATCACCTTCATTGCCCATGAATTTGATATTGCGAGCATGGATAAATGGTGCCCGGTCCTTTGCAACAAATTCACGAATAATTGCCGGCACATCATTAGCCGGATTTTCACCCAAACTACCTGTACAAATAGTAAAACCGTTGTATTTGGATTCATGCAGTTGTTCAATTGTCAACATATCTTCACGGTTTTTGTAAATTCTTGGCAATCCGAAAAGTGGACGTGGCGGATCATCAGGATGCATTGCCATTCGCACATCACATTCTTCACAAACAGGAATAATTTCATCCAAAAAGTATTTCAGATTTTCAGTTAACTTTTTCGCATCAACTCCGCTGTAAGCTTCAAATAAGCGTTTTACTTCCGCTAATCTTTCCGGCTCCCAGCCTGGCAGTACATATCCGTTGGAGTTATCTTGGACTGATTTCAAAATATCTTCGGGATCGCCTTCAACCTTTTTATGTTGAAATGCCAAATCAGTTGAGCCATCAGCTAATTTAAAGTGCAAATCAGTTCTTACCCAATCAAAAATCGGCATGAAATTGTAACAAATTACTTTGATCCCGTATGCTGATAAGTTTCGAATTGTTTCTTTATAGTTTTCAATATATTTATCCCGACTTGGCAAGCCGATTTTAATATCATCATGAATATTAACGGATTCAATCACTTCAAGTTTTAGACCCGCAGCTTCAACTTCATTTTTTAAAGCAGCAATCTTTTCTTTAGGCCAAACTTCACCAACCGGCACATCAAACAAGGCACCGACAACTTGGGTCGTGCCCGGAATTTGCCGAATATCCTTTAATTTAATTGAATCGTCTTTTGATCCATACCATCTAAATCCCATATTTTTCATAAAGTAATCTCTCCTACTTCTGTTTTATTTTGAAAAGTTAAATCCTTTTTCAGCTACTGTCTGCTGAATTGTTTCAGCTACAGCTTTTGGTCCGGTAATCATTTTTGCAAAGTAGTTTTCAACTTTACCAGCCAAACCAATTTCATATAAATCATTGCCAAAAATTTCGTGATTGCTGAGAATCGGCTGCAGATGCTGATGAACATCAACATTTGTTCCTAATTTAATGTCCTTAACATATGGCTGTAATTCTGGCAGCATCGGATCACGACTTAATTCAAAGGCTTTGCCATTATCATCAATCCCCATTAAATAACGGCACCAGCCAGCTAAAACCAACGGAATAAACTCAAGCTCTCTGACATTACGATCGTCAGCATCAAGATAATGCTGAATCGTTACTCCATAACGCACCGGAATTTTTTGTGAAGTATCACTGGCAATTCGTTGTGGTGTATCAGGAATATTTTTATTCGGCAATCTCTTGGTAATTAACTGATCAATAAATTTCCGTGGATTCAAGATTTTCGGATCTTTAACAACTGGCAAATCTTCACGGTATCCCAAGTTTTTAATCAGTGCTAATAAATCTGGATTCTCTGTTTCTTCCCAGATAGAGGTATAACCCAATAAATTACCAAAGATTGCTAAAGCGGTGTGTAACGGATTCAAACATGCTGTAACTTTCATTTGATCCGCATCGTTAACTGTTTCGCGCTTAGCCAACAATACTCCAGCATCTTCCAACGGTGGCCGTCCATTAGGAAAGTTATCTTCAATTACCAAATAGTGAGTTTCTTCAGTATTACCAAAAGGCGCAATATTAGTATGTTTAGCAGTATGCACGATTTGATAATCTTCAAATCCGTCAGCCTTTAATCTAGCAGCAACACTTTCAGCTGGATTAGGAGTAATCCGATCGATCATGCTCCAAGGGAAAGTTACCTTCTTAGGATCAGTCAGATAATCAATAAAACCTTTTTCAACAAAACCTTTTTTCAACCAGCCTTTAGCAATTGTCATAATTGCCGACTCTAACCGCGCACCATTTTCAGAAAAGTTATCCGTGCTGACCATGGCAATCGGTGCTTGGTTGCGCAAGTAACGAGCATACAGCAAATGTGCAACTGCACCCATATTAGTTTTAGGATGCTTCGTTCCATCAGCAATATCAGCCTGGGCTGCTTGCGTCAGATTGCCATTGATATCCCGCAGAGCATAACCTTTTTCAGTAATTGAAAATGTTGCAAATTGAAGTGATGGATTTTCAAAAACTTCTGTCAAATATTGCCAGCCAGTTGGATAGTCTGCATTATAGAAAGTGCTGCGACCAACACTGGCAACCAGTTCTTTTTCTAAAGAACCATCACTGCCCATCGTCACGCTTAAAATTCGATTATTGTATGCATGATAAATATCATCGATTACTTGCTCATCGTATGTTTCCGCAACAATAATTCCACTTTTTAACTTACCTTCATTTAATAATTGCTGAGCAATTACTGAGTGAAAACAGCGAAATAAATTACCACCGCCGAAATGGACCCAAATAGGAGTTTTTTCGGTTTCTGTTATAACTTCTTCTTGCAGATAATTTGGTACTTTAATTCCAGCTGCTTCAAACTCAGCTTGTTTTGCCACATAATCATCTGTTAATTTAACCATTGTCTCAATCCTCCATTATTAAAACGTTGTGACTTCTCTAAAAACCTTGTAAATCCTGACAGACTGTTTTACTATAACTAGTGTACTAATATATCAATTACCAGTTTCAATGTATACGCTTTCTTACAGAATGTCAATACCTAATTTGATTTTTTTTATAAATTTAAGGAGGAACTTAAATGCTGCAAAAAAATACTTTTACGCAAAAAGTTGCTGCTGCCGGAGTAATCGCCGTAATTCGTGCCAAATCTCCTGCAAAAGCACTTGAAATTTCCGAAGCTGTCATCAAAGGTGGTTTAACTGGAATTGAATTGACTTTTACCGTACCGCAAGCTGATCAAGTTATAAAAGAACTTACTACTAAATATCAAGATACTGACGTCGTAATTGGGGCTGGAACGGTCCTTGATCCGATTTCTGCTCGCCTAGCTATTTTAGCTGGTGCGCAATTTATTGTCAGTCCCAGTTTTAACCCTAAAGTTGCTGAGATCTGCAACCTTTATCAGATTCCCTACACCCCTGGCTGTCAGACAGTTACTGAGATGCAGACTGCTTTAACTGCCGGAGTTGATATCGTTAAACTTTTCCCTGGATCTGTTGCTGGTCCGCAAATGGTAAAAGCTGCTTTAGCACCTTTGCCACAGGTCAATATCATGCCAACTGGTGGCGTTAGTTTGGAAAACATGGCTGAATGGTTTAAAGCTGGTGTGATTGCTGTCGGTGCCGGCAGTAATTTATTAAAACCGGCAGAAAATGGAGATCTTGCGGGAGTAACCGCTAATGCACAAAAATACGTTGCCAAATTAAAAGAAATTCGGCAGCAATAAGTTAAACGGAGGAAAATATGGTTGATTTATTAACTGTTGGCGAACCATTAGTTGTTTTCGCTTCAACCGAGGATAATCAAAATTTAGTTAAAGCTGCCAACTTTCAAAAACACTTAGCTGGAGCAGAACTAAATGTTGCTGTTGGAATCTCAAAATTAGGTTTTTCAACCGAATATATTTCACGGGTTGGTAATGATCCTTTTGGGATATTCATAAAGGAACGGCTGATCCAAGCAAAAATTGGAACCACCTATTTATCAACCAGTCAACGTGCCTGGACCGGATTTGAATTGAAAGAAAAAGTTACTCAAGGCGATCCTGATACTTTTTATTTTAGAAAAAACTCAGCTGTAACTGAATTAACTAGAAAAATTGCGACAATTATTAATTTTCAAAATGTCCGGGTCCTACATTTAACCGGAATTTTCGCCGCACTATCTGAGCAGACTTTGGCAATTTCGGAAGCCCTAATTAAACAGGCTAAAAAAGATAACACAACCGTCGTTTTTGATCCTAATTTAAGACCGGCTTTATGGCCTTCCACCGCAAAAATGGTAGCCGTGCTAAATCGATTAGCTTTTCAGGCCGATATAGTTTTGCCGGGAATAAATGAGGGTCGAATTTTAACCGGGTTGGATACACCGGAGCAAATAGCCGATTTTTATCTGCAGCATGGCAGTAAAAACGCTGTTATTAAAGTCGGTGCCCGCGGAAGTTATTTCAAAACCGACCAAGCGAAAACCGGATTCGTTCCCGGCTTCAAAGTAAAACGGGTAATTGATACGGTTGGTGCTGGAGATGGTTTTGCTACAGGGGTAATTTCCGGTTTGCTCGATGAGATACCATTACCTGAGGCAATAACTCGTGGAAATGCAATTGGTGCCTTAGCCACTCAAACGACTGGTGATAATGATAATTATCCTGACCGGCTTGCTTTAAAAAAATTTATTGCGGAAAATTCTAAAAAATGACTTTCAAATCAAATTGCATGACCCGTAAAAAATGTATATACTTATAAATAGTAAACTTGATGTATTTTTATGAGTTGTAATAGAAGAGAGTGATTTTTTTGCTTAACCCAGCAATGAATTTAAAACTGCAAGCATATTCGGAAATCCTAAAAAGGATTATCAGTACTGAATATCAGCCGGGCCAACGAATTTCCGAAAAGGAATTAAGCCAAGAATTAAACATTGGTCGAACCCCAATTCGTGAAGCTTTGTTACAGTTACGCCAAGAAGGCTTAATCAATGTTGTTCCCCAATCAGGAACTTATATTACTAAAATTGATCTATGTGTTGCGATTAGTGCGCGCTTCATTCGCGAAAGTATTGAAACCCGAATCGTTAAGGAAGCTACTGCTCTAAATGATCGGACAGCTATGGCTAAATTACAAAAAACAATTGCCAATCAAAAGTTCTTTTCCAAACAAAAAGAATTTGAAAAATTCTTCGGTGAAGATGAAGCTTTTCATCGCGAATTTTATTTGATGACCAACCATCAACAGGTCTGGGAATGGTTGCAAACTACCAATATGCAATTAAATCGCTTTCGCATGTTGCGACTAAAAGTAAAAACGCTGCCTTGGGAAAGCTTGATCAATGAACATGAAAAGATTTTAAAGGCCGTCAAAAACCACGAGCCCGATGAAGCTGAACGATTAATTGCTAATCATCTTCATTTAATGCTCGATGAAAAAGATGCTCTGTTGAATACTTTTCCTGATTATTTTACTAACGTTCCCGATAAAAAATAATTAGCAGATTGCTTTTCTTGGCAAAAATGAGTATTCTGAAAGTATCGTAATTTTAAGATACTGGGGGAAGTTACCATGACTACTTTATATATTATTCGTCACGGTCAAAGTCAAGCCAATGCCAAGGGAATCTTGCAAGGCAGTCACATTGATACGCCTTTAACAGCTAAGGGACGACAACAAGCACAGCTGGTTAGTTCCCAACTTAAACGGCAACGACTGCAATTTGATCTCGTATATGCCAGTCCTTTGCTGCGAGCAGCGCAAACGGCAGCCATTATTGCTCCAAAATCAGTTACTGTTTTTGACAGCCGCCTGAAAGAGTTCGATTATGGTCTTTGGGATGGCGAACTGGAAAAAACGATCTGGAAAAAATTCCCGGATTGTTTCGATCTACGCCATAATTTATTACCGGGAACATCCGAAATTAATCATGGCGATAATTTTGAACAAGTTACTTTTAGACTGCAGCAGTTGTTTGCCGAGTTAGTTAATCGGCATCCCCAAAAAAAGATTTTAATTGCCAGTCATGGTTTTACCATCAAATTGATGATGAACGCCGTTTTAGGCATTAACCGACTCTCCAGTTTAAATGAGCCAACTAACGCTGGTCTGACCAAAATTGAGTTAACACCGCAAACACAAACCGTTTATTATTTTAATCGCGATTTAACTGCGGCAAATTAGTTTTCAATAACATGTGATTATTGGAATTTCACTAAGCAAACGCGAAAAAAGAAACTGCGCAAAGTCTAGTTCTTGCGTAGCTTCTTTTTTTTGAAAAAATCTTTATTAACGTGAGCAAAACATACTACTTTATTTGAATTCACGTGCTATCTGGCGGACTGATACACCTTGATTATCAGCTTCTTGGATAACCTGCTTGATTTGCAGATCACTGAATAGATTAGGGTCAACGCCTTCTTTGATAAGGTCTTGTCGAGCTTGTTTTACCTGCTTAGTCGTAATTTTTTTCAAATTACTTGCAGCAGCTGTACTTGTACTCCCAGGTAGAAAATCGGTTGCTGATGAATCAGTTGCCGAAACACCACTGTCAACATGGTAGCCTAGTTTAGTTAAAATTCGGTTATTATAAGTCTGCAATTTTTTGGCTTTTTCATAAACATTTTGATAATAAGGTTTATTTATACTGCCATAACCTAAAATTACAGCTAATTTAGTATTAGAAGCTGTATATTCATAATTAGTCGATAAAATTTTAGCCCGATCGTACGCATGCTCAAACAATGGTAATTCCCGCAAAACTTCTTGTAATTCAGCTTGTTTTGCAGAAGCCCGGCTGACTAAAAGCTGCATTCCATTTTGCTGTTCAGCAACTTGTTGAAACTTCTTTTGAGCTGCTTGCAGTTTCTTCTTGTCAACATCTTTCATTCCTTGACGATATAATTTCACTTGTTTCAAATAGATTTGAGCTGTTTGACCATTCTTTTTCTTCTTCAACGCATTTTCCAAATCGATTTGAGCTGTTTGATATGCCTGATTATTAATGGCTGATTCTGCTTGATTAAGCGATTCTTGATAATATTGCATATTTTCAACGTGTTTTGTATAACCATAACCAATAAAAATTACGGCAATGATCAATGTGATCATAAACCAAGTACGTTTTCTCATAATTTATACCTCCGTGCTGGCTTTCAGCTAATATTATAGCATTTTTTAGGGAGTCACACGCCTCAGGCTAAAAACTACGATCAGCAAGAAGCATCTAACACTGACCGCACAACCGACTGCCAACTTCCTAGGCCCACAGTGATCCGTTGAAATACACATTCCTAATTAATATCATTATAGACAATGTATAATGCAAATCAAATATAAACATATTTCTCAGTAATAAACGAATTTGACATTGCTAGTCCAAAGCAGTCAAAAAAATAATTCACTACTTAAAAAAAATCCCTTCTTAGTACTATTTTTTAGCTATTGTTTTAAAAATACGGCTAGATAATCATTATCAGTTGACCTGTCTAGCTAAAAAAAGTTAAAATAAAAAATACGATTTCATCTAATAATACGAGGAGTGCAAAATATGAATACCACCTTTTTAACCGATATCATTAATCAATATGGCTACCTTGGTATTATTTTTTTAATCGCCATTGAAAATATTTTCCCACCGATCCCCTCAGAAGTTGTCTTAGCATTTACCGGTTTTGCAACCCTAACAACTTCCCTGAAAGTCTTTCCAAGTATCTTAGCAGCTACTTTTGGAGCAGTTATCGGAGCCCTGATTCTTTACGCCGTAGGTCGACTATTATCAGTACCGCGATTGGAAAAATTAATTGCTGGGCGTTGGGGTAAAATCTTACATTTAAAACCTGCCGATCTTGAAAAAGCAGCTAATTTTTTTAAGCGTTATGGCGGCCAAGCTGTTTTTTTTGGACGGTTTGTACCAGTAGTACGCAGTCTAATTTCATTACCGGCTGGGATGGCTGAATATTCTTTCAGTCGCTTTATTATCTTCACAACCTGTGGAACGTTAATCTGGAATACTGCCTTAATTTGGTTAGGTCGTCTAGCTGGTCATGCTTGGCCGCATTTTGTTAATTTATTTGAAACTTATGGTAAATTTGCTCTCTTATTAATTGCAGCTGGTTTGATTGGTTACTGGCTGTTCAGACGAGCGAAAAAAGCAAAATAAATTTTAGCTTGTGCTGAAAATTAAAAAACGGCTGGCTTAAACATTATTGTTTAGTCAGCCATAATTATTTATATTATCATTTTGCAGAATTTGCTAAATTTAAGATGCTTTTAAAATTTTTAAACATTATGTAGCCCGCCCCTATCAAAAAAATACGGGCACCAGTCGAAAAAGTAATTTTATTCACCGAATTCATCAAGTTAAGGTAGTCACTTTTGGCAATAAACACCAAATTTATCGCAATAAAAACCAGTGTAATGTAAATCACTGGATTTATTTTGCCTAAGAAAATACTAATAAGTAGAATCGTTAGTGGGATAAACACTAAAAAAAGCGCCCAAAAACTTGCTCCCTCAAAAATCAATTGATACCCTGTAAAAATTTTGCTTTGTGGATCAATCAGGTCGCTTTCCTTAACTTCATAAAAATTACCTGCAATTAATGAAAATAACATAATCAGTGAACCAATTATTTCATCCTTATCCCTCAACCTAATTTTTCCTCCGTAAAAATCATTTTCTTTTTATTTGTTTCAAATAAACTTTCTCCACATCTTCGATTACTTTGGCGCGTCTTTTAGCTATGATAGTTTTAGCCATTCTTTTTTGATTCTTCTTATTGCCATGATTGATTATTCTCTTTAATTCATCATTATTTAGCTGATTAAGTTTAATAAATGTTATTTTTTTCGTTATTAAACATGCTGTCAGCGTTACTACAAGCAATAAAAATGTTAAAATCACTTTGACTTTTTTTCCTTCCTACCGATTAAGCTATTCAAACTTCACTGCAATTGATCAGGTTTTCCCCAAAAGAATCCTTGCTGTAGCTTCCCACCACTATGCCAAACTTGCTGAGCCATCTCTTTGGTGCTAACTCCCTCTACTACAAATTCAATATTGTTTTCTTCCGCAATTGAGCTCCAAAACTTTACCAACAGATTTTGTGAAGCTGGTTTTAACGAATAAAATGGCAAAAGTGAAAGTTTTATTCTACTAACACCATTCAAGTTTTTTAAAACAAAAGCCAACGTATTTTGACCGGTGCCGACATCATCAAATGCCCATTGATATTCAAGTTTTTTTAATGCAAATAAAAAATTTTCAAAATCTTTAATCTTGCTAGGAGTTATTGGGTGTTCTGTAATCTCAATTCGTAAATTTTTGCAACTACTTCTCACTGCTTCTAAAAAATTAATTGTTGATGAATATATGCATTGTTGTGGTGCTAAATTTATCCAAATGTCCTTATCAGATTTTATTTGGTTAATTTTGGTAAACATCGACTCCAAAAAAAGCTTATTTGTTTCATTATTTTTGATCATTGAACAAAATTCTTTTTGGGGAAAACCAGCTGTGTCAGTTGATCTTAACAGTGCTTCAAAATTGATGACTTCACTGTCTTCTTGTTTTTTTAGATTGATGATGGGTTGGTATACTAAAAACAAATTATTTAATATCTTCTGTATGTTATTTTTTTCCAATGCTTTCTCCTGTAAAAATGTTTTCAATTAGGGTAAACCCTAAATAAAACACGCTTACAGCAAAAATAGTTTCTATCAATATATATATATTGATAGAAACTATTTTAAAATTAAAAGCATATACAATCTAATTTTCAAAAATTGAATTTTAATTCAAAAAAAGGATAAAAATATATTATAATTGACAGTCTCTTACTGTAGATATAGTATTTATTATGTGCTATTTAGAGTTTACCCTAAACAAAATACAACAAATGCAGTATATATATTCAAAATAAAAATTTTGGAGGATGATTTATATGAAGTTTGGTTATATTAGGGTATCCTCAAAAGAGCAGAACTTAGCTAGGCAAATTGAGCGTCTAAATAAAGTACCCGTTGACAAAATATATTCTGAAAAAATATCTGGTAAAAGTATCACTGAGAGAAGCGAACTTTTAAAATTAATGAAAACCATAAAAAAAGACGATGTTGTGTACGTTACCAGCTTGGATCGTTTAGGCAGAGATGCCAATGATCTAACAAAAATAATTCAGTTCATTCAACAACGAGGAGCTTCCATACAGAGTTTAGATTTACCAGATTTTTCTAATATCCCCGATGCAAATCTACGAAATATGTTAACAGATATTCTCATCACTGTTTTTAAATTTCAAGCTCAAAGCGAACGAGAAATGATAAGAGAACGCCAAAGAGAAGGTATCGCTTTGGCAAAAAAACGCGGTGTTTATAAAGGACGACCAATTTTGTATAGCGCTACTTCTGCTAATAAAAAAAGGCGCAATATTTACTTTGCTGTAAAAAAGGAACTGGCAATGGGAAAACCAATTCGCTTTTTAGCCAGTAAGTATCAAATCAGTGTTGGCACCGTTTGCAGAATAAAAAAAGAATGCAATTAGTCAAGAGCTCACGTACGATTGTAATCTATATATTCTAAAACAAACTGGAATGTTGCAGACTAGTAAATCTAGCCTAAAACATTCCAGTTTATTATTTATACCCCTAACGACAAATATGTTTTAATTAACTAATAGCCTTATTCTGCTACTAAGAAAATCAATTTTCAAACTTATTTTCCGACATTTTTGCCTCGCTGTTTTCCAAGATAGTAAATCACTACTAATAGCATCAATAATAAAATTCCAGCTAATACAATTAATGGATAATTAATTTTGTTGCTATCGTTATTGTTAGCTGTCTTTTGACTAATTTGTGAAACGCGCGTTGTAACAAGAAAATCGCGCTTAAATTCCCATTTACGCTTTCCTGAGTTCATTTTCAAAACTAGCATATACTTTCCTTTAGCCAACGGTTTTTTTAATCGAATATGATAATTAAAATAACTCAAAGGCGCCATTTCCATATTTGAATTAGTTTGCTTTAAAATTTTTTTATGCTGATCCTTAGTATATACCTTTGCCTTAAGCTGTAACTGACCAAAATAAGTTGGCGTTAAATTAGCGATTTTGGCTAAAATAACTGGTTCTCCCACAACGGACTTAGCAACCACTTTTTCTAAATTCAGCTTCGTATGAATAATCTGCTCGTTCTCTTGCAAAATAACAGGAATAACATAAGAGACTTTACTTTGATATCCCATAATCGCTTTTTTCCCATCACTGCTAACATCAGCCTTGCTAGCTCCGCCTCGCTGCGAAACATAAAATCCCCCAACAAAAACTCCTTTAAAAGTTTCAGTCGGAATCCTTATTGTATATTCTTTTTGAATAGTCTGATGCGGAGCAAGTGTAACCATCCTAGTACCAGAAACCATTGAATTAAATTTTAACTTGCCGAAATAACGATTTCCTAGTTGCTTTAAGTTATACTGTACAATTCCATTATCTCCCGTAAAAGCCGTATTAGGAGAAACTTTAAACTCCTGTGTTTGGTTACTATGATTAGAAAAAATGAGTCTGACATTTATCACTTGCTTTGGTTCAACATCTTTTTCAATTGAAGATGGACTGCTTTTTTCGTCAACACTAACCGAAAAACTCGCTTTGGCTGCCAACACATGCACATTGGTAAAACTCAGCAGACCTAAAAAGACACCCCCTAGAATCAACAATAAAACTAAAAGGTATCTGAAATTAACATTATATGCTTTCATAATATTATTGTGCAGCTGGAGTAGTAGTCGAACTTGAAGTACTGCTGCCGCCAATAGTTCCTGTATTCCCTGTTAGAGTCCAAGTAATTGTTCCATTATAAGTTGCACCAAAAACTTGTTTATCCGTTCCAAGCGTAATTGCAGTTTTACTTAAAGATGTAGTAGTTGTTCCTTCATTTGTTCCTGAGCCAACGACAACGCTTGTTGTACCATCAGGAGTAACTTTATCTGTACCATCAAAAGTCATTGAAGCTACATCTAGGGTATTAGTTTTACCATCACCACCTGTATAAGTTAACTTTGTGGGAACTGCGGATAGTGACCAACTAGTGTCCGTACCATACCCTTGATCGTCAGTTGTTTCTAGAGTTGTACTGCTAGCAGAATTCGAAACTGTTAAATTAGTTCCATTAGCAATATCATCGACCTTACTATTAAAAGTAATATCAGGGGCGCTAGTAATTGATAATGTACCTGCTGCTACATCTACACCTGTATTACTTGTCCCACTTTGGGTCCCTGTAGTGGCAGCATCAGCTGTAAAACTTGTAAAGCCTATCATTAAACCAGTAACTGCTAATATAGATATTAGTGTTTTTTTATTCATAAATCCATCTTCCTTTCATATGGTATATAATGATTTATACCATTAAAGCAGGGATTGTTCAACTAGTACATTAATAGCTATATGCATTATAATTCATATTTTTGCATTAATATAATTAGCATTTTGGTTGTGTTAAATTAGATAAATTCATGTGTTGAAAGTTTCTTACTTATTATAAGTTATGATAATGATAATTTTTTAGTTATGAATATTTGATAATTAACTGCACAAAAAAAAGCTGTCCATTCTAATTACAGATAGACAGCTTATTGAGAGATACACTACACATTCTCTAATAAATATATTCCCGCGTCATAGGTAAATCCTTGCCGCTTGGTCCTTTAGAAATCAAATACTGAATACAATCAATATTTCCTGATTCAAAAGATGCTGCGCAAGCTTGCAAATATAGATCCCACATTCGGACAAATTTCTCACCCATTTTGGCTTGGATTTCTGTTCGATGTTCATTAAAATTACGATCCCAGTGTTCTAGAGTATGCTGATAATGACGCCGTAACGTCTCTAAATCAAAAACCTGCATGCCGGCTGTAATAATATGCTGCAAGTTTTCTGTTAAACCAGGAACATAGCCACCCGGGAAAATATACTGGTTAATCCACCCGTTGTAAGCACCACCTTGTTGCCGCGTAATGCCATGAATCAAAGCAACCCCATCATTGTTCAAATATTTAGCGATCGTATTAAAATAGGTAGCCAAATTCTCTGAACCAACATGTTCAAACATGCCAACACTGGTAATATAATCAAAAGGTTCTGCTTTCAGTTCGCGGTAATCTTCTAAATAAACCCGCGCGTGATCTTCTAACCCTTCATCTTTAATTTTTTGCTGAACAAACTTATATTGTTCTTCACTTAAAGTGATGCCACTAACATCCAAATGATATTCTTTAGCTGCTGTCAGCATTAACGTTCCCCAACCGCAACCAATATCCAACAATCGTTTACCAGGCTGCGGATGCAATTTTTTAATGATATGATGAACTTTATTTAATTGTGCTTGTTCCAATGTATCGTCCGGGTGCTCAAAATAGGCACAAGAATATGTCATTGTTGAATCCAGCCACAATTTATAAAAGTCATTACCCAAATCATAATGCTTTTGCACATCATATTTGCTATGTTTCTCTGAATGAGATTGTTTCGGCAAAAATCGCTTTAATTTACTATCATGGAAAAAGCTGCCGGCTGAAACATAGGCAGCATAGATTAACTTTTGAATCGAACCATCAATTTCAATTCGTCCATCCATATAAGCTTCACCTAAAGCAATTGATGCATTTCGGGTTATATCTTTAACTGGAATTGCTTCTTTAAAAGTAATCGTTGCTTCCGGTTCGCCATCACCATACTGTTCAGCTTTCCCATCCCAATAAATTACTTTTACAGGAATATTAAATGACTTACTTAAAAGCGTTTTATAAAATAACTTATCGATCATTATTCATCCGTCCTTTACTTTCATTTTGCATATAAAAGTATTCTATCACTTTTATATTATCTTGTCTGAGTTCCCAATTTTCCACCCAGCAAAAAAGCTGTCGTCAAATTCGACAACAGCTTTTAATTTTTATTTTTTAAAGCGCTAAAGCAAAAGTCAGCAATGTTACTGCGACTAAGCCTAAAACAACTGCCAATCCCATCGAGCGTGTTCGATAAGCCACCGCGATTACAATTATAGCCGCTAAAATCTTAGCTAAGTTTCCAATCCCCGTAAAAGTGTAGCCATGATTAGCATCAATGAAGATATCTTTAACTACCAGTGCCGTAAACAATGACACCGGTACATATTTCATCCATTCATTAAACCATACTGGAATTTTACGTGTCGAAAAAATTCTGAGCGGAATAAAACGTGGGCCAAAAGCTACCAGCATTGACAAAATAATTAACACAAAATGTTCCGTAGTTTTTGCTGCCATAATTAATTATCTCCTGACTTGCTGATAACTTTCCGACTGGCTTTTGGTTTGATTTTATGTAACAATACTCCTCTTTGATGACCATGCTTAACTAAATAATCTTCCATAGCAAAGCCGAACAATGAAGCAATAATCGTTGATACAACCAATCCCATAGTACTTTTTAATAACCCCATAAAAATAATTGCTAAAATTCCAGCAAAAAAGCTAACTAAAATCGTTAAACGATTAGCTACCTGCATAACAATCATATAGAGGAACAGCGAGGTTAAAGCAAAATCAACAATTTCCAAATCAACTGTCAATAAATTACCAATCAAACTGCCGACAACATTTGCTATCGTCCAAAAAAGCAATGAATAGTGTTCAACCATCAATGCATCTTGCGGTCTCCAAGCTTTGTCTGTAGCAAACTTTAAATAATTGACTGCATAGTTTTCATCATTTAATGAAATCGCAAAAAAGTATAAAAACTTTTTGCTGGTATTATGCAAATATTGTGAAATACTGGAACCCAACAAAGCGTAACGTAATTCAAGAAAAAACAACATAATCAAAATCGTATGCAATGGTGCATTGACTGTCAACATTGAAGCAATCAAGAATTGTGCACCACCAGAAAAAACTAAAATCGAAGCCAGCCCTGTCAAAACCGTATTGAATCCAGCAACGTTCAATAATATTCCGCAAGCTAATCCAATCGGCACATAACTTAAACATAAGGGCAACGCTACTTTCAAAACCTCTAACCAGCGTGGTTCATCTTTTTTCACGAAAAAGCCTCCAAAAAGTATTAAAAGTTCCCGCAAGGTCGATTATAACATACCAACGGGTAGTTTAAGGAAATTTTTAAGCTCTCAATTTGCCTTTTTATTTTCAATTTTAAAATCAATTTGCTGCTAAAAACGCAAAATTCACCATAATTATTGCTGCTTTAATTCAAAATGCGAACGTGTCAAAACCATGTAATCCTTTTCTATGAAAATAACAATTAAAAATCATTAAATATCCATAATTTTATTCGGATTATCAAAAAATAAATTTAACCAATTATTACCTGTTCGGTTGGATATTCATAATTGAAATCTTGTTCCCTTTTTGAAACAAATAACAATAACATGTAGAGCATCCCCACTCGACCAATAAACATCAAAACAATTATCACCCATTTGCCGACAACACTTAACCCAGCAGTTATCCCCATTGACAATCCTGTAGTACCAAAAGCAGCTGCAACTTCAAATATTAACGAGATCAAAGAAAAATGCTCCGTAATTGATAAAATCAAAACTGCTCCCATACACAGCAGCATTGATAAATTAGTTACAACTATTGCTTTTTGAATATCACTTTGGCTGATTCGTCGCCCAAAAATATTAACATTGCGCCGTCCACGAATAAAGGCCGCTAAATACAGCAATAAAATTCCTATTGTGGTCGTTCGAACACCACCACCAACCGAACTAGGGCTGGCGCCGATAAACATTAATAATGAGAAAATCAAGAGGGTGCTGGTCTGAAAAGACTTTAATGACTCCAACTGCAAACCGGCATTGCGCGTTGAGGCACTGTAAAACATTGCAGTCATTAATTTACCAGGCCATGATTCGTTAGCCAATTGGCCTCTAAATTCTGTCAAAAAAATCAGTACTGTTCCAACAATAAAAAAGATTATTGCAAAAAGTAATGCTAATTTAGAAAATAGGGAAAATTTGAAATGCATTTTCTGTGGATGATGAAATTTGTAAAAAATCCATTGTTGAAATTCTACCAACACCGGAAACCCAATTCCGCCCAACATAATCAAAAACATAATTGTCAACAAGAAAATATAATTATGTCGAAAAGGTGCCAATGAATTGCCTGTAATATCAAAACCAGCATTGGTAACAGCTGAAATTGAAATGTAAAAGCCATTAAAGATTGCTTCTTTTAAATGACTGATTCCATTTTGATAAGTGAAATAAATTGAAAATAACATTCCAAAAAAGAGCTGCAGCAAAACCATTAAAATAAAAACCGAATATGACAAACGAACTGTGCCACTTAAACGTGGTTGGTTCATATCAACTTGAATCAACTGCCGCTGCTGTAAGGATATTTTCCGGCCACTGAGAATCATTATTACGGTTGCCAGCATTGTTACACCGAAACCGCCAATTTGGAACAAAAATTCTAATAAAATAATGCCGGCATGATTGTAAACTTGACTAAGGGGAAAAGTTGTTAGTCCGGTAACACTAATTGTTGAAACGGACATAAAAAAAGAATCCAGTAAACCAACGTGCGCTCCCGGTTTTAAAAAAATCGGCAAATTCAATAAAAAAAAAGTAAGTAAGATCAGAATCAGATAAGCACTGACGACGAGTTGAATTGGTGTAGCTTCTGTTTTCACCTTTGTCTTCAGTTTGCTTAAAAAATGCATAATCATTACTCACTTTCTACTGAATTAATTGATCAGTTTTAATTTCGTATAACTGATAACAACTTTTTGTTTCAATTCTTGAGCTGTGTTCGATTGGCTAAACTCAGAATCAAAATCAATAATAGCAGAATTCTTTAATTGTTTTTCAACGACACCTTGAAAATGGTGCCGGTGAAAAATAAAAGCAACGTGGGTATCTCGTTTAAATGGTTTACCTAACTTACTAACCTCAATGACACTGTTTTTGCCATTCCCCTTGGCTGTTTCACTCATGCTGTTTTCCTCCTTACGAAAGCGACAACAAACTGTTTACCAACAGCTTACTTTAAACCAGACCCGATTAATAAAAAGTTGGCAACAACTTCGCCAGCTGTCTGTAGTTTCATTATAACTCATTTTAGCTTTGAATGACTAGCTGAAGCTGGTTCAACAAACTTAATGATTTACTTTAAGCAATTTTTTTGGTAGACTCAAATTATCATAAGAACAAGCTGGGGTGCCTGCGGGCTGAGAAATACCCATGAACCTGATCTGGATAATGCCAGCGGAGGGAGCTTTTTATTAAAAACCGTCGAGCAAACTACTGGCATACTCTTTTTGAGTATGCTGTTTTTGTTTCCAAGAATCCCCAGTGTGTTCAACAAAGGGAGAGTTTCGCTATGCAAACCGTTAAAAATAACAAACGCTGGTCTTTAAGAGATGTAATTTTCTTAGCCATTATCGCCATTTTCTTTGGAATCATTTACCAATTATGGAGTTATGCCTATTATGCTCTGGCTGCAACTCCGCTAAAACCTTACGCTAACGATCTAACCTTGGGTGTATGGATTATGGCTGGGCCGCTGGCGGGTGTCTTATTGCGCAAAGTTGGAGCCTCGGTAGTTGGTGAAATGCTGGCTTCAGCTGTTGAAATGCTACTTTTTTCGAGTTGGGGAGCATCAACTTTATTATCTGGTTTTATTCAAGGAATCGGTAATGAGTTAGGCTTTGCTTGCACTGGTTATCGTAATTGGAGTAAAACCGGATTAACTTTTTCAGCAATTGGAGCTACAATTGTAACTTTTATTTGGGATTTATTCCAAAGCGGCTATAGTCAATACAGCTTGGGATTATTAATTACTCTTTTCATTATCCGTTTAATTTCAATCGGTTTTTTTGCTGGTGTTTTAGTTTATTGGATTCAACAGCTGACCGCTAAGACAGGATTGATCAAATAAATGACCGTATTAAGTGCAGATCAGCTGACTTTTAGTTATGACGACCAAAAGCCAGCTGTTTTTAAGAAACTTGATTTTAAAATTGAAAATGGAACCTTTGGCTTGCTGACCGGCCCTTCCGGTTGTGGAAAATCTACCCTCTTCAAATTATTAGCGGGACTTTATCCACAATATGGTGGTCAATTACTGACTGGCAAGGTTACTTTGGATGGGCAAAACATTGCTGAAATTGTACCATTTGCACGAGCAGGCAAAGTTGCGATGCTGTTTCAAAATCCCAGCCGTCAATTTGCAATGCGCACCGTACAAGAACAGTTACAATTCGCCCTAGAAAATCTGCAACTTTCGCCGATTGAAATTCGCCAACGAATTTCAGCCGCTTTAACAGAACTCAAGTTAGAAAAATTTCGTTCACGGCAACTTACCACGCTATCTGGTGGTGAGCAGCAGCGAATTGCCTTAGCAACTATCTTAGCAATGGACAGTGAGATTATTTTACTGGATGAGCCCTTCGCTAACGTTGATCCGCACGGTCGGCAGCAGCTATTGGCAGATCTAAAAAAATTGCAGCAAACACGACACAAAACTATTTTAATTGCTGACCACGATCCTAGCGGTTATGCAGGAATTGCTGATCGATTATACCATCTAAGTGTCCATGCTGAACAAATTGAACGTTTACCATTAAAAAACCTACAGTTGGCAGCAACAACTAATGTTGCCGTAAATTATCAGTCTTTAAATAAGGGAAGCCTTGCTTGGCAGCAGTTGCAATTGGCAATCGGTCCGCGAAAATTACTGACCGGTAGTAACTTTACTTTACCGGAAGGCCAACTTGGGTTGCTATCTGGAGCAAATGGTACCGGCAAATCAACACTATTTGCCGCAATATGTCAACAACATGATTATCAAGGCAGCATTACTTTTCAACAAAAATCGGCCCAGAAATTCAAACTTAAGCGTTGGGCTGATTTAGTGGGCATTGTCTTTCAAAATAGCAGTGACCAATTTATCAGCCTGAAAGCTGCTTCAGAAATCAACCTTTCAGCTAAAGCTTCTCATCATCCAGAATATTGGACGCAAACTCGCATCGATCAGGCAATTACCAGTTTGAATTTAAAAAATGTTTTGGATCAAGTCTGTTATCAACTATCTGGTGGTCAGCAAAAAAAATTGCAACTGCTGAGTATGTTGGTTATGGCCCCACCGGTATTATTATTAGATGAACCATTTGCCGGATTAGATGCTGAATCACTAGCTGCCGCTTTAGCTTTGATCAAACAAGCAACAAAAGCTTTACAGCTCAGTATCCTGATCATTTCTCATCAGCGATTAGGGGTCGTCGAAACGATGGATTATGAACTACAGCTTAGCCAGCAGCAACTAACTTTACTGCAAAAGGACGGTGAGCAAAAAGATGCCTAAAAAAAAGCATTTATTAAATACCGCCGTAATGACCGTCATTATGCTTGGTATCGGATTGCCACTTTCTTTTTCTTTAAGCGTTAAATTAAATCTCTTAATCTGTCTGCTGGCTATTTTTTACTTAATAGCTTGTCGGGTATCATTTAAAACAGCCATAATCGTATTATTAGTCGCCTTCCCGCTGGCACTAGGTAGCTGGTGGTCTTTTTTAGTCTTTGGTACTGGCGATCGCTGGCACACAGCTTGGATCTATGGTACACGTGTGTATGCTTACTTACTGCTGGGAATGACAGTTACCATGACGACCAGTGTCAAAGAATTGCTGTTTAGCTTAGAAGAACATTTACACCTTTCGGCAACTTTTGTCTATGGTCTGCTGGCTGCCTTCAATTTACTGGGACGGATTAAACAGGAATATCGACAAATTCAATATTCAGCTTTAATTCGTGGCCAAGTTTACCACTTGTGGCAGCCCGGTCTGTATCTCCGAATTATTTTAACCGCCCTTAACTGGTCTGGTGATTTAGCTGAAGCAATGACTTCTCAAGGTTTCTCTGAAGGTGAGCCCCGAACTCAAATGCAACATGATCCTCTGCCTGTTTGGCAATGGGGACTGGCAGTTATTTTGATTCTAAGTTACTGTTGGGCTGCATTCATTATTCGTCCATGGTAACTTGCAACTGATTCTCACTATAAAAAATAGGCTCAGAAAATGAAAACATTTTCTAGGCCTGTTTTGCTTTATAAAGCTTTACTCAAGTGCTGCCCCATTAGTTTCGATAACGTGTTTGATCCATTGATAAGATTTTTTAGGTGTTCTTGTTAATGATCCATGTCCTTCATCATCCATATCGACATAAACAAAACCATATCTTTTTTTCATTTCACCAGTAGACAGCGAAACCAAATCAATTGGTGCCCACATAGTATACCCAAGACAAGGGACATGATCAATATTAATCGCATCAGCCATTGCTGATAAGTGCTGCTGGAAATATTCAATCCGATAATCATCTTCAACATATCCATTTTCATCAGCCTGATCAATCGCACCAATTCCATTTTCGACAATAAAAATCGGTTTTTGAATTCGATCATAAATTTCATTCATGCAATAGCGCAGCCCCAAAGGATCAACCGGCCAGCCCCAAGGAGTTTTATCAAGATAAGGATTAGCACTGCCGCCAACATTAAACCAGCCATCACCTTTTTTAGTTATATTTGAACGATAATAACTAAATGCAATATAATCCAACTGACCTGTCTTTAAAATTTCTTTATCGGCAGGGTCGATGGTGATTTTTTCAAATCCATGTCGCTGCCAAAGCTCTTCAGCATAATTAGGATAATATCCCCGTCCCATAACATCAATAAAATACCAATTTTCTCTGCGTTCTTGCAAATGATGAAACATATCTTCTGGTTTGCAGGTAGCCGGATACAGTTCACTCATGGCAAACATTGCTCCAAAACTTCCACCCGGAACCAATTTATGCCCTAATTTAACCGTTTTGGCAGAAGCCACAAACATATTGTGTGCCGCTTGATATCTTGCTTGACCGTCTGCTTTTCGTACCCCAGTAGGACCAAAACCGCGAACAGCATTAATTTCATTAAATGTTAACCAATATCGACAACGATCTCCAAAATATTCAAATAATGTTTTGGCATATTTAACATAAGCATCAATCACTTTGCGTGAAGCCCAACCATTGTACTTCAATACCAGATTCATCGGCAATTCATCATGGCAAATTGTAATTAAGGGTTCCATGCCATACTTTTTCATTTCATTAATTACATCATCATAAAACTTTAAACCAGCTTGATTGGGTTCATTTTCTTCTCCAGTTGGAAAAATCCGACTCCAACAAATCGAAAAGCGAAAAATATTAAATCCCATCCCAGCCATTAATTTAATATCTTCTTTATAATGATGATAAAAATCAACCGCTTGATGGCTCGGGTAATATTGATCAGCTAAAAAAACTGGTTCAACATCAGCTGGAACATCATCAGCTAAAATAAATGAACTTCTGGGAGTAATCACTTTCCCATTAGGTAATTTCAACGTATGGTGACGTGGATTGGCTTGCGAGCCATTTGTTTCAAAATCACGCGATAAAAGTCCACGACCACCTTCATTAAATCCACCTTCATATTGAAAATCTGCTGTTGCGCCGCCCCATAAAAAATTGGTAGGAAAACTCTTTGCTGTCTTCAAAATAACAACTCCCCTTCTATTTCTAATTCAATAGTGCACCGGTTTTTACAACTCCATCAGTTTTTAAATTAACTTTCTGACCTTTAGCATCTGTAATAACCAATATCGTTGTTAAATCATAGCCTGCCTGTTTTATTTTATCTCGATCTACTCTAACAAGTGGTTGCCCAGCTCTGACCTTTTGATCTTGTTTAACTAAAACATCAAAACCATCTCCCTTTAAATTAACGGTATTAATCCCTATATGCACTAATAATTCAACTCCTGTATTTGTCAAGATTCCAAATGCGTGCCCGGTTGGAAATACTGATACTAAAGTTCCGTTTGCCGGTGAACAAATAACATCATCTTTCAATTCAAAAGCTACGCCATCTCCTAAAACTTTACTAGCAAATGTTTCATCCTTAACATTATCCAATTTTAGTAACTTACTATCGCTAACAGCTACAATTGCATCATCAGGATATGTTTTCTTCACTGGTTCTGTAATCTTTTTCGGTGAGTTTTCTTCAATCCCCAATACAAAAGTAACTATCGTTGAAGTAATAATCGCTGCAATAATGGCTATTACCATCCCTATAACTGTTTTTTGAAAAATAGGTAACGCTAATAAATTAGAATATCCCATCACATAAGCTCTTGCGCCTAATAAACTGGCAACTACTCCACCGACAAATCCTCCCGCCATAACGCCATACATTGGTCGGCGATATTTTAAATTAACACCATAAATTGCGGGCTCAGTAACTCCAGCTACAATACACCCGATAGCTAATGAAATACACTCACTTCTAAATTGAGTATTTTTAGTTCGTAAAGCGACACCTAAGTTTGCTCCACCTTCAGACATATTATGCAAAATAAATGCTGGTCTTAAAATTGCATCATAGCCTGGATTGCTAAGTAATTGTGTCATAAATGGTGCTAGAGCTGTATGCATTCCTGCCATTACCATCCATGGCAAAGCTGCAGCTAATAAACCGACCGCTAATGGGCCAACTGTACTATTCAAAAACATAAAGAAATTAGCAATGTATTGACCAAGCAAATTTCCAACTGGTCCAAGTATCAAATAACCTAACGAGCCACTAACGAAAATTGTTCCCATACCTACAAAAACCGAGCGAAACATCCCCGGGACAATTTTGTTTAAATATTTTTCTGCATAATAGGCCACAATCGCAATCAATAAGGCTGGTAAAAGTGTCGTGCCATAGTCTAACAATTTAACGTTGATTCCAAATAAGGTTACATGTTTAGCCGTTTCTGTTACCAAAGTAGTATAGTTACCGTGCAGCAAAGATGCGGTAGCAACCATAGCATAAACTGGTGTCCCTCCTAATTTTGTAGCTGCTCCATAGGCCACAATAATTGGCATAAAATAAAAAGGAGCATCAGCAATTGCCGATAATAGTAAATAGGATGAACTTTTTGCAAACGAGGGATCCATGAAAGTTACGGCTAATAGTAAAACAACCTTTAGCATGCCACCTGCAATTAAACCAGGAATTAATGGCGTTACAGATGCAGAAATAAACCCAATAAATTTCGATCCTAAGTTTTTCCAAGTTAAAGGTTCTTTCTTTTTAGACAAATCATCAAGATTTTCATTAACAATGCTGCCTGTTTTAATATCAAAATTCTTAGTTATTGCTTCATATGTAGGAATCAGATGCTTCCCCAAAATAACCATGTATTGTTCCCCAGCATATACAACACCAATGACTCCTTCTAGATTTTCTAATGATTCTTTATTTGCCTTACTAACATCCTTAAGGTTAAATCTGAGTCGAGTCATACAATGACTAACACTTTCAATATTATTAATACCCCCAACATTGCTAACAATCTTTGATGCCAGTTCCTGATAATCCATACATAATTCTCCTCTTTTCTGATAATTTTGTCAATTGTAATTGAGACTTTTGCCAAAAAGAGTATATCATTTTATAGAAAGCGCTGTCAATAATTAATTGAAAAATAACTTTGACTAAATCTCCACAACGAATTAAAGTTAACTTATCAACTATGCAGCGAGGAATTTTTATGAATATTATCAACGCCATTCAACAAAAAACTAGCCATTTTTCAAAATCTGAATTGAAAGTAAGCGACTATATTTTAAAATACCCTGAACACGTGGAAACTTTTACGATCACTAAACTTGCTGATCGAGCTGGTACTTCTACTTCCGCGGTATTAAGATTCTGTCAATCTTTAGGTTTTAACGGCTACAAGGAATTCCGCTTTGAGATGATTAATTATTTACGAAATAACCGCCATCATGCTGATCCACGTGACATGCAATCTATTTTTCTTAACGATTATACTAAAATCATCGAACAATTATCTCAGTTGGATTCCAAATTGATGAAACAATTAGAAAAAGCTCTTATGGCTCCTACCATGAACTATTTACTTGGAGTGCATTTTTCCGCGTTACCTGCCAAAGAACTCTTTCTTGGCTTAGAGGATTTGGGAATTTTGTCATTATACGCAAACGATTATATTAATGCTGCTCATCTAACGAATACTATTTCTGATGATGCGACCCTTGTTTTATTCTCAATTAGTGGAAATAAAAGTAACTTCAGTCACTTATTAACGGCTATTGATAACAATATGCCCCAAAATTCATTTTTAATTACCATGAACCCTAAAGCGGCGCTGATGGCAAACTTTAAGCACAGTATCGTCTTGCCTGGCAGCAGTTTCTCTAACCGTTCAGTAGTTGATGCCCAAGCTGTCCCGATTTTATTCGTTGAACTTTTATTAAATTTAATTCATGAGCAACAATAACCTAATCACCAGTCAGCTTGATACCGCTAATTTTCAAAAATTTGCAAAAAATAAAAAGAGGTCGGAGGAAAATTCTCCAGCCTCTTTTATTTTTTTATATTTCGCTGCCATTGCTTTGAATGACTTTTTGATACCAATAGAATGAATCCTTGCGAATTCGTTGTAGACTGCCGTTTCCCTGATCATCAAGATCGACATAGATAAAACCATATCGTTTGCTCATCTGACCAGTTGAAGCACTGACAAGGTCAATACAGCCCCATGGCGTGTATCCCATTAAGTCAACACCATCAGTTACCGCTCCTGCCATTGCCTGAATATGCTGGCGTAAATAATCAATCCGGTAATCATCATGGACTTTACCATCAGCCGTCAACTCATCAATGGCTCCTAAACCATTTTCAACTACGAATAATGGTTTTTGATAGCGATCATATAATTGATTTAAAGCAATTCGCAAACCAGTAGGATCAATCTGCCAGCCCCAGTCGCTAGTCTGCAAGAAAGGATTGCTGACTCCGCCAATCAGGTTTCCAGCTGATTTAGCAGCATCTTGATGAGTAATATCTGTTACTGTAGACATATAATAACTGAACCCAATATAATCAACCGGATTCTCTTTCAAAAGCTGCAAATCTTCTGTTGTGATTTCAAGATCTTGCGGGTTGACTTGATGGTCATGCAGCATCCGTGCAGTTGATGAGGGATACTTACCTCTAACTTGGACATCTGCACAGAAGAAGTTGAAATCTTGCATTTGCTGCAAATTAGCTAATTGATTTTTGGGATCAGCATCATAGGCATAACTTGTTGCATACAAAATCATACAACCAATTTGCAGATCCGGATTCAATTGATGGCCAATTTTTACGGCTAAGGCACTTGCAACAAATTGATTATGCCAAGCTTGAACAACATTGGTAAAGTCCTGCGAACCACTGCTTGGAACTAACCCTTGACTCATCACCGGAAAATGAAAAGCTGAGTTGATCTCATTAAAAGTCATCCAATAATGAACTTTTTGGTAATATCGTTCCAAAACTACTTTTGCAAAACGTTCATAGAAAGTTATTAACTGTCGATTCTTCCAACCACCGTATTTTTTAGCCAGATTCAATGGCAATTCGTAATGTGAAATTGTAATTACTGGCTGGATTTTGTATTTCAAACATTCATCAATCAACTGATCATAAAACTTCAAACCAGCTTCATTTGGCGTAGTTTCATCACCCTGCGGAAAAATTCTTGACCAAGCAATTGAGAAACGATAACATTTAAAACCCATCTCAGCAAATAACTTAATATCTTCTTTAAAACGCTGATAATGTTCAATCCCGCGATGGTTCGGATAATGATACTTATCTTCGTCTATTTGCCATGCAAAATCTGGTTGGCTGGCAATTGCAAACCGCTGCTTGCCGCCGGGTAAAGCATCAGCAATCGAAGGCCCTTTGCCATCTTGGTTCCAGGCTCCTTCTAACTGATTGGCAGCTGTTGCTCCGCCCCACAAAAAATCTTTTGCAAATACTGGTGATGATTTAAAATCAAACATTAATTTTTCCTCCTTAATCAGCAACCGCACTCTGGTCTAACTTCTGTAATAACCCATACAGCGCACCATACAGGTTAGCACTATTTTCAAACTTAGCTCTTTTAATCTTTGGTCGAACCAAGGTTTGCTTAACTAATGGCAGTTCTAGTAACATTTTATCATACTCTTCGTTAATCGTTTTAACCAACAGCGGTTGACTGCTGATACCGCCACCAATAGCATAAGTAGTCAAATCAACCACACTTTGGACATTTAAGATTAGGTACGCGATCCGCTGGCAATATGCTCTGAAAATTTTCCAAGCTGCTGGATTTTGTCGGCTAAGTTGTTCAAAAACAGCCAAACCGTCTTTTTTATCGGCCAAATTTAATTCCGTAGCAATTTTTTCAATCATCTCAACGGCTGAACAGCTCATACCAACTAATTTATCGTTTCCAGTGAGTTGATAATTATTAATCATGAAACTCAACTCACCGGCTTGAAAATGGCTGCCGGGCAATAATTGATTATTAATAATAATTCCACCACCAACTCCGGTTCCAAGAATAATAGCTGCCGAATTAGGTTGATCCTGCAAGACGCCTAACCATAATTCCGCCAGTGCTCCGGCTTTACCATCATTTTCGACCCCGACTGGTAATTCACCAAAATCAGATTGAATCAATGTTTGGAAATTCATTTGGTCCAAAAAAGGTAATGAACCGCCATGATAAACAATTCCCTTTTGTGAATCAACCTTTCCGGGAACACTGATTGCCACACCTAAGATTTTCGACTGGTAAGCTGCTATGATTTCTTTAAACTCTTTAATAAAGGCATCTTTTTCGGTCGGTGTAGCTTTTTGTTGTTTAAAAAGCAGATTACCGGAATGATCAATTAATCCATATTTTAAATTAGTTCCACCAATATCAATACTCAAGTAATTACGCATAAAAATCTCTCCTCTTAAGCCAAAATACGAATATCAATTCAAATTTTTACTTTTTCAAATATTTTCTAAGCAGATAGGCTGGTGTGCAGCTCCATGCATGACAATAACTATTAATTGCCATGCTATTATATGGTGAAAATGCCGGTTTCTCAGGTTGAAATGCCTCCCAAAAAGTATCAGCACCATATTTGAGCATGCCACCCCAGTAGTCCTTAATTAAATCAAGTGCGGCCGCCGAATGCCGTGTTTCAAATAATGCAGCACATACGTGATGATACATATATGGTGTTGCAATTCCAGTGATCGGAAAAAGTTCTTTTAAAGCTGTTTCCATTAATGCATGATTTTCTGCTGGTGGTAAAACATGAGCTAATGCCATCCAAACTTGACTTGCTATATTAATTTCCTGTTTAGCTCCACTTACAAATAGTCCACGTTGTTGATTATACAATTTTTCAGTCGCAAAATTCACTAGTTTATCCAATGTTGCTTGATATTGGTCGGTCGCAATTTTCATTTCCTGAGCCAGTTCCAAAAATTGTTTTAATGCATAAATCGTTACCGCCTGAGCACAAGTCGCTTTATCAAATTCTTGTGACCAATCAATAAAGATCGGCCATTTTGGATCTAATTCAACTTGTCCTTGCTGATCTACTAACTGTAATGCTTGATCAAGCTGGCGTTGAGCAATTGGAAATAAATCCTGCAATACTTCCATATCATGATAGTGGGCAAAATAATCAGCTAAAGTTGAGATGAAAAACAAACTATAATCATATAAAAATGTATCATCTGGAATTGGTTCTTTTTGCGTAAAAATATTAGCAGAGATTCGCCCGTCTTCTGTCGTTAATCCGCCAAACAAATACAGACATCGTTTAACTAACTGCTGGTTGTCAAATGTCGCATAATTGGCTAAGGCCTGTAGCCTTAAATCGCCTAACCATAAACGGCGATCACGTTTAGGCCCATCTTCGAAAACTTCTTGCATGCAATCAAGCAAGGTCTTACAACTAACGCGATCAATTTGATCCAATAATGGATCACCGGAATCTAATTTTAAAGTTTGTTCCGAAGACACGGCACTTTCCGCTGTAAACAACGGCTCGCTGAATACTGCTTTCCATTTTGGAGAAGTATCCATTACTTCAAGCATAATATATCGACATGCATAACGGCGCGGTAATTTTAAAAGTGATGGCAACACATCTAAATGCAGATATTCTTCTGCCAACCACGAACTACTCAATTCGCCATGATACGGCTCATGGTTAGTTCCAATCTCAGCAGGTAATTCAGCAAAAACGACGTGTAACCATAGCGGTGCATCCATCGGTGAACCAACCGAGTTAATTTTTATTTGAAAATGACCAACTTGATGATCTCCAAGATCCAACACAACTCGCTCACCTTTACCAAATGATAATTGATTCAATTTAGTAATTGTCTGCGACTGTGAAACAGCACGATAACCGAATAATTCTTGTTGATCAGGAATTATTTTTACAATTCTTTGTGGAACAAGCTGTTTATATTGGAGTTGCGGTTTTGCCTGCTGTGCCTTTTTAAGCAATTTAGCGTCATGCTTGAATTTAACTGTTGTGTTCATCTGAAATTCCATAATTTACCGCCTAACCTTTCTCTAAGCTGCCGTCTTTTTGCTATTAGAATTAATTTTTATAATCACGATCAAAGAAACTACTGCTAACACCATCATTAAAAATCCTGCATGTAGGATAGCTGCTTTGCTTGAAACACCTAAAAATTTACCAGCATATGGTGATAAAAATGAACCTAAGTTAGAACCAACCAAAGCAATTGAGGTATAGAGGGGAGCTTTCTTAGGAGATGATGCTTCGCTAATTCGATTGAAAATATATGGAATGATCATTGCACTGACAATCCCCATCAAAATACATAAAGCGTAAACCATCCCAACACTATGAACAGTGCTGATAAGAGTCATGATAATCCCTGACAAAATCAATCCTGATGGCAATAAAAACTTGCGTAAAAACTTGTAGCAGTAGCCAAATAAGATTCCGCCGGCAACACTGGCAAAATTATAAATGCTCCAAGCGTTACTTGCTTGTGTAGCTGTACCAATTTTTTCTTCAACGAAAAATGTCGGAAGCTTAATCGCTAAAACCATGATAGCAATCAAAATCAAGAAAGTTAAAACTGCCAGTGTTGCAATCAATACTTTCGAATCCTTTTGAACACTCTCGCCTCGATCTTGAGCCTGCGCTAATTCTTTTTGCTGCTCGGCTTCCTGCCGTTCTACTGCACCGTTTTTCTCCGGATCGGGAACAAAAAAGATAAATAATAACAAAGTTGGCACAAACAGTAAATATACCCAATATGCAGCGTGCCAGCTAATATTAAGCAGTTGTCCTGCAAAGTAGGTCATTAATGAAGTTCCGACCCCTGCGATAGCTGAACGCCATCCCATTAATTTAGCCCTTTCGTCACCGGAGAAGAAAACCCCAATTAAACTAATTGCTAACGGGTTTGCTAAACCAATCCCAATACCTAAAACTGCACGCGATACCAAAATTACAGTAAAATTATTCGAAAAAGCTGGAATAACAGAACTAATAGTCGCGATTGCCAAGCCTAAAACTGCCGTTTGCTTCTGACCGATTTTTCGCACTACAAAGCCGCTGACAAGTACAAAAACGGTTACAAAAATTGAAACAACGGTTGTGATCAATTCAATATTAACCAATGATTCACTGGAGAAGGTTTTAGCCATCCCCGGGATCGTTCCTGTAATTACACTAGCTGCTTGTTCAACAATATTTAATGATAGCAAAGCAATAATAATTAATACATTTTTGAATGAATGATTAGAAGTTGTCATGATTTGTTCTCCTTTTGCTTTATTATGATTATCATCTACAATCCTATTCTACTTGATTAAAGCGCTTTTAATTGTATAATATTAACCAAATAGGTTCTATATTATCTAAAATGAAAGGGCTTCCTATAATGAATCAACTATTAGCTTTACTTAAAGAACTCCATCTAGCTTCTAATATATCGATTTTTGTTTATGATCATGAACAAAAATTAGTAAATCAATTCAAACAAACTGTCTCACCCAGTTTTCCTAACAGGTTTCTAAATAAAATCGATTTTTCTTTAACTACTGGTTCTGTAAAAATATTTAATACTAGTCGCAATGAATGCTTTAGCGTCATTTCTTTACCCGAAAATAACCGAAAAATACTAGTTCTTTGGTGTAATGTTCAAACCATTGCAGCTTTAGGCTATTTTCGTGACAGCTTTCCCAGCATTAGTTTGGAACGCTTAATTTCCTATACTAAGATTTTATATTTCAGTCTTTTTCAAAAGCTGCCAGTAATCGAGCAACCTAATTTTATTAGCGATTTTTCTTTTGTCGCTGAAGAAAAAGATGAACATTTAACTGAAACCGATGTTAATATCTACCACAACAGCTATTACAAGGAAAAATTAATGCTGCAAGCCTTGGAAAAGGGAATTTTAGTTGAATTTCGACCTCGTTTAGCTGACTTTATCAATAGTGGGACTTTTGGAAAAATGGCAGTTGGTAACGAACTAAGAAATAGCAAGAATTTGTTAATTGCCGCAACTACCCTTTTCACCCGTGCCGCCATTAAAGGCGGGATGCACCCTGAATCAGCTTATATGTTAAGTGACCGCTGCGTTCAGCGGATCGAACGCTTGAATCAAATTGATAGCATCGTTGATTTGATCCAAGAAATCGGTGAAATATTCGTGAAACGTGTCCGAGCAGCTCAAAGCTTCTCTAATTCAAGTTTAATTTTTTTGATTCAAGACTATGTTTTCAAGAATTTGGCCGAACCAATCAATTTAACACTCATGGCAAAACAACTAGGTTACTCTAAAAATTATCTTTGCCGTTCATTCAAACAAGCCACCAACCAAACGATCGTCGACTATGCTAATGAACAAAAAATTCGCGAAATTCAAAGTCAATTAATATTTTCGCATAAAACAGTTACCGAAATCGCAGCGATGTTGGGATTTTATGATCAAAGTTACTTGACTAAACTCTTTAAAAAATATTTGCATACCACTCCCACCCAGTTTCGAAAGAAGTATCATATCTAAAAAAACAATCGCCACAAAACGACGATTGATGTATCCAGACAATATTTTTTGAATTTAATTATCTTAAGTTATCAACGATGATGGTGTATTTTAAATTCTTTAATCCGTTTTTATTTGCTGACGATGAACTTTTAGATAGTGATATAAAGCAAAAACAAAAATCAGTAAAAATGCTACTGCGCTTAACATCATTATTGCTCGTGGAGAAGTATTATTAAATAAACCTGTAATCAAATTAATAACGGTTGGGGAAACAAAGCTGCCAATATTAACTAAAATCAATACTATGGTTGTTGACATATTAATTGAACCTTCTGGTGCTGCCCAATCTAACCAATTGTACATGTAAGGTACTCCAATGCCAAAACCAAAGCCCAAAACGACTACAGAAACAAATAGAAAAATAACATTATTAGCTAATGAAATCAGAATGAATCCCAGTGCAACCAAAGCAAAACCTAATGGGAAGACTTTATCATGCAACCGTTTAAAAAAGAATCCAAAGCTAGCTCCGATTGGAATTCCTACTAAAGTAGAGAAACCAGCGATTAGAGCAGCTGTACTAGTTGTTCCAATCCCTTCCGTAACAATAAGGCTTGGTAGAGCAAACGAAATCGGCATATAAAACATAAAGATCAACAGCATTAAAACTGCGATTAAAATAACTTTACTATTAATCTTTTGTTTGGGAACAGGTACTTTATTTGCTGATTGTCCAGCAACTACTGCATTCTGCTTTTTGTCTGCTAGTGGTACAAAAAGAGTGAACAAAATCAAAACTGGAATAACTAAAAAATAAATCGCAAAGGCTGCATGCCAACTGATTGTAACTAAATAGCTTAGCAAAAATGAACTTAAAGCCGCTCCGACACTTCCCATTACATTTTGATAACCGATCATTGAAGCAAGTTCTTGTTCATCACGCTTATAAAATTGCGGAATTAAACTAACAGCTAAAGAATTAAACAAACCAATACCCAATCCAATCAAAAAACGAGAAATTAAAATTGGCAGATAGGCTGTTGCATACATTGGAAAAGTTCCGGTTATTAATGTGATCAGCAATCCAATTAGAACGGTAGGTTTCTGGCCCAATTTTCTAACTAAAAAGGGACTAATCAAAAGGCCAATTACAATTCCAAAATTAGGCACAGTTGATAAGGTTTCTACTCCAGCCTGATCAACTCCGGGAAAAGCGTGATACATTAATGGCAAGGCTGATGAAATTTGTGGCGCCATCATCAAAAATAACGAAATCGACAATAATGAAACTTTAAAAATGAGTTTATCTTTTGTCTGTTTCATGTTTTTTCCCCCATAACTTTTAGGATTTCACAATGAATTGCTTGAAAAACTTAATCTCATCATCATTAGCTTGATCAGCAATATAATCTTTTTGATTAATTAAGAAAACATGTGGCCGTGGATGTTCTTTATCACCATATTCTTTAAAAACATGTTTAATTCCTTTTTCAGCAAGAAAACCTGCAAACTTAATTGAAGCATCCCGAATAAAATCTTCCGTTGCAGTTGAAATATAGGTTGGTAAATAATCCGCTGTAATATATTTTTCAGTATCCAGTAAATCACGTTTATTTTTTAAAACTTCATCAGTAAAATAGCCCTTTACCGCACCACCTATCATCCCGGGATCCAAGACAAAGACAGCCGCACTATTTAAAGCAATTGCCCTAAATTTAAGTTCAGGCAATTGATAACCGAATTTTGCGCGAAAAGTTGGATTCTTCAAAATAGCTGCATATTGTTCAGCCATTTGTCCACCAGCACTATCACCGACTAGAAAAACATTATTTGTATCCAAATTATATTCTTGAGCATGTTTTGCTACCCAATGAATGTAACAATTAACATCATCCAGTTCGGCCGGGAAAACAGCCTCTGGAGCCAAACGATAATTAGGATTTATAAAAGCAAATCCGCGCTTAGCTAAACCCAGTCCATAAAATTGATAAGTTTCTTTTGTTCCATAGCACCAACCACCACCATGGATATTAATGATCGTTGGAATTTTCCCAACTACATTTTTGGGCAAGTAAATATCTAGTGAATTCCACTTAGGATCTGGACCATAAACTATATTATCAATACGTTTTACTTCCGGGATTTCAAGCGGTAATCCAGCATCTCGTTGATCATCGCCTTTTTTCCACTCAGTTCGTATTTGTTCAATCGCTAATTCTATTTGCTTATCTACCATTTCAAGTTCCTCCTTTTGGTTACGCTTACATAATAAATAAAAAATGAATTGACTGATATACTTTTCAAAGCCAGTTCATTGCTAAATATTAACCTCTTTTACTTCGATAAATTTCAGAAGCTGTTTTCCCGTATACAGCCTGAAAAGCTTTATTCATCGCTCTAATGCTTGGAAATCCATTTTTAGCAGCAATTTCAGTTAAGTTATTTTTTTCTCCTAAAAGATCATAATATGCTTTTTGCGCACGTACATTGCTGATATAAGCACCGATTGTAAGATCCATGTGATTTTTAAAAAACTTAGCCAAGTATTCTTTAGATAAATTAACTTGCGCTGCAATTTCTGACAAACTGATTTTGTAACTATAATGATCATTAATGTATTTAGTGATTGCTTGAATTCTGACCACCTCAAACTCTTTAGTTCCATAAACAATATCATATTCAGTTTTAGGCTTGGTAAAATACTCTAGCAATAATTGCAAAGTCCTAGCAGTTAATGTTTCAAGTTTCAAATTGCTAAACTTAGTGCCATTTTTTAGGTTCTTATAAATTTTAAAAAGTGTTGTTTGTATTTCGGTATATATTTCTTTTTGAAGATTATCAAACCTTTCCGGTTGATTAACATCAATGATTTCATTTTCGATTTCTGGATATAAACGATTAACATAGTAATATGGATAGATAATTGAAATAGCTCGATCTCCCGTCTTTAGCACTGAACGAATACTGTGGATAACTTGTGAATTAACCACTAGTACCGTTCCTGCATAGGTCTGATAATGATGCTCGTTGATTACAAAATCATCAATTACGCCATTGATCGTAAATGAAAGCTCAATCCCCTGATGCCAATGAGGGGCGATATAGGTCAATCCCTTCTGCTCATGCAAATAGATCCAAGCCGATAATGGTTTGGTTGGCGTGACAATTTCGTGTAAATATTTGCTTTCTGCCACTTTGATCACCCATTTCCCAAATAATTGCTAAAATTAACAATTTTTCTTCATATTTTAGTTCATCAAACTGTTTATTACTAAAATAACGAATTTCTAGAAAAAAGGCTAATTATCCACAAATCTTATGCTCAGTTATTTAATAATTATTCCCATCTTTTTAACCCACATCAAACACATCAGCGCGATAAAAATTACTTAACATTAGCAGTAAGCTATTTGCATTTCATGAAAAAGTTTTACTCTCAATTTATAAATATGAACCACTATTAACAGCAAAGCTGCTTAAAATAAAAAAATTGGCATTGATATAATTTATCAATACCAACATTATAGAATCAAAAAACAGCTTCAAAAGATTAGCTCTCTTAAAGCTGCTGTTAATTTAATAAGAATTCTCAATTATTCTGGTTGATAGGCTTCATCAATTATCAAAACTGGTTTAATTGTCTTACCAGTAACTGAATCATTATTTGCTTGGTTAATATCAGCAAACTTATAGAATTTCTCAGTTTTGTCAAAATCAAACATCCCTAATTTGTAAAATTCAATTAACCGTGGCACATCTACCTGCGGAATTGAATCGCCCATATTAACACCGACAACTTTACGATCAGAAGTACACAAATCATTCCAAGAACTCATGGTAATGTTTTGCGCTGTTACTGCAATCAAAGCGGCTGTTCCTCCTTGAGCTAAAGCGTTAATTGCCTGCAACATTACCGGCTCGATTCCAGTAGTATCAACGGTAAAGTCAACTCCGTAACCATTAGTCAATTTCTGAATAGCAGCTACCGGATCTTCTTCTTTACTATTAATTGTTTGTGTTGCTCCCAGCTGCTTAGCCAAGGCTAACCTTTCTGGAACCACATCAACTGCGATCACTTTAGTACAACCAGAAATTTTACCAGCCATCATTGCTGCCAAACCAACTGCACCGGTACCAAAGACGGCAATCGTTTGACCAGGCTTCGGCTGTAAAGTATTAAATACGGTACCACTACCAGTTACATAACCGCAACCCAAAGGCCCTAACTTACGTAAATCTAATTTTTTATCCACTTTAACTGCATTACGTTGATTTACAACTGTGTGAGTTGTAAATGATGATTGATTGAACATATCACTAATATGTTCGCCATTTTCAGTAAAATGATCGGTTCCATTAGCCCGAACGCCACTTAAATTATATTTAGCATAACTGCGGCATTGGGTTGGAATTCCCTTCAAGCAGTTATCACAAGTTCCATCTGAATAAAATGATAGGACTACATGATCACCAACCGTGAAGTTTTTAACTTGTGGTCCAACTTTTTCCACAATGCCTGAGCCTTCATGTCCTAAAATTACTGGATAGCCTAAGGAAGCATCCCCCTTGCGAATAGCCTCATCTGAATGACAAATTCCGCTAGCTACCATCTTAATCTGCAAATCAGTCGGTCCCATCTCAGCCAATTCAATGTCGTTTTTAATAACAAATGGAGCTCCCACTTTTTCAACAACTGCTGCACTGATTTTCATAATACATTCCTCCTGAATTTGTGAACTATTTAACTAACCATCCTTATTATCTTCATTTAGGTAACCGTTTTCAATATCATATGCACATAATAAAAGTATCAATTTCACAGATTGAAAGTTCCAATACAATTAGAAATTGCAATAACTGTTTATTTGTTTTAGTTAGCTTGAAAATTCAATTTGTCACAATAAAAATAAAAAAGGAATACTTATTATTCACTGCATAAACTTACAGCAAAAATTCTGTTCATAATCAGAGCTTGATCCACTTATGGCTGACCGCAATGGCGACTGCTTGTGCTCGATTCCCAGCTCCTAATTTTTGATAGATTTCTGTTAAATGATATTTAATTGTTCGCTCACTAAAAGACAACTGCTGACCAATTTCTTTAACATGATATCCCTGAGCAATCAAGGCCAGAATCTGTGTTTCTTGTGCTGTTAATGGTGATTGCTTCCTGACAGTTAGTTTTTTGACTTCAGTACCGATTACTGAACTCTGCGGATTATCAATTAAGAACTTGGCTGTTTGCAAAATTTCAGTTACCGGAGCTGTTTTCAATACAATTCCATCCAGTCCGTTTTGCAGCATGTTTTCAAAGATTGCCGGATCTTCCACCGTCGTTAATAACATTTTACGAAAATTAAAATTTAATTGATTCAATTTATACAAAAACTGTTCCCCATCCATCAATGGCATACTGTAATCAAAAATTATTAAATCCAACTGTCCGGCGATTGCTGGGATTTTCTTTAACGCTGTCGGTCCATCACCTGCCGTAGCAACGATTTTTAGTTCCGGCATTGATTTGGCAATATTAACAATTCCTTCAACAATCAGCGGATGATCATCAACAAACATCAAGTGATAACTACTCACTGACAACCACCTCCTTTGGCAATTCAACAACTACTCGCGTACCTTCTCCGAGTGAACTTTTTATTAGCAATTTACCTCCCATGTCTCTAACCGTGTTTTTGATACCTGCCAATCCAAAATGCCCTTGGGAATTTAATGATGTTGCTTTCATACCATTTCCAAAATCGGAAACAATTAAACGATATTTTGTGTCATTGCATTTAGTTAAAATTACGACCTCTTGACTATCAGCGTGCCGAACAACATTATTTAATGTTTCTGTCAGTATTTTGGTCAGCTCTAAGGCTGCTTTTAAGCGCAAACTTTGCTGACTGGAAGAATAAATTATATCCAAATGATATTTTTGCTTAAAACTGGTAATTATCGGATTAAAAACCTGCTGTTCGCGACGATGATGCTGCTGTTCTGTCATTTTCAAACGTTGAATTTCCAATCGCAGATTTTGTTGAGCCTGATCAGCAAATTTTTTCACTTTCTGTATTTGTTGACTAGTTTCTTTGGTTGCTGGCAGAACCAAATGATGTTCAATTCCTTCTAATTGGACACTAATAGCAATTAAGTCTTGCGTTACCGTATCATGTAAACTTTGGGCAAATTTTGTTCGTTCCCAGGCAACTACCATTTTTTCCAAACCATGATATGCCTGATCCATTTGCTCATTTAACAAACGATTTTTTTCGCGTTCTAATACTAAACGATTAATTAGCGTTGCATAATAAATCAAAATGCCGGTAAATAAAAAAATTCCATCAAAACTAATGAACGTGTTGATCAAATGGTAGAGTTTAAATAAGAATAAAAAGGTAAAACTTATCAAAGCCACTACTATTACTGTCACTCCCCAACGATTTGTTGGAAAATAAAAATAACACTCCGCCAAAATCAAAGGCAAAAAACCGATCATTAAAATAATCGCTGCTTTTTGATATGTTTCACAAATTAAAAAATAGAAGATACTAATTGCTAATAAGTAAACATAATTAGTCTTTTTAGCTCTCACCCGATAAAAATACACAATATTGGCAATTAAAGCTTGCAGACAGGCAAATAAGCCAAAAAATTGGAATCGATTACCATACAAAATGATATGCAAATAAAATGTTGTAAAAAACAAAAGTACTAACCAAATAAATAATGGAAATGATATTTTCTTAGTAATTTGTAGCATCAGTCAAAATCTCCTTAAAAAAAGAACTATGTCAAAAATAACATAGTTCTTCGAGTAATGCTTATTCGATATTTAAATTTGGTAAAATCTTATCTAGCCACTTTGGGAAATACCAATTTGCTTTGCCGAAGATTCTGATAGCGGCGGGAACCAACATTAGCCGGACAATTATCGCATCAAAGAATACCCCAAAAGCTAAGGAAAGTCCCATCATTTGAATAATAATTTCGTCGGTAAATGAAAAACTGGCAAAAACCGAAATCATAATCAAAGCAGCTGCCAAAACTGATCCGCCACTGGCGGAAACACCGGCCGCCACTGCCGCTTGGTTATCATGTGATTTTAAATATTCCTCATGAATCCGGCTGACTAAGAATACCTCATAATCCATCGCCAAGCCGAATAAAATGCCAATGTCCAATACCGGAAGAAAATTCAAAATCGCGGTTTTGCCTGGCAGATGTAAAATACCAGCAAAATTACCTAATTGAACAGTATAGACAATTGAACCCATAGTCGCTGCCAACGACAAAATAAATCCGACTACCGCAACTAATGGTATCAAAAATGATCTGAAAGCCAGCATCAACAAGATAAATGAAAATGCTACGATGATTAACAAGAACTTCGGCAAAGCCGACATGAGTCTCGCTGAAATATCAATATTCATTGCCGTCGATCCGGTAACCATTACCGGTCCTGCTTCTTTAAGCTTTATTTTGCGCAATTGATGAACTAATTTTTGCGTTTTTTTAGCGTTAGCTTCTGTTTTAGGAACAACACTGAGCATAACATATTTTTGATCAGAAGAAATTGTTGGTTGACCTATTTGATGTACTCCAGCTAATTTTTTTACCTGCTGAACTAGATTAGGAACAGTTTGTGCATTCTTGTTCTTAACTACAGCTACTAAAGTTGCATCGCTACCAGCTCCGTATGCTTTTTGTTTAATGTCAAAAGCTTTTCTTTCTGTTGTATTCAGTTGTTTAGAACCATCATTAGGCAAGCCCAAATTTAATTGTTTAACTGGCAAAGCAGCTAAACAAAGAATTGCAATCGTTATAATAGCCACTAAAAAAGGAGTTTTATTAACGATTCCAGCAAAAATTTTAGCGGGTTTAACGTGTAAATGTTTGGTTGGCTGCTTAGCCTTCAAAGGAAGCAAATATAAAACGCTGGGAACGATCAATAACGTTAAAATCACTACCAAGATGACACTGAGTGCTGATACACCTCCCATAATACCCAGGAATTTAATTCCTAAAGCCGACATGCTCAACAGAGCAACTACAATTGTCGAGCCGGCAAACAAGACTGATGGAGCGGTACTGGAAATAGTATTTCGAAGAGCTTGATTTTTATCTTTTGTCTGAAACTCTTCACGAAAACGAGCTACCAAAAATAAAGCATAATCAATCCCGACCGCTAAAGAAACCATCGCTGCCAAAGCTAGATCATAACTTTCAACCGTCCAAGTTTTTGCTGTAAATAAAATAGCCGCCAAACCAGTTACTAATCCTATAATAGCTGAAATAATCGGCACCCCAGCTAGAGTAAAGGAAGCAAAAGCGATTGTTAAGATAACAAAAGCGATCGCCAAACCTACTATTTCCGGAACTTCACTAACAACAACTTTACTTGTTATGCCAGAAAGTTCGACCTTTAATTGACTTGAACGATGATCAGCTGCTATTTTTCTTATTTGTTTTGTTTGCTTATTCGTTAAATTCTTATTTTTATAAACTAATGTTAAATAGCCAACGTGATCATTCTCAGCATAATTTTGTTGCATTGCTGGAGTTAAAACTGAAGTTATCTTCGACGTTTTAGCAGCTGCTTGTTGTAATTTAGCAATCTTCTGCTGATTTGTCGGACTGGTTAGTTTAGTTCGCGATTTTAAAACGATTTGAATCTGTGCACCGGCGGCAGCTTGACCAAAATGTTTTTTTACAACGTTAGTCGCCTGATCAGCTGGTGTTTTACCAACTGTTAACTGCTGATTAGACAAGTGACCACCAAACACAAAACCTATTATCATTACCAAAGCCGCTAACAAAACTCCTGTAAGCAAGAATTTCTTAGGCTTGGCAATTAATTTTTTCCCATACCAATTAAAAAACTTCTTCATTATTAACTTAACGCTCCTTGTATTTAGACATACAAGGAGTTTACCAATTAATTGTCACCATATTCTGCCTTTTCCGTCAAATGTCTTTGCCCAATAGTGCAAAAAATATTAAGTTAATAGGTTCAACAAGATAGTTAACGTTAAAATACTAAATAATGTGCTAATCAAAGTTATCGTGGACACATATTCCGGTTCTGTCTTAAATTGGATAGCATACAAAGTAGTATTCGCTGCACTGGGCATAGCTGCCATTATAACTATTACTGCCCGCATAACTTGATCAATCGGCAACAATAAACATAAAAAATATGCTATCAACGGAGAAATCACTAATCTTAAAAAGCAAGCTAGATTTACTCCGCCCCAATTGATTCTTCTCAGTGGCACTTCAGCTAATTGCATTCCCAGAATTAACATAATAATTGGAATTGTAGTATTAGCAATCAAGTTAATGCTTTTCATAAAATTACCAGGAATCACAATATGGTACTGATTCAATAAAATAGCTGGAATGATAACATAGTTCATTGGCTGTTTAAGAATCATTTTCAGCGCCGTTTTCATTCCGCCTTGATTGTCTGTCGCTACATAGACGCCAACTGTACCCATCAAAATATTATGAAAAATCATGATTGGCATCCCATACAGAATTCCTTTATTACCAAAAGCAAACATTACGATCGGTACTCCGTAATTCCCACTATTGGGGAACCCGATTGATAATAGTAGTGCATCTAAATGACTGCGCTTGTAATGAAAAACATGTCCGATAATCACTCCCAGTAAGATCAGTGCCAGCAAGATCAAACTTGATGTCAATATTACATAAAAGAAATTACTGTTAAGCGGTTCTTTATAAAACGTCTGAAATACTAAAAAGGGTAACAATAAATAAATAGCTACCGTTGACAACGACTTTATATTCAAATTAAAAATCTTTTGAAAAATAAACCCACTTAAGAAAATCAATAATACCGGCAGCATAACATTTTCAAAAATACTCATCCGATCATTTCACCACCATATAAAAAAATAAAGCCAATAGTAATAAATACTTAAATTGGCTTTATTTTAATCAATTATTCTGCTGTTTTTAAAGGAATTTCGGATTAGCTGTTACATTAAACGCCGTAGCTAATTCCCGTAGTTGATCGTCAGTAATCGACTGCTTGATTTTACCTCCCTGAGCGCCAATTTGAGAATAGATCAAAGCTGCTTTTTCAACTGTTTCAATTAAACCAAAAGTTTCATCCAAACTTGCACCTACTCCAAAAATTCCATGATGCGGCCACATAACTACCCGAAAGTTCTTCATTTTGGCAGCTGTAGCACGACCGATCTCATTAGTTCCTGGTGTCATATATGGAATAACGCCCAGTCCTTCTGGGAAGACAACCAATGATTCTGCCTGCATCTTCCAAAGTAACCGTGAAATATGTCCTTCATCCAAATCCTGTGTAAAGGACAAGGCGATTAAATTGGTTGGATGACAGTGCATTACTACCCGGTGTGTTGGATCAAATTTCAATCGTTCAATATGGGTCATCAAATGACTTGGAAATTCAGAAGTTGGTTTGCCACCGTCTTCAAATCCCCATAATAAGTCAGCTTTTTGACCATCTTCAGTAATCTGGAGCAAACCTAAATCTAATTTAGGCTGATTGATAACATTCCGGAAATAGCGGCCAGTACCAGTTACCAAAAAGTATTGTCCAGCTAGTGGTTTAGCATCAAAGCCAAGTTCCAAAGTCTTCTTTACTGTTTTAATATCTTCATATTCAGTTAAGTCAGCAGCATCAATCCGTAACGAAACATTGCCGCCGTTACGTTCATCCCAACCATGATCATATGATGCATAGGTAATTTCGCTAATCTTTTTTACAAATTTTGAATCGACAAATTTTGTCATTTAAAATTCCTCCATCTCTTCCGATACCACTTCTACTAATACTTTAATTACGTTTAAACAAAACATCTTTTTCATACTGATGAATTTCATCTAACCAATCAGTTCCAACCGGTGTATTATTCTTTAAGCAGAATTCATCCCAAACAGCACCAAATGGATAAGATTTTAATTCTTCAGTTACAGCCAAACGAGTTGTAAAGTCATAATTTAATTCTGCCTTCTTCAATTGATCAATTGGTGCTAACATTGCTTGCAACAATGCTTTCTGTGTTGAACGAGCACCAACTACCCAAGCAGCTACACGGTTAATAGTTGCATCGAAGAAGTCTAACCCAATATTTGTCCGATCTAGTTCATTATCACGTACAAGTGAACGGGTAATCCTCATTAAAGCATCATCCATAATTACAACATGATCACTATCCCAACGAACTGGACGTGAAACATGCAGCATCAAACCTTTGCCAAATGGCATAAAGGCTGAGAATTTGTCAGAAACATCTTCAGTTGGATGCCAATGACCAGCATCAATTGTCCATAATTTACCGCGGCTGATCGCATAGTTATTATAGAAAAGATGTGAACCTACTGTGTATGATTCAATTCCAGTTCCAAACAGCTTTCCTTCAACCGCTTCAATGGTATTATTTTCATCATACTTCTTAGCAAAGATTTCATCTAAAGACTTAATCAAGCGTTCGCGTGGACTCTGTTTATCAATCGGATTATCTTTAAAGCCATCAGGAATCCAGAAATTATTAACTGAAAGCTGGCCTAATTCTTTGCCAAAGTAGTTGGAAATTTCACGTGATTTCTTCCCTACTTCAATCCAATAATCACGTGTTGCCTTTTCAGGACTTGCTAACGTAAAGTTGTATTTTACTTTTGGATGTGAGAAGAAAGTTGGATTCATATCCAAACCAACGCCTTCTTTTTTCGCCCAATCAACCCAATATTTAAAATCTTCTGGTCCAACTTCATCGAAGTCTTTTTTACGATCAGGAACTGCATAGATAGTATGCAACTGTAATTTATGCTTTCCTGGAATCAAAGTGAGTGCCTCATGCAAATCTGAAGCCAATTCATCAGGTGTTCGTGCAACTCCAGGATAGTCACCACTAACTCCAATTCCACCGGTTAGTTCTTGATCTGGGTTCAAAAAGCCATGAAGATCATCGCCTTGCCAGCAATTCATTGAAATTTTAACTTTTTTCAATTGTTCCATAGCAGCATCTGTATCTACCCCTAATTCTGCGTAACGTTCTTTTGCTACTGCATATGCTTTTTCGACATTTTCTGCTTTAACCATTTATAATTCCTCCTTTAATCTAAGTGAAATACTTCATGCAAATCCAAAGTTACTGGGCTTTTATCTGGATTAGTATCCATCAGCGGCTCCATATAAGCCCACCACTTTTTACATGCTTCCGACCCGGCAATCGCATTGTATTTTTCTACATTATCAACTTCCAAATAAGCAAATAAGTTGCCGGTTTTTTTATCAAGAAAAATCGAATAATTATGAGCTCCAGCTTCTTTCAAAGCTTTTCTCATTTCTGGGAAAAGATTGTTATGCCGTTTTTCATATTCATCATATTGATCCGGATAAACGTGCATCAATTGTCCCATTCTAACTGTCATCTTCATTTTCTCCTTTCTATTTCTTGTTTTTTTCAAAAAAACTTTGATACCGTTGTAAAATTTGCGGATATTTATTTGGTTCTGGACGAAATTCTTTGATTGCAAATGATTTCGCGATAATCCGGCGGGCTAGGTAAACATTCAAAATATCGCCTTTGGTTATCATTTGAACCATAATATTACCAATTGCAGTAGCTTCACTTGGTCCAGCATAAACATTGACATTGCCGATCGTTGCCGTTAATTGATTCATCAAACCAACATTTGATCCGCCACCGACAATATTCAAACTATCGATTCGGTAGCCTAAAATATGATCCAAGATCGCCAATTCATTTGCATAATAAAGTGACAAATTAGAATAAACTGCCATTGCTAACTCACCTGGAGTTTGTGGTACCTTTTGCTGCGTTTCTTGACAGTAATCCTGAATTTCTTTGATCATGTTGCTTGGGTTTTGGAACCGTTCATCATTGACATCGATCAATTGTTGGAACGGAGCCTCTTTTTCTGCTAAAGCAGCTAATTCAGCAAAACTATATTGATCCTTTAACTCATGTTTAATATTCTGAATAATCCAGAGTCCCATGATGTTTTTCAGGAAACGATAGGTCCCATATGCTCCCCATTCGTTGGTATAATTTTGTTTAAAAGCTTCTTGACCATTTTCCGGAGTATTTAATTCCGTTCCAATCAATGACCAAGTTCCAGAGCTCAAATATGCCCACCGTTGACCAATTCCTGGAGCTCCGATTACAGCCGAAGCAGTATCGTGAGTTGCTACTGTGATAACTTCAGTTTTAGGAAGATCATATTTTTCAGCTAACTCTGGGCGGATTTCACCTAAAACAGTTCCAGCTTCAACCAGCTTCGGAAATTGTTCTTGCTTAACATTGACTTTTTCCAATAAATGATCATCAAACAATCCTTCACGTAAACTCAGCATTTGTGTAGTTGAAGCATTGGTTACTTCTGTGACAGCTTTGCCAGTCAAAGCGTAGCCAATATAATCAGGAATCATCATTATCTTAGCTGTCTTAGCCAAGAGTTCCTTATCTTCTTCAAACAGCTGATATAACGTATTAAAATCTAAAAATTGAATACCTGTTTTTTGATAAATATATTCTTTAGAAAGATCAGTTGTTAAACGTTCGATGCTGCCTTGTGTCCGTGTATCGCGATAAGAAATGGGGTCTTGTAATTTATTGCCCTGTTTGTCAACTAAAACATAATCGACCGCCCAAGTATCAATTCCCAGAACTACTTCTTGATAACCAGCTTTTTTTATTTTAACTAAACCAATCAAGATCTCTTCGATCAGTTTATCAATGTTCCAACGATCATGTCCTTTTGCATGAACAAAACCATTCTTAAACCGATGAACCTCTTTCATCACTAGTTTGTTGTCGGCCAATTTAGCCAACATTAGCCGACCACTTGAAGCTCCAATATCAACCGCAACATATGTCTTAGCCATAAATTACTCAAATCCCTTCATTTCAATCTTGATCTTTGCCATAACGTTCTTTCGTAATTTGTGATAAGGTCTTACCACGAGTTTTTGGTGTCCAGATCGTCCCAACCAGTAATGATACAATTAACAGAACAATCATTGCTGTTCCAGCAATCTTAAAGCCTAACCCGGATAAAATCATTGGAAAGACAATTGACCAGATTCCAGCAGTTCCACGAACGATAAAGAACATAAATCCTTGTGAACCGGCACGATACTTAGTAGGAAACAGTTCAACTGCCCATAAAGCATACCAAGCTTGAGCACCAATCCCTGCTGAAATTCCCCAAATAATTACGAATGCCAGTAATGCGGCCCAGCCAAATCCGATATAAGTTAAAATTACCCAAGAAATGACTGCCATTGCTGCACCAACGAAGAAAAATGTCCGGTGATTTACTTTATCTCCCAACAAAGCGAAACCAAAGTAACCAGCTAAAGCAGTACATATCCACAAAACTGCCTGCAGCATATTAGCTTGGGTATTGTTAAGACCACCAACAGTTTCATAAACAAATGGCATGAAGAAGCCCATCGCTCCAGCAACTAAATTCCAAAATACGTAAACTCCGCAAAGAAATAAGATACTTTTAACTGAAACTGAATTCGAAAACAAATCACGGTATGGATGCGCTTCAACTGGAGATGCTTGTTCTTTCTTCTTTTGATCAAGCCAATCTTGTGATTCTGGCAATTTCTTTTGCAAATTCCAAGCAATAAAAGCAACTACTGTCAAAAATGCAAACAAAATTCGACTTCCCGTTAACTCGATTGGTGCTAGTAGTGTTCCAGCAACAAAGATAATAACCGGTCCCATCGACCAAGCAAACTGTGAAATACCAATATTATGTGCTCGATTAGTATCACCTGAAGTTTCACCAATATAAGTCCATGATGCCGGGACCCCAGCACCAACTGCAATTCCGGTTATTAAGAAACCTAATAACAACATTGCAAAATTGACTGAAAAAACAACAATTAACGTTCCAACCATGTAAACCAGCATATCGTACGTATAAATCATCTTTCGACCAAACTTATCGGAAAGGCGGCCTCCAATAATTGCTCCTAACGCGGACCCGAATGCATTTGCACTCAAAGCCCCTAATAATCCGACCTCGAAATTAGACAATCCAAATGCTTTTTGCCAAAGAGTCAGTCCTGATGCACCTGCAACAATGGAACCAGAATCCAAAAAGTTTGTTAATGATACTGCCCATGTTGATCCATTCGAACTTTTACTTGCCATCTCGCCACCCCTTCACATTTTTTCGGATATCCTTTTCGTATACAATTAGATTACACCATTTGATGTATCCGCTTTCAATGGCAAAAAGACAGGTATTTAATATCATATTTACATATCCAATTAACAAAGCACCGCTACAAACCAAAGATTCATAGCGGTGCCCGCAAATTAAATATTTATTAAGTTATGTTGTCGATCAGCTAACGGTTTCTCCTTGTAAAAGTCATAATATTTCTTATAAAAGAAACTCTTATTTGAAATGCCGACTGCTTCAATGATTTGACTGATAGGCAACGAGGTTGAGGTGATTAGAATATGTGCCTGGGTTAATTTCTTTTGAATAACAATTTCTGAGAATGGTTTGCCAACTTCTTTTTTAAACAGGTTACTCAAATAATTCTTATTATAACCATATTTTTTGGCTATTTTTTGCAACGTAATCGTTTTATAGTTTTTATCAATTTCATCAAGAACATCAACTACCAATTTGCGTCTTTTATTTTGCGGCTGCTGATCAGAAATTCGATAATCTCTAACTAAATTAGTTACTAAAATCTGCAAATAAGCTTTAATAATGGCATCTGAAAATTCCTTTTTTAAAAAATATTCCTCGATTATTTCATCCATGATTTGTGATATTTTGTTATTTTTAGCCGTCCGAAAAATTAAGTAATTTTGTTCTTCGTTGGCCTTAATTGGACTTTTTAATAAGAAATCATACAAAACACTCCGACTGCGGCGAAGATCTTTTAGAAAATCGATATTAATATTGCTGTTGCGAAATAAAATATTAATCAATAGATCATTTTCTCCTAAAGCTTCGATCGAGTGCTCTGCTCCCACATCCAGCAATAATAAATCACCACGATTTAAAATTAATGCTTTCCCATTAACAACCTGTTTTGCTTCCCCTTCAAGCATATAATTAATTTCCAAAAAAGTATGTGAATGTGTCGGATAAGGTGCAAAGCGATTATGCTTACTTATATAAATATCCTTGTTTTTAAAAAAATAATTATTAAGAACTTTCATTTTTTCCTTTTTTGACAGCTCTTTATTAATTGCATTTGGCGGCATTTCTTCTAAATAATGAAAATCTTCCCTTTGTTTCTTTTCAATTGAATTTAAAGTATACAACATATTTAAAACTCTTTGATTCATAGCCTTGCCCTCCAAAAGTGTAAGTGCTTCCACAATTAATATACCATAACTATTGGTGATTAGTTATTAATACTTTTAGAAACATTCCCTTTTTTAAAGCGGTTAACATTTAAAAAAGAATCAAAACTTAATCTTTTTAAAGATCGGAATTAATTTGAAATAATGGCAACTTTGCCAAGTAAATGATATCGTCACGTGATGCTGCTTCTCCTTCGGCTAAAATTGCGCATTTATTAACGACTTTCACGCCAGCTTGAACTAAGAGTTTTTCAGCTGCCGCCAGTGAACCACCAGTTGAAATAACATCATCAACCAGAACAACTCGCTTTCCCCGCAGCCTGGCAGCATCATTTCCATCTAAAACCAGCAATTGCTGTTTGGTTGTCGTAATTGAGGCAACTGATATTTTTAGTGGTGCTGTCATATATGGTTTTACGCTCTTGCGTAAGACAATAAATTGCGGATGTTGACTAATTTGGCTCAATTCCTCAGCTAAAGGAATCCCCTTGCTCTCTAATGTCACCAAGTAATCAAATGGTTCCCGTAATTTACCAGCTAATTTCTGAGCTGCATAGTGAGCTAACTCTGAATCCCCCAACAGCACAAAAGAAGCAATTGCAGTTGTTTTGTTGATTGGAATAATTGGTAAATTACGTCTAAGCTTGCCAATCACTAAGTCATACGTTTTTTGCATTTTTAATCCTCCAAACCCAGCAGCAAATCAATTCTCACCATCATGCTAACAATTACTTTAGTGTGTCTGTCAGCAATTGACTGTCAATAAGGTGAACAATTAATGATGTTATCCCTTAAAAAGTTCACTGATATCATTAATAATAGCTTACAGGATAAATCATTTCCACAATTTCTACTATAAATACGTATTTTAGCATTTAAATAGGCCTTAAAAAAAGCTCTCTAAATTAAGTTGGTTAAGCTTGAATTTAAAAGAGTTTTTTAATTAATAAGTCATATTACAAATTATTTTGTCAATCCACTGACAAATTCATCAAAGATCAATTGCATCTTTTCATCGGTTGCCACTAATACTTCTGGATGCCACTGAACAGCCAAAACTTGTTGGTTATCTTTACTTTCCAAACCTTCAATTACCCCATCACTAGCCACAGCTGTTACTTTCAACGAGTCGGCGACCTGACTAACTGCTTGATGGTGGTGACTGTTAATCAATCGCTGATCACCATACAAATCGTGCAGCCGACTATTAGCAGTAAATTTTGCATAATGAGTCGCTTCGGTTCGCGAGGCTGCTTGAAAATGTTTAATTAAAGGTTGCTTAGATCGTACCGGATACTCACTCTCAAGATCCTGATAAAGTTTTCCACCTAAAGCTACATTAATTATCTGCATTCCGCGGCAAATTCCTAAAAGCTTTTTGCCGGCAGTCAGTGCCTTTTTTACCAACGCAATCTCTAGTCGATCGCGCTGAATTTCACTAAAACCCATGTTGATATGTGGTTCTTCACCATAAAAAACTGGTAAAACATCGGGACCGCCAGTAAAGAAAAAGCCATCACAAATATTTACATAGTAATCTAAATCATTGATTGCTTCACTGGGAATCATAACTGGTGTTGCTCCCGCCTTAACAATTCCACGGACATCTGCTTCATTAATATAATAACGTCGTGTCCCATTAGCGGTAGTAATCCCACCCGGAATTCCTATAATCTTTTTTTTCTCCATTAAAAGTCATCATCCGTTCTTTTCAGAATTTATTTTCAATTAAAGTTGATAATACCAAGCTTTCACTGCTTAAACAAGTCATCTAACCCAAATATACAATAAGTTGCAGGAAAATTTTCAGTAAATTCTTTTTATCAAGACATTTTTTCAAAAAAATATTATTAGTTGACAGTTGTCGCTCAAACACTTATTCTTTAGGTATCATCAACTGTTTCGGAGGGAGTTGGCTTAACCCATGTGCGGCAAGCTACAGTTAATAATGTGTCAAACGTATTCATGTTGTGAAAAACACAGCATGCTTTTTGAAGTGCCAATCGTGGAGCAGCAGAACTCTAGCTACTAAAACTGTTTTAGTAGTCCATGGGTCTCCAGTCACGAACGGACTGGGGGCTTTTTTCATTCTTTTTGATGATAATAAGTAATTTTTAGAGGGGGGCAACTTTTATGAAAAAAAAGTTGTTAACATTAGTCGGGGCAGCTTTAACCAGTGTACTTATCTTAGCTGCTTGCGGCAAAAGTAATTCAGCAAATGGTTCTAAACAAGTATTAACCGCTGCAACTAACGCTGAAATGGCAACACTCAATAGTACTAAATACAGTGATACCACTAGTCTTGAAGCACTTGAAAACTCGTTTGAAGGTCTGTATCGTTTTAATGCTAAAAATAAACCAGTTTTAGCAGGTGCTTCCAGTGTCGCTGTCAGCAAAGATCAAAAAACATACACCTTTAAGCTGCGCAAAAATGCCAAATGGTCAAATGGCGATAGCGTCACAGCTGAAAACTATGTCTATGCTTGGCGTAAAATGGTTGATCCGGCAGCTGCTTCACCAAACTCACAACAATTTCAGCCAATCAAAAACGGCACCCAAATCGCTGCTGGAAAGTTACCAGCTAAAGACTTGGGAATTAAAGCACTGGGAAAATATAAATTGCAAGTTACTTTAGAAGCACCTATCAGTTATTTTTCAGAGTTACTGACTGGAGCACCATTTTATCCACAAGATCAAAAAGTTGTTAAAAAATATGGCAGCAGCTATGGGACCTCTTCAGCCAAAGCTGTCTATAATGGACCATTTGTTGTTAAAAATTGGACAGGAACTGATTTAAAATGGAATTATGTTAAAAATAATCATTATTGGGACAAAAAAGCCGTTAAACTTCAAAAGGTCAATGTTCAAGTTGTTAAGGATGCCGCAACAGCTGGCAACCTTTATAAAACCAATAAACTTGATTATGCGATGTTAACAACCGATTATATTAAGCAATATGAACATACTTCCGGTTATCATTCCAAACCGATTCCTTTGATCGGTTATATGTCCTTTAATGTACATCGTAAAACAACCGGCAATATTCATTTTCGTAAAGCAATTGCCATGGCTTTTAACAAAAAATCACTTGTCAACAATGTTTTGCATGTTGGTTCACCATTAAACGGAATCGTTCCTAAAAATTTTGCCTATAATTCCAAAACAGGTGATGACTATCGACAAGAAGCCGGTAATATGCTGACTTATAATCTTAAAGACGCTCGCAAGGAATGGGCGGAAGCTAAAAAGGAATTAGGTAAAGATAAGATCACCATCCAGTTGCTGACTTCTGATACTACTGATTCCAAACAAATCGGTGAATATCTCCAGAGTCAATTAGAAACTAATTTGCCTGGATTGTCAGTCAATTTACGGTCAATTCCGTTGAAATCACGTTTAGCTGCTACAAGTGCCTATGATTACGATATGGTTTATGGAACTTGGCAGCCAGATTTTGCCGATCCAGTCAACTTTATTAGTGATGGTGGGCAATATCATTTGGACGGTGATTACAATAACAGTAATTTCCGCAACTTGTTAAATGAAGCCGCCACAACTTACGCAACAAATCCAACAAAACGGTGGTCAGTCTTGATCCAAGCTGAAAAACAATTAATTCAAAAAGATGCCTTCACTGCTCCCGTTTATCAAGGTGGTATGTCGTATCTGTTAAAGAAGAAGGTTAAGGGATTACAAATTTCTCCTTATGGAACTGTCTTATTTTATCGGAATGCCAGTATCAAATAATTAAATTAGAATTCTCTCCCGATCGAACCAAAAATTTGATCGGGATTTTTTTCTGTTTTTTAAAAAATAATTAAAAAACCATTAAATTAATATTTACTTCTTAATAAAGATGGCTGATAATTAATTTAATTTTTATAATTGGAGGAATTGTTATGTCACTTGAAAATGTCCGTTCTTTTTTTAAACAATATCAGCTGGAAAACCGAATCCATGTCTTCGATGAGTCCACGGCAACCGTTGCTGAAGCTGCCGCTGTTCTGGAAGTCAAACCGGAACAAATTGCTAAAACACTCGCCTTCTCGCTGAAAGAACGGCCAATCGTAATTGTCACCGAAGGAACCGCTAAAATTTCCAATCCTAAATACAAAGCTGCCTTTAAACAGCGGGCACATATGGTTAAAGCAGATGAGCTAGAAGATTTAATCGGTCATCCGTTGGGTGGTGTCTGCCCTTTCGCTTTAAAACCAGCTGTGGATGTTTATCTAGATGAATCGCTTAAAAAACATGACGTTATTTATCCGGCTGCTGGGACAGCTAATGCAGCTGTTAAGTTAACGGTAGCAGAGTTGGAAAAGTATGCGCAACCGGTAGCATGGGTTTATGTTATCAAAGAATAATGTTTTCCAAATATAATTTGCTGAAACGTTTTTTTGCTAATTTAAAGATAAAAAAGAACTGAGATGTTTTAGATTAATGATCCAAAATACCCCAGCCTTTTTTGCGGAATTTTTAACTTGAACGTTTATATTGCAGCATTTGATAACCAATGCCAATATGAGTTTTAATATAATGAAACTTTCCGGTACATTCTATTTTTTTTCTTAAAGTGGCAATCGTTACTCTGAGCGAAGAATTATCTTCAAACATTTCTTCTCCCCACGCTTTTTTTAACAAATAATGATGCGTTAAAACACGTGAAGCATTTTGGGCTAATAAACACAGCACTTTATATTCAGTTGGTGTTAAATGCACTGCTTGATTTTTTATTAGCACCGTTTGCCTAGCATAATCAATTAATAAATCTCCATTATAATAATATTTTTGTGCCGGCACTTGTTCATTTTCCTGCTCATAACTGATTCTTCGCAAGGCTACCCTAATTCTGGCTAAAAGTTCTTCAACCGAAAATGGTTTAACCAAATAATCATCTGCTCCAGCATCAAGCGCACCAACCTTATCGCTATCTTCTTCACGCGCTGAAACAATAATAATGGGAATGCGACTGGTTTTACGAACTTTCTTTATAATGTCGACCCCATCAATATCAGGGAGCATTAAATCAAGCAATAAAAGTTCTGGTTTAAAAATACCCAAAAGACTAAAGGTCTCTCGACCATTAACCGCATGTTCATAATCATATTTTTCTGCCCGTAATGTTATTTCAATTAATCGTGCAATTTCCGGATCATCTTCCACAATCAAGACCCTATTTTTTTTCATACTTATCACCCCAAGCAGGTAAAGTAAAGTAAAAACATATACCCTTTTTTTCAAGATTTTTGGCCCAAATAGTCCCTCCAAAACTTTCAATAACTGATTTGCATAAAGACAAACCAATCCCTAGACCGCGTTGTGACTGCAGATCAGCTTGGCGTTCACCAGTGTAAAATAACTTAAACAAATTAGTCAGTTCCGGAACACTTAACTGCGGACCATCATTTGAGATCTCAAATTGAACTTGATTTTGATTCTTACGAAATGCTGTTATCCAAATATGACTGCCGTTTGGTGTATATTTAACAGCATTATTAACAATATTAATTACTACTTGAACTACTAATTTAGCATCTACTTGAACCATCAATAATTCATCCGGCAATTTAACTTGAATAGTGTGCTGATCCGCCCCAGGACTCAAGTGTTCAAGCGCTTCAGTTATAATTTCATCAACCAGCTCTGGGCTTTGTTTAATTTGCAGCTGACTTTCTAAATGCGTCATCGCCAATAAGTTTTCAACCAGATTTATCAACCAAGCTGCATCCTTGTAAATCGTATCGTATAAAGTCAATTGTTCTTCTCGCGAAATTAAATCAATCTGCCGTCGCAAAACATCAATGCTGCCTGAAATATTAGTTAACGGTGTTCGCAAATCATGTGATATCCCCCGCAATAGGTCAGTTCTTAATTTTTCTTGTTGGGCTTTAATCTCAGCTTGCCTTTTTGCTTTCAAAATTTGCATTCTTTCAAAGGCCTGCCCACACACATCCAATATAGAAATTATCAGATTGCGATCAAAAAACTCTACTTGTCTTTTATTCGGAATCACAAATGCAACCACTGCCATTACTTTGTTTGGAGTTGAACCAAAAACCGGCAAATACCAGCATTTTGAATTGGGCAAGGTAGTTGTTTTGGCCCCAGCTTCTTGACCATTTTTTAAAGTCCAAAAAGCAACTGCTTGTTCAGTGTTGCTAAAATATTCGGCTGCAATTGTTTCTTTACTGCCAAGTGCAAAAAGATATGGTTCAGTTAGCTTCCCGTGCTCCTGCTTATAAAAAATAATTGGGACCGGGTAAATTTTTTGCAGCTGTTTAGCAGCAATCGCGATAACCTCTGCGACTTTTTTGGTAGATTGTAATTGTTGGATCGTCGTTAGCAATGCCTCGGTACGATAAACACGCTGGGCATTTGAAACGGCCTGTTTTTTTATTTTCAGAGTCCATGAATTACTGATTATTGCCACAAAAAGCATTAAACCAAAGGTGATTACATATTGCGAACCAGCCTCTAAGGAAAAATACGGTTGAGTAAAGAAAAAATTAAAACACAAGACTGCCGCAATTGCTGCAAAGATTCCATACTTTTGTCCTTCAACCAAGATTGCACAAACCATCACCCCTAAAATGTAAATCAAGACAATGTTAATTAATTGCTTATCTAAATGAAATAAAATTTCACTAATTAAAGTATTGACGATTAAAACCGCAAAGATAATGATCCAAGATTTTATTACATTTTGATTGAAACTTTTCAATTTAAGTTTTGCAAATCTTTGTTTTATTTTTTGCTGATTTAAGCTGCTACCAGTGACCGGTTCATTAATGATATATTTATCGACCTCTGGCAATAACAGTCCCAGCTGAGTGACCAAATCGTTTTCGCGCCGCCGCAACCAGGTTTTAGGACTTGAACCTAGAATAATCTTGGTCACCTGGCTTACTTTGGCATACTCAGCAATCTGCACAGCTGGTTTTTCTCCCAGCAGCTTAACAATCTTAGCACCTAATTCATGTGCCAAATTCAAATTGAAATCCAAGTAATTTTTAGGATAATCCGGATTATCTTCTTTAACATAAACGGCTATCAATTCACAACTGAATGCCTCGGCCAACTGGGCAGCCGAGCGAATTACATGTGCACTGCTGTACGAACCGGAAACACAAACCAAAAATCTTTCAACGACTTGCTTACTGCCGGTTTGTAAACGCAAAGACATTTTTCTTAAGGCCAACTCACGCAAAGCAACTAAATTATTAGTCGTAAAAAAATTCGTAAGTGCCTGCTTGATCTGCTGTTTGGCATATATTTTTCCCTTTTTTAACCGCGTAATCAGCTCTTCCGGTTCAATATCGATCAATTGAAGCTGATTAGCTAAATCAAAAACATAATCCGGCACTCTTTCTTGGACATTAAGGTGCAAATGATCCGCTAAAATATTCTGCAGGCTCTCTAAATGCTGAACATTTAAAGTCGTATAAACATCAATTCCAGCGTTTAACAATTCCTGAATGTCTTGATAACGTTTCTCATGACGACTAGCCGGAGAATTAGTGTGAGCTAATTCATCAACCAAGATAATTTGCGGCTGTCGCTTCAAAGCGGCGTCTAAATCAAATTCTTTCAGCAAAATATTGTGATGCTGTTCTGTTTTAACTGGAATAACTTCCAAGTTTCCAATCAGATCTTCCGTCGCTGACCGGCCATGTCGTTCAATATAGCCGACAACAACGTCATATCCCTCCTGCCGCAGATCCTGTGCTTCCATTAACATCCTATAAGTTTTGCCCACACCAGCTGCATATCCAAAAAAGATCTTTAACTTGCCACGTTTATTCCCTGAATCATTATCTGCATCAGCTAATTTTAAATAATGCTCTACTTGCGCTTTAGATTTCATTAATAGAACCCCCAAAATCAGCTTTTCTACCTATTTATCAACTGCTTATCTTATCCAAAGCTAGATTAACTTCGAGAACATTTACTCGTGGCTCGCCTAATATACCGAAAGTTCTATTTTTAGTATAATTATTAATAATCTTCTGAACCGAAACCGGGCTGAGTTTCCTAGCTGCTGCGATCCGTTTTACTTGATACCGAGCCGCTTGCAAAGAAATCTCAGGATCCAACCCGCTGCCGGAATCGGTCAACAAATCAACCGGCACTGCTTGCTTAGCTGCCGGATTAAGCCGTTTGATTACTTGGTCGTTACTTTTTACCAGCGCTTGATATTTTCGACTGCTTGGGCTGAGCTGTGAAGCCGCTGAATACATGGTGTTATTTTCACCGCCAACCCCATTCAAATTCCCCAAAGTGATTGACATTTGACGTCCCCACAGATATTTTTTACTTGTAAACGGCTGAGCTATCAATGCTGAGCCTTTAATTGTTTTTTTCTCGCTAATCAAACTGCCGTTAGCCTTATTGGTAAAGAAAGTCTGACCTACCGCCGTAACAACTGCTGTATAAGCAATGCAAACAAGTGTAATTACCGCTAAAGCTAATAATGATTTAGTGAACATTTTTATCATTATTTTTCCTCCTCAACCTAAATCAATTGTAAAATCGGCGTGATAATCAAATCGATGACCTTAATGCCGATAAATGGAATTAAAATCCCGCCTAATCCATAAATTAAAAGGTTATGCCGTAGTAATTGGCTGGCCGCCACTTCCCGATAGCGAACTCCTTTCAAAGCCAATGGAATCAACGCTACAATAATCAGCGCATTAAAAATCAAAGCAGACAAAATTGCGCTGGTCGGGCTATACAAATGCATAATGTTAAGTACATTTAATTTGGGATATAAGCCAACAAACATTGCCGGGATAATTGCAAAATACTTTGCAATGTCATTAGCAATTGAAAAAGTGGTTAAACTGCCGCGAGTCATCAGCAATTGTTTGCCAATTCTGACGATTTCGATCAATTTAGTTGGTGACGAATCCAAATCAACCATATTTCCTGCCTCTTTAGCAGCCTGTGTGCCGGTATTCATAGCTACGGCAACATCGGCTTGAGCTAAAGCCGGAGCATCATTGGTGCCATCGCCCGTCATCGCTACTAAATGGCCTTGATCTTGATATTCGCGAATCGTTTTTAATTTGCTTTCCGGTGTGGCCTGTGCCAGAAAGCTGTCAACACCGGCCTCAGCTGCAATTGCTGCCGCTGTTATCGGGTTATCGCCAGTAATCATAATTGTTTTAATGCCCATTTTACGTAAATCGGAAAACTTTTCCTTAACACCTTTTTTTATAATATCTTTTAGATAGATCACTCCTAAAATAACGTTATTTCTGCAGACAACTAATGGAGTACCACCTTTTTGTGAAATACTTTTCACAACATTTTGACATTCTTGACTGGCCTGACCATGATTTGCAACGACATATTCTTGAATATTAGCAGCTGCACCTTTGCGAATTGCATCCCCGGCGTAATCAACCCCGCTCATTTTTGTTTGCGCAGAAAAAGGAATAAATTTCGTTTGATTTGCCGCCAGATTTTGCTCCCGCAGATCATATTTTTCTTTTGCCAAAATCACAATTGATCGGCCTTCAGGAGTTTCGTCTGCCAATGAAGCCAATTGAGCTGCAATTGCCAATTCTTTTTCAGAGTGCCCATCAACTGGAATAAACTCAGATGCACGGCGATTGCCCAACGTTATCGTTCCTGTTTTGTCCAACAACAATACATCAGTATCTCCCGCGGCTTCAATAGCCCTGCCGCTCATAGCTAAGACATTGGCTTGATTTAATCGACTCATCCCGGCAATTCCGATCGCCGACAGCAACGCACCAATTGTCGTCGGTGCTAAGCAAACCAATAAAGCAATTAACCACACAATTGACAGCGGATTGTGGATACCATTAATCCTGGAAGAAAGCACTGCATATGCATATAATGCAGCAACTACCAATACAAAAATGATCGATAGTGCAACTAAAAACAATTCCAAAGCAATTTCATTTGGAGTTTTTTTCCGATTAGCCCCTTCAACCATGCCGATCATTTTATCAAGGAAACTGTTTCCTGCTTCTTGGGTAACTTTAACTACAATTTTATCTGATAAAACGGTAGTTCCGCCGGTAACAGCTGAACGATCGCCGCCTGCCTCTCGAATTACCGGGGCCGATTCACCGGTAATCGCACTTTCGTCAACTGAAGCAGCTCCTGCTATTACTTCACCATCAGCAGCAATCGTCTCACCGGCTGCCACTAAAAACAGATCATTTTTCTTTAAATCAGCTCCATTAACCAATTCCGGTGTCAAATCAGTCGCACTGGTAACCTTTTTGGCCATCACTGCTTTTTTTGATTTTTTTAACTCAGCCGCCTGAGCTTTGCCACGGCCTTCCGCAATTGCTTCCGCAAAGTTGGCAAATAAACAAGTCAGCCACAAAATCAATGACACTACGATAATAAATCCGCTGCTGACAATTCCATCACCAATTCCAGTTAATGACAATCCGGATAAAATAGTTGTCATTATAGCCGACACATAAACTAAAAACATAACTGGGTTTTTAATTTGAGCCGATGGTTTTAATTTAATTAACATTTCTTTCAAAGCATCTTGAATCATCTTTTGATTAAATAACGAAGTATTTTTTTGTTCCATAATTAGCTCACTTCCTTAATGTTTTAAAAAATCAGCTATCGGTCCCAAGGCTAAAGCTGGGAAAAAGCTTAATACACCAATTATCAAAATTACGATAATCAACATAAAAACAAATGTTGGACTAGCAGTCGCTAAGGTTCCTGAACTGCTTGCAACTCTTTTTTGTTTTCCCATATTGCCTGCAATAGCCAGCATGGCAATAATCGGTAAAAATCGCGAAATAAGCATCGCAATTGCCAAAATAATATTTAATAAGGTGGTATTCCCGTTAAAGCCACCAAAGCTCGAACCATTATTAGCTCCGGCCGACGAAAAAGCGTATAAAAATTCTGAAAAACCATGCGCTCCAGTATTGCTTAAGCTACTCAAAGTTGATTTCAGCATAGCTGGAATCGAGCTGCTCAATAAAATAGCTACTGGCGTTGACAAACAGGCAATAACAGCCATGCGCATTTCGTAAGGTCCGATTTTCTTTCCCAGATATTCGGGGGTTCGGCCAACCATCAATCCGGCTATGAAAACTGTCAACAAGACAAAGCCCAGCATTCCATACAAACCTGAACCAACACCACCAAAAACTACTTCGCCTAACTGCATCAAAGCCATCGGCAGCAATCCTCCCAGAGCACTAAAACTGTCTAGCGAAGCATTCGTCGCTCCAGATGATGTTGCTGTTGTAATAATCGACCAAGTAGCTGATCCTGGGACACCAATCCGGGTTTCCTTGCCTTCCATTGCTAAATTACCTATATGACGCAAGGTGGTTCCATGTTGTTCCAAAATTCCTTCTGCAGCTATTGCTGCCACAAACAAAATTGCCATAGTTACAAAAATTGCCCAGCCCTCTTTACGTCGTTTAAGAACTTCACCAAAACTAAAGCAAAGTGCCATTGGTAATAGAAGCATTGATGTTGCTTCAACTAAATTTGAAAAAGGCGTTGGATTCTCGTACGGATGAGCCGAATTAGCACCTAAAACACCACCACCATTAGTTCCCAGCTGTTTAATTGCTACTTGAGAAGCTTGCGGGAATAAAGGTAATGCTTCCTTCGTTATTATCTTAGCTTTTTTAACCAAATGGTCCTTATCATCTGTTACCTGCTGCTTTTTTTCATTAATATGTGCTCCGTAAATCAACTTGTTTTGTTGATTTACGGCTACCGGTTCAATTAAGTTTACTGTTCGATAACCCTTAGTAGTTTGCGGGACTCCGCTAGCTAACAATAAACATGAAATCACTAAACTAAGCGGCAAAAGCAGATACAAAAAAATCTTAGTCAGATCACGCCAAAAGTTACCTATATGACTAGCTTGAGTCCGTTTAAAACCACGAATCACTGCAAATAAGACAGCAATTCCAACGGCTGCAGAAGCAAAATTCTGTACGGTTAAACCAATTGACTGTGAGAAATTCGATAGAGCTGTTTCACCAGCGTAAGCCTGCCAATCAGTATTGGTAACAAAGCTAATAGCTGTATTAAAAGCCAGCGGCCATGAAAGACCGGCAAAATGTTCTGGATTTCCCGGCAAGTAGTTTTGAAATTTCAAAATCAGCACTAAAATCAAAAAACTAACTAATGAGAACATCAAGACATTGTAACTATATGTCTTCCAGTTCATCTCTTTTTTGGAAATATGCAACCAGCGGTAAAACCGGGTTTCAATTGGTTCAACAATAATACTCATAAAATTGTGCTGCTCGTTAATCACCTTACCGATATATTTTCCTAATGGAATCGCCAGTAGTACTGGCACGATTATATATGGTAAATATTGCATCCAAACCGGCATTTAATTTTCCCCCTTAAACAAAACATAAATAAGATATACCAACAAAAAGACTGTTAAAATTGTTCCTAAAATTAATACCATGGTAATCACTTCCCGTTATTTTTGTTATTCGTTAGTCAGCATTTCGATCAAATTTTCCCAAAATTCTCTTGCTTCCAATGAAACACTGTCTGAAAATGCATAATCGATTTGTAAAATCTGTCGCTGATTAAAGTAGTAAATAATTTCAATATCGGGTAAAAACAAATCACCAGTTGTACTTTGAACTTTTCCAGATTTTTTCTGTTTAATTCTGACAATTAAATCCTTGACAACTTGACGGCGATCCTCTTTTTTGGAGACACCACTGATTAGATATTCTTCAAGCATATTTCTCACTCCCGGCGTTAATTTATATTCGTATCGTACGCTCTTCGCCGTTAAAACGGTGTTAAGGTTCCGACGCTGATGTTAAAACCGTGTTAAGAAACCCAAAATTGCCAAAAAAAAGCTGAAACAGTTGAATAAGTTCCTAAACTCACCCAATTGTTCCAGCAAAATATATATTAATTTTTGGCTTAGCTTTTATTTTTTAAATGAATCATACAAAAAAAGCCAAGTACAATTATTTAAAGATCGTACTTGGCTTTTTTGGAACTATTCAACTAGTTTTGGCTTAAGTAAGCCTGCTTATAACTATAATGTCCATTAACACTATCATAAACAACATCTTTCAAGTGCGAATTTACTAAATCGATGGTATTCATTTCATATAATGGTGTAATCGGCTGCTCACGACTCAGCACTTGACCGGCCTTAACCAAATCTGTCCAGCGGCGATCGACATTACCGGCATTTTTTTGGTTAGCGTTGGCGATCAAGCTATCATATTCAGTATTTGACCACCCCAAATGATTTTGTGTGCTATCAGAAGTAAACATCTGCAAAAATGTAATCGGATCAGCAAAGTCTGCAGTCCAGCCAATCAAGTCCAAATCAAAATCACCACTTGCTCGTCGGGCCAGCTTAACATTGACTGGCATTGTTTTAAGTTGCACTTTCAAGCCTTTAAGGTGCGTTTCTAATTGGCTTTGAATAAATTCAGCTGTTTTTTTAGTAATATCATCAGTTCCAATCATCAAAGTCACTGTCAGTTCTTTTTTGTTTAGCTGCTGCAACCCTTGCTTAAACAGTTGTTGAGCTAATTTAGGTTTGTAGTCAGTTGTATTTTTAACCTTGACTTCTTTAGTATAGTCAACTTTGGTTTGCGGATTTTTCACGAAATTACTTGGAACAATACTGTCAGCCGGTTTGGCATCATTTTGCAAAATATTATTAATCAGCTCATTGCGATCCAATGCCAACGAAATTGCTAAGCGGACATTCCGATTAGCTACTGGACTGGATTTGCGCACGTTATACTCCAAGTACTCAGTGCCGGCTAAATTTCGTTTGACAATGTTTTTGTTATGCTGCAATTGTTTGATTTGATCACCCGTGAGTGTTATCAAATCAAGTTTTTTAGTTTTGTACAAATTGTATGCAGTTGCCGGATCCTTAACTACTTGATATTTGATTGAACTCAATTTAACCTGCTTTTTATTCCAATACTGCGGATTTTTCTTTAACTGCCAAGTATCATTGGTTCCGTTCCAGCCAGTTAAAACAAATGGTCCATTATAAACTGTCTTAGCAGCACTGGTGCCATATTTGCTGCCATATTTTTCAGCGATTCGTTGATCAATCGGATATAAAGTTTCACGCGCTAAAATCTTCGTAAAATATGCTTGCGGCTGATTCAGCCAGATCCTTAAACGATACTTTCCGATTGCTTTCACACCAAGAGCAGTTGCTGCTTTTTTACCAGCAATAATCTGAGCCGCATTTTTGATATTAGTAAATAGGTAAGTATATTGACTGGCTGTCTTAGGATTCACTGCATGCTGCCAAGAATAGACAAAATCTTTAGCCGTTACCAGATCGCCATTACTCCATTTGGTATTTTTGCGGATATTTATCGTATATACCCGCTTATTCGCTGAAACATTTGTTTTGGTTGCTAATGCTTTGAGGGCATTACCATTTTTATCATATTGATATAAACCTTCGCCCACATTATCAATTTGATTAAATGATGTCCGATCAGTAATCTTAGCAACATCCAATGAAGTAATTGGGTAACTAGCAGCTAAATTAATTGTCTGTCGAGTTGCCTTGGTTGAACTTTTTTGTTTATTTTTAGCTAAACTTTGCCAGCTGATAATCCCGCCAATAACAACAATAGCAGCAATCAGCCATCCCAAATATTTCTTATACCTTTTCTGATTCACAATTACAAATTCCCCTCATTAATTTCTGCAAAAATTATTTTTCAATAATCACATCAGCCGGTTTAACATCGGAACTGAAGTAAGGTCTTAAATCACTGTTATAAGCCCTTTTAAAGAAACCTTGTTTATTAAGTTTGTTAATTTCATTATTTGTCCACTTTAGCAAAGACTTATTGCCCTTTTTAACTGCTGGCGCAATACTTGAGCTTTGTCCCAATTGCTTAATACCTACTTGGTAAGTTGGATGTGTCTTGGCCCAAGCATACAAATAAGTATTATCGTCTGCCAACGCTACTCCGCGTTTGTTCTTTAACGCGTTAAACTGCTGTGTTTTCGAATCAAATTTCAGCAATTTAACACTTTTTTGTTTTTGCGTGAAATAGGTTTCTGCAGTTGTTCCCTTGCTGACGATCACTGTTTTATTCTTCAATTGATCAGCACTGGTAATAAGGGCATTTTTCGGAGAAACAACTCCGACTGACACTTTCATATATGGATTAGCAAAATCAACAACTTGTTTACGATCACTGGTGACGGTAAAGTTAGCTAAAACTAAGTCAACTTTATTAGAAGATAAGGCGTCTACCCGACTGTCAGCATTAACTTGCACAAATTTAATTTTAACGCCTAAATCTTTGGCGATCCTGCGAGCCAAAGTAACATCATAGCCAACGCGTTTACCATCCTTATTGACCCAGCCATAAGGTTTTAAATCACCAAAAACAGCAACCTTGATCGTTCCACGTTTTTTGATAGCAGCTACAGAGCTGGTATTGTTAGAACTCGAGGCAGAACTTGATTTGCTTGACGAACCGCAAGCTGTCAAAGTTAGGGCAGCTGTAGCTAAAATAATTCCAGTTGTAATTAACTTTTTTAAACTGATTTTTTTCATAAGATCTCTCATTCCCCTTTTTAAAATTTCATACTCTCTAAAAATTCTCGTGCCCGTTTAGTCTGGGCATTAACAAAAAACTGTTTCCCGTCAGTTTCTTCCAGCACGTGACCATCATCTAAAAATAAAACTCGATCAGCAATTTGCTCTGCAAAATTCATTTCATGGGTAACGATAATCATCGTCATATTATCTTTTTCAGATAATTCCTTGATAATCTCCAATACACCGCGCACCATTTCCGGATCAAGCGAAGCAGTTACCTCATCGAATAACATCAATTCTGGATGCAACGCTAATGCTCTAACAATTGCAATTCGCTGCTTCTGCCCACCTGAAAGCTGTCGTGGATATGCAGCTGTATAATCTGTCAGGCCAATCCGCTGTAAAAGTGAAATAGCTTCTTGCTTTGCTTGGTCATGATTTTTCTTCTGTACTTTAGTCGGCCCCAGCAAAATATTATCTAAGACATTTAAATTAGGAAATAAATCATAACTTTGAAAAACCATACCGATTTTTTGCCGTAATCGTTGCCAATTTTTTTCAGTTGGTACCAACTTTTTACCAGCGAAGAATAAATTTCCGCTGCTAAAATGTTCCAACCCATTTAAACAACGAATTAGCGTACTCTTACCAGAACCAGATGGTCCTAATAAGGCCAAAACTTCTCCTTGCTTTATTGAAAAGTCAATATTAAACAGAACTTGCCGTTTATCATAAAATTTATTTAATTTTTCAATCCGCAAAATCTCTTTTGTCATCAGATTTCCCCCAATTAATGCTGCTTAGCTATATCTACCTTTTTTGCCAGCAATGATAGTGAATAATCGACTATAAAGTAAAAAAAGAAAATCACTCCATAAATCAAAAAGATTCCGTTTGGATGTGTTTGACCGTTGGCTTCAATAATTTGTTGCCCGATATTAATCACATCCATGACACTGATTAGCATTAATAAGGATGTTGTTTTAACAACCCGCGTAGCTAAATTGATCGTTGCCGGCAACTCTAAAGTTAAAGCTTGCGGCAATAATACGTAACGAAATAATTGCCAGTGATTTAATCCAATTGCCAAGCCTGATTCCCGCTGATGCTGCGGAACTGAAATCAAAGCTCCACGGACAATATCGCTGAATTCGGCTGCTACCCATAATGCAAAAACCAGCACTGCCACTTGATCAGCAGGTAAATTAAGGTTCAATTGGCGCGGTAAAATATAGTAAGCTAAAAATAACAAAACCACCGTTGGAATGATCCGGAAAAATTCCAAATAAAGACGCAAAACAATGCGTAACGGTCGATTCTTTAAAGTACGCAGCATGCCTAATATCGTTCCTAAAATAAGACCAATTATAAGCGACAGCAATGCAATCCAGATAGTCGTCCATAAACCGCCCAACAAACGTTGAAAATTATTGCCAGCAAATAAAATATTAGTTCCCAAATGACCCATAACGGACTCTCCTTTCAAGGATTGTCAAAATAATTGATAATGGAATCAAGATAATCGCATAAGCAATTACTAACATCAATAAATACTCATTGCTTCGATAATAAATTCCAATTAAATCCAAAGCGGTATTGGTTAATTCGGGGATAGCAATTACTGAAAAAATTGAAGTTTCCTTAATTAGGAAAATAACGTTTGCCGCCAAAGCGGGTACACTTAAAGAAAGACCTTGGGGAAAAACAACATAACGAGCTAACTGAAATTGATTCATTCCAATCGCTTTACCAGCATCAATTTGATTTGGTGCTATTCCAGCAAAGCCGCCCGAAAAAGCTTCTGCCATATAACTGCCACCAAGAAAAGTTAGTCCAACGAAGCCGCAAGTTTCAGCCGACATTTTCCAACCAATTACCGGGAACGCATAATACAAAAAGAATAACTGAATCAGCAACGGCGTATTGCGTGCTAATTCAACATAACCTGTAAAAACTTTTGAAATTACCGGCACCTTAAAGTACTGCACCAAACTGCAAAGGAGTCCCACAATCAGTGATCCTAAAATCCCGGTAAATGACATCCACAAAGTTAGCTTAAATCCAGCAACAAATTTAGGAATCGCTGCCTGAATAACAGTCAAATCCATAAAATTCTTCCTTTCTACTCCAAAAGTGATAGTTTTCTAAATAGCCACATATCAAGCACCCGCTGACCAGAACCATGCCATAATGCCAACCAGCGGCTAATTTTCTGTTGCCTTAAACGACACATATCATCAGCCCCCATTTTTTCCCAAATAAAAAAGCCCCCTGGCTATTAGCCACGAGGCGAATTTCGCGTTACCACTCGTTATTTAGCAACCTAGTCACCTAGCTGCTCTCTAGAAGTTTCATCCTAAAACTCCGATGCTGTAACAGGCATTCCTGTCTACTGCTTATTCATTAGAACTCACCGCAGAAATTACTAGTAAGACCATCTTCACCTGTTTGTTACTGACCTTTTTCAGCTATTCAGGACTCTCTGAAAGTAACATTAACAGGTTACTCATCTTTAATTAATTAATTTCTTAAAGTCTAATTCAAAAGTTAATTAATGTCAATTCAAATTTACATTTGAAAAGAAAGTAGTTAATAATTTTTTGCCTGATCCCTACATAAATTGTCCAGTATTTGATTACATACTGAGGTCAATATTTGATTATTAAAATGACTTTCAAGAAGCACGTTTCCTTAACTTAAAATAGTAACTTTCAATTATTATTCAAGTCGCTCACCAATGAATTTCTTAAAATCATAGAAAAGAGTATAAAGTAGTTTGTGTAAACGAATAAAAGTTATATCAAAAAGTGGACTTTTTCCTCTTATGATCGAATTGTCAAATCAAAGCGAGAAGATTTCCCGTAAAATAGAAATATTAAAAAATTTTTTGTCAATATTTAGAATCAGCCATAAAATACTTCTCATAAACAGACATAACTGTTTTACCCAGTAACCTCTTATGGATGACTTTATTAATTATGATAACTATCACAATGTCAGTATTATCATCTGATTAATCCTGAATATGGTAAATTCAAACTTTTCATCAGCTAATTATCAAGAAGAATTACGTTTTCTTATTCTTAAATACAACTTATTTACCATTGCGTCGTTACACAGTTCAAAAAGAAGCAGTTTATATTACCTTAAGAATTACAGTTGTTGGAATTAAAGAAATTCTTGATTTATTAATGAAAGTGCTAAAATCCTGTCGGAAATAGCAACTAATTTTATCTGCGAGAGCTTAAACAAATTCAATTAATTATTGTTGATGAATGGTCGGACTTCAACCAGCTTCATTCGGTAACTAATGAAGTTGAGGCTTATAAAATGCTTGCCAATTTTTATAGTACTTTGAGAAAAATTTACTCAATTATTATTAGCCCCATCAAGTAAATTCAAAAATTATTTTTAACTTTTCCAACCGCAATTCATCTAACTATTTATTCCAAAAACATTATATACCTACTAAAAAAAGATTACGCATAATACCAAAGCAAAATAACAATTTTCCAACGAAAAATTGTTAAATAATTTCATTGGTATGAAAGTAATTAGCTATAACGAAAAGAACTTTAATCGAGAGTTTTGACTACTCTTAACTGAATAAAATTATTTGGTTTGCAAGTCTGCTTTAAAATCAACATCATATAAATATTCGTCTAAGTCAACTTTCAATGCTTGGTTGAATAAATTTGATGCAATCATTTTGCAACCAACGGTCGTAATAATTACCAATTCTTTATCTGTAAATATATCTTTAAGTTGAACATAGAGTTTTTCTGGAACATTATTTGCATCATCTACTATCGCACGACCATATGCAATTAGTATTTTTTCAATCTCAGTATTTTTAAATTCGTCAGGTCTAATATTTAAATCTCGTAAAAGCTTTGCATGATAGGTTGAGCACACTAAACAATCTGTTTGAGCCGAAATTGCGTAGCAATAGAAATATGTTGCACGATTGCCTACTATCTTTATCATTTCATCACGAATTGGGTAAAATTCCATTGCATAAAAGCTTTTCATCGAGCGCATCAATGTATTAGTCATATTCGTAATACGTTTTCCTTTTCTAAGTCGTTCATCAAAAAATTGTTTTCCGTCTTCGTCTAAATCATCACGTTTTGCCAATGAAATAATTGCCATATCTCCTCTTCCTTTCACTAATCAATGCCTCTACTAGGTATTGATTCTAATAGCGTCCTTGTATACTCAGTTTTCGGTCGAGTATAAACCTGTGTGCTAAATCCCTCCTCAATCAGATGACCTCGTTGAAAAATATATAAATAATCTGCAAGTTGATATACTACTTCTAATGCATGTGAAATGAAAACCAACCCAACATGTGTATCAATTTGTATTTTTCTTAACAGTGTTAACACTTGTACCTGATTAAATGTGTCCAATGCCGATGTTGGCTCATCACAAACAATTAGATTTGGTTGTGCCGCCAATGCTCTGATAATCCCAATACGTTGACATTGTCCACCAGATAACTCATGAGGCTTTTTATCCAAAATTTGCCTATCTAGTTTAACATTAGCTAACAAACCTAATAACCGACTGGTTAATGTTTCACCTTTCAAACCAAAATAAAACTTTAATGGTTCTGCCAAAATTTGGCGTACAGTTAAGTGTGGATCAAGTGAAGAATAAGGATTCTGAAAAATATACTGAATTTGTCGTCGTTGTCTTTTTGTCCGATTTGTCGTTAGCACCTGACTTTTAAATTTAATCACTCCGTTAGTTGGTATTGTCATTCCCATGATCATTCGTGCAATCGTCGTCTTACCACTTCCCGACTGTCCAACAATCCCGATCGTCTGACCTTGATTAATAGTAAATGAAAATGGTTCCAAAGCAAAAGCTCCTGGTTCTTGAGAATATTTTTTACTTAATCCCTCTGCTGATAACAACTCAATCTTTTGTGTCATATTCTTCCTCCATTGCTGGCACTCGTAATATATTAGCTAATAACTTCTGAGTATACGATGCCTGCGGATTTTGAAACAGTGCATTACATTCTTGGATTTCAATAATGTGTCCATTTTCAATAACTCCAATTCGATCAGCAATTTGATGCACAATTCCAAGATCATGTGTGATGAATAAGATACTCATCCGTAATTTTTTATTCAATCGCAATAAAACATTAAGAATTTTTTTTTGCGTAATAACATCCAATGATGTTGTCGGTTCATCTGCTATTAATAAACGCGGATGCTGAATCAGTGTAATTGCAATCATAATTCGTTGGCACATACCACCAGAAAGTTCAAATGGATATTGTTTTAACACTTTCTCAGGCTGTTCAATGTCAACTTGTTTTAGTAATTCAAGACTTCTCTCATGAATCATCCGTTTGCTGATTTTAGGATCTGCTTTATGAAAAACATCAGCCATTTGCACTTTAATTTTGTACACTGGATTCAGAGCTCCAAATGAATCTTGAAAAATCATTCCGATACTTTGACCGCGTAATTTTAACATTTGCCTATGTGATAGTTCAAACAACGATTGACCTGCAAAAATTATTTTCCCAGTAACTGAACATTGTAAGTTATATGGCAACAAACGTAATATTGATTTAGCAATCATACTTTTACCGGCACCAGATTTTCCAACTAAACAAAACACCTCTCCTTGTTTAATTGCAAAATTGACATTATTAATGATTAGCTGATGTTGTCTTTCTTTAGAAATGCTCAAATTTTTCACTTCAATTAGAGATGGAGATGTTAGCATTTTCAAACTTCCTTTCAAATTTTGTCAGTGCATACTTTGCAAGCACAAAATCGAATATTTGTAGTCCAAATTGATCAAACATTAATGGTTTATTATCGGAAGATGTATCTAATGGTACAGATATATCTTCCAATAACTGTACTTGTTTGCTAACAATCAATCCTTGACGCATTGCAATGAACAGTGATTGTTGTGAAGTTAGTTGGCCTGCACGATAATCATCACAAATAATTTTATTAAAATGTGCAACATCGTCCGGTGCCATATCGTGTAAACCGATATGCACATATAGTTGTCTAGGACTAAGCCACTCATAATGTAAATATGGCTCCATCGCTGATGTTGCACCAATAATCACCCTAGTAGAAGATTGGCATGCATATTTAAGATCATTCACAACTGATACTCGTCGTGTGTACTGCGCTGCTACTCTTTGTGCATGCGATTGTTCTCTATCCCAAATTAAAAAATGTGTATTTGGTAAAGAATGGTACAATACATCTAAATGCTGTTGAGCTTGAAATCCACTCCCACAAATCAAAATACGAATTGGCACAACAGATAGCAATTTTTGTAAAGCTAATAAGGTAACAAGCGCTGTTCTCACACCCCCAATACGCAGCCCGTCAACTAAAGCAAGTGGCATTCCAGACTGCATAGAATTCAATAAAATTAACGGTTCAGTAAAAGGTTCATTGGTCTTGGGCACGTGACTGGTCCACTTTAAACCAACTAACTGATCATCCAGTAAATAACCCGGTAGTGAGTAAAACGCACCCTTTGTAAGCATCTCAGGTATCATGGCAATTTCTTGTGCGTTAACTGCCCTTCCATTTCGTTTCGACTGCAGTGTTTTCCAAAATATTTGTAAAAGTACTTGAGTGTCTGTAAAATCAATTTTTGACATTTGCTGACGGTTAAGTATCTGCATCCATCTCATCTTCCTTTTTCAAGCAACTAATAAGTTCTGAAGCCATTCTCCAAATAGGTTTATAGTTACCACAACAACTGCAATGCAAACTCCCGGAATTGTTGCTATCCACCAAGCACTTTGAAGATAATTTTGGCCTTCATTGATCATGCCACCCCAAGTAATTGTTGACAATGATACTCCAACACCAAGATAGCTTAACGATGCAGAAAATAAAATCATACGGGATATCTGTAAAATTTCTTGTGTAATAAATGTATTCATAACGTTTGGTAAAACGTGATGCCAAATAATTATTCCATGTCCTAGTCCCATCAATTCAGCAGATTGAATGAAATCTGTTTCTTTAAGTTGAATAACACGACTTCGTACAACTCGAGCCGTTGAAACCCAACCAGTAATTGACAATACCGCTATTACATTGACAATACCCGATCCAAACACTGAAATAATGACAATGGCTAACAAAATACTTGGAATAGATAATTGGATATCCCCCAAACTCATAAAAAACGTATCAGTAAATCTCTGTAAATACCCTGAAATTGTCCCAATAATTAATCCAATTGTTCCTGATACTAATACTGCGACAATACTAATTAATAATGATAATTGCCCACCATATAAGATTCTGCTAAAAATATCCCTTCCTAATTCATCAGTACCCAAAATTGCTAATTTTCCACTATTAGCATAATGTGCTAAGGGAGTTAGCAGTGTACTCTTCATATGTTGAGAATTAGGATCAAATGGCGCAATTAATGGTCCAAAAATAATGAGTATAATAATAATGGCAAACGGTAAAAGTCGTATTTCATTTTGCCAAGTAATATGTTTCATAATTATATTTTCCCCTTTCTTACACGTGGATCAAGATAAAAATATAAAACATCTACTGCAAAATTAATAAAAATGTAAAATACACTAATAATAATTACTGTTGCTTGAATCAAAGGAAAATCACGCTTTTGTACAGCTTGAACGACTAACTGTCCTATTCCAGGCCAAGAAAATACAGTCTCAGTTACAACAGCACCACCGATCATCGTTCCTAACTCTAAGCCGATAATAGTCAAAACAGGCAACATTGCATTTTTAATTTCGCGATTAAAAACAATATCGACATCAGTAAATCCCATTGCCTGTTTTGCTAATACAAACTTTCCATCTAAAACCTCAATTAATGACGTTCGCATAGTTTGAGTAATCGGTGCAACTGGATATGCTGCTAATGTTAAAGCTGGAAGAATGATTGCTTTTGGCATATCATTACCAAAAGTTGGAAACCAGCGTAATTTAACCGCAAAAATCATGATTAATAAGATTCCAATAAAGAATGTTGGAAATGACTGAATTAAAAACACAAAACTAGTACTAATATGATCCAACCATGAATCTTTCCAAATTGCGGATATAGTTCCCATAATGATACCAGCGACAATTGCTATAATAATTGCAAGTATCGCTAGACTTAAAGTGGCTGGTAGACGCTCCGCAATCAACGAAATGACTGATTGTTTATAATATAATGATTCTCCAAAATTACCCTGTAAGATTGAAACTAGATAATCCCAATACTGCATCCAAAGAGGATGATTCAATCCTAAGTTTGCATTTAATGCAATTACATCATGACGTGTGGCATCTACCGGTAACATAAGTTGAGCTGGATTTCCTGCAAGACGTACAAGAATAAACACTATAGTCAGAACACTCAGTAATGTTAACACTGACTGTATTAATCTTTTCAAAAGATAATGTACCATTATTTCACCATCACTTTATATACGAAACGTCTTTCACGTTAATTGATCCATCAATTTTCCCAGACCAATTAATCTTTTTTGAAACACCATAATAAGTGTTCTCTTGATATAAAAATATCCGTGGTGCATCTTGAACTACTGTTTTTTCAATGCTTGCATACAAATGTTTTCGTTCCGTCAAATTCGACGTAGTTCGCGCTTCATCGAGTTCTTTATCAACTGTTACATTTGAATAAGTAGAATATGGCTCTCCTGAATGTAAAACAGCATACATTGCAGCATCTGCGTCTAACGTATTCGTTGAACTCCAACCTAAAACATACATAGCCGATTGTTTGCCAGCAGGTACTGAACTACGATAAACTGAACTCTCAATATTTTTTACTTTGAGAATTACTCCGACCTTTTTTAGTTGTGCTGCTAATGCTTGTGCCACGGCAGTATTATCTGCATACCAGTTAACAGTATCTAATGTAGCCGTAAACCCATTTGAATAACCAGCTTCTTTCAACAGTTGTTTTGCTTTAGTAGGATTATAAGCATATCCACTGGGTTCACCGGTATAACCTGTATCCTTCGGTCCACTTAGACTATTAGTTGCCACAGCAGAGTTTTTTAAGACGTCCTTCACAATTTGCCGTTTGTTGATTGCATAATTTAATGCTCTACGTACTTTAACATTGTTAAATGGTTTAACATTAGTTTTAAAACCAACATAAACGATATTGCCACCTCGTCTAACAGTTGATAAACGTGCTGTTTTAGACTTTTGTACATTAGTACGATCTTCCGGTGACACACCAGTTATGATATCAGCTTCACCATTATTTAACGCATCTATGCGAGTAGATGCTTGTGGAATAGCTTTAAAAATAACTTTTTTCACTTTTGGTATGCCATTCCAGTAATGCTTGTTAACCTTTAACGTCACAGACTCCCCTTTCTTCCAACTAACAAATTTATATGCACCTGTACCAATTGGATGTTCAGAGAATGTCTTTTCTCCCACTTTTTTCACATACTTTTCTGGAACAATTTCTGTTGGATAGCGATTAAAACGCGTAGGAATTAATGGATCTGGCTTTTTAGTAACTACATCAACAGTGTGTGTATTTACAACTTTTACCTGCTTAATTGTTGAAATATAACTTGCAGTTGGCGCGTTATTCTTCGGATTTAGTACACGGTCAATTGAAAACTTTACTGATGATGCCGTAAATTTTTCACCATTAGTAAATTTAACTCCTTTACGTAGTTTAAAGCGCCAAATAGTTGGTTTAATTTGCTTCCAACTAGTTGCTAAACTCGGTTTAAGTTTTTCATTGTTATCACGTGTAACTAATGTATCAAAAATATTATCAACTACTTGTGCATTTTCTGTTAAAAATCCTGGATCCAGACCAGCCACATCATATGGTCGCGCAATTACTAATGGTTTTGCAGCAACTTTTCTTCCTGAATTACCTTTATAATTCACATACCCAAATACTGCTAAAAAAATGATAATAAATGTAAAAATTATACTAATTAACTTTTTCATAATCTTCCCCTAATCAATTTGTCCTACCAAAAAGGCGTATTGGCCCTTCCTAATCAATGATTGCGTATGTACTGACAAAACTATAGCTTGTGCTAGTTTTGTCAGCATTTCATGCTGTTGACCTTTCAAATCATTATAAGTAATAATAGGTTCACCACGAATCAAAATTTCCCCAGGCTTTTGCCAATTTTGTAGTAATCCTAATGAATCAAAATACCCTTCTTGAATCGTTTTCACGATACGTGGATTGTAAATTTTTAGCCGATGTATCCTTTCAAGAATATGCCAATAGCACAAACACGTTAAAATGTTAGTAATGTGTGTGTGAATTGCCTCTGGTTGTACCTGATTAGTACCTCCCGATTCCAATAGTAAAGCTGCTATACCTCTAGAAGTTAGAGCATCAATCAACATTGCAGTACTTTGTTTATTACCGGTTAATACAGCTTCAATATCAAGATATTGAGTAACTAATCTTCTAGTTTGTGCTGTTGCATCATCAGGAATTGTTGCAAAACTAGCTACATCCAAATATTCTCCTCCGCCATGTAAATCTATGAAATAATTTGAAACACTTACAATTGATTCAATCAACCATTGTCCATATCGATACGAATAACTATTTGGATGAGACTTTTTCGTATAAACACGATTAAGGTTAACATTATCCTTAGGACTACGATTATGGCCTATCATAAAAGCTGTTGGATTAACAATTGGTAAACATATTATTGATCCATGAATTGATCGTGGTGATACAGTTGATACGAGTTGTTGAATTGCGTAAATTCCATCTAATTCATCACCATGTTCAGCTGCTTGAATCCATACAGTTGGGCCTGGAACTGTTCCTTTAATAATGTAGATAGATAACCTGCCAAACTCGTTACTCAATAAAAAATGTTTCTTTTGTCCAGCAGATACTTGGTTAAATAACGATTGTATTATTGTCATTAACTCTCCCTACTCCCTTTAGTAGATAGGTATATCTGTTTTTTTTATAATATATTTAAATAAATTAAATATATTTTTCTGCATAATTCAGTGAAAGTTCATTCTTCCAAATCTGTTACATCATAATTCAAACAAATTGTTCTTTCAGGCTCTATTTCAAGGCAAAATTGCAAATGCCCTTACTGGGAAACCAGGGGCTTTTTCTGCTTTAGGTACAGATATAAAAATGTATGCACCAGTAGCAGGGAGTAAATCTAAATTATCAAGTAATTCAATTTGATAATGTCCATGCGAAAGTACGTAATATTCCCCAATGAGTCCTTTTTGTTGTTTTACCGCTGTATCGGTATCAAAAGTTTCATGCCCATTTGCAACCGCACCTCTTTGTTCATAGATATACTTCAACGCATCTAAGTCCCAGCCAGGATAATGAGCCTTGTCATTACTATCAAGATTTTGGAATTTTTCTTGACTAGGCCACCTTTTGCTCCAATCTGTTCTGAGAGCTACAAAAGATCCTTCAGGAATTTTCCCATTTTTCTTTTCCCATTCTTTGATATCATTAACCGACAAAGAAGCATCTGGACTATTCTTTACTTTTTCAGAATTATCAATTACAACTAGTGGTAATAAAAGATCCTTTAACAATATATCTTCAACATAAACATCTCTATGAGAATCAAAATGCACTGGTGGATCAATATGAGTCCCAAATTGTCCCGGAAATCTATATTCTTTCACAAAAAAGCCATCTGCATGTGTAAAAATAGTTTTAAATTCAGGTTTCTCAAAAGATGGAAACCGTGGACTTTCTGGACCAAATGTATGCGTTAAATCTATCCACTGATATTTTTTCAATCGTGTTATTAAATCACTAAGTGAAGAATCATTCTTTTTTTCGTTTAAATTTGTCATTTTATACTACACTCCTTATTTTATTAATATTATTTTTAATATATATTTAATACAAATTTTTACGTTCTATAAATTTACGAACTTTTTATTTATCCGAAAAATCTAAACTAGGAGTTTTTCTTCTAAAAAAGTTTGTTTTTACTAATAAAATTAGAAAACCTACTAGTAACCAAACAATACCTACAATTTTTGCTTCTTTTGTCAAACTAACAAATATCCAAAAACTTACTCCAAAACCAATCAGAGGTGATATTAAATATTTAATGAATGATTCTAAATTTTTGTTTTTTGATTTAATAAAGAATTTCCAAATAACGGATAAATTTAAAAGAATAAATCCAAAAAGAGCTCCGAAACTAACTAAATTGGAAACTGTATTCTGTGAAAGCGTAAGAGACAACACTAATGAAATTAATCCAACTAATAATATTGATATATATGGCGTTTTATATTTTGAATGTAGTTTTGCTAACGATGCAGGCAATATTCCATCCCTACCCATTGCATACAATATTCTTGAAACAGCTGTTTGTCCTTCTTGTCCACTTGCAAAACCAAACGACAAAATAATTGAAATATCTGCTAAAATAACTAACCATTTTCCACCCACTCGTTGTAATATGTCCAAAAATGCTGTATTTTCATTTAAGTTTTTATAGTCAGGAGCAACAAATCCAGCTAACGTCGTTACAACGACAAACAATAAACCGATACTTACAATTGACAATATTATGGCTCTACTTACAGAATGATATGGATCTTTTGCCTCTTCAGACAAAGTACTAATTGCATCGAATCCAAGATAACTGACTATTACAATTCCCGTAGCTTGCAAAACCCCATTAAAATTAAAATGTTCTGGATTATAGAGCGCTACTGCATGTAGAGCAAAACTTCCATTTAGTAACCCGAAAATAGTTCCAACTACAAATGCAATTAACACAAAAGCTTGTAATGAGAAAAGTCCCCAGCTTATTTTTGTTACAACATTCACACCTAAAATATTTACAATTGTATTAAAAACAACCAACACAATTATCCATATCCAACCTGGTAATTGTGGAATCAAAGCTTTCCCAAAAGATTCTGTAATCAAATAAGTAATGGTTGGTATCAGTAAATAATCTAGTGTTATTCCCCATCCCCCAATAAAACCTAAACCAGCATTAGTTCCCTGTTGAACATAAGTGTAAACAGAGCCCGAAAAAGGATAATGCGAGGACATAGTCGCATAGCTGAAACCTGTAAATAACATTGCAACCATCCCTACCAAATACGCTAAAGCAACCATTCCATTAGCTGGTTGCAAAAAAGAACCATAGAAAGCCAATGGTGCAACTGGTATCATAAATGTTATTCCATATACTAATAAGTCCCTTGTCGATAAACTTACTTTCAATGATGTGTTCCTTTTTTCCATAAGCAATTCTCCTATTCCTTTTACTCTTCAATTTTAATATCACAAAATATATATACTATGCTTGTTTGTCTTAACAAAAAAAGCCCCGCAGTCATTTCTGACTACGAGGCGAATTTCGCGTTACCACTCGTTAATTAATAATCAAGTTACCTTGATTATTCTCATCAGGTCGTGAGTTTGTTTAAATACAAATATCATATCTCATAACCTCGATGCTATAACAGGCATACCTGTTTGCTGCTTACCTATCTAATGCTCACAGCAAATTCTATAAAAGACCATCTTCGCTTGCTGTTCCATTGACTATTTTCATCAACCTAGTCTCTCTGAAAATGGTATTGCAAGTTACTCATCTTTTTTATTTTTCTTTTTTTAATTTAGATTTATTTTAAAGGCATTATTTACGTTTGTCAACACTAAAATCACATTAAATTCACATTTTTTTAATTCCAAATTTTTTCAGCTGTAGCAACTACTAATTCAATTTTGTCCCACTGCTGTTTTTCTGTTAATTTGTTGCCTTCTTCAGTTGAAGCAAAGCCGCATTGTGTACTTAAAGACAAATGCTCCAATGGTACATACTGGCTGGCTTCTTTGACACGTTTAATTAGTACTTGCGGATCCTCTAACTCAGGACGTTTACTGGTAACCAGCCCTAAAACGACATCTTTGCCAGTTGCCACTTTAGCCAACGGAGCAAAGTCACCTGAACGGTCATCATCAAATTCCAAATAAAAGGCCTGAACATTTTCTTTGGCAAATAAGTAATCAGCAACTGGGTCATAGCCGCCAGATGCTGCCCAAGTTGAATGATAATTACCACGACAAACATGGGTACTGATTCGCAGATCATCTGGCAAATCATGCAAAGCTGCATTATTTGCTTCCAAATACGTTTGCTCAAGTTTTTCACGACTATAATCACCATTTGCCATCGTTTCCCAGAATTTATCATCGACAACCATTCCCCAAGTACAGTCATCAATTTTAACATCACGACAACCTGCCGCGTAAAGCGCTAAGATCAAAGAACGATACGCTTCTCCAATATCATTAATTAGATCTTCAGTAGAATCATAAACTTTTTTCAGAGCCTGAACGTTTTCTTCACCTCTGACTAATTCTGCATAAAATTGAGCCGGAGCGGGAATACTTTGGCGAGCCGTAATTTTTGGATCATCTTTAGTTAAATCATAAAGAAATTTGTATGCTGCCAAATCTGGATGATTGGGATTAAACGAAATTCTCCCAGCAACTTGTGCTGAATCATTTCTAGTTTCTTCATCGTGGAAAAGATATCCCTGCTTAGCATGTGTATGTTTAATACCGTTAAAGCCCCAAAAAGTATCGAGATGCCAGTAACTGCGGCGAAATTCTCCATCAGTTACAATCTTCAAGCCGTGTGCTTTTTCTTTAGCAACTAAGTCCTTGATTGCCTGATCTTCAACTTGGTGTAAATCGGCCAATGAAATTTTGCCATCTTTCTGTGCTGCGCGTGCCTGTTTCAAATTGTCAGGACGTAAAAAGCTGCCTACGATATCATAATGTAATTTAGTTGCGGTTGCATTTGTCATTTAAATTTCCACCTTTCAAATTTGTTATTATCAATTAATTTTGTTGTTGTACTAATTTTTAGGATCGCATTCTTAGAGAAAACAAAAAACCCCTCATCAATCCATTACAAAATGAATTAACAAGGGGCGAATGGTTCGCGGTACCACCCTTTTTCGTGTCAAGCGACACCTCAACGATACTTTTATTATATCTGGGAAATTAACGGTTCCTACCGAATATCCAGCCTGCACCGAATATTTCTATTTCAAAGCTCATCTTCACTGACTTGACCGATCACCGTTCTCAGCTTACCCGGATTCTCTGCCGACCATCGCACCAGTTACTCTTCTTCTCAAAAGATCCATTTGATTAAAATTAGATTAACAACGTTATTTGCATTCTAATCTTAAGCTCAAAAGATGTCAAGAGGAATCACTAATTTTTTAATAGTGATTTTTGCTGCCGTCGACGATACAACAAATAAAGCGCATACCCAATTATCCCAAAGAGAACTGGTCCAACCAGTTCCAAAAATAATTCTAAATAATTGCGGCTGGTCAAAGCTGAATAAACTGTAGAACCAACACCTAGCAATAGCAAACTATCAACCAATCCTACTGCTAACCAGTAACTAATTTTTCGATGAAATAATTCAAACGGCTTAGTTAATTGTCGATTTGCTTTGAAAAATGGAAAAGCTGTGACCAAGAAAAGATATGGCAAGGTCGAAGAAAGATTGTCCATCAGTGTCAAAATATTATAAAAGGCTGTTGCCGATTTATTTCCAAAAGATGTCAAGGCTATTAAAATCGCTACAATCAGTGCCTGCCACCACATTGCATTGGCTGGCATGTTGAAACGATTTAATTTAGGCAGTGCTTGTGGCCATAATTTCTTAGGCGTACCCAAAATAAATGATTTGATTGGCATATAGACGATCACAAAAAATGAGCCCAGGTAACTCAACAACATTGTAAATGAGCCAAAACGGGCAAAAAAGAAACTAAGACTTTGCGCCTGTGCTGCTGGCAAGTTGAATTGTTCACCTAAACGATAGCCCAAGTTACTCATCAAAACATAAGTTGTATTACCCAGATTAACTCCCGAATGATGAAAAACCTCCTGCCAGTTAGCAGAAGCGCCCCACAGAAAAATGATTACCGCATACGCCGAGCTAATCAACAAAGCTCCCAGCCCCAAGGCCAGCGGAAAATTTTTCTTAGCATTTTTCATTTGATCGGATACACCGCCAATGGCTTCAATTCCGGCATATGCATATACCGCAAAAATTAAAAAAGAAATCATTTGGCTGATCGATTGGTAACCTGCTCGTGGAGACTTGATAAAAGTTTCCGGCAATTTCACCGGTTCAGCCAAATGAAAACCATTTTTCAATAATAACAATAGACTCGCCAAGGAAAAGAAGATCGTCAATACTGCGGCCGCAACACCGCCAATAGCAGCTAAACGGGCAACTTTTTTTAACCCTCTGACAGCAATCGCCGTTACCAGCAGAAAAAATAAAATACTGATAATGCCAATCGTTTGCGTTGAAGTCAAATTACCCACACGCCATTGACCAGTCTGATCAGAACCGCTAATAGTCGTTGACAACATGATCCAAATTTTAGATACTGTCGAAACAATCAAAATCACCCAAGAAGCAATCCAAATAAAGCCGCCAATAAAGGCCCACTTCAATCCCAGAGAATTTTCCAGCCAAGAAAAGACACCACCTGGCTGTTCATGCAAAGAAGCTCCAAATTCAGCAAACATCAAAGTTGACGGAACAAAGAATAATAAAGCAGCTAAAATATACCAAATAATTCCAGCATATCCCATTGTATAATAAGCAATCGAGGTATTATCGAATGCAAAGGTTGAAGTAAAAATCATTAATAAAACACTCAGCAAAGTTAACTGCTGTTTATTTTTTGCCACTGTCGTCTTTCTCCCCGTTAGTTTATCTTTTTTTAATCATAATCTAATTATCATTTTTAACTTATCACACTAGAGAAAGATGTCAATAAAAATCTCCTGCTTATTATTCAACAATTATCATAAAATATGAACTTCAAAATTAATTATTTATGCGTGGGCGTGCGCAATTTTGGCCCCAGCAGCTGCTGCAACTGCCGCAATAATATCATCTAAAAAAGTATTTACATTTCCGTCAGTTGGATGATCGAGCCGTTTAAGAATGCCATGCTTTTCTTTATCCAAATAACCAAAATTAGTGGTTGCAATTTTACCGTAGATTCCAGAAATGCCACCTTCTGCTAATAGCTCATCGACACCAAAAACACCGCTATCATTTTCAACAATGCTTTGCAGCGGTTCCGGTAATTGTCGCCGACTGGCAAACTGGTCTAAAACAATTCCGACCATGGCATTATTCAAAACTTCGCGTTTGTGTAAAACATCAATTACAGCAGCTCGTACCTCGCTCATTTCTAAATTTGGAATATAGCGTTGCTGGATATTATATGTTATTGAAGCAATATCATCAGCTTTCACTCCTTTTGATTCAAAATAATCAGTCACAAATTTATATGATGCCTTATCTGGAAATTTAAATTTAGGATCGTTCATTATTTTCTCCCCTCTCTATTAAAGCTAACACTTTCTATTCTAAAGTAATTTAGCATTTTCTTCAAAATAAAGCCAAAAAAACAGCGATTTATAAAATCATCGCTGCTTTTGGCTTTAGTATTATCTGCATAAATTATCTAATTACTTCACTGCAACTTTCTTTTCTTTTTCAGCCAATTCTTTTTCAGCAATCATATCTTCTAAATTTTCTTTTTGAGTAATTAATTCTTCCAAAGTTGGTTCAGCACTTGTTTTAGCTGAATGTTTAAGTGATGGGTTCTTAACAAAACGTTTTAAGTCGCTTGCATTATCTTCATATAGTTTATAACCAGTAGCACCAACAATTGTTCCGCCTACAAAGCCGACAAAAAAGTCCTTATCAAAATTGATCATCGAAATCCCTCCTTAAAATACTATCTATAATTTATTATAACATACGAATCATTTTAAACACATTTTATTGGCTTAAAAAGCCGTCTGTGTCAACATTTTTTGCTGACGCTCGTTTAACTGATGGTAATCTTGAATCAATTCTAGAGCGTTTACAATCCAAGAGGTCAACGCCACTTCTGTCATCTTGGTTGGTCCCAACGCAAACGATGTAATAAACGCTGTAATAATATCTGGATGTCTAATTCGTCCCTGCTTGCGATCACCATGTGATAAAACGGTATAGCCTGTAAAAATTGTTGTAAAAACATCTAATAAGGCATTAGGATGCTGCAAAAAATGAGTCGCATAACTCATTGTCAGTAAAACTCCTGAAACAGCTGAACGTTGTACGGCTCGTCTTAAGGAAGCTGATTGTTGCCAAAAATCACGTGATAGTAGTTGTCCGTCATCATATAGCTCAAAAACTGATAAAATTCGAATAACTTGATCAAACGACAGCGCTGCTTGATCATAATAAACAACGACCGTTGAGATTCGCGGTTCAGTTCGAACTGAAATAATACCTTGGCGTGCTGATAAACTATAAGTAATCTGGCGGCAGATATTTGGCGACATTTTCAAGTCTGGATAATACACACGGACTCTACCAGGAATTTCATGTAAGATTTTCATAGCTGAATGCTCCTTTTTAGCGTAATTTAATCAGTGAATGTAAAATAACCCCAATCGTTGTTCCATTATGAATTATTGCACTTAAAACCGGTTTGATGCGGCCATTCAAGCTTAAAATAATATCAGCTGTATTCAACGTGAACACAGCGGCATAGTTTTGTTTAATAATCCGCATGGTCTGTTGTGAAGTTTCTATAATTTCCGAAATAACTTCAGGTCGATCATCTTGAATTAAAACATCACATGCATTTTTGGCCGCGCCGCTGGCATTTTTACCTAAAGTTACTCCGACCATACTCCATTTCAAGGCGGCAGCATCATTTAATCCATCACCAACCATCATCACCGGCCACTGTTGTTGCGCATTTTTGACATAATCAACTTTATCACGCGGTAAAAGCCCACTAGCAACATGATCAAGCTGAAGCTGCTGGCCAACTTGCTGAGCTACTGCCTGCTTATCACCTGTCAGCATGGTAACTTTTACCACCCCCAATTTCCGCAATTTGGTAATCGTTTGCTTCATTTTAGTGCGGATTTGGTCATTTAAAACAATAATCCCCAATGGCTGCTGATCAACTGCAACATAAATCACCCGAGCTGTTGGATCTTATAATTCAACTTGCTGTTCAAACCCACTGATTGCATGCTGTTTCATTAATTTCTCAGAACCAATGTAAACATTTTGACCATGGAAATTATGTGCGATGATTCCATAACCGGTCAAAACTTCCTCGTCCTCAAGCCGTAATGTTTCCAAGTCAATATCATGCCGTTTAACCAACTTCATGATAGCTCGTCCGATTGGATGGTTGACATGTTGCTCGCCATAACCGACTGCTGCTAACAATTTCGGTTGCGAAACACCAGGCGCCAAAGAAATTTTTTGTACCGTTGGTTGACCAGTTGTCAAAGTTCCAGTTTTATCAAAAATCACTTCTTTAATCATGGCTGCGTTTTCAATTGTCCGACCGCCTTTAACAACCACTTGTTGTTGTGTAAAATGATTCATTGCAGTCAGAATTGCGATCTCACTAGACAATTTGACCCCACAAACAAAATCAACTACCAACACACTAATAGCTTTTAGCAAATTTCGCTGCAGCCAATAAGTTAACCCAGCTGCCGTAAATGAAATTCCAACCATTTGCTGTGCCAAACGATCGGCTGTTTTTTGTAATTCGCTCTTGTTGGATTGAGCTTCTTGCAGCAATTGATAAATGGCAGCTTCTTCTGTTTGTGAACCAAGTTTGGTTGCCGTAATTTCCAATTGTCCCTGTTCAACCACCGTCGAAGCAAACACTTGATCTCCCGGCCGCTTTTTTGCTAATTGGAATTCACCGGTGATTCCAGCTTCATTAACACTGGCTTTCCCGTTGACAACCTGACCATCAACTAAAATTTTTTCACCAGTATAACAGGCCAACAAATCACCTTGCTTAACTTGATTTAACGGGATATCCTGCCATTTACCAGCTTTTAAACGGTGAACTGTTTGTCCACGATATTTTAAAGAATTTTCTAAATAGGAGTGACTGCGGCGATCTGTAATTTCTTCAATAAGGTTTGATATTCCGCTCATAATCATCACAGTTGTTGCTGTTACTGGTTGTTTAATCAAGTAGGCCGCTAAAATACTAACCATCGTTAAACTATCTGCTGTCGGTTTCAAGCGCAGCAATTGTTTAAATCCACGTGTAAATACCTTCGGATCCAGTGCAGCACTCAATAATAAACTGCCACCCAGCAAAGGTTTACGCCAATGATTAGGCAATTGTTCATAGGAATGTTCTAAAACTGCCGCACTGATTAATGCTACTAGTGCTGCTGCAGCTCGTTGCTTAAAAATCCAATGCTGATTGAAAGACCAATTAAGCTCTTGGCGAATTTTACCCGGAGATATTTGCTGTGGATCATAATACAACAACAAACTGCCTGAAAACCGATTGCAATTAGCACTGTAAATTCCCGGCACACTCCGCGCGATTGCTTCAATCTGCACTTCAGAATAATTTTTTAGTTCTTGTTTTAAATGCAGTCGTAATCTGCCTGGCAATTGATGAACTAATTTCAAGTTATTTTTCCCGCTTTCTATTGACTCGATCTAAAATTGAATAACTCCACCATAAGAAACTCAATGCAGCTTGCGGACGGCTGCTCCATGCCCGAATTCCCTTAACTAAACTGTAGGAAAAAATCAATGTATCACTATCAATCAAACCCAGTGAAGCTCGTTTCAACAAATGATCAACTTTTTGTTTGCCATCATAAAGCCGATTAAGTGCGGTTACTGGAGCTTCTTGATATGCTTCATCAGTCATTTTTACTAATTCATTTAGAAAATCATCAAATTCTTGCTGTGAAAAACTGGCTTTTTTAAAATTAAATAACAGTGTGCCAATTTCAGCAGATCCTGCTACCGTCTCAATTTCTGGGAACTCCGCCATTCGTTGCTTGACATATGCATGAATATTCTTATTTTTCCAACGATTACTTTGCAGCCGCAACCGGTAACTATTGGCATAAACAACTTTAATATTTTGCGTCCGCATCAGCTTTTTATAACCACTCATTCCCACGGTCATTAGACCAAAACTCAATAACTTATTCATTTAAATTCACCCCATTTTGAGCATAAATATTTTCTAACTGCTGCTCTAAAAATTGCAGCGTTTCAAAAGGAAACTCCTTGGGAATCGAAAAATACAACGTAACTGTACCAATTAGCGGTGTTAATCGGATTTCCTTGATCTCGGGAACATCTTGCAGCAAATAACGTTTGATATCTTCCAGCAGCGCTGCATTATTATGCCAATAAGGTGACTGCAAACGAACCCGTTCTTTAGTTACACTGAGCACCTCAATCCGATATTTCCGCTTTAACCTTTTTCCTTCACGTTTTAATTCAAACAAAGAAAGCAACTGCATTCCAAGTCCTCCGCTCCATCGATAACCATTCTAAATTAATGATACAAATGCTAATCGTTTAAATCAAATATTAATCACTATTATTATTTAAAAAACAATAATAATTAATTTGTTATCCGTTTAATAAAACAATTTCTTCTAACTTTATCACCATTATTATAAATATTTTAACATATTCAGCTAAATTATGTAAGCGCTTAGTATTGTGGCAGATTAAATTTATTCGAATCATTTTAAAAATCTTCACCCAGGCATTAAATTACATATTTTGAATAATTATAAACAAATTTTTCCTAATTTTGATCCGTCGACGATTTTCAAAACAAAAAGAAGGACCCGTTTTTCAAATAAAACAGATCCTTCTTTTTTTAAGCCATCATAATTATTAACAATATCATTTCAATGCAAATTTGCTAAATGATAAAACACTTAGAACCACTGTTGCAAAACTGCTGCAATTCCGTCATGATCATTATCAGCTGTTAATTTGCCAGCTCTTTTTTTAATTTCTTGGGGAGCATTTCCCATTACGTAACCAGTGCCAACCGTCGTCAGCATTCCCAAATCATTGTAATTATCACCAAAAGCAATTGTTTCTTCAGGTCTAACTTGATAATAATTCGTTAACCAGCTGACTGCTTGCCTTTTTTCAACTCCACCAGCTGTGATTTCAATTAAATTAGGTGATGAACGGGCTATTGACAGTTTTGGATAATATTGCTTGATCAGTGATTCTGCTTGCTTAACCGATTCAGATTCTCCCATCAATAAAACTTTATGAATCAATTTAAATTGCGCAATTTCAGCAATTGTCACTAAACGCTGCGCCTGCAAACCAACAATTTTTTCTTCATTTGGCACCCATTTTTGATCATTATTGGTCGCTGCCCAACGATCTTCACCATAAATATTCCAGACTAAGTTAGGAAAATGCTGTTCAACATCGTTGCAAATACTTTGAGCTGTTACAACCGGAAGTGCCATTGATTTTATACTTCGAGCATGCGCATCACGAATCAAAGCACCATTATAGGCAATTAGTGGTGTGATCAAACCAATATTTTGCAGTATTGGTGCAATTGCAGTTGGCATCCGTGCCGATACCGGAATAAACTTACTTCCTGCTGCCACTGCCCGCAAAATTGCTTGCTGTGTTTTAGGTGTAATCTGATGCTGATTATTTAATAAAGTTCCATCCAAATCGCTAAAAATTAATTTGGGAAGCATTATCCTTACTCCTTAGTCTTTGTCATTGTTGTCGTTGAGTTAAATTTTGTTTCAGAATCATTGATTATTAACGATAAAACATGCCTATCACAGTATCTTCCTAACTAATTAAAGGTTAACATTTCCAAAATAAATAACAAGCCCTTCGTTGCAGAAAAAAGCAACGAATCACGATCCTCATGCTGTTTAAAAAAATGAAGCATCTTGGAAATAGTTACCTATCCAAGACGCTTCATTTTTCAATTTTTTGTTACAAATTGTTACCTGTCAGTTTATTTTTACAAGTACCGCAGTATGAACTGTTGTTGTTATCCAGCAATGGATTACTGCTTATCTTTTTTAGTATGCCGTTTGAATCCCCAAAGGGTTCCAACACCAGCCAAAGCTAGTATCAACATACCTATAACTGACATTAATGTGTTTTGCTCCTCACCAGTTTGAGGCAATGTTTGGCTACTTTGATCCTTATTACTTTTTAAGGATTTTGCTTTAACTGATGAGCCACTAATATTTGAGTTATCACCATCATCAGTTTTTGAATTTTCATTCGAACCATCATTATTAAATGGAGCGACATTTGAATCATCATTATTTTTATTGTCTGGTGATTGACTTGCAATGACTGTTACATTAATCGTTTTGGAAATCGTGTTCCCTGCTGAATCTGTATAGCTATAAACGATCGTATATCTTCCTGGTGTCTGTGTATCAACTTTCCCACTAATAGTTAAATCAGATAGTCGTAATTCTCTGCCGTTTTCATCTTTAGCACCGATAAAATTATTCGAAGCATTCCAAGTATTTCCAGCAGTAATCGTACTATCTTTCGCATCTATTGCTGCCTTAGATACGACCACTGTCACGGTAATCGTCTTACTGATCTGATTGCCGGCTCCATCTGTATAGCTGTACGTTATTTCATATTTTCCTGGTTTGGTTGGATCTACACTACCGGTTACTGTCAGATCCGAAATCTGTAAAGGATTGCCATTTTCATCCGTTGCCGAAGTAAAGTTGTTTCCCGCGTTCCATTTCGTGGTCGGGCCAGCTATGATCGTGCTATCTTTCGCGTCTATTGCTGCCTTAGATGCGACCACTGTTACTGTGATCGTCTTACTGATCTGATTACCAGCTCCATCTGTATAGCTATATGTTATTTCATATTTTCCTGGTTTGGTTGGATCTACACTACCGGTTACTTCTAAATCTGTAACTTTTAGCGGATTCCCATTCTCATCTGTTGCAGAGTTAAAGTTATTTTCAGCGTTCCACTTCGTGGTT
>NZ_AZGB01000016.1:292451-293189 GCF_001435235.1 Liquorilactobacillus ghanensis DSM 18630 | reverse complement strand
GCGACCACTGTTACTGTGATCGTCTTACTGATCTGATTACCAGCTCCATCTGTATAACTGTATGTTATTTCATAGTTCCCCGGTTTAGTTGGATCTACTGTCCCGCTAACTGTCAGTTCCGAAATCTGTAAAGGATTCCCATCCTCGTCTGTTGCCGAAGTAAAATTGTTTTCCGCGTTCCACTTCGTGGTCGGGCCAGCTATGATCGTACTATCTTTCGCGTCTATCGTTGCCTTAGATGCGATCACTGTCACGGTAATCGTCTTACTGATCTGATTACCAGCTCCGTCTGTATAACTGTACGTTATTTCATATTTTCCTGCCTTGGTTGGATCTACTGTTCCACTAACTGTCAGATCTGAAATTTGTAAAGGATTTCCATTCTCATCCGTTGCCGAAGTAAAGTTGTTTCCTGCGTTCCACTTCGTGGTTGGACCGGCTACGATCGTACTATCTTTCGCATCTATCGCCGCCTTAGATGCGACCACCGTCACCGTAATTGTCTTACTAATTTGATTACCGGCTCCATCCGTATAGCTGTACGTTATTTCGTATTTTCCTGGTTTAGTTGGATCTACGCTGCCGGTTACTTCTAAATCTGAAATTTTTAGCGGATTCCCATTCTCATCTGTCGCCGAAGTAAAGTTATTTTCAGCATTCCACTTCGTGGTTGGGCCAGCTACGATCGTACTATCTTTCGCGTCTATCGCTGCCTTAGATGCGACCACTGTTACCGTG
>NZ_AZGB01000016.1:0-292385 GCF_001435235.1 Liquorilactobacillus ghanensis DSM 18630 | reverse complement strand
GTTATTTCATATTTTCCTGCCTTGGTTGGATCTACTGTTCCACTAACTGTCAGATCCGAAATCTGTAAAGGATTGCCGTTTTCATCTGTTGCGGAGTTAAAGTTATTTTCAGCACTCCATTTCGTGGTCGGACCAGCTATAATCATACTATCTTTCGCATCTATCGCTGCCTTAGATGCGACCACTGTTACTGTGATCGTCTTACTGATCTTATTACCAGCTCCATCTGTATAGCTATATGTTATTTCGTATGTCCCTGGTCTAGTTGGATCTACTGTCCCGCTAACTGTCAGATCTGAAATTTGTAAAGGATTTCCATTTTCATCCGTTGCCGAAGTAAAATTATTTCCCGCATTCCACTTCGTGGCTGGACCAGCTACGATCGTACTATCTTTCGCATCTATCGCTGCTTTAGAGTCCACCACTGTCACCGTAATCGTTTTGCTAACTCGATGACCATCTTTATCGATACAGCTATACGTTATTTCATATTCCCCCGCCTTGGTTGTATCTACACTGCCGGTAACATCGAATTTTGAAAAAGGTATATCCCCGCTCTCATCCGTTGCAGAATCAAAATTATCTTCCTTATCCCATTTAGTATTCGGGCCAGCTATGATCGTACTATCTTTCGCGTTTATTACTACACCAGTTACGATAACGGTTATTGCCGTACTAAATGTATTCGTACCGCTCTCAGTGTAACTATACGTTATTTCATATGTTCCTGGCTTGTTCGTATCAACTTCACCAGCAACCCTAATTTCTGAAAACGGAATATCATTTCCTTTAGAATCGGTTGCTTTGGTAAAATTATCTTTCGCATTCCACTTTGTACCTACGGATATAACACTGTCCTTTGCTTGAATAGTTGCATATGTGCCTGAAGTGCTGCTTGCTGAACTGCTGTCTGAAACCGAACTTGATGAACTATCCGCCGTGCTGCTATTTGTAGATGAACTCGATGAACTGCTTGCCGTATCAGACTCAGTTGTCGCACTCAATGCATTACTTACCGTACTATCACTTGTTGTCGACTCACTACTTGCTTGACTATCAGATGCTGTGCTTGAGGCACTACTTGTTGTACTACTATTTTTGGCTGAGCTTGACATACTTGTCGCTGTTTTTGCCATGCTATTTGCGGTATCTGCGTGAATGCTTTGTTCACTATCACTCCATCCAGCAATTCCAATCGTAATCACAACTATTGCCGCAAAAACCCATTTGCTGCCTTTTTTATACATTTTGTAATGTACCTTTTGGTTATTCATATTAAATTCTCCTAATTAATTATAATCATTCAAGGCCTTCTTCGCTTACAATAGTATACTAAAAATTAGCGATAAGTAAATCTTTTTGCGTTTGACACAATATTTTAACCATTTCAATGGAAATTATTGCCATTTAGCGCCTAATTCCCTTGATATCCCAATAAAAGCGTACCGTTAAACCCATTTTATTTAATAATTAATAAATTTATAAATCATTTATTTGCTGAGAAGCTCAAGGCTGTAGCTTATGTATTGTATAACTGTATTATAAATTTTTATAACTATAATTTAGCCAGTTTTCAATTTGTTGAAAAGATAATTTCGTGCTTCCGCATTCCCGTATCATTGCATTAAATTAACTTTTATATTCTAAGTAAGCCTTTTACAGTCTCACATACTGGTTGCAAAAATTCTAAAGCAAGCATTTTGATTCAAAAAGTTATTCCTAAATTTTAATATCAAATTAGAAAACTAGTCCTAAAATTAATATGTAATTAAATACACATTATAGTGTACATTTTCAAGTAACATCTAAAGAAAAATATAGTACACAAAAACACCCAGTTACTCAAAACCAGGTGTTAAAATAATTATATTGTTTTTTTAATTATCACTTTTTTAAAAAAGCATACAAAATACTTAATGCCAAAATAACAGTAGCAATGGCCGTTAACCCCATCACTCCCCAATTTTGATAGGCGAAGCTTCCCAACCATGAACCAAGAGATCCGCCAAAATAGTAACTTACCATGTATAAGGAGTTTAAACGGCTGTGTAATTTGGGAGCTAAATGATATATTCGTCCTTGATTTAACGTCATATTCATTCTGGAACCAATGTCCAGCAAAAATGTTACAATAATCAGACCAAACAAATTACTCCAAGTAAATTTCAAAAGAATGAAAGAAAAAAGCATAACACCAAGAGCTACTATATTCCACTTTTTAGAATTAGGTCTATCTGCCAACCTTCCTGAAAAGCCTGCTGCAAATGCTCCAGCTATGCCGATCAGTCCAAAAGTTCCAACAACTCCACTATCAAAATGGTATGGCGAATTAGTTAATATAAAAGTTAAAGGGACCCAGAATATATTAAAGGCAGCGAATGCAGCGGCACCAAAAATCATTGTTTCTCTAACGACAAATTCTTTTCGGATTAACTGTGGCAATGATTTTAAAATTTGAGCATAAGATTTTTGTTTCTCTGTCTTATCGATTGGAACAATTACGCTCACTAAAATAGCACATATTATTAATAGCAAAGAAACCATCCAATGAATAATTCTCCAACTAAATATTTGACCCAGCCAGCCTCCCAAAACCCTACCAATCAAAACACCCAAAAAAACACCTAACAAAAGTTTGCCAGTAACTTCCCCTGTATTAGACTTATTAGCATTTGCAGCTACAAAAGGAATCAAAAGTTGAGCAGAAACCGTGCTTAACCCCAGCAAAAATCCGAAAATTTTAAGTATAAAAAAAGAGTTGGTCAAAGTCATCGCGACAAGCCACCCGGCAGCTAGACACATACTTGCAACTACAAGTTTTTTCCGATCAAACTTATCTCCCAAAGGTACTATCAATAGCAGTCCCAGTGTGTAGCCCACCTGAATAACAGTTATTAAAGCCCCTCCTTGAGCAGCTGAAACATTGAACTTAATAATGATTTTGGTTAAAAGAACTTGATCGTAATACAAATTGGCCACCGCTAAGGCACAAACAAAAGTCAAAAACCACAGAATACGATTAGTTGGAAATTCGCTTTTTTTCAATAAAAGTAACCTCTTTTCTTTTAAAATCGATCTGTTATATACTATAAGCCGTAGTTCAGCGACTAAATAGTGTCAGCTTATCCTAGGTTAGTGAGTACCAGCTTAAAAATGCTAAGCGGAGGCAAAAATGAATACTACCAATAGTAAAGATCTCGGAAATTTTCTAAGAAAAAAACGTGCTTCTTTAAATGCCGAAAATTTTAACATCATTTCTTATAATAAAAGGCGCGTCAGTGGACTCAGACGAGAAGAAGTTGCTGAATTAGCACATATAAGCACCGATTGGTATACCAAATTGGAGCAAGGACGAACAATAAAGCCTTCTGTAGATGTCCTCAACTCTTTAAGTAAGGTACTAGCATTAAATAATAGCGAAAGAGAATATCTATTTGCCTTATCTGGGCAACGAATTCCTGATGATTCCAGTCAAAAACAACCAATAACTAAACAACTTCAACATTTTTTGGACTCACAAAATCCCAATCCGGCATATATAACAGATAAACGGTGGAATTTTATCGGTTGGAATAAAGCAGCATTATTAGTATTTGGAAATTATGAAGCAATGAACGTACTGGAAAGAAATTCTATCTGGAGAGCGTTTACCGATCCCTTTATGCAAGAATTATTAGATGATTGGGAAGGATACGCTAAACTAAGGGTCAGTCAGCTGCGTGTTGCTTACAGCCGAATTAATAAAGATGAAAAACTAATTGATTTTATTAACCAGCTTTGTAAAAAAAGTCAAAGTTTTAATTCCATGTGGCATGACCTCGACATCATCGGCACTCCTGAAGGAGATAAATTATTGCACCATCCCGAAGTTGGCGACCTGCGACTATCACACCAATCCTTTTTTACCAATGAATTACCAAATGCTATTATTACCGTAAATTTAGCTAACGACACTGAAACAAGAAACAAACTAAAATGGTTAGTTTCAAATAACAAATCCTAAAAATAATTTCTGATTTGTTTATCATGACTTGATAGCAGTAAAGTTAATCGATTGTTTCTATACTAAGCAACTATTTTTAATTCAGCTGGTTGACTAAAAAAAGGGAAACCTTTATACTATCAGAAATGAATCAGGTTATTTGAACGTTGAAGGAAAGAGTAATCAAACTAACTGATATCCAGCAACTGTTGGCAGTGAAAGAACAGAATTAAGGGTTTGATGAAGATGAATCCGGAGTTTTGCTGTGAGGTGCAAGCCAATCGCACGTTTTGACTCGATATCGTCTAAACATAATGATTTTTTATTGTGTTTATGAGGCTGCAAAATTGAATTCTGCAGTAAATCTTGGGTGGTACCACGTTTGAGCGTCCCAGCATTAAATTGCTGGGGCGCTTTTTTATTTTTTCAACAAAAGGGAGAAAATTCATGACTAGAATTAGATATCACAAGATAACAAAATGGTTGGTTCTTTGGCATGGGACTTCCAGGGGGAATAGAGTCATGCAAATTAATACCATTTCTATTGTAAAAAATCATTTAATCAAGTAAAAATTGGAGACGAATGGCCTATGAATTCTAAAAAAATTACTCTAACAACAATTTTCGCAGCTTTGCTGTTACTACTTACAGCATGTGGCAAACAAACCAGCAGCTCGCAAAAACAGGTTCTAAATTTAAGTGCAACTGCTCCATTGGATACTATCGACATTTCTAAGTCAACCGGTTACGGGCAAACTGGAAATGTCTTTGAAAGTTTTTATCGCTTGGGGAAAAGCGGCAAACCGACGGCTGGACTGGCAAAATCCAGCAACGTTTCCCCAGATGGCAAGACTTGGACATTTAAAATCAGAAAAGCTTATTGGAGCAACGGTGATCGGATCACAGCACAAGATTTCGTTTATTCATGGCGCAGAACAATAAACCCTAAAACAAAATCTCCATATTCTTATCTGTTTAGCGGCGTTAAAAATGCTAATGAAATTATTGCCGGCAAGAAATCAGCTGATCAGATTGGAATCAGTGCGCCTAACAAACAAACCGTTGTTATTAAACTTGATAAAGCGATTTCCTATTTCAAAGTTTTAATGGCCTACCCACTGTTTGGACCGCAAGATAAAAAAGTTGTCGTTAAATACGGAAGTAAATATGGCCGTCGTTCACAATATATGGTCTATTCCGGCCCATTTGTCATCAAATCTTGGACTGGAACCGGCAACAAATGGAAATTCGTTAAAAATAAGCATTACTGGGATAAAAAAGCCGTTAAGCTTCAGCAAATAAATTATACGGTAGTTGAAAATCCAACAACTGGTCATGAACTATACCAACAAAATAAATTAGACATGACACCATTATCAAATCAGCAAGTTAAAAACTATCGATCATCATCACAATTTAAATCTTATCCTTATTCTTACGTCTCATATATCGCCTATAACTTTAAAGACAAAGATGAGAATAAGCGTAAAGCTTTGAATAATCGTAATATTCGCTTAGCAATGTCGCTGGCAATCAATCGGCAAGTTCTTACTAAGAAAGTGCTGGGAGATGGTTCTTATATTCCAACTGGATTTGTAGCTTCCGGATTAGCAAAAGATCCTAAAACCGGCGAAGATTTTTCAAAACAGCAAGCAGTCAAAAACACCGTTACTTATAACAAAGAACTAGCCAAAAAATATTGGGAAAAGGGGTTGCAAGAAACCGGGTTAAAGAACTTAAAATTAACCTTACTATCTTCCAATGATGACAGTAGCAGCAATGTAGTTTCACAATACCTGCAATCGCAATACGCTAAAGTTTTACCTGGACTATCGATCACTGTTCGTAGTATCCCAACTAATAATGCTTCACAAAATGCTCAAAACGGCAATTTTGATCTTTATTTAGCTGGTTGGGGAGGAGATTTCAACGATCCGATCACCTTCTTGCAGATTCCATTGACAGGAACTTCTTACAATTATGGTGGATATTCGAACTCACAATATGATACTTTAATAAATAAAGCCCAAAATGAAGATGCCAATTATCCTACTAAACGTTGGAATGATTTAGTTACTGCCGCTAAAATATTTAATGGAGATCAAGGTGTAACCCCTGTTTATCAACAAGTTACATCATATTTGCAAAAAACTGATGTAAAAGGCATTATTCATAATACAGCCGGCACGCAATGGAATTATAAATATACCTATATAAAATAAAAAAAGTTGTTTTTTTAACATTTTGATGATATATTAAAAAAAAGAATTGCATGATTTTATTTACAAATAAATAACCCCACTTATAGCCTGTAAAGGCTATTTCTTATGTTCAACATTATAATTTGGCCAACAATCTCGTAATCAAAGCCTGAATCATTTAAAATTGCCAAAATAGTTTCCCAGATCAATTCATGTTGGGATAGAATAAATTTAATAAGACTTTATCTTGGAGGCGAGATATGTTTAATTTATTTGTATTATTGCTGCAGCGACTGGGGATCATTCTTGTGCTTGCTTTTTTACTGGTGAACGTCCGTTTCTTTCGCCAGCTGATTAAACAAAACACCTTACAGGCTAAATGTGCTTTGATCGCAATTTTTACAATTTTTACAGTGATTTCTAACTTAACCGGTGTTGAGATCACTCGCAACAATACTTTGATTCAAACACCATTTTTGACCGCATTGCCGCAATCAGACTCAATTGCTAATACCCGAACACTAGTAATTACTGTTGCTGGAATTGTTGGCGGGCCGCTGGTTGGCAGTGTAGTTGGCTTATTAGGTGGTATTCATCGTGTAATTCAGGGAAACTTTTCTGATTTCTTCTATATTCCGAGTTCCATCTTGGCTGGTCTTTTTACCGGTACTGCCGGTAATTACTTAAAAAAGAGTAATGCCTATCCAGGATCTTGGATAACAGCTGCACTCGGTGTTTGTGCTGAAGGTATTCAAATGCTGTTCATCGGTATTTTTAGCGGTTTGACCTTAGTTCGCTTAATCATTGTTCCAATGATGCTGCTTAATAGCATTGGTGCTTTTGTTTTTATTTCAATTATCAATGCCTACTTGGTCAACGAACAACAGCTAAAAGCCGTTCAAACACATGATGTTTTAAGTTTAGCGGATAAAACACTGCCTTATTTTCGGCAAGGTCTGAATATTAATTCCGCACAAAAAGCTTGTGAGATCATTAAAAAATATACTAACTTCGATGCAGTCGGAATTACTGACCGAGTTAATGTTCTGGCACACGTCGGGGCTGGTCAGGACCATCATTTAGCCAAAGAAGCAGTTTTAACTGATTTATCCAAACACGTCATCGCTAGTGGAGAGGCTCGTTATGCTTATCATAAAGACGAAATCGGTTGCCCACATGCTGGTTGTCCGTTAGCTTCAGCAATCGTTTTGCCGCTTAAAGTTAATGGAAAAACTTTAGGTGCTTTAAAAATGTATTTTACTAAGGCCGAACGCTTAACTCCAGTTGAAGAAAATTTGGCTGCCGGTTTAGCTTCGATCTTTTCAAGTCAACTAGCCTTGGGAATCGCTGAAGAACAATCGAAATTAGTCAGTGATGCTGAGATCAAGGCACTGCAGGCTCAAATCAATCCACACTTTTTCTTTAATGCTATCAACACTATTAGTGCTTTAATGCGAACTGATGTTGAAAAGGCGCGAACTGCTTTGCTACAACTCAGTACTTTTTTCCGCTCCAGTCTACAAGGCGTCCGCGAAACTCAGATTCCTTTACAGCAAGAACGGGAACACGTCAACTCCTATATGTCATTAGAACAAACTCGGTTTCCAAATAAATATCAAGTTACCTACGATATTCAAACTAACGACCAAGTCAAAGTCCCGCCGTTTTGTTTGCAGGTTTTAGTAGAAAATGCCGTCAAGCATGCCTTTGTCGGTCGAAAAACCAATAATCAAATTAAAATCAGCGTTAAGCAACTGCAACAATCACTATTAATTGCCGTCAGTGACAATGGTATTGGTATCCCAGCTGCCTTGGTCAACAAATTGGGAAATCAAGTTTTGAATTCAGCCACGGGAACCGGAACAGCTTTAGTCAATCTTAATCATCGTTTAATTGGTTTATATGGTCATGACAGCCGACTGCAGATCAACAGCAGTCCTGCCGGAACAACCGTTAAAATGCTGATCCCCTTACCGGAAACGATCGCTGCAGCAACTAAAAATTGAGGTGAATATTTTAATGAATGTCTTACTAGTCGATGATGAACCATTATCTCGCAATGAACTTGAATATCTCTTAAAACAAAATTCGGCAATTGATCAAATTTATCAAGCTGAAGGAATCGGTGACGGTTTGCAGCTACTTTTAAAAAATCAAATCGAACTGCTTTTTCTTGATATCGAACTTAATGAAGAAAATGGCTTTTCGTTAGCTAAGGAATTACAGCAGCTTGCTCAGCCACCGCTGGTAATCTTTGCAACTGCCTACGACAATTACGCTGTTGATGCGTTCAATATTAATGCGATCGATTATGTTCTTAAACCTTTTGAACAAAAACGAATTAATCAAGCTGTGGCCAAAGCTACTGCTCTATTAGCTGATAAATCTACTGACCAAACAGTAACGACTGCTGCTTATCCAACAGTAATTACGGTTACTCAAGAAGAAAAAACAACTGTCTTACCGGTCAAAGAAATTATTTCAGCCGCTGTCAACAATGGTGTTCTCACTATCACTACTGCCAACGGTGATTTCTCCACACACGAAACTTTGAATTGGCTGAAACAACGCTTGGATCCACAAAAATTCATTCAGGTTCATCGCAGTGTCTTAGTTAACCTCAACTGTATTCGTGAGGTTCAGCCTTGGTTCAATCACACTTATCAATTAACCATGACCAACCAGCAAAAGCTGCCGGTTGGCCGTTCATTCGTCAAAGAATTGCGGCAGCAGCTACAGATGTAACAGTTTCATTTAACAATTGAAGAGGGCAGTTTAAGTGCCGATTTTTGCAATTCACCGCAAAAACGACGCTTTTTTTATTTTTTCAAGTATGCTAATAGTGAAAAAAGGAAAGGATGATCAATATGAAAACCAGTAAACAAACCACATCGAAAAAGGCTGCTCCATTATTAGTTCAACTTGGGATCTACACTGTCATCTTATTTGTCGCTAATGCCATCTCCAGTTTGTTTCCGGCTTCATTTCCGGTTCCAGCTCCGGTTATTGGATTGATCCTGCTTTATCTGTTATTGACTTTTCATATTATCAAACTGGAATGGGTCGATTCAGTCGGCAGTTTCTTAATCGGAATCATCGGATTCTTATTTGTTCCATCAGGAATTTCTTTAGCTGCTAATCTAAAAATCATGCAGCAGCAAGGTTGGCAATTGATTCTAGTCATTGCCTTATCAACAATTATTTTGCTGGTAGTAATTGCCTATACCGCTAAATTCTTTATCTGGTGCCGGCAAGAAATCAAACAATTAGCTGCTAAACCACATACCAAGTCACTAAATACACTTCATGGTTTAAAAATGTCAGTTAATCAGCACGCCAAAGGAGGGGAATAAAATGTCAGTAATTTTTACAACACCATTCTTTGGAATTTGTTTATCCGTCGTTGTTTATTTAATTGGTCAGTGGCTTTTTAAAAAATCTCATGGACTTTTCTTCTTTCAACCATTATTTGTTGCAATGGTCCTGGGAATTGTTATCCTAGTCGTTTTAGCAGCGTTACTAGGCAAAAGTACTGCCAGCTTTTATACTACTGCTTACAAACCAGGTGGTGATTTAATTTTCTGGTTCTTAAATCCGGCAACAATTGCTTTTGCAATCCCGCTGTACAAACGTAACGACATTATCAAAAAATACTGGGTTGAAATTCTAGCTGCTCTGATCGTTGGCTCAGTGATTTCCTTAACTGCGATCGTTGGTGTTTCAAAATTAATCGGTTTGAGCAAAACAGCCATTGAATCTCTGCTGCCGCAAGCAGCCACTACCGCAATTGCTTTGCCGATTTCAGCTTCCATCGGCGGTAATTCAGCTGTAACAGCCATGGCTTGTATTTTAAATGCTGTTATTATCTATGCTTTAGGTGATTGGTTAGTCAAAACTTTCCGCTTAAATTCTGATCCAATTGGTGCCGGATTAGGTCTCGGTACTTCAGGTCATACTATCGGTTCAGCCTATGCTTTAAAACTTGGTTCAGTTCAGGGTTCAATGGCTGCCATCGCAGTAGTAGTCATTGGTGTGGTTATTGATTTGATCGTTCCAATCTTCAGTAAGTTAATTTTCTAATTATTACACTAAAAAGGATTAGTTGAATTTACCTCTAATATTAAAAAACAAAAAAGACTTGAATATATTGACTATTCAGATCATTACCGAACTCCCAGTTCAAATGATCGAACAACTCAAAATAGCAAGTCTTTTTTAGTAAATTAGAATCTCCATTACTTGATACTAACATCTTGATTTTGATAAAAGTGCCAAAACAAATATGAAACACTCCAAATTACAATAAATAAGATAAACAAACCATAGCCTAACCAATTAAGATTGATTCCTTCAATAACTTGAATAATTTTCCCCTTAACAGCAGTGGTACTTGCCAATACCTGAACAAGTTCTAAAAATCCAACAGCAAAAGCTGCTGTAGTTGAAATTGAAGTTACTATCAAGTTATAACCCGTTTTTCTTTCTGGAGTTGCAAATGCCCAACTGTAAGCGCCCGCCATCATAACTGAATCCGTTGTATCCATTAAGTTCATGCCTGCAGCAAATAAAATTGGTAAAGCCAGAATTCCAACAGAAAAAGCATTTGCCTGAGCTGCTGTGGCAGAAATTGCTATTAAACCAATTTCACTCGCAGTATCAAAACCTAGACCAAACAAAAAACCAATCAGATACATCTGCCATTCATGATTAATAAACTTAAATAATGGATAAATTAATCGCAGTAAAAAGCCACGCGACAATAATAATTTATTCAATTCATTTTCATCAACTGCATTTTGTCTTACCGATTTCAATGATCGCCATAAGCTTATCAATACAATTAAATTAACAATCGCAATCCCGATTAGAAAAACACCTGAAACTAATGATCCAATCAAACCACCTATGCTTTGAAATAATGGTAATTTAAGTTTAATCCATTTCAGAGAAATGCTAATCAAAACAACCATCAGAAAAACGACAGTCGAGTGACCTAGTGAGAAAAAGAATCCCACTCCACAAGATTTTTTTCGCTGATGAATTAATTTACGTACAGTATTATCAATGGCTGCAATATGATCCGCATCAAAAGCATGTCGCAAACCTAAAGAATAAGCTAATAATCCCAATCCCCAGAAATTGCTGGATTTTCCCGCTGCATAAGCAATCAATAAAATACCTAATAGATGAATTCCTATAACTGCGAAATAAAAGGGAATTGAATTCTTAAAAACACTTCTTTTCACAAGGATTCTCCTTTACATAATTTAAAACTTTCACGGAAAATCTAACTTTTTAACCAACCAATGCTGCTTTTTGATTGTCAGACAAAACTTCATTCATCCGACCAGATTTGAATCCTTGAAGATCAACTGTCACATATTCAAAACCAAAGTTCTTTAACCGTTGATTAATTTCTTGCATTTGATTAATTAAGTTAACTGTTTGTTCAACAGGTACCTCAATACGAGCAACCAAATCTTGAACACGAACTCGAACAGTTAAGAAACCTAATCCACGTAGATATGCTTCTGAATCCATTACACGCTTAATCGCTTTTAATGTAAGTTCAGTATTATAAGGAAAACGTGAAGAAACTGAACAACTAGCAACCTTATTCCAGTTAACAAGTCCTCGAGACGCAGCTATTTTACGAACTTCTTTTTTATAGATATCTGCCTGTTGCAAAATAGAAACAGCCTTTTCTTCATCTCGTGCTCGTAACCCTGGGCGAAAATCGTTATTATCATCCATAATCATGCCATCAAGTACGACATCGGCATTTAATTCTGCTTTCAATTCATTTAACTTCTGATAAAAGATTTTTTTCATCCAATACCAAGAAGCTGGAGTATTATGTTTAATCTCATCATTTGCTAAATAATTCAATTCAACAGTTTTAACATTTGCTCCCAAATCTTTTGCCAATTTAACAGCTTTATCAAATTCTTTATTAGTAAACAATTCCGAATTAGCTACAACTGCAGTAACCTTATTATGACCTAAAACTTTTAAAGCTGAATCCAATACCAACGTTGAATCAATCCCGCCTGAGAACGCAACCAAGACCTGGTCATATTGGCTTAATACTTCATTAACTTTTACTTCTTTTTTTGCTAATTCATTCATAAAATAAGCACCCTTTCATATAAATAATTTATTTTTAATTAAAGACCCATATAATACTTAGCAAATAATGCTGCCGCAACCGCACCAACAAACGGGGCTATTCCCGGTACTAGGATTCCATACTGCCAATCATTATCAGCTTTATTTTTCAGTGGTAATATGGCATGAGCAATTCTTGGACCCATATCACGAGCCAAATTCATTGCAAATCCTGTAGGACCTCCCATCCCCATACCGATTGCCCAAACTAATAATCCAACACCAACTGGAACGATACCAGGTGTTTTATATTGAGAAATAGCTAAAATTGACGTTATAAAAACAAAAGTTGCAAAAAATTCTACAAAAAAGTTTCTTGGCAAATTTCTAACTGCTGGCGCTGTCGAAAAAATATTGCGAATTGTAACATTATCAATCTTGCCATATGAATGCTTAAATGAATCTGCATACATAATATAAACAATAACTGAACCGATAACTCCGCCCAAAACTTGAACAACTGCAGTTGGGAAAAAGACAAGCCAAGTCATGTTTCCAAGCAAAACCTGTGTCAATGCCATTGCTGGATTAATCGTTACATTTCCAAAAACAAACAATGAAACACTAATTCCAAATGCCCAAGTCGTAATTGCAAATAGATGACCTGAACCATGATATTTTGTATCATTCAAAACAGTATCGGCATGAACACCAACACCAAAGACAATCATTAATGCTGTCCCCATAAATTCCGCTAATAACTGATGTATCACTTATTCCACCTCATTGATTTTTTTATAATAGGCTTGTAATGCGAGTTGCATTACCTCAGAAACACTCATTCCTGTTTTAATTGCAATCTGAGCTGCCTGATCATATTCAACTGTAATTTTTTTAATTTCATTCAAATGACCAATTTTAAGTTGGATCTTCCCTAATTTTGTTGTTACTTCCGTAAAGTTCCGTTGCATAACTTTTCGCTGCATACTAGTCCAGCGTATGCCAAAAGTTGAAGTGTCTTTTAACAGCAAATTGCTGACTTTATCGGTCAATTCAGGACTGCTTAATACAGTTAATTGGTACGCTGGGCGATTCTTTTTCGTAAAAATCGGTGTAAAGAAAGCATCATAAACTCCAGCATCAACTAATCTTTCTAAAACGAATCCCAATTGTTCCCCAGTCTGATCATCAATATTTGCATGCATTTCTATAACTTGATCGTTTTCGGCGGAAGTTTCTTTTTGAGTTAATTTTGATTCTAGCAACAATACACGCAAAGCATTTAAATGTCCTGTAACGCGCGTTCCAAAACCATAACCAATTTTTTCGGTCAGTAACTCTGCTGGTAATGTGCCATATTGATTAACAGCTGTTTTGACAATTGCAAAACCAGTCGGTGTAACTAATTCTGTTGCTACATCAGATCGTTGTCGAAATGGAACTTCACTATCAATACGCATTTGCATAACGGCTGGTACGGGCACGGGCATTGTTCCATGTGCAGCTTCAATTGTTCCTGTGCCATCAACCAAAATACCACTAGTAATTTGCGTAATACCTAATAAATCAATTCCAATAAAGAATCCCACAATATCTATAATTGAATCAATTGCACCAACCTCATGAAAATGAATTTCTTCCAATGTTTTCCCATGTACAACTGCTTCTGCTTTTGCAATTTCTTTAAAAACCTTTAGCGATGATTCTTTTATTGACTGTTTTAATTTTGAAGTTTGAATTATTTTTGTTATTTCAGCTAAATTTCGTCCATGATGATGAGCAATTTTTCCAGTATATTGCACTTCTCCTTCATCAACGTGATGTCCTGCATATTTTCCAACCAACGTAACCTCAAATAAGCTGCCAACAATCGCAGATTGAGTTGTTTTTTCTAACGAAAGATGATATCCCTTTAAATTCAATTTTTCTAATTCATGCTTGAATTGCTTGAAATTCAGACCTAAGTCAAATAGTGACCCCAACAACATATTGCCGCTGACTCCAGAAAAAGGATCAAGATAAAGAGTTTTCATTACTTTCCTCCTGAAGATGATTAATCTTACTTGCGGAATAGCCAGCTCCAAAGCCATTATCAATATTTACAACGGTTATTCCAGTGGAACAACTATTTAACATTGTCAAAAGAGCTGTCACACCATTAAAAGCTGTTCCATAACCAACACTTGTTGGAACTGCAATAATCGGGCTGCTAACCAGTCCGCCCACGACTGAAGCTAGGGCTCCTTCCATTCCTGCAACAACAATCACAACTTGAGCCGCTCGTATAATTTCTAACTTAGCAAATAAACGATGAATTCCTGCAACACCAACATCATAAACTCGTATAACTTGGTTACCGTACATTTCTGCCGTTACAGCTGCTTCTTCAGCAATTTTTTGATCTGAGGTTCCAGCTGTTACCACAGCAATTTTCCCCGATACTGGTTGTACTGAATGCATTTTATATAAAAGCATTTTTGCTACAGCAACATATTTGAGTTGTGGAATTGCTTGTCGAACTAGAGTTGCTTTTTCTGCAGTAACTCTAGTGACCATAATATTATTCTTTTGAACCAACATTGCTTGTACAATTCCAATAATTTGTTCAGCTGTTTTCCCTTCACCATATACCACTTCAGGTGCCCCAGTTCGCTGTAAACGGTTAGTATCGACTTTAGCATAATTCAAATCTAGAAAACCTTGATCGTTAATCTGCGCTAATGCTTCTTTAATTGTGACCTGTTGATGTGCAACTCTCTGCAATAATTCTGTTAATTCTTCTTTTTTCATCTGTTATTGTGGACGTTTAACAATAACGCCTAATCCATCTGGAATAACAGTTACCTTAGCAGCTTGCCCTTCACGTTTATAAGCCAGCTGCATTGCCTCATCAAGTGACTTAGCCAATTCCATATGCATATCTGTTACCAAGTTAGGTTGAACTAAATCAGAAACAATAATTACATGATGGTTAACTAAAATTCGTGCCAAAATTTGGGAAGTCCATTGATCGGGAACGGTCTTCAAACGGGGAGTATTAATTGCCTGATCTAAAAACTCTTGTGGATCACTGACATCAGCAATATTGTGGAAAAATCCTTCACCACCATGCCCATCACGACAACCTGCAACCATAATAATTGTGCCGTTTTGCTTATTAGTTGCTTCAGCAGCAGTCATCCCTTTAACAGCTTGATAAATATTTTGATCAAGTGGATAACCACCATTAGTTGAAATCGTAATATCCGATTCAATTGGATCAACCTGTGATAAGGAAGCTACAAATTCGGTTCCTTTTTTATGTGCTTTTTCTAAATCGCCTGCAAATGAACCAATAATTTTCTTATCTTCATCTAAAACTACATTCAAAATAAATTGTAAATGAACAGCTCTAGCGGCAAAAACCATGTCTTTATGAATCAAATTGTGATGTAAATTTCCTGTCCGTGAGTGGACATCATTAATGAATTCACCTGAATGATTAGCCATAATTGTTTTATAAGATGAAATACCCGGTAAAACAGATTTACGACCCCCAGAAAAACCAGCAAAGAAATGTGATTCAATAAAACCTTCTGAAATCAACAAATCTGCTTCAGTTGCAACTTTATTGACAATCAAATCACCACCAGACGGCAATTTACCGATCTTAGTCATCTCTTCATCACGTTGTGAATGATGCATCACAATTTCTTCGTTAGCTACAATTTCTTCACCATATTTATTAACTAATTCTTCATGTGTAGATGGCCGATGAAAACCAGTTGCCACCAGAATTCTAATTCGTGCTTGCGGAGCTACAGAACGCAAACGACGCAATAAAATTGGTGTAATGATTCGTGAAGGAACCGGTCGAGTATGATCTGAAGAAATAATTACAATATTCCTTTTTCCCTTAGCTAAATCTTCCAACTTTGGCGAACCAATCGGATTATCAAGTGACTGTTCCACTGTTTCTTTTTCCGATAACGGATTTTGAAAGTTAGCTGCTTGCGAAACCAATTCCCCAGCAAAATTAGCTTTTGGTATTTTTGCAGTGATAACTTTTTTATCATATGGCAATTTTACTTCAACCATTTTTATTCTTCCTTTCATCTCCTGAATACAGTTACCAAGTATATTCACTTAAATTATCTTGCAAACGCAATTTATGCAGCATGAATCATTAACCCATGTTAGTGTATGAAATATTACAAATAAATCAGTGCCAATTAAGCGAGCTTTATTTTGAGTTTTAAATTATTTATATACGCCTATAATTGTCGCCGTTATCTAACGGTAAACTTTATGCATCACTATTAAGAGAAATGGTAATTGCTTTACAGTGTTTTATAATGATACTAGACAAATTTAAGGAGAATGATGAGAATGGTCATGACTCATACTGAATACATGATGAATTATTTACAGACAAATAATTTCCCAGTAATTACAAAAAAAAGACACACATATTTGACCTATCACGGTCTTGAGGAAAATAGCACTTACGTTCTAAAACATGGTATTGTTAAAACTTCAATTATTTTGCAGGATGGACGCGAATTTAATTTGTCCTATATTACCAAACCGGATGTTTTGAGCTTATTGCGAGATGAGGTTTCTAAATACACTGATCAACCTTTTAACGTGCGTGTTGAATCACAAACCGCTGAGTTTTATCGAATTGATCGTGTCCGATTTTGGGAAATGGTTAACTCTGATGAGGAATTAAATAATTATGTAAAAGAATATTATCGAACTAAATTATCCGAAAATATTGTTAGACTACAGCGAATGATTATGGGAGGAAAACATGATGCCGTTTGCGCTTTCTTATATCAATTAACCGGTCTTTTTGGCATTCGCTTAGCTAACCATCAGGGAGTATTAATTGATTTTGTAGTTACTAATGAAGACATTGCTGGTTTTTGTGGCATTAATTCTCGTTCTTCAGTTACTCGTATTCTAAGTGATTTACGGGATGAGGGAATTATTAACATTAAAAACCGTAAATTTATTATTACTAATATGAATTATTTGCTCGACTACGTACCAATTTAACCCCCTCATGAATACAAAAAATAATACAGTCGTTTAAAGCAACGACTGTATTATTTAAAATTAATTTACTTCAATTCACTGAAAAATCAATCAGTTTTTAGCAAATAAGCCTGTCAAATGTTCCATAAAGCTGGCTAAATATCGGTCAACATCCGCATTAACAGCAACTTTTACATTAGGATTCGGCTTGGATAAACGTGCCGGATCACCGGTCGTTCGGCCATAATACTTTTTATCTGTTGTTACATACATATTTAAGGCAATCGTATCAACAAAACTCGGATCAATCGCAACACCGACTGCAAAAGGATCATGCAATGCACAACCATGCAAATCCGGGCTGGTAACTTCATAGGCTTTAATATAATAATCAACCATGTCAGCAAAAGCTGCACCGGCTTTTGTTTTCAAATCGCGCCATTGCTGAGTTTCTTTACGAGTTAACAGTGTTCGTAAGGTGACATCCAACCCGACTTGAGTCAATGGAGCCTGACGAAATACGTGGTCAGCTGCTGTAGCGTCTTGATTAATATTTGCTTCAGCCACATTAGTAACATTACCAGGTACTGTAACTGCTCCGCCCATTAAAGTGATATTACCGATTTGATCAACCAATTTAGGAGAGCGTTTGATTGCTGCGTCTAGGTTTGTCAACGGACCAGTGGGCACTAAAATTAAATCTTGTTGATATTTTTCAACTGCGTTAATGAAAAAGTCTAGTGCATCTCCTTTTTCCGGCTGACGTTTTGGTGCTGGTAAATCAATCTCACCAATTCCATTTTGCCCGTGAATTTCGGCACTGATAGGCATCCGGTCAAAATGATCTGACTCGGATGAATGAGCTAATCCTTGATAAACCGGAACATCGGTTGCCTGCAGCAATTCTAATATTTTTAATGAATTCTGGACTCCATCCTCAACATAAACATTTCCGTATGAGCCAATGATTCCAATTAAATCAACTTCTGGATCAGCTACCGCGTAAGCGATCGCCAATGCATCATCGATTCCAGTATCCAAGTCTAAAATCATCTTTTTTCGTGCCATCTGTTCTCCTCCTAAATGAAAAGCCTTTATTTTACTGCCATTTGCTTTACTTTTTCCAATAGCCATTGGTTAAAAGCTGCCGCATCAATGTCCAAACCAACAACTGCATTTTTTTTGCCATTACTCCAACGATCTTGGAAATCAGCCACAGTCGCTCCTTGGGCGGGTCCTTCAGTGCAGACATAGATTGGATATTCCTTTGTTTTAATAGCTTCTGGATGCAGTAAATAAAAAATTGTATTAACATCATGCAGCGGTTTACCGCCATCATATTCATCCTTGTAATAAGTAATCAAGCCATGCAACATTTTTCCAGCTTCACCCAATGTCGCCAAACGATCAAGCGTCTTCCATGACACTAAAGCCTTCAGTGTCACATCTAAACCAATCATTACGATTGGCAAGCCGCTTTCATAAACAATTTTAGCTGCTTCCGGATCAGTAAAAACATTAAATTCAGCTACTGATGAAACATTCCCACCTGACAATGAGCCGCCCATCAAAACTAATTGTTTGATCTTCGATTTAATATCAGGATGATCCAACAATAGCTGCGCAATATTAGTATAAGCTCCTGTGGCAACAATTGTCAGTGGTTCCACCGCGGCCGCTAAGGTTTGATAAATGGCCGTTATGGCATCTCGAGGATCAGCCTTAAGTTTTACCGGCGGAAACTCATATCCCGGCATACCACTGGCTCCATGAATATATGAAGCATCGACAAAATCCTTTTTTAGCGGTTGCGCAGCCCCACGAGCGACCGGTACATCCAGCCGATCGAAGAATTCAACTAATTTCAATGCATTCAACGTAGTCTTGTCCACACTGACATTACCTGCAACTGTCGTAACTAGCTTCACCGCAAATTTAGGTTCAGTTAATGCAATTGCCAAAGCGACCGCATCATCAATTCCCGGATCCATATCTAAAATAATGGGCATCTTTTTCATCCTGATTACCTCCAATCTAAAATCAAATAACTAGTTTATTGTGCAACTACCAAATAAACAAACCAGCTAAAGTTGCTGACAATGCTGAAACCAAAATTCCAGATAACAACATCCGCGGTACCTGTCCAGAAATATAATCAACTTTTTCCTTTTGAACCAATCCCTTGAAAGCTCCAATAATCATCCCTAAAGTTCCAAAGTTGGCAAAACTGGTTAAAAAGACTGTCAAAACAGCTCGTGCATGCGCTGATGCAAAAATTCCTTGATGATGCATTACTTGTTTGGAAACCTCACCCATTACTACAAATTCATTAGTAACCAGCTTGGTTCCCATAAATCGAGCCAATTCAAATGCTTTACCAAAATCAAAGCCCATCAACAAAGTAAATGGATACATAAAAATACCCATAATATTTTCCAATGATAACCATTTAAGTGTTGTTAAAGCCAATAAATGATCAATCAAAGATGCTAAAGCTACAAAAGAAATAACTGTGAAGAGAATAATTAAAATTAACCGGCCTGCGCCTAAAATTGAATCACCCAAGAATGAAAAAAACGGCTCTTTTTTGTCTTCTGTCTGCTGAACACCATAAATTTGATCCTCTTCTGGTGTAATTTTGACGGGATTCAAAATGCTGGTAATAATAATTGCTCCTAAAATATTTAATGGCACTGCCGTCAAAACAAACTGCCCCGGCATCATCTGCATATACGAACCTAGAATTGAAGCCGTCACACAACTCATTGACATTAACGCCAAAGTTAAGTTGCGTTCTTTGCTCATATGCTGTAATTGTTGCTTGGAAACAGCCAAAACTTCCGTATTACCTAAGAACATCATTTCGACTGAAAAGAAAGCTTCGAATTTTGGCTGACCAGTAATAAATGATAGAAACTTGCCAATCCATTTGATAATCCATGGTAAAATCCCGATATAAGTTAAAATATCAAATAATGGCACTACTAATAGAATCGGTAATAATGCACTGGTTAAGAAATTCATTGAATCAGCAGTCCCGCCAAATTGTTTTGAAACAAAGTCTGGCAAAGCAAATTTAATTCCATCATAAGCAATTTCAACCAACCAATTGAAACCATCTGCCATTGCCTTGACAATCATTCGTCCGACTGGAAAACCGACTAAAAACCACGCTAAAAAGATTTCTAATAATAAAACAATTCCTACTGAGCGCCAATCAACATGTTTACGGTCAGCTGAAAAAAGATAAGCTACCGCCAAACAGAAAAGTATTCCTAAAATGTTTAACACCACTAACAAAACTTCCGCCTCCTCTTAATCTTCCTCAACTTCTGTCAATGTCGGAATTGCTGCTTGCGCTCCCAAACGCTGAACTGTAATTGAGCTGGCTTTTTGTGCAAATTTAATTGCGGCTGCCATATTGCTGAAATCCGAATCTAATTTAGCAGCTAAAGCCCCAATAAAAGTGTCTCCTGCTGCTGTTGTATCAACTGCTCGAACTTTAAAAGCCGGTACCAATTCAGATTTATCTCCAATTGCATAATAAACACCACGACTGCCCAAAGTAATAATTAAATTAGCAATTCCCATCTCGCGAAACTTCTGTGCTGTTTTTTCCATGGAATACTGATCAGTAATCTTAATACCGGTAATTAAACAGCTCTCAATTTCATTTGGCACAATCAAATCCGTCACCTGCAGTAATTCTGGAGCAATCTTATGTGCCGGTGCCGGATTTAAAATTGTTTTTACTCCTTGTTGATGAGCAATTGTAAAAGCTTTAAGTGTCATTTCTAATGAAGTTTCAAACTGAGCAACCAAAAATTCACTTGCAGCCAATTGATTTGCAGCAGCTTGAATTTGTGCTGCAGTAATTCTGCGGTTCGCACCACCATAAATTACAATACTATTTTGACCACTTTTATCCAATAAAATATTTGCCGTGCCGGTACCAGCCTTACTATCACGCAAGATATTTGCTGTATCAATACCTTCTTCGGCTAAAGCAGCAGTCAGATATTTACCAGAACTATCTTGACCAACACAGCCAATAAAATACGTTTTAGCACCTAACCGCGCAGCCGCAACTGCTTGGTTGGCTCCTTTACCGCCAGCTGTACTGCTTTTACTGATTGCTTCGACTGTCTCACCGGGCAACGGAAAATGCTCGATTTTAAGTGTCGTATCAATATTCAAGCTCCCTAAAATCGTTACTCGTTTCAATTTAATCCCTCACTTATTTTAAAATTTTCTTTCTAAAAAAATCGTAACATTTCTTGAAAACGCTATCAAGAAATGACTTTTAATACATCACCACCCCTGAGGTTAAAACATCTAAATTTTTCATAATTATAGTTAGGATTTAAGACTCTATCCCAAAATTTGTTCCAAAAATACTTGTTATTATCATACCATTTTTTACAAAACAGACCGAAATATGAGCTTTTTTTCATCAAGATTATTAAAATTCGACGTTTTTGTTAGTTTTTACAGCCAATAAATTAACATTCAAAAAAATAGCGTTCTCAATTTAAGCACCTACACTCAATTTAAAAACACCATTTTTTAATTAATTATTCGATAACAGATGAGCTCTTTAAAGCAATTCCACTGCTAATAACAAATAATCCATATTCCCCAGCAAATATATTTAGTTAAGCTTATTAAAAAAATCTAGTATCCATTCTTATATAAGTGTAATAAAATACCCATAAATTAAAATAAGTTCTTGACTTGACCCAAATTAAACGATAATCTTTTATTAAAATCATTTAATTTGCATATAACGATTTATTTATGAATCATTTTTCTATAAACAATATATTATTTTAGATTTTAAAAACAATTACTATGATTTTTTTGATAATTTAAACAGAGGAGATTTTGTATGGAAATCAAAGCAACCCGCCCAAGTTCTTTTTATAAAAGTCGTCCCGTAACCTACACTTGGATTTTATCAGTTTGGTTTATCATAATGTGCATTTTTGAGTACTACACAATAAACTACAGTATTATTCCAACCTATCAAAACAGCCAATATTTCTTAGTGTTTTTACTTATTCTTAATCAAATCTTCGTAGCCACATTTTTTTTTTGGAATTTCAAATTTGGGAATTGCCTTTAGATATCAATTTATTAAAAAGAAAGAACAGCAAAAAGAATTAGCTATTCTAAACAAACCTCTACCGCAGAATTGGCATCCACGAGTAAAGCTGCTTTACACTACATACAATGACTTCATTCCTTATGCTTTTGCAGAGTGCCTAAATCAAACTTATGATAATGTTCAAGGCATTATTTTAGATAATTCAACAGATGAAAAATATATCAAAATGATCCGCCAATTCACCAAAACCCATCCAGATGTTCAATGGGTGCGCAATGTTCCAAATAAACAGGCAAAAGCTGGCAACTTAAACAATTATTTGTGTCATCAGCCAAAAGATAGTTATGACTACTTTGTGATCTTAGATAGCGATGAATTACTTGAAAGAAAATTCGTTGAAAAGTGTTTAAAGTTTTTTTATAACAGTGATAATTTAGGAATTCTACAATGCAATCATATAAGCGGTCAAAACTATAATGCTTTTATGGATCTTTTCTCTAATTCCGGAAATATTTTCTGGCCCGTTCAAAATGTAGTTCGAAGTGTCGAAAGTGGCCTTAGAGAACCTGCCAGTGCTAAAAACAACTATCAGCCCCGAGTTGCGGAACGCGGAGGAACTGTTTGCATCGAACTGGGCCACGGTGTCATGATATCACGTGAGTGTTTCGAAGATATTGGTAAAATTCCTTTTGCCGTAGCAGAAGATCTTTGCACATCAGTCGAAGCCATTCTAAAGGGATGGAATATTAAATTTGCTTCTCAAATTTATGGAAATGAAGAATTTCCTGTAAATATGAACGCTTTGATGATTCGTTCCAGTAAATTTTGCTCAGCTAACTTCGAATTTTTCCGCAAATATTTTAAGGACTTAAAAAATACAAACTTATTAAGCTGCTACCAAAAGCTGGATCTCTTTAGTTTTACTTTATCGGTCCCCATCAATGCTTTTCAGTATCTAAGTTTGTTACTCTGCAGCATCGTTTTCCCCTTGGCGAAAATAAAGCTGGGATATCAATTTTTTATGTTGCTCCCGGTATTACTATGTTACTTTAGCCAAGGCATTATTGATGGTTATTTTGAATTGCAGCGCGGGATGAAGTTTTGGGAAATGCTTGGTTACGAACTACAAATTGCTTTTCTATATGGCTCTTTTTACTATTTAACTATTAAAAGTACATTTTTAGCTTTGTTTAAATGTACTGCCAAATTCAATGTGACGCCTAAGATAAATGATCAGATCACTTTAGCTAATGCCTTTAAAAAACATTGGCAAGAAATACTTTTTTCAATTTTAACAATTATGATTTCTATTGCATGCTCCGGTTGTTCTTGGATTCTATTGTCATTTTTCCCAGGCTGCTTGGGTTTTATCTTTGAGTTAAAATCAAACCGACAAAAAGAATATGATAAACAAAAACTGGAACGCTTCAAACAATTCGATTACTACGCCTTATATAAACCTCAGCATGAGTCATTAAAATGGAACGAATAATTTTGAAAATATGTTTCGCATTCTGAATGCCGTTTTAGAATTAAAAATTAAAGTACTCAATTAATATGCACAAAATATTAGAACAATAAAAAAGTGTAACCCTTATAGATCATTAATTTGATCCTTTGAGTGTTACACTTTTATTTTTTAAGTAATTTAAAGGTTTCTCAAAATATGCTTCTTATCATTTTTGGCTAAGCAAACCGCCACAGCATAAATCGACCATGACCAGACAATATGTCCGAAAAATTCTGAAAAATGCTCAGAGAACGGCTGATGCCATGGAGCTGGAATAGTACCTAAAGCCGGCAAAATAATTAAATGAAAAGCAATCCAGATTACAATTCCGTAAGCTGCACCTTGCCACAAAGTCGTTATTTTCCAATATTGGGCTAAAAATAAAAATAGTGCAGCAAAAACAATCGAAAAGCCAAAATGCATCAACAAAGCTACGTAGAAAACTTTTTGATCAGTAGAATAATAAACAAATGCATGTACTGTTTTAGCAGAAAAACCAATTTGCTCTAACAGATGTTGTGGTGGATTAGTTAAATTTCGCGCAAGTGTTCGCGGTGGTAAAATATTTTCCCAACCGATTTTAACCATGCCGGAAATCATCCCAGCAATGAAGCCATACCAAATACTTTTCCAAATAATTGCACCCAAAGAAGCTTTGGGTTTAGATAATTCAAACATACTTTCAACTCCCTTTCCCATTAATAGGATATAAGTTTGTGATTTTTTTGTCAAATAAAGTAAGAAAAAAATAAACCCTAACTAATGATTATTTAATCATCATTTAGAAAGGATTTTTTGATCTGCAATTATATTTAAAGTAAGAATTTGATTTTTAATGACTGTATCCATCAGTCAGCAAACTGGTTAGGCCTAATTTCAATTAAGTTCTCCAGTTGCCATTCGATCCAATAAATCACGTGAAGGAATAAAGAAAACCTGTCCTGATAAGATAGTAGAAAAACTCAATAAGAAATCGGATTTGTCCAACATCTGCTGCAGCATTTGTTTAATAATCTTCCAATGGCGAGCATAACCGATAAAATAGGTTCCAGTTTTCCCCGCAGCCGGATCAGAGAACGGAACATTCATCCGTACAATTTTTTGTTCTTCACCATTAATTTCCAGTTTAGAACTGATGTTGTGCGCATTATGATACTTATCTTTTTCAGCCAGTTCTAAATCGCTGAATTTTTCGCGGCCGACACCTTTTTCCTGCTGTTCAACTTTTAAATGATTCCAGAAATCCATGTCATGCAGCCATTTCTGGGCAAACGCATAAGAACCATTGATAAATTCCGGGTCTTCATCACCAATTAAAGCATAGTCAGCTGCTTCTTCAACTGCAGGTACTTCAGTTCCATCGATAAAACCAATGATTGCCCGCCCCTCGAAGTAACGAAATCCTTTAGTTTCATCAACAACGAGCGTAACGTCTTGCAAGAAACGACGAAAATCGGTTTGAGCTTCATAAACAATCGCCTCACTGTCGGCCCGAATGTGTAAGAAGAGGTCACCTTCAGTGGCTGGCATCTGATACTTAGGACCTTTAAGTGTGGTAAATGGTTCAAGTTCCTTCGGCTTTGCGGCTTGCGGAAATAAATAGTCCCAAGCACTACTGCTAAATCCCAAGGTTACTTTTAGGTTTGAATCACCACCTGGTTTAGCCGAACGAATTCGCAATGAACGAATAATTGCTTGATACCGATCAGCAAACTCTTGGATTACTTGTTGTGCTTTAGCTTGATCATCGCGTTTCAATTTTAAAACCGTAAATTGAACGTTCTCGCCAACATCTTTCCAAACAGCCTGTGCTTTTCGGGGATCAATTGTCATGTAAAACACTCCCTTTTGTTATTTTTAATTTTTATCAACTAATAACTTATTTCAATTAAATTCTAACACTCGCCATTTAAAATGCAAAAATTCTCAATTTCACTGGCAAGAAAATTATCCCTCCATAATAAAAAAGACTGACCAAAAAGTCTGGTCAATCTCTTAAATTCGCAGTAATTAAAATATCTTTTAGTTAGTCGATCACTAAATTATCTTTTTCGTTCAGCTTGCCAAATACGGAATGATTGGCGAATCGCTTTTAAAATTCCAGCTTCCGAATAAACTAAAACATTAGTTCGATAAACATTGACTGTCAAAAAAGTAAATCCTAATAAAAAAACTATCGCAATTGCCAAACTTACACAAGCAGCTGCCAGAGTTGTATGCTGCAATGCTAATCTAACCGGCATTAATTCAATATTAATAAATGGAATATAACTAAAAACTTTAATCAGCGTTGAATCCCCAGTCTGCGCCATAAAAGACAGCAAATAACCAGCCATCGCTAACAGCGAAATCGGCATAACTGCCGTGTTGACTTGTTCTTGATTTGCCACTACCGAACCTAATAACGCAGCCAAGACGGCAAAAGTCATTGTACCAATAATAAAAAATAAAACGGAAATCACTGAGGTCGCCGACCATAGAACCGAAAAATCAATCGATGGCAAGAAATTTTTAACAAAGGCCTGTTGCTTCAGCCAACCCCAACTAAGAGCACCAGCTATTACATAGATTGCCAACTGCGTTATCAACAATAACAAAATAGCTGTGAGTTTAGCAAAAAATTGTGTTGTCGCACTAACTGAACTCAACAAAATTTCCATAATGCGTGAGCCTTTTTCCGTTGCAATTTCTTGTGCCAGCATTTGACCATAAATAGTAACGATCAGCATAATAAAAATAGTTAAAGCCGTCGCAAAAGTGTAATTAATCACTGATGTGGCATTGCTTTTAGCAACTTGTTTACCTTTTTCAAAAGATATGGTTTTCTTTTGAACTTGAGCTGGAGTAGTTAAAGCCTGCAGTTGTGCTGAAGTTAGCTTTAACTGTGCTGCTGTCTGGTTAACTTTTAAACCAGTTAATGTGGATCGCAGCTTACTCAAGTCAACATTTGTCTCTGCATTAGCCAACTCCACATATTTGGCTGAAATTGTCGGCTGAGTTTTAATTGTCAAAACTCCAGTAATTTTTTCATTCTTTAATTTTTTTTCTGCTTGTCCAGCTGTTAAATACTGATAATGAACATCCGCATCATTGGCTTTTTTTAAAACTTGGGCAATTGCCGGATTATCAGTTACCACCGCTACTTGAGCTGGTTCGTTATGCTGATTAGTATACCAAACAATACCGATTACCAATGCTAATAGAATTAACGGTAACAAAACTAATGACAACCAAGAACCACTTTTTAGATTTTTACGATAAATTTGATTAGTAACAATCCAAAACTTATTCATCAGCCCCACCTGCTTTCAAACGGAAAATTTCATCCAAAGAAGGCGGTACTTGCCGAAACTCTGGAATATATCCCTGCTGTGTAGCTGCGGCAAAAATTTTTTGTCCAACAGCTGGATCACTGAGCGTCAATTCAAGTTCCGCTCCCCGCTGCTTGACAGCAAGCACCTCAGGATAAGCCGCTAATTGTTTTGGTGTTAGTTCTGATTCTAGAAATAATTTAGTCCGCCCAAAACTTTGACGAATTTCACCGACCTCACCACTGAGAACCACCCGACCGTTACGCAGCATCACTAGCCGGTCAGAAATAGCTTCAACATTACCCATATCATGACTCGAATAGATAATTGCTGAACCGGCATCTCGCAACTTCAAAATGCCAGCTTCTAATAAACTGGCATTAACTGGATCAAGCCCAGAAAATGGTTCATCTAAAATAACCAGTTTAGGCATATGAATTAAAGTGGCAATCAGTTGAACCTTTTGCTGATTGCCTTTACTAAGATCTTTAACTTTATCAGTTAATTTCCCCTTAACTTGAAATTGATTCATCCATTTAGGAAGCTGGCGGCGAATTTCGGCAAGCTTCATTCCATGCAGCCTGGCAAAATAAGTTATCTGTTCATCAACTCGCATTTTAGGATACAAGCCTCGTTCTTCCGGCAAATATCCAATCTGATCATAATCAGCTTGTTTTAATGGTTTTCCTTTCCAAGTAATTTGACCACTATCTGGCGTCAAAAAATTCAGAATCATTCGAAAAGTAGTCGTTTTACCAGCACCATTTTGACCAATTAATCCCATAATCTCCCCTGGTTTAATTTGGAAATTTTCATGATCAACCGCCGTCATTTGACCAAAAGTTTTTGTCAAATTCGTTACCTGCAGCATTGCTTCACCCCTTTTTTCATTTGTTATCAGTATAACAAAGCTGTCTAAACAAATCTTGCATTAAATAAAGGATGCGTTGTCTTACTGTTTTTGTTTAGTTACAAGAATCAGCAATACAACGCATTAGTTTAATTTTTAATATTATCTAGTCCATCAATTAACTACATTTATTGGTTCGCCAGCTTGAAAACTAACCAAATTATTAACGGCAATCTTCATCAGGCGTGAGCGCGCAGCAGTCGGTGCCCAAGCAATATGCGGCGTTAAATAAACATTTTTAGCTTTTAGCAATGGATTTTCAGCTTCAATCGGCTCTTCGGAGACAACATCAGCTCCCAAAGCATAGATCTTATCGTTATTCAAAGCTTGTGCTACTGCGGCTTCATCTAGCAAACCGCCACGAGCCGTGTTTAACAAAATCACGCCCGTTTTCATTTGTTCAATTGCTGCCTGATCGATCATTTTTTCGGTTTCGGCAGTTTGGGGAACATGCAGGCTGATTACATCAGCTTGCGCGTATAAATCTGCCAGTGAAACTTGCTGCAGCCATTCTTCAGCAAATTTTCTTGGGCGATGATTATAAAAAATCACTTTCATCCCAAAAGCATGTGCTAAGTGTGCTACCGCTTGACTAATATGACCAAAACCGATTAGTCCCAACGTTTTCCCCGGCAGCGCAATCAATGGTTTCTTCCAAAAAGTAAAATCTTTAGCATGCGTCCATTCACCATTTTCAACCGCAGTTGCATGCAAACCAACCTGATTAGTAACCTCCAATAACAAAGCCATTGTATGTTGTGCAACTTCAGCTGTGCTATAACTGGGGATATTTGTCACCGTTATCCCTTTTTCTTTAGCAGTTGCTACATCAACTACATTATAACCGGTCGCTAAAACACCAATATATTTCAAATTAGGTGCTTGTTCAATTACTGCCCGATCCAAAGGTGTTTTATTGGTTAAAACCGCCTCAGCATCAGCAATTCGTGCTAAGATCTTTTGCTGATCAGCTCCAGTACGATCGTAAGTAATAAATTCTCCTAACTTTTTAAAGCCGTCCCAGCTTAAGTCACCAGGATTTAAGCCGTAGCCGTCTAAGTCAACGATTTTCATGGCAGTACCTCACTTTTTTAATTTTTTCAAGTAGACCATGCAGTTAGCTCCAGCAATTGAAAACACCACAAACTTCAGTTCACCGCACAATTAAATTATAGGCATCCCTATTGACAGTTGCCAGTACCAATTTTTTAAAATTCATTTATTTTAGAATCACAACTTACCTCTAAATTTCGAATTTTTTGACTTCAACAACATACTTAGTTAGCCAATTTTGAAAGGCATGCTATGCAACGCGATTAAAAACGTGCCAAACAACAACATCAATTTGGACTGCAAGTAATTAGCTACAACGAAAAGAACTTTAATCGAATTCAGCATGGGTTCGGACAAATCAAGGGCACATTAGAATCACTTTTCGACTAAAAAATTTAATTTTATGTAAAAAATAAAATCTTTTTTCACACAAACCTTTTGACACTCCCACTCAAGTTCAGGTAGTTAAAACTTTAACATTTTCAAATTATATAACTATTTTCTAGTACAGAATTTCATATAGTCAGACTTAATATACTCGGTTTCATTATTTTTCTTATGAATAGCTACAAAACCGTTATTATCTGGGAAGTCTATTTTAATTATTTTTTTCCCATCCACCTTGTACTCGTAAACACCATCGTCTAAAGCTTTCGCTCCAGTAGAGTATTCAAAACAGAATATTTTATCCAAACTTAGCACACTCCTTAAAAGTAATATTATTAAAATCCTAAACTGAATCATCAAATCATTTTATCTACTTAAAAATGTAATATCTAGTGTCTAAAAAAGCAAGCTGCCCATTGAAGACACACTAGTCTTTGATATGCAGCTTGCCTTTTTAGCACAAATGCAATATATCATGAGTAGCAATAGTTAAGGTTTCTTACTAATAAATTTTTACAATGAAACAAGTTATTTCAATAGTTGTATAAACGAAAAGACAGACATTAAGTCTTTATCAAGAAATTCGAGGCCAGATTATGGATAGGAAAATAAGTGATCAAAAGATACTAAGTAAATTTTATGATTTCGTTCTTGACGTTAATATATCAGCTCGTGAGAGAAAAATCGGACTTATGGCAAAAAATGATTTAGAAAAAGGGCGATATAATGTTGCTGTAATAAATCAAACTGTAGCCAGTTTGCAACAAGAAGCAATGAAAAATGGACTAACCTCCAATGCCACAAAATTTTATCATATCATAGAACCCTTGCTTAACCAGCTTGCACCATTAGGCACTAATCGAGGAGCTGTTCAAATTAACAACAGTTATTTAGATGATTGAATTAATTGATCAAGCATCTAAAGTTTTACTAACGACCTTGCTTGAGAAAATTATTAATAAACAAAAAGTCAGCAAAAAAACAAGAAGCAACCGACCCATTGCTAAACCAAACAAAAACTCTATGCTTGAAGAATGAAAATAATTCAAAAAAGTATCATCTAGCAAACTGATAAAAATATTGGTAATAAATGTTAATACAAAAATCACTGAAAGTTTTAGCAAATAAAAATTGTTTTTAAAAGCAGACCAGTTTTGAATACTAGAAAAAAAGGCAAAACCATTTATTATTGAAAATAAGGGTATGAGTAATAAATGAAAACCATAGGGTCTAAAAAGCTCAACATAAAGAAGTGGTACTAAAAAGAAATTAAGGAAATAAGTTATTCGATGCATTTTTGAAAAAATTTTATTTTGGTTCGAATAAGTTTTGTTAGAATGTGCCAATTCATTTTCACGCACAAGGTCATCAAGCGATGTATGGTATATATCACTCATCTTTGCAATATTAATAATATCCGGCATACTGTGATCGTTTTCCCATCCAGAAACAGTTTTGCGAGACACATTTAATTTTGCAGCTACTTGTGATTGAGTCATATGACTCTTTTTTCTACACTGCTTTAATTTTTCGGATAAATTCAAAAAAGCACCTTCTAAGTTGATGAAATTAATTTACTTATAATATTAGCAAATGCTTTATCCATTGGCAATAGTTTACTATTCAAAAATTTTCCAGATCGAAACACAAATAAATTTTCCATCTTTAACTTTTGAAAAGAAAAACACCAGCATATTAGAAAAATAACTAGATTTTATTACCAAAAAAATCCGTTTTGAATTATTTATTGTTGAATTACTTGTGCAAAGCTATTATTCCAAATATTTTCATGATATTTAACCGCTGCCGCTGCTGAAAGCACCGGCAAATCAAAAGTAGTATGCATGCCCGACAGAATTTTAATTTTGAATCCCAAATGATGGCCAACCCGAATCGCGGTATCAACACAGTATTCTGTCTGCAAACCACAGATTTCAAGGTTGGTTATCTGCTGATCAACTAAATATCTCTGCAATCCTGTTTCAAAAAAAGAATCTGAGTGATATTTCAAAAAAATTCGATCTTCTTGCTGAACAGCTAATCCTTCAGCCAACATCCAAGCATGCGTACCATATGCTAGTTCTGCATCAGTATGCTGCATAAAAATAATTGGCCGTTTCTGTTCGTGATACACTTTAATTCGCCGATTAATTTTTGAAACCAACTGTTCAAAATTAGCTGCCTGATCTAAACCATTTTGCACATCTATTACTAATAGAGCCAAGTTGTTATTCATTTTCTTCCTCCATTTATATTAAAAATCGGAAAATTCAGCTGTCATTGTTTGCGCATTGATTATGGTATGCGCACCCAATGGAGTTGTCATCATCGGAACTGTGTGACAGCAATCATAATCATAAATAATTGGTAACTGCGGATTATTTACCACTTCTAACAAAATTTCGATCGGAGTTTTGTGTGAACCCTGATCATCAAATAGAGCATGCTTACCCAAAATAATACCTTTAATTTGATTAAACACACCAGCATTTTTTAACATTGCAAAATTCTTTTCAACTGTTGCAGCATCTTTTTCAGCATCTTCAATCAATAAAAGATCCTCTGATGATAACTGCGGAAAATACTTGGAACCGATAATTCCATACATCGTATTCAAGTTACCACCAATCAGCCGACCTTCCAATACTGGCTGTTTAGTATAATGCCAAGCATTAACTCGTTGTTCTTTTGGTTGTTCAAAGTTTTCCCAATTCAATCGTTCATCAGACCAAAATTTTGGACCTTGTAATTGAACAATTTGATGGCTACCAGTAGTTATGACTTGGTTAAAATAATGCCAAGTCATCCCGACAAACGGTTGCCATTCTCCAAATGAAGCAACTAAGGCTGGTCCATATAATACGCGGCACTGCGGAGCTTGAGTTTTGACTGCCAACAGCAATGCTGTCGCATCAGAATAACCAACAAATGTTTTAGGATGACATCTTAAATAGGCAAAATCAATATCTGGCAGAACTGAATTGGTATTAGTTCCACCGATTGTTGCCATAATAATCTCTACTTGATCATTGTGGATCAATTCGTTGATTTCCCGTGCGCGTTCATCAATTGAACCTGAACGATAATTATCCTGCTTTCTAGTCAGACTTCCAGCAGTTAATCTAACCCCTTGCTGCTGTAAAAAATCAATCGCCCGCCTAAATCTTTTGGGGGACAGCGCCGTAATCGGCGTCGAAGCAGAATAAAAACCAATTTTCAATTTAAACATCTCCAAAATTTTCTTTTGTTTTATTATAGCTTTTTTAGGCTCATTATCAATCACCAAAATATTTCACTATTGATATCGACTTAAAATTGAAATCTAATCTTAAGCATGTTTATAATAATGTAAGCAGCTTCATGTCTTAAATCATTTTATTAAAACTTCTCGGGGGTAAATTTTATGCACAAAATTATAACAGCCGGTATTTGCGGATTAACTATCTTGTCACTGGCGGCTTGCGGAAACGAGAGTACTCATAATAAAACAAGTTCTTCCGTTTCAACCAGCAGTGTTGCCAAATCAAGCAGTCAAAAACACCATTCGCATAAAAAGGATTCTGCTTCAACCAGCCAAACAAGCAGTTCAGCAACAAGTGATTCAACCAGTTCAGCCGGATCCAGCAACAGCAGCAACTCAACTACGGCAGCTAGCTCATCAGTAGCTGGCACAACCAGCAGTGCAAATTATATTGATACTAAGAATCTGACAAATGCGCAAGCAATTAACTGGATTAAAGCACATATGAATGTTGTTTTGGACAGTCAGTATAATACTGCTGAAAATCAAGCGACAAATCATAATGTCACTTTTACAGCAAATGACTTTGACTACGTCTATAATGGACACAGCGGCGGCTGGGATGGTGCAAGTGATGATGCTGTTTACTATGCTGTGCAAGAAAATCATAATTCGACTAATATGCAAGCTGCTGGTGCCGACCCAGCTACCACACACCTTGCCGCTTGGTTTAGGATCAACCGTGACGGTCAGCTGCAAGTTCAAAAATCGGTTGCTAATCCCACTTGGCAAACTATCAGCACTACCTATGATGCTAATTAACAATTTTCAAAACTAAAATCAATCCACAAAAAGAGCTGTCCGCAACCTCGCAAAAGGTTAAGAACAGCTCTTTTACTATCTATGCACTAAAAATCAGCTGAGTCTAAGTTAAAGTTTAACTTACTACCGAAAAACTAATCATTTAAATTATACCGTAATTTCATCTTTTCGGAACCAGCAATGACCATGTCACCCAGTAACTTGGTCTGACGTTTCATAGCTTCATCAGCTAATTTCTGATTAGCTGCTGCTAAATATGTTTGTATATCTGATTGATGCTGATCCAAAGCCGCATCAGTATCGTTTTCAATCTTCCGGTAAGCACTCATAGCTGCCAACTCATAGCTGTTACGCATATCAACATAGAAGTCGTAGTCGGTATCTCCCAAAAGAGCGGTCGTGCAGCTCAACCAGTACATATGATTCAAGTTAAAGGTGCCATTTGCATCTTTATAGCTGGCTGGTGTATCAGTAACATTTGCATAAAAAGGAACAACCGTGTTGAAAGTATTTGCCCCAAAAGCCAACCAATGAATTCCAGCAACAGCTGCAGGAACATTGTTGCGAATTTGCAGAATGTGAACATCATGATTACGATTAATACCGATCGGCCTAAACAATGTCTTATCAGCTTCTGAACCAGAACCATAGACATCATATTTGGTATTTTCAAAATGAGAACTCAATACAAACTTGACATCTTCAATCGAAATCTTGCGATTAGCATGACAGATAAATGGTAAATCTTGATCCATTGGGTCTTGCTCAACTTCTGGAGTAAAGTATTTTTGACCATACCAAGCCCGCGGATTATTATAAACCGTATCCTTAATTGACGAACTACCAAAAATATGCCGCAAATTAACACGATCAAAATCTGGATTCAAATGATATTTAGCAATCATTTCTTCCAAATCAGCTGAAGCCAGTGTATCAGCCGCACTAAAATCAAAATCGTCAATATTCATGCGATTTGGTGCTACTACATAAGCATCGTCCGGAATTCGTTTAGCAGCCCAGTGATGACCACCAATCGTTTCCAACCACCAAATCTCATCCTTATCTGAAAATGCGATTCCGTTGGGTTCATAGGTACCATATTTTTCTAACAATGAACCTAAACGAATAACGCCTTCTTTAGCACTATGAATATAAGGTAATACCAAAGTTACCAAGTCTTCTTCGCCTATGCCACCCAAAACAAACGGATCAATTCCCAACACACGGGAATTAGTTGTAATCGTTTCAGTCGCTGACATCGCAATGTTTTCACTGTTAATACCGGCAGCCGGCCAAATTCCATCTTTTAAAATTGAATTTGGAATTGACGTATACCGTAATGGGTTATCTGGTAATTCAACCTGAACTTTACTGATAACTGACTGATAATGCCGCGGTTGATCAGCTGGGTTAACTACTACCAATCGTTCTGGATCTAATGCTTCATGCCCATCATCATTCCGTGAGATGATTGTTGAACCATCAATAGAAGCTTTCTTACCAACCAAAATTGTCGTACATGAACCTTTAACTCGCTTTTCCATCGTGCCTGACACTCCTTTTTAAACAATTACTTTCATTATACGCCTTCCCGGCTATTTGCTAAAAGATGATTGCTTACTATGAAAATATTCTTTCACCATGTATTTTCAACTTAGTGCAATAACTATCTACATTAGTTATTAACTTTGACTTTTTGGTTTTAATGTCATATTGAGAAAATCAAGTTTTCCTGTCCCAATATAAGTAAAGAAGAGTGCGTTTATCCCTGTCTCAGTTTTTATATCCGCAGTTACTTCTTTCCAATTTGACTCAAGACTAACATTTAATTTACCTATTTTTTTAGTTGCTAGTTCATCTGTTGAAATTATAAAATACCCTTGAGCTGCTCCTCTTAAATTAAGAGTTAATTGATAATCATTAACTTGAAATTCAAAATATTTATACCCTATTTTAGTATTATTCGAAATATTTTTTATATAGTGTTCATTTTCTTGGCTATATACACAAGGATAGTTTTCTTTTTCCGCTTCCTTCGGCGTACCATGTGGCATTTGCTGTCCATTAGTTATCATGCAGGCAATTGCTGCCGGATATTTTCCATTATCAGACAGTGGTCCCTTATTTAAACCACAACTAGTTATTTCAACTTGAGGGATTGTCCCATCTTTAAGAATAGTAATTGGTTCCGCACAAGCTTGCCGACTAAAATCAGATAAATGTGTCAGTCGATGATAAAACACGTACCATTGACCGTTAACACAGGTTATGCTTCCATGGTTAGTTCCAGTTGTATTTGTTTTATTTTCATCAGTTCTCCCTTTGTAACCGATATCACCATTAGAAACAATTGTACCCCCATAGATAAATTCTCTATCCGGGTATTTACTTGTTGCATAACACAGCTCGTGATTTTTTCGCGAAGAATAAATAAAGTAATAAGTATCATCGATCTTTCTAATTGAACTACCTTCAAAAAAATAATGATCTGCAAAACTTGAATCTTTAGTACTATTCGATATTATTCTTTTAGGCTCTGTTTTAGCCGTTATCATATCATCATCCAAGACTACTGAAATCGCTCCCATAATTCCGCCATTTTTAGCCGCTTTTTTAATTTCTCCAACTGATCTGCCAAGCATTTTCGCTTCAACTATATTAAGGATCCAATTATTAAACCGAGTACGATACTCATCAAATGCGAATGAAGCCCCATAATAAAGTCTAATTGTCCCATCATCATTGATAACAGCAGGATCAAAACAAATATACTTCATTAACGGTTGTCCTTCTTTTGAGCGAACATTCCCTAAATATTTATATTTTCCATCCGGTGTTGAACAAACTGCAACGCTTATCGGGTTTGAATACCCACCTTTTCCATTGCTCCCGGCCATACAGTAATATAGGTAGAATCGTCCATCGTTTCCTTGAACAACGTCAGGAGCAAACATATAAGGCATTTTTTGAGAATCGTATAACGGATCTTGCGTAGCCTGATAAACAACGCCACTGTTTGTCCAACAAGTTAGATCATCAATTGGTGCAGACCAAACAACATAATCCAGCATACAAAACGTTTCTCCATTTTCTTTGTCATGAGAACCAAATAAATATAACCGGTCCCCGAAAACATGTGGCTCCCCATCTGCAATGTATTCATTTAACGGTAAAAAGGGATTATATACTTGTTTTTTCATAATTTTAGAGTCCGTCCTTTCAAAACATAACGTTTAACTTCTCAGTGGTATTATTTCTAATATTTTTATTGATCTCACTCTATTTAATGAAATTGCTTACACCTATTACACTATGTATTTACAAAATAAAAAGATATCAATTATAAGTCATTTTATGTAGAAACAAGATAATCTTTGTAAATAAAAAGCTGTTATCAGCATTGAAAATATCGCTAATAACCGCTTTTACTAATTTCACAAAATAATAACTTGTCACTATTTCAAGAAATCTGGCTCCTGATACCTTGGGTGCGGGTATTTATAAAAACCTTCACCAGTAGAAACTCCCAGCTTACCTTGATCAATAAAATCTTCTTTCAAAAGCTTAGCAACACGTTTGTAACGCTCCTCACCCGTAGTAACTGCGTAGTTTTGGACAATATTATATGCCGTTCGAATACCGACAACATCTAAAGTTCCAAATGGGCCTTGCGGTGAACCGGTTGCTAACATCCATGTTTTATCAATCGTTTCCGGATCACCTACTTGATCGGCATAAAGCTGCTGGGCAGCATCTAACAAGGGCACTAAAATCGAGTTTAAAATATAACCAGCCTGCTCCTTTTTGACTTTAATTGGAATCATGCCAATTTCTTTAGCAAAATCAACCACTTGGTCATAAATATCCTGACTAGTACCAGCGTGACCCATAATTTCAGCAGTATTGTTATGCCAAATTTCATTAGCAAAATGCAGCGCTAGAAATTTTTCTGGTCGACCAGTGACTTCAGCAAATTTACTTGGCAATAAAGTTGATGAATTAGTCGCAAAAATAGTTTTTTCTGGAGCGACTTGACCAAGCTGCGTGTAAAAATCAGTTTTAATCTTGACATTTTCAGGAATTGCTTCAATTACCAAATCTGCATCAACAACCGCTTCAGCCAAATCTTTGCTGTATTTTATCCGTTTTCCTGCTGAAAAAACTCTTCCAATTTGTTCATTAGTACTGCTGTTAAACACCTGCTTAATATTCGGCAATAAATTAGCGTTATAGCTTACGTCTTTGATTGCTGCTTGGTAATGTTCTTCAGAATTTTTGATTTCTTGAATATACCGTTCACTCAAATCAGCAATTTCTTGTTTAGCATTCTCCAAGACCTTATCGCCAATATCGTAAATTACTACATCAAAACCCTTAAATGCTGTTTGAAAAGCAATCTGACTCCCAAGTGTTCCACTACCGGCAATCGTAACATTATTAAACATTTTACTACCCCTTCTCATATTTATAAAAGCGCTTTCATGCAATACCAAAAAAATAGCAATCAATTAATCCCCATTTATTATAGCATGGTACTAGAAAATAAACATTTAATTTGCTTCAATTCTCATTCTTGATTTCATAAATAATCACTAAAAATATTCTTAGTAATAATTCCACTAAAAAATAATCAAGATTGCCCAAGCTACTCTTTTTGTTATAAAATAGGGTTAGAGTAGTGAAAGGGGAGTTTTATATGAAAAAATTATGGGGTGTCACTATTGCCAGTATTTTATTTTTAGGTCTAGCAGGTTGCGGAAATTCAACTGCCCAGCAAGATTCGCAAACCAGTTCTAAAAGTTCGCATACTGAAAAAGTTCAGGCAGCAAAATCAAAAAAAGCCAGCCAAACATCTGCAACTTCTACTAGCACTACCCAAACAACAACTAGTTCAAGTGACCAAAGCTCTGCTGGCAGCTCAACTGCTTCAGATACTGCTGCAGCAGCAACTGCAACAACTTCCAGCACTACCACTACTGCTGCTGCGCAAACTGATAGCAACTCTTCGCAAGCAGTCAGTTCACAGGCAAGCAGTTCACAAACTAACAATTCAAATGCTAGCGTAACAAATGGATCAGCTGCCATTGGTGTTTTAAGTCAGCAACTACAAGCTAAGTATCCACATGCGCAATATTTAGATAATGGTACAACTACCTATAATGGACAAACTGTTTTTTATATTGAAGTTTATCCAAATAATTCAGCTGCGCCGGCTGCCGGATACTACGTTTTACCTAATGGCACCGTTGTTCAACATTGGTAATTGATCAAAGCAAAGAAGCTCAAGGATTTAATTATCATTGAACTTCTTTATTATATAAAATTAATTTGCTACTCCATTTATTTAGACTAAAAGCAGCACATCCAAATTTAGATGTGCTGCTTTTTTAGTCTTTAATTACATAATTTAATTCCCGGCATAATTACTATCTGATTTGTCTTTTTCATAAGTGACAATTCCTTTTTTAACAAGAGTCGTCATTGTTAACCAGAGCAGGAAGAGACAAACGACAATAAAGATCGATAGGACACCAACTGAAATTAAAACTTGATGTTGACCTAAACCAGAATTCAAAGATTGACGGAAACCAAGAACTGAATAAGTCATTGGCAAGTAAGGATTAATGGCTTGGAAGAAACCATTCATCCCGTTAGTAACTTGAATTGGAAATGATCCGCCGCAAGCTCCTAATTGGATAACCAAAAAGATCATTGCCACAAAGCGACCCGGGTTATTGCCAAGTATCGACATAAACATGATCAAGAACATCGCTGAATATGAGAAGAACAAGGCATTAACAATCATTGAAGCGGGATGCATTGGCACCAAACCACAAATCTTCATAAAGATAACTTCAATTAAAGCATTCCCGGTTGCAACCAAAGCACCAACCGTTACTTTACTCAAGAACCATGCTGTTCCGCTACCCTCTGTTGACATCCGCCGAATTGGATAAACTAAATTAAAAATCAACGAACCAACATACAAAGCAACTGATAGCATATATGGTGCTAAAGCATAACCATAGTTAGGAACTTTACTGTAATTGCTATGTTGCAGATTTGATGGAGCAGCAAACATATTTGCCGTTTTATTTGAAGTCTTAACTGCATTGACTTGCTTAGCACCCTTATTCAAAGACTTAGCCAGCGTTTTATTGCCAGTTGCCAATTGGTTTGATCCTGAAGTCAATTTTCCAGAATTAGCATCTAATTGCTGTGTACCAGAAGCTAATTGGTTAACACCTGATGATAAAGTTGGTACTTTATTGTTCAAAGTACTCAATCCACCAGCTAATTGCGAAGCACCACTATTTAACGTTGAGCTGTTGTTAGCCAACTTTTGAGTTCCGGAAGCTAATTGACTGACCCCAGAAACTAATGTTGGTACATTTCCATTAAGCGTTCCTAATCCAGTTGGTACATTTCCATTAAGCGTTCCTAATCCACTGGACAGTTGGTTAGCCCCCGAATTAAGTGTTCCGTTATTTGCAACCAACTGATTTGCTCCCATAGCTGCCTTATTCGTTCCTGCTGTGTAAGCAGAAACTCCAGAAGCTAACTGTGAAACTTTCGAATTCAATGATGAATTTTTAGATATATTCGCAACTTCACTTTGAATAGCTGTCTGTGTCGTCAAATTATTTGCTGAAATTGCTGGGCTGTTGGAGTTAACAGTTGAATTGAATGTCTTAGCATTACTTGCAGCTGTATTTGCAAGTGTTGTTAATTCATTCATTTTATCTGTCAAAGTCAAAATAGCAGCGACTTTTTGCTGGGCGTCATTACCTGTTAAACTATTACTTTCAGTCATTAAACTCTCTAGTTGATCAACTGCACCACTAAGTGAATTCAATTGTTTAGCTACAGCTGCTAAAGAATCAAGTTGCTTTTGAAAGTCACTCATATCAGTTGCTTTATTCAAAGTTGCAGCAGCACTTTGGATATTAGCAACTTCAGCAATATTATTTGTTGGGCTTGTATTTAAACTACTGTCTTGTGCGCTTCCTGAAAAGGAAATAATTTGATCCAAGGCTTTCTTAAGAGTTGGGTCTTTTGCATAATCTGGATTTTTTTCAAGCTGTTGCGCTATTGCTGAAACACTAGAAGAATTAGTGGCTATCTGCGTTAAACTCCCTGTTAAACTTTTACTAAAAGTTGCTTTAGCTGTAGAAACATTATTTAAAGTTGCATTTGCACCATCAATCATTGCTTGGATATTACCAGTTTGTTTCGACAACTCTTTAAGCTGCGCTAGTTGTGTTGTAAATTCTTTGCTGTTTAATTCCTTGTTAATTTTGCCCATGGAATCAGACATACCAGAAATCTCAGTTTTATTACTTTGTAGGGCTGCATTCATTTGTGCAATATCTTGTGCTAAAACATTATTCATAACATAAAATCCAGCTGCAGCAGTAGGTAACTGAGATGTAGAAGAAACCAATTGCTGGACACCATTATTTAGTTCATTTGATTTTCCAGATAATTGATTTAATCCATTTGAAAGGGTCCCTACTCCATTAGTATAGGTTCCAACTCCATTAGCCAAGGTATTTGAACCATTAGCTAATTTATTAACGCCAGTTGCTAGTGTTCCAGTGCTGCTGTTTAATTTCTGAGTACCATTATTAGCCGCAGCTACACCGGCAGTATATTGTTGGACACCGTTGTTCAAAGCCACAGCTCCGGTTGTTAATTTCAAAACACCAGTGCTTAACGGTACCACACCTGTCTGCAATTCCATCACGCCATTGCCGACTTTTTTAACACCAGCAGTATAAGTATTAATTCCATCCGACAAAGTATTTGAACCGGTTGTTAGTTTGCCGGCTCCCTTAGCTGCAGTATTAAAGCCTGTTCCGACCTTCTTGATCATGGCAAACATTGTTTCTGCATAAGCTTTTGAAACGTTTTGACGTACTTGCGTATTCAATTGCTTAACGCCAACTTCACTGATAACTTTTCCAATATAGTTCAGTGAATCATTGGTCTCGTACTTTAAACGCATTTTTTTAGGATTCTTATCTAAAATGGTTGTTGCGTTTTTTGAAAAATTCTTCGGAATAGTCACAACTGTATAGTATTTCTTGTGACTGATACCATATTGAGCTTTTGAAGCTGAAACAAAATGCCAATCTAATTGATCATTTTTCTTCAACTTTTTAACCAAGTCTTTCCCGACTTGCATTTTCTTCCCCTTATACGATACCGGTTGGTCCTTATTAACAACTGCAACGGGCAGCGAACCCGAATTGCCGTAAGGATCCCAAACGGATTTTAAGAAGAACACCGAATACAAAAATGGGATGATCATCATTGCACAAATTGTCGCGATCAGCAATTTATGTTCGCCCATATGTTTGAATTCTTCTTTGACCATCTTCACACTGTTCACCTCAACCTCTCACTATTTTCTTTATCGTCTACTTTGACAATCCATAATATACACTAACTATCCACGAAAAACAATAGAACAGGCTTCTTTCTAAAATACGCCGATACCCCATCTATCACCGAAGAATTATCTAATTTTCAAACTGACATCTGCTGCTTCCATTACCAGTGCTTACGTAAAAACATACAAACCAAGCTATATTTGAACTTATTTTATGCTTAAAAAAATGATTCTAGTCATCGTTAAAAAGCTGAATTAATTTTTTGTCAGAAAATATTTTTCTAGTTCAAATTGTAACAAGTTACTCGAAAAAAAACACCACAAAAAAGTCATAATTTCCTTTTATTGACAAAACCTTGCGAACAAAAAGTATCATTTAATTGATGATAAAATTACTTCGCAAGTCATTCTACAACAAGTTGAACAATAATTGAAAGAATAAGCATAGCAATTATAAATGTATTTCTTCCAAAGCATATGGCAATCAAAGCCAAGAAAAATACCAATAAGTTTTAAATAGGTAGTTTTTCCCCTGAATACAAAAAAGCTGCCTGTTCTTGAATAGAACAGACAGCTTAATCAAGTAAGTCACTTTAAATTATTCGTATTTTTTTAAGATTGGTCGTGCTCATGCAACTTATCTAGCAATGGATAAGTCAATTTAATGGCACTTGGAATAATGATTGGAATGATGATTACCAAGATTATTAATCCGATAATGACACCTAACGCTACTTGAATCAACGTCAATATTCCAGATGGAATCAGAGCTGCAAATGTTCCACATAAAATAACTGCTGCGGAAAGAACAACTGCTCCAATCAAAGCTGCTGCTTCAACAATTCTTGTTGAAGGTATCTGATCTTTAAACTCTGGACTGCGATATTTCATCATCAAGAAGATACTATAATCAACTCCCAATGCGATCAGCATTATAAAGGTAAAGAATGGTGTGTTCCATGTCAGCATTGGTTGATTCAAAATATATTTGCCTAACAGTCGCGTTAAACTTAAGGATGCAGCATATGCTAAAACCAAGGTCCCAATAATGTAGAATGGTTGCAAAATTGATCGCGTAATCAACATTAATGCAATTAAAATGCCGACAACCATTATTATTGCGGTTCTCACGAAGTCACTTGAGGCCGTCTTTTGGACATCATTTGTAAATGATGTTTGACCACCTAAAGCAACAGTTGAGTTTTTCAATGCTGTTCCCTTCAGATTATTGTTAACTTCATTTTTAATCTGGTCCACTTTATTCATTGCAGCCCTAGAAGCAGGATCCTCATTTAAAATAACAATAATTTGAGCCGACTTCCGATCATCTGATAGGTAAGTACCCAGTGATTGATTAAATTGTTTCCCATGAATTGATTTCTTAGGTATATAGAAAGTCTTAGCCGCACTTGATGCTTTCAATTTGGTTAGATAACTCTTCATATCTCCCGTACCAGAATTCAGTTTATCTAAACCAGTTGCAGCCGTTCCCAGTCCGTTCGAAAGGGTGCCGACCTGTGAACCTAACGAAGCAAGTGACCCAGCCATTTGCTGATTGCCGCTAGCAACTTGTTGTGATCCATTAACCAAAGTTCCTGTACTTGAATTCAACAGTGCCATCGCCGAAGAAAGTTGATTTGCTCCATTATTCAGCTGGCTGTTATTGCTGGTTAATTGACGACTGCCACTAGCTAGCTGGCTGACACCTGACACTAATGAAGGTACTTTCCCATTCAATGTGCTTAACCCATTAGCCATTTGTGCCGCTCCAGAATTTAGCGCTTGACTATTTCCACTTAATTTATTCGCCCCGGCAGCAGCTTGATCAGCCCCGGCGGTATAGCTATTTATTCCATTGACTAATTTTGAAACTTGTGAACTCAAAGTTGAATTTCCGGCAATATTATTTATTTCATTTTGAATATTAGCCGAAGAAGTCATTCTCGAACTGTCAATTGCTGGACTGCTTGAGTTGACAACGTTGTTAAAGGTTGCCGCTTTGCTGGCTGTTTCCGAAGCCAAGCTATAAATTGCCGGCATCTTCTTAACCAACAATTCATATTGTGCCAACTCACTAGTAATATCATTAGATTTCAAATCATTTAATGAACCCGATAAACTGCTTAATTGACCTAATAACTGCGACATATTTTTCATTTGTCCTGTCAGTTTAGTAGTATCAATGCCATCTAGAGTACTGATAAGTGGTGATAATGAGCTTTTAAGATTATTCAACAGAGCTAAGTTACCACCAGAAGTTCCCGCCAAATTTTGAATCTTTTCAAGTTTGGCTTTTTCATCAGAATTCAAATTTGAATCACTGTCAGATATGCTTTTGGCTAATTGTTGAATTTCAACAGAATTTTCTCCTAATTTCGATAAATCAGTATTTAAACTTGAAAGACTGGATTTAGCAGTATTAATTTGCGTTAACAGCGACTCCATTTGGTTAAGCTCATTATTTATACTATTCGCTTGATTGCCTAATGCTGTTAGACTTTGAATTGAACTTTGATTGTTCGATATAAAGCTCGACATTTTCTGAATACTGCCACTACTTTGTTGCAAGTTAGAATTTATTGTTCCTATATCAGCTGCTAAAGTACTATTCAGGACATAAAAACCGGCAGCAGCTGTTGGTAATTGTGATGTAGATTGTGCTAATTTATTTATTCCCAAGTTTAAACTGGAAGAATTGCTGGAAAGCTGATTCAACCCAGTTGATAGTGTTCCTACGCCGTTTGTATAAGTATTCAACCCATTTGTTAAAGAATTAGATCCATTAGCTAAAGTACTTACACCGTTAGCCAGTGTTCCTGTACTACCATTTAATGTCTGCAATCCATTGTTAATTTTAGTGACACCACTCGTATATGAATAAAGTCCGTTTTTTAAAGTGGTTGTTCCACCGGTTGCCTTATTAATTCCTTCATTATATTCAGCCAATCCACTAGCTAATTTTTCAGAACCAGTAGCTAATTTTTGGGCATCTTGTACTCCACCATTAATGTTGGTCGCATCAATCTTTTCCTTGCCCTTTTTTAAACCAGACTCAACTTTGTTTAACCCGTCTTGTGCTTCCGCTAAACCACTGGTAACTGAACTCATCTGATTATTAACGTAGAGTTTTTTAACCTTGGTTCCGCTTGGTTGCGTAACCGATAAAACTTTTCCGACTCCCTTGACCTGTTTTAGTTGATTGGTTACTTGGTCAATTTCCTTCATTGACTTTTCATTATCCAATCGGTGATTACTTTTAATGTAAATAGTTGTTGGTTCAGCTGTTCCTTTTGAAAAATGCTTTTGTACTGTCCGAAACCCAATCATTGATGGTAAAGAACTGTCCAATTCAGCAGTTGTATCATAGTTCAGCTGATTTTGCGAAGTTGCCGCAAAAGGAATCAACACTATTAAAGTAACCAGCAAAGAAAGTAACGGATGCAAAATTGAATTGTGAGCTAGTGACTGCCATGTTTTACTGCGCGCTCCACCAGAAAAATCACTTGATGGCCAAAATGCCTTTTTCCCTAGAATTGCCATAAAAAAAGGATTCAAGGTCAAAATTACAACCAGTAAGACGGCCACACCAACTGCGACTCCAACGGCTGAACGATAAACCGAAAAGTTAGCTAATCCTAAAGTTGCGAAACCGATCAATACTGATGAACCACTGAATAAAATCGTCCTGCCAGCAATTTTCAAGGCATTTCTGGTAGCTGCTAGCGGACTTAATCCATGTGAAAGTTCTTCTTTAAATTGATCAAAGAGCAAAATATTATAGTCAGTTCCAATCCCAAACATTACGATAACCATAAATACTTGCGTAAAATTTGAAACTGGAAAATTAGCATTTTTGACTAAATTCATAACCAAACTCAACGAAATTAAAAATGAAACCCCAACTGATAAAAGTGATACAAATGGAACAACCGGTGATCTAAAAATCAAAATTAAAACAATTAAAATAAAGACAATCGCAATGCCTTCTGTCTTTTTTATTCCTTCTTCAGTTTGAGTTGTAAAGTCATTATTTAAAATATCTCCACCAGTTAAGTAAGAACTTACCCGTGGTGTCTTAATAGCATTTTGAAGTTTACTTTCGACTTGAGAAACTGTTTCTTTTTTTGAAACAGATAGTTGAATCAATTGCGTTGTTTTATCTTTAGACAGCAATTGCTTTTTTGCAGCACTGTTATCTTCTGCCGTCAGCATCGATTTAATTGAATAATACTTTTGGTGTTCTTTCAATTTGCTGATTGTCTGCTTGATCTGCCGATTTTGTGCTGCTGTTAATTTATGGTTGTGGTTACTGAACACCACGTCAATCTGGCGTGTATTACTTTGTTTCTTTCCCCAACCGTTTTGAATTCGATCAGCCACTTGACTTGTTACAGTACTCGGTAAACGAGTACCACCATTTTCTCGAACCAAATTGCTAATATCAGGCATCATAATCAGTGATGCGATCAATAGCACGAGCCATATAAGCGCTTGGGAAAGATACTGCTTTTTGCTTCCCAATACTTTATCAATCATTTCAATTCCTCCAATTTGCCATGTAATATCGATAGTTGTTATCCACGATACTAAATTAAATCTATATTAACACTTATTAAAGAAAAGTAAACTGAAAAAAATCATTTTTTCCAAAAAAAAAGCAATAAAAGCACTTATATTTATGCTTTTATCACTTATATTTACTTAAATTTACTGATTATTGTTATCTACTCAACTAATTTTTTTAAAAACGGAAGCTTTTCACGCAAGAACGGAATTACCCAGCGATCTAAACCGATCTTACCAGCATTAAAACCAGCCACCAGAATGAAGATCTCCCAGAAAATATACATAGGGTTAACCGAAACGGTTCCCGCCATTAAATAAAAGAAGTTCATCATCATCCCAAAGAAAGCGGCAGCTGTAGTTAGGGTTCCAAAGATCAGTCCTAAACCAACTAATAATTCTCCCCAAGCAACCAATGTACTAAATAATGAAATATGTGGCATAACAAGATCCCTCAAAAAATCTGTATACCAACCAAACGCTTGTGTCTTTTCTGGGGTCATAACCGGATTCTTAATTGCCATTCCGACAAAGCCTTTGGCACTAAAGCCACCAGAAATTTTTCCAAAGCCATCCATTGCCCACAGGTAACCTAACCAAATTCGAATAATTGTCAGAATTACCATTGCGCTTTTAGATTTGCGTAACCATTTTACCATGATCAACACTTCCCATTGAATAATATTATGAATTATTTCACAATTTAATTCTAACGCATAGATGACAGGTGTCAACCATTTTCACTTACTTTTTAGCTGCAAATCCCTTGCCAAACAAAAAAACAGCAATCATTGTTCTGATTGCTGTTTTAAAGATAATCTTTAATTTAAAAAATATTTGTGAAGAAATTCTTAATTGCTCGACCCATAATTACAAAAATATTAGCCTTTTGAATAGCCTGTGGGTTAGTTGCTGGCAACTTCAAGCTGGTAGCACCATTTAAATATTGCAGCTTTTGGCCTTTAATCGTCAAATCCAATGTACCAATTTGTTTGTTCTTAGCAATTGGGGCTGCTAAACCACCTTTTTTATAGAGCTTATGATTGCCGCTTAATTTAACTTGTAAGTTGCTGACTGTCAAACCACGTTTAATCCAAACATCACTATTTTTGCCAGTCACTGCTTGAGCAGTTAACTGTTTGCCATGATAAACCGGCAATGAATCAGCACCCTTGGAACTCTTGCCAGCATTAATTTTAGTATAAGTAAAATTATTATAGACATAAGACATTAACTTCTGTGTCTGTATAAAGCGTGAAGGGTCTTGATCGTTTTTATGCTGGGCTCCTAAAACTACTGTAATAATTCGGTGACCATCTTTATGAACAGTACCAGTAAAATCAGCACCGGCAGAATCAGATGTTCCTGTCTTCAAACCATCAACTGGTAATTCAGTATACGATTTTGCCAACCCTTTTAACATCCAATTCCAATTTTCCATTTGCGTTTCAGTTGTTCCATTATTAAATTTCATTCGTGTGATGCTGGTAGTCTGTAACACTTCTGGATAAGCTTTCAACAACTTGCTGGCAACAGTTGCCATATCAACCGCTGAAAGTTTATTTTCGGCATCATTAGCTGCACCAGGATACTTGGCACTGCCCACATCGCTGTTAGGTAACCCAGCAGTTGTATAAATTTCACCATCATTGATGCCCCATTTTTTCAACTGAGCTCGCATTTGATCAACAAAAGCTTTTTGAGAACCTGCAACGGCATTACCTAAGGTCATAACTGCACCGTTAGCAGAATAAATCAAACTAGCCTGATAAAGTTGCTTAACAGTATATTTATGCCCCTTTAACAAAGGAACATTTGACAACGACGTATTTTGACTAACCTTATATGATGCTTCATCAACTGGAACTTTTTCATTCCAAGATAATTTTCCTTGTTTAATAGCCTGCAAAACTAAGTAAATTGAAATCAATTTCGACATAGATGCAATTGCCAATGGCTGATTTGCATTCTTACTATAAATAATTTGTCCCGTCTTAGCATCGACCGCAATTGCTGCCTTAACATCTAATTTCAAACCAGCAGCCGGAGTATCATTAACTGTTGCTGCCTTCGCCTGTGTAGCAGCTGTTCCTGCCGTTGCAATCGTTGCAAAAGCTGTAGTTGCCGTTACTAAACCTATCAAAAACTTTTTTGCCTTACCAAATACCATTTTTTTCGATCCCTTCACTTCATTTAAAACAATCTATTCTAGCATAGCGAAAAAAGACTAGTCTGACAACGGCTAATCCGCCTATTTTATTACTCTTTTTACTGAATTTTCAGTCTTTTGACTAACTGGTAATTCAATAATGAATTTAGTCCAATTTTTATCTGATTCTGCATGAATTTTTCCATGATGCAGCTCAACAATACTCTGCGCAATCGCCAGCCCCAAACCGCTACCACCCGTTTCTTTCGAACGAGAACTTTCAACTCGATAAAAACGATCAAATAATTTATTTAACGATTCTTTTGGAATGGGTTTGCCATCATTAGCAACCACCACTTCGATCATTGTTTTTGAGGTATGCCGAGCACTTAAAACTAATTTGCTGCCATCAACACCATATTTAAATGCATTAGTAATCAAATTATTAAAGACGCGCACTAATTTTTGTGAATCTGCTTCCATTTTCAACTGATTAGTTTCAAAATCAGTTGAAATAATCATCTGTTTTTTGTGTGATTCAAGCTCAAATGAAACCGCCAATTGTTCCAACAACTGTTTCAGATCAATCGTTGACAAATTCAATGGCGTCGTTGACTGACGAACCTTAGTATATTCAAATAAATCATCTGCTAAAGTTTTCATTTGTCTCGCCTTTAAAAAAGCTGTATGTGTATACTTCAAAAGTTCTGCTTGTGAATGATATTGTTTGTCTTCAATCAGACCTAAATAACCGATAATCGAAGTTAACGGTGTCCGTATATCATGACTAACATTAGTAATCAATTCATCTTTTGAGTGCTCAATCTGCCGTTCTTCATCCATTGCAGTAAGCGCGCTATCAACCAACGCGTTGATACTGATAACCACCCGCTGCATTTCTCCCGGAAGTTGAAATGAAATCCGATGATTAAGATGTCCATTAGCAATATAATGCAACTCCGCAATTACATGCTGCAACTGCATTTGCCGATAGCGGCGCATTAACCGCCAGTAAACCACAAAGACATCGATCAAGATCATAACACAAATAAGCAACCAGCCCCAGCTCCAAAAACGAATGTGATTGGGGCCAAATGACAGTGACATCTTAATTTGAAAAATACCATTAGCCAACTGTGGATTAGATTCGATCATCTGATCCAACAAAACATAAACTGATAGATTGAGGAGCATCAATAAAATAACCGTGACGACGCCTTCGCCAAATAACTCGCTTTTTTCTCGCGCAGTTAATTTCACTTAGCTATCATCTCCATAATTAACGAACTTCTACTTTATAACCGACACCCCAAACCGTTTGAATGACTTTTTCACCATTCGTAGCTGCTTCAATCTTATCGCGCAAGTGACTGACATGAACCATTACCGTCTTAGCTGAAACCACCGACTCTTGTTGCCAAACCCGCTCAAAAATTTCATCGGCTGAGAAAACTCGATTCGGGTGACTAGACAAAAGGTACAAAATACCAAATTCAAGTGCTGTTAATTGAATCGAATTACCATCAGTTGTCTTAACTTCATGCGAATCTTTATTGATGATCAATGGTCCGACTTCTAAAGTATCAGGCACATCATTGGTAACGTTATGCTGCGACCGGCGCAATAATGATTTTACACGCGCCATTACCTCTAATGGATTAAATGGTTTAGTAACGTAGTCATCGGCACCTTGAATTAATCCCTGAATCTTATCCAAATCCCCAGTCTTAGCTGATAATAGCAAAACCGGAATTTGAGAGTCCTTACGAACTTCCTTCAAAACTTCAATTCCGTCCATTTGCGGCATCATAATATCTAAAATCATCAGTGAAGTATCTGGATGAGTATTCAACTTGGTTAAAGCTTCCTTGCCGTTATACGCTTTTTCAACTTCATAACCTTCATTTTTAATGTAAATACTAAGTAATTCTACAATATCTTTATCATCATCGACTACTAAAATTTTCATATAAGTTTGCTCCTTAATTAATTATGACTCTCTCCATGCTTCGTTCAACAAATTCCACCAAGCACCGTGCGGCTAATTTAGATAATTGCCTGCTGCACTTTATAACATTATTGTAACAAACTCCATCGTTATCGTATCTAAAGAATTGGTTAAAATCAAGCATTTCACTATGATTAGTTTAATATTTTTTAAATTAATAAGTTATTTGCCGCAATCTAGTTGATTAATTACACTAAAATTGACTTTTAGTCTAATTTTTATTAATATAGTTCGTATGCGAACTATATTTAGCAATTAATCAGCAAACAGTGCATTTACCTGTGCCACTCTGCTGTAACGCCTACTGCCTAACCTTCATAAGTCCCGCTTTGTCTACCGAATGAATTGTAAAAGGAGTGTTTATCGCTATGGATATCCAGCAAACAATTGGATTTCAAATCAAACAATTGGCAAACCATTTAAATCGAGCTGCCCATCGTCAAATTGCTAAAACTGAATTAATTGATATTCCTGAGACCCAGCAATGGATTCTCAGTTATCTGTACGATCATCAACAAGAAGAAATCTTCCCATCTGATCTTCAACAGGCATTTGGTTTTGGAAAATCAACAATCAGTGAATTATTGGCTCGAATGCAAAAAGGCAAACTAGTTTTGCTTAAACAATCAACAAATGATCATCGACGCAAACAAGTATTACTGACGACTGCCAGCCTTCAAAAAGCTGAAGCTGTCGATAATTCAATCAGTGAACTTGAAAATTGTCTAACAGCCGGCATGACTGCTAAACAACTAGAAAACTTTTCAACTTTAACTCGGCGTTTAAGCCGAAATCTAAAATCACATGAATAGGAGAAATTAATTTGCAAAAAAATTACAAACTTCCAGCAGCTATTTTTGCAACTGGTATTTTATCTTTTGGTGGAGTGGTAATTGAGACCGCCATGAACGTTACTTTTCCACAGTTAATGAAATTATTCAACGTTTCTTTATCACAGATTCAATGGGTAACAACGGCTTATTTATTAGTTTTAACCGCTATGATTCCTTTATCGGCTTTCCTAAAAAAGCGTTTTTCCTCAAAAAAGCTTTTTATCAGTGCCGTTTGTTTCTTTTTGCTGGGAATAATTATTGATGCAGCAGCCACCAACTTAATTTTATTGATTCTTGGAAGAGCTTTTCAAGGTATCGGGACCGGCATCAGCTTACCCTTAATGTTTAATATTATCTTAGAAAAAGCCCCAGCTAACAAATTGGGCTTATTGATGGGACTAGGCAATTTTGTAACTGCAACTGCTCCGGCATTTGGTCCAATTTACGGTGGCCTTTTAACTGATTCTTGGGGCTGGCGCATGATTTTTATTTTAATGATTCCACTAATCTTGGTGGCCTTATTAGTTGGCTGTTGGTCACTTGACAATCAGCAACCGAAAAAGGCAATTAAATTCGACTTTTGGGGTTGGCTAACAACGGCAGCCACGTTTGCCTTCTTGATTACCGCCTTCAACTTTCTAAGTACTAGTTTAATTGATTTCATTATTTACTTACTACTGGCAGTCGTTTTCTTTGTAATAATGTTATTTCATTATCGCAAAACCACTACACCGATTCTTAACTGGAGTAGTTTAAAAAATCTTAATTTCAACTTGCATTTAAGCAGCTATTTCATTGGACAATTTGTTGTCTTAGGACTTTCATTTTTAATTCCAAACTTGATTCAGTTGGCCTTCCATCGTTCTTCCTTACAAGCAGGAATTGCTATGGCCCCAGGAGCTTTGCTTGGAGCTTTATTAACACCCTTTGGCGGGAGTCTGTTAGACCATTTAGGAGCTAAGCGACCAGTTATCAGTGGTATCTCATTGCAGCTTATCGCCGTTTTGTTATTTGCAATCTTCTTCAATCACCTAACGATTCCTTCAATTGCAGCTATATTTGCCTTGTTTGCCGCTGGACAATCACTAAGCATGCCAGGAATCATGACACATGGCTTACAACAACTCTCCTTGCAACTTCAAGCGGACGGAAACGCCTTGCTCAATACTTTTCAGCAATTTGCTGGTGCTGCTGGTACAGCAATCATTTCTACTATCGTTGCCGCATCTGCCAGCAGTCAAAATGCCGGATTTCATAATGGACTGATCTTTACCTTGATTCTACTTTTCGCAGACCTTGGTCTCATTTGGACAGCATTCAAAAAGAGTAATTAATAAATTGCTGAATCATAAATATTACCAATTTATGGATTTGTTTTTAACTCAGTTTTATTAGTCACATATACAGCTCAAAAAACTGCCTATTCTCATCAAGAATAGGCAGCTTTTATATTATTAAAGTTTAAAAATCGAAATTATTTAGTACTTTACAGAAGTTCTGATCTCCAATCAGATTTTAAATCAGTCAACCATTTTTTCCTACAACTCATTTATAAATTGCAAATTTTTTTCTAGCGTGTATTATATATGATGTAAAGTTCATATGAAATATATATCATATGAACACATTTGCATGCTAGGAGGAACTTAATAATGAACTTTTGGATCTTAGGACTAACTTTTATCAGCGTTAACTTGGATTTTTTCTTTATGCTGATTTTCTTATTGAAAAAATACCAATTACGACAAGTAATGTTCGGTTATCTGCTGGGTAATCTAGTTTTACTAAGCGCCAGTTATTTTATTGGTCAGGCGCTTGCTACCTTTTTGCCAGAATGGCTACTAGGAATTTTGGGAATTCTGCCGATTTATCTCGCCTTTCACGATGATGATGACGATGACGGAGATAAGCAGGTTCATTCCCCTGTATTGAATGTCTTTGTTACCTATCTTTCTGTGTGCGCCGGTTGTAATCTTGCAATTTTCCTTCCAGTACTTGTTGGACAAACTTTTAACAGTTTCTTAATCACACTGGTATTTATTGGAGCTTTATCATTATTAGCTGTTTGGCTGATTCATTTGTTAGCTGATTTACCAGCAGTCTCCACTTTCATCGAGGCTCATGGGGACAAGCTCATGAAAATCTGCTATATTGTAATTGGATTTTATGTTTTTTGGGACAGTGGTCTGATCCATCACATACTGCAGCTTTTTTAAACTGATCAGGAGGCATTGATTATCACAACGAACAAGCTTAATTTGATTGAACAACAACATTTACAAGAAGCTCAACGTATTTTCAAACTTTTAAGTAATCCAATTCGACTGCAAATGTTGCAATTACTTGAACAGCAACCGCTGAATGTCAGTGAATTAGGACAAATTCTGGAATTAGAGCAATCAGCAGTTTCTCATCAATTAGCTATTTTACGTCAGCATCAGTTAGTTTCAGCACAACGTCAAGGAAAATCTAATTACTACCGACTTGATGATCCGCATATTTTAGACATTGTTAATGAAACCTTGGCACACGCTGATCATGTTATCCGTGGAAAACGCCATGGTGAATAAGAAGTTAAAAGGGGTTGGATTTCGTTGCAAAAAACGCAATTAAAGCGCTGCAGCTGGGCAGAATCGGCTGATCATTTGCTTCAAAGCTACCACGATCATGAATGGGGCCGACCTTGTCACAACGATCAGCACTTATTCGAACTGCTTTCTTTAGAAATTATGCAGGCTGGTTTAAGTTGGCAGACAATTCTAAAAAAGCGATCAGCCTTTCGCCAAGCTTTGGCAGATTTTGATTTTTATCAAGTTCAATCAATGGAGCCACAGTTGCCGCAATTGTTGAACAATTCAGCCATTGTTCGCAACCAAGCCAAGCTATCAGCAATTATCAATAATGCTCGGATCGTCGCCGATTTGAATCGTTCAGGCCAAACTTTTAATAATTACTTATGGCAAATGATTGATTATCAACCAATCATTCATCATTATCAAACAGCCGCTGCGGTTCCAGCAACTGACACTAGTGCTATTCAAATCAGTCAAACTTTAAAAAAAGCCGGCTTTAAATTTACCGGTCCGGTAGTTGTTTACTCTTTTATGCAAGCTGCCGGACTAGTCAACGATCACCAGGCTGATTGCTTTTTAGCAGTCAAATAAGCTTAAAGACTTACATTGCACACCACAAATTCCAACAATGTGGTATGCTTCTTAATAGAACTAAAAGTTGATTTTGGAGGTAATAAGCGTGAAAAACACAAACGTACTCTATCAGCATGGGACTTTGGCTTTACTGGTTCCAGGACTACTGACCGGAACGCTGACATTAAAAGAACTGATGGCTCATGGAGATACCGGAATCGGTACTGGTGAGGGTTTAAACGGAGAAGTTGTAATTGTTGATGGCAAACCATATCAATTTGACAGTTTTGGCAAAGCTAACTTATTAAAAGATGATTTCACTTTACCATTTGCCAACTCGCATTTTGCTGACTATCAAAAAATCGGAACTTTGTCTGATGCTGATTCAGCTGCTTTTGAAAATGCCAGCCTTGAAGGCAAACCAAATTGCAATACCTTCTTTTCAATTCTTGTTAAAGGAACTTTCAGCTACATGAAGACCCGAGCTGTTGTCAAATCAACTAAGCCGTTTGATACTTTGGCTGCAACTGCTAAAAAGCAAAGTATTTTTGAGGCTCATGATGTTAAAGGTACTTTACTGAGCTACTATTCACCGAAATTATTTCATGGAGCAGCCGTTGCTGGTTTTCATAACCATTTTATTGCTGATGATTTATCAATTGGTGGACATATTCTTGATTTTCAAATCAAACAAGGGACTTTAGAAAAACAAGTTTTTGATACCTTAGAGCAACATTTCCCTGTAAATAATGCAGAATTCATGGAACACGATTTTGACAAAGATGAAGATATCGCTTCAGCTATTTCAAAAGCTGAATAACTATTGCTGAAAAAGATGACAAGCTACGATGCTCTAAATAAGAGTTCATAGCTTATCATCTTTTTTTATTTTATATAGGCATTTTAAAATTAAAGCATCGAAATTATTATACATATATTTAAAATAAGCACTATCCTTTACTAGTTCAACATTCAAAAAATTACATCCACACTAACACTATTCAGATTTTAAATCCAATTGTCGTGGACGTATAATACGTTCTCTGTATTCACTAGGACTTACTCCAAGATTGCTTTTAAAAAGTCTAAATAGCGATGAGTGGTTATCATATCCGATGTATTCACTAATTTCACGCATAGAAAAATTAGTTTGCTGTATTAAATTACAAGCAATATTCAACCGACGCATTTGCAATAATTGCTTAAAACTGTGTCCTGTCTCTTTATTGATTTTATCGCCAAGATAGTTGGCGCTATACCCAAAATGACGCGCCAATGATTTTAAGCTGATATCTTGATAATGAGTATTGAGATAATTGGCCACTTGAATCATCAAGTCTTGATGAGCATCTACATAGTTTGTTTTCTGAAAAATAATATTCTCACTTGCTACTATTAACCAAGTCTGCATCAGCAAATTAAGTAATCGGTTGCTCTTGTTAGTCCCATTGTTTTTCCAACCTTGGATAATCAAATTTTCAGTTGTTCGTAGTGTTATAGGCGAATTGTTAAAATCAAAAATAAGATAATTATCATGATTGAAATTAGGCTGGCTAGCATTAAAAAGAAAACGTGTCAAAGAATTTGTTACTAAGTTTTCATTATGGAGCAATTGCCTAATTTTATCATCATCGCGAATCAAAATATTAATTAGAATATCGTCTTCTCCAGCATAATCAATTCGTTGTTGCACACTCCGATCCATAATTACCGCCTGACCAGTCTTTAAAGTAACTTTTTTATCATCAATATACTGAATACTCTTACCACTATATACATAGTTAATTTCAATAAAACTATGGGTGTGAGCGGGAATATAAGAAAAACGATTTGATCGCGTGACCGCAATACTCCCATAATCAAAGAAATCCCACAAAGGCATGGCTTTGATGATTTTATTGATTGAGTCAGTAATAGGAACATCTTGAATATGGCGTTTACCAGCCAATTGTTCTTGCTCCACTGATGTAATCTTGAATAATTCGTCTTCTATACTTTTAGGTAGCGTTTTATTTTCCCCTCCTTTTTTAATTATTTATTAGTTATAAGTATACTTACAATCTGTGTTTTCGCAACCCATTATGAGTTGAGGTGATACTGAAAGCGATAACAACGGCTGTTATAATTTAGAAGAACTCAAGGAGGAAAAGATGATGATTAATACACAAACTGAAAGTAACTTAGTTAAAAAATATCAGCCATTAGCTATCGCAGCAGGACTGGGGTCAGTGTTAGGATCGGGTATCATTGTTGGTATGTCCGCAACAATCACTGTATGGCAAGTCGGGCTTCACTTATCAAATGGACAAGTTGGGGTAATTTCTGGTGCCTTGACTTTTGCAATCGCTATTGGCTCAATGTTAGCAGGTTGGACAACAAAAACATTTGGCTTAGTTCGCTCATTTAATTGGATGAACCTCTTCTATGCAATTGGCGCATTCATCTGTGTTTTTGCTCCTAACTATATTACGTTATTGATTGGTGCTATTTGGACCGGCTTTACTTCAGGACTAGATTTGCCAATTAGTTTGACGATGATATCGCATGATGCACCCGATGATAAAACTTCATCAAAGCTGATTGCATCAACTCAAATTTTTTGGCAAGTGGGGGTTTTTGCCTCTTATGGTGCTGCCTTTATTGTTTCTAAACTATCAGGAGCTACCGGTGCCCGTATTGTGTTTACATGTTTAGCAATTTTCGCACTTATCATTTGGGCATGGCGAACATTCTCACACAAGTTCCGCACCTTTCATACTGCAGGTGAACAGCGACGCATTGAACGCGAAAATCAAACTGGAAATCAAGAAAAGGTTTCTGTCAAAAACACCCTGTTAGGTCATAATAAAAAGATGTATCTACAAATGTTAGCAAGTATCATGATATTTTATATTTGCTGGAACCTGCTAGCAAATACATTTGGTCAGTTTCAAACATTCATGTTGGTTCAAGCTAAAGCTAGTCAAACCTTTGCTACAGGTGCAGGCCTAATCCTCAACTTCGTTTCACTATTTGCTACAATGGCTTTTGCTAAAGCCGCTGGTGGTCAATACAGAAATACATTCTTCTTTTTCGGAATGTTAATCCAATTTATCTCAATGTTCTCACTTGCTATTTTAAGTCACGCACTGTGGCCAATTGTCATTGCTATTGGTGTAATGAGCATTGGTTCAAATGTTGCCGGTGAAGCTATTTATAAAGTTTGGACTCAAGAAGCATTTCCTATTGAAATTCGTTCTTCATTACAAGGATTTATTGGCGGTTTTTCAAGATTCTTATGCGGACTATTTGCTATTATCACTCCAGCTTTAGTTGTACAATCAGTTATTAAAGTTACAATGTTTGGATTCTCAGGAATGATTATCATTGCCTTTATCGCTGGAATGGCTATGGTCCATTTAGAAAACAAATATGACATTAGAAAATAGGAAGTGATGGCAAATGTCCTTTAAATTTCAAATTAATAATGATGTAACTTTTAATCATAACGAAAAACTGCTTCAAAAAGCTGACCAGTATAAACCCCAAATATATCGAACAGAAGTTGATGCGAAAAAACTCGTTTCAATTATAGAAGATACTACTAAGTTGGAAAAAGTCGGTGTAAAGGTGGTTGAAAATGCTGACAAACTATCTCAACAACAAATGGCTCGCAATGATAGTGTTATCCTAGACTTTGGACAGCATTGCGTTGGTAAATTTAGTATCCACATTGAGCATGTTGGCTCACCAATGGATGCACCACTTTCTTTTAAAATTAAATTTGCAGAAATGCCTAATGAATTAGTGCATAATTCAAACGAATATAACGGTTGGTTAAGTAAGTCCTGGATTCAAGAAGAAACCACCCATCTTGATCGATTGCCAGTTAACTTTAACCTACCTAGAAGATACAGTTTTCGCTATGTTCAAATTACCATAATTGATACTTCGCCAAAGTGGCATGTAAAATTTTCAAATGCCAAAGCAATTGTTCAGAGTTCAGCTGATTCAACAATAGTATCTCCATTGAATACAAACGATTCCAAGCTAAAAGCAATTTATAACGTTGGTATTACAACCCTTCACGACTGTATGCAAGATGTTTTTGAAGATGGGCCTAAGCGAGATCGACGCTTATGGTTAGGCGATCTGCGTTTACAAGCACTTACCAACTATGCCACCTTTAATAACACCAGCCTTGTAAAGCGATGTCTTTACTTGTTTGGAGCAATGACATCTACAGATAATCGTATTTCTGCTAATGTATTTACAGATCAAGAATATGTGCCTGATGATACATTTATGTATGATTACTCCTTATTCTTTATTTCCGTACTAGATGATTTGGAACGCCACGAATTCGACCAAACTGTTTTGGATGATCTATATCCAATTGCCAAACACCAATGGCAGTATATGTTACCATTTATCAATACTGAAGGGCGAGTGATCCCTGATGAAAATTATACTGTATTTGTTGATTGGTCCAATGAATTTGACAAAACAACCTCAGCTCAAGCTATTACGATTTATGCATTGAAGCAGCTAATTCATTTAGCTAAACTGGTTAACGACCCATCATTAACAGAATACAAAACTACTTTAACACTTTTAGAAAACTATGCTAAAACCAAATTATATGATGCTAAGCAAAAGTTATTTGTTTCCGGTGGTAATAAAGAACTTAATATTAGCAGCCAAGTTTGGATGGTTCTAGCCCATGTTATGAATGACGACACTAACCAACAAATAATGATTAATGCAATAAAAAAACTATTCCCGGTAAAAGGTATTGCAACACCTTATATGTATCATCACATTATTCAGGCACTTTTTGAAGCGAATCTAAAGGATGAAGCTATTAAACTAATGAAAAATTACTGGGGTAAAATGATTGATTTAGGTGCAGACACATACTGGGAAGCATTTGACCCTGATAACCCTAACTATTCTCCATATGGTAGCCCAATTGTTAACAGTTATTGTCACGCTTGGAGTTGCACACCGGTTTATTTATTACAAAAATATCTTAATTAAATCTGTAGCAAGATATTTAACCTTAATATTAACTTTCTTTTGTGTTCTTTAAATTTACAAATATGAAGCCCCTTTCAAAGAGGCTTTTTTATTTACTCTGATGGCGTAAAGCAACAGTTTGTTGCAACTCTTCAAAAACATCAGCTGCTTGTGAGCCAAAATGCTGAACGGTCAGCAAATAAAGGCAATCTGTAATAGCCAATTGCGATGTCATTGAAAAGAAAGCTCGCGATTTAAAATGCAATCCTTCAGCAATTGAAAAGAAACAAACATCCCCAGCTCGAGTTAACGGCGAATGCGGCGTGCTCGTAATTACAATTAATGGCACTTGCTGCTTTTTTAAAACATCAGCCAACAACAATGTATCCCGATTGTTTCCGGTATGTGAGATCAAAACAGCACAATCGTTTTTAGTCAATCGTGATGCCTGCATCAAAGCTAAATGGTATTCACTGTCATAAAGTACGGTTAATGGGACTCGTAAGAATTTATGATAAGCATCTTGTGCAACGATATTAGAGCCGCCCATGCCAAAGAAACCAATTTTTTGAGCATGCACAATTAATTTTACTGCACGAGTTAAATCTGTTGGTTGTAACAATTCAAAAGTTTGCGCCAATGTATCAGTATTGGCTTGCAGTACTTTTTGAGCAACCTGCTGTGGTGAATCTGCCGGTTTAACTTCACTGCTGCCATTAACTGTTTGTTTAGCCTGATGTATTAACGCCCATTTAAGTTGTGAAAAATTTTTAAAGCCTAATGTCCGAGCAAAACGAGAGATAGTCGCTGGTGATACCTGACAAGCTGCTGCCAATTTATTTACCGAAACCGCGGCAGCAATCGGCTGCTTTAAAAGATAATCTGCTAGACGCTGGCTACTGCTGCCTAATTGTGGGTACAGTTGATTAATTCGTGCTTGAATCTTGATTTCCATTACCCTCACCTGCTTATTTATAGTAATTTAGCGCTTGCATTACCAATTGATTCAATTATAATAGAAATGAAAATAATTGTCATTATAATAGTTATTTTTATGATTGAATTTTTCATTAAATTATACAATACAAGGAGCTGGGCAAATGAAAGTCATGCTCGGAATTGATATTGGAACTACCAGTACCAAAGGATTGTTGTGTCAAATTAACGGTCACGCGATTAAAAAATTCAATCAGCCATACCCCTTAAAACAATCTACTGCCGGTATGGCTGAGGAAGATCCCGAGTTAATTTTGACAGCTGTCAGTACCTGTTTGCGAGCTGCTTTGCAAATAGTTCAACAACAGCACTTGAAATTAGCAGGATTAAGCTTTTCCAGTGCCAATCAAAGTTTAATTGCTTTGGATAAAAAGCGGCAGCCACTAACCAATTTAATCACTTGGGCTGACACGCGAGCCGCTCCAGCTGCTGCTGCTTTGCGGAAAAGTTCTTTTGCTGATCAACTCTATCAGCGAACTGGTACCCCATTGCACCCGATGTCATTATTGGCAAAGTTAATCTGGTTGAAGAAAAATCAGCCAACAATTTTTAAACGATCAGCTTACTTTTGCGGTATCAAGGAATATGTATTGTGGCGTTTGTTTGGTCAGTGGCAAATGGACGTTTCTGTTGCCAGCGGGACCGGTTTGTTCAATTTGCAGCAACAACAGTGGGATCCAAAAATTTTAGAAATTGCTGCAATTACTGAAAATCAGCTGCCGCCACTGGTTGATAGTTACCATACCTTTAGTGGAATGAATCCCAATTGGGCGATAAAAATAAATTGGCCTCAAGCTACACCCGTTGTTCAAGGTGCTTTTGATGGTGCCTTGGCCAACCTAGGTGTCAATGCTCTTAATGCTGATACAGCAGCTTTGTCAATTGGAACTTCAGCCGCCATTCGGATTTTAAGCGACCATCCAGCCCTTGATCCGCAAGCAAGATTATTTTGTTACGCCGTATCTAAAAAACAATGGGTAATCGGTGGTCCAGTCAACAACGGTGGTATTGTTTTACGCTGGGCTTTAGAAAAATTATTTGATCACGAAAAACAAGCCTTTGAACAAGCTCATCAAGATCCTTATCAGCAATTATTAAAAATAATTCAAACTGTTCCGATCGGTGCTGCTGGTCTGCTATTCTTTCCGTATCTCAATGGTGAACGCGCACCTTTGTGGAATGCTGATGTACGTGCAAGCTTTGTCGGTTTAAATCAATTGCATGGTCGCCCAGAAATGGCTCGTGCGGTTGTTGAAGGTATTATTTTTAATCTTCGCAGCGTTTGGGAAATTGTCAGCCAGACTTTGGGTCAGCCACAACATTTAATTCTTAGTGGTGGGTTTGCCAGATCCGTTTTTTTACGACAACTGATTGCCGATATTTTTAATTGCCCAGTACAAGTCCCTGAACAAATTGAAGCTTCCTGTCTGGGAGCAGTCTTAATCGGAATGAAAGCTTTGGGCTTAACTAATGATCTAAGCAAAAGTGCTGCTGCGATGAGCGGAACGGTTATAACTTATCAGCCTAATTCGGCAAATGCACTTCACTATTCAGAATTATTTGCTATTTATCAACGGCTACAACCACAATTGAGTCGTGAAACAGCTACTTTAACAGCACTTCAGCATAAATTTGCTGAATAAAGAATTTGAAAGGATGACTATTATGCATATTGGAATGATTGGACTAGGCAAAATGGGACTTAATTTAGTTAAAAACCTATTGGAACAGCAGATTAAAGTAACCGCTTTTGATCTTAATCCTACAGCTCGAATGTCCGCTCAAAAAAATGGTGCTCAAATTGCGACCAGCTTAACCGAATTAGTTGCTAAGCTGCCACAACCGCGCATAATCTGGATTATGGTACCTGCTGGTAAACCAACTGAAGCCACCATTAAACAATTAGCCGTATTGCTGACAGCTGACGATATTGTGATTGACGGTGGAAACTCTTTTTACCGCGACTCAATTCGTCATGGTCAAGAACTAGCCGCTGCTAATATTAATTTTTTTGATGTTGGTACCTCTGGTGGGATGGCTGGCGCTCGCCACAATGGCAACTTTATGATCGGCGGGCCAGCCAATATTTTCCCGCAGATCAAACCATTGTTTCAAAAAATTGCTGCTCCAAATGGTTATCTCTACACTGGTCCAACTGGATCCGGTCACTATTTAAAAATGGTCCACAATGGAATTGAATATGGCATGATGCAAGCAATCGGTGAAGGCTTCGAGATCTTACAAAAATCACCTTATAATTACGATAACGCTGCTGTTGCCCAAGTCTGGAATCATGGTTCAGTCATTCGCAGTTGGTTAATGGAACTTGCACAACAACAATTTGCCAAAGACCCACAGTTATCCCAGATTAAAGGCATAATGCATTCTTCTGGCGAAGGTGCTTGGACCAGTGAAGAAGCAATCAGGCTGCATGTACCGGCACCCGTTATCAGTGCCGCTTTAATGATGCGCTACCGCTCAGAAGAAGCAGACACTTTAAACGGTAAAGTCGTCGCTGCTTTGCGTAATGGTTTCGGCGGTCACGCCATGGAAAAAAATTAAAACAAAACTATATTTTATGGCAAGCACATTTATTGTAACCGTTTTATAATGTGCTATAATACGAAGTGTAAGGGATTATAGCAAAGCCTATAATCTTGCTGGGCATCATTTAAAACGTGATCGTCTGGCAAAATAAACCGTGATAGCGGTTAGAAAAGAGGTTAGAGCTTGAAATTCCCTTATGTTTTAGCAGTCCAGTGAGATAATTGAACAGTAATTGCTTTTTGGATTAACATGTAGTCCATGAAAGTCAGAAGCTGGATCAATTAGCATCGAAGAGATAAATGTTGGTAGTAAATTGTAGTTGCAAGCAAACATTATCTCGCTGGACTGTTTTTTTGCGGTCTAAATTATAAATATGCTAAAATCCCTACCCATCGTTTCCAGCAAAAACTATACATATTGTAGAAAAACAAAACATGTAATTGACTTGGTGATTCAAAGAATAAATTTTAATTGCGCTGTTTTTCCAGCTTGGCTTGCGGCAGCTCTTGTTGAATTTTAGTTGCCAACTCTTGGCGAATTTCAATCAGCCGTTGCATGTCATTAACTTGTGAAACCTTGTAGCCGACAAAATAAGGCGAAACAACAAACCGAGGCACTATCTTGGCGATTATCTGCTGCTGTGGTCCCGGATAGAAAAATAAATTATATGAATTACATCTACCATTAAAGTAATCCCGCAACAAATACTGGACTACCACCTGTAAACAATCTGCAAACTCATCTAGCTGAGCAGAATCATGCAAGCACAAATTAAATTCCACAAATCCCATAATTGGCAGCGTTGAGATATTCAAGCTGACTGCCTGATTAGCAACAACTGTTATTCCCTGCAAATTTTCCGGCTTGATCTGCGCATAAATATCTACTTCTTCAAAACCAACAATTTGCAGATGTGGATGTGACAAACTGCCACCTGACAATGGTCCATAATTTTTATAAAGTGCCGTACTGCGATATTTACCGCTTGTTTGGGTCTGCTGCCAAGCAGCAAGCGCAAATTTTAAAATTGCCCGATTCTGTTCGCGTTTGTAAGTGGAAATATCCCCATCATGAATTGCGGATTCAATAATTACTGTCTGCCATGTTTTGGCTAACGTCCGGTATTTATTAACCAGCCATATCCGGTCATCCTCTTGACGAATAACTTTTTCCAAATTCGCCACATCGCAAAAGGGGCACCGATGATCTTGATGAATAATCGTTTCTGGTTTTTGGCGGGCAATTTGTGGTTGAAAAACTAAAACATCTGGTTTCATAAAATAGTTTCCTTTCACTTTTCATTTCAACAATGGTAACAGAACTTATTATCTAGTAAGCCTAGTGTAGGCTTGTTTTGGTTGCAATACAAATTCAAATTTATGCTTATATTTTGAAAAAATGGTTCATCTTATTCAAAAATGTGCTAGAATTCAGTTGTTTTAATTGATAATCGTTCTCATTTACTAGAAATTTTCTAAATTATATTGATGGAAGTGGTTGGTTTGCGTTCTTTAAGTACAAAGTCAAATAGTCGTTCATTGGTTGGTCCGTTTAATTTAAAACACTTTTTTAAGGTCTGGGGCCCTGGCTTGGTAGTAATGCTGGCCGATACTGATGCCGGTTGTTTAATTACAGCCGCTCAATCAGGTGCCCAATGGCAATACACCATGATTTTACCGCAGCTATTATTAATTCCTATTTTATTTATGGCTCAAGAAATGACTGTTCGTTTAGGTATCGTTACCGGCAAAGGCCATGGTGAATTGATTCGCGAAAATTTCGGTTTGGGTTGGGCAATTTTATCCGCTGGAACTTTGGCTATTTCGTCAATTGGTGCCTTACTAACTGAATTTGCCGGGATTGCCGGGGTCGGCGAATTGTTTGGAATCTCTAAATGGATTACCGTCTCTATTGCTACAGTTTTATTAGTTGGAATTGCCTTTAGTGGTAGCTATCGCCGGGTTGAAAAAATTGGAATCGTTATTGGATTAGCCGAACTAGCATTTATTGTTGCTATGTTCATGGTTCATCCCAGCCTCTCAGCTATCGGTCAGGGACTAGTTACTGTTCCTTATCGTAGTTCTTCATATATTTATCTGGTAGCAGCTAATGTCGGTGCTGTTATCATGCCTTGGATGATTTTCTATCAGCAAGGCGCAGTAGTTGATAAGAACTTATCTCCCACCGTTTTGCATAAAGAACAGCACGATACTGCTGTTGGAACCTTAATTACTCAAGGAATTATGATTGTTTTTGTCATTACCTTTGCAGCAACTGTCGGACAGCGTCATGGACAAGTCTCGCTTAATACCGTTGGTGATCTGGCAGCTTCATTGACACCCTTCTTGGGAGCTGCAACGGCTAAAATTCTGATTGGAGTAAGTTTGTTAGGCGGAGCACTGGTAGCTGCCCTAGTGGTTGCTCTGGCAGGAACATGGGAAATTACTGAAGTTCTCAATTGGCCACATAGCCTAAATGAAAAATTAAATCGCAGCAATTTTGGATTTTATTTAATGTACGCTTTGGCGCATGTTATCGGCGCCGTTTTAGTTTTAATTAATTTCAACTTGGTATCTTTATCCATCACCGTTGAAGTTATGAATGCACTGCTGTTACCAATTGTTTTAGGTTTCTTATTATTATTGGAAGCCAAAGTTTTACCATCAAAATATCGGATGCATGGCTGGTATAAATGGATCGTGACCAGCTGCTGTTTACTTGTAATGGTATTTGGTTTATATATGATCGGACCAACTCTAAAACTTTGGTAATTATAAAAATAGCCTTCAAAAGCACGTTAAATCAAGCTTGCAACCATTAGTTGCGTGGAAGCACTGATAATTATCGTGCTTTTTTTAGTACCTTAGTCAATAATATAATTAATAATTATTGAATATTGAAAGCAGGTTGATTCTATGAAATTAGGACCGCAGATCAAAGCTGAACGTGAAAAACAACAATTAACCCAAGAAGAACTGGCACAGCGCTTAAATGTCAGTCGTCAAGCTGTTTCCAAATGGGAGTTGGGAACTGCCTACCCAGATATTGAACGGCTAATTCAAATCAGTGAATTATTTTCAATTAGCCTAGATGCTTTAATTAAAGGCGACGATACATTAAAACAACGAATCGTAATTGCTGAGCATCCGCAGACAGCAACTAACTTTTGGGACTTTATGTGGCACACCGGCTGGATGATTGCCATTATCGCTATCTTTTTTACCTACAAAACTGTAGTAGCTATCTGGGGTCATTAACTGATCTTTGCTTAATTAATTGCAGTAGTTCTTGCCTATTCAAAAATCAGCTTTTAGTTTAGTTGCTGATTTTACTGCACAAGGTTACTTAAATAAAAAATGAGCTGAAAACTTTTTACCACTTGGCAAAAAGTTCCAGCTCATTTTATATTGTTTTAGACTTTTTCTTCAAAACGCTGCTGAAATTCACTTAGATGCTGATAAACACGAGCTACATCGGCTGAAGTACCACGCAATTCATAAAAATCAATTACTGGAAAACCGAATTGACTAGCATATTGTTTGGCAGTTAAACCGAATTGAGCATTAAAATTACGATTACCACTGCCGACAACACCATAACACCAGCGATAATTATCATTATCTTCCAGCGTATCGCGCAGCTCATTAGTCATGATCTCATGGTTGCCACTGGTAATTCCATCACCGCCATCAAGGTATGTTGGTACCAAGACAGCATAAGGCTGCTTCATTTCGATCAGTTGATTGCCATTGTTTACCTCAGTTGTCTCAACTAGCCGCGCCGACTGATCTTTTTCCTGCTGTTTTTGGGCATACGCAACCAATTTTTTAACAAAAGACCGTGTATTACCCGAAATACTGATAAATAAAATTCTAATTGGAGCTGACTGCCTACCCATGTCTTTTCCTCCTAGACCAGCTTCCTACTTAGCCCGTGAAGTTCGAAACCAACCGCGAGTGCTGAAGAAAGCGTACATATCATTTAAAAAGAAAACCCCATAACTGAAAATCAACGAAAAATTACCATCACCCTGGAGCATCGTTTGTGTCCATAACGCAATTGTAAACAATGACGAAATCGTCCAAACAAAGTATTGCTCACGTTTTCGATTGAGTTCCAGCAAAGAACCAGTAACAGCCATTGCTAAGTTCAAACTATCCAAGAAAACGCGGGGATCATTGGTTAAATTAAATAGATAATAAAAAACTGCCCAAGCTGCGACGAAGAACAATGCATAATACAACCATTCAATTGCTCGATCGAATTTTTCAGCTTGAATATTATCATTCCATTTCGGATCTAAGATACAAAATAAATCAAGAAAAAGCAAGTAGCCTAACTGCTCACAAGCTGTAGCGTAATTTCCCGCGGTAAAACCAACTGAGGCAATACAGATAGCACTCAATGCACCAGCCCAGCCCTGAATTCCTGAACGATTAGAAATTCCAATCACACAAGCAACTGATAAATTACCACCAATAAAAGAAATTATTGATTGAATCGGTGCCACATTAAATGATTGAACTAACGAGATAATTTGCAAAACCAAGTTAAATAATAGTAAACCATAACTGAAACGCCCCCAACCACGACACTGCGAAATCAACCAACTAAAATAATTATGCCGAAAAATATTTTTGGAATATTGTGGTAAATTACTTAAAACATCAACATAGCGAGAAAACACACGAAAAACCCCTTCCTGTTTAGCAGTTCATGAAAACTGCGTTCAAGGAATCATTATACTTACTCTTAAAGTAAAATAACAGTCTTGACTTTTAAAATTCCATTCTATATATAGTAGAAAGATCCTAACAAGGGCTAAATAACTACTATATATAGAAAATGTTACTTAATAAAAAATCAAGCCGCCGTTAAATTTAGGCTATTATTGAAAGATTGAATTTATCCAAATAACAAATCACGCTTTATTCGTAATAATTTAACATATAACTACAAAACTAAGGTTGAAAAATAATTCTTACGAGACTACACTTGGTTTTAGTAAGCGCTTGTAAAAACACTTATGATCAAAAATTTTGAAGAATTGGAGATGTCGATTACGAAAGCTGCGAGAATTTATGGTAAAAAAGATATTAGAATTGAAGACGTTGAGATTGCGGACCCTCGTGAAGATCAAGTCCAAATCAAGGTAAAGTACTGTGGTATTTGCGGAAGTGACTTGCATGCTTATCTTGAAGGCTGGGGTTTGCCTACTACACCTCATCCCTTAACAGGTAAAACTGTTCCGATTACAATGGGTCATGAATTCGCTGGAGAGGTCGTCAAGGTAGGCAGCCATGTTCAAAAATTAAAAGTTGGTGATGCAGTTGCGGTCGAACCTTTAATTGCATGTGGAAAATGTGAAAATTGTCGTAAGGGATTCTATAATCTATGTAACAAAGCTGCGGCAAAAGACGGTGCTGGAAATTTCTTAGGCTTTTCAGATAACGGCGGTTTTGCTGAGTATGCTAATGTTGATGAATTTTTTGCACATAAAATGCCTACTGGAATGAACTATAAATTAGGCGCTCTAGCTGAACCAACAGCTGTAGTTTTTGAAGCAATTAAGAAAAGTGGTTTGCGTGCTGGTCAAGATGTTGCGGTCGAAGGTGCTGGACCAATTGGTTTACTTACTTCTATGCTGGCAAAACTTGCAGGTGCAAACCATGTTTACGTGATCGATGTTTCTGAAGTAAGGTTACAAAAAGCTAACGAACTGGGACTTAAACGGACTCTTAATCCTAATAAAGTAGATGTTGTAAAAGAAGTCCAAAAGGAATGTCCTAACGGCGTAGATATTTCATTTGAAGCCGCCGGAGTACAGCCAACTTTTGAAAGTGCTTTAAAATTAACCAAGCGGACTGGAACTTTGCAAATTGTTGCGCTTTTTGGAAAACCGCTTAAAATCGATATAACAAATGATGTTATCATGCAGGGAATTGATATCATCACCACGCTTGCTTATAACAATTCTTATCCAGAAGTTTTAGGCATCCTTAATAATCATCGTGAATTATTCAGTAAAGTGATCACAAAACAAATTTCGCTAAATGAAGTAGTCGATCAGGGAATCAAGGCATTAGCAACTGAAAAAAATCAAATGAAAATCTTGGTTTCTCCTGAAGCATAAGTAAGTGATTTTATAATAAATTGCTAGTTAAGCGACTAAAAATCCAACTCTAAATAAAAACAAGTATTCCAAAATTTCAAGTTTGGAAATACCTGTTTTTTATTTTTTAAAAAATTATAAATAACCAACGTGAAAATTCAATTTTTCCACTATTATTCCCATTTGTTTTCCAAAATATTTTACAGGCTTTCACATTAACAAAAAAAGTTATTTAACCAAGTTCCTATCAAATTAAAAAACAATGAAATAACTCATTGATTTTTCCATATATTAAAGATATAGTATAAATTGTTTTTTAATTGTAATACGACTTAATACATATTGCCAGCATTTTTAATGCGAAACGAATAATTAACCTTTTAGGGGGAATGTTCATGTTTGATTTTATGAAACAGTACTATCCCGTTTTCATCGAAGGAACAGCGCAAACAATTTTAATTTCAGTTATTGGAGTTTTAATTGGAATCTTATTAGGATTATTTTTTGTAATGATGCGCTTGTCTAAATTAAAAGTTTTTGAATATATTGCCCGCATCTATATTGCAATTGTTCGTGGGACACCGTCAATGATTCAAGTTATGCTGATTTATTATACGTTATCAAAAGTTATTTCAATTCCCCAAGTCCAATTTCTAGGCTCTGGACTTGATCGTGTGATCCCTGGTTCAATTGCCCTTGGCATTAATTCAGGAGCATATACAGCTGAAATATTTCGTTCGGGAATAATTTCAATTTCTCGTGGACAAACAGAAGCTGGTTTATCATTAGGTTTGAGTGAAAAAACTACTATGTTTTCAATCGTTTTACCCCAAGCCATTCGCAATATTTTACCAGCTCTGGGCAACGAGTTCATTTCACTAATCAAAGAATCCTCAGTTTTATTTTATATTGGTGTTCAAGAAGTCACCGCGCAAGCGCTGGGCGTCGGTGGCACACTATATAATTTTGTCCCGCCATTGATCGTAGCCGCCATAATTTATTTTGTTTTGACTTTCCTCTTGTCACAATTAATGCAATTTATCGAAAAACGAATGAGTCGTCAATATATTTGAAAGAACTAGCAATCTCTAAGCCTAGAAATGTTCCTAAGGTCAGGTGATTCTAGTATCGGCTGGGAGGCTGAAAAATGAAAAGTTTATACGAAAGATCGCTAGCTGTTCTACCACCAGTTGCATTACGAGCAACTAATTTAGGTATTGTCAAAGGTGATGGTGTTTATCTAACCAGTGAAGATGGTCAACGATATTTAGATTTTGCCGCTGGCGTCGCGGTGACTAATTGCGGACATAATAATCCTAAAATTGTCGCGGCAATTGAAAAGCAACTTCATTTATTAGTTCATGGCGGACATAATGTTGTTTATTATCCCTCCTACATCGAATTAGCCGAAAAATTAACTAAACGTGTTGGTAAAGATTACAAGGTCTATTTTTCAAACAGTGGTGCCGAAGCCAATGAGGGGGCCGTCAAACTCGCTCTAAGTGTAACAAAAAGAAACGGAATTATTGCTTTTTCTCATTCTTTTCATGGACGCACTTTGCTTACAACCGCTCTAACCGCTTCAAATTCTCATTATCGTGAAAACTATGAAAATGCATTACCCACTGTATATCATGTGGACTACCCAGATATTTATAATAGTAAATTATCCAAACATGAGGAAATAGAGCATTGCCTAAATGAATTGCAGCAATTATTTAAAAACATTATTGCTCCCAGCCAGGTAGCTTGTATTATTGTAGAACCAATCCAAGGCGAAGGCGGCTATGTCCCCGCTCCTAAAGAGTTCTTGGTCGAACTGCGAAAAATATGCAGTCAGTATAAAATTATGTTGATCTTTGATGAAATTCAATCAGGTTATGGTCGAACTGGCTACCTATTTGCCAAAGATTATTATGCAGTTGAACCGGATATCTTAACTTCGGCTAAAGGAATTGCCAATGGACTGCCTTTAAGTGCTGTGATCAGCAAAACTGAATATATGGATCAATGGTCACCAGGAGCACATGGTGGCACCTTTGGAGGCAATCCTTTGGCTTGTGCAGCCGGAGTAGCTGTGTTGGATATTATGAATAATGAATTTTTAGCTGACGTCCGTAGAAAAGGAAAATTATTTCAACAAGGGCTACGGCAATTACAGCAAAAATATTCTGTAATCAGTAGTGTCAGAGGTGTGGGCTTAATGATCGGTGCAGAATTTCGTTCAGTTGACGAGAAAAAGCCCTTAACTGAATTAGTAACAAAAATCCGTCAAGAAGCTCTGAAACGTCATTTAATTTTATTAAATTGTGGCGTTGAGCATAACGTGATTCGTTTTATTCCGCCTTTAGTTGTAAAAGAAGCAGAGCTGCAGACCGCTTTAAAAGTTTTAAACGAAAGTATTGCAGCAAGTTTAACAAAATAATTTGTTTTTAGATTAGAAGGGAGCTTTAATTATGACTAAAATCACAGTTGCCGCTACACAAATGACTTGTTCTTGGGACGTGCAGGCAAATATTAATCAAGCTAAAGAATTAATTACTAAAGCTGCTAATGCTGGTGCAAATATTATTTTATTACAGGAATTATTTGAAAGAAAATATTTTCCCCAACAACAAAAACCAGAATATATGGATTTTGCATGCAAATTAGACGATGATCTTGCAATTCAGCAACTTCAACAGCTTGCCAAAGACTTACATGTTGTTTTACCAGTTAGTTTTTTTGAACAACAAAACACTAATCGTTTCAATTCAATTGCAATCATTGATGCAGATGGCAGTATCTTGGGTATTTATCGTAAAAGTCATATTCCTGATGATGTGGGCTACGAAGAAAAGTATTATTTTACACCTGGTAATACTGGTTTTAAAGTTTGGCAAACAAAATATGGAAAAATCGGCGTCGGCATTTGTTGGGATCAATGGTTTCCGGAAGCCGCACGGTGTATGGCATTGTTAGGTGCAGAATTTTTGTTTTATCCCTCGGCAATTGGATCAGTACCTAAACATCCTAAAATCAATTCGCGAAAACATTGGCAGCGTACAATTCAAGGACACGCTGCAGCAAATCTAATACCGGTTGTTGTCTCCAATCGAATCGGAACTGAAACAATCGATGATTCTTCTATTAGATTTTATGGATCAGCTTTTATCACTGACCAAACTGGCGAAATTGTTGAGCAGGCTGACCAAGAAAGCACGACTGTTTTGACTCACACTTTTGATACTGATAAGATTAAACAAACAAGAAATTCTTGGGGATTGTTCCGCGATCGCCGTCCGGATTTGTATAAAACCTTGTTGACATTGGATGGAACTGAAAAGCATTAGTGATTACACATCACATAATTATTAAAAACTATTTGAAAAATATAAGTGTAAAAACAACGGTTTGACAACAGAAAGGTGATTTAAGATGATAGCTTCAATAAATGTCAAATCGGAAATTGGGAAATTAACCACCGTTATTTTAAAACGTCCAGGTAAAGAAATTGAGAATATTACTCCGGCTACAATGCCGCGATTGTTATTTGATGATATTCCCTATTTACCGATTGCTCAAAAGGAACATGACCAATTCGCAGAAATTTTAAAACAAAATGGAACAGAAGTCCTTTATCTTGATGATTTAGCTGCTGAAGCCTTGAAAGATACAAATGTTCGGCAAAAATTTCTACAACAAATGATTGCAGAATCAGGGTTCAAACAAGGCAAAACAGCTGATGCATTACAAGATTATCTCAGCGGCTTTGCACCGTTAGCCATGGTACAGCACATTATGGAAGGCATCAGAAAAGAAGAACTTCCACTAAAAAATTTTGATTTAAAGAATATCTCGGAAAATAATGATTATCCATTTTTAATGGATCCGATGCCTAACCTGTACTTCACACGTGATCCTGCTGCTTCAATTGGCGATGGTTTAAGCATTAATCGAATGACTTTTACAGCTCGTCGTCGAGAATCACTATTTATGGAATATATTATTGCTCATCACCAACGTTTTGCAAGTCAACGAGTCCGCGTTTGGCGTACTCGGAACCACCATACTCGGATCGAAGGTGGAGATGAGCTGGTTTTAAATGACCATATTTTAGCAATTGGTGTCTCGCAAAGAACTTCCGCTGAAGCAATTCAAGACATAGCAGGAAGTTTATTTGAAAATGCTTCAGGTTATGATACAGTCATTGCCATTAAGATTCCTAATAATCATGCCATGATGCATTTAGATACTGTTTTTACAATGGTCAACTATGATCAATTTACGGTTCATCCCGCAATCTTGACTAAACAGGGACAGATAGATAGTTGGATTTTGCATCCCGCTAAAGATGGAATTTCAATTGAACATCATCGAGATTTAAAGCAGGTTTTAAAAAACGTACTTGATTTAGATGATCTGGATCTAATTCCAACAGGAAATGGCGATCCAATTGCAGCACCCCGTGAACAATGGAATGATGGCTCAAATACCTTAGCAATCGCTCCTGGTGAGGTAGTCACCTATAACCGAAACTACGTATCAAATGAAATTTTACGAAAACACGGCTTAAAAGTTCACGAAATTCTGTCAAGTGAACTTTCGCGAGGACGTGGAGGCCCAAGGTGTATGTCTATGCCCCTCGTTCGGGAAGATTTAAAAAAATAATTACATTAAGCTTGACCACCAAAAAAAGTCCTTAAAAAAGGACTTTTTTCGTTTAACAAAATTAGCAGCACTTAATCTCATCCCGTGCATTAAATATCAAATTTATAATACTCACCTAAATAATATTGATGTCCTACATGAATTGGAATCTTATTTTGATCTGAGATTTCAGTTTCCATATAGAAAAAAGGTACTCCAATATTTACCTCCATTATTTTGGCAAGTTTAATGTCAGAAACACATAATTCCAAAGTTGTTTTTCCGGGATTGTCCGGGAAAATATTATATTTTTTCCCTAATAAATGGTATAGTGAATCTTCTAGATTCTCATTCAATAAAAATGCGAATCTTTTTTGGGAAAAATAATTATTTTCTAACATAATTGGTTTTTCGTTTGCCAATCTTTTTCTTCTAATCCAAATGGCTTGTTCACCATCGGCAAGTTTTAACTGCCTTTTTATCTCTGGTGTTGGTGTTATAATTTCTTTGTCCAACAAAATCGTTTTAGGTGTTAAGCCATTCTCAATACAACTGTCGGTAAATCCACGTACATACTCTATTTTTCTATTTACTTTTTTATAATTAACAAAAGTCCCAATTCCTTGTTGTCTAATCAAAACACCATTATCGACCAAACCATTGATAGCTTTTCTTACCGTTACTCGACTAACATTAAACATTTTTTGCAATTGCGTCTCAGTCGGTATCTTCTCGCCATGGCTAAATTTGCCAGAGTTTATACTGTTTTTTATATCATCTTGTATTTGTAGATAAAGTGGCCTTATTGAATTACTGTATTTCATTAAAACCTTCCCATTTCTTATAAAATCCTAATAACCAGCAAGTTTAGCCAGTTTATTTCAATTATAATAAACTGGCTGTCCTTAAGGAAGCCGCTGACAAATTTAATACTTCACGCCCAAACCAAATGATCCATTTAGCTGACAAATCTCAGCTGCAAATTCATGCGCTTTGACCATCGATTCTTCAATACCAACTTGTTTTGATAAATAAGCTACTAAAAAAGCTGTTATGAACGCATCCCCAGCTGCCATCGTGTCAACTGGTTTTTCAATCGCTGTCGCTGCTTTTTCAAAAAAACGTTTACCATCGTATGCGATCGCTGCTTCTGACCCACGAGTAGCAAGCAAAACTTTATTGTTGTTTGTATAAACTTGCTGCAAAAAGCTTTTAACAGCTTCATCACTTTTGCCACTTAGTGAGAAAAAACCATATGCAACTTTATTAATTAGCATATCAACTTTCTTACTAGTAAAATTATCAGAAAAATCATAAGACACCCTTAAATCTAGAGAATGCACCTTATCTAACAAATGATCAACTTGACCATAAAGTCCGATGTGGATCAAATCAAAGCTTTTTAAATAATCATCATCTGCGGCTGATAATTTTAATAAATTTTGAGCTGAAACTCCGCCTTTATTACTGCCAATGAAAATTCGATCATTATCTACAATTTTGACCTCAGAGTAACCATTTTCTCCCTCTTCAGTCCGAGCATGACTATTATCAATCTGCAATTTATCAATAACTTTTTTCAAGTAGCTACCTGCTTGATCAGAACCAAGAACTCCTAAAAAGCCTGCTTGCTGTCCAAGTTGCTTAGCAAAAACTGCGAAATTTAATGCGTTGCCACCAGGATACATCGTATATTTGTTAATATATTTATCAACTACTGCATCACCTAATCCCAAAACCTTCATACCAAAAGCCACCTTAATATTTAACTTTACCCATATAGCGTCTAACGTCTAGTGGATGCTGACGAACATTTGCTAAAGCTTTTCGATACTGCGATAAAACACTATAAAATAAAACCGGATTGAAGTACTCGGCAACACTCTCATTAATTAAATCAAGTCCAAGTTCTTTTGCATCAATAACTTCAATCTTTTGAGCATAACGATCCAAAAATTTCTTTACTCTTTCATCTAAAGATCGTGTTCTGCCAATACTCAGCGTTAAAATAAACGGCAATTCTTTATCGGTCACTTCAAAGGGACCATGGAAAAATTCAGCTGAATTTATTGGCACTGCATTCAACCACTGCATTTCCATTAACGAACAGATTGCAAATCCATATATCTGACCAAAAGTAGCTCCACTGCCAATTATATTAAATATCTTTTCACCTGCTCTTGCGTTTGCAAACGCCTTTGCCCTTTGTTGCACCAAATCTTCCGCATGGGCAACGATCGTATCAATTCTTTCCAATCCCTCTTTGAAGTTGCTGTAATTATTATAACCCTCAATTCTTTCGAACACTTCAACTGCTAAAGTCATAATAAGCGCCATCGGATTATTACTTACTTCCCGCTCGTTTCCCCAATCATATATATAACTATAATCTGCCGTCTCCAATAAATCAGCCTTTTCATTGAAGGTGAATCCGACCGTTTGGGCACCAGCTTTTTTGGCTATTTTTCCAGCATTAATAGTTTCTAACGTATTGCCGCTATGTGAGCATAAAATAACTAACGACTGCTTTCCCAACCTTTTAGGAGGAAATTTTACAAATTCATTGCTGGTAAACCACCCACTAGTTAAAGTCAGTGACTCATGCTCAAGTAAATAATTAGCTACATACATATCAACTAATGATCCGCCACAAGCAACAAAATAAATCTCTTTTAATTTTTTCTCACTGTTATCTACAATATTCTGGGCAATTGTTTCTATCTTCATAAAGATCCCCCTATATTTATTAAAATCTAAAACTATTAAAAATTAATTTACTTCCCGTATTTGTCCTGTAATTGCTTTGCTTCATTAAACATTTTAGTATCTTCACCATTTTTTTGGAGCTGCGTTATAACTTTATTAACTCGTTTTTTCAGTTCATTATCTCCCTTGCGAATTCCAATATTATTGGTTTGCGCATCTTTTTTAACTGGAATTTTAACCTTAGCAATTGAGTATTTATCTGGGAATTTAGCAACATACTCAGCCGCAATTGCCTGCCCCACAACAATACCATCTAATTTTCCTTGAGATAATTCGGTTGACATGTTGGTAACCGCACTTTCTACAATTAAGTTGCTCTTTTTAAACCTTTTCTTTGCTTCTGTTTCCTGGGTACTGCTCTGCTGGACACCGATACTTTTACCAACCAGCGATTTAACTGAATCATATTTCTCAGCATTACCTTTTCTTACTAGTAAAACATCAGTTGCTTTATAATACGGTTTTGAGAAACTTATATATTTTTCACGCTGCTTAGTTACAGAGAGTCCAGCTATGATTAAATCGATCTTATTTCCTCGCAGGTCTGTAATCAACGAGGAAAATTCTTCATTTTGGATTTTTAATTTAACATGCAGTGCTTGGGCTATTTTTTTAGCAATCATCATATCATAACCGACAATCTGCTTCTGACCATCTTTAACGATTGGAAATTCGAACGGTGCAAAGTCTGCCGAAGTCCCCACCACTAAGGTTCCCTTGTCTTGAATCTTTTTTACACTATTATCTTTGCTAGCTGACTTGCTGCTAGAACAACTAGCTGCCAACACCATTAATCCTAAAAGCGAAATAACTAAAATTAATTTCTTGTATATTTTTTTCATCTCAATTTCTCCTCGTATTATATGTTGGTAGTTAAAAAGATCGTATTGCTTTTCTATAGTTTCATTATTTTTCAGTCTGATTTTTTATCAGCTGAAATACTCGCTTATCTGCTTCAAATGGCTTTTTATAGTACCTTGAAGCAGTTATTTCTTGACCTAAAAAGCCAGTATAATTGTATTTATTTAAAGTCTTAATCGCTGCAGCTAAGTCTTGTTCTCCATCCCCCCAAGCTAAATGACCTCCTGTTTTTCCACAATCCACAAAATGAATATGCACAATTGAGGTGCCAAACGTGTTAAACCATTGTTCTAAAGTTTCACCGGCAACCGTTATCGCTGTAGTATCGATCATCGGCTTTAAGGAATCCGAGTTAACTTCGTGCAACATTTTTTTGGCATCTTCAATAGTCGTAACTATTTGTGACTCTTCCGGTCTAAGCGTTTCTAAGGCCAACGTAACATTTTGTCGCGCTGCAAATTCGGACAGTGAACTCAACATTTCTAAAGATCTTTGCCAAGCTTCACTTGCTGGCTCATTCAACAACCCAAAACCAGAATTAATTCCCATAATTTTTGCACCTAGCTCCGCAGTAATCCTAATTGCATTTTTAAAATATAGTTTGCTCTTTTGCCACTGCTCCTTATTTGGAGCAGCTATATTGTATTGGTAAATAATAGATTCAGGAGTAAATACCGGTATTTTGATCTTATACTTTCTGGCTAAGGCAATAACTTTATTTAAGCTTTCGAAACTAGCTGCATCCAAATACAAGTGGGGTATTCCTCCCCACAACTCAACATTTTTAATTCCGATGTTATTTTGATAGCTGAAAAAATCTTCTAAAGCATAAAATGGATAATGTATATTCATTCCTGCCAGATTATCCGTTTTAATCAAAAAAACATCTCCCTATTACAAGACAACTCAATAATATGTATTAAGTCGTATTATATGATTTTAAAAACAATTTATACTATATCTTTAATATATGGAAAAATCAATGAGCTATTTCATTATTTTTTAATTTAGCAAAAGTTCAATTAAATATTCTTTTTTGCTAACGAAAAAGCCTAGCAAATCTTTCGGAACGCAACCAAAAGCCTAAAATAAATGGCTAGAAAAAAATAGCCTGCTAACTTTGATTGGTTAACAGGCTACTTATTTACAATATTTTTTTAATATCCAGTAGAAAAATTATTTAACAGCGTCACTAACGGCTGCATTAACAGCTCCAGCTTCCGCTTCAATCAAGTTGACCCGACTGGTAATAATCTTAATATCCATTTTGATTTCACGCGTCATTCCCGGAATGTTGATTTTAGGTTCAAAGAAAGCCCGAAATTCTGCCAAGCGCGCAGCACTGTGGAAAACACGCGCGGTTACTGTAATATAAGTCGTGAATTCCATATCGCCGCCGACTTTTTCTTCCAGCCATGACCAGTCTTGACGAATCCAATCCCAAGCAGCCTGCTGACCATCATTATTAGCTAAAGTCCGATAATACCAAGCCCGCAAGTCTTGTGGCTTAATTGTTTCAGTATCTTCAAATTTTTCAATCAGCTTTTTAATCAAAGCGGCATCAGGCGTGCTAGTCAAAGCCGCGCACAGATCTGCCTTGTAGCTCGCATCAGGTGTTTGACGGTAAATAGTAAACAATTTGTCAAAAAGTTCTTCACTACCGAAATTCTTAACCTCATTAGTTAAAACCAATGAACGAATTGCTGCTGGTAAATTAATTAAATCAGCTTGATGAGCAGTAAATAATTGATGAGCCTGATTGATAGCTAGCTGATTTTCAGCATATAAAGCCGCACCCAAAACATATGGTCGAACCAGCTTATCATCGTCAGATTCACCAGCGACAGCCTGCCACCCCAAACGTTTAACTGCAGGCGCACTTAACTGATCAAAGAATTGCTTTAACTGTTTTTCCTCAGCTGTATCAGGTTCAACAAATTTCTTTAAATTGGCTGCTGTTTGATACAAAATAGCATTAACTACCGCTGAAGTGCTGACTGCAAATTTTGACAGCAGTGGTACTAGGTCAGCATAAGACAGCTGGCGACTATCAGCTAGTAAGCGTAGATCTTGCAATAATTGCAGCTGATCAATTTCATCCAGCGTGGCAAAGTTCGCTAATATATCCTGTAGTAACTCAGCAGTATATTTAACAATAAAATGCGAGTTATTGCCGACATTCAAGCGAAATGGTTTCGCAGCAGCTTGACGTAATTGCTGGTAATCACCCAAAGTCAGCTCCCGTTCAGTCATCAATGTTGGAACCGCTTGGTAATTGCCATGCAGCGGAATCTGCCATAAACGATCCTGCTGCTGTCCTTCACCAATAAAGAATTGTTCTTGTGTTAAGGTTAATTTGCCATTTTTGACTGCCACGGTAACCACTGGATAACCGGGCTGTTCAAGCCAAGACTGCATAACTGCCCCAACATCAATTCCGGCAGCAGCTCCTAAGGCCGCCCACAAATCTGCTCCAGTAGCATTACTGTACTGATGAGCTGCAAAGTACTGCTTCAATCCAGCCCGCAAAGCTTTGTCTCCAATTAATGCCCGTACCATAACTAACATTCTGGCACCTTTAGCGTAAACAATTGCGCTATCAAATAGTGCATCGATTTCGGCTGGATTGTTTACTTTAACATGAACTGACTGTACTCCATCAGTTGCATCCCGTTGTAAGGCAGCCGGAACATCGGACTCTTGGAATAATTCCCAGATACGCCATTCAGGCTTAATTGCATCAACAGCAACATATTCCATCATGTTCGCAAAACTTTCATTTAACCATAAATCATCCCACCACTTCATCGTTACTAAATCACCGAACCATTGGTGTGCTAATTCATGCGTAATCACTGTTGCTACCAATTTTTGAGTATCCAAGGCCGTATTTTCCGGATCAATCAGCAAATAAGCTTCTCGGTAAGTTACCAATCCCCAGTTCTCCATCGCTCCTGCTGAAAAATCTGGTAATGCTAATTGCCAAGAATGTGGTAATGGATACGGCGTTTGGTAAAAGTCTTCATAAAATTCAATTGCACGTTTGGCAATATCCAATGCAAAATCCAATTCATGCGGCTGATGTGCCTTAGTTGCAAAAACGCCAACTTTAACCCCACTCTTAGTTGTCGTTATTTTACTTTGAAGGTCCCCAAAAGCAAAAGCTACCAGATAGGTCGACATTTTGACTGTCGGTTCAAAATAATGCACTCCGTCCTCAACTTTAGTTTCTGGCATATTGCTCAAAACGGTTTCTCCCGGCTGTTCATCAAACTTGATAGCCAACGAAAAAGTTGCTTTTGCTTCCGGTTCATCAACACATGGAAAAGCTTGGCGAGCAAAATTCGTTTCAAATTGTGTACCGATAATCTGTTTTTTAACTCCGTCCACTTCGTAATAAGAAGGATAAATACCCATCATTGTATCCGTCAATGGTGCCGTATAATTGACCGTAAAAGTTGTCTTGCCACTTTGAGGCAATTTAATTTTTAAGGCATCTGCTGCTGGATCAAGGGTAAATTCCAATTGCTGTTGAGCAGCTGTAACCTTGGCAACTTGCAGATCCTTTTGATGAATTGCGATTTCTGGTTCAAGCGCTGTCCCCGTAATTGTTGTTTTACCCGTAATAGTCTTTTTTTGACGATCGATATCCAAAAAAACATTATAGTGTTCTGGTTGAAATGTATTATAAAAACGTGTTATTTCAGTCATAGTATCTCCTTCTTAATCAGAATAATATTATTATACATCCTTTATGCAAAAAGTTGCTGCTGTCTGGATTTAATTATAGATAAGCTGAAAAAGCAATGTAAAGCAAAGTAAACTTCTCCTCTAACTTATGATTCTTCATTTCATGAGCTTATTTACAAAGTAATTTTAATCAATAGTTGTTAGAAACCTAGTCTTAAAAAATTACTGATCTTTTGCTGATGCCTTCTAAAATCAGCTATTGGTTATTGACATCTGCTGGAATTTGTTTTTTAATAGCTGTAAATCAGCTTTGAGAAGAGATTCAACTAATTATTTTTAAGAGAGCGCCGGTAGCTGAAAAAGTGCAAATAACAGTTGATGAAGATGAACTCAAAAAGTATTGGATGGTGCAAGCTGTCCAATCGGCAGAAGCCGTTATCGTTCTTGACGATTCATGTCACTGAGGTTTATCAATATGATAGATAAAGAGCAAGTGGTACCACGGTCACCCCGTCTTGCACTATGAAAATAGTGTTAGGCGGGGTTTTGTTATTAAAAAATTAAAGAAAGAAGCGTTGTTTATGCGAATTACTGCTGCAGCAGAAACTGAGTTTTTAGAGAAAGTATTCCAAAGTGTCGGTTTTTCTGCTGAAAATGGAACCTTACTAGCTGACACATTAGTTGATGCTGATTTAAGAGGAATTTCTTCTCATGGTATTCAACGACTTGATTGGTATATCCGGATGGTTCAAGATGGGACGATCAAACCGCAAAATCAGATTAAAATCTTAAAAGAAACGGCTACCAGTATGCTGATTGATGCTAACGGTAATATGGGACAGATCGCCTCTGCATTGGCAATGAATAGTCTGATCAAAAAAGCAAAAACTACGAACGTTGCCATGGCGGTTATTCGCAACTCAAATCATTTTGGAACCGCTGGATATTACTCACGCCTAGCGGCTAAAGCCGGTTTGATCGGTATTTCAACCACCAATACGCGACCATTAGTAGTCCCAACCAATGCAATTGAAGCATTTTTAGGCTCAAATGCTTTTGCTTTTACTTTTCCAGCCGAACCACATCCCTTTGTTTTCGACGGAGCCACTGCCAGTGTTTCCAGCGGCAAAATCATGGTTCTAGCTAAAAATCAAAAACCGATTCCTGGTGAATGGGCTGTCGACCGCAACCGAAATGTTATTCATGATTCTAAAAAAGCGGCTGAAATTTTATCTGAGGTTGCTTTTACAGAACATCAGTCCGGCGGCGGCGTTTTAACCCTCGGTGGTAACCAAGAAGAAAACTCAAACTACAAAGGCTTTGGCAACTCACTTGTTGTTGAATTGCTGACCGGCATTTTAGCTCAGGGTTCAATTTCTGCTGACACCAGCACTGGCAAACATGATTTCAGTCAATTCTTTATGGTTATCAATCCGGCTTTCTTTGGTGACTTGGCAACTTTAAAAGCTAACGCTGAAAAAATGTTTGATCGGATTCGGCATTTAGATCACGTTCCGGGAACTCACATTATGATTCCTGGTGATCGTGAATACCGCAACTATGATAACAACTTGAAACAAGGTGTTACCATCGATCCTAAAACCACTCAGGAAATTACCGCGATCGCTAAAAAATTCTCAATCGATCTTCCACAAGCCCTCTAAAATTAATTATTTAAAAATAAAATTCCCATTAAGAATTAAAATTTCTAATTCTTAATGGGAATTTTCAGTTAATTTACTCTTGCCGCACCAGCAAATCAATAATTGCCTGTCGTTCAATCTTGCCAAAATATGACTGAAGGTCCACTCCGGTTAATGCCTGACTGATTGCATCACGATCATAACGAATTCCCAGTAGTTTCGCTGCAAATTGGTCAACATCAGCTTGACCTAAAAAATCACCATAAACTTTTAAATAACTGATCCGACCATGTTCAACCTGCAAACGAAAATCAATCGTACCTTGGGCAAAATGCTGGCGATGTTGAATTGCCGCTTGCGGAGAATTACCATAAACCCAATCCCAGTTGCTGAAAAGCTGTTGATTAATCGCTGCAACTGCTTGTTTAGCCTGATTATCCAAAACATACTCATCTGCTGCTGCAAGATCTGTTACCTGCAAAATTTTTTTCGCTAATGTATCCCGAAATTTTTCAATCGTCAACTGCTGATAGTCCGGCGTAAAGTAAGGTCTTAGATTGGTAACTCGGCTATGAACTGATTTGATCCCCTTAGCTGCAATCTTATCTTTAGGAACATTCAGAGCCTGTTCAATAACGTTCAAGTCAACATCATACATCAAAGTTCCATGCGAAAACATCCGTCCATGTTCCAAACGCATTGCATTACCAGAAAATTTTTTACCATCGATCTGCAAATCATTTCTACCAACCAACTGCGCGCCGGTCGCCCCCATTTCGTGCAAAGCAGCAATTACCGGTTCAGTGAATTTAGAAAAATTGCCATTAGAATGACCATCATCTTTGGTGATAAAACTAAAGCTTACATTGCCTAGATCATCAAAAACCGCTCCGCCGCCAGAAGTTCGCCGAGTAATAATGATTTGGTGTTTTTGCGTATAGTCTAAGTTAACTTCTTCGTAAACATTTTGATTACAGCCTAAAATAATGCACGGTGAATTAATATAAAAATATAAAATTGGTTCTGTTAAATCAGCATGCTCCATCAAGTATGTTTCTAATGCTAAATTATAACGAATATCTCGCTGATCTGTTACCAAGTATTTCATTTAAGCTCCTCCCCGAAAGCAAATTCATTTACCAATTCTATACTAACATTGGAACTGCCAGCCAATAATTTAGCAACGGGGCAACGCCGTTCACAAACCGCCAGAATTTTTTGAGCTTCTTGCCGCTCAACATGTGGTATTTTAACTTGGGCCCGAACCCAAAATTGAAATCCTTGATAATCACGACCCATATCCACGGCTACCCTAACAATTGCTTGATGTGGCAAATTTCGGCGTTTTTCTTCTGCTTCAAGTGTCGCATTCAAGCAAGTCGCCAACGCCGCTCCGAGTAATTGTTCAGGATTAGTTCCAGGAACTGCCTGCAATGGACTGCTTGTCAGTTGCTCAAATTCACCGCCGACAAGTGATCGGACATTACCGGCAATCCCTGCTTGGTTTTCAATCTCCGTATGATATAATGATTTTTTCTCCATAAAGCCGCACCTCATTTCAATGATTCCGGTTACATATATTATCATTATAGCAAATCACTGTGAATTCGGCTAAAAAGTAACTTAAAGTTTTCCTAAAAAAGAATTAGTTGCTATTTGCCCCGACTAGCCCTTCATCCAAACAAATCTTCAAGTTATACATTAATTCTTTGTTTAATTGGAAAAGTTTAAATTCTTCGCAACTGGTCAATGTTTCCGAAATGATTTTTGCACCTTGTTTGAGATCGCCGTCTTTTACCATGTTTACTCCAACAATAAAAGCTTTATAACATTTTGACCAGATATCGGTTGCTGCGATTTCTACTTGGTTCAATAGCATAAGGCAAGTATCAGCTGTTGAAAAATGATCATTTTTTATTAGCAAAACAATTACATGTGCCAGCAATTGAACCTTTGTCCGCGCTAAAATAAAATCATTTTCTTTATTATAAAAATTTTCCCACCGATCACTATTGAGCAACTTTTTTATGTCATCTTCAGTAAACATAAAAAGAGCTTCATCAAAAAGCTGATACTCATATTTGCTCCAGCGTGGTGTCTTTAATAAATAATCAATTATTATCTTTTTTTCTACTGTAAAATCTTTTTGCTTTTTAGAAATTTTTTTCGTCATGCAGCTGGCTAGTTGAGCTAAGTGATTAAAGCAAGTTAAATGATTGAATTGATATAGATTAATCGCATTTTGATTAATCAATTCCAATTCCATTATTTCTCCTTTTTTAAAGGCTTTTAGCAAACGCTGATGATATTTCTCAAATAACTTAAATTCTTCATTTTCCGCTTTAAACAAATAGATAAATTCTGAGAAATCTAAATTTAGACGTGCAATAATAACCAGTAGTTTGGCAATTTTTATTTCTTCTTTGCCGCGTTCATAACGTGAACTTGTTGATTGAGTCATTAAATCTTTATAAACATATTTGGCTTTCAAACCCTTTGACAATCTAATCTGTTTAACGATTTCACCTGATGACATCATTCCAATAAACTCCCTTTTATGAAAAAGACACAACTGTTAAGTTATGTCCCTATTGAATTTTGACATAAGTATATCATAAATATGTTTTCAAATTTAAGGGTTTTGAACGTTCTCACCTAATAAATGAGTAAATTACGGACGATTTTAAAGACAAATAGATTACAGACACAACTTAACGGTTGTGTCCTTATTTTTAGTGCTTTATAATTGATTGGGCATTGTTTTGCTTAAAATAATTTTCAGGTTCAGCCAAATAGCTCAAAAAGTTATTCCCATTTGTTGATTAATTGATTCGTTTTTAGAGATTTTCAAGGCTAAGCTGACTTTTGCTGCTTGGATTGAGACATAACAATTGTAATATGCAAGCAAATATTATTAAATAACAGCAATACGTATAAATTTGTTATTATTTAAATGAATCATTTACCATTTTCAAACAAACACTTTTATTTTAGGAGAAAATTATGACAACCGAGCAAATAAAGCAGATCGTGAATAATATTTGCTATACCCAAAAAACTTATAGTTACATCAACAAAGAACTTAAAAAGGATTATTCTCCGCAAAGGATAAGAGCTTTAATCAGAAAAGCAATTTTTAAAGCAACCCAATTAGAACAAAATGGTGAGTATATATCTATTTACACCCCAGCTTCCAACCTTAAAATCATTATTAACTCCCATGATTTCCATATAATTGCCGTCATGAAAACAAAAAAAACTATCCACCGAAAACGAATCACCAAATATGGTTATGCCAGGGTCAGCACTACGGATCAGAAACTTGAAAATCAAATTGAACTTCTAAAAGCTGCCGGAGCAGAAAAGATCTATCAGGAAAAATTTACTGGGACAACTACAGAGCGACCAGAGTTTAAAAAACTACTGGCACAATTATCAAAAGACGACACTCTGATCATTACCAAACTTGATCGTTTTGCTCGTAACACTAAAGAAGCACTAGAAATAATTCAAATGTTATTTGCTCTTGAAATCAAAGTTAATATTTTAAATATGGGATTAATTGATAATACTCCTACCGGACAGCTTATATTTACTATTTTTAGTGCTTTTGCTCAATTTGAACGTGATATGATCGTTACCCGAACACAAGAAGGCAAAGATTTTGCTAAGAAAAACAATCCTAACTTTAAGGAAGGTCGTCCTAAAACATATACGGATGAACAAATTCTACTAGCTTATAAGTTACGACAAAAGGGATTAACTTATAAACAAATTGAGCAGCAAACCGGAATTGGTAGTAAAACATTGCAAAGAAGATTTAAAACTATCAAATAACCTTTGAGTTTTCAGTTCTAGAACTGCTTAATTAAGAATTGTCTTTACTTTCTTGACAATTTACTGAAAGATTGTTAATGTTGAGCTAATAAATTCATGAAAGGGGTGTAATTGTTATGTTAAACAAATTATTGTTGGCTGGTCAATTACACTCTTTTATTCAATTAAATAATAATTGTTGTTGTTGATTTCTATACTTTTTTAGTTGGAACGACTTTTTTAAGTCGCTTATTATTTGACTAACAGCTTATTTTTTCAAATAGCTGTTGCCCCAAGTATGGAGGTCTTTTTTTATGACAATAACTAATATAAAAATTCACTTACTTTCCTTAAAACAATTACTGGCTGCTGGTCTTCATCCGCACTGGCAACTGATAATGTTTTATTTGGGTGGTGTTCGAGCTTGCTGTTAGACCCAACAAGTTCTTTACAACATTCAATCAATTAGGTTAGGGAGTGAATTTTTTTATGGTCCAACCATTACAGATTGGAATTCTAAATCTGATGCATGATAAGCTGCGTACCAGAATTGAGCTGCAACAAGTCTTACAACAAACAAGTCAAGCAGTAAAATTACATTTTTATTATCCACGTATGCACTATCAAAATCGTCCCGTTCCAGCTGATGTTCAAGCAACAGCCAGTCCACTGGATTTGACAGCAGTCGCTAAATTAGATGCTTTCATTATTACCGGAGCTCCACTTGATCAACTGCCATTTGCACAGATCACTTATTTATCAGAATTGCAAAGCTTATTTCAAGTTCTCACAAAAGTACCACAGCGCTTGTATCTTTGCTGGGGAGCTATGGTAGCTTTACACGAAATCTACCAAATCGGTAAACAAAAGCTCCCACGAAAATTATTCGGCGTCTATCCGCAACAGATTTTAACTGCTGATCCGCTGCTCCAAGGTCTTAAAAATCATTTTTGGGCACCTCATGCACGTTATGCGGAAGCGGATCGAGCGCAAATTGAGGCGCACCCACAACTAAAAATAACCGCCGTCAGTCAAGCTGGTAATTTGTTTCTAGTTCAAAATCGTTTTGGTAATGAAACTATGCTGTTTTCACATTTAGAATATCAAGCCGACAGTTTAATGGCAGAGTATCATCGTGAAGTAGCTGCTCATCCCGACCGACACTATCAGTTACCCGAAATGCAAACGACTGCTGCTTTTGCCTGGCAGCAGACACAACAACTTTTCTTTCAAAATTGGTTAAACTTAGTTGCGGCAACAGTCAATAATAACGGAGGTCTGATCTATGGTTAACGCTAAACAAAATATTACTGAATTAATTGGCCAAACACCACTCTTAAAATTAAATCAAATAGTCCCTGAAAACGCTGCTGATGTGTACGTCAAATTGGAATTTTTTAATCCCGGCAGCTCGATCAAAGACCGAATCGCTTTAGCAATGATCAACGCCGCTGAAAAAAACGGTCAATTACACCCTGGCGGCACTATCATTGAACCAACTTCTGGAAATACTGGAATCGGTTTAGCCTTAGTCGCAGCTGCCAAGGGCTATCACTTAATCATTACTATGCCTAAAAGTATGAGCATTGAACGCCGGAAACTAATTCAAGGCTATGGTGCCGAACTAATTCTAGTTGATGGTGGTATGCCGGACGCTATTCAAGCTGCTAAAGATTTAGCAGCACGCCATGGCTATTTCTTACCATTGCAATTTAACAATCCAGCTAATCCAATTATTCACGAACAAACTACTGGTCAAGAAATTATTGCTGCTTTTGATGGAAAAGCCCCCACTGCTTTCATTGCCGGAGTCGGAACTGGTGGAACTTTGACCGGTGTCGGTCATGCTTTGAAAAAAGTTGCTCCCCAAGTCGCTATTTACGCATTGGAAGCTGCAGGATCTCCCTTCTTAAAAACCGGTCATGCTGGTAAACATAAAATCCAAGGAATAAGCGCCGGCTTTATTCCCCAAGTTTTAGATACGACCCTTTATGACGATATCATCGAAGTCAGCGATGAGCAGGCCATTACAACTGCTCAACAAGTTAGTCGCCAAGAAGGGTTTTTACCGGGAATTTCAGCTGGTGCCAACATCTATGGAGCGATTGAAATTGCCAAAAAGCTTGGCCCCGGCAAAACAGTTGTGACAATCGCACCAGACAATGGTGAACGTTATCTTTCAACCAGTTTATTTAATTTCTAATTTGATATTCGAATAAGTTAAAAGCAGCAGAAATTATTTAGGAAGTTATCAGCTTTTATTTAATAATTCCGAAATGACTTATCTGCTGCTTTTTATTTAACTAAATTTAATCAGTGATTATTAATTTTTTTGCTATGCTTTTTTCTTTAAACTAAGCTATCTTTCAACCAAGAAAGCGTTATAAACTCTTTTTTAAAATACTTGTTGCAAAACATTTTGCTAAACATAAAATTAAAGTTTATGCTAAAGTATTCTTATGTAGGGGGAAAGGAGTAATAGCATGGCAATCACAATTAAAGATATTGCTAACGCTGCTCAAATATCAGCTGTTACTGTTTCACGTATTCTCAGCAATAAAGAAGGCCACTATTCAGCGGCAACTGCTGCTAAGGTTCGTAAAATTGCCAAAAATCTTGGCTACCGCAAAAATTTTGCAGCAGCCGAGCTGGTTACTCGTAAAAATCGGGTAATAGCGGTAATAGTAAGCGCTGTTAAAACTAATTTTGCTGAAAAAATTCTTGAGGGTATTGCTAATAGCGCGATCAAATATGGTTATAACATTGTACTGCTTTATGTGAAACCGAATAATCCGCAATCGCAAAGGCATGCATTACAGACTATTTTAGGCCGATTAATTTATGGGGTTTTATTGGTTTCATTGGAATTAACTGATGAAAATTTTCAGTTGCTTAAAACCACCAAAATTCCTTATTTATTTATTTCAATTGCTGTTAAAGATGGAGCAGCCTTTATTGGATCAGATGATTTTCAAATTGGCTATCAAGCAACTAACTTTTTAATTGCTCAGGGTCATACCAAAATCGGGATCGCAGGAATGTCAAACAGCTCCTATATCGGTCAGCAGCGCGTTGCCGGCTATCGCCACGCAATGAAAAAACAACAGCTGCTTATAAAAGATCGTTGGATTCAATTTGGGGATTTTACATATCAAGCAGGCATCCAGGCAATGAAAAATTATGGCGCTGCTACGGAATTAACCGCCATTATCGGAACCAGCGATCTCGTCACAATCGGAATTTTGAATACAGCCGCAGAACTTAATTTATCAGTTCCGCAACAATTATCACTTTTGAGTATTGATGGCACACAGCTGACTCAAATTGTTCGGCCGCAGCTTAGCAGTATCACCCAAGATTTTTATCAAATGGGCTATCAAGGCTTAAGAGCACTAGTCCATCAGGCAGAAAAAAAATTAAAGTCACACTATATGCCCTTCCAAATTATTGAACGGCAAAGTACCAGTCAGTTAAAATCCAAGCGCTAATTACACCACTATTTCGTGATTGAAAATAATTTTCTTTTAAAACTAATAGTTATAGAGTTATATATGCCTGCTAATAGGTTATAATTGGGATGAAATTCATAATAAATTCAGCAACAATAGCAGGAGGAATTGCCGATGCGGGTTAATATTATTCAACATACTCCCAATGAACGACCTGGTTTAATTTTAAATTGGGCACAACAGCAGCAACATGAAGTTTACATTTATCATCCCTACCAATTTCAAGGAATTTTACCAACAGCTGATCAAACTGATCTGCTGGTTATCCTAGGTGGCCCGATGAGTCCCAATGATGACTTTCCTTGGTTGGCAAGCGAGCGCCAATTGATTCAAGAATTAATAGTTCGCCAGCAGCCAATTTTTGGCGCTTGCTTGGGAGCACAACAAATCGTTAAAACGCTCGGTGGAACTGTTACAACTGCTCCTGTCAAAGAAGTCGGCTGGGCTCCAATCAACCGTGAAAGTACACTTATCCCTGATTTACCAGCAGAATTAACTGTTCTTCACTGGCATCAAGATACCTTTTCAATTCCAACCGGTGCAACTCGGCTATTTTCGAGTCAATTCGTACCCAACCAAGGATTTCTCTATCACCATAATGTCATCGGCTTACAATTTCACTTTGAGGTTGCCCCGCTTAATGTCCGCGAAATGTTAATTAACGATGGAGCTTACATTAATGGTTCGGTTTTTAAACAATCAAAAGAAACGATTTTGAATCAACCAATTCCTGCTATCAATCAAAAAGTACTATTCCAATTGCTAAATTATATTACCAGCGATTGATTTTAACCGCTGAGCCAAAAAACTTTGTTCAAACTGAGCTCGACTTTTCAACCAATTTTTACCAAATTCATCCAATAGTCCATGTAATTCTTGAGCATCCTGATAAGTAAAAGCAGCCGGTAACTTAATCTGTTGCTGTAGTTGCTGATATGTTGCGGCCGGATAACCTAAATAAACAAATAATTTTCGAGCATAGTTATCGGCAATAAAAACCGGTTGATCAAAAATATAAACTAAAAAGACATCAGCCGTTTCATTACCAACACCGTTCAAGTGCAGCAATCTTGCACGTAATTTGGTTCCAAACTGAGTGGTAATTTTTGAGTAATTCCACTGATAGCGATCTAACCATTTAAAAACATTGTGAATAGTTGCGGCTTTTTGACGATAAAACCCACTTGGACGAATCAATTCCATCAATGCCGCTGATGATAATTGCAAAATTTTTGCTGGTTCAAAATTGCTCGCTTGCCGTAAGTTTTTCAATGAACGATCTACATTGCGCCAATTTGTATTTTGAACTAAAATCGCTCCCAAGATAATTTCTGGCTTACTATCGGCTGGCCACCAACCTTGTGGACCCATTTCAGTTAACAAAATTTGATAAATTTCAGTTATTAATTCCTTTGTTAATTTCCTTTTCATCTTAAAATGCACCTGCATTAATAAATTCGATCTTGTTGCAGTAATTGTTGATTCCAACCTTCTAAAGCTAATAAAGCTCTTTTTTTCTCTAAACCACCTGCATAACCAGTTAAATTACCATTACTGGCAACTATTCGATGGCACGGAATAATCACTGACAAGGGGTTGCGGCCGACTGCATTTCCAATTGCCCGCGGTGCAGTCTTATGTCCATAGCGCTGCTGTAATTTAACAGCCAACTGCTGATAACTCCAGCACTTTCCATAAGGAACTTGCTGAATGAGTGTCCAAACCTGCCGTTGAAAAATCGTTCCCATTAACTTTACTACTAATTTAGTTGACGTTGGTCGTTGACCAGCAAAATATGCATCTAACCACTGCTGCGTTTGTTCCAAAATCCGCGGTACACTTGAACTGGCTGCATCCAAGTTATAATTAGCTCCAAAATGTCGCTGTTGTTCAAACCATACTCCATAAAGTGCCTGATGATCACTGAGTAGAACTATTTTACCTAAAGGCGATTGATAATTTGCTCGATAAAACATCGTATTCCTCTCCTTTAAAAATAAATCCAGATTTTTAAGGCTGATCACTAATTTCAAGTTTATTAAAACATAAACTGACCGTTCTTGCTGTAAATTTTGTTTAATCGCTAATTATAGCACTTTGCTTTAGGCATAATTTAAGCACAAAAAAGCAGCTTAACTTCAATAATCTCAGTTGAAGCTAAGCTGTTTCATAATACATTGCAATTTGTCGTTTCTTCTAATCAAATCTTTTAAATCACAGGAAAACTGCTTTAAATAAACTGGCAGCAGCAATTCCTGCTAAAATCGGAGCTACTACTGGAACCCAAGCATAACCCCAGTTCGAATTTCCCTTATACTTCAACGGAAACACCTGATGCAATAACCGCGGTCCCAAATCACGGGCTGGATTCAAAGCCGGTCCGGTTGGTCCACCGAATGAAGCAACAATTACCATTACCAACAATCCAACACCAATAAAACCTGAAAGTTGATTACCTTTAGCAAATGCTGGTGAATTAGTAATTCCCAAGGCACCGAAAACCAAAATAAACGTTCCCAAAAACTCATTAATAAAACCATTTAACCAATGATTAGTAGCATCTGATGTCGCAAAAGTTCCCAACACCTTACCAGTATCAGCAGTTAAATCATAATGCGGCTTAAAGGCTGCAACTACAATTAATTGCCCAACGATTGCTCCTAAAAATTGTACTACTATGTACGGCAAAACTTCTGTCCAAGGAAACATTCCGGCAGCAGCTAATCCAACTGTAAAAGCTGGATTAATATGGTTTCCCGAAATGCTGCCAAACATCAAAGCTGGAATCATAACGGCAAAACCATACCCAACTGAAATAACAATCCAACCACTGCGACTGCCCTTAGTTTTTTCCAAATCAACAGTCGCCACTGACCCGTTTCCTAAGGCCACCATAATTGCAGTGCCAAAAAACTCCGCTGCCAAACGGGTCGTTAAAGCATAATCCATCAAAATCTCTCCTCTTTCTTACTTATATTAAGAAACGAGCGTCGTAACAAATGACGGTAACATTTGTTACGATTGCAATAACGGATATATTAATACTTGCAGCTATTCTTGTCAAGCTTTTTTTGTATTATATTTTTGGGATATAGTTTTGCGATACTTTAATCTTTAAAATTATTTTATGAATTATGCTTTTTTGACCAGCAAAAGTGCTACAACATCATTTTTTCCAAATTCAAACAGACTATAATTAATGCTTAATCATGCTTCAACAAATATTTAAGGAGAAAAACTTCCATAACAATCGCCGCCATAATCTTTAAGTTTTGTTTATTAGTGGTTTAGTTACAAAAAAGCATTATGCTGCCTATTGCAACACAATGCCTTTTATTCGTAAATTAACTTTTATTTTCGTAATTTAACTCCTACTGGAATAACTCGACCATCTTGATAAACAAAAACCGCTCCTAATAAACCAGGACGACTCTGTAGCCAATTTGGCAGTGGCTGCCCAGCAAAAAACAAGCGCTTAGCTTCAATTTCAGCCACTACTGATTTTTCAGCAAAAATTGTTACCCCTGCCAAGTCAGTTTCTAAAGGATAACCGGTTCGCGGATCTAACAAATGATGGTAGCTACGACCATTTTGTTTTAATGAGCGCTCATAAATTCCCGAAGTCACTGCTGAACAGGCTGGTAAAATAACTTCACCAACATTTATCCCCCGCGGCTGTCGTGGATCTTGTACGCCAACCACCCAATGTCCGTCAGTATGCGTTGGTGCTGTTCCTAGCAGCAAAACATTCCCACCTAAATTAATAATTCCTGTGCTGACTCCATATGCCTGCCATAAATCTTTAATTCGATCGGCGATGTAACCCTTGGCGATTCCACCTAAATCCAGTTTCATTCCCGGCTGTGGCAAATAAACACTGAAGTTACGGTCATCAAGTTGAATCTGCGTTGGATCAATTAGCTTACAGCAACGTTGAATTTCAGTTGTTGATGGTACGTGAGCATCATCAAAACCAATATCCCATAATTTAACTAGGGGACCGATGGCAACATTGAAGCCAAAATTAGCCTGACTAGCCGTAACTGCCATTTTAATTAATTGATAAACCGGTTCACTAACTTGAACAGGCTTTTTCCCTGCTGCCATGCTAATTGCCAAAACTTGCGACTGTGCTCGATTAATTGTCAATAAATCTTCATACCAAGCCAAGAGTTCAAATGATCGCTCAAGGATGAACTGATTCACTGTCCCGAAAATTGTTAAGGTGTTTAACGTTCCTAAACCGTATTTTGTTTGGGTTAATTTTTGCGCTGCAATATTTTTAATCATTTCAAATCTCAATTTTGCTTTTATTCTTGATGCTGTGAAGCACCCGTTGTTGTATCAGGAGCAGCCGGTGCTGTTGATGTCGTTGGCTGAGCAGAAGCTGCTGTATCCAGCTGTGAAGCTCCTGTTGCTGCATCAGTTGAGTCTGTTGAGTCGGCCGCTTTTTTAGAAGCACCGGTAGTTACATCAGCAGCAAAACTGCCATTTTTAAAAAGCTCATACAAATGATCGACATTTCCGGTAAATTCCATTGTCCCCAAATAATGACCGTTAACATCGCGAATTGCATAGTAACGAATCAAGATTTTATGTCCCTGCAACGTCAAGCAACGTTCAACCAAATTCTTTTCACCTGATTTAAATGAAGAAATAATCTTTTCAACTGCCGGAACTGCTAATGGTGGATGACACTCTTGAACCGTTTCGCCCAATGAATTGACTGAACGAACATGTACTCGTTCAGCTTTGTCAGAAAACCAACTAAAATGATCAGTCGCATCAATAAAGTCAACTTCAAATGGCATCGTACTGAAAATCTGCTGTATCTGTTGTAAACTTAACTTGCCGGTTGGAAATTGAACAAATGCTTCACTGATCAATGGCTGCTTAATAGCCATCAAGGCTGCCTGTGGCGAACGCTGATTTAATAATTTGGTAAAGCTGACAAAATTAGTAAAGTATTTCTCTAATTCTGCAACAGCTGCTTTGTCAGTTAGCTCACCTTGTTCATTAAAAACAGTTGCTACATTTCCCAGTAAGAACTCATTTCCTGACAAAACAGCTGCGTTCAGATCAGGTGATGCTAAAATCTGCCGTAAATGTTCTTGCGCTCTGGCTGAACCTTGCGGACCATAAGAAGCTCCCACGATCATGGTAGGTTTATTATCTAATAATTCACAATGATAAGACAGCCATTCAATTGCACTTTTCAACGCTGCAGGAATGCTGTGATCATATTCCGGTGACGAAAAAATTACCCCATCAGCCGTTTTTATTGCTTGCTTAAAACTCCAAACAGCTGATTGCTGATCTCGTGGTAAGCTTTTTTGAAATAATGGCAATTGATTAATTTCTAAAACTTCAATTTGCGCTAAATCAGCAAAATGCCGTTGCATATACTGCAGTAGTTGCCGATTATAAGAATGGGAAGCATTTGTCCCAACGATAGCAGCTAATTTCACTTTATTTTCCCCCTTTATTACCTCTTTTGACTTTCTTTACAAAGACAGCAAAAGCTTGCAGACAGTCATCCAAAAAACTAACCGTCTTCGGATCACTGATTTCATTTGACTGATCAAAAGCCGTTTTAGCTTGTCCTAATAAAAACTCTTGTCCTTGAAACACATTAGCATCTACTCCTGGTGAGTTCAGAATCTGTCGTAAATGCAGCTGTGCTCGTGAAGAACCTTGCGGATAAGTTGAAGCCCCAAGTATCATTATGGGTTTTTGCTTTAAGGGATGAACTTGGTATGACATCCATTCAATTGCATTTTTTAATGCCGCGGTTACTGAATGATTATATTCTGGACAGGCAATAATTATTCCATCACTTTTGTTGATTTTTTTCGTCCATTTCTCGACAACTGCTGGAGTAACCCCAGCAATGTCTTCATTAAAAAGCGGTAATTCACGTACTTCAAGTTTTTCCAAATGAAACTTAGGGTAATGTTTCGCAATGAATTCAATCAATAATCGATTATAAGAGACCTGGTTATTTGAGCCAACAATTGCTACTAATTTCACAAAACCACTTCCAAACTATGTTGTATTTAGAATCTACCGTAATTATAACGCAATTGCGTCCTAAAATTCTTGCTTTTTTCTAAAATATCCTTGTCCAAAACTGAACAAATTTCTGCAAATAAAAAAGCAGTTATCAACGTTGGAATTAAACTCTGATAACAGCTTTGAGGGTGGTTATTTTTTTCTACTTTTTACCAAATGATTTAATTGTTCAATCTGTCGACGAGCAATAAACATATAAATTATCCACTGCAGGATGTACATTGCAATAAAAATCAAGGTAAATCCACCCAGCCAAGGCAAATTCCAAGGAAACCAGCCAGCTAAAACAGCTAACGGAGTAAAGACAAGATAAGTAATAATAAAATGCCAAATGGTTTGCCGGGTGATACTCCATGTTTCTTTTTCAAAAATCAGGCTGGCACCAGAAAAGACTCCCCCCATTGCTGCCCAAAGCAAAGCTGAAATAAGCGTCGCTACGGTATTCGATGAAAATTGAGCAACAAATTCGGGTGACGACGGGACAAAGTGATCAACACGGTAGATAAAAGAAAATACCAGTGCAATTGAAAAACCAATTACCACACCTTGGGGAATTCCTTGTAAAATTCTTTCAATCAGACGTTTCATGTTAGTAACTCCTTTCGAATTTTCTGGGCATAACGACGTGAAGTAAAAGTTTGTTTGCCATTTTTCAAAGTAACTTGGTAAATACCACTTTTACTCAATGAAAAATACTTGATCTGCAAAAAATTGACAATTTCACTGCTTGAAAGCTGGATAAACAGTTGTGTTGGCAAAATAGCTTTTACTTGATAAATCCGCTGTTTAATCCGATAAACAGCAGCAGTGGTTTCGCAATAAACTTGTTTATTTTCAGTATAAACTCGGATAATCTGGTAAAGTGGAATGATTTTGCGCCGATCAGTTTGATAACCAATCAGTACCTGTTCATTCACTAACTGCGAAATCGTCTCCGCTAAATTGGTCAATTCAGTTGTCCGTTTGGAAGCATGAATTGCAATAAATGGCTCCTTGATTAATTCAGAAAATTTAAACCTGACTAGCATTGTACTTCTCCCCCTTTCATAAATCAGCTTAAATGAAAATTAGCTAAAAAACTATCAAATTTAGCTATTCGGTTAATTTTCAACAACAATTGGTCACGTACTAAATTAAACCGGCTGACTGCAATGACTACCAATTAGCAATTCATTCTTTGCTTTTAAAATTATGCACAAAAAAATCAGCTGCCAGCTGGCGGCTGATTCCTTTGACTAACTCATATTTTTTTATTTCACAACAAAATTGACTATATCAATTCACACTGATTATATTCCGTGCTTTAATAAGAATAATAAGTTTCTTTGAAAAGAGGTTTTAACTATTACCACCAAAAAACAAATTCGCCAACAAGTTCTGCAGCAATTGAAGCAAAAAGATCCCACACAAAAATTACAGCAAGAGCAACTGCTTTATCACCAACTCTATGACTTATCAGCTTGGCAAAAAGCCGAGTCAATCGGGATTACTATGAGCATGTCCCATGAAATTAATACTTTGCCGATTATCAAAAAGGCTCTAACTCAAGGCAAGCAAGTCTACATTCCCAAAACAATCCATCGCGAACTAAAATGGCTGGCTTATGATCCACAGCAACTGGAAAAAACTCGTTTTGGAATTTGGGAACCTACAGCCAGCCTTGATCAAGCTGTTGACATTAAACAACTTCAACTTTTATTAGTTCCAGGAGTTGCCTTCACTCCCACCGGCTATCGTGTCGGCTATGGTGCTGGATTTTACGACCGTACTTTATCTAACTATCCCGGAAAATCAATTTCACTGGTGTTCCCTGAACAACAGATCGCTGACTTCCTGGCAGACAGTTGGGACAAGCCCGTTGATTTAATCCTGACTCCTTCAAAAATTAGTTAAATTACTATTCTAGATACAGCAAAAAAGCCCTTTGTAGTAAGCAAAGGGCTTTTATAATACTAATACTTTTTACAGTCAGTTATGTCACTCATGTCGATTTTCGTTATTTCTTTTCTTTACAGTCGTTTTATGGTTAACGACATTTTGTTCTAACATGCTTTGCAAACGCCGTAACTCACTTACCTGCGTTTCAATCGAACCCAGCATTTCTGTTTGGATTTTTTGAATTTGCAACATATTAGGCTGATCTTGTTGAATCATATGATCGATCTTTGAATGTAAAACCCGAATTTCTTCTTCAGATTTCAAATTCACATGGTAATCATTTCGAGATTCCATCCGATCATATTCAGCCGAACGATTCTGACTCATCATAATCAATGGTGCTTGAATCGCTGCGACCATACTTAAAAACAAGTTCAACAAAATAAATGGATAAGGATCAAACTTGAATCCAAACCAATGAAATACATTGAACAAGATCCACAAGACCATTACAGAAATAAAAGAAATGATAAACGGCCAGCTACCCCCGAAGTGTGCAACAGCATCAGCTACTTTCTGACCAAATGTCAGCGAGTTTTCCAATTGCTCACGAACATCAACCATTTGATAGGCATCTTTTTCCATGACCCGGGTTAGTTTCCGGTTCAGCCTATTATTTTGGCGATAATCCTTCGCAATCATCTGATCCATCTTCAATAATCGATAATGAACCAGATGCTCACTACAAATAAAGTCATCATTTGTCGCCTTGGGAAAGTCCTGACGAATCAACGCCTTTAAAGGGCCATCCAAGTCTCCTAGGAATACACCATCTACTAGACCATATTTTTTATGATCTACTAAACAGTTGACTGTACGATCAAATTTATTCTTCATTGAGATAAACACCTCAGTTGAAATTAATTATCCCGTGCAGTTAAAAAAGTTAATTGGCAGGTTAAATGCCCATTACTATCCTGACTACACGAGGGACCATCATCGCTAGTTGAAGACGATATATGATGTTCTGACATAAAACCCACCACCTTTCCTAGTTTACTTGAATGCTTGGAGCTGTTCTCCGCATTAGCTTAATATATACCCTAAGCAACCAGATGTCAATCTATACGTAATTAAAGTTAGATTAGTATGGTTACAGAAGCTTAATCATCATTATTAGCAATCTCTTTTTTCTATATTTTGCAGCACTATTTATTCGCAATAAATGAATAAATACATGTAAAGCATTGGCATGCTGCCTATATATATTATTCATATTTTTGATTATACTTGCTATTTAAATACAAAAAGTAAGAAATAATGCAATTTTTATTAAAAAAAGATTGAAATTAGCTTGTAATTGAATTATAGTTAATATCAATTAAAAATGATTTTTTATTCAATAAAATGAATTTAGAGGATGATTAAATGGAAATTGGAATAATCGGAGCCACCGGATATAGCGGTAACGTACTTTATAGTCTGCTTAAACAACATCCACAAGTAACCAAAATCAATTTATACGGACATCAGCAAACAAATTCAACAACATCCTATTTAGATGAAGAAATTCCATCTTTTCAAGGAGAACATTTGCCGCTGCAAGCTTTTAATGCCGAAAAAATCATGGCCGAAAATGATTGCTTGTTTTTTGCAACTCCAGCTGGCGTAGCAAAGCAACTAGCCACTCCACTGCTGGCAGCTGATTTTCCTATAATTGATCTCTCGGGTGATTTTCGTTTAAAAGATCCGGCTGAATATTCAAAATGGTATCAACAACCAGCTGCTTCTGCAGAGCAATTGGCTAAAGCAGAATACGGGCTTTGCGAATTCAACGATCATCCCACCGCGGCTTACATTGCTAATCCTGGTTGTTATGCTACTGCTACTTTGTTAGGCTTGGCTCCTTTAATCATCGAACATTTAATTGAACTTAAATCCATCGTTGTTGATGCAAAATCAGGCGTGTCCGGTGCTGGAAAGAAACTAAGCGCCAGCAGTCATTTCAGCTTTATCAATGAAAATGCTTGGCTTTATAAATTAAATCAGCACAAGCATATCCCAGAAATACTTCAACAAATGCAAAATTGGGACGATCAAGTCCAAGCGGTGCAATTTTCCACAACACTGATTCCCATTACCCGCGGAATCATGGCAACGATCTATGCCCAATTAAAACCGGGAATTACTCCCAAGCAAATTGATGACGTTTATCGCAAACATTATCAAACCAAACCATTTGTTCGCTGGCGCAGTACTGAGCTGCCAATGATCAAAAACGTTACCGGCTCCAATTATTGTGATCTCGGCTATGGATATAATCCTGCTACTAATGTAATAACCGTCGTTTCTGTTATTGATAATTTATTAAAAGGCGCTGCCGGTCAAGCAGTACAAAATTTCAATCTAATGTGGCATTTTCCAGAAACCACCGGCTTACCGCAACTACCAATTTTTCCTTAAAGGAGATTCTCATATGCAAACTACTAATTTTAAAAATGTTCCCTTTTGTTGGCCACAAGGATTCAAAAGTGATGGCCTGCATTCTGGTTTAAAAAAAACTGCTGATCAACTGGACTTAGGTTGGCTTTGTTCTGCTGTTCCTGCCCAAGCGGCCGGAATGTATACCACTAATCGTTTCTGTGCGGCACCAACTGCTTTGACTAAAAAATTAGTCAGCACCAATCACCAGTTACAAGCTATCGTCATGAACAGTGTTATTGCAAATTCTTGTACGGGTTCTAAAGGCGAAGAAAATGTGCGCTATGAACAAAAATTAGTTGCTCAAAAATTAGGAATCACGCCAGAACTGATCGGAGTTGCTTCAACTGGTTTGATTGGAGCTCAATTACCCATGGAAAAGATCAGCTCCGGTATCGCTCAATTGCAGCTAACAACTAATCTTAACGTTACAAAAGCAATTTTAACTACCGATACTCATTCTAAAAAAATCAGTCTCCAATTCACAATTGGTCAAAAGCTTTGTACGATTAGCGGCTTTGCCAAAGGATCCGGCATGATTGCTCCCAATATGGCGACGATGCTGGGATTTATTACAACTGATGCAGCAATCGCTCCACAAGCACTACAGTCATTATTGAGTAAATTAACTGATAAAACTTTTAATCAAATTACCGTAGATGGTGACACTTCAACTAATGACATGGTATTGGTTCTTGCCAACGGACTGGCCGGCAACCCGACTTTAACGCCTAATAGCCCTGATTGGTCAACTTTCGAAGCTGCTTTGCATCAGGTGCTGGCTTTCTTAGCTCGGCAAATTGCCGGTGACGGAGAAGGTGCTACTAAATTATTAGAAGTCAATGTCGCTCATGCCGCTACTGAAATGGAAGGCCAGCAAACAGCTAAAGCTATCGTTGGTTCCAACTTGGTTAAAGCAGCCTTTTTTGGAGCTGATCCGAACTGGGGAAGGATTATTAGTACATTAGGCATGACACATGCCCAATTTGATCCACAGCAAATTGATTTATCTTTTAATAACTTTCAAATTTTAACAGCCAGTCAACTGCAGGCTTTTAATTCCGAAAAATTAATTTCCAGCTTACAGCAAAACAAAATAAAAATCGATTTGGATCTGCATGCTGGCACCGCTACTGGGCAAGCATGGGGCTGTGATTTAACTTATGACTATGTCAAAATCAATGCTACCTACAGCAGCTAAACAACAACCGAAGAAAGGATATTGCTATGAAAAACTTGATCGTTATAAAAATCGGCGGAACTGCGATTGACCAGCTACAGCCAGAATTCTTTGAGCAGCTCCGTTTATGGCAGCAAGCTGGCCGCAAAATTTTATTAGTTCATGGCGGCGGCCGTGAAATTTCAGCTTTAACTCAAAAACTACAACTACCAGTTAAACGAGAAAACGGCATTCGGATCACCGATCAAGCTGCCTTGCAATTGACACGAATGGTTTTGTTGGGTCAGACGCAGCCAAAATTATTAACACAATTATTGCAGCACAATTTAACGGCCATCGGTTTAAATGCAGCTGATCAACAATTTCTGCAAGGAGAATTGCTCAATTTTACCAAGTACGGCTATGTTGGTCGAATTACCGCAGTTAACCAAGAATTTTTAAAACCACTGCTACCAAAACAAATCGTAGTTTTAGCTCCGCTGGCATTACTAGGCGATCAATGGCTAAATGTCAATGCTGATAGTGCGGCGGCGGCAATTGCCAGTTTACTGCAAGCCGATGAGCTGTTCTTACTGACTGACGTTCCAGGGGTTTTAAAGGCCGGACAAGTTTTACCTACTTTAACCGCCGCGGCTGCTCAGTGTTTAAAAGCGGCCAAAATTATCACTACCGGCATGCAGCCTAAAATCGCTGCCGCCTTGCAAGCTGCTCGTTGTGGTGTCACCCATGTTAACATTACTAATCAATTATCTGCTGCTGGAACACAGGTCATTCAGAAAGGGGATCTTTAAAATGACAGCACTTTTTGCTAATTATCAACGGTTTAATTTTGAAATTGTCAGTGGTCAAATGGTTACTCTAACCGATAACCATGATAAACAGTATCTTGACTTGACCAGCGGCATTGGCGTCTGCAATCTTGGTTATAATCATCCAGTGGTTAAAGCCGCCGTGCAGCAACAATTGGACTTAGTTTGGCATACTTCAAATCTTTATCAAAGTTCATTACAAGAAAAAGTCGCCACTTTATTAACAGCCGGTAGTAACAAAAAAGTTTTCTTTTGTAATTCCGGCACTGAAGCTAATGAAGCAGCAATGAAATTAGCTCGGAAAGCCACCGGTAAAAGCGCAATTCTGGCTTTTGATCATTCTTTCCACGGTCGGACTTACGGCTCATTATCTTTAACTGATAATCCCGGAATCAAAAAGGGATTCGGTCCTTTTGTTCCAGGAATAAAATTTGCTAAATATAATGATCCGGCTGCACTTGATCAAATCACTGATGATTTGGCTGCTGTAATCTTGGAAGTTATTCAAGGCGAAGGTGGTTTGGAGGCAGCTGATGGCAAATGGCTGCAAGCCGTCCAAGCAAAATGTCAGGCAAAGGGAGTTTTATTGATTATTGATGAAGTTCAAACCGGTATTGGACGGACTGGTAAGTTATTTGCCTATCAACACTTTAATCTTGATCCTGATATTGTAACTTTGGCTAAAGGTTTGGCTAATGGAATTCCGGTCGGCGCCATGATCGGCAAAGAAAAATTAGCCGATGCTTTCGGACCGGGGAGCCATGGTTCAACATTTGGCGGTAACCCGCTGGCAATGGCTGCTGCTAAGGCTGTCTTAGAAACCATCGATCAGCCATTTTTAGATGATGTCAGCCAAAAAGCTGATTTTTGCTGGTATTATCTGCAAAAAGAAATTGCTCCTTTGCCAATGGTTACTGGAATTAGTGGTCGGGGATTAATGATTGGAATTCATCTTGATACTAAAGTTCCGGTCAGCGATGTTATCCAGCAGTTGCAGCAAGCTGGTGTCTTAACATTATCATCTCGTGGCAATACTTTACGGTTACTGCCGCCACTAGTGATTACCGGTTCAGAACTTATGCAGGGCATTAACACAATTAAAAATGTTTTAGAAGAAGCTATCGTTCATTAATCAAGGAGGAATTTGATGAATCATTTTTACCAAAAATCATTCTTAAAAGAAATCGATTTTAATGCTGCTGAATTGAATTATCTGATTGATTTTGCAATTCACCTCAAACAGCTTAAACAAAAAAACATTCCCCATCCATATTTACAGGGGAAAAATATTGCCTTATTATTTGAAAAATCTTCAACCAGAACTCGTTCAGCTTTTACAGTTGCTGCGATCGACCTCGGAGCTCATCCTGAATTTCTTGGAAAAAATGATATTCAATTTGGCACTAAGGAATCTGTCGTTGATACTGCTAAAATTCTGGGAGGAATGTTTGATGGAATTGAATTTCGCGGTTTTAAACAACAAACTGTCGAAACGCTGGCTCAAGCCAGTGGTGTCCCTGTTTGGAATGGTTTGACCGATGAATGGCATCCCACACAAATGATTGCCGATTTCATGACCTTAAAAGAACATTTTGGTAAATTAAAGGGACTAACTTTAACCTATGTTGGTGATGGACGCAATAATGTAGCAAATAGTCTGCTGGTTACCGGTGCCATCCTTGGGGTCAACATTCACATTGGTGCCCCAACTGATCTGCAACCCAGTAAAAAAGTCGTCCAAGCCGCTCAACAAGCAGCTGGCAAAAGTGGTGCCGAAATACTAATTACAGCTGATCCACAACAAGCAGTTGCGGGAGCGGATGCTTTGTATACTGATGTTTGGGTTTCAATGGGAGAAAAAGTTGACTATCACCAAAGAATCGAACAGCTACTTGCCTATCAAATTAATTCTGAACTAGTTGCTGCAACTCACAAGCAAGACACCGTCATTCTTCATTGCCTACCTGCTTTTCATGATACCAATACTAGTATCGGTCGCAAATTTATGGCCGATTATAATTTAACTGCCTTAGAAATTACTGATGAAGTTTTTCAAAGCACGAACTCGTTAGTTTTCCAAGAAGGCGCCAATCGGATGCCTGCAATTAAAGCAATTATGGCTGCAACACTTGGCAATTTATTTATTCCAGAAATTTTTAAGTGAACTCATTGGTCATAATAGCCAATTTAAGATCCATCAATTACAAATTTCAGTTTTAATTGAACGTTACAGATATTTTTAGCTTTCTTCATTAATAACATGATTGATCCTACGACTGACACTACTTGCAGGGCACGGTCAAGCTGACAGTCGATTCAAGATAATCATGCTTTAATTTTAATGAGCAAAGCCCTTTGAAAACCAATTTTCAAAATTTCAGAAACTGCTGATTTAACAATCTGATTAACTTTTCTTTTTCTTGCTGACTAATTAAGCTGTTAACTTGTTCATCAAGTTGACGATAGCAAGCTTTAATTGTCGGCATCAATTGTTTACCTTGGGAACTTAGACTCAATTCTATTTTCCGCCAGCCAATTTGCTTATTGAGCAATTTCTTTTCAACTAAGAACTTAATAAATCGCGACATAGTAGACGGAGCAATTCCCATTTTTTTAGCAAGCTCATGTAAAGTAATTGTTCCAGATTGATCAACAGTCAATAAAATATAATTATAAGTTGGGCTTATCCCGGTAGGTTGATAAGCCCTTTTGGCTAGCTTTTCTGTTTGGCGAGCCAGCCGATTACTAGTAAAATACAAACACTCATTGATTGCTAACGAATTATCCATACTACCACCCCTTCATCTTTAATCGGAACAATAATTCCTCTAAAACTGGATCCAGTTTATTCTGAATAAATAAATTAACTGCTTGCGGCACTTTAATTGGTTCATCATTAATAACTATTAATTTAGCTTGATTGGGAATTAATCCATGATGTAGTTTAGTTCCCATTACTATTAATAGATCAGCTTGTTTAATTAATTGTCTTCCGGCTGTTACTGCTGCTTTCAGTGCCACCATATTTCTCATAACAAAAATCGGTAAAATCAATGAATTATCAATTGGACAATAAGGAACTGTATTATCCTGGATATAATTTAAATCAAACCGGTGGTGATGGGCAATACAATAGTTGTCATTGATACTTCCCCAATACTCAATAACTCGTTTTGCACCTGCAAGCGTGTGCAGGTAATCTAAGTTAAAAGTTATGATCCCCGTAATTAATTTTCTCTTTTCCAATTCTGTAAGAATTTGATGGCTTGCACTTGGAAGCACCTCTGGTCGAAAATGTGTTAACCGATACAAGCGATAAAAATCAGTCGGATTTTGTTGTGCAAACCGATTAGTTAATATTTGCATTAACGGTTGCTTATTTTGCGTATGCTTAATTGTTATTTCATTCATCTTGTCCAAATCAGGATAGCCGCAAGCAGTCGATATTCCAGCACCGGTGATCACAACCGTTGATTTTGAATGAATTAATAACTGCATAAATTGATCTAGTTGATTAATTGACAAACACCCCTTTCGGTTTTAGTATGTACATACATAGTAAAGCTGAAAGGATTTATTTTCAAGGGAGATGAAACCATGTTTTTAAAAATTACACCAGCGGTTCAAAAAAGACTTAACAAGTATTTGAAACAGCCAGCTTTAAAAGTGCTCTTAAATTTTGATGATGGTGTTGGTCTTTATTCCAGGGTTCAAGCTACTTGTAGTTTGGAAGTAAATTTTAATTTGATTATCGTTAATTCTTCTGCTGACCTAACCGATTTCGACAGCCAGGTAAACACTAGTATGGGAAGTTTCCTAATTAAAGGTTATTCAAAAGAATTTTTAGATGAAAAAAATCGGTTATTTTTAACCAAATTCGGTTCGCTTTGTTTAACAGGTGATAGGACTGGATTAATTGCGAATAATTTACCAATAATTGATTTATCTCAAACAACAGAAAAACCTAAAATTGGTTTAGAACCAATTGACGAGATTGCAAACTGACTTTTCGCTAAACTGCATTAAATTAAAAACCACGTTAAAGAAGCTGAGATTAGATTTAGTCTCAGCTTCTTAACACTTAAAATAGTAAATTAATTTTCAATCTAACAAATTTGATCAACTATTACTGGTGTTTTCATTAATTGCTGCTAGTGATAACAAATCTTGATACATCTCCGGTCGTCTATCCCGAAAAACGCCCCAATTACGCCGATCTTTCATAACCTGGTCTAAATCCAGCTCAGCAGTAATAAAACTGGTCGATTTTTGATCTGCTTGTGATAATATTTCTCCAAATTGATTTGTACTAAATGAAGATCCATAAAAGGTCAGCTTATTTTCATCGACTTCTGTCCCTACTCTATTACTAACGACAATTGGAACTAAATTGGCTGCTGATTGTCCTTGAATCGTACGCTGCCAATGGGGTTCACTGTTATATCCCAAAACGGGTTCACTTCCAATCGCGGTTGGGAAAAAAACAATCTCAGCACCCTTTAACGTTAAAATCCGCGTAGTTTCGGGAAACCATTGATCCCAACAAATGCCAACACCTATTCGGCCGTATTTAGTTGTCCAAACTTTAAAACCAGTATCGCCTGGAGCAAAATAAAATTTTTCTTCATAATCTTGACCAGTTGGTATGTGCGTCTTGCGATAAACATCCAAAACTTTACCATCAGCATCGATTACAACCAGTGAATTGAAAAAAATGTTACCACATCGTTCAAAAAAACTAATTGGCAAAACAACTTTTAATTGCCGAGCTAAAGCAGAGAATTTAGCGATCACTGGATTTCCATTTAATTGTGCAGCTAGATCAAAGTAATGATATTTTTCTTGGTGACAAAAATAGGGTGTTTCAAATAACTCCTGCAATAAGATAATCTTAGCCCCTTCATTGGCCGCTGACACAACAAGTTTTTGAGCTTGACTTAAATTTTCATCAATTCTCCAATTGCAGTTCATTTGAGTAGCTGCAACCTTAACTTTTCTCATTTACTCACGACCTTAAACGTTTGATACGAGCAGGAACTTGCTGTGTAATACAATGAAGATTACCACCGCCTAACAATAATTCTCGTGTCTTTATCTGAATAATTTTCCGATCAGGGAATAGATGCTGAAATTGGTCTTTCGCTAATTCATCTTCAGGAATACCAAAAGCTGGCAAAATCAATCCGCCATTGCAAAAATAAAAGTTGATATACGAAGCTGATAAGTAATCACCAGCTCGCCGTGACTTTTCCGTTCCAATATGATCAATTCCATCAGCTTCAGTTACTGATAGCTTAAGACTGGTTGGAATTATTACTTGATGTATTGTCAGCGAATTTCCTTGCGCATCAGTTGATTTCTGCAAATATTGATAATCAGCCAATGAGTAGGCATACTGTTTTGAATCTTGATCAGCCGGCCAACCCAAAGCAACAACACCTGGGCAAAGAAACGTACAGATATTATCAACATGACCATTGGTTTCATCTTGGTATATTCCATAAGGTAACCATAAAACTTTTTGAACATTTAAATAATCTTTCAATATTTGTTCAATCTGATCTTGATTCATATTGGGGTTGCGACCGGCACTGAGCAAACAACTTTTGGTAACAATTGCCGTTCCCTGCCCATCAATTTGAAAAGAACCACCTTCCAACACAAAATCCTTTAAATAATACTCATCAACTTGTTCTAATTCACTGATTTTTTGAGCAGCTTGATCGTCAAGATCCCAAGGAAAATACAAACCATCAACCTGACCTCCCCAAGCGTTAAAACGCCAATCAATACTACGCAATTTTCCATTTTTATTTACCAAAAATGAAGGCCCAATATCCCGGCACCAAGCATCATTGGTTGACAGTTCAACGACTTGGACCTGAGTAGCAAGTTGTGTTCGTGCATTTAAAAACTGCGCAGCATTGACTAACATCGTCACTGGTTCAAATTGACTAATTGCATTAGCAGCTTGAGTAACAACTTTTTGCGCCGGTTTGCCCCCATTGCGCCAAGTATCAGGACGTGTTGGCCAAATCATATAAGTTCGCTCATGCTGCTCAAATTCAGCCGGGAAAAACCAACCATCTTTTTTGGGTACTGATGCCAGTTTCATTCTTCATCCTCCTGCGCAAAGTGTCTACATTAAAGTTTGAACTCAGTCTTTGTGTCTGTTAAAGCACCTTTCATTCGCTCAATAACCGTGTCCAGCTGGTCATAACTGATAATTGCAGGCGGCTCAAAACGGATCGTTTTTGAATTAACTAATGTCCCGGCAGTTAAAACTCCACGTGAGAAAAGCTCCTTAGCCACATTGTAGCCAATTTCATTAGTATGAAACTCAACTCCAATCATCAAACCAATCCCGCGAACTTCTTGAATAACTTCTGGAAATTCATTAGCTAATTCACGTAACTTTTTAATCAGATAATTTCCCTTTTCTTTAGCTTGACCTGGAATATCTTCTTTTAACATATACGAAATAGTCGCTAATGCAGCTGCACAACAAACAGGATTACCGCCAAATGTTGGTGATCCTAGCAACCATGGATTATCAATCAGTTGTTGGACCCACATCTTTGAACGACAGATAATTCCGGTAATCGGCATGATACCACCACCAAAAGACTTGCCAAAAGTCATAATATCGGGTGTTACGCCTTCAGCTGCACACCGCCACATTGATCCTGTTCGACCCATACCACATTGAATCTCGTCAAAAATTAAAGCAACATCATATTCATCACAAATTTCACGAACTTCTTTCAAGTACCCCTTAGGCGGGATAATTATCCCCGCTTCTCCTTGGACGGGTTCTAAAATTACGGCAGCAATTTTTTCACCAACTGCCGTCAAGTTACGAATCGCTTTGCGCATATCTTCAGCATTACCATATTCAACATGTTGTACCTGCTGAACCATTGGAATATAAGGCACCCGATAAGATCCCTTGCCTCCCATTGAGATCGCCCCCATGGACTTACCATGAAAAGCTCCAATCGTTGAGATATACCAGCTTCCACCTGTGGCGATCCGCGCTAACTTCAATGCCATTTCAACTGCTTCAGCTCCACCATTAGTGAAAAAACATTTTTCCAGATCACCAGGGGTAATGTCTGCTACGGCTTTTGCTAAATAGCCTCTCAAAGGATCCAATAATTCTTGGGAATGAAGTGCTTGATGTTTAAGTTGAGCTAAAACGACATCTAAAATATATTTATTACGATGACCACACGTGTAGATTCCAAAGCCACCCAAACAGTCAATGAATTCTTCACCCTTTAAACCGTGTATTACAGCGTCTTGATCGGTCCATTCCAACACAGCTGCATCAGTAGAAACCGATTTACGGTATTTCAACCATCCTGGTGAAACGTAGTTATCAAAGTAATTCAAAGTATCTTTGGTCATCTCATCTTTTTGTTCATCAGTCATTGAATTGCTTTGGATATATTCTAAAACTTCATCAAGTTTAGCAATAATTTCTTTTTTTGGTGTTTCAGTTACGGTTGATTTTTCAGTCATATGATCACCTTTCATTCTGTAAATTCAATCATTTAAACGTCCAATTACCGGCTAATAATGTTGCATCAACTTGAATATTTTTAAGTTGATCAGCCGCTAAATTTTCAATATTACGTTCTAAAACACAAATATCTGCAGATTTACCAACTTGTAAAGATCCAGTTTGCTCTTCCAAGCTGCAAGCCTTAGCTGCATTTATGGTTTGCCCTTGCAAAGCCTGGAATAAACTTAATTTTTCTTTGGGATGCCAACCTCCCGGCGGATCTCCATTTAATGTTTGACGGGTCATTGCAAAATAGATATTTTGCATGGGACGAATATCAGTAACGACCGGACTGTCTGTCCCAAAAGCTACTGGAATATTTCGTTGAAAGAAAGTTGCAAACGGCCACATACGTGCTGCTCGTCGACCAACGTATTGTGATACAGTTTGATAATCCAACAATGGGTGACTAGGTTGAATTGACGCAATTAAATCATTTTTCTTCAGTAAAGAGATGTCATTTGGATCAATCGTTTCCAAATGCTCCAAACAATGATGTCCGCTTTTTAAAGAACCAAACTTGGCAGTTGCCGCTTGAAAATCAAGGATTGCTTGGTGGATTGCCTGATCGCCGATCGTATGGATTCGCAATGGTATTTGATTCTCTGCGGCCAAAAAAATTAAATTTTTCATTAAATTAGGAGCAATATTAGGCGTTCCTCTAATCTCTTTTTGCTCATAATTACTTTTCATCCAAGCTGTATAACTACTAGTAACACCATCAAAAAATAGTTTTCCGCCAGCGACCTTGATTTGTTCAGTTGTAAACTTTTGCCGCAATTGTTTGATTTCTGCCACGCCGCGACCAAAATAAGGATATAAATTTACCCTTACCGGTAAATGATTTTGCAGAGCTAAATTCTTATAAGCTGCTGGATAAATTTGATCATCCATTCCCGCCGCTGTCTTAGCCGGCAGTAAGGCCAAGTCACAAACCGAAGTAATTCCGTATTGGGTTAATTTTGTAAGATACGGTCGCAAAATTGCCGCCCGTTTTTGATCAGAATAATTGAAGATCTCATGCAAAAACCCCATTGCCGTCTGTTCACCAATCACTCCATCAGGATCACCACTTTTATCCAAGTGAACATCTTGATCATAACGTTCTGGAGCAGCCTTGGGCAGCAGTTTATTCAAAGCAGCTGAGTTTAACCAAAGGGTATGCAGATCATCAGCAATAACAACTGTGGGTCTGTCAGGAAAAACCTGATCCAAGCTGTTTTTTGTTGGCATTCGACATGGTATCCAATGTGGCAGGTACCATCCCTTACCAACTAGCCAGTCACCCGGTAGATTATTTGGAACTGCTTGAGCTTTTTTCACTAAATCAGCGACACATTCTGATTCTGAATGCCCATTAATCAGAATAATTTGTTTTGCCGCAACTAAGGCTGATAAAAAAATATGAGCGTGACTTTCAATGAAACCCGGCAAAATTGTTCGGTCTCCAAAATCAATTACTTCATTATTCGTATTTTGATATTGTTGTGGTATATTCTCTGACACAATATCAATGATTCGGTTGTCCTTAATTACAAGTGCACCAGCAAAAAAATGGTCCAGCGTGGCATTTAAAATTGATTTACTTTTTAAAATCTTAATTGACTCCAATTGGCTCACCTTCTTTCAAAAGTTATTGTTTGACACGTTTAACCTGAGTTACCGCATTAATAACAATTACCAAAACTATTACCAGCATCATAACTGTTGAAATTGCATCAATTTCTGGAGTAATCCCAGTTTTGACCATCGCATAAACCTGCAATGGAAAAGTTGTACTGGCTGGACCGGTTGTAAAAAAACTGATGATCACATCGTCCAGCGATAATGCAAAAGAAAAACCTGCTCCACTAATGATCCCAGGAAGTAGCAATGGCAAAGTAACTTTAATAAAAGCAACTAGCGGGGTCGCACCTAAATCTAAAGCCGCTTCCTCTAAAGATTTATCAATTCCGATCAGGCGAGAACGAACTGTCAAAACAACAAATGGAATACAGAAAGTTACGTGAGCTAAAATTAAAGAAAACAAGCTTAATGGAATGCTGGCTAAAGAATAAATTGATAGCAATGCAATTCCTAAAACAACTTCTGGAATAACAATAGGAATATAAAGGACCTTATCTAGCAGCTGCTTCCCGGGAAAACGATAACGTGACATTCCAATTGCTCCCAAAGTTCCAATGATCGTCGCTAATAATGTACTAATCGCACCAACAATCAACGAATTGCCTAATGCCGACATGATTTGATAATTATGAAAAACCATTGCATACCAATGTAATGTAAATCCCTTGAATAAAATATTTAATTTAGAAGTATTAAATGAAAAAATAATGATCACAACAATTGGTAGATAAAGAAATATGAAGGTCAAGCCGATAAAAGCATTTTTCCAAAAACTTTTGTGTTGTCTTTTTTCCATTAATGACCCTCCTTAACCTAAATCATCCATCTTACCGCCACGACGCTGAAACAAAACCAGTAATATCATGGTCAAAACTATCAACATTACCGAAATTGCAGCACCAAATGGCCAATTGCGGGAAACTTGAAATTGATTTTCAATCAAGTTACCCATCATGATACTGGTACCGCCGCCCATCACATCACTGACAAAGAAATAGCCCAATGAGGGAATAAAGACCATAATACAGCCAGCAAAAACTCCGGGCATTGATAATGGAATCACGATTTCCTGCAGGATCTTCCATTTTGAAGCACCCAGATCCTCAGCCGCTTCGATCAAGTCATGATCAATTCGATCAAGTGAATTGAAAATTGGAATAATCATAAACATTAATAGTAGGTAAGACATCCCTAACACAATTCCTCCAGTATTGTAAACCATTGCCAATGGCTGTTTGATAAAACCAATTTTTTCTAAAATCGTATTGATAACTCCTGTTCGTCGCAAAAGCGTGATCCAGCTGAATAAACGAACCAGTGAATTGGAAACTGAGGGAACGATTACTAAAGTTATCAGAATCATTTTGGCAATCGGCCCTTTTTGAGCAGTAAATAAAGCAAACGGATAAGCAATCAGTAAACAAATGATTGTACTCATCAACCCAATCCAAATCGATTGACCATAGATTTTTAGATTTTGCCAATTAAAAACCTGAACGTAATTATTCAAAGTAAATTTGTAAACAATCCCACCATAATAATTCCGGGACATAAAACTCATTACTAAAACATACATTAATGGAATTACAACTAGCAGCAGCATCCATAAAGAAATTGGAATGATTTGAATCCACTTCGAAATTTTTTCAGATATACTGTTATGCGCTGGTTGATTGGTTGGCGTGGTGTGCTTTTTAAATTTAGTTGAAAAATCATTTTTGGGGATTTCCATCATGAGCACCTCCCTTGTTAACTACTCAATTGGAGCGAAATCTGAACTCTTTAATATCTTGAAAATCTTGTCCGAATCACTTTTGACTAAAATAGCATCCATTGGATCCCAGTAAACAAAAACATCTTTTCCAATTGGTAACAATGGCTGGTTACTTGGAGTATTCATTTTTAATTCCATTCCGTTTTGTAGCTTAAGGACCGTCTTTTTAACATTACCAGCGTAGTAATGTTCACTAACTTTAGCAGGAATATGGAAATGGTCGATCTCGGTTTCAGCCAATCTAATTTTCTCAGGTCGTACTACGACATTGACGGTCTGATTTTGAGATACCTTCATTGATGACTTGATTGCTAAATAGCCATTTTCAATAACAACCTTTGTCAAATCATCTGTAGTTTCAACGACCTTGCCATAAAAAATATTCGACTCCCCAATAAAGTTCGCTACAAATCTTGTCCCCGGTTTTTCATACAATGTTTGTGGATCAGCAATCTGTTCCAGATGTCCCTTATTCATAACTGCAATCCGATCACTCATCATTAAAGCTTCTTCTTGATCATGGGTAACATAGACAAAAGTAATACCTAACTTACGTTGCAGCCGCTTGAGTTCGATCTGCATTTGCTTTCGTAATTTTAAATCCAAAGCTGACAAGGGCTCATCCAACAATAATACTTGTGGTTGATTGACCAAAGCTCGAGAGATAGCGATCCGTTGTTTTTGTCCCCCAGAAAGTTGATCTAGTTTACGGTTTTCATAACCTTCCAGTTGAACTAGTTTAAGCATCGCTTCCACTCTTTTTTTTCGTTCACTTTTAGGAACTTTAGCCATTTTCAATCCAAAAGCAATGTTTTCTGCCACGGTCATATTCGGAAACAAAGCATAATTTTGAAAAACTGTGTTGATTTTGCGTTTATTTGGTGGCAAATTATGAACCGGTTTTTCATCCAACAAAATCTCACCACTTGTTGGTTTTTCAAACCCCGCGATCATTCGTAATATAGTCGTTTTCCCACAACCAGAAGGTCCCAACATGGTTAAAAACTCGCCTTGATAAATTGTAATATTCAAATTTTTAATAACCACAACATTACCAAAGCTTTTACTGATTGAGGCTAATTTGATCATTTCTTTCATATCAATCTTCCCCTTTAAAGTGCATCCTCACCACGTTCACCTGTACGAATTCGCATAATTTCCTCCACCGGTGAAACGGCAACCTTTCCATCTCCAACTTGACCCGTTGCAAGCTGTTCGTGAATATTGATTAAGATTTCATTAATACTTGTATCCTTTACATAAGCCACAACATGGATTTTGGGCAATAAGTTAATGTGTATTTTTTTGTCATTGAACCGAACAACATCTTTTTCACCTTTCTGATTACCAGCTCCCATAGCTGAAAAGATTGTCATCCCAGTAACACCATGAGCTGATAAAATTTGCTTGATTTCTTCCAAGTTCTCCGGTCGAATCGTAATTTCTAATTTTTTCATGCTTAATTTCCCCTTTTATAATTATTTATAGTTGTAAATTATTTATGAAGAATAATTTTATAGCTTGCAATTAATATCCACCCGTTTTAATCATGCTTAGTTTAATTATTCCCCTTAAAGTTGCTCCAAACTTCATCGATTTTTGACGTATTCTTTCCAATGTCCAAAACTGTCTGCGAACGTTTTAAAACTGTTTTTGGTACCATAACAGCCGGATTATTTCTTAAATCTTTTGGCAATAGTTTAACTGCTTTATTATTGGGATTATAGTAAGGAAAAGCTTTGGAAAACTTAACACTAACATTCGGACGAAGCATATAATTAATGAACTTTTCAACATTACTACCGTTCGGAGCTTTCTTTAATTTCATGAAAACATCATATGAAAAGTAAATATCTTCTTTAGGATAAACAACATTAATGTTGGGATTATTTTTGATTGCTAAAGCAATTTCACCACCATAGACCAATCCGGCTGAAACCTGGTTGTTAATTAAAGGTGTTTTGGGACTGGCACCATCAAAAATTTGAATATTTGGTTTCAACTTTTTAAGATAGGCACTAGCATCCTTTAAAGCTGGTTTGCTAGTATCATTGATCTTATGTCCGGTCGCCATTAAAGCACAGCCAACAACTGCTCTGGAATCTTCTACTGTGACTAATTGATTTTTGAGACTAGGATTTAATAGATCCTGATAACTGGTAATCTTGTTCTTGACTTTTTTCTTGTTATAAGCAATTCCCACCACTGTTCCTAAATACGGTGAGGAATACTGATTATGTCGATCATAAGGTTTATTCAAAGCCAATGAATTAATATTTTTATAATTAGGAATCTTGTTTTTATTTAGTTTTTCTAATCGCCCCAATTTTTGTAAAGTTTGAACATACATCCCTGGAGCTAGAACCATATCATACGTACCATTAGCCGAAGATAAAACTTTTGAAAGCATCTGATCTGGATCAGAATAAGAGATATAATTGATTCGGATGCCCGTTTCCTTGGTAAAATCATCTAAAACATTTTGTGGAACGTACTCACTCCAACCGATAATATTCAAGACTTTAGTATGCCGATGACTAGCTTGTGAATGTCCACATCCAGTTAAAATCAACAACAAGCTACTTACCAAGATGCTAATCAGCCAAAAATATCTTCGTTTCATTTAGCAACCCCCAATTCAATCTTTTTTTAATCAAAGTTAAATGTTATGTCATATAACATAAAAGCTATAAGACGATTATATGATTCATAAAATAACAAATAAATTAGTAATAAGTACTACAAAGTTAACTTTTTAAGAGTAATTCATACTCCAAAAGTAGTAAAATTTCGTATCGAACTTTATTTTGTTTTGAAAATAAGGGGCTTTTATTTATTTTGAGGTATATAATATAACATTAAATAATGATTAAAATTGGTGGTGATTATGATTTCTTTTTCGCTTAATGACCTTTATATCTTCAATGATATTATTCATCATATTTACTGTTGTTCTGACAATACAAAAATGCGTCTGCTCTTAATGCAGAAATTAACTTATTTAGTAGACTTTGATGGAGGCTCTTTTTACTTGTCAGCTATTGATGATGAGCAAAAAATTACCAGTCCGGTAATTTACAATATTGATTCAGCTTTTGGGGAAAAATATCTGCAGGTTTATAACAAGTTTGACTATTCTAAAGCTTTGATGTTTACAGACCGAAGCATGACCTATCGAGAAAGTGATATTGTTTCAGATAATCAGCGAATCCTAACGCCTTATTACCAAATGTTTTACAAAGATTACCACTTTCATTTTTCGCTTCATTCCATTATTTCATTTAAAGGTCGATTTTTAGGTATCATGTCCCTTTTCCGAAATGATCAAAAAGAAAACTTTACACAAAACGATATCGAATTAGTCAGATTATTAACAACTCATCTTGAAAACAGTTTATATCATCATTTTCAAACCGAAATTTATTCGCCAAAAAAAATGACCGTCAGTCAGGTTACTCAAAAATATCATCTGACCGAACAGCAAAAAATCATTTTGCAAAAATTATTGGACGGAATAGACAACAAACAAATTTGCAGTCAGCTGGGGATTACTAATAATACTCTCAAGAAACACATTTCTAATATTTACAAAAAATTGCAGATAAAAAAACGTGTTCAATTGTTTAAGACAATTAAAGAAAGGGGAAAATAACCACTGCTTGTCTAAATTACATGGCGTGAAATAATAAATTTTTTTGAGAGGAGTATAATCCAAATTCAAAATAGCTATCGAAAGTTTGGAGATCATTAACCTAATCGTTTAGTGGCAATTAATAGTTATCTCCAAAAGATAGATTAATTTTGTTTTTAGGAGACGCTTGGGTCTAACCTCTTATTTTCCCATCCACATTTTGTTTCGCATACAAGCGAGCCCGACTAAGCATAAAGCCAATCAAAAAAGCTACCTATTCCTCAGAACAGATAGCTTAAGTATTCAGATTATATAATTTTTAATAATTTATTTATCAGTAATGCTGCCGCAGAACTAAGCATTAATAATATTATTATTCCAAATAAAAAAACTGAAGCGTCTTGGATTACTAGCAAGTTTGTCCAAAACGTTTCAATTTATTAATGATTTTGATTCATTATCATATCAGTGTTTATCCATACAGTAATATCATTCTACTCGTGATAAAACCTATGCTGCTAATAACCTACCTTAGCAAGATTTCCTTTAATGTAATCAGCTGATTTTGATAGAGATTCCTTTTCAGCGGTCGTTAATGAAATATCTTCAACATGTTCGATTCCATTTGCTCCTACTACCGCCGGATATCCGATGTAAGTATCTAAACTTTCCAAATAAACTGAAACAGGGAAAATTGTATGAGCATCGGCGAATACTGCTTCAATTAAACGAACTGCACAGGTTGCGATTGCATATGATGTATATCCTTTTCCAGAAATAACTTCAAATGCTCCTTGACGGGCATTCTCCTCTAACTTTTTATATTTTGAAGAATCACTAATATACTTGCTTAATGGCCGGATTCCAACCGAAACTGTTGACCAAGCTGTAAATTGAGAATTACCATGCTCGCCTAAAACATACCCTCCAATATTTTTGGGGTCCTGATTACCTAAATAATCGGCAACCTGTCTTTTCATGCGTGAAGTATCAAGTAATGTACCTGTTCCAAAAATTCGATTTTTAGGAAAATCACTAGTCTTTTTTAGAATAGTTGTGATTGCATCACAAGGGTTAGAAATATTAATCCATATTCCCTTAAAACCGCTTGCTTTAACTTTAGGTCCGACGATCTTCGCTTGTTCCACATTAATCGGGAACTCTGCAAACCGATCATCAGTCCGAGCCGTTGCTTTAATATCACCAAATGCAGTTATTAAAACATCAGCATTAGCTAACTGATCATAATCGCCATTAATTACCTTCGTATGAAAATGATTGCATGATAAAGCATCTTTCAAATCATTTTCTTCAGCCCGAACTTTTTTTGATTTTGGATCAATCAAAACCAATTCATCAGCTACACCGCGTGTAAATAAGGTATAGGCAACAGTGATACCAACATTGCCTAAACCAATAATTCCAATTTTACGCATTGATTATCAATCCCTTCTAACTTATCCGACATCAAACAAATAATGGTACCAACAAACTTAGCAAAATAACAACAATCGCCCCGCCAATTCGGTTAGAGATAATTGCAAAAGGCATCAACTCCATCCGTTCGGCAGTTGATAAGGTTGCTACCGCTCCACTACCACCAACATTACCTAATTGAACACCAACAGCTATCATAGAATCGATCGGGTAGAAGCCCAAAGCTTTCCCGCCGAGTAACGCACCCAACATAGCTCCTATAACTCCCATTGCAATAATCAAGAAGTTGGATAACGTAAAGTATGATATGAGTTGCCCCAAGTCAAGTGAGACAATTCCAATTCCAGTGATCAGGAAGGCGATGAAGTTCGAAACAACAAATCCTTGCCAATTAGCACTGTAACGACATACTTTATCATTAAAGACACCAAATGCTTTAAGTGCAATTGCCAGCAATGATGTCCAAGCAATATAGTTTAATTGTGGAACAATTGTCTGTAAAATATTTCCTAACACTAGTAATGATAAGGAAATTACAAAACCGATTCCTAAAGAACGCAAACTTTTTTTATCCATTTCAATTGGTTCGACTTTAGTTGCTTTTACCTTAGCTGAACCTTTCATTAATGCACCGTTACCTGTCCATTCTGGTTTCTTTTTTCCTAATTGGTTTAATATTCCCGCAAAGATAACACATATTAAATTAGAAATGTTCATCAAAACAATAAATTTGCCAGAATAACTAGTAACCGGATTATGAAAAATCCCATGGTATATAGTTGGCACAACCACTAAAGCACCGGAAGAACCACCGGTATAGTTAATAATTCCGACATTGAAAAATCCCTTAATCAATGATTGTCCTGTTAAAAACGTAGTAATGACCATAAATACAATTGCAAATGCCAGAGCAATTAACATAACTGGAATCAATCTAGCTGATACTTCCAACAAAACTTTCCGATCCATGCTCAAAATTGAACCAACCACAATAGCAGCAATGAATATGTTAATCGCGCCAGATCCCATAATTCCGGCAATTAATTTGGTTAAATATGCAGGTACCAGATGGAAATATGCAAGAGCAGAGCCACCAAATAAAGGTAATAAAATTGCTCCTCCCATATAAGTTCCAAAAATAGGAATTATTCCTCCGACATAGAAAAAAAGGCCACCAATAACATATAGAAACAAGCATCCACCAACAACATCGTTATTCAATGAGTGTGTGTAAGTTGCCACAAGCGTAATCAATAGTACTGGGATGTAATACATTAATGGCAAATTACAAATTTGAATTTTTTTTAAATGATCCATATCGATTCTCCTTAGGCCAGCTTACGAGGATCAGAAATTTTCCCAGATAAAGCAGATGCTGCTGCCATAGCAGGTGATCCTAAATAAATTAGTGATTTTTTAGAGCCCATCCGACCAATAAAGTTACGATTACCTGTACTCAAGATCTTTTGTCCATCAGAAAGCAAGCCGTATGGCATCCCACAACATAGGGCACATGATGGATGAGAAATTACTCCACCGGCTTCAATAAAGGTTTGGATGTATCCTTTTTCAATTGCTTCCTTGAAGATTGAGTTGCTTGCAGGAACAACAATGAAACGAACATACGGAGCTACATGTTTTCCCTTCAAAATATCTGCTGCTGCTTTTAAATCTTCAATACTACCATCTGTACATGACCCAACATAAACTTCATCAAGTGTAGTACCTTCTGCTTCTTCGATTGAATGAACATTATCTACACCTTGTGGGCAAGATAATTGTGGACTCAATTTACCTAAATCATAATGCAAAACTCTTTCATACTTTGCATCATCATCGGGACGAATCCAATCAATATCTGCTAAATTTTCATCAAAATAATCAGCGGTCTGTTGATCAGCTAAAAATAACCCACATTTTGCTCCAGCTTCCAAACTCATATTAGCAATTGTGTAACGTCCTTCCATACTAATATTAGCCACACCATCACCGCAAAATTCCAAAGATTTATATTGAGCACCAGATGCTGTAAGATCACCCATAATTTTTTCAATTAAATCCTTAGCGTAAACTCCTTTTTGAAATTTACCAGTTAATTCAACTTTAATTGCTCCTGGAATTTTAAACCACAGCTCACCAGTTGTAAGTGCTCCAGCCATTTCGGTAGTACCAATTCCTGAACAGAAGCAGCCACCACCGCCATAAGTAGTAGTATGGCTATCAGTAGCAGTTACAACCATTCCTGGTTTAGCATAGTGCAATTCGTGCATTAAAGTATGACAAATTCCTTCTCCTATATGCATTTTTTCGATACCATATTTTTTCGATAAACGAATTCCGGCATCATAATGAATTGAATCATTTTTAGCAACCGCTGTCGGTAAACAGTGATCAAACATAATCGTGACCTTATCCGGATCGTCTAGTTTAAGTGTCCCCATTTCATTTAAAACTTTTTCAACATATGGGGTATAAATATCATGAATCATAAACATATCGGGGTGAGTTGTTACAATATCGCCAACCTCAACATTGTCAACTCCTGCATTACGCATTAAAATTTTTTCTACCATTGTGTATCCCATGATTATTTGCCCCCTTTAACAGCATTTAATTTCTTAATGTGGTTAACTAGACCACCATCGTTAACGATTTCAAAAAGATTATCTGGAATATTCCCAATAGGAAATTCTTTACCATTGGTTTTAACTTTATTGTTGATATCAATTTCAATTTGATCGCCATCTTGGCAGGCATCCTGAACACCATCACACTCAATCAAAATCAACCCAATGTTAAAAGCATTTCGAAAGAAAATTCTTGCAAAAGACTTAGCCACAACGCAGGTTACGCCATTTGCTTTAATAACTGCTGGAGCCTGTTCTCGAGAGGAACCACAGCCAAAATTATCTCCAGCAACAATAATGTCACCTGCTTTTGAATCCTTAGCAAAATCTGGACGCAAAAGTTCAAAGGCATATTTTTTCATTTCATCCATGGTTGGAATAGTTCCGCGTTTACCAGGAATAATGGTATCTGTATCAATATCATCGCCCATTTTCCAAACACGGCCTTGGTATGTTCTTTTCATTTTAAATTCCTCCAATTCTATTTAAACTGTCTGCGTTCTCGAAGAGATACTTCAATCAACGTCTTCATATCGCTCACGTAAACATTTGCATCTGAGGAACCTAAACAATTGCTGAAAGTATAACTGCCAACCGTCAAGATTCGTTCACCGGGGCCCGCTGCTCCCGCACCTTGAGCCACAATATTCTTATCACCTGGAGCAATCATCTGGGCACCATAGTCAATGAATTTAGAAACCAAGCCTTCTTTCAGGGCTAATAAATAGTCTTGACTAGTTGCCGGACAAATATTTAATCGGAAACCAAACGCTACATGTTGATGATCGCCGATTAATTTTGCAGCTAATCGCAATGAATCAATATCGCCGCCAGTGTAACCACCAATCATCCCAGCATTAAAATCAACATCTTCTAAAATCGACATTGGAGCGGCCACATACGGACTATTAGTAGTCGATGTAGTTGTTGGTAGTACCAGCAATGATTGAACACCAGCAAGGTCAAATTCCATATCAGCGACACTTAATTTCTCATTCCAAACAGCTGTTACAGCACCCTTGCGAGCCATCATACTGAAGAAAGCGCCACGTTGAGATTCAGATAAACTATCTAAATAAGTACCACCAATTTCAAGGACCTTACCTTCTGTATCTTTACGCTTTAGCTTCGAAAGAAGATTAATATATACATCTCGAACGTCTAAATCATTAGAAAGTTTCCCAGTCAATTTAATTGTATAAGTTTCTGGAACAGTCATTGCAAAATGACCAGTTTCAATAGCCTGAATAAAGTCATCTGGTTGCAAATTCAATCCCAATGAATGTTTAGCAGCATAAATAGAATTGTGTTGTCCTAATGAAACCACAACCTGATCTGCAGAAATTTCATTTAATAAATATGAATAACCTATTCCTTTTGCTTGGATAAAATCAATTTGGTATTTTTTTGAAAATTTAGTCAATTCTCCAAATAATTCTGATGTCCGTGGATCACCGGAAGGCACATCTTGATCAATAAAAATCTTTAATTGTTTGTTATCATTAACTGCTTTGATTTTGTTTAATATACTGTCAATTTCTGAATAGTCATTAAGTACAATTATATTAGGGGTAATTTCAGCTTGTTCTCCCTGTTTACTACCCATTATCTTTTCAATTTGTGTCATTTTATGATAACTCCTTAATTTCGTTACATACCATCTTTGTAACTTCCCTAGTACCAAGCACCATCTTTGTTTCAGAAGTCTTAAGATCAGCAGGAACGTAACCTCTATTAACTACATTCATGACTGCTTGTCGAATCACTTTAGCAGCCTTAGGTAGTTCAAGCGATTGTTCCATCATCATAGAAACAGCCATAATCAGTCCTAATGGATTAGCTATGTTTTTACCAACAATTTTCTGATTCATATTATGCAATTGATTAGGTTCGTACATACCAAATGTTCCTTGTCCCATGGTTGCATCTGGCAACAAATTGCCTACTCCACTCAAACCAGTAAGTTCATCGGCAACAATATCCCCAAATAAATTTGGAGCAACAATAACATCGAAAGCAGCAACTCCTTTAGTGAATGTTTGGACACCGCTATCAACTAAAATTGAATTTATATCGACCTTAGCGGCTGTTAATTCACGAACCATAATTTTTCGCCATAATTCAGAGCTTGCCAACCCATTTGCTTTGTCTAGGCTCACTACATTATTTTTTCGTAATTTAGCATATTTCTTTGCCCAGTTTGCTACCCGTTGAACAATCTTTTCGTTGTAGTAATCTTTATCATAGGCTTCCTCGCCACCAGAGCCTTTCCCACGATATTTTGGTGACGGTAATTCACCGCCGATCACGTCTCGAATTACTACTACATCAAATCCTTCATCTACAATCTCATCTTTTAGCGGTGAACATGAACGCAGACTACTTGGAATAAAAATAGGTCGAACGTTTACTTCTAAGCCTAATTCTCCGCGCAATCGATACATTACCCGTTCAGGACGTTGTTCAATTGGTAAATTATCATATTGAGGAGCACCAATATTCGCTAACAAAATTGCGTTGCTGTCTTTACACTTCTGAAAATTTTCTTCTGTGAGTGGAGTATTATAGCGATCGATCGATTGTCCACCAGCACACACATCATCAATTTCAATGTTTAAATTAAACACCGCAGCAACTTGGTTAATAACATCCTTTGTGGCAGCCATTATTTCAGGACCGATTCCATCTCCCTCGATTGCAGCAATTTTAAAAGCCACTAACATCACCTCTCCATTAAGCCTTATATATATAAAGGTACAACGTTGTATCAAACCTTTAAAATACAACAATTGGAAAACGTTGTCAACCTTTTTTGTGAAATTAGTCACTATGTTTCAAGCTGATATATTGCTGACTTTTATTTCAAAATACGTTATAATGAATGTCACAGCTATAAGCAAAAAAAGCCGTTTTCTTAAAATATATTTTTAAAAAATAATTACTTTTTAGTTCAAATTTTACTCTAAATTAATGATTACTTGATTAGAATAAAGATGTAACTATTGATTTTTTATTCAGTGAAAAAATTAAAGTCACCATATATGTTGTCTAAATATTAATGATTTAATTGATAATATATAAGGAAAATCATATGCCTAAAGTCAGCATCATTTATAAATTCCGCGGTTGATTGGTTATTAGCAGTTTTAGCTTGGATTCTTGTTGAATAAAAATTGTTAGTGCGGTAAAGTAACCTTGTTTAAAATTACTTTAATTGCCTTTTGTGATACTAAGGTGTATGTTTTTTATACACAATTTAGAATTAAGTTTCGACTGATAATGGCAATAATTAATTAATAAAGGACTTACAAATTATTTAATTCAGATCAATTTTAATTGGAGATGAGGTATTAATTATGGTTACACTCAAAGATGTAGCTAAGGCGGCTGGGGTTTCTCCTTCAACCGCTTCCATAGTTGCTAACGGGAGAGCAAAGGAACGTAATATATCTACAACTACATATAATAAGGTAATGTCTGCAATAAATAAGTTAGGTTATGTCCAAAATCTTAATGCTCGTAATTTACGATACGCCAACTCAACTATTCCCAGAATTGCTATTTTCTGGCCCTTAGATCAACGTAGCAATATCTTATCAACTTTTCTAAGCGCTATCAAAAACACCTTAAAAGATCAGCAGCAAAATTATTCTATAATTATTCAAACTTATACCGCCGGTGATATTTTAAAAGACGATGCATTATGGCAATCTTATTCAGCAATCATTGTCAGTGGTGCCAGCCATGATGATGTTCTGCGCTTAGAACATTTAAGTAAAAATGAAAATATTATTTTAGTTAACCGGCATTCAGACATTCTTAATACCATTCAAGTTTCTTCAGAAGCAATCGCAAATAACGTCATTGACCTTTTACTTGCAGAACGCATTTCTCGAATTGCCGTATTTAAATCAAATAACAATTATCCTGCTTCATCACAACGAATCAAGTTGATTCAATCAGCGTGCGCAAAACATAACATAAATGTCGAGCAACTTATTAGTGTAGCTGATAGTCTCAACGGTGGTATTCAGGGAATTAACGAATTATTGGCTATTTCTAACCATCCAACAACCATTATTTTTGAAACTGATAGTATAGCTTTGGGGGCAAACTATGCTATTAAACAGCATCATTTATCTGTTCCTAAAGACATTCAATTATTATCCATATCAAGTCTTGATCCAGAACTAACAAAATTCTCTAATCCACCAATAACATCTGTTGAAGTATCTACTAAACTTTTAAGTTTGGGGTTAGCTCAAATTCTCGAAAAATTTTTAAATAATCAGCAAGCTAATCAGCATCTATTTATCAAACCCAAAATAAATCTACGCGGCTCGCTAAAAAATGAATCACACCAAGCTTAAATATTGTTCGTTAATCTCCACCACAGCCCACAAATTTCCCAAAGTAATATGTTAAACTAAAAATCCTCTAGACTGTTTTTCAATATAAACAGTCTAGAGGATTTAATTTTAAATATCATTCCAATTTTTTAATCATAATGTATCTTCATTCATTTAACGGTTTAAGTGCCAAATCCAGTTGATCTAATTGTTTTTCAAACTCAGAATTACTTCCAACATATGCTTGAGACAACTCACGAAGCGATTTTTCACGTAATTCAAGTGATGTTTCTAAAATGTTGGGATTGTTTTTAATAAGCAAGTTTTTGGCTTTTTTATTATAAAACAACTCACGAATCGGTGTGTTGGTACTAAAAATCTGATGCAAATCTTCAGTTATTTCATAAGAAATCTTATATGTTCCTGGCTTTAAGATACACTTATTATCCTTCACTTGGTTAAATATTTCATTTGAATTATTTGTAAATATATCTTGTGGAGCTAATGGCAAGGTTAACAACGCTTCACACCCCAATGGTACATGAACACTTAGAGTAACGTGCGTACTATCAGTCAATATCCATTTAATTTGATACGGACCAGCAGCAGTATTATACTTCGCTTCTGCTTGACGAATTTTCCAGTTCAATAAAGGTTTTATTTGAACCTTCCTAAAACCAGGAGCTTCTTCTAACGGACTAATACCTGCTACATGCCTAAAAATAAATTCACCGATAGATCCGTAAGCTTCATGATTTAGACTGTTCATCCCGGCGCTGGAAATTTCTCCAGTTGGTAATACGCTGTTCCAACGTTCCCAAACAGTTGTTGCCCCTAAATTGATTTCGTAAAGCCAGCCAGGGTACTCTTCATTTAAAAGCAAATCATAAGCTACCTTCTCAAATCCATTGTCAGCCAGTGTATTGCATAAAAGTGCGGTCCCAACAAATCCAGTAGTAAATTGATGACCGGTTTCTTCAAAAGCTTTTGCTAAAGCTGTAATGATTTTAGTTTTATCCTCAACAAGATCGAAAGCTAATGTCATTAATAAAGCCGTTTGGGTGTTTATCGTACATCTGCCATTTGGTGAATAATATTCATCTCGAATATACTCTAAGATTTTTTGAGCTAGTTTTTCATAATGAACAGCTTCATCTTTTTTATCAAGTATTCGGGCAGCTTTAGCAGTTAATCGTGCACTGATCAAATAATAAACTCGTACAATAAAGTCAACATCAGTTGCTCCCATTACATCATTTTTTACATCAGATTTATTATCCAAGGCCAGCCAGTTACCAAAATGGAAGCCTTTATTCCAGCCTAAATTGTCTCCATCAATTTTCTCAATATAATCGACCCAAGCTTTCATACTTGGAAACTGATCAGCTAAAATCTTTTTATCGCCTGAAAATAGATAAACATTCCACGGTATAATACATGCAGCATCACCCCAAACAGAAGAAGTAGCCTTATCACCAAACGAAGGTATCATGGAAGGAACTCTTCCGTCTGCTTGTTGTTGTTCTAATAAGATGTCATGCAGGTACTTTTGGTAAAAAGCATAGGTATCGCGATAAAAACTAGCAGTGGCTGAAAAAATTTGAGCATCACCTGTCCACCCCATCCGTTCATCACGTTGAGGACAATCTGTTGGCATATCAATAAAATTGCTCTTTAATCCCCATTCAACATTATTAATTAGTTTATTAATCTTTTTATTGCCAGTTTTAACTTCACCAGTTTTAGGTAATCGTGAATATAATGAACATGCCGTAAAGTCTTCTTTTTTAAGATTTGGAATTCCTTCAACTTTCACGTAACGGTACCCAAAATAAGTAAAGGCTGGTTGGATAATCTTTTCTTGACCATCAGCAATATAAACAAATTCTTGTTTAGCTGTCCGTAAATTTTTATTATAAAAATTACCCTGCTGTAAAATTTCGCCAAATTGTAAACGAATTTTAGTTCCTTTTGATTCTTTAACATGCAAACGAAAGATACCCGCCTGATTTTGTCCGATATCAAGAACTGTTTCACCTGCTGGTGTATGAATAAGGGCAATCGGCTTGAGCTCTTCATGAATAGTTACCGGCGTGCTATAACGATCAGCCAATTTTTCGGTGGTTCTTTTAGATAAAAGCACTTGTTCTTCGGATGTGTCTGCAAGCGTCATATCTACCTGTTGACCATCGTAAATTGATGAGGCGGTAATTGGTCCATAATGAACTTTCCAACTTGAATCAGTACCTATAACCGCGGTTGAACCATCAGCATAGGTCAATCTTACTTCAGCAATTAATTCCCAAGCATCACCATAACGATTTTCTTTAGAATTCGGTTCATAACCAAAGCGGCCTTTATACCAACCGTTTCCTAGGATAACTTCTAATTCATTATCCCTTTTTAATTGCTTAGTTACGTCATATGTCTGGTACTGAAGCCAGCTATTATAATCATTAACATATGGGGTTAAGAATTCGTTGCCAATTCTTTCTTGGTTTAAATAGGCTTCATATAATCCCAGTCCACAAATATATAATCTGGCACTAACTAAAGGTTTAGTTAATGTGATCTGCTTTTTGAATACCGGATGTCTCCCAGTTTTTTGTTTGCTTGTAATCCACTGCGCTTCCCACGATTCATGTTGCTTTCCGGTTTCAAACCAATTTACAGCACTTGTCGCCTCTTCATCCAAATCCGTTCTAGCACTTACCGTCCAATAATAACGCGTCCGTGGTTTTAACAAAACATTGGCAATATATCCCAAAGAATCGATTTCATTGGTCCAACCAGAATCAAAAATCAAATTATTTAATTCTTGATCCGTAGCAATAACAATTCTAGCTGTCGTTTGTTTTTCAGCTTTACTATCAGTTATTACGTAAGAAAAATCTGGTTTAGTAATTTGATATCCCAGCGGATTTTTTAAATGATCAACTTGACAATTAATTATTTTCATATTTAGCTCTCTCCTGTGTTATTAATCAATAAGTTATAGTTATTATTCTCTATTGAAAATAAACGCCTTATTGGTATAAAAATTTATTTTAAAAACTAGCATTGATTAAAACTATTTAATCAAATATTTATTATTTCTAATACAAACGCCAACTGCCATGATTTACCTCTGCAATATCCTGCTTTAATTTTTCCAAAGAATACTCTGGAATCATCTGACTCAAAGTCGTAATTGGAAGTGATAATAATAATTTATACATATCGTTATTCTTTTGCTCTTCCAATTCGTCTGCGGTTACCTGTTTAGTATCAGTTTTTTGATTGGCAAATCCTGATTCAGTAACTGCCTCAAAAAAGCGGTCGGATATTTTCTCCCAGTATTTAACACCGTTAGGATTTTTCAATAAATCACCAATTGTTGATAATTCAGTTAATTTCTGGTTTTTTACCGTATCTCCTACTATATGAATCGTTTGTACTAAAATGTTTTCATGAGCGTTCTTGCCAATGATAATGTCGTAGTCACCGGTTTCAACTGACCAATCTTTTTCTTCCACATTCCAATATGCAAAAGAACGATGATCAAGTTCAAAAGAAACCTGTTTGCTTTCCTTAGGCTGCAGCGTTACCTTAGTAAAACCTTTTAATTCTTTTACTGGTCGAATAATATTTCCTTTATGCGGACTAACATAAAGCTGAACAACTTCTTTTCCAGTACGATCGCCACTATTCGTTATGGTTACCGTCACCTTAGCCGATGCCTTATCATCTTTTTGATCAACAACTAAATCAGTATAATCAAATGTTGTATATGATAATCCGTAACCAAATGGATAACGAACTGGCATTTTCTTAGTTTCAAAATAACGATAACCAACAAATACACCTTCGCGATATTCAACGTGGTCGCCTTCACCGCCAAAAAATAAATATGACGAATGATCCTCAAGCTTATATGGGAAACTCTCAGCCAAACGTCCCGAAGGATTAACAATGCCAAACAAAGCATTGACAATTGCTTGACCGCCGGCATCTCCACCAAGATACATCTCAACGATACCTTTAACTTTGTCAGCCCAAGGCATTTCAACCGGGGAGCCATTTTGCAAGACAACAATCGTATTCGGATTGGCTTTGCTAACAGCATCAATCAATTTCACATGATTTTCTGGAAGTTTCATATGGCTACGATCATAACCTTCAGATTCATAGGTTTCCGGTAAGCCAACAAACACTACGGCCAGATCACTTTTTTTCGCTTTTTCCGCAGCCTTACTGCGTAACTGTAAAGCATCTTGCCCGTCTTCTCGATATCCTTGACTGAAAGATACTTCAGTTATTTTTGAAACAGCCTCCAGTGCCGAGATAACATGAATCGAATTAACATGCGATGAACCAAAGCCCTGATATCTTGGATTTTTAGCAAAATCTCCAATAAAAGTTATTTTTTGCTTTTTAGATATAGGCAAGATTTGATCTTTATTTTTCAACAGCACTAGAGATTCTTCGGCAACTTTTTGAGCAACTTCTAAGGGCTTTAATGAACGTTTAAACGACTCTTTCTTTCTTTTATCTCTTTGTTCTTTTACTTTTAATGCCAAAGCAAGTAGACGTTCGCAATTTCGATCAAGTACTTTTTGCAGTTCAGGACTATGCTTAATTTTTTGAACAACCTCAGCTGTTGCTTGTTCTTTAGGCATTGTAAGGTCAGTTCCGCCAATTAAAGCCTTAATTCGATCGTGAGTAGCACCCCAATCTGAAATGATGGCGCCTTTAAATCCCCATTTATCACGCAATACATTTTCATTGTATTTTGCATTTTCAGTAGCAAAACAACCATTTATTTTGTTGTAAGCTGCCATTACCGTCCAAGGCTTGCCCTTTTTTACAGCTATTTCAAAATTAGTTAGATAAATTTCTCTTAAGGTACGTTCATCGACGTCAGATGAACCGGTAACTCGACGAAATTCTTGCGAATTAGCAAAAAAATGCTTAAGACTAGTTCCGATGCCGTTACTTTGCACCCCATTAATATAAGCTGCGCCAAGTTCACCAGAAATTAAAGGATCCTCTGAGAAATATTCAAAATTCCGCCCGCCAATTGGTGAACGCTTTATATTGACCCCAGGACCCAACAATAAATCAACACCTTGAGTAATACATTCTTCGCCCAAAGCTTTCCCCATTTGCCCTACTAATTTACGGTCAAAACTGCAGGCCGCCAAACTAGCTGTCGGAAATGCGGTTGCTTTTACTGAATTAAAAACATTAGGATTGTTTTCATCAACTTGTTCTTTTCTCAATCCATGCGGACCGTCACTCATTACAACTGAAGGTACACCATATTTTTCAAACGAAACTGTCTGCCAATTATTTGCTCCTGTTGTGAGTGCTATCTTTTCTTCTAAAGAAAGCTGCTGCAAAATTTCTTGTATCTTGTCCATAAGATTTAATCCCCCTGTCGTCAATAATTGTTAGTTAATCTCCGTAGTATCATTTTGCTTTTGACTGCTATTAAATCTCATCTATGATAAAACTTCTTGATCAACTACTGGTATAAAATTAAAATCACGTAACGCTAATGTTCCCTGACCTTTAAATTTAAAATAAATTGATTGAACACCGGTAAGATGCTTAATTGTCCCCACATGATTCTCCCATTGGGCCGAAGAACCGACATTTATTATTCCAACTTTGGATTTTCCTTGACGATCTAAAGAAATAACTAGTTTACCATCACCATCACCACGGGTTGTAATACTAATTTCTTTTATTTGCTGATCAAATCGAAAATATTTAAAACCAATAACATCATTATTGTGAATATTTGCCACATATTGATCAGGACCATCATTACGATCTTCCCCATCTTGAGTAATATAAGGCATTTTGGCAGGATCTCTCGGTCCAAAAACATTTTTCCCACCAATCAAATTACAAGCTATATAAGCCGGATATTCGCCTAAACCTATTAAGGGACCATTATTTAAACCACAGCTGGTAGCTTCGGCTTGTTCAATTGAGCCATCCGGGCTAAATCTAATCGGTTCAGCAACCCCTTGCCGAGTAAAATAGGTGTGATTCGTTACTCGCTGATCAAAGATATACCATTGGCCTTTAATTTCCACAATTCCTCCATGCGAGCTTCCCACTGGATAATTTGCCTGGAGAAAGTTTCTTTTATGATAACCAATATCAGATGTCGAGTGAATTGGTCCTTGATAGTGAAACCCTTTATCAGGATATTTACTTATACAATAATTAAGGCCAGTAGCATTTGTTGCAGAAAAAATTAAATAATATAGTTTGTTAATTTTACGAATGGAAGCTGCTTCAAAAAAATTAGGAGCTTTCCAGGTTTCATTAGCATTCATAATAACTTTAGGCCGACTTTTGACAGTCAACATATCTTCTTCTAATTCAGTTACTGTCAAACCTGCAATTTTTTGTTTGACCTGATCTTGGATACTTGTTTGGCCGGAACCTGAATAAAGAAATATCTTTGTATCATCAATTAATACTGCCGGATCAAATTGAAAATAATCACCATCTCTAGTACCAAGTGCTTCTCCATTTTCATAATGAACATCACCAAGGTATTCATATTTTCCATCAGGTTCATCACACACGGCAACTCCGATAACTGAAGAGTTTGCTGGTGAAAAATACAAATAATACTTTCCGTCCAATCCTTGAACGCAGTCTGGAGCATACAGGTTTCCAGTATATGGTTGTTGGTCTTTTCTAAAGATTATTCCGGAACAACGCCAGTTGGATAAATCATTAAGTGGTGCTGACCAACCGACATAGTCATTCATGCAATAATCATCACCACCAAAACGATCATGACTGCCAAAAATATATAACCGATCGTTAAAAATCCGTGGTTCAACATCAGGTACATATTCCGTACTGGGCAAATAAGGATTAAAAACTTGTTTCTTCATATCTAAAAATCCTCCCCAACCGCACTAGAAAAAATCAAATTTAAAATTCTGATTGCACTTGTCTTAATTGCTTTTTCAGGAATCGTTCCTTTCTTTAATCCTGCTAATAATGATTCTCGTGCAACTGGATAGCCTGGCATAATCAAATCATTTCCTGAAGCTTGGCATTTTTGATAATCTGCTTTACCTTCCGCAGCTGCATTCCAATCTGTCATCACTATTCCAGTAAAACCAAACTCATTTCTTAATAATTTTGTCAGCAAATCATAATTATTTGCTGTATAAACTCCATTTACCTTATTATACGAACTCATAACCGCCTTGGGTTGTGCGTGTTTAACTACAAATTTGAATGCTTTAGTATAGATTTCTCTTAACGTCCTTTCAGAAAGATTGGCTGACATATGATCCCGGTTTTCCTCTTGGTTGTTGCAGCAAAAATGCTTTACAGTGACACCAACACCCTGATGACTCTGAACACCTTCAATAACTGCACTGGCCATAACACTTGTCAGATACGGATCTTCAGAATAATATTCAAAGTTACGTCCACAAAGCGGATTACGATGAATATTGATAGCTGGTGCCAACCACAAACTTACACCGATTTCTAACATTTCTGCCCCAATTGCCGATCCAATTTGTTTTACTAAATCTGGATCCCAAGTCTGTGCTTGATTAACAACAGCTGGCCAAGCAGTCATAAACTGATATACCGGTCTGCCTTCTTGAGGCTTAGCGATTGCATAATCTGCCATTTTTCTAATAAATCCCCAATTATTACTATCTGGGATTTTTCGTAAAAATTTTTGGATACCGTCTGGGGTAATTAAAGTTTCCGTTAATACATTTAAACCAGCCGGACCATCGCTCAAATTAATGTTAGGAATACCCTTTTCCAATAATGCTGCAGTTGTATTACCTGCTACACCGGGTGTTAAATTATAATACTTGTCAAACTGTCCTCCCCCAACACATAAAGTAACCAAGTCTTCAATATTTAAGTTATTTAATATTTCAGTTGTTTTAGCGGTTGGCTCAGCCGTACTCGGTTGATATGAATGCTCGATCAGCTTAAAAGCAGCCGGATCGACTGTCAAACTAGGAACATCACCAGCAGCAACATGAGTTTTCCCTTTAGCAACTTCTAATTCTTTAAAGTCACGGGTTTTAGGACAAATATGTGCCACTTTTTCAACATCAATATCCTGTGAAACTTTTAAAACGGCAATTGGTGAAATATTTTGTGATGAATCACCCAAAAGCAGTGTATAGTCACCCTTTTCTAAAAGCCACAGTGCTTTTTCTTCATTAAATACAGCAACGTCATTCAAATCAAAACTTAGGGTCAATTCTGCTGTCTCTCCCGGTTTTAAATTTGCTGTTTTTTCAAAAGCACACAGAGCAATTTTTTCACTTTGAACTTGAATTCCTGGTTTAGAAATATATAACTGAATTGTTTCTTTACCGGAATAAGTGTCACCAATATTTTTAACCTGAGTTTTAACTTTGACTGAAGAACCTTTAATCAATTGAGAAGTTGACTTAAAATCAAACGTCGTATACGACAAACCAAATCCAAATGGATACCTTGGCGCAACATTAAATGTATCAAAGTACCGATAACCAACATAAATTCCTTCGGTATAATCAGCGTTGGTTAAATCAGATCCCAGATAACTATAACTTTCTGCCGCTGGAAAATCAGTATACTTCTTAGCCCAAGTGTCCACCAATTTCCCTGAAGGTGTCACTTTTCCTAAAAGGACATCAGCAACCGCATTGCCACCTTCTGTACCTACTTGGCCTACAAATAAAATTGCACCAATATTATCTATCTGGTCTAATGGTGACAAATCAATCATGCTACCACAATTAACAATTACAGTTAGATTTTTAAATTTTTGTGCCAATAATTTTATATTAGCTACTTCAACATCGTCTAGTAAAAAATCTCCTTTTTCAACATGGCGATCATGACCTTCGCCTGCTTGTCTAGCAACAACATAAATTGCATTTTGCGTATCATCTTGTGGAATTTCTTCAAGAGCAATTTTTGAACCAATTGGATATTTAAGCGGAACCGCTGCAATTACTTCAAACATTTTTAAAACATCTTTTTGAGTGTAGTCTTTAATTTTTTCTTCAATTAAATTTCGCCGATCATCGCTTTGTTTTTGATAATCACTTTGAAAGCGATCCAACCAAGCTTTACTGGTTATGGTTACATTAGCATTTTGCAAACCTTCTTCAATATTGACACTGTAGCGTTCACGCATATCCCCACTACCTGCTCCGCCGCGAATCGTCATTCGTGCTCCAGCACCATAAAGTGCCACTTTCTGTGTTTTTAGCGGTAAAACACCGGTATTTTTCAAAAGAACGATACTTTCTGCTGCAACTTTTCTTGCCAATGCTCGATGCTGCTTCTCCATTTTGGTTTCTTCAGGACTATCTGGACTATAAACTTTAAATTTTTTCATTATAAATATTCTCCTTTATCTTAATTTTCTTGATTAGCTGCTTTTTTTTGCAGAAGTGGTAATTTTTTCTCAATATCAAACTTCAAATAAACTAATAACACACAGACAGCTGAAATTAGCGGAATCCAATTAGAAAAAGCATAAATTGCGTATCTTGATGCCGTTGATACTACAGTCATTTGGCTACTATATCCAGCAACAGCTAAACTACCACTTAAAAGCATTGTTGCTATAGCTCCGCCAAGTCTATTTCCCATTCCAACAGCTGCATTAGTTAACGTTACAAGATTTTCACCATAAAGATATTCATTGTAATCAATTGCCATTGCTGACATAACACCCATTTGTGTCATAGCTGGTATCGAAGCAAAAGTACTTATAACACTTGACACCATAAAAATTGGTAAATTAGCAGGTATTAGCGCTTTAACTAGTAGAGCAGCAATCCAAATTAAAGCAGTTGCACGCATTGTCACCATAACACCAAATTTTTTAACCAGTGGTGTGGAAACTATAAAACCAAGGATAGTTGGAATAAGCGCCATGCCTCCAACCACGGCAACTAAATTATCGTCGCCAAAAATCCATTTCATATAATAAACACCTGACATATCAGAAAGTGTGAAATTAATCTGAAGAAATATATTAATAAAAAATACCATGACCCAATATTTATTGCGAACTAGTTTTAGCAGATTTTTTACTATCGAGTCTCGCTTTAAACTTTCTTGTTTTTTCTCATCAATCGGAATTTCCATTAATGTTTTATTTCGACTTGAAAAATAACAAATTGATAGAGTTATTACCATAATAATTGCTGCACCAACACCAAATTTCAACCATGCATAGCGATCCCCACCAAGCATATTGGTAATTGGAATAATTCCAATTGTAACTAACATTCCACATAAATAAGACGCTAATGATCTAAAAGTTCCTATGAGACTGCGTTCTCCCCGATTCTTAGTCCGAACTACCTGTAAAGATGCGTACGGCGTTGCTATTAGAGAAGAAATCACAGCCATTACCAGTATATTGGTAGTCAAAACATAGATGCCGGAAACATTTTGACCAAGTGAAGTTGGGACAGTAAATAATAGAATAAAAGCGATAGCTGCTGGAAGAATTAATCTGCCCATCCAAGCAGTATATTTATTTTTGCCCAAATTAGATTTATCAACCATATCGCCTAAAAAGATACCGACTATAACTTCAAATATCTTTTCAATCGTTAAATAAACACCTACCATCCCAACGGCTAAACCCAATTTATCTGTATAAAAATAGGTCATTTGGCCAACCGTCAATGTCATAATGCTCAACCCTACTTGACCTAGAGCATCACCTAAATAGTCCCATCTTCCCATCATCTTTTTGTCATAATTGTTTTCCATTTAATCTACCTCCTAATAAATTTCACCGAAATTTTCATCAACAGAATTACTTTTTACTTTTATCTTTGCATCCGGATACCCCCCTGCAGATACTCGAATATTCGTTGTACCGGCTTGACTTCCTGCACGAATTACCGCTAAAACACGACCATCAAAAGTTTTCCAAGTACGATCAAAATAATTGCCTTCGCAAGAAGGGTTAGCGCTTCCAAAAGCAACTAATTTACATGGCCCTGATGTTTCAATTGAGACATCAGCTTCATCAAATTGATTCAATTGCCCATTTTCATCAACTGAACTTATCATCAAAAACGCTAGATCTTCTCCATTTGCTTTTAACTCAGTTTTATCAACCGTAATTTTTAACTGCTGTGGTTTCCCAACAGTTGCTAATGTTGTTTTCTCACAAGGCGTTCCATTCTTATAACCAACCGCCACCAACTCTCCAGGTTCGTAATTGATTTTAAAGACTGCCAAAAAATCATGTTCTTCGCCAGCTGCTTTTTTGCCCTGACTTTTTCCATTGAGAAACAGTTCCACTTGATCAGCCGCTGCACAAACATTTACAATTGCCGGCTTGCCTTCAAAACCAGGCCAAGTCCAACTGTTAATCGCATCTTTCCACATCCATGGTGTTTTGCTTGGTTCTTCTCCATAATGATTTAAGCGTTCAACCGCAATATAAGGTTGCTGACGCAAACCATAAACTATTTCTCGGTAATAACTCATCGGGCGACGATTACCAATTAAATCAATATCGCCAATATAAGCAGCCCGATCAGGATATTGCGGCTGAAAATTTTGCTGGCCATTATAATAAAAGATTCCCACCCCTGCTTCACCCAAGTAGTCATAACCAATCCATGTAAATTCACCAATTGTATGCGGATGCCGTTTAATAATTTTCCAAGCGGAGGCAATATCAGCTGGAAATGTTTCTGTACCTAAAATTACCCGATTAGGAAAATGTTCGTGTTCAAAAAGATATCGCCCGGTCAAATAGTTATATCCAACAACATCATTAGCCTCGACATATTCATTGAGCATTGCTGTAATTTGAGGATTAACCGCGATCGCGTTAGCTAAAGGACCAACCAAAACACTTTGCATCCCATTTAGCTCGTTAATGTCCTTTTTGGAAGACTCAGTTTGCTTTGTAAAATCTTTGTTATCAGCAACAAAGTCTCCTTTTGACAAAGTATCAGTAACAATATTTTTAAACTGCTTATCAGCAGCAACAATTGCATTAACTGCACTAGTTACATAACGTGTTGGATCCAATTTATGAAATTCATTAGTAAGCTCTCGATTTATTTTTGCTCCCAACGGCGTACCGGCTTCTTTAATTTCATTACCGGTGCTGTACATAACCACACTTGGATGGTTAAAATCTTTGTTGACCATTAGTGCAACATCGTGTTTCCAAAATTCATGAAAGTAGTTAGAATAATCATTAACATTTTTTCCTTGATTCCAAACATCAGTTAATTCATCAAGTACCAATAAACCTAATTCATCACAAATTTGCAGTGAACGATCACTCATAGGAAAATGCGAACCTCTAATAGCATTAAAACCGGCATTTTTCAGGAGCTTAAGTTTCCTTCTCTCAGCATCTTCTAAGCAAACAGCTCCGAGGATTCCGTTATCATGATGTAAACAAGTTCCTCTTAATTTAATTGATTTACCATTGAGTAAGAAACCATGATTAGCATCAATTTTTACAGTTCGCAGACCAAAGCTAATTTGTTCTTGATCTAATATCTTTTTCTCAGAGGCAAGCGTTACTTTAGCAACATACAAAGCAGGATGTTCAGGCGCCCACAAATGCGGGTGCTCGATGTTTAGTTGTTGATTAACGTGCACTTCACTTTGACCATCTAGCGTTACAGAATAACTACCCGCAGCAACCGCTTGCTGATTGGTAGAATCAAAAATTTCTAATTTTAAAACAGCCGTTTGCTTAATATCCAAATTCTTCAAATTTACATCAATACTGACTGTTGCAGAAGCTTGATCTGCATAAATTGTTTGTAACTTAGTGCCGTAAATTGGAATATATGTTTTGTTTGCAAGGTATAAAAAAACATCCCGATAAAGACCACTACCGCTATACCAACGACTATTTTGTCCAACCGAATTATTTACAATCACTTCTATTTCATTTTCTTGCCCATATTTCAAGAAATTATTCAGGTTTATAAATTCACTTTCATAATCGTTAAAACTTGTTTTAGCAAAAACATGATTAATTAATATTTTCGAAATACCTTGGATCCCGGCAAATTCAATCATTATCTGTTTATTTTGAAATTCTTTTGGTACAAAAAACTTTTTTGTATAAAGATAAATCCCCCCAGGATAATAACCAGTCTGACCTCCATTCTTTGTTTTGGCGTTTCTTTTTTCGTGAATCATTGCATCATAAGGTAAATCAACCGTAAGAATTTTTTCTTTATTCTCTGCATCATGAGTCACAGTAAATGACTCTGATTTTAATTTGCTGAAATTCCACTGCCTATTAAAATTAATTTTTTTCATCCTAATCTCCTTTCCTTACCTATAGCCTGTAATCCCTTTCATAAATAAATACTAGTTACTTTTAAGTTTGCATTATTGTAAAAAAAAAGCATATATTGTAAAATCAGTGAGATAATGTAGGCGGTTACAAAATATACTTTAATTTTATTTAAAGGAGGTTTTATTATGTCATTAAATTACAAGATTTGTTCTCTATTGTATGCAAGTTTCTATATACCTATTATCTATGTACAAAATCAGCGCGAAATATTGTTTACTTTTCCTCCCACTATCAAAAGTAAAAAAGAAATCCTAACTTTAAATAAGTATTTTGATTCAAATAAGAACCCTAGCTTATTTTTACCTGAGTCAGAAATCATTTATGGGAAAATAAAAATTCGTGATAATAAAGATTACATTATAATCGGACCTGTAATAAACGATTCTTTTACTCCTAATAGACTAGATAAAGATTTCAATCTATCCCAATTTGATTTAACAGAAATTCATAACATTGCAGCAGATGTGTTTTCCCCTAAATTTAATTTAAATTCATTTAGTAACTTTCTAATTTTGACTAATTATCTTATAAATAAAAAAATGCTTACAACCAGTAAACATTTCCAACTTTTAAACACACATGTAATTAAAAATATAAACACTCAAAAAACAAAACAAAAAATCCATAAAGTTGAAAGTAATAATCTGCATAACACCTACTTTTTGGAACAAGAAATGTTAAATTACATTCGTCGTGGGCAAAAGAAAAATTTAATTAATTTCTTAGAAAATAAAATGTCAAAATCCTTCCTACATGCCGGAAAAATGGGAGAAACACCACTAAGACAAACTAAAAATATTTTTATCGGTACTTTGGTCAAAGTTGGTAACCAAGCTGCCATACCCGGAGGAATGGCAATTGAAGATGTCTACGAGCTAATTGATAACTATACTATTAAGTGTGAAAAGCTTAGTTCAGTCGATCAAATCTTAGCGCTGCAATATAATATGCTCATTGACTTTTGTCAATTAATCAAAAATAAAAAAATCAGCACTGTCTCCGTAGAGGTTCAAAGAATGATGAATTTTATTGATGGTCGCGTTAATACAACTACGACGATTGCCGATGTTGCCAAGTTCTGTAATCGCAGCAATTCTTATGTTGGCAGAACTTTCAAAAAAGAAACCGGTAAAACTATCCATCAATATATTTTGGAAGCGAAGTTAATAGAAGGGCAAAATTTATTGACTTATACTGATATGACAATTGCTGAAATATCAAATTATCTTAATTTTTCCAGTCAATCGTATTTTCAAAATTGTTTTAGGAAGTATTTTGAAGTTACTCCCTTTACATTTAGAAGAAACAGTTCAGCTTGAATATTAAAATTTTCTAGAATAACTCAGCACCATAATATCAGCACATTTTTATTGAAATAATAAGCTAATGGCTATGGTAAAAACAGTTAAAATCATTGTTTTTTTTAATAATGCAAACTGCTTATTTATATCGTTGATTGTTTTCCTGTCTAAAAAATGACCCGTTATGATATTGAAATTGAGCCACTTTGAAAATTAATATTTGAACCAAGAATTGTAAATCATTGTAAGATGCTTAAAACTGAAATTAATACAGCCGTCATGACCACCCCCGAGACCTCAAGCGTCAATTTAGCATTCTGAAATGACTAAAGCTATTGGAACAATCAAAAAAGCTACCTATTCCGCAGAACAGATAGCTTAAGTATTCAGATTATATCATTTTTAATAATTTATTTACCAGTATCACTTGCAGAAGATCTGAAATACTGTATCTTGCAATATTTAACAAACCCGATTCTTTAATCAACTTATTTATTATATTTCTGCTGCAATTGTTTTGCTTGATCAAACATCTTCTTGTCAGTACCATCTTTCTTCAACTTACTAATAACGGTGTTAACTCTCTTAACCAGAGCCTGATTACTTTTATCAATTCCTACCGAATATGACTGCGATTCTTTTTCAATTGGCATTTTAACAGAAGCAATTGCGTACTGGTCTGGATATTTGGAAACATAACCTTCCGCAACGCCACCTTCAACTAAAACCCCATCAAGTTTGTTACCCTTTAATTCAGTTGCCAGACTAGTCACAACACTTTCAACTACAAGATTGCTCTTTTTAAGTTTCTTCTTGGCAACTGCTTGTTGTGTACTACCTTGCTGAACTCCGATATTCTTTTTGGCTAATTGATTAAGTGAATCATACTTGTTTTTATCAGCCTTTCTGACAAGCAGAACATTTTTAGTAGTGTAATACGGTTCAGAGAAGCTGATACTCTTTTTACGCTGCTTGGTAACTGATAAGCCTGAGATAATCATATCAACTTTCTTGTCTTTTAATTCAGAAATCAGTGATGAGAACTCAACATTTTCGATTTTTAACTTAACCCCAAGATTTTTAGCGATCTTCTGTGCCAATAAGATATCGTAACCAATAATTTTCTTTTGACCATTTTGAACAACTGGAAATTCAAATGGTGCAAAATCAGCGGAAGTTCCAATAACCAAAGTTCCACGGTTCTGGATCTTTTTGACCTCATTAGTTTTACTGCTGCTATTCGAACAACCAGCTGCCAAGAAAATCAAACCAACAACTAGTAAACTTAAAACTACTTTGTACCAACTTTTTCTCTTCATGTTCAGTCCCCCATAATTTAAATGCAATTAAACGTTCAAGTTCTTACAGAATTAATATAAACTCATAACGTATAAAATGCAACTAAAAATGAATATTATTATTAAAAAAAGAATTTTAATACACATAGTTTCAAAAATAAAGTAACTTTGCTCATATATTGACTATCAAAACTCTTTTTCCCAATAACAAGTAAATTGAGCAAAATAAAAAAGTACTTTTTCCCTAAAGCTAAGTTTTTGAGATTTTATCATATTTAAATTCACTTTTGAGTTTCATATCAAAATGGTTTTCATGTATCTTTTTGTAACACTTTCAACTGCTTCACTTGTTAATATAAAATCAGTAACCATTGTTTAATCTTAACAAGGAACATCAAAAGATAAAATATTCGGAGAAGGCACCTCCATCATGATGGCCTTAGCCTTTATTTCAATCCTACTGCGATGTTTCTGAAGATCCCAAACGGTTTCTATATGTTGCATTTATGAGGTGAATAGTTTATAGTCGATATTAATTAATCGTGCACGATTAATATCGGAGGTTAATATGAAACTTGATGAGATCGACTTAGCGAACCAGCTTTGCTTTTCCATCTATAATGTCCATCGATTGTTCAACAGATTTTATAAGCAGGCATTAGCACCATTTGGATTAACTTATTCACAATACCTTATTTTGCTTTCGCTTTGGCAACGGGACCGAAAGAACTTGCATGAAATCGGCAATGAGCTCAATTTATCTAGTAATACCTTGACGCCATTGCTTAAAAAAATGGAAACAACAGGTTGGTTAAAGCGAATCCACCCCACTGAGGACAAGCGGCAATTATTAATTGCTCTAACTGAAAAAGGTCAACAACAGGAAGCTGCTATTCATCAGTCAATCATTACCCGCTTTGATCGTAATGGATTTAGTATTGACCAGTATCGGCAAGCACTAGCAGTCAACCAAAAGCTGGTCGCTCAACTTACCAAAGCTGTCGAGAAATGATTTTTTGTCAAATCCGTCGTTCACGACTGAAATTGGTATCGATGATGAAATCAAGACTCAGTGATCCAAGTTAATAAAGTTATCAGCTTGGTTTCAGCCACAATAGATAAGATTGCTCATATAAAGTAAACTATTCGTAATTTTTCATAGAGGTGAAAATAACAATGACAAATGTATTAATTTTAGGTGCCAGTGGTAATATTGCCAAATTAGTTGCCACTCAAATTAACAAGCAAGTGACCTTAACCCAGTTCCTACGAACCCCAAGTAAATTAGGTAACGCTGTCAAAGGAAGAGTCATTACTGGAGATGTCTTGGATGAAGACGCACTGCAACAAGCAATGGCTGGTCAAGATATCGTTTACGCTAACTTAGGTCCAAACCCAATGGCTAAAATGGCCGCAGCCGTTATTAAGGCTGCTGAAAATGCGCAGATCAAGCGTCTCATTTGGGTTGCCACTGCCGGTATTTATAATGAGATAGCAAAAGATGGCCGCACTCAGGCAGAAGCTATTTATGGTAAGGCTGACGATCCTAATAGCTACTTTGGTGATGAACGTCGGGGTGCCGACATTATCGATCAGAGTACCATTGTCACAACGATTATCCGCCCCAATGCACTAACCAATGATTCGGCAGTTCAAGAAGTCGTTATTAACGGTCGCAATGAGCAACTACAGGGGCACCCGATTTCTCGTGCCACCGTTGCCAACTTTATTTCACAACTGATTTTAAATCCTGATCAGTATCTAAATGATTCAATTGCCATCAGTAAAAAATAAGAGCAAAAACAATTCAGACTCACTTTAGGAGGCCCCACTATGGTTAAAATTCCAACAGTTACATTAAACAATGGTGTTCAGATGCCGATGGAAGGATTTGGCGTTTATCAAATAAATGACTTGGAAGAATGCAAGCGCGCCGTTAAAGAAGCACTGGCAACCGGTTATCGTTTAATTGATACAGCCCAAGGCTACCAGAACGAATCAGCAGTTGGTGATGCGATTCAAGAAAGCCCTGTTGACCGCAAGGATGTCTTCTTGACAACTAAAATTTGGCCAACAAACTACGGCTATGAAGAAACCAAGGCGGCCGTTGAAGAATCTTTGAAGCGGCTGAAGACCGACTATATCGATTTAGTCTTACTACACGTTCCATTTGGTAACTACTACGCAGCTTACCATGCCTTAGAAGATCTGTATCAGGAAGGTAAATTACGGGCAATTGGTGTTTCCAATTTTTATCCGGATCGCTATATCGACCTAATCCACTTCTCTAAAGTCGTTCCTGCCGTCAATCAAATCGAAAACCATGTCTTTTCCCAACGTAAAGTTGATCGTAAGTATTTGAAGAAGTACGGCACCCAAGTTGAAGCATGGTCACCATTTGCTGAAGGCCGCTACAATCTCTTTACCAATGAAACACTGGTCAACATCGGCAAAAAATACCAAAAGACAGCTGCTCAAGTAGCTTTAAGATTTCTAGTTCAAAATGGCATCGTTGTTATCCCTAAGTCAACTCATAAGGAACGCATTGAAGAAAATCTTGATATCTGGGACTTTAATCTTTCCGATGATGACTTGGCACAAATTGAAGCACTGGATTTAAAGAAAAACATGCTCGATCATGAAGATCCTAAAACCGTTGAGTGGTTCATGAAAAAAACTATGCCGCTTGATAATAAATAATTCACGCATCTCTGAATAGATAACAGGATCACAGTAGTCGTTAATATCTATAACATAAATCAACTTAAGCGGGTCATGCGATTCCTGAGTCAACTCAGCATTCAGCATAACCCGTTTTAGGCCAACCAATCACAATTAAAGCAGTATATATCCGTTTTCTGCAAGTTGCTTAATCAACAATAACAATTAGAGTCAGGAACACAAAAGCGATTAAAATCATTTGAAAATAGAGCCAATTTAAGCACGGATAAGGTAGAAAAATAAGCCCCAAACGGCTAAAAACGCCTCAAAACGCCACTGGTGGCAAAGACGATAAATAAGGTATAATGAAAAAGTTGCCTATCCAATCTGCAACGGTTGGGAGGTGTAGAAATTGTTTACTTCTTTCTTTGCCCCACTTGCGGTTGCGCTGATAACAGCGTGGTTTACGGACTGGTTAAATAGGCGACATTTAGCCCACTAAAAAAGCCCTTAGTAGCTTGCGACTGCTAAGGGCTTTGGTGTAAAAACGTTTATTCTTTCTTTGCAAGTTCATTATAACATGAAACAAAAATGAAGTGCAAAGAAGCAGAATAAAAGTAAATGGAATAGATTCTGTAATTTTAAAAGAGCAACCATACGTGAATCAATCATAATCGTTTGAAATTAGTTTTTTTTATCAAGCTAATTACATCTGTAATTAACGATATGCAGAATAAGGATGTTTAATTTTTATTCAACAACTAATCAAGGAATGAGCGGAAAATATGCTCATATTAATCTCCATTCGCTGCGCCCTTTATTTTATATCGTTCAAACAAATGGGCGTCCACCGGCTAAAATAAAACCAATAATCCCAACTATCACGACTGCTGCCACCAGCAAAATTTTAATAAGCTTGCCCATATCTTTTTGCCGGCTGAAGTATATTTCACAAAAACCGATTAGACCAACCGCAAATATAATTTTTACGATCGACAGAACGGGCGACGATTCCCATGCATATTTCAAAAGCATTATTCCACTAATAATTGCAACTACATAACAAAGCCGTGCAATCATTTTTAGTGCTTTACCCGCACCATCTTTGCTGAAAACTGCTAAAACCACAATGATTAGCAATACCAACCAAGCTAGTAGATGCATCCATAACCAAATCATTCAATTACTCCCTACTTTAGAATTATTCTTAATTCCATTGTAGTTTATAAAATTTAAAAATGCACCTTTAATTTAAACTTCTCATCCTTAGTTAAAATTTCAAATTACTTCCAGTAAGCGCGGGTATAATCCGCAAACCCAGCTGTATGATAGATTACACCGTTTAATCCGTCCTGAACCAAATGATCTTCTTTAACATAGTACAGCGGAATAATACCAGTTGTTTTTTGCAATTGATTTTCAGCATTTCTCAGATTAGACCAGTAAGCAGCTTTGGTTTTTGCAGTTTGTGCGTTTTCAACATACGAATCAAATGAATGATCCGAATACTTTCCTGAATTCATTGAGTTGCCAGTTGTCAAAATTCCCAGATAATTAATTGGATCAGCATAATCCGCTAACCAATACCAAAGACTTAAATCAAATTCTCCAGCTGCTTTTTTATTCGAAAGTGATTTAGCTGGTAAATCTTGAACTTTGACAGTGACATTATTCAAATTACTTTGAATAGCACTCTGAATGTACTCAGCCACCTTGTTTTGCGTTTCAGTATCTTCAGCAATCAAATTTAGTGTAACTGAAGATTTACCAATTTCCGCTAGACCTTCTTTCCACAATTCCTTTGCTTCTTTAACATTCTGTTGTGTAGAAACAGCTGTCTCCTTGCTAAAATCTTTACCAGTCGTTGGATCGGTAGCCGTTTTAGGGCTAACAAAGCTGCCAGCAGCAGTTGAACCATCACCCAAAACTTTCTGCGTCAGCTCTTTGCGATTTATTATCAGCGAGATTGCTTTTCGTAACTTAGCATTAGCTAAAGGCCTGCCGGAACCCTGATTGACTTGTAAATAATACGTCCAAGCGCGACTTACTTTTTTCAAATTTTTGTTATTCTGCAATCCTTGAGCAACTACACCAGAAACGGTTGCATCATCTAACTTATTGGTCTTAAAAAGATTGTACGCAGTATTATCATCTTTTACTGTCGTATAATTAATTTTTTTCAATTTGATTTGATTTTTTGCATAATAATACTTATTTTCAACTAACGAATAAGAGTCATCTACGCCAGTCCACTTAGTAATCTTGAATGCACCATTAGACACTGTATATTTGGCGTTTGTTCCATATTTTTTGGTCCCGACTTTTTGAACAAAAGCTTTGTCCTGTGGTAAGAAAACCGGCATCGTTACCAATTTGTTAAATGATTGCATCGGATGTTCCAAGTTGATTTGCAGCTTATACTTTCCAATTGCTTTAATACCTAATTGGGTTGGCGAAATCTTTCCGGCAGCAATCGCATCAGCATTTTTAATTCCGCTAAACACATACGTATATACCGGTTTATTTGTTGGATCCACCGAACGACGCCATGAATAAACAAAGTCTTGTGCAGTGACTTGATCCCCGTTAGACCAGCGAGCATTTTTACGTAATTGAATCGTATAAGTTTTTCCACCATTTGCAGGTTTAGCAACTTTTTTGGCGAGAGCTGGCACAACCTCATTTTGGGAATTAAGCTTGTACAGTCCTTCATCTAAATTTGTCAAAGTTGAAAACTCCGACATTGTAGCTTGATTAGTATTATCAAGGGTTGTTAACTCTGAAGTCTGCATCAAATTTAACGTGGTTTTCTGCTTAGCAGCACTTGTTTTAGCTGAACAAGCACTCAAAAATGAAACCCCAATTGCTAATGAAATTGCCAGTTTGCCTAAACCTTTTCTTTTCATAATATTCTCCATTTTCCATTATTCTTGTTCAAAATTGAAAGTGAATTTTACTCCGGCTGCCAATGTTTTATGCACTGTGCATTTAGCTAATGTTTCCGCCAGAAAATCATCTTTCGCTTTACCGGTAATATCTGCTTTAAAAGTAATATTAACGCTGATCTCATCTACTTCTGACGTTCCATCTGCGTGCTTGGCAACATTCCCCACTGAACGAACATTGAATTTTTCCAGTTTAATGCGGTATTTCTTGGCAACTGATTGCGCAGTAATTGTCAAGCACCCATTTACTGCCCCAATTAAATACTGGACTGGATTGGGACCAGCATCAGTTCCCCGAGCAGTTGTTGGTTCATCCATCAGATAGCGATGAACACCCGCTTGTGTTCCAACTTGGTAACCAATATTTCTGATACTTGAATTTACAACATATTTTCCCATAAAATCGCTCCTTATCTGATCAAATCAAAAAAGCCCCTGAAATATAACTTTCAAGGACGAATTGTTTTCGTGGTACCACCTAGCTTCACATTTTAACTCACGCTAAAATGCCTTAAGAAATACTCATTTAAAAAAATGAAATATATCTAGAATTTCTAATGGAATCCATCCAATATTGCCTTACTCAAAGCTGCTCAGCAATATATTACTCCAAGACCATTTTCTCGATATACATAACGCTTGCTTTCAGCAGTTACAAGCTCTCTTAAGATAGTTTTATCGTTACTTATCTCTTCTTAGTAATTATATTATAAGTTGTAAGTGACATAATCATATATATTTTTCTCTGCGCTGTCAATTAAGAACTAAAAACACAAACAAAAGTTAGTTAAAAACAACAGTTAGTTGTCTATAGATAAATTCATCGAATTGTATTTAATAATTTTTTGATTTATGATTGCTATAAATTATATTTTCTATTCTAAGAATTGTTTGCATCGTTAGTCAAGCATCATTGACTAAAACCAATCAGTCGGCTATCTGTTGACGGATTTTAAGTGTTATTTATGTATAAATAACAGTTGCTTACCCAGCCGAAATAGGGCACCTAATTACTCTATCCATTTCAATATTTTTTAATTTTTCGGCTATTGTGTAAACAAAACTGGTTTAACTTAAACTTAATTTGGGGCTATGACAAAATTAATATTTTGTCCAGTCTCGTTTGATATTGTGAACAAATTCGTTTTAAGATCAGTTTTTCCAACTGACCCCTGCTTTTTCAGCATTTCCTCATGCTATAATTTTTTGGCACTCACTTAAGAGATATTGAAAAATTAGAGTTTAAAATTCTAGATTCTAGTATATTAGTTTTAACATTTTTATAAGTATGCTGTAAACACTGTTTTTTTTATCGTTGACAGTGGCTTTTTATTTTGTAAAATCCATCAGAATCAGCCAAAAGATTTCTGATGATCCTTAGAAATTATTTATTTATTCATAGTCTTCAGTTGCAGAACTTTATCTATTTTTTTGACAGAAAGGAATCCTATGATGTGTTTTCAAATTTATTAACCAATACCTTTTCTTCACTTCACTCGCGAAATTTTAGAAATTTTTGGTTTGGCCAATGTATTTCTGTTATTGGTACTTGGATTCAACGAACCGCCCAAACATGGCTAGTTTACAAAATGACTAATTCGGCCTTTTTAGTTGGTGTTCTATCAGCTTGCCAATTTATCCCAATTTTAATTCTAACTTTAATCGCCGGAACTGTCATAGATCGTTTTTCCAAAAGGAACATCTTGTTGATCACCCAAAGCGGTTTTTTAATTTTAGGTGCCATTATGACAGCCCTTGTCTTTTTCAAGGTAGTTAAATACTGGGAGATTCTATTGATCGCATTAGGTTATGGCGTCCTGCAAAGTTTTGACAATCCCACCAGACAATCATTTGTTTTTGAATTAGTCGGCCCACAAGATCTACTGAATGGCATCTCATTAAATTCTTCTGCTTTTAACTTAGCTAAAGTTATCGGGCCTTCAATTGCCGGCATCTTAATGGCAAAATTCAATATCACCTTTTGCTTTTTCATTGATGCTTGCAGTTATGCTGCCGTTTTATGCGGGTTATTTTTCGTAAAAAATACCGGTGCAGCTACTAAAATAAAACGCCAAAGTGTAATTGCCGGCATTACCGAGGGACTCCATTATGTTACGCACACTCCCGATGTTCGTTTTAGTGCCGAACTAATGATGATTATTTGCACTCTGAATTTTAATATCAACGTCATCATTCCTGTTTATGCTAAAACCGTTCTCCATGCCGGTTCGCAGGTTTTTGCTAATTTGCTATCAGCAGTGGGAGTTGGTTCTTTAATAGCCGCCTTTACCATGAGCTACTTGGCAAAAAATGGAACTAATCGTCGTTTATATATTTTAATTTCTTTAGTAGCCGTTTTAAGCCAGTCAGCAATGATTTTAGTCCATACATACGGTTTGGCACTTATAATCATGGTAATCATTGGTTTCAGCAATATGATTTTTCTAAACCAATCGAACGCTTCTTTCCAATATTCTGTTCCCAATCAATTACGCGGAAGGATCATGAGCGTCTATGTTCTTTTAAATCAAGGTTCCACACCGATTGGCAGTCTATACGCTGGTGGTGTCATGGATCTAACATCCGGCTTATTCGGTTTCCCAGCTTGTGGTTTGCTGGCCCTTATTCTTTTATTGCCGGTAATGTTTGAACATAAGCAATTAATCCAGCAATGGATCAAAGCTAAAGAATAAGCTTTAATGCTTATTGTCAATTAATCAACCGATTGCTCAACCGCAATCGGTTTTATTTTGGCTGTAATACTGATTAACTAAGCAACTTATTTAATTTTACTAGTCTTTAAAACTAAACTCAGTAAAAACCCGAGTGCTGGGAATAACAATAACCAGCGGCTAGTCATCAACAAAGCATGAGCATACGACATACTAGCTGCAAAACAAGTAATTAAACTTGAAGCTACCACAACACTGGCAGCTCCAATCAGTTGCCGCATTGTCGTGATCAATGCCGTCCCATGGCTCATTAATTCTTTAGGCAAAGCATTATTGGCAGCAGTTAATGCCGGCATCATTGTAAATGCATTGCCACTCTCCAATAATATGCCGCCAAGTACACTCCACCACAACCAGCTGGTACCTATTGTCCCTAGCAATAAGAAACCAGCTGCAATCAATGTCATTCCGATCCAAATCAAACGTTTTAGTCCTAAATGATTCAATAATTTTCCGGCTAACGGATTCAAGCGACTTAAAATATAAGCAGCTGGTACCAGCAATAAGCCGGACCAAAATGGACTAACTTTAAAAACTTGTTGATAATATAACGGTAAAATTACCGTTGCAATAATCAAACCACTATAAGAAATCCCCGTTAACAGCAAAGCCGCTGCGTAACCTGGGAAATGCAGAACACGCAAGTTCAAAAACGGTCGTGCAAGTTTTTGTTGACGCCAAGCAAAAATAACCAATAGTCCCAAACTAATCAGTAGCAAAATCCACCATGCCAGCTGCAATCCGACCGTTGGAAATAAATTGATCGCATACAAGAGACCACCAAAACCAATTAGTAAAACGGCTGACAACCAATCAAATTTGTGTGGTGCCAGTGGATGAATCACTTTGATTACCGTTTGAATGCGAACAATTAAAATAATTAATAAGACAATAAACAAACCAAACAGCGCTCGCCAAGAAACAAATTGCAAAATCACGCCGGAAATAATCGGACCAACTGCTAAAGCTGAACCCATTACCAAGCCGACAACTCCCATTGCTAATCCCCGGTCTTCTTGACTGCTGCTTTCAAGGATTAAACTCTGAAAAACTGGAAAAAGGGCGCCAACTGCCAGTCCTTCAATTAGCCGTCCTAAAATGATCCAACCGAAACTTGGCGCAACCATCGCAACAATTGTTCCCAAAATAAAAATACCGACAATACTATTCAACAATTTTTTTAATGGCACATTATCCAGCAGCCATGGACTTAATGGCATCACCAAGGTCATTGCTACCATAAATCCGGTTGTTAACCACTGTACCGTGCTGGTTTGAACCCCAAACTGTTTCATTAATACCGGATACGCCGTTGTCATTGTCGATTGACTAATTGACATCAAAAAAGAAATTGCTAGTAATCGCCTAGCAAATATTGTCATTTTCTTGAAATCTTGCAAAATTCTTCCCCCGTTTTCACATTCTGTTTTCATTAATTATCATTTTAGAATCTTTCTAAGCAGAAAGCAAAAAAAGAGATTGCTCATGCAATCTCTCAAGCTTATTTATAATAAGTTTCTCATTTTACAATATTATTTTAATTTTTTGGTCAAAATTGTTTACCGACCCAACAATAGGTAGAATAACTACCAGTATCACCTTAACTTAACCGCTCAATTTTTGTTTACTTAAAATGATACGGTTGCAGTGCCGGCTGCTGTTTGAAATAGCGCAATATTTCCTCTGCACACTGTTGCGCTGAAGCTGCTAATGTTTCTGTCGTTTCAGCTCCAATGTGTGGTGTAATAATGAAATTAGGTAATTTTTGAAAATCAGCTAATGAATACTGGTGCTTTTTGGTCCAAACATCAACAGCTGCTCCGGCAAACCGTTTTTGTAACAGTTGTTGATAAAGGGCATCGCTATCCACCAAAGTTCCCCGAGCTGTGTTGATCAAGACAGCAGATTTAGACAATTGCTGCAATCGCTCTTGATTTAAAAAACACTGTGTTTCCGGTAATGCCGGCAAATGTAAACTAACAACATCCGCTTGCTGCAGTAGTTGTTCAAGTGACACTTGCTTGCCATAACGAATCTTTTTAGGGCGATGATTCCAAACTAAAATATTAGTCGTAAATGGCTGTAATAACTTTTCAACTGACTGGGCAATCTTTCCATAACCAATTAAACCGACTGTTTTTCCAGACAGCATTGAACCGGTCAACCGCTGCTGCACTGCAATATTCTCTGGTAAGCGATGCAGACTCATCAGCATCAGTGCCAAAGTTAGTTCGGCAACTGATTGAGCATTGATTCCCGGCGTAAAGGTTAATCGAATCTTGCGCTGCTTGATTTCTGCTAACGGCAAATTATCAAGTCCAACACCATGCCGCGCAATAACTTGTAAATTGGGTAAATGTTGTAGATCGGCTTTCGTTAACCGACTAGCTCGAATAATCAACCCCTCAGCCTGTTGTAATTCGGGCTGATTAGCCAGCCATTGCTGCCAACTTAAAGCGATGGGCTTTTGTTGAACGATCATTCCAGCTTTTTCAAGCAATGTTACTCCATTATTTGCGATCGGTTCGGTTAAAATTAGTAACGCCAAATCATTTCTCCTTATTTACCATGACTAAAAACACGGCTGCGTAAGCGATAATAGACCGGCAAAGCCACCAAGCCGCCAACTACTCCTTGAAACAGATTGGTTGGGATTCCAATCAGACCGGTTTGCAATTGATAAAGCAAAGTATCAGCAGCAAAGTACCCGGCAACCATGACTAAGACACCCGTTCCCATGGCCGCAATCAGTGAACTGCGGCGTGAGCTTTCATTCAACCATCCGGCTAAAAAGCCTTCAAGTCCGTGGATTACGAGTGAAAAGAACATGTACTGTGGATAACCAGAAATTAAATCCAGCAAAAAGCCGCTGAGACCACCAACCAGCAAACCAGATTTACGCCCAAACAACAGTGCTGCAATAAAAATCCCAGCATCACACAAATTAATATTTCCATGGGTCATAGGTACCGGAATAATCAAAAAACGGGCGACTGCAACATTCACGGCAATCAACAATGCCATTTGAACTATTTGCTTCAACGGCAGACTTTTTTTCAACATTTATCCCCCCAATTAAAATTTTTGAAATTGCTTTTTAATCGAAAACTAATTTTATCAATTTTAACACTAATTTGACCGTTTATCAGCCTTTTTTGCCAAAAATGTTTCAATTTGAACTAATAATGAACTAAGCTCAATTCCATAACGACGTTGACTGGTTGGTAAACTAACTTGTTGGGCTAACGAATCGTGCAAAAAACCAGTCGCTTGAATAACCGCTTGCGACCAAGATAATCCTTGCCAAAGCAACCCAAACAATAAAGCTGCAAATACATCGCCACTGCCATAAAAATGTCCCGGCAGACTTGGATATAAAACTTGGCGCAACTGGCCGTCTTCTAACCACACACAACCAGTTTTACCGGCAACCGTAATACCGGTAATTACTGTTTTCCCACCTGCCGGCTGGCTGCTCTCCAATTGATTCAGCCAGCTGGCAAGTTGCTTAAAAGTCGGGTGAGAAATATAGGGCTGATCCAGCAAAAAACAAGCTTCTGTTAAGTTTGGGGTGCAGATCAATGATTTAGGCAACAATTTTTGCAGAATTGTTATATGAGATTTGGTGAGAGTTGGATAAAACCGACCATTATCAGCCATTACTGGATCAAGCAATGTTAATTTACCGGTAAACTGGATTTCATTTAGCAATAGTTCTCCAAAACGCTGATCGGCAAAATATCCGATTAAAGCTCCAGTCAATTTAATCCCCATTGTTTGCCAATGCTGCAACGCAGCGCGAGCCCAAGCTACTGTCGACAGTTTAAATGGCATTCCAAAGCCTTCTGATTGAGTCGACAGCAACTCTGTCGGTAATACTGCCAGCGGAACTTGAAAAGCATTTAGAAGCGGCATGGCTGCCGTAAGGGAAAGCTGACCAACAGCTGAAAAATCTTCTGCCAGTAAAATTCGGGCTATATTTTTTTTCGAATTTTCCAAATTTATTCCCTCCGAACCAAAATAACTATTTAAATAAACCAATTTTTGCATAGACCGACAAAAAATGCTACATTACTTTTAAATCTTTTAACAGGAGTTGAGCAAATTGCATTTGCGACAAATAAAAACGGCTGATAATTCAGCCGTTAAAAATATTATTCAAAGTACTCTACGAGAATTTCACGATGATTTACCGGGAACTGCCTATTATGATCCGCAACTGACCAATTTAGCCGAGTATTACAACAGCCAGCCGCAAAAAGCAGCTTTTTGGGTAGTCGTTGAGCAAAAGCAAATCCTAGGTTGTGGTGGTTTTGGACCATTTAGCGATCAAGTTGCTGAACTACAGAAGCTGTATTTTTTACCAGCTGCTCGTGGTTACGGCTTCGGCAAAGAAATTATGCTTCGTTCATTAGAACTCGCACCTCAGCTTGGATATCAACAATTATATATTGAAACCTTTGCCAACCTTGATCAAGCGATTGGGCTTTATCAGCATTTAGGCTTTAAACCTTTAACTGCACCATTAAACGGTAGTATCCACTCAGCTTGTGATCGCTGGTTCCTTAAAAGCTGGCAGCATTAACGCAGATTAAGGACTAATTGACGCAAAACCTGTGTAAAGCTTTCGTCAGCATTTAAAGCCGGCACCAAGCGAAAATCTTCTCCTCCATTGGAAATAAAATATTGCCGATTTTCAATATCTAACTCATGTAAAGTTTCTAAGCAATCAGCCACAAAACTTGGCGCAACTACCAAGACCCGTTTGCTTCCCTTAGCCGGCAATTGTTTAAGCGTTTCATCAGTTGCTGGTTTCAACCATTCATCGGGACCAAACCGCGATTGATAGGTTTGTTTGATCGGAATTTCTGTGTTCAATTCTGCACGTAACAATTTAGTCGTAGTTTCACAGCGTTCCTGATAAGGATCACCCTTTGTCACGTAGCTCTTAGGAATTCCATGATACGAAAATAATATCTGATCTGGTTTAAAATCAGTTATTTCCTGTTGAATCTTAGCAGCTAAAGCCTTAATGTATGGTGAAAAATCACAAAAATCAGTAACAATCCGCAGATTAGGAATCCGTACCCGTTTAAAATAGAAACGGTTGATATCATCAACAACTGAACCAACTGTTGTTGTTGAGTATTGCGGATACATAGGAATAATTGTCAGATCAGTTATCTGATTTTGTTCAAAACGCTTCAACTCGGTCGCAATCATTGGGTGACTGTAACTCATCGCAAAACGAACTTGATGTTCTGGAAGCAGTTCTTGCAATTGCTGTGCTTGCTGTTGCGTATAGTACAACAAAGGAGAACCATTTTCTTTTGACCAGATCTGCCGATAAAGTTCCGCCGATTTAGCCGGTCGATGCGGTAAAATCATTGTATTTAAAATCGGTTGCCATTTCCAAGATGGCATATCAATTACCCGTTGATCACTTAAAAAAAGTTTCAGGTACTTGCGAACTGCCGTTGGTGTCGGACTGGCGGGAGTTCCTAAATTAATTAATAGTACTCCTTTTTTCATATATTTCTTCCTCTCACATCAGATATTAGAAGTTGCGCATATTCAGGACTTAATTCGAGATAATTAATTAAATTCTGCTTAGTTAACATTGCTGCTTTTTTACCAGTTACTAATTGCTGTGGTGTTAAAAACCAAATATTTTGACTGCAGCGAGCTGCAAAATTGATATCATGCAGACTAAGCAAAATCGTTCGTCCAAGTTGGCGTTGCCAAATTAATGCTTCTAAAAATTTTTGCTGATACTTCAAATCCAAGTATGTCAGCGGTTCATCAAGCAACAAAATTTTAGCTGGCTGCAACAATGTATACACTATCCATGCACGTTGCTGCTGACCACCGGACAATAGACTAATATCTCGCTTTAGTAATGGCGCTAAACCAAACAACTCAATTAACTTTTGCAATTGGCTTTCATCATTATTGCGATTAATTGCTAACAGTTCTGCTACCGTCAAAAAATCAAATACTTGGTTTTTTTGCGGTAAATAAAAAGTTTTTTCGGCGCCTGCTGTAATTTCTCCAGCAGTCATTGGCTTTAAACCTGCTAAAAGCAGCATTAAGGTGGTTTTCCCACTGCCATTCAAGCCCAGTAAAGTAGTAATCTGCCCTGATGGCAGCTGCGCATTGATATTTTCAAAAACAATTTGTCCTTGATAAGCAGCTTGCAGATTTTTAAACTGCACGAGACCACCTCACAATCAAAAAAACAAAAGCAGGAGCTAATAGTAACAATAACACTGCATTAGTTGGCAATTCAGTTGGGTAAAAAGCAAAATGTCCTAGCGTATCCGCAACTAATACTACCAAAATACTAAAAATTCCTACAAAAGGCAAGCGTGCGACTAATCCTAGTTTAGTTAATTCTTTGATTAATTGATTTAAAACTACCCCGGCAAAAAAAGCTGTTCCCAAAACAGCCGTAGCTGCTCCCAGCCATAAAGCCGCAATCAATTGAAAAATCAAGGCTGCTCGATCTTCGTTAAAGCCCAGCTGTCTTGTTTGAATTTCCGGCAATGCAAAATACTGTAAATATTGCCCCGCCAGTATCCATAAAAAACAGCCGGCAACTAAAATAATCAACAGCCAAATCACATCTGTCCACGTCACATTTCCCATACTCTTACCGGTCCAACCGCTATTGCTAGTCAAAATAACCGTTAAAGCATTGAAAAACATTGCCAAACAAAATCCTCCGATTATCATAAATAAAGGTCGTGTTTTCAACTTGAAAACACTGGCACGTAATAAACCTAAACAAACTACTCCGGCTAGAGCACCTACTAATACACGGTAGGTTAAAATATTGGCATTTAAAATGACTAATAGGGCCACTAATAATTCAGCTCCATTGGCAATCCCAAGCATTGAGCCGTCTATGTATGGTTGCCGCAAAGTTGCTGCTAATAATAAAGTGCTCAGTCCCAGACAAAGTCCGGTCCCGAGCACAAATAATAGACGGGGCAATCTTAATTGCCAAAAAATTAGTTGCCAATCTCCAGCGGAGTTTAAATGCAGACTCAATTGCAAAATAATCAGCAGCAGGCAGGCTGCGATCATCGAACCTAACAACCAATTTTTTTTATTCAACTTGATCGATCCACTCCTTAATTTGCGCATATGCCTTCTTCACTTGCAAATTAGCTGTTGGCGAAAATACAGGCGCTTTAACATCATAAACATGCTGTTCTTTTACAGCTGTCAATTGATTATAAGGATCAGCTTTAAAAGCTGTTTTAAATGCTGCTTCCACTTCAGCCGGCATTGCATGTGCCAAACGAATCACAATTTGCGGATCTGCTTCAGCAATTTTTTCACTGTTAGGGCTTGTATAAAGCGAATGTGGATCTGCTCCGACGATTTTTCCACCCGCTTTTTCCACAAGTTCACCTAGATAACTCTGCCCGTTCATTGCCAAAAAGCTTCCACCCGGCATTCCCATCAAAATCAAAACTCGCGGTCGCTGTTTGCGTTGAACTGGTTTTAATTTCAATTGTGCTGTCAACTTTTTAGCCGCAGCCTGTTTGCCATAAACTTTGCCTAAATAAGTAATCGTCTTTAGCAGCTGCGGATAAGTTTGCAAGTTTAAAGCTTTCATCGTAATTTTCTGTTCTTTAAGCTTGGTTTGATATTCATCAGCTAATTCGGAATCCACGTAAACAATATCTGGTTTGACAGCTAGTAAATTATCCCAATTAATGCTGACATGATTACCTACTCGTGGCAGCTTACGGTATTGATGTGGGAGCGCCTGTGTCGTAGTCGGAACTGCAACCAGCTTGACGCCCAGTTTAGCCATAATTGCCGTAATCGCCGGTGTGGTAGCTACAACCCGAGCCGTTTGCCGTCGTGAATGCGACTGTGCTGAATGATGCTGAAAACTCAAGAAAATGCCACCACCCAGCAAGATAATGAATAAACCAGCCATTAACCAAAGCTTTGTTCGTTTATCCCCGATAATTATGAACTACCCCCCAAGCTCCAATACCCAGTCCGCCAATAATTACCAGCGTTAAAGCAGCTTTGCTAAGTACTGAGTTATTTTTCTTTTGTTGATTTTTGGGTTTGGTATTTTGTTTACTTGTGCTGCCTTCTTTATTATTTTTAGCTGCAGCGCCCTTCTTACTGGCAGCACGGGACTCTTTTTTCTTAGAATCACTGGCAGCTGAATTAGAACTGGCATTCGAACTAGAGCTGGTCGTTGAACTGGAATCAGCTTTAGCACTCGAGCTGCTGGTTGAATTAGAACTTGAGCTGCGCGTTGAATTAGAAACGGCTGTTGAACTGCCAGTCTTAGCGCTGGCTGCGTTACTGTTATTGGCGACAGTTGTTGTAGATGTAGATGAATTATTAGCTGAACTAGGACTAGCTGCCGGTTGACTGACAGTCTTAGCAGCAGACAACTCTGGAACCTGACTAGCATCCAATGCAATATTAAAGCCATAATAATGATGGTAATTAATATTATTTATATCTACCTTCATATTGCCGCTCAAAGATTTACGAACTGTTGCGGTATTAAACGTAAAAGTATAATAATCATTATCACCGGACGTTTGCTTTTGAACCTGTGGTGTTTGACCATTAACATTTAAAATCTGAACGGGAAAAGATCCTAAACTGTGATTGGTTTTAACTGTCATTTGGACGGTGTACTGATTATTCCCAACAGTAACTGTCGCTGGTTTAGCAAAATATGCATCAGCTACTGATGTCTGACTTGTGCCATACTTTTCGATTGTATAGTTTACTTGATACGATGCCGCCGAAGCTGAGGTAGTCATTCCCAGCCAAAACATCGCGAAGTATCCTAAAACACATAATAAAAGTTTAAATTTCTTTTCCATTTTTTCTCCTCAAACTGAATATTCCAATTATTGTAGCAAGTGCTACTACCATAATACCCAGAATAGTCAAGAAAAGGGAACCCGAATTTCCTGTTTGCGGTAAAACTTTTTGATTGTTACCAACAGCCAATGGCAAGGTAGCCGCTGAAACAGGAGCCGCATCTGTGTTTAACGATCCTGTTTTTACTGCCGGCTGATCACTGGTTGCCACAACATTTGGAGCTAATTGGTCACTAGTTGCTGCCTTGTCAGGAGCTAATTGATCACCTGATGTTTTTCCAGCTGCTGCTGGCTTATCATCATTTCCTTGGGCAATTCCTTTAATTACTACCAACACTGATTCATTATGTGTGAAAGCTCCTGGAATCGTGTAGGAAACCTTAGCAACGATTTTACTGCCGACTTTATATTTATCCACCTGCGACTTAGGCAAAACTGCTGTCCAACTGCCACTTTGAGCAGTTGCTGAAGCAACATGCTTATCCAATGTAACTCCGTCAAATGCCGCACTTGTCATATAATTCATCAGCTTGGGTTGAGTAAGTGTTACCGTAACCGTACCATTGCCATTATCTTTTAAACTAATTTGGTCAGACCAGATACCATCAGTTTGAATCATTGATGGCTGATTCAAGTCTTCTCCTTGACTGCCAATTTTGTTATAAGTAACACTCAAAGTCTTGGTTGATGCTGGTGTATCTTTTTTTGGTTGTGGTGCTGGTGCCGACGTATCATTTTTTTGTTGTGTTGCGTTAGAATTTGAACCTGTTGATTTACTATCGGTCGTATTTGTATCATTATTTGCCGATGTACCGGTTGCTGGTTGTGGTGCCGGTTGCGGCTGTGGTTGTGGTGCCGGCTGCGTTGCTGGTGTGCCACTTGTTGAATCAGCATCTGGATCAACAACCGCCGTCGTTGCCAAAGGATCTGCTTTTACCAATTGCTTGCTGGTTATAACTATTATAACGTCCACGTTATGAGTAAAAAGTCCCGGCACCGTATAGGTCATGTTGCCGACCAATTTTCCACCGACTGTCAATTTTCTGACACTGCTTAATGGTAAAGTACCTGTCCAACTACCAGAGGTTGCTTTATCTGCTGCCTGCTTAGTCATTTTTTGACCATCAATCGAAAGCTGTGCCATGTAATCCATCATTTTAGGTTGCTCTAAGTTGATCGATGCTGACCCGGCACTATCTAAATGGTAGGTCAACTGGTCGGCCCACAAACCACCGCTTTGGATCATTGACGGTTGACCAGAATCGTTTTCACCATCGGCTTCATCATACTTAACCCCCAACTGATAGTCACCAGGCTGATCAATTGTTGCAGGCAATCCACTGGTTAATTTCACATAAAAACTCTGACTATAATTGGATCCGTTAACATTATAAACTACCGTACCGCTATGAATGGACTGTGTTTCCAACTTAACTGCATCTTGCGGTGATAAATTAACGCTCCAAGTCCCCGACTGACCGTTTGCCGTTTTCTTCAAATTATGACCGTCAAATGTCGCACTAGTCATCAAATTCATCATTGCTTTTTGAGTAAACGTCAAAGTAGCTTGATTGTTTTTAACAGTCAATTGACCACTTTGGCCCCAAAAGCTACTCATTGCGTTCGATGACTTAGTACCTGCAGCATCAGTATAGTAACTAGTCTGTACACTATAGCTGCCATCTGGCAAAACCTGTGTTGTATCAGCCAATGCACTGGTCAAGCCCAGTGCCATAAACACTGCTGCTGCCAGCCACATTAGCCAAAAACTTCTTCGCTTCTTAACCATTTGCCATAAACCCCCCAGAATTTTTAATTAAGCTAATTGAGAGTCACTATCAATTAGTCTGTTTAAATTTTATCACAGTTTCATTGACAATCAATAATAAATTAAAAATAGTTTATGTTTATTAGAAAATTTATTTGTACGTGATTTTTATTAAATTAGCCTCATTAAAAACTGGGGTATTTTTTAATAATTATTTTTCTGATTCAGTTCCTGAGCTGTTTTGGTTTCCAAACCAAAATATCCATCATGAATTCCCAAATAATAACACCCAAGACTGCCTAAGATTACCAAGCCAAAGTCACCGGGATACGGCAGCCAGCCATTGCCGCCAAATTGATGACTGCCGATCAACGACATGATCGTTAACCATAAAAGTTCCAACACCAGCCAACGAGCTCCTTTTAAACTCGCCAATAAGCGCGTAATCCCCATTGGACGCCGAATTTCATAAATAACATAAAAAATCAAGCCGAGGCCAATCACTCCAAAAACTTCAATAGTTGTTGGCCATTTTGCCCAGTAGATAGCTAAACATCCCAGTAAATAAGCCAGCGGTGCTAGTAAGCGAGCTGCTTGCAAGCGAAATGGCCGCTGCCAATCAGGAGCCAATTTACGAAAAGTCATTAACGTAACCGGACCTGTTATATAAGCAATCAAGGTTGATGTCGAAATTACATTGGATAAAGCACTCCAATTGCGAAAACAAGCAGCCATCAAAATTCCTAAAAATAAATTGACAATCATTGAAGTGCGCGGAGTCCGATATTTTTGACTTAATCGTCCTAAAAAGGTTGGCAAATGTCGCGTTGTTGTCATTGCCGCTAATGCTCGTGAAGTTGTCGCTACAAAAGACACACCGGTCCCAAATGGTGACACAAAAGCTTCGATGTATAAAATATCGGCTAACCAACTCAGATTTAACAGTAATGCAATATCTGCAAATGGTGACTGAAAATTAATTCCGTGCCACCCAGCAGCCGCTAACTTGACTGTTGGTACTGAACCGATAAAAGCTACCTGCAGCAATGTATAAATTACAATACTGATTCCAAATGAAATTACAATTCCCCAAAAAATATTTTTCTCAGGATGTTCAATCTCATCACCCATATTAATAGTGGTTTGAAAGGCATTGTACGAAAAAATAATTCCAGCAGCCGTTGTCGCTGTAAAAATTGTTGAACTGCCATAAGGCATAAATCCGGCAGCCGAATGAAAATTGCCGGTATTAAATCCCGACAGCATTAAAATACCAATGGTCAAAATGGGAACTGCCATTTTAAAAATTGCAATTAAACTGGTAAAACTAGTTAATAATTTTACTGACCAAAAATTCAGCAAAGTAAAAGCTGCCATAAATAAAAAGACAATTACCAATCCCCGATCAGTAATATTGCCATTAGTAATAAAACTGCGGGTCCAATTTGCCCATGACCATGGCCAAGAACTCATATACTGAACAGCAGCTACCGCTTCGATCGGAATAATCGTTAATAGCGAGATCCAATTTGCCCAACCGGCAACAAATCCCAGTAATGGTCCATGAGAAAAGGAAGCATATTGGCTCATCCCGCCAGTTGTTGGAAACATTGTCCCCAATTCAATATAATTTAGTGCAATTATTCCAATAATCACACCTCCCAGAATCCAGGAAATGATTGCCGCCGGACCGGCTATTTGAGCAGCCATGCCTGAGCCAAACAACCAGCCTGAACCGATAATTGAACTCAGAGTCAACATTACAATTGAAAACAAACTTATTTTTCGCGGCATGAAATTTTCCTCCAAACAGTAATAACTAAATTATAGCATTTTACTTTCATTAAAAAAGTCTCATCTAAAAAAGCAGCTGATCGGGTGCTTTTTTAACTAAAGCTCCATTATCTGCTGCTAATTTTTAGCTAATTTAACGTTTTTTCTGTTTGCCGACGACCGCGCTGTAAATAATAAATAGCCAGCAATACCAAAATAATTCCCAAGACTTCGACCCAATTCATCTTCAAACTTAAAAATAACACACTCAAAATTGAGGTAACGATCGGTTGAACTGCATCCATAATACTGACAACATCTGCCGGGGCAAAGTGTAAACTATATAACAGCAAGCTAAAGGGCAGAATCGTTCCCAACAAGATGACCGTTCCAATAGAAACAACAACTGCCGGAGTAATAGTCGGCACTTGCTGCCAAAAAGGGTGATACAAGTTGAAAAATATTCCTGCTAAAAATGTTCCCCACCCCAGCACGACAATCGGTGAAGCAGTTTGCAGTATTGGTTTTGGTAAAACTATGTAACAAGCAGCCGTAATTCCTGAACCAATGCCCCATAATAAGGAATCCAGCGGTATTGCTAATTGCGAAAAATTGCCTTGAGTAATAACCAAAAAGACGCCTGCCAATGATAGCATGAAGGAAATTAAATCACTCGTAAAAGGTTTTTTCCCTTTGAATACTAGACTGCCTAAAACGATAAATAGTGGGCTTAAATACTGTAAGATCGTAGCTGCGGCTGCATTGCCAGTTTGTACTGAGATAAAAAAAGTTATCAAATTAGCCATTAAACCCAAAACTGCATAAGCCAGCAGCCAGCCGATCAAATGCCATGATTTAAAAATATCAAAAATCCGCCAGCGATATTTAATAAAACTGATTAGGAGTAAAATGCTGCCGGCACCAAGTGTCCTAACCGACAAGAACCAACTAATCGGTAGCGTTTCATTTTGCGAAATAAATTGCAAGACCGTTCCGGAGATCCCCCACATCCCCGAAGCTGCTGCTGCCCAAAAAATTCCTTTTACAATTTCATTTGTCTTCGTCTGCATTCAAAAGATCCTTTCATACTATTAAAAATAATAAGCTGTACTTTTAATAGCATACCGAAATTCGGCTAAAAATAAGCTTAAGTTAAAAGAATCTCACAAAAAGCTAACTAAAAACTATGCTTAATTGACAATTTTCAGTATCATAATCGATTCAATTTTGCCCCTCCAAGCCTCCTATCAGCCTATGAAAAATTTTGCCTAACTAAGCAGCTTTTGTGCTTGAGATAATTGTGCTATACTTACTTGAATTAATTTGAACCCTGAACAAAGTGCGCGAGGTAAGCTATGCAACTAGGTAATTCATTAAGAAAAATAAGAAAAGAACAAGGGTTAACACAAAAAGAAATCTGTAGAGGTATTTGTGCGCAATCAATGCTTTCAGCCATTGAAAATAATCAGTATATCCCTAATGCAGAATTAATGATCAAGTTATGCAGCCGCTTGTCAATTTCTTTAAATGATTTTAGCCTTGCAGCTAATTTTAATATCAGTGCTCACAAACAATTTAATAACGAAGTTGAAATGTTATGCAATAATCATGAATATCCCAAACTAAAAAATTTCTTATTAGCTTCTTCAACCATCAAACAAGTCGAAACAGCAGACCAAATTCAAGCATATTATTACTACTTGGGCGTCTCGCAATTTCACACAGATAAGAATTTAGACGAATCCCAAAAGAATTTACTCATGTCTATTAACAGTGCTGAAACCAAAAACAGTTTATCGACCCTATCTCGCCTAGGCTTAATTTCTTTGGCTGTGTTGAAAGCAAAATATGGTCAGCAACACAGTGCACATACGTTAACAGTGCGTGCCATGAAAAATATTGCTGTTGCTCCCTATGAAGAAAATCTCAATGTTGTTTTTTATTTAGCAGCTTTTACGATGTACATATTAGCTGATGAGCATGCTGCCCTTTCACAAATAAATAGTGCAATTGACTATATTACTAAACATGATTCACATTATATGTTAGCTAATTGCTATCACTTAATTGCCCAAATTGCCAAGGATCAAGGTGCAAATGAGCGCGAGTTAGAAGCAATTCAGCGTCAAAAGTTTCTAACCGAGCTCTTTCACGAAAAGATTGATGATAATTTTTAAAATATCAGTATTCTGATTTTCCAACTAACTTTATATTTAGTAAATTAAGACTATTCAATCAAGGAGGTCTTTTTTTATGAATACAAAATTATTTACAAATGTTGTAATGGTCAACTCAAGTGCTGATATGGTTAAAAAGTCTTAGCCAATCCTCAGCAAATGCTGCAATGGGTTCCCGAGGTATCCACTGTAGCTAAAGGTGATGCTGGTTTCACTATTAAACGAAACAAAACTGCACTAAATCAGTCCGAATTTATCCAAGTTGAATCCAACAATAACCAAATCATTTATACAAGTACCCAAGGCAGACTTGAGTATCAACTGATATTTTCATTAAGTGAAGAAAATAAAAGTACTGTTATTCAAGAAGAATTGTATATTCCTGATACTGCTGGTAAGCACTTACCTGTTCAGCTACTAGCTCCGATTGCTAAACATGCCTTTCACACCAACTTAGTTAATTTAGCATCACTGGTTGAAATGCTGACAGCAACGGAAGCGTAAAGAATATAGTGTTGGTTATTTAACGCCCTTTGAAATGAAGATAAAATCGATCCAAGTTCCTGATTAGTTTAATTAGTAACGTGTAAGGTACAATTATTTAAAATTGTGCCTTTTTTATTTGATAGCAATTTATAATTTTTTAGGTTTAATTGGAGCAAATCACTTTTCAAAGTGTCGGAAATAAGTTATATTTGATTAGTCAACTATTGACGAATCATGTATGAAAGGAGTTATAGATGAATTTAAGACAAATTAGCAAACTGTTTTATCAACTTAAACTTGCCAATCAAGAAATGACCACTAAATTTGAAAAAGAAACCGGATTTAGTATCACTCGGTATGAATTAATGATGTTTCTAAAAGAAAATGGCCAGTGTTCGCAAACAATTTTGCAAAATGAGTTAAAAATAGATAGTGCTGCGGTCACTAGACATTTAAAGATTCTAGAAGAAAAAAATTATGTTATACGGGAAAGAAACAAAAATAATAATCGCGAAGTTGTTGTTAGAATTACGGATAATGCAGCAAAAGAATTGGAACATTGCGAGCGAGAATTTAGTCATTCAAATAAAACTATCATATCGCCTTTGAACGAAGAAGAAGAAAATACTCTCCTAAGTTTATTAACAAAATTAGTGAAATAAATACAGTGTGATCAGATCGGCGGATAAAGGAGATGGCGGATGTTTGCGTATCAAATAAAGCAATACGGAAAGCAAGAACCACTTTTTTTGAATGAGATAGCAAAACCTGTATTATCTGAAAATAGCATAATGATCAAAGTTCATGCAGCAAGTTTGAATCCTGTTGATTATAGAATTCGCAATGGCGATGCAAAATATGTTTTGCGTTATTCAATGCCATTGACACTAGGACATGACTTTTCAGGTGTCATTGAAGCTGTTGGTTCAAAAATCACACAATTTAGGGTTGGCGACTCTGTTTATGGACGAACACCGGTTACAGGATCTTTCCAAGAATACGTTGTCGTTGGTGAAAATGATATAGCAAAAACACCGAAAAACCTTACTCTTGTCGAATCAGCTTCAGTTCCGCTTGCGGGATTAACTGCCTACCAAGGATTGTTTGATTGGCTTCAACTAAAGGAAAAACAATCTATTTTAATTCTTGGCGGTTCAGGTGGTGTTGGGCACATTGCTATTCAACTCGCTCTTCTAGCTAATGCAAAGGTTTATACCACGGCAAGTAAAGAAGGAAAAGCGTTTTTGCAACAATTTGGGAATCTAGAATTTATTGACTATCATAAAGAAAAATTTTATGAAGTGCTACCTCAAGTAGATGCTGTTTTTGATATGAGAGGTGGAGATGAGCTGATACATTCATTTGATATTGTGAAAGCCGGTGGAAAAATTGCCTCTATCACTAGTATTCCTACTCCATCGTATGCCAAATCGGCGAATATGAATTGGTTTTATCAAATGATTTTGCGTGCACTCACTGTAAAAATGCATCAATTATCAAGAAAAAAGAATATCGTTTTTCATTCTTTTTTAACACAGTCTAATCGACAAGAACTTCAAAAAATTACCGAGCTTATTGAATCGAAAAAATTGAATACTTCTATTCAAAAAATATATCCTGGTTCAGAGATTAATACTGCCATGAAAGAAATAAGTAGTGGACATATCAAAGGTAAAATTGTAGTAGATTTTACGAATAAAGCCAAAGAAGCGTAAAGCAAAAGCCCGCAAAATAGCTGTAATATTATGAAGCAGTTTCTAAGAATATATAATGAAATGAGAGAGAAAATAATATGTCAAAAAAACTAGTAAACAATGATTTCCCCGAAATTATATTTGGAAGAAAGTCTGTTCGTGTATATGATGAAACATTTAAAATATCTCATGAAGAAATGCTTGAAATGATTCAAGAAGCGACAACTGCACCATCTTCAGTCAATATGCAACCTTGGCGTTTTGTTGTTATTGAGAGCGATGAACAAAAAGCAAAACTAAAACCATTAATTCGTTTCAATACAAAGCAAAATGCTACTTCTTCAGCGATGATCTTGATTTTTGGTGACATGCAATGTTACGAATTAGGTGAAGAGATTTACAACCAAGCAGTTGCAGAAGGTAAAATGCCCGACGAAGTAAGAGACCAACAGTTAGCTGTGATTATTCCTTATTACAAAAATTTCACTAAAGAGCACATGAATGATGTTGTAAAAATTGATTCAAGTTTAGCTGCAATGCAGTTGATGTTAATTGCTCGGGCACATGGATATGAAACTAACCCAATTGGAGGATTTGAATCTGATCAGTTAGCAGAAGCAGTTGGATTAGATAAAGAGAGATATGTGCCAGTAATGATTTTATCTATAGGGAAAGAAAAAGAAGCTGGATATACTTCTGTTCGCTTACCTGCTGAAAAAGTCACTGAATTTAAATAATGGGGTAGAAAGATGAAAATTATCCAAGCGGATTTTTATATAAGAAATGATAAAAGAGAAGCGTTTTTAGCGGATATATTGCCTCTGGTTGCTGCTGCACGATTAGAGGAAGGCTGTTTGCGATATGATTTATACGAATCAGTTGAAAAGAAAAATCAATTTATAATGATTGAGAATTGGAAAAGCCAACAAGCAGTTGCTAAACACAATCAAAATCCACTATTAATAAACTTATTTGGAAAAATTCCCGAATATGCTGAAAAGAAAACAGAATTAATGATGACCGAAAAGGAGGAATAGCGATGTCTATAATTTCAACTATTTTAATTGTATTGGTTGCTTTGGAGTTCTTCTATATCATGTATCTAGAGACTTTTGCAACTACATCAGATGCAACAAGCAGAGTTTTTAATATGACAAAAGAAGAATTGAAACGAGGTTCTGTGCGCACCTTATTTAAAAACCAGGGAATATATAATGGCATAATTGGTGTAGGATTATTGTATAGCGTATTTTTAGCAACAGCTTCACTTGAAATTAGTCGATTATTATTAGTGTATATCATTTTGGTTGCTTTATATGGTAGTTTGACAAGTGATAAAAAGATTATTCTAACCCAAGGTGGTTTAGCTATTTTAGCACTTGTTTCAACCTTCTTTTAAAGATAAAAGCAAAAACCGCGATCAACTAAGGTTGTGGTTTTTGTTTGTCTTTCTTTAAGTGAACAGAATCATACTTTTCCTTATTTAAATAGCTTTGCTAAAAAAATATCAGCATTTTCATATTCTTTTATCTGAAATATAATTAGCGTGGAGCTAGTGGATAAACTAATGTCCGAAAATTTATTCAATGGAAATATTATGAACATTTAATCAGCTTAATATGCAAATTAACTTTAATTGCTTAGACCCATCAAAGAGATTTTTATAATTAGCTTGAGACTCCTAATATATAAACGCAAAATAAAACAGCTATGGCACCTCAAAGCGTCCTAGCTGTTTTATTTTGTATAAGCATAACTGTAATTATTTTCAATTCACTTTTCTTAAAATGCAACTTGTCAGTTACTTTAATTTTGTTCCTAAATGTAAGGCACCGGCACCAAATGTAAACGAATGATACTCGACTTTGCCTAACCCTGCTTGTTGAAACATTTTCGCCAGTTGCGGTGCAGCAGGAAAATGTTGGGCCGTTTTTTGCAAATAACGATAATCTTGTTGGCGGTTGCCATACATTTGTGCAACCCATGGGACAAAAGAAAAATACACTTGCCAACCCAGCTTTAATAGCCCCTTTTGCGGCTTTGAGGTCTCCAAACAAGCAATTTGACCACCCGGACGTGTTACTCGTGCCATTTCTTGCAATACCTGCTGAGCGTCACGCACATTACGCAAACCAAACCCAATTGTTACCAGATCAAATGAATTATCAGCGAATGGTAATTTCATTGCATCTCCCTGCAAAAATTTTATTTTTGACTGCAAAGTAGAATCAGCTAACTTGGCTTGCGCCAGTTCCAACATTTGCGGACTGAAATCTAATCCAGTAACCCTGCTTTGGTCATCAGTTGCGCGAGCCAAATCAAATGTCCAATGTCCGGTCCCGCAACATAGATCCAAGACTTGTGCCCGCACCGGCAAACGCAAATAATTCATCGTCTGTTGGCGCCATGAGTTTTGAATACCCAGTGTAATTACATTGTTCATCCGATCATAGTTTGGTGCCAACCGATCAAATAATTCTTTAACTTTAGTTGGCGGTGTTGGATTTGTTATTCCCATTGATTCATCCCCTGATTCTTAAACTGACTGCTTCATTGTTGATTTTAGTCTTTTTAGCTGTTGTAAGCTAGAACAATTATTTTAGTTGCATATGATTTGTTACATTTCATCCAAAATATTCACCATTGGAAAGAGTCAAAAAAGCAGAACTGATCATCAAATTATCTCAGTTCCGCTATTATTACTAATACGCTTAGTTTAATTTATTTACTGTAGTTAGGTGCTTCTTTAGTAATCTGAACATCATGTGGATGTGATTCGCGCAAACCAGCATTAGAAATGCGAATAAACTGTGCATCATCTTGCAGATTTTTCAGTGTTGCGGCGCCAACATAACCCATGCCGGAACGCAGACCGCCAACCATTTGATAGACAACATCACCCACGCGACCTTTATAAGCAACGCGGCCTTCAATTCCTTCAGGCACTAACTTGTTGGCTTCATTAACTCCGCTTTGGAAATAACGATCTGATGAGCCGTGTTTGCTGTCCATTGCTGCCAAACTACCCATGCCGCGATAAGTCTTGAAACGGCGTCCTTGATAAATTTCTGTCTCACCAGGAGCTTCATCTGCCCCAGCAAGCATGCTACCTAGCATAACTGCATTGCCACCGGCTGCTAAGGCTTTGACAATATCACCAGAATACTTAATGCCGCCATCGGCAATAATCGTTTTGCCATATTCACGTGCCACGCTAGCTGCATCATAAATAGCTGTCAGTTGTGGTACACCAACACCAGCAACAATTCGTGTTGTACAAATCGAACCAGGACCAATTCCGACCTTAACAATATCAACGCCCGCATCATATAAAGCTTTTGTAGCAGCTGCCGTAGCAACATTGCCGGCAATCAACGTCACTTTCGGGAAATGCTGGCGAATTTCTTTGATTTTCCGAATAACTCCTGCAGAATGTCCGTGAGCTGTATCAATCACAATTGCATCGACACCGGCATCAATTAAAGCTTGCGCTCGATCAAAAGTATCGCTGGTAACACCAACGGCTGCCGCTGCCAATAAGCGACCATGTTTGTCCTTAGCAGCATGCGGAAATTCAACCACTTTTTCAATGTCTTTGATAGTTATCAATCCCGTCAAACGGCCTTGATCATCAACCATCGGCAATTTTTCAATTCGATGCTTATGCAAAATGTTCTGCGCTGTTTCTAAAGATGTTCCCGTTGGAGCGGTAATCAAATGATCCTTCGTCATCACATTGCCAATTGGCTGTTGATGATCTTCAACAAAACGCAAGTCACGATTAGTAATAATGCCGACAAATTTACGATTTTCTAAAGTTTCAACAATTGGGACACCACTAATTCGGTATTTTCGCATTAATCCTTCAGCCTCAGCAACTGAATTTTCAGGTGTTAAGAAAAATGGATCAATGATAACGCCACTTTCTGAACGTTTGACTTTACGAACCTCATCAGCTTGCTGAGCAATCGTCATATTTTTGTGAATTACACCCAATCCACCTTGACGTGCCATGGCAATTGCCATCGCCGACTCAGTAACTGTATCCATCCTAGCACTAATAATCGGGATATTAAGTTTCAAATTATCTGCCAACTCGACTTTCAAATCAACATCATTTGGTAAGACATGACTTTCAGCAGGAATCAATAACACATCATCAAACGTGAATCCTTGTTTCGCAAATTTGGTATCCCAATTCGACATTACAAAAAACGCTCCTTTAATATTTTTATTTTCTAAAATACCCAAAATTTGGCTTAAAAGCAAGCATTCTCATCTATTTTTCACAAAAAAGCGATTAAATGCCCAAAATAGTCGAAAACTCCAACTACTTTTTGAGCTTTCCAACTATTCAGCAATTAAAATAATAAACGATATGGATCTTCTAAAGCAGCTATAATTTTGGCTAAAAATTCAGCAGCAGGTGCTCCGTCAATAACTTGATGATCAAAAGTTAAACTCAATGGCAATTTTTGCTGGTTGACTAGTTTTCCATCAAGTAAAGCTGGAACTTCCAGCAATGAACCAACACCTAAAATCCCCACTTCCGGTGGATTAAGTACCGGAGTAAAGTATTCGATTCCGTTATGTCCCAGGTTTGAAATTGTAAAAGTACCTCCCGTATAGGCCGTAGCAGCTAAAGTTCCTTGTTGTGCTTGTTCAACCATTCTGGCGATCTGCCGGCCTAATTCACCAGCTCCCATTAATTGGGCCTGCTTAATTACCGGTACAACCAGACCATTATCGACAGCTACTGCCAGGCCTAAATTAATGTCTTTCAGCTGTTCATATTTACCTGCTTGATAATGTGCATTCATTGCGGGGGTCGTCTGTAACGCAATAACAGCTGCTTTAGAAACTAAAGTAGTTAGACTTAAAGCTCCCGCGGTTACCGGCTGCTGTATATTTTGCTTGATCGTCTTTTTTAACTGCATTAACTTGCTGATATCAGCTTTGGCCTGCAATGTCACTTGAGCTGTTGTCTGCAAACTTGTCATCATTCGTTGAGCAATTATTTGCCGCATTCCGCTCAAACCAGCGCCAATATTTACAGTAGCCTGATTGGCAACAGCTGTTTGTGAAACCGGTTGGTAATTTTCAACATCCCTTCGTGTAATTCGACCGTTGCCGCCAGTACCTTTGAGCTGCTGATAGTCAATCTTCTTTTCAGCAGCAATTTTCTTAGCTAGCGGTGTAATAAAGATCCGCTCGGTTTTTTTCTCAGTTGCTGTTGCCGAAGTCGGTTTGACAGCCGGTTCAGTTGGTTGTGATGGTTGTGGTGATTCTGATGCCGCTGGCTTATCGGTTGATTTATCCGGCAATTGTTCACCTGCTTGTCCCAGATAAGCTATCGGCGCCTGGCATTTAGCATCTTCGCCTTCTGGAACAATTATTTCCAATAAAATGCCATCTGCCGGTGCCTCAACATCCGCCGTCAATTTTTCTGAATTGATCGTCGCTACGATCTCACCTTTTTTTACTTTATCACCTGGTTTTTTATGCCATTCAAAAACAGTCCCTTCGGTCATCGTCAAACCAAGCTTAGGCATAATAATTTCAGTCGCCATCGCTCTCACCTCCTTAATTTTTTAAATCAGCAATTAATTCTGCTGCCGTTTCCATGACCCGCTGCGAATTCGGTAAATACAACTGTTCCAAATTAGTCGCAAAAGGAACTGGTGTATTCGGTGCACAAACACATTTAACCGGTCCATCTAAATAATCAAATACTTGATCACTGACAACAGATGCAATATCAGTTGCCGTATTATTATGCGGATTGGCTTCATCAATAATAATCAGCCGGCCGGTTTTTTTAACTGAGTTCAAAACAGTTTCTTGATCCCACGGTGCTACCGTCAATAAATCAATTACTTCAGTTTCAATTCCGTCCTTAGCTAATTTTTCTGCCGTCTCAAGTCCAACATAGAGCATCTTGCCGATCGTAACAATCGTTAAATCTGTCCCTGAACGTTTGATTTTTGCTTTGCCGATCTCAACTTCGTAGGCTGCTTGGGGAACTTCATCTTTCAAGCCATAAAGGGTCTTGTCCTCGGAAAAAATTACTAAATTATCATCTTTAATTGCTGCCAGCAATAAGCCTTTGGCATCATAAGGTGTTGCCGGAACTACTACTTTAACTCCCGGAATTGAACCAAGGATTCCATAATAAGAACCTGAATGCTGGGCCGCAGCACTGGCACCGGCTCCATGACATGTTCGAACCGTTAATGGAATTTTAGCCTTCCCCCCAAACATATAGCGCATTTTAGAACCTTGAGCCAAAATTGTATCCAAACAAAAACCGATAAAATCATTAAACATTAATTCCGAAACCGGTCGTAATCCAGTGGCTGCGGCACCAACAGCTGCACCCATATAACCCATTTCCGAAATCGGCGTATCAATTACCCGTTCCCGACCATATTTGGGCATTAAACCTTTTGTCACACCAAAAACTCCACCCCAAGCATCTTCATTCTTATCAGCCAAATGCTTCACATCTGCTCCACCGGCAATATCTTCACCTAGTAAAATAACTCGTTCATCTTGCTCCATTGCTTGATCAAGTGCTTCATTGATTGCCTTCATAAAAGTTATTCTGCGTGCCATAATAATCTGCCCCTTTCTTAGTCGGCAAAAACATTATCATACAATGTTTCCGGTCGCGGTATTGGACTATTTTCAGCAAATTTAACTGCCGCGGCAATATCTGCTTTCGAAGTGGCTGCAATTTGATCAGCCTGCTCAACTGTCAGTAATTTATTTGCAATTGCATACTTACGAAAATCCTTAATGCAGTCCTGATCGGCATATTTTTTCTCCTTGCCATCAAGTGCTTTATACTTTTGCTCATCACCTTCAAAATGACCGTAGTTTCGATAAGTGCGACATTCGAGAATCATTGGTCCCTTACCTCGGCGAGCACGATCGATCGCTTTGCCGGCAGCCTTATAAACAGCCGTCAAATCCTTGCCATCGACTGTTTCACCTGGTATGCCATAAGCTGCTGCCCGCTCAGCAATTGTTTTTGAGCCTGATGCATACCACTGCGGAGTTGCTTCTGCAAAGCTATTGTTCTCATTGACAAAAATTACCGGTAACTTCCAAATGGCTGCCATATTAACACTCTCATGGAAAGTTCCTTCATTGGCAGCTCCATCTCCAAAGAAGCAGACAACTACATCAGCTGTTTTTAAATACTTATTGCGTAAGCCGGCCCCAACTGCGATCGGAAAGCCACCGCCAACCATCCCATTAGCCCCCAGCATGCCTTTATCGATGTCAGCAATATGCATTGAGCCGCCCTTTCCTTTACACAAACCCGTTTCTTTACCATAAATTTCAGCCATCATACCAGCTAAATCGCATCCTTTGGCAATACAGTGACCATGGCCGCGATGCGTACTGGTAATATAATCTTTGTCTGTTAAATGTGCACAGACTCCAACTGCTACAGATTCTTCGCCAGCATACAGATGAACAAAGCCGGGAATTGAACCAGTAGTAAATATTTGATGCACCTGATCTTCAAAATTACGGATATCATTCATCTTCTTGTAGATCCACGCTGTTTGTTTTACATCCAATTCTTTCATAATAAATTTCCTCCTTTGAAATTAACCATGAATTGCCTGCCCCATAATTGCGTTAGCTGTTTCACCAATTGCCTCAGCGAGGGTTGGATGAGCAAATACTATCTCAGCCAATTCGTCAGCAGTTGCTTCAGCCGCAGCGGCAGTCAATAAAATGTGAATTAATTCAGTCGCATTTTCTCCCACAATCACTGCACCTAAGATTTCGTGATACTGCTTTTCACTAATGATCTTGATAAAACCGGCAGTTGCTAAACTGGCCATCGCCCGGCCGTTAGCAGCTAATGGTACTTGTTTGATTTCCACTTGATAACCGGCTGCTTGTGCCTGCTGTTCATTTAACCCAAAACTGGCAATTTCGGGAAAAGTATATACACAGCGGGGAATTTGCCGAGCAGCTACCGGTGCCTGCGGTTGCTGACAAATTGCCGCTACGGCCCGCAGTCCTTCGGCGCTGGCCGCATGTGCTAATTGATAACCACCGATCAAATCACCAATGGCATAAACATGCGCTTGACTGGTCTGATAGTGACGATCAACTTTTACAAATCGTTTTGTTTCATCAAGCTGCAGTTGCAATTGTTGTGCCAAGGTTAAATCTGCTCGACGGCCGGTAGCTACCAGTAATTGATCAAAGGTAAATGTTCCGGCTGAACTAATGATATTGGTTTGACTGATTTGCTGCAGCTTAACACCAGTTTTGACAATCGTTCCTAATTGCCGCAGCCGTTGTTTGATTAATTCACGAGCTGCCGGGTCTTCGGTCAATAAAATATCTGGAGCTACTTCTAATACTGTTACTTGGCAGCCTAACGGTTGAAAAGCAAAGGCCAACTCAATTGCAATCACTCCCCCGCCGATGATCACTAAATTTTGCGGCAGTTTTTGCAAAGAAAAAATCGTATCCGTGGTTAAATAATCAACCTGATCCAATCCCTTAATCGAAGGAATAAACGGATGACTCCCAGTTGCTAACAGTAAATCAAGCGCCTGCAATTGCTCATTCCCAACTTGTAATCGATTTTTGCCTAAAAGTTTAGCTTCTCCATTAAATAAACTGATCTTATGTCGTTTGAACAATTGTTTAATTCCCATTTGCAGTCCAGCAACCACTTGATCTTTACGTTTGACCAGCTTGGCAAAATCAATTTCACCTAAAGTTAGTGCTATTCCGTTTTCCTTAGCCTGTTGGGCAGTCAAAACCCAATGACTGTGTGTTAAATAAGTTTTAGACGGGATACAGCCAACATTTAAACAGGCTCCACCAACCGCTTGCCGTTCAACTACTGCGACTTTTTTCCCTTGTTGGGCAGCTCGGATAGCGGCAACATAACCACCTGGGCCAGCTCCGACTACAATCACATCAAATTGTTTCATAAGCACTCCCTCCTTCACTTGTTTCTATTAATTAGTAAGCAAGTTTAATGCCAGTTATAACTTTAATCGCTAATTCTATAAAAAAACGATGTCTTAGTTAAAGACACCGCTTTGAGAAAACAATTAAACGCTTTATTTTTAAATGTATTAGGAGTAAATAACGAACAAAGTTATTTTTTCCTCTGGATAATTCGCATTAAATAAAAAATACCGATTTTTTAAATACTTTTATTCACCATTATCAAATAATTGCCAAAATAATCTGTTTTATCACTAACATAAATTAATATCTTCAAATTGCTGCTTGATTGTTCAATTAAGATTGCACCTGAACAAAACGTAACTTTAACGCAAACCAAATTGTTTCATTTTTCGATAGAGGGTCGTTCGCGAGATTTTTAATTCGGCAGCTGTATGACTAATATGATAATGATTTTTTTGTAAACAAGTGGCTATTTGCGCAGCTGTCAATGGTAATCTTCGCCGCTGGCATTTAACAGCAATTTGCGTAACTGGTTTAGAAATTGCGGCATCCAAAGTATCCAGCAACTGCTGCAATTGTGCGATCGTTGGTTCTTGATTTGGATAATATAATTGAATTCGCTGTAAAAAATTATTAAATTCACGAATATTGCCGGGCCATGAATACTGATGAGCAACTGTCAAAATTTTCTTTTCCCAAGTAGGCCGCCACTGCTGCTCCTGGCAAAACTTCTCCAACAACTGCTGCATATCTGAACTTCGTTGCCGCAATGGCGGAATCTTCAGTGGTGCAACATAAATTCGGTAAAATAAATCCGTCCGAAACTTTCCGGCTGCCGCGAGAGCGGGTAAAGACTGGTTGCTAGCTGAAATCAATCGAAAATTAAGCTTTTGGGGATGCCCATTAACCGGTGTAACTTGTTTTTCCTCCAAAACTCGTAATAAAGCCGTTTGCATCTTACGTGGCATGCTGTCGATTTCATCTAAAAATAACGTTCCGCCATTCGCCTGTTCCAATTTGCCTTGATGACCTTTGGCGCTGGCGCCGGTAAAAGCCCCCGGAGCATAACCAAACAACTCACTTTCAAGTAAGTTTTCACTGATCGCACCGCAATTAACCGCAATTAGCGGACCAGCAGCAGCTGGACTATTATAGTGAATTGTTTTGGCAATGATTTCCTTTCCTGTTCCCGATTCGCCATAAATATGAATCGGCAGCCAACTGCGGGCGGCGCGAATTACCTGCGTTAAAAATTCTTGGTATTGCAGATTTTGACTGTTGATACCAGGGTAATAAAATGATTTGCTCGTTTGCTGGGGAACTGCAATTCGGACTTGGTGGCCGATAATTTTTTCATGTAAAATGATTTTTTGAGCTTGATATAATTGATTTGGCCGCAAGCATTGCTGCATTTCTTGACCAACAATAAACTGTTCTGCTAAAACTGGCGGGACTTGAACAATTCGATAACGTGTATCACACAACAAATCAGTCTGATTGGGGTGCTGCAAAGCATATTGTAATAAATCCCGTTGCTGTTCCAGATACTCCTGCCAAAACCGATTCGCTACACTTTGAGCGATCAATTCTAATAACAGTCCTGCTTCAACAGCTGAACTATTTTCAAAAGTCGAAACATCTAAAATTCCCAAAATTTGCTGTTGTTCATCCAGAATCGGTGTCGCTGCACAACTCCAATGACGTGAAGCAGCAGCATAATGTTCAGCCAAATCAACACTGACTGCTTGCTTTGTTCGCAATGCAATCCCGATAGCGTTTGTTCCAACATCCAGTTCAGTCCAACTAGTTCCCTCACGAAAATAAATTCGATTAGCGGCTAAACGGGCATTCTCCTGACCACTGCGCCATAAGATAATTCCTTGATTATCAGTTAGAATCATTAACGGTGAACGTAACTGCAGCCGGTTTGAAAATTTTTCTATTTCTTGTTTGATCAACTTAATCAGGTCTCGATTCTGCTGTTGGCGCACTTGCAGGTTACTGCTAGTAACAATTCGGTGTGGTTTAATCATAAATGGATCAACTGCTGCTTTACGGCAGAATTCCCAAGATGCCGCAATTTCAGGTGTTAACGTCTGCAAAGGTTGTTGCTTGCCAGCCAAAAAGTTTTGCCACTGCTGCTGATTCATATTGATTTCCTTCTTCCTTTTGAGAAAACGCTTTCTTTTTTTATTATACTATACTCTGTTGGAATAGTTGTTTTTATACCCGGCATAATATCAAAAACAAAAAAACGACTTCGAATTAAATTCGAGTCGCTTTATATTGCTAAAACTTTTTATTTAAAATTAGGCTTGATTATCATTTTGTTCCAGCAGCTTTTTTATTACCGGAACTTGCCCCAATCCGGTAACTTCTTCTTTAGGAATTACGACAAGATTAGTACTTGAATTAGCTAACTGAACAAACGCTGCAATGCTTTGATCTTTAAAATAATTTTCACCAACTGTTTGCAATGCAGCAGCTGTTTTCGCAATTCGATAATTCTCAGCATCTGCTCGTTTCCGAGTTGCTTCAGCTTGAGCTTGGGCCGTTTCAACCAATGCTCGATTTCTAGCATCTGTTGTTAGTTTAATGTTCTGAGCTTCACCTTGAGCCTTGGCTATCGTTGCAATTCGTTCCCGATCAGCTGTTAACTGTTTATCCATAGCTTCTTGGATCGCAACTGAAGGTGTAAGTTCATCTATATTTACTCGATCAACATTAATTCCGTAAACATTGGTTAAATCACCAATAGCTGCTGCCAAATCTGCATTGATTTTGGAAGTGGAACCCAAAGCATCCGTCAATTCCAATCGTCCGATAATATCCCGCAAATGACCACGAACCAGCTGAGCCATTGATTCAACTGAATCAGTATTTTCATAAACATATTTTTGTGCATCGGTCACATGATAATTCAAAGTTACACTAGCTTTGATATCGGCATTATCCTTAGTAATCACTGAATATTGTGATAATTTTAGGGGGCGCATTGCCAAATTCACTGTCCGAATATGCTGAATAATCGGAACATATAAATGCATCCCAGCAGGAACATTGCGCCGATATTTTCCTAAAGTCTCAACTAAGCCTTGACAATTCTGCTGAATAATTTTTATCCCAAACATAACTGTTCCTTCCTCCCCTTACTTAACAACTGGTCGCAATGTTAAAATATTTCCGTTAGCTTCAATTACAATATACTTTTTCTTTGCTGAAAACTTTTCATTGCCTTCAATTAAATAACGGTAATAAATTCCATTAACTTGAGCTAAACCATTTTCTGGATCAATTTGGCGATTTTCAACTACTTTGCCTAAAAATTGCCGATTTTCCAATGATGTTGACTGTTTAGTCTGCAATGACTGTTCAATCAATGTGACCAGTAAACTGTTAACACTGCGATTTTCCTCTTTTGCCCGCTGCTCTAACTGTTGCTTTAGTTGCTGTGGTAGCCGCAGTAAAAAAGTTGTTGCATCTTCCATCACTGCCACCTTCTATTCTTAATCAAGCACTTGATATCGTAATAATATCATTGTTGTATCAAAAGTCAATTCTTTCAATTAAGATTTTTCCCGATGATCAAACGATACATTTTATAACTCAATGGCTGATTCAGTTGCAAATCCAGCGCAACTGCTGCTCGTTTCTTTTTGCCAGGAAACGATAATTCAACCTCATGGACCGATGCTGGTAAAATTTGACAACGACCAACATAATAAAAATCTTTGCCCTCGGCATCGCTGCGTTTTATAAATAAATAAATCGGTATTCGAAAATGACCGTGATCATCACGAGCCAATAGTTTTTGTACCTCCACTGAATCTAAGTGCCTCGGACTGCGAGTATACCAGCGAATCGTGTCCGGACTGAGAAAATAATTGACATAAGCTCCCGAACGAGCATTTTTTTCAGCATCATTTTGATACGTAACAAACATTGGACAAGCCGTATCATCTACTCGATAACCATACATTGGGGCACTAACATCCAATGGCCAATCTAACAAACGACAAACATCTTTTCGCGTATATTTTTGATATAAAGTAAACGCCTGTCCCGCTTGATATTGCTTGGCCCGCAGCAAACCGGCCGTTAAAACATCTTGCCACAAGCGCTTAAACCAAGCCCCAGATTGCAGTTGCTGCCATAAAGTTGGCGCCAATCGATAACCAGTACGATCCCAGTTGATCAGTGGTTGCCCGCCGTATTTATCAGCTTGCAATTTTTTACCGGCCTTAACTTGAAAGAAAGTCAAACTTAAAATCCCCTTAACTGAATCCAAGACAGCAGAATCCGTTTGGCATCCCTGCTGTTCTAGCAGTCGTTGATATTCAACTTGGGTTAACTGTGGCTGATGGCTTAAAGCCTGCAGCAAAATCAATTCATGCCGCCGTTTGCCATTCAATAATTCCTGGGTAACAAAAGTCAGCCAGCTTGCTTGCTGCTTGGTTAGCATTGGTTGTGGAGCTTTCATTTTATTGAGAAATTGATAGTAATTATCAATTTGATTGTTTTCTGCAAATACCTGTACATCCAACTGCTGTTGCTGGGCAAAATCCGTTAACAATGGTATTCGTCCCAACCGCTGTTGTAGTTGCTGATAAACCTGACGTAATTTAATAAAGCCATCCAACTTGACCCGCTGCAAAGAAGCATAAATCTGCTGTCGGGCAATTTCAGTAAAAGTAATCGTTGATAGACCCATAATCGGTTCCAAAGCCAAAGTACTTCGAGCCTGATCTTTATTTAATGAATGATCCTCAGTTAAAGCCAGGGGAATCAGATAATTGTTTCGATAATTGCCGATAAAATCTAAAACGGTCAAATATTTTTTCCCAGGAAACTTTCGTAACCCACGGCCTAATTGCTGCAAAAAGACAATTTGCGATTGTGTGTTACGCAGCATTACCACTTGGTTCACACAAGGAATATCGACTCCTTCATTAAACACATCGACTGTTACCAAATATTCAATTTTTCCTTGTTCCAGCTGCTTTACCAATCGTTCACGCCGCGAAATCGTCGTCGTTCCATCCAATGCTTGTGCTGGATGCCCTTGAGTTGTCAACGCTTGAGCCAACTCAACTGCTTCATCACGGCGACTGCAAAAAATTAACCCATGTACCTGAGCTCCTGAATAACTATAATATTCCAATTGCTGCAATAAATAAGTGACCCGCGCCGGAGCAGCCAATTGGCGTAAAGGCGCCTTATCTGTCAAAAGCTGGCCCTGATATTCATAATCTTGCAATCCAATATAATGAAACGGACAAAGCATCCCGGCAGCCAAAGCATCCTGCAATCGAATTTCATAGGCGATATTATAGTCAAATAACTGAAAAATACTATAATCATCAGTCCGCTCTGGAGTAGCCGTCATTCCCAAACAAAATCGTGGTTGAAAATAATCCAATAATCGCTGATAGCTGGCCGCGACACTTCGATGAGCTTCATCGATCAGCAAATAATCAAACGTCTGCGGTTCAAACTGCTGCATAACGATTGGCTGAGCCAAAGTCTGTACCGTTGCAAATAAATACTTAGCTGTTGGCTGCTGCTTTGTTCCGCTCAAAAAACCATAGTCAGTGCTGGGACCACCAAGTACCCGCTGAAAACTAGCCTTGGCTTTTCGCAAAATCTGTTCACGATGGGCAACAAACAGCATTCGCTTAGGTGCAGTCTGTTTGACATCAAAAGCTCCCAGATAAGTTTTCCCTGTTCCGGTTGCCGAAATAACCAGCCCACGCTGGGCACCGGTCTGTCGCAAAGCTGCCAATTGCTGCAAAGCCGCTTGCTGCATCTGATTAGGCGTAATTGGGGCCAGCTCCTCAGTGGCTTTAACTGTTGGTGAGTGCTGTTGTTGTGCTGCCTGCCAGCGCTGCCGATAATCATTCAGCCAAGTTGGCGTCAGCAAATGGCTTTGTTGCCACAACTGATTAATTTTTTGCCGCAGCTGTATGACTAACTTTCCTTGATTCAAAGAATTTAATTCTAAACTCCATTCATAATTTTTCAACAGTGCTGATCGGGTAAAGTTGGCACTACCGATAATCAATGTCTGATAATCAGGCTGACGGTGTTCAAACCAGTACCCTTTGGCATGAAAGCCGGCTAAAGGGGCAATTTTGGTTGTTAAATTTGGAATTTTCAATAATTCTGCCAGCGTATCCGGCTGATTGAATGAAAGATAGTCAGAAGTTATTAGTCGGCCATGGACTTTTTTAGCTGCCAAATCAGCCATTACTGCTTTAAATGGCGGCAACATATCAGCCGTAATAAATGCAACCGCAAAAACAAAATCGCTACATTGCTGCAATTGCGTCCGCAAATGCTCCCAAATGGTTTCTTGATCAGTATTACTTAGTAATTGTGGAGTATAGGCTGAAACATCTGCTTGATCTGTTCCAGCCAATCCAGCCAAAGCTGCTTGCGTGATAATTTGTTTAAATTCCATAATCTGCCACCTATTTCTGCTAATTCCTTTTCAGTATACCAAATCTTTACTTACCTACAATAACCAAAACCAATTACCAGCAGCCCAAACGCTTAACTTAATCAAGCTGCAAATCTCAAATCATAGCTTGAGCAGCAATAAATATTGCTATCCAAACAGTTTAAAATAAACTACAATAGACACAAGAATTTAGCGAGGTGACAAAATGAATGAGCAAAAGAAAATCGAAATTTTGCAAAATCTAATCAAAATTAAAACTGTTAATGATAATGAAGCTCAAGCGGCTGATTATCTTGCCAGTTTATTTGAACCATATACTGCTGTTAAAATTGAGCGGCTGACATACGCATCTGGACGAGATAATCTCATAGTTACAATTGGTGAAAGTGGCCCACTTTTAGGCTTTTCCGGGCATATGGATGTTGTTGCTCCAGGTGATCCGGCAGCTTGGGACAGTGATCCTTTTGAGCCGGTGATCCGACAGCAGCGGTTATATGGACGTGGAGCAGCAGATATGAAAAGCGGTTTAGCTGCTTTAGTAGCTGCAATGTTAGAACTGCTTGAAAGCAACCGTTCCCTGCCTGGACGAATTCGACTGTTGGCAACTGTTGGTGAAGAAACCGGTGAATATGGTGCAGCTCAGTTGACTAAAGCTGGTTACGCTGATAACTTAGCCGGACTGCTGATTGCTGAACCAACCAGCAATTTAAACAATCTAATTTATACAGCTCGTGGTGTAATCGATTATAAAATAACTTCGATCGGTAAAACCGCTCATGCTGCCCGACCACAATTTGGAATCAACGCAATTGATAATTTAATGTTGTTTTATCAACAAATTAAGCCTCGTTTGGCTGACCTGACCAAAACTGATCCTGTTCTAGGTGGAATCACACACAATATTACTAAAATTGCCGGCGGTGAGCAGGTTAACAGCATTCCATCATATGCTGAGTTAATGGGCAATATTCGGACAATCCCCGCCTACCCTAATCAGATTTTCTATGACAGAATTGCCGGGCTAGTAGCTGAACTTAATCAGCAGCCCGATGTTAAGTTAGCCGTTGAATATAGTTTCCCAGAAGAAGCGATTCCAGGAGATCCGGCATCACCAATTATCAAATGTGCCCAACGCGTTTATCAACAACTACTAGGAAAGAAAATTAAAGTCACCGGCAGCTCCGGCGCTAATGATGGCGCTGAATTTCTGCAAGCCAAGGGCAGTTTCAACAGTATTGAAATCGGACCTGGTTCTGACAGTTCACACCAGAGTAATGAGTACGTTGAACTTCCAACCTACTTACAAGCAATTGAGTTTTATGAAAAATTCGCACTTGCTTTTCTACAAGAACAGCATTAATTAACCTTTTCTAATAACAATGCCAAATCACTATTAAAAAAAGCGTTTTCGCGCTATGATTTGATTAGGATACAACTTTTAAATATGCTCAGCGAGGTGAGTTCGTTATGAAGAAAAAATGTTTTTTAGGCTTGCTGTTGGCAACAACAGCAGCCATTGCCGTTTGCCAAACTGTTAAATATATGAAAATCGGTCAAGGCGACGATTTAAACGCTTACGCCAAATACAATAGTTAACTTGTTAGTCATTGAAAGGACGTGATTTGATTGGTTAAAGAAAAAGCAGTCATGATTGGAGCCGGTTTAGCTAATTTAGCGGCAGCAGTCTACTTAATTCAAGAAGGTCATTGGGCTGGAGAAAACATCACTTTTTATTCACTCGATAACCATGGTTCAAATGACGGGTCAACAACATCCGCTGCTACTGACGATTATTGGAATCAGCAGCACCCGCTGGAAAATACTCAAGGGTACATCGCTCGTGGTGGACGAATGCTTAATTATCGGACCTATGTCGACCTGATGGATCTTTTGGAACGAATCCCATCAGCAACTGAACCAGGATTAACAGCCGCTCAGGATACTTATGAATTTGATGCTGCTCATCCGACTTTTGATAAAGCTCGTTTAATGGAAGGCGGGAAAGGGATTTTAGATGCCGGTCATCTAGGATTAAATAATACCGATCGGGTGTTATTGAGTAAGCTGATCATGCTGGCTGATGAAGATGAAGAAAAACTTGATAATATTTCAATTGCCGAGTATTTTAAACACTCCCCACACATCTTCCAAACCAACTTCTGGTATATGTGGGAAACTACCTTTGCTTTTCGAACACAGAGTTCTGCTCAGGAACTTCGCCGCTATATGCACCAAATGATTTATGAGTTTACCCAGATTGAACATTTAGTAGGTGTCAATCGGACCCGCTACAATCAGTTTGAAAGTATTATGCTGCCATTGCTCAATTATTTGCAAGATCAAGGCTGCCATTTCATTCTTAATCGGCGAGTAACCGAATTTGAATTTAAACCAACAACTATGCAAGATGAAATTACGGTCACTAAAATTAAAATGACTAATACAGAAACTAATGAACCGGAAGAAGTTGTTATCGATGACCAAACAGCGGTTATCTTTACTAATGGTTCGATTACAGATTCTGCAACATTAGGCGATTATCATACACCAGCTGCTGAAAATCCGGATTATGGTGCGGCTGCCAGTTTATGGAAACAAATCTCGCAACAGTTTTATAATCTAGGCAAACCGGATAAGTTCTTTGCAGACCGTTCAGCTAGTGAATGGGTCAGCTTTACGCTAACTACTAAAAATCACTTACTATTAGACGAGATTACCCGCATTACCACCCAAGTTCCCGGAAATGCTTTAAACTCGTTCCTATCGACCGAACCAATTACTTCATTGGGTCAAAAAGATGTCAATATGTCAATTGTTGTTCATCATCAGCCACATTTTACCACACAGAAACCAAATGAAACTGTTATCTGGGGATACTTCTTATATCCGCGTCGGCGTGGTGAATTTATCCAAAAACCGTATATTGAAATGAACGGTAAAGAAATGGCTCAAGAACTAATTGGTCAGCTCGCAAAGGTCGATCCTGGTCCTGTCAATATCAAGACCAAAGAAACGGAAATTCTTGACAGCATTATCAATAACATTCCAGTTTATATGCCTTATGCCTCAGCGCTTTTCAACAACCGGGCTAAAAGTGATCGGCCGGAAGTAATTCCTGAAAACTCAACTAATCTTGCTTTTACCGGTGAATTTGTTGAGCAGCCTTTCCAAATGATTTTTACCGAGCAAAGTGCGGTTCGCTCAGGTGAGATTGCTGCCTTTCACTTTGCAGGCATACCAATGGCTCATCTAGTCAAAACACCGCGTTATGATCGTGATCTAAAAACTTTGGTTCGTGCTACTAAGAAACTCTTTAGCTAATCAATTGCAAACTAAAAGCGAAGGTAGTGGAGTGAATCCCCTAAGTTGGACATCAAATCCAACCTAGGAAGTTCATTTCACAGTTGCCTTCGCTTTTTTGATTCTAAATTATATTTAACTCATACTAATTTTGTGGTATTTTTTCGAATCTTAATTTAATACCGCTGGGATCAGTCAACGATATCTCTTGTTTAGGCAAAACTGCAAATGGTTGCTGCAGCTTTTCTAAGTTATTTTTGATCCGCTCTAATTCTTCATCTGTTTGTGTCCAAAAAGTATAATATGCCAAGCCTAAATCATGCGAGTCACTAGCAGGCAAGTCGCGCCCAGTCCATATATTACCTGCAATATGATGATGATAACCACCGCTGGCAAAGAACTTCGCACTTTTTCCAAAACTAGTTTTTAAAGATAAACCGAGAACATCAGTATAAAACTCCTCAGTTGCTTTTAACCCTGCTACTTTCAAATGAACATGGCCAACCTTGGTTCCAGTAGGAAAGCCCTGCCACTGCCGATCAGCTGCATCAACAACTCCCTGAGCATCCATTTCGATCGTAATTCCCGGTATTTCGCCATCTGGACGAATATCCCACTGATTCCGCGGTTTATCACGATACACTTCTATTCCATTACCTTCCGGATCAGTTAAGTACAAAGCTTCACTATAGCCATGATCACTGGCACCAATTAATGGAGCCTGTTCCGTTAAATAATGAATCAGTGCATTTCCAAGGTCCTTACGAGTTGGTAATAGGAAAGCTACATGATACAATCCAGTTTTGGGTGTCAACGGCAACGGCGAAGCTACTCGCCGCAAAATCAACAATGGCAAGCGGCTGCCATGTGCTCCCAGAATACTTTGCATTGAGTTTTGTTCGTAAACTTCCAATCCAATTACATCACGATAAAATTTGGTTTGTGCGTCTAAATTATTTACTTTTAAAGCAACTGTACCCGGTTGTGTTTCAGCTGCTAATTGAAAATTCGGGATAACAACAGTCATTTTAGTCATCCTCCTTATTTGTTGATACATTTATTATAACACCTAACATCTAAAAAAGTCCAAGAAAAAATTATTTTCTTGAACTTTTTTAATATAAGGAAAAAATTATTTGGCTTTTCTCTCTGCCAGCATTTTCTTTGCTTTTTCTAAAATCGTTGGCCGCAAAAGCAAAATCATTAACACATAAATTATCATGCCCAGTAACACTTCGGCACCAATTGAGAGGATACTGGTATGTACTGTATTGTTAATCCAAAAAACGGGAATAAACATTACTAACCCGGCAAGCAAATACTTTGGTAAATTCAAAAATAGTTGCCGATATTTAATTATTTTTCTAACGACCCATAACTGATATCCGGTGACGCAAGCTTCAGAAATAACAGTTGCCAGTATTGCTCCGTTTAGTCCCCAAAAATAAATTAACGGAAAGTTAATAATAATATTAGTAACCGCACCAAAAATAACTGAGGTTGTAAACCCTTTAGTCTGATTAGTTGGCAGCAAAAATTGTGTTCCAATGGCATTACTCCAGCCAATTAACAAAATTACCGGCGTTTCTAATAGCATCGCTAAACCAACCGGCTTGAATCCGGGTCCATAAAAATACGGTCCCAAATGCAATGACAATCCAGCTAAGCCAAACATCATCGCTACCGTTAAAAAGGAAATAAAATCAAAGGAATCGTACAGCATTTGATTAACCTTTTTCTTTTCACCATTAGCAAATGCATTGGCAACGTGCGGCAACATAACTGTTCCCGTCGCCGTTGCTAAGGCTAAAACTGTTTTGATAATTGTATCAGAATTATAGTAATACCCAGCAAAAACCGTTCCTGACATTTTCCCTAGCATGGTTTTATTTAAAACTGCGTAGACATTAATAGCTACTTGCGGCACAAACAATGCCAGTGAAGGATGCAGATGACGAAATGGATGCAGCTGCCGCCAATTTACTTTGCTAACAATTCCCTTTAAGAACGGCCACAAAGTTAAATTTCCTAAGAAACCGCCCAGACCAAGAATGATAATATATAATCCTAAATCACTTTTATTTTTAACAAAAATAAAAATTGCAACTAAAGATAGAATTTTAACCAGTGTATTACGAGTAACCGTCTTTTTAAAATCTTCGACTCCCATATACAGCCAAGAAATATCTAAGATCACTGCCGCTAAATTGATTGCTTGAAATAACATAAAGGTCGGATACTTACTAAATGGCAAGTAAATAAAAAAACCAATAAAGGCAATTGCAATCGCAAAAATTCTTAATAAGACAATTTCCCAGAAAGTTTGTGACATTTCTTGCGGTTTACCACGCAAATAAGCAATCTGCCGATTACCATAAAGATTGATACCTAAACTGCCAAACAAGACAAAGTAAGAAATAATTGAATTAGTGTAAGCATTGATTCCAACACCGGTATTGGTCAAAACCCGGCTGATATAAGTAGCAGTAATTAACGGTAAGAGTACTAACAGCAATTGATAGCCAGCGTTATACAAATAATTTCGAACGACTTTCATAGTCAGATTAACTCCTTTAAAAAATCAAGCCTTGCTTTATCAGTTTACTTGAAAAAACTGATATCAGCAACAAACCCCAAGTTCGTTCCACTATCTACTACTCTCTAAATAAAATATACCTGCATTTTAAAACATCTTTTCATTATACAGTATTTTCTCAAGTAACTAGCAGTTTTAATTAAACGTTATGAAATATTTAAGTTTGACCTTTAAACGCACTAAACTGGACTGCAGCTAAAATTGCTACAATCCAGCTTAATTAAGAAGTATTTTCAAGAAGTTATGCTCTTGTCATGATCTGCAAAAATCAGAGTTACGCCTCAAGTTTTATTGTCTACCGTAAATTCAACTTTGCTCTAGGCGCTGGGCTACTTTTGACCAATTAACCAAATGCCAGAAAGCTTCGATATAAGCTGGTCGCTGATTCTGATATTTTAAATAATATGCATGCTCCCAGACATCCAAGCCCAGCAATGGTTTTTGCCCCAGCATCAGCGGGGAATCTTGGTTAGCAGTGTTGGTGATTTTCAATTGACCGTCCTCATCACGTACCAGCCAAGCCCAACCAGAACCAAAAACACCAGTTGCCGCCGCTGTAAATTGTTTTTTAAATGCGGCTAAACCACCGAAAGATTCGTCTAAAGCAGTCTGAAGTTCTAATGGTAATGCTTGATCAAATTCTGGAGTTAAGCTTTCCCAAAACAATGAATGATTTGCATGACCACCACCATTATTACGAATTGCCGTTGCAGTTGCATCTGGTAGATCTTCCCAGTCAGTCAATAATCGTTCTAAAGACCAGTCGGCAACTGTGGGATAATTTTCAATTGCCTGGTTCAAATTATTCACATACGTCTGATGATGTCGATCATGGTGCAACCTCATTGTTGTTTGATCGATATATGGTTCTAAAGCGGCATAATCATATGGTAAATCAGGAAGTTGATAAGGCATCCGAGCTGCTCCTTTCGCATTAGTGAAAAGGGTTCCACGTCTAACCTAATCGTAATAGAATCAGCGGCTGTCGTCTACTAAATTGCTTATTTTACACCTAAAAAGAACATAAACATTCCCATCGTCAATACCGACAATAAAGTGCTGACTAACTGAGTTGAAGCCATCTCATCTTCATGAACATGATTTTGAATCGCCAACATACTTGGCATGGCAGCCGTGGGAATAGCCAGTGTAACAACGACCAATTGTTGAAAATGCCAATTCGCTCCGACAGCCGCCATGATTGCCCAAACGACTAGTGGTAAACCAATATTTTTTAAACCGACATTCAACAAAACTGCACGCGAAATACTAAAATGCTGTACATACAACATTATTCCAATTGAAAATAATGCAACCCCACCAGCAGCTTGTCCCAATTCGCTGAACAGCGGCAGCCAGACAGCTGGCAGTTTAAAGCCGCTAAGATTCAGCGCAAATGCAAGAATCGGAGCCCAAACCAGCGGCTTTTTAAAGGCCGTAGCCAATCGCTGAACAGCCTGCTCGGTTCCAGTTTGATCTGCCTCTTTTTTCCCGGCTGCTAACAACAATACACTTAGTGGTACTTGAACCAAATTCAAATAAAGTCCGCAAATCGCCACCAGAATCACGCTATCCGTTGTGCCAAAAATAATTGCCAAAACAGAAGTTCCCATAAATGGAACTGATGGGCATGCCACGCTCAAGGCCCGCAAAACTGCCAAGCTCAAATTGTGAAGCCTAATTTGATAAAGCATTGTTAAAATCACAAATACACCAACCATGCCCAGTCCCAACCATAAAAACAATGGCAAATCTTGAATAATTACCTGGCGGCTGGTAGCCAGCAGCCCGCCAAATAAACTCAAAGGCAGAGCATATGACATAACTAAAGCAATAAACAGCTGACTGGCGTGTTTTTTAAATTGTTGCCGCCATCCCGCTAAAAAACCTAATGCTAAAGTAAAAATAATTGGCGCAATTGCAGTAATCAAAGTCAGTGGCATTCCTATCCATCCCCTATTAAAAGTTAATTAGAATTTTAACACAGAGACAATAAAAATAGTAATGGCCGTGTATTTTAAACTAATAGTTCTGCTAATTTTGTACTTATCTGCCAATTATTAAATACCTAATAATTTGTTTTTTTAAGTTTAACTAGTTTCTTTATCGGAAAAGAAAAGTTGTAATCGTTTGCTTAGTCGTTTTCCAAGTTATCTAAAACAAAATAAAATTATACTTATAATTGAGTTGAAAATTCCTTTAAACCTACCAATAAATGTAAAAAACAAGTCAATTAATTATTAATTAATTTTAGACTTACCAATTTATATAAACAAAAATATTAGTCCACAAGAACAAACTGTTTTAAATCCCCACCGCTTTTGTAAGCGCTATTATTATCTTTAGGCTGATTATTGTCTATTTAACTATCGAAAACCAACTTTACTTGTGCTGCAGCACAAAACTTCCAACTAAACTTTATGCTAAAGACCATTTTTAAAATTAATTTATTATGATATTATTCTGGCAATCAGATTAAAGGAGGCTCATTTTGAATCGCTAAATTATATCCAAAATATAAAAAGCCAACGTCAAACGAAAACGTTCCTCATTGGTATCCAAATCAAGCGGTAAAATTGCTTTAATTTTTTTAATTCGATAATTAATTGTGTTTCGATGCATAAATGTTTTCTCAGCAACACTCTTAATACTGCAATTTTCCCGTAAATAAAGTTGAAGGAGATGAACATAATCTGTTTGGTTTTCTCGATCATAAGTAATAAGTGGAGATAAGATGCGTTGAGCAGTCTTTTCTAAAATTTTAAAATCATTGACTGCTAGGATAAGTTCATTAATTCCATTTTTTTCAAAAAAGCAAAGTGAGTTCGAATTATTTTTCTGAATATGATTCATAACATATTTAACTTGTTTGTATGCCTGATGCAGCTTAGTAATCGATGTAACTGTTTCACTAACACTTACTTCAAAATCGTAGTTACTAAAATGTTTCTTTAGCAGCTGATTTAAACTGTTAGCAAACTGTCTTAATTTAGTAGAATTATTTATCACGATAAAAACAGCATCTTCGATCTCAAACATACTATTAATAAAGCCATAGGCATTCAGTTGAATTTCAATATCTAATTGTAGTTTGCCATAAAACTTCAGCTCACTTTGTTGAATTTTGAAATCATGTCCGCGAATCGCGATAAGTGCAAAACTACCATTTAAGTTAAAATCATTTCTTTCTAATTGCTGTTGATAAAGTTCAGGGCGTTCAGGGTGAAAAATAGCGTTCTTTATGCTTTCCATTAAGTTGAAAGAAATCTGTTCACTTAAAAAAATTCGATTGCAGTAGTCACGAATGATATCAATTAAATGAATTCGCCATGGAACTGTAAATAACGGAAAATGTTTTGCGCGACAGTATTCGATAATATCAAGTGGAACTTCATTAATAAATTTACCAGTATTAATAATCAGAGCGGTTGCCCCAGCAGCGATAACTTTTTTCACATAATCATTCAACCAGCTTGCTGAATTAATGCCAATTCCAGTAGTAATCACAATCTCACTACCATGTAAATAGTCCATTGTGTCAATGTTTTCTAAAATATGGACCCAACTGAAAAGATGATCCAATCCTGAACTGCCAGTTAGCAGTTTCATTTCATACTTCTCTCGAGTTGCGTAATAAACTGTTCTAAGTTTAATCGCCATCGAACCACCCTTTTCTTATGTTATTTAATACAATATTATAAATTTTAATTATTATTAGTCAATAAGTGAGGTGCTAGTTAAAATGTTAAATACTGAATTGCCTAGAATTATTACGCCAGCATTACCTGGTCCTAAAGCAGCTGCTGTCATTGCCAAACGAAAAGAATATGTCCCTAATAGTGTTTCCTGTGCTTATCCAGTTGTCATGGAAAAAGCCCAAGGTGCCATAATTCAAGATCCAGATGGAAACTTGTTCTTAGATTGGGTTGGCGGAGTTGGCGTCCTAAATGTGGGGCATGCCCATCCTCAAGTAGTTGCTGCGATTAAACAGCAAAGCGAAAAATACTTGCATGGAATGTTCAATATAGTTACTCATAGTGGCTATGTAAATTTAGCTGAACAATTAGCCGCAATTGCTCCCGTCAAAGGAAACGGTAAAAATAAAGTTTTCTTTGCTAATAGTGGTGCTGAAGTTAATGAAAACGCGATTAAAATTGCTAAAACTTATACTGGTCGGCCGAATATTATTGTTTTTTCGGGTGCTTTTCATGGTCGAACACTGTTAACCATGACTATGACTTCCAAAAAAGCATATACCAAGGGAGTTGGGCCATTAGCAAATGGTGTTTTCCGAGCTGACTTTCCTTACTTGTATCGGTTACCTAAAGGAATCAGCTCAGCAGATGCCTTAGATTATTACCTTGCGCGATTGCGTAAAGTCTTTGAAGAATGTTCCCCTGCTGATCAAATTGCTGCAATGGTGCTTGAACCCGTGCAAGGTGAAGGTGGCTTTATCCCTGCACCACTACCTTGGATCAAGGCTATCCGGAAAATATGTGATGAAAATGGTATTTTACTAATTGCTGATGAAGTTCAATGCGGTTTTGGACGTACTGGAAAAATGTTTGCCAGCGAGTATTGGAAATCAGTCGCGGCTGCTCCAGACATCATTACAACTGCCAAATCTATTGCTGATGGGTTACCTTTAGGTGGCGTAATTGCCAATCAAAAAATTATGGATCAGGTACCGATCGGCGTGATTGGCGGAACTTTTGGTGGGAATGCCGTTGCTTGTGCTGCCGGTTTAGCAGTTTTAAAAATTTTCAAAGATGAACAATTATTAGCAAGATCGCAAAAAATTGGGGAACGATGCATACGCGAATTTAAAAAGTGGCAAACAAAATACCCAATTATTGGTGATGTCCGTGGTCTAGGATCCATGATTGGTATTGAATTTGTAACTGATCGTACAACTAAACAGCCAGCCACTGAATTTGTTAAACAACTGATTCAACTTTGTGTCAAAAAAGGGTTAATTTTAGAAAATGCCGGTGTTTATAGTAATGTTATTCGTTTTCTGGCACCGCTCGTTATCACCGATGAACAATTGACTGTTGGACTCTCCATTCTTGAAGAAAGCATCCAAGAATTAAGTTCCCGGTAACCGTCATCTCGAAAGGAGTTGGAAAAAATGATTGAAACTGCCCCGAAAATGTTGGAAATCTCAAACCTTTCAAAAAATTATGGTCAAAACCACGTCTTAAAAGATGTTAATTTAACTGTTAGACAAGGAGAAGTAGTTTGCATCATTGGTCCTTCCGGTTCTGGGAAAAGTACCTTTTTACGCTGTATTAATCTACTTGAACAGCCAACTGCCGGTAAAATCTACTATCGAGAAAAAAATGTTTTGGATCATTCATTAAATGTCAGTGCCTACCGGCAAAAAGTTGGCATGGTTTTTCAAGGTTATTACTTATTCGCTTTTAAAAACGTTATTGACAATATTACGATGGCTCCAATCAGTTTATTAAAGAAAAGTCGAGCTGAAGCAGAAGAAGAAGCACTGACTTTATTAACCAAAGTAGGCTTGGCTAATAAAAAACTGGTTTATCCGGCTTCATTATCTGGTGGACAAAAACAACGCGTTGCGATTGCACGAGCATTAGCAATGCATCCCGATCTGCTTTTATTTGATGAGCCGACTTCTGCCTTGGATCCCGAATTAGTTGGAGAAGTTCTAAAAGTCATGAAAAACTTGGCTGATGAAGGAATGACAATGGTAGTTGTAACTCATGAAATGAGCTTTGCTCGTGAAGTTGCCGATCGAGTCATTTTCATGGAAGGCGGTTATATCGTTGAACAAGGAAAGCCTACCGAAATCTTTGAAAATCCGCAAAATGAACGCACTCAAAAATTTTTAGCACGTTATTTAAAATAAAGTTAGTGGAAGGGAAGTTAGCAAATGAATTTAAAATGGGGAGACGCCCTACACACACTTGGCCCTTCACTGATACAAGGGGTCGGAGTCGTACTGGAGGCTACAATAATTAGCTTTTTGCTAGCAAATCTAATCGGTTTGCTGGTGGCTATTTGCCGCCTCAGTAAACTCAAAATAAGCCGGGGAATTTTTGTTACCTTAGTTGAAATCATTCGCGGCACCCCTTTACTGGTTCAGCTTTTTTACATTTACTATGTGATACCGTTACTGTTAGATGGCCTTTTTGAGTCCTTAGGAATGTCAAATCCTAACATTCAATTTTCTGCTTTAGCTGCTGGGATCGCCGGATTGTCAATTAATTATGGAGCTTATATCTCCGAAGTCTTTCGCTCTGCGATTTTAACGATTGACCGTGGGCAAAAAGAATCCGGTTTGGCTTTAGGTTTTTCTGCCCGACAAGTTTTAAGAAAGATCGTCATTCCACAAGCATTGCGAAACAGTATTCCCGTTTTGGGAAATTATCTAGTAATGATGATCAAAGATACTTCTTTATTAGCCGTTATTTCTGTCAGTGAGTTGCTGCTGCGAACACAAACATATGCCTCTCAAACTTTTGAAACAATTGAATCTTATACGATTCTGGCTGTTGTCTACTTAATTCTTAGTCTGCCGCTATCTCATATTATGAAATTAATTGAAAAGAAATTCCATATTTCAAATTAGTTTGTCACGACAAGGGGGATCCTGTGATATGAAAAGAAAAAAAACTTATTTATTGTTCCTTAAATTAAGCAGCATTGCAATTGTAACATTTCTACTTTTAACTGGCTGTTCCAATGCCAAATCCAGCAGTAGTTCTAAAAATAGTTCATCAAACCAATCAACTCTAGCTAAAATCAAAAAGTCCGGTGTCTTAACAGTTGGGTCTTCAAATGATGCCCCATTTGCTTATCTTGACACTAAGACTCATAAATTCAGCGGTGTTGATGCTGACATTATCAAAGAAATTGCCAAAAGAATGGGTGTTAAGAAAGTCGTAATGAAACAAGTTCCTTTTGAGAACTTGATTATTGATCTTAACAAAGGGTCAATTGATATGGTAACTGATGCAATGTATATTCGGAAGGATCGTTTGCAAAAAGCATTATTCACTAATGTTTGGTACAAAGAAGGCGAAGCTGTTGTTGTTCCCAAGGATAGTTCAATTCATTCGATCAGCGATTTATCAGGGAAAGTTATCGGTGGTCAAAAAGGTACGGCTTTCTTAGATTTAGCTGAAAAATGGAAAAAAGAAGGCAAGGTCAAAGATGTCCAAATTTATGGTAAGCAAACTGACCTAATGCTCGCAGTTAATACGGGAAAAGTTGCTGCCAGTGTGACTGATGGAATTGTAGCTAACTATACATTACATGAAGACCCTTCGTTGAAATTGAAGCTTTTAAAACCTTATACACCTGAAGAAACTGGTAAAATCGGAGCAGCTGTTAGATTCAAAGATAAATCACTTTTAAATGAAGTTAATAAACAGCTTGATGCAATGAAAAAAGATGGTACCCTCAAAAAGATACTGGCTAAATACAACTTAGGCAGTGACTACTACGTTAATGTTAAAGACGGTATTACCAAAAATATAAATCAATAAAAAACTAAAATTAAGAACGTGATTCAACTAGACGGATACCTGTCTAATCGAATCACGTTCTTATTGTCATATTATGGATAAATTTTCAGCAACCTCACCTTGCTGTCTTAAATGGTTATTTAGTAATGTCACCATTAAAGTATTTCTTTGACAGACGTGAAAGGGTCCCGTTCTGTCGTAATTTAGCTAAAGCTTGATTAGTTTTTCCCCGCAGCTTGGTAGATTTTTTATTAAATAATGCGACTACTTGTGCTGGCTTTTCTTCAGCTGAAACATTTTTAACTTTCAATCCAGTCGTTGGATTTGATTTCTTATATGCCAACCAAGCTTCACGAGCATTAACTGTTCCAGCTACTCGTCCCTGCTTGATCAAGGCAATACTGGTCGTGAAGTCACCGGATGGAACAATTTTAGCACCAAATTTTTTGGCAACTTGTTCATTGTTTGTCCCAGTGCCTTCTGCAAATTTTTGCCCTTTAAGATCTTTAAGCGAATTAATATCTTTTCTATTTTGACTGGTAATTAAAATATAGCGTGAATAAATGTATGGTTTTGAAAAAAGATAACTTTTAGCTCGTGCCGGAGTTTTAGTAATATCATTTAAAACTATGTCATATTTGCTGCTGCCTAAGCCAGCAACTAAACCATCCCACTTAGTTGGAACAAACTTGGCTTTTAACCCCATTTGTTTGGCTAAGGCTTTCCCGAGTTCAACTTCAAATCCGGTTAATTTACCGTCTTTTCGGTAAGAATATGGAGCATAAGTTCCTTCTAGCCCAACTGTTAAAGTTCCTTTATGGTTTAAACCTAGATTATCCGCAGACGATGCTTTGCTGCCGGAACCGCAAGCACTCAAACCAACTGTCAATAATGCTGCCCCAACTAAAACTGAACCTAATTTTACTAATTTTTTGAAATTCATTTAATCAACTCCCCTAATTTTTTTAAAGCTTAGCAAATGTCATAGCTGAAATAAAATCCTTAATTCGCGGCTGCTGTTCAGCAGCAAAAAATGCCTGCTTTGAATCATCAAATAACACTTGCCCATTTTCTATAAAAACAATTTTATCAGCGGCTTTGCTGGCAAAAGCCAAATTATGTGTCACAATTACCAATGATTTTTTCTCTTCCGATAATTGCAATAAAACTTTCAAAACTTCTAATTCCAACTCTGGATCAAGCGCACTGGTCGGTTCATCCAGTAAAATGTATTTCGGCTGCATTGCCAATGAACGCGCAATCGCTACTCGCTGTGCCTGCCCGCCAGATAGTTGATTAGGATATGCATCAGCCTTATCAGCTAAACTTACTTTTGCCAATAATTGGCGCGCAAGTACTTCGGCAGCGGCTTTTTTACTGCCCAAAACTTGAATTGGTCCTTCCATGATGTTCTTCAATACTGTTAAATGCGGAAACAAATTATAACCTTGAAAAACCATTTCGGTTTGTCGGCGAATCGCTAAAGTATCTTTACTGCTGATTCCCTTCGCAAAATCAAAAATTTGTTGATCAAAATAATACTTACCGGCTTCTGGACGTTCCAACAAATTCAAGGAGCGCAATAAAGTTGATTTACCTGAACCAGAAGGCCCAAGAATTACAGTTGTTTGATGTTCAGGAAAATCAACTGTTAAATCTTTGAGAACTTGATGTCCGTTGAAACTCTTACTCAATTTTTCAACTTTTAACATTAAATCTTCCTTTCATCAATGACCTGCCACAACATAACGCGATGTAACTTTTTCTAAGTAACCCTGTAACCAAGAAAGGATCGTGCAGGCGACTGCGTACAACAATGCCACCAGACAATACATAACTAACGGCTGATAATTTTCAGCAGCAATCTGCTGGCTGACTTCAAACATTTCCACAATCGTAATGGAAGCCGCTAATGATGTATCTTTAACCAAACTAATAAAACTATTTGCCAACGGCGGCACTGATACCCGCAGCGCTTGCGGTAAAATAATTCGCCGTAATGCTTTTACTTTAGTCATTCCCAATGAATAAGCTGCTTCCCATTGTCCATTAGGAATCGATAAAATTGCGGCACGAATGGTTTCCGAACAGTATGCCCCAGTATTTAAAGAGAAAGTAATAATTCCGGCTGTCAGCGGATCCAACTTGATGCCATTAGGTGCCAAACCGCTGATCTTCAAGTACGGCAGGCCAAAATAGACAATAAATAATTGTACTAACAAGGGAGTGCTCCGAAATAACCAGACATAGAAACGAAAAATCAATTTAATCAGTTTGAAAAAACCGCCACGCGTTGAAATCCGTATCAGCGCGGTTATTAAGGCAATCACTAACCCAATTGCAAATGAGATCAAAGCGATTGGAATTGTGTATTTCAATCCGGCCGCAATCAGTTGGGGTAAAGCCGTTTTAATAATTTCCCACATTCTGCTAACTCCTTTCTCGATCAACAGTTAAAGCTACTAACTAAAAAAATCCTCTCTCGTTCGAAAACTCGAACCGAGACAGGATCTTCACTTTTTTCATTTAAACAGCGCCAATCAATTACTTAATGGTGGAATGCCAAATGAACCGTGAAATCGAGTTACTCGGTCTCAAAGTACACATACATTCACATTTTTCCATTAAGTAAGCCATTAGTGCCTCCAATATCATTAACTGTTAATCAAAAATTAATACAATTGTATCTTACTGTTAAAATATCTAGATGTCAACTGGATATTTTAGACTGAAAATATTGTTTCTTTCGGATCCAACCGCTAATGAAGATTGCCACAAAAAACAACCAAGTTAAAACACTACTGATAATAGCTATAATATCAACTTTTGAATAATGATAAGTTACCATGATTGGTCCTGTTTCTTTTGAACTAACCAACATCGTGTTTCGCTTGCTGCTGACAAGTTTCATCCGATGACCATTTCGATAAGCTACATAATTTTTGTAGTAAGCCACCGGCAAATCAACTTTTTTAGCTTGAGTTAGTGACTTATCTTTAAAAATCAGTTCACTCGGTTGTGGTGTAATCTTTTTTAAAGTTACCTTTTTCCCATTAATGATAGCAATATGTTGCTGAATTTCTGACAAATATGGCAAACTTTTTTTCGGAGTATATTGATTTGTATAAGCATCTCTATTAAAAGGTTTACTATCATTCCGATAAAAATTGCTGGATTGATTAAACCAATCACCAACTGATAACTGGTAAAGACTGCTATACCAACCAAATAACATTCCACCAACTATCACTGTCAAAAATAAAAATTTGAGCCATGGTTGCTTAATATACTCTTGCCGAATAATTCCGAATATCCCCGCACCTACTATTGCATACAAAAATGTTGGAATTACCAATAGTCTGAAAGTATATTGAATAACTGATAATGGTGTTTTCTGAAAAAAACTCCAAGGAAAGATTTTCGATGAAGCTATAAAAATCAGTAACGCCAACAAATAGCTACTTTTTTCTAATTTTGTCAGTTTTTTAAAGCAAGCAGCTCCAGCTATCAAAATAATGATCGAACTAAAACCAATACTATAAGCAGCTTCTTGTCCGCTATTAATGCTATTATTCAACGCTGCCATCAATATATTTGAAAAAGGTTGGGTTGTCTGCGACAAGCTTTGCGGACTCGGCTGAGCATATTTTTGAAAAAGTTCCTGTTCAAGAAAAGGAATCAAAAAAACGGCTGCACTGAAAAAAGAAGCTATTCCCGCATAAATAAAATACTTAAGCTGCATTATCTTATGCTTGGAAACCACTAGATTTATCAACCAAACCACTAACATAAATAAACCTAGAATAAAAGCTGTCAAAACATGCGACATAATTATCAGTGAATACCCAATTGCTAAATACGGCCAATCTTTATTTCTTCCAACTAAAATTGCATAAAAACCGTATAAACACAACGGCAAGAAAGTCATTGCCAAATACTCACCCATTGCAAACCGGCTAAAAGCATTGATTGTTCGATAAGCTGCAAAGGCATATAAAACAGCCCCTACATAGGCTTCACTACGACTTTTACCAATTTTTCGGCAAACCCAGTAAGTTAAAATGAGGGTCACTAATGTATAAAAAGCTATTCCCGCATAAATACCAGTCACTTGATGCTTAAAAAGCAGACTGATAGCCGCTGAAACAGTTAGCGTAATATGCGGATAAAAGATTCCCAACGGAAAAGCTATCTGACCAAAAGTATAAGTATACACAAATGGCAGATAAATTCCATGCTGCAAGTTTTTACGTATTTCAATAATTCGATCAATATGGTACCAAGCATCATCACCATTAAAAACTACCCCTTTAGTTAATAATGGATAGACAAAAAAATAACTTAAAACCAGAAACGAAGCAAAAATCAAGCAACGCAGAAATGCATTGCGACATTTATCGTTCTGGATAAATTTCCAGAATTTTACTGACATAACTCTTCCCTACTATCCTTATATTTTAAAACGGCTGGCTACGCAAACCAATTTTCTTTTTCAAGTAATAGCGCAGGCCAAAGACTAAAACTGCCAAAACAGCATAAACAATCGGATTAAGTCCAGCATTCAATATTCCTGGAATTGCAGCAACTCCGGTAAAGACAAGCAACCAGACAACCACTAAAATCAACGACCATAACAGCATCTTCCAAAATGGTAAGCGTTGTTTCTTGGCTTTTCGGTCGGCAGCCATTTGGTAGAAAAAGGCCATGCCGACACCAGCTAGAACTGATGTTACTAATAACGTCAATACCCCACCGTTGACTTTAACTGATTTAGGCGACACCATCCCCATAATGGCATACATAGCACAAAAAAGCATAAACATCATTAATCCATTGTCCAAGGCCATTTTCCAAAAAGTTACCGGTTGAGCTTCTTTTTTCGGCCCCGCAATGATTGAATCAGCTTTTTCACTTGGCGTACCGTACAATCTTCTAGCAGTAAATCCTTTTGATTGCTTTTCACGCAATTCAAGCGTTAATTCTTCAATAATCGCTTCTCTTTTGGCTGGATCATAGTGGCGCTCTTCCAAAATTTTATTCAAACGGAATAAATAGTCTTCACTCCGTTTAGTCAGACCAGCAAATTTGCTGACGACCACCTTAACTTCTTTGGCCTTTTTTTCTTCTAAATTTGCTGCCTGCTGCTGGGCAACTTTTTGATTACGTTGTTTATTTTCTTCAACTGTGTTTTCACCGGCTGTTGTCTTCGTTTCTTCAGCAGCTTTTTTTTCAGTCATAAAATTTCCCACTTTCTAAATTGTGCGCTGTCTAAACATTAAATCTGAATTCAATAATATCGCCATCTTGAACCAGGTAATCTTTACCTTCCAAACGCAGCTTCCCCGCCTCACGAACAGCAGCCATACTGCCAAACTTATCTAAATCCGCATAAGATACCGTTTCAGCTCGAATAAAACCACGTTCGAAGTCTGAATGAATAATACCGGCAACTTGCGGAGCCTTCATCCCTTGCTTGAAAGTCCAAGCACGGGTTTCTTTACCACCGGCAGTGAAGAAAGTTGCTAAACCTAATAGTTTATAAGAAGCTTTGATCAAACGATCCAAACCGGATTCTTCGACCCCTTCAGCTTCCAAAAACTCCTGCTTGTCATCATCATCCAACTGGGCAATTTCTTCTTCTGTTTTAGCACTGATTGCCAACATCCCTGAACCTTCCTGCTCAGCATATTGCTTAACCTGCTGCACATATTCTGATGCCATCGGATCGGCCATGTCATCTTCAGCAATATTAGCAACATACAGCACCGGTTTTGAAGTTAATAAAAAGAGTCCCTTAACGATTTTTTGTTCATCTTCATCAAACTCTAACGAACGAACTGGTTTTCCTGCTTCCAGTACCGGCTTGATCTTCTGCAAAACAGCAAATTCAGCTACTGCCTCTTTGTCTTTGGTCCGCGCAACTTTTTCAACGCGAGCATAGCGTTTATTAACACTATCCAAATCAGCAATCGTCAGTTCCAAGTTAATCGTTTCAATGTCGTCTAATGGAGCAATTTTATTGTTAACATGCGTGATATTATCATCATCAAAAGCTCGCACAACATGGACGATCGCATCAACTTGGCGAATGTTTTCTAAAAATTTATTGCCCAAACCTTCACCATGACTAGCGCCCTTGACGATTCCGGCAATATCAGTAAATTCAAAAGTCGTATGAATAATTTTCTTAGCTGGTATTAATTCATCAATTCGTGCCAGCCGTTTGTCGGGAACTTCAACCATTCCGACATTCGGATCAATTGTAGCAAATGGATAATTAGCCATCTCTGCTCCGGCTTTAGTAATTGCGTTAAATAGTGTCGATTTGCCGACATTTGGCAAACCAACAATTCCTGCTGTTAATGACATGCTTTTCTTCACTCTTTCTTAAATTTTCATTCTTGTTTAGTTGCTGGCTCAAGCACTTTCTTTAATTTACGATTAAATTCACGACGCGGCATCATTACCAAATGCTGGCAGCCGGTACATTGGATCTTGATATCCATCCCGACACGAATGATTTTCCACCGGTTGACGCCACATGGATGCTGCTTTTTCATTTCAACGATATCGTGCAGATTATAATCAACTGTCATTTAAAATCCCCCCAGTATACTTCAATCAAGTGAAATTCCTAAAATATCCATAATTCGATTAAAATCAGCGGTTGATAAATAATTAATTTCAATCCGACCATGACCAGCTTTGCTATTGCCCTTAATGGCAACTTTAGTCCCAAATTTTTCTTGCAATGCATGTTCACTTTGTCGATAAAACTTCCGATAAGAATCTTTGAGCGGCTTTTTTACTTTTTGGGCAGCTTCACCATTTATTCGCGCTACTAATTGTTCTAATTGCCGAACGGTCAAGTTTTCTTTGACAGTTTTTTGGGCAACTGCCGCAACCTGCTGCTTATCCTTCAAAGCCAACAAAGTTCTAGCCTGTCCCATTGATAATTGCTGTTGCTGTAATAATTTTTTGACCGCAGCCGGCAACCCGAGCAATCGCAGATAATTAGCAATATACGGTCGGCTTTTGCCTAATCTTTCGGAAACTTGCGCCTGCGTCAGCTTAAGATTCTTCATCAACATCTCATAAGCCTGCGCTTCTTCAAGCGGTGTTAAATCTTCCCGCTGCAGATTTTCCAACACAGCAATTTCCATCATTTGCGGCTCCTCTAATTGACGAATAATGGCTGGGATGGTTGACTTTCCAGCCAACTTTGAAGCCCGAAAACGCCGCTCTCCAGCAATGATCTCATAACCCTTGACTTGGGAGCGACGAACAATAATCGGTTGAAAAACACCAGATTTTTTTATTGATGCCGTTAATTCTGCCAGTGAAGCTTCATTAAAGTTCTTCCGCGGCTGGTATGGATTCGGGCGAATCTCAGTCAGTTTTAGTTCAGTGATAACCTCTTCTTCCTGACTAACCTGTTCCAGATCTTGAAATAATGCGTTAATGCCACGGCCCAAGCCTTTACTATTCTTATTTGTCATGATGGCTCAGCACCTCCTTAGCCAGTGCCTGATACTCTTGAGCTCCTTTTGAAGACGGATCATAATCAATGATCGGCTGACCATAACTTGGAGCTTCTGATAAACGGACATTGCGCGGGATTAAGGTCTGATAAACTTTTTTGCCAAAGAACTTGCGAACCTCTTCAACTACCTGAACGCCAAGTTTGGTTCGTGCATCCAGCATCGTCATCAAGACCCCTTCAACCTGCAAGTCAGGGTTAAAATGTTTTTGCACCAGCTTGATAGTGTTCAACAGCTGGCTTAATCCTTCTAACGCATAATATTCACTTTGGACCGGAATCAAAATCGAATCACTGGCACAAAAAGCATTGATCGTCAATAATCCCAATGATGGCGGACAATCAATCAAAATGAAATCATATTGATCGCGAATTTTTTTGACTGCTTCCAACAAGCGTGATTCACGAGCTAATTGCGAAGTCAGCTCGATTTCAGCTCCTGAAAGCTGAATGGTTGCTGGAACAATTGAAAAATTCGGATGACCCGTTGGTAAAATGGTCTTTTCAAGTGGATATTCATTGACTAAAACATCATAGATATCTTTTTCAATCTTCGTTTTATGAATTCCAACCCCGCTGGTAGCATTGCCTTGCGCATCAGAATCAATCAATAAAACCCGCTGGCCTAAATCAGCCAGACAAGCTCCTAAATTAATACTAGTGGTAGTTTTGCCAACTCCGCCTTTTTGATTAGCCAGTGCAATTACAATTCCCATTTGGTGCCTCCTATTTTTCAGTTTCAAGCGGTAGATCAATAATAATTCGATGATACCCCGGTCCCTGTTCTTCACGCATAGTTGCCTTAATACCGCTGTCACTGATTAGTTTCAATGATTGTTTGACCGTATTGACTGCTACTCGAACATCGCGGGTCTTTCCCTTAGCCGACTTACGCTGTTTAGTTTTTTTCGTCGACTTGGTTTGAGATACGGTAGTACTTTGTGCTTTAACTAACGACTCTGTTTCTTTAACCGTCAGCTGCTGATCAATTGTCTGTTTGATGATTTTAATTTGACTTTCAGGTGGTAAGCCAACCACACTGCGACCATGGCGCTCTGAAATTTCCCGCTTTAATAGTGCTTGTTTGACAAAGGGTGCCAATTTTAATAAACGTAATTTATTGGCAACAAACGATTGGCTCTTTCCAATTTCTTGGGCTAATCGGCTTTGACTTAATTGATTAAGTTCCATCAATTCTTGATAAGCCTGCGCTTCTTCGATGGCGGTCAAACCTTCACGCTGTAAATTCTCGATAACCGCAAAAGAAGCTGCCTCAGTATCGGTCATTTCTTTAACAATTGCTGGAATCTTTTCCCATTTCAATTGCTGAGCTGCCCGGAAGCGACGTTCACCAGCGATTATTTCGTATTTTTTGCTGCTGGTGTTAGGAGCCAAACGCAAGATGATTGGCTGCAGCATTCCATGTTCCTGCAAAGTAGCCGCAAGTTCGGCAATCTTTCCCTGATCGAAAACCTGACGCGGCTGATAATGATTAGCCACAATTTGAGTCAATGGAATTTGCTGAACCTGTGCAGCGGTTGCTGGTGCTTCCTGCTTGCCCTTCCAAAATGAAAATGCCATTTATCACCCCTCCTTATGCGGTACTGAATCCAACGGCTTTTTATTTGGCACTCCTGGTTTACGCGGATATTTAGTTGGCGTGGCAGCTATTTTATCAACAACAATCACATGACGCAAATCATTAGTTTCCGGTAAAACCATCGTCTGATCAGTCGCAACCCGTCCGCCTAATAATTTAATTGCCGCCGTGGCTGCTGCAATTTCCTCGGGAGCCTTTTTGGCCTTTAAAGCAACAAATTTCCCACCAACTTTAGTCAACGGCAAACATAGCTCACTTAAAACATTCAATGAAGCAACTGCCCGCGCCGTTACAACATCAAATTTCTCGCGAAATTCACTTTGACGAGCACCGAATTCCTCAGCCCGCGCATGATACAATTCAACATTGCTTAAATTCAAAGCTGACACCAACTCATGCAAAAAATTGATTCGCTTATTTAATGAATCAACAATTGTAATATGTAGTTGCGGGAAAGCAATTTTTAGCGGAATCGAGGGAAAACCTGCTCCGGCGCCAACATCACATAACATTAGTGGCTTTTGCTGAAGCTGCGGTAAAATCAAACTAGGTATGAGCGAGTCATAAAAGTGTTTTAAATAAACATCACTTTCCGCGGTTAATGCAGTTAGATTTACCTGTCGATTAGTTGTGACCAACAAACGATAATAAACGGCAAATTGTTCCTGCTGCCACCCCGAGAGAACTATCCCTTGGTCTGCCAATTTTGCTTGAAATACTGCTGGTTTCATGTTAATCCCTTCGTTTTCTGCTCCTATTTGTGAAACAAAGTTTGTTTCACACGCTATTCTTAGTTTAAAATAATTAGACTTGAAATACAAGGTTTCCCTGACTGATTATCTGAATATTTCCTAAATTTTTGCTTTTTAACAGTTAGCAAATCTAAAATGATCCAGAAACGATTTTAAATTATTTATTGTTTACTGCTTAGCAAAACAAACCAATCAAGCTGATTTATTAATGAAAATTCGAATTAACCCAGATTGCTTGCCAATAGTAAAAGAAAGCGCTATCATGTAACTAGAGTAAAGGGGGAATTGATGATGAATAAAAAAGTTAGAGTGTTCGTAGCTTTAGTGATTATCGCTTTAGTAATCGCTGCTCATTATGTAATAGCTCCTTCCGCTTTAGATATTTATTTCGATTCTGCTGCAATATTAGCAGCTCTCATCATTATGCCGCGACCTAAGTTTGCTTTTGTGCCCTGAATGAAATTTAAAATAATAAAAATGATTTGCGAAAACCTATGTATTGACCAGTGTCTAATGGCGCTGGTTTTTTTATTGGCAGCAACTTTCATGTTTGCCGACGTAAAAAAGGAACTGGCAGAAACCAGTCCCTTTTCATGATTAACTTTCCTAGCTATTTTCCAAACTCAAATGTTGTAACAATTTTCTTCAACTCACCAGCTGTCTTTTGCAGTTCAGCTACATGATTGGTAAATTCTTCCATCGTTGCTTGAACTTCTTCTGAGTTAGCCGAAACTTCTTCGGTCCCCGCTGAATTTTCCTCAGTTGAAGCTGAGATATTTTCCAAACTCTCTTCGATCTTACTTTGAACCTCAGCAATTTTACCACTGGCTTGTTCAATTTCTTGGATATCTTGAATAAGTTTCTGGTTTACACCAAAAACATCCTTAGAGGAACCGATTGCTTGGTCAAGTAATTTTGTTTGCTCTTGACCACCAGAAATAGAAGCATCCATCTTCTTGACCATCTCTTCTGAATCGATCCTAATCTTATCTAAAATATCGCTGATATCTTTGGTTGAATCTTTACTTTGATCAGACAATTTGCGAATTTCAGTTGCCACAACTGCAAAACCTTTGCCAGCTTCACCAGCACCAGCAGCTTCAATTGAAGCATTTAAAGCTAGTAAGTTGGTCTGCCGCGCAATTCCGCTAATTACATTAACAATCTTGTTAATATTTTTAACTTGCTCATTCAAATGACTGACACTGACTTCCAGCTCCTGCATCTTAGTTAATTCTTGATCCCAATTCTTAATTACTTGACCGGAAATATCAAGATTTTGCTGATTAAGTTTGCTGGCATTAGCAGAACGTTCATTCATTTGTTTAACATTCTGATGCATATTTTTGATTACACTCGACAAATTCTTAAGCTGACCAACACTGGCTGAAGTTTCTTGAGCTTGCGTAGTCGTAACCTGAGCAATCCCGGTAATTGCCTGTGCTACTTCCCCCGTTGCTTTATTAGTTTGTTGGGACAGACCTAACAACGAGTCCGTCTTTTCGGCGACATTATCACTTTGACCCTGAACTTTGCCAATCGCTTTGCCAACAGAGTCTACCATTAAGTTGTAATAATACGCAATCCGATTAAATTCTTGCCCATTTTTGTCTGGTGAACTGAATTTCTCACCCATTTTCTTTGGATTATTTAATAGGTTGAGAGTTCTGCCGCCAACAACTGGCTGAATTTTAGTAAACTTACCTTGACTAGCGGCAGCAAAATGTTTGATATACACTGAAACTGTCGCTCTAAGAATTGCAGAAGTGTAAATCGCATACAGGATAACAACTATCAACATTACAATTGCCACGACTAGTGAAATTATAATTAATGAATGCAATTCACTACTTAAATCATTACGATCAACAACGGCAAATGACCATTCACCGTTATCAGGCTTATTATAATAAACTTCACCAATATTCCGATTATTTATCTTCAAAGTACCGGTGTGCCCTTTAGCGGCAGCAACTGCTTTGAAGACCGGATCGTTTTTGATATCTTTGCCACTTTTGAAAGTATAATTTTTCGATTTGCCCTGTGAAGCAATTACTGTTCCACTCTTAGCAACTAACGTCACACTGCCAGTCCGACCAATCTTCATTGATGAAATCGCTTTTTGAATATTGTTATAGGACAGATCGATTCCTAAAACACCGATCGTTTTTCCTTGAGCATTCTTAATAGCAATCGAGGCGGTTGTCAGCATCTTACCAGTAATTGCATCTTTATAAGGTGCTGTCCATGCAACTTGATTAACTTTATTAATAACATCTTGATACCAAGGTCTGGAACGCGGATCATAACCCTTTGGCAATTTATTGAAAGTTATCATTTCGCCCTTAGTAGAAGCAAAATAAACATGCATCCACTGATTATTGCCTTTTCGGGTTACATTCAACCCTTGGCGAATCGCTTTAGCATCATATTTATCCTGTTTGAACATAGATGCAGCAGCCAATTTTTCCAATTCTTGTTCAGTTGAAGTTTGCAAACTGTTATTAGTCGCAACCAATGTGTTAACTGCACTTTGCTGACTAAGTTGATTTCGTTTTGTTAACAGATTCTTAGTGGAGATATAAGAACTGACCACTAATACGATTATTGTTAATAATGTAATTCCAAAAATTGCTTTACCAATTGTTTTCCCTAAACTTTTATTATTTTTCATCCCCATGGTCTCTTCCCCTCAGTTGAAGTATTCCTATGCTATCGGAAGTCCCCGTAAAAAATTAAGTCACTTAAGCAAAAATAAAAAATAAGTTGTTTTCCAAAAAAAATAAGCCATAAAGAATATAAAAACTCTCTTTATGACCTGATTTCGTATTTATTTAAATTGTTTTTTACTGAAGTAAGTTATTTTGAACCTATACTTTCTAGTATCGGTAGAACATAAAAATTCAATATCAGTTTTTTTATTTATATATTAAAGAACAGGGCATCCTATGATACGATTTAAGTGACCAAGTCTAAAGAACAATTTCCTAATGAAAAATCTTTAGCTAATTTCATTGGGGTTCAAGTAATAAACTATAACGAAATGAGTTTTAAAAGAATTCACTAAAGATTCGATAAAGTTAAGGATACACTTGGATCACTTTTCGATTAACAAATTAATTTTTTTCAGGAGAAAGGAATTTCCATTTACACAAACTTCTTGGCACTCTCCTCTTTAACTAATCGATTCTCGCTATGAGTTGGTTAATTTCAGATAAGCATTAATACTTGAAGTTTATGGTACCACTTGGTACCATAACAATAGAGGTGAGTATAATGACTAATCAAGTGCATTTCAGAATGGACGATAAAGAGAAAAAAGAATTTGAATTGGTACTTAAACGGATCGGTTTAACTCCAGGAGAAGCTTTTAGAATTTTTGCAAAGAAATCAATTGAGGTTGGCGGAATACCTTTTGAAATGTCTCAACCAACCCCTCGTTTAAACAAAGCTATTAAGAGTCGAGATTATGTTGAATTTGATAATCCTAAAGATGGATTGACTTGGCTAAATGACTGAATGTATTTATAAACCAGCCTTTGAACGCCAATTTAAAAAGCATTATAAAAACGTCTTGAAGGGTGGTCGCTACCATAAAGAAGACTTTGAAACTGTTTATAAAAAATTACTTTGTGATAAGCCACTGGAACCATATTATAATGATCATCCTTTAGTCAATCGTAAACCAGAGCGAGATCTTCATATAAAACCTGATTGGTTACTGATTTATAAATATGATGGTGAGTTTGTTCGATTCATTGATACTGGATCGCATTCAGACCTTTTCAAATAACTACCCACCAAAAGAGTGGTTTACTCTAGGGTCGTAAGCCCTTATATACTTGCCAGCGTTTCAAAACGCTGGTTTTTTTTCAAAACCAAACTATATTTTCCATTTTTACTACCATTCGTATTACTTAGCTTGACCCTTAAAAGTGTCTTCACACTCTCTAACACTCAATTTTGCTGTAAAAAAGGAGTGGATTTCTCCACTCCATAAAAGTCTAACTTTTTTTAGGGGTCATTTCATCCAGAGGACTTCTTGGCTCCACTAATATAATTGTTATTTTTCAAACTCAAACGTTTTAACGATCTTCTTCAACTCACCAGCTGTCTTTTGCAGCTCAGCCACATGATTAGTAAATTCTTCCATCGTTGCTTGAACTTCTTCTGAGTTAGCCGAAACTTCTTCAGCACCGGCAGAATTTTCTTCAGTCGAAGCTGAAATGTTTTCCAAACTCTCTTCGATCTTACTTTGAACCTCAGCAATTTTACCACTGGCTTGTTCGATTTCTTGGATATCTTGAATAAGTTTCTGGTTTACACCAAAGACATCCTTAGACGAACCGATTGCTTGGTCAATCAAGCCGGTTTGTGCTTTGCCCCCAGCAACTGATGCACTCATCTTCTTAACCATTTCTTCTGAGTCAACGCGGATCTTACCCAAAATATCACTGATATCTTTCGTTGAGTCTTTGCTTTGATCTGAGAGTTTGCGAATTTCAGTTGCGACAACCGCAAAGCCTTTGCCAGCTTCACCAGCACCAGCAGCCTCAATTGAAGCATTTAAAGCCAACAAGTTGGTCTGACGGGAAATTCCACTAATTACATTAATAATCTTATCAATGTTTTTAACTTGTTCATTTAAATGACTGACACTGGTTTCCAACTCCTGCATCTTAGTCAATTCTTGTTTCCAATTGTCGGCTACCTGACCCGAAAGATCAAGATTCTGTTGATTCAACTTGCCGGCATTAGCTGAACGTTTATTCATTTGCTCAACATTTTTGTGCAGCGTTGTGATGACATCTGACAAGTTTTTAAGCTGACTAACACTACTTGAGGTTTCTTGTGCTTGTGAAGTTGTAACCTGAGCAATCCCGGTAATTGCCTGTGCCACTTCCTCAGTTGCTTTGCTGGTTTGTTGAGACAAACCTAATAATGAGTCCGATTTATCGGCTACATGATTGCTCTGTCCCTGGACTTTGCCAATCGCTTTGCCAACAGAATCCACCATTTCATTGTAATAATACGTGATTCGATTAAACTCTTGCCCATTTTTATCTGGCAAACTCATTTTTTTGCCCATCTCTTTGGGATTAATCAATACACTGAAAGTATTGCCACCGGCAGCCGCCTTGATTTTAGCAAATCGTCCCTGACTAGCCTCTTCAAAAAGCTTGATATAAACTGAAACCGTTGCCCTAAGAACCTTAGAAGTGTACATAGCATACAAAATAATGATTATCAACATTATAACTGTAACCAATAGTGAAATTTTAATTAGTGAATGCAGTTCACTATTTAAATCATTACTATCAACTACCGCAAAAGACCAATTGTCACTGCCTTTATCGTAATAGATCGTCCCGACTTTAGGCATTTCCAATAGCCCTTTTTTATTTTTAGCCTGAGCAACTTTTTGATAAATAGTTGAGTTTTTAATATTCTTTCCTTGCTTAAAAGTAAAATCCTTTGATTTGCCATTCGAAGTGATTACCGTTCCACCCTTATGAACAAGTGTCACGCTCCCAGTTCGACCAATTTTCATATTTGATGATGTTCGGCTGATACTATCATAAGATAAATCAAGTTCCAAAACTCTTAGTTGACCATTATTATTTTTAAATGCTAACGAAGCCGTTGTCACGAGTTGACCGGTTCCGGCATCTTTATAAGGCGCAGTCCACATAACTTTTCCTTGATGCGCAACTGCTGATTTATACCACGGCCGGATACGCGGATCATAGTTATTTGGCATTGTTGTCAAAGTTAGATAATGACCATCAGTTGTCGCAAAACCACTGTATTTGATTTGAGCATTAGCGTCTTGTGCGCTTCGTAAAAACTGCTTAACTTGATTATCATTAGGTTTTTTATTGCTGAATGCGTTTTCAGAAGAAAGCCGAATTAACTCTTTTTGCGTCGAGTCCTTAAAGTTGTTATTACTGCTCATCACAGATTGGACTGCGCTTTGCTGACTAAGCTGATTCCTTTGCGTTAATAGTTTCCTAGTAGAATAGTAAGAACTGACTACCAGTACAATAATCGTTAACAGTGTAACTCCCAAAACTGTTTCACCGATTATTTTCCCTAAACTTTTCTTGCTTTTCATATAGTTTAACACCTTCCCTATTAATTAGACTACTGTTTATTAATATCGGAATCTTTTGTAAAAGATTAAGTCAATTAAGCAAAAATTTAAAAAATAATTTGTGAAAAAATAAGCAGCAACAGAAACAATGCTCTCTTGCTACTTATTCTGTAATAATTTAATTTACTGGTTAAACGACTTATTTATCAAACTCAAAGGTTGCAACAACCTTTTTCAACTCGTCAGCTGTCTTTTGCAATTCGGCAACATGGTTGGTAAATTCTTCCATTGTCGCTTGAACTTCTTCTGAATTAGCCGAAACTTCTTCAGCACCAGCGGAATTTTCCTCAGTTGAAGCCGAAATATTTTCCAGACTTTCTTCAATCTTGCTTTGAACTTTAGAAATTTTACCACTAGCTTGTTCGATTTCTTGAATATCCTTGATAAGTTTTTGATTTACGCCAAAGATATTTTTAGATGAACCAATTGCTTGATCGATCAAGTCAGTTTGTTCTTTGCCACCGGCAACGGAAGCATCCATCTTCTTGACCATTTCCTCGGAATCTGTTCTAATTTTGCCTAAAATATCACTGATATCTTTGGTTGAACTCTTACTTTGATCGGATAACTTGCGAATCTCAGTTGCGACAACTGCAAAGCCTTTGCCGGCTTCACCAGCACCGGCAGCTTCAATTGAAGCATTCAACGCTAATAAGTTAGTCTGCCGGGAAATCCCACTAATTACATTAACAATCTTATCAATATTTTTCACTTGTTCATTTAAATGACTAACACTGGCTTCCAATTCTTGCATTTTAGTCAGCTCTTGCTTCCAGTTATCAGCTACCTGACCAGAGAAATCAAGATTCTGTTGATTCAATTTACCGGCACTAGCCGAGCGTTTGTTCATTTGTTTAACATTTTTATGCAAGGTTTGAATGACATCTGATAAGTTCTTCAGTTGACTGACACTGCCTGAAGTTTCTTGAGCTTGTGAAGTTGTAACCTGAGCAATTCCGGTAATTGCTTGTGCTACTTCTTCGGTTGCCTTATTAGTCTGCTTGGATAATCCCAATAATGAATCCGACTTATCGGCCACAGTATCACTTTGACCTTGAACTTTCCCAATTGCTTTTCCAACAGAATCTACCATTAAATTATAATAATATGCAATCCGATTAAATTCTTGCCCATGTTTATCTGGGGAACTGAACTTTTTGCCCATTTCTCCTGGATTATTCAACAAACTAACAGTACTGCCGCCAACAAATGGTTTGATTTTGATGAATTTACCCTGACTGGCTTCTTCAAACCGTTTGATATACACGGCAACAGTTGCCTTAAGAACCGTGGAAGTATACATAGCATATAAAACAACGACTATCAACATTATAATTGTAACAATCAATGAAATTATAATTAACGAATGCAATTCACTGCTTAAATCATTACGATCAACAACAGCAAATGCCCAATTGCTATTGTTGGCTTTATTATAGTAGATTTGACCGATGTCTTTATTCTTAACTTTTAAAATGCCAGAATTACTTTTGGCTGCTGATATTGCTTTGAAAATCGCATTATTTTTAATACTTCGACCACTATTGAACGTATAATGCTTTGATTTTCCTTTGGATGCCAAAATAGTTCCATCCTTAGCAACTAACGTGACACTGCCAGTTCGACCAATTTTCATTGCCGAAATCGTCTTATCCAAATTGTTATAGGATAAATCAATTCCTAAAACTCCAATCACTTGACCTTGAGAGTTTTTCACGGTTATAGATGCCGTAGTCTGCATTTTCCCGGTATCAGTACTCTTATATGGTGTGGTCCAAAAAATTTGACCATCATTGTTTATTGCTCCGGTATACCATAAGCGGGTACGCGGATCATAACCAGTAGGCAATTTATTAAAGGTAATCATTTCACCCTTAGCAGAGCCAAAATGAATATGAATCCACTGAGTATTGCTCTTACGTGCCATGTTTAATCCTTGACGAATTGATCTTGAATTATATTTGCTCTGTTTAAATACGGATGAATCAGCTAATTGTTCTAATTCTCGTTCAGTTGAACTTTGCAAACTGCTATTAGTTGACACTAACGTATTAACTGCACTTTGCTGACTAAGCTGGTTCCTTTGCGTCAATAACTTTTTAGTCGATAGATAGGAACTGGTTACCAATACAATAATTGTTAGTAGCGTAATCCCTAATACTGCTTTGCCAATTATTTTTCCCAAACTTTTGCTATTTTTCATACGCCTTAGCACCTTTCTTTTAATTAGCTCACCATTTATTAATATCGGAATTTTTTATAAAAAATTAAGTGATTTAAATAAAAGAACCAAAATAAATTGACAAAAAAAACAGCTAAGAAGATGAAATTCCTCTTGCTGTTTGTTCCATAATAATTTAATTCATTAACTGAAATCGTTTATTTTTCAAATTCGAAAGCTGCCACAACTTTTTTCAACTCATCAGCTGTCTTTTGCAACTCTGATACATGGTTAGTAAATTCTTCCATCGTTGCCTGAACTTCTTCTGAGTTAGCTGAAACTTCTTCAGCACCGGCTGAGTTTTCTTCAGTAGAAGCTGAAATGTTTTCCAGACTTTCTTCGATCTTACCCTGAACTTCAGCAATTTTACCACTGGCTTGTTCGATTTCATGAATATCTTCAATAAGTTTCTTATTTACACCAAAAACTGTCTTAGACGAACCGATTGCCTGATCAATCAAATCTGTTTGCTCTTTACCACCAGCAACCGACGCACTCATCTTTTTGACCATTTCTTCGGAATCAATACGAATCTTACCTAAAATATCGCTGATGTTTTTGGTTGAATCTTTACTTTGATCGGATAACTTGCGGATTTCAGTCGCCACAACTGCGAATCCCTTGCCAGCTTCACCAGCACCGGCAGCTTCAATTGAAGCATTCAAAGCTAGTAAGTTGGTCTGCCGTGAAATCCCATCAATTACATTAACGATCTTGTCGATATTTTTAACTTGTTCATTTAAATGACTAACACTGTTTTCCAACTCTTGCATCTTAGTCAATTCTTGGTTCCATTTGTCAGCTACTTGACTGGTAACATCAAGATTCTGCTTATTCATCTTACCAGCATCAACTGACTTTTCATTCATTTGCTCCACATTCTTGTGTAAAGTTGTGATGACATCTGACAGGTTCTTCAACTGGCTGACACTATCTGACGTTTCTTGAGCTTGCGACGTAGTAACTTGGGCAATTCCGGTAATCGCTTGTGCTACTTCTTCGGTTGCCTTATTAGTTTGTTTGGATAAACCTAACAGTGAATCAGATTTATTAGCGACATTCTCGCTTTCTCCTTGAACCTTGTTAAATGATTTACTAATTTCACCAACCATTTGGTTATAATAATAAGCAATTCGATTAAATTCTTGCCCGTCCTTATCCGGTGCACTGAATTTTTGTCCCAATTTTTCAGAATTATTCAAGAGGCTGAGAGTACTGCCGCCGTCAAATGCTTTGATTTTAGTAAATTTACCTTTTTCAGCCGCTTTGAAACGATCAATGAAGACAGCTGCCATCCTCTTAAGAACTTTAGTTACATATAAACCGTATAGTCCAACGAGCAGTATCATAATGATGGCTACCACAATTGAAATAATAACTAATGAGTGTAATTCAGTACTCAAATCACTGCGATCCACCACCGCAAATGCATAGCTATTAGTGTCACCATCACCGCCGCGATCGTAATAAACCTTTCTGATTCGGTTATCATTCAGTTGCAACGTTCCCTGAGAATTCGGAGCAGCCGCAATTTTTCGGAAAATAGCCCGGTTGCTAATGTTTTGGCCTGCTTTAAAAGTGTAGTTTTTAGACTTCCCATTGGAAGTAATAACTGTCCCATCTTTGGCAACTAATGTAACACTGCCGGTGCGGCTGATTTTAAGATTAGAAATTGTTTTAGCAACACTGCTGTAAGAAACATCAATACCTAAAACTGCCTTTTGTCCGCTGGCATTCTTAACCATAATTGATGCTGTTGTAACCATCTGACCTGAAGTTGCATCTTTATACGGGTTCGTCCATACTATCTGATTAGGTTTAGCAATTGCATCTTTGTACCATGGCCGCGTCCGTGGATCAAATCCAGCTGGTAATTGTGTAAAGGTAACCGTCTTGCCTTGATCGGTGCCAAACTCAATTTGCTTAATTTGTGAGTTGCCATTTTTTACTGCATGCAGCGTATGGCGAATCTGCGATAAATTATAAGTCTTTCCTTGAAGTTCTCTAAGACCTAATAATCCCTTTAACTCTTTTTCGGTTACATGCCTCAAATTGGTTTTATCAGCTACTAAGGCTGTTGCTGCCCCTTGTTGACTGAGTATATTACGTTTATCTAATAACTTGCTTGTAGTAACATACGAACAAATCAGCATTGCAATAACTGCTACTAAGGCTGCAATTATCAGCATCCCGCCAAAATAATTACCAACACTACGTTCTCTCTTTCTCATGTCGCACTCTCCCTGCCTAATTATTTAAATTAACCGTTCCTTAAAACAGCATTACCTTTCATATCGTCTAATTTTTAGTTTATTTAAGGTTTATCAAGCAAAAAGTTAATTTAATTTTTTAAACATAGGCTGTACTTGGAGATTGAGAATGAGATTTGCTGTATAGGTATACCAAAAACTCGCTGGTAGCTTTTTTAACATTAGCTTTAACTATACTCTTGCCAAGAATTACTAGAAATCTTGATTAAAAGTGATTTTCGTTAAAATCTTCACTTTCTTTTATTTCTTGTTTAACACATTTAAGTTTCTCCTGACAAATATTAAATAAGCTGTCCTTTTCGCCCAAGCTCAATCGGTATTTAATTAATGCTTCTTTCAATTCATTTAAATATTGTTTTAAATTGACACTAATTAACTGGTTGTAAATCGCTATTACTAAATCTTCAGTTCGATTAACTGCATTGATTAGAGCATCCAACTCAGGATTTGTTAGTTGATTTAATTTAGTAATTAAATCTGTTATAGCAACTAAATTATCACTAATTTTCTGCTTAATTTTGGTAAATTGTACTCGGAACAGCTGATCAATTAAGCTATCCTTATCTTTAGCAGATAATTTTTTTGTCCAGATCGTCGCAGTTTTACTAAGAGCATATGATACTGAAGATTTTAATTTTTTCATATAAACTTGATCAATATCCGGTCGCTGATCAGCAATTCCATATAAGGTCCCTTGATTTCGCAAAACTAATGCTGCCTGTTGAAAAACCTGTTTTGTCTGTTTAAATTCAGTTGTTCCATTAATAATCACTAAATCAAAGTAATTTTCTGCAAATGGTAACTCAGTAAAATCACCAATATAACGTGAGACAATGTCGGCCGCCGGAGAGGTTGACATTAGTTGCAGCCATCGATCCTGTTCAGTGTTGACCTGTTCTTCGCTCACGCAAATCAAACGATTAGTTGAATTGAAGTCTTTCAATATTTCCGCAATTAAAACACTCAGTGCCCCAGTATCACAACCAATTTCTAAAATGCGAAAATTTCGCTGCTTACTAATTAATTGTTGTATTATTAACAAGCTAGTTAATAAATAATCAATTCCATTTCCGTTCAATTGACCATTTTCTTGCCATTGAGCAACCCTCTTAAAAATTTGAGCTAGCCAAGGAATATAATTATTTTCTAGATGCCCCCGTTGATTTCGTGTATATGTAGAATTATTACTATGATTTTTTAAAGGTGCATAATCTAGAATGAGTTGCTGCTGACCATTAAAGTCATTAAAAAGCATTCGAGTATCTTTAAATTCAAATAGTTTCATTCAGTTACATCTCCAAATAGCAAATAGTGTAATCGTTGAATTATTTGATTGAAATCATAATTTCTTCTTGCAAACGCTATAGCTGCTTCTTGTCCCTTTAACAAACATTCTGAATCCTGGCACAAATTCAACAGTTGTTGAGCTAAATCAGTTTGGTCTTTAACCACTACTCCACAATTTCCTTGATCAATTGCTTCGCTAGCTGCATCGAAATTAGTTAATACCTGGTAACATCCGCCAAATAAAGATTCGGCAATAACATTAGGAGTGCCTCCTTCAACTTGCGAAGTTAGAGTGAAAATTTTTGCCTGCTGATACTCTTTCATAAGATCAGCCTTGCTATTAAGTTCCCCTACCATAACTATTCGCTTTTTTAAAGCTGGAAATTTCATGAAGTATTGTCGCAAATAATTTTCAAATTCTGGTTGAATCGGCCCAACTAATCTTACATTCCAAGTCGGCAGTTGATCAGCTATTGTTGCAAATGTATCTAAAAGTAGTTGATTATTCTTTTGTATGGTACCAATTCGACCAACCGTCAAAATTGTATTATACTTCTTTTTAAAATCCACGTGCAAATCTATATCTGCAAAATTGTAGAAGCCATTAGGAATGTACTCTATTTTAAATGGCCATTTAATACTCAAATAATGTTGCATTACCCGACTACTGGTTGCTATCACATCACATTGGCTTAGAAAAAGCTGAAAATCCGCAGCTTGCCAATCTATTCGATCCATCCACAGAGAATTAGCATCTAACGCAATGTATACTTTTCCGTCCGGACGTAATTTTCTATATAATCTTAGAAAACCAAAATAAGCTGTGTAAGGTCCACGTAAGAGCAATAAATCTATTTTTGCATAATTTTCCTTTAGGTATCTCATTTGAGCTTCTATAAAATTTTTACTATCAGCTAGATAGTCTATTTGTATACCTGGAACTTTTTCAATCAAGCTCGAATAGGTTTCATTGTCATCTTTAGTAGTTACCATTACTGCCTGATAACCATATTTTTTATGCAACAAATAAGGTATAACACCACAGTCTTTTGTTAATTCTACATCTTTCCAATGCCCAGATGTTCCATTAAACGCATATACACCGATTGACATAAATTACACCACTTTAATTTGAATTGTATTTACTGCCTAATACCGCTAAACTTGTCATAAGTTACGTTAGAATGTTCACGGATTCTTATCCATAATACTTGAAATTACATCAAATGATGACTTATATGTAATTCTCAAAATATTATCTGATCATTAACCAGCTCACAACATTTAATAAAATTAAATTATTTATTTTCAGACAATTTTTAATACGCTTATAATAATCCTAGTTGAAGCTCCTTAAAATCTTGGTTACTATTTTTTTTGAATAATCTATCTTCAATTGATTTAAGTAATTATCATTAAATAAAATAAGCAAAATCTGATTATAAATTTCTGATTCTCTGCGAAAATAGAGTTTTCCATCTTTAATAGTCAAACAAACAATTTTACAGCACTCAGTCCTTCTGATGTTAATTGTTTTTATTCCTGATAGAACTTTTCAACAAATTTTTCAGGTTGATAAAATAACTCTAAATTGGCATTAATTTTTTCAAGGCTCCAATCCCACCATTTAATTTTCAAAAATTTTGCAATTATTTCATCGCTGAAGCGTTTGCGAATCTCTTTTGCTGGAACCCCACCAACAATTGTGTAGGGAGTCACATCTTTTGTAACCACTGCCCCAGCCCCTATAATAGCACCATCTCCAATAGTGACACCTGGACAGATTATTGCTCGACAACCAATCCATACATCATTTCCAATAATAATTGAAGGATTTTTTGTAACCGGAAATTTGTCAAAAGGTGCCGCGTTTAGCAAATTCTTACCATATTTCAAATTATATTTTTCATGATTATTAAATGCTATGTTTTCTCCCACGTATAACACATTTGAAGTTGTTACTAAATTTGTCGGATGATTGGCTACAATTCTAGCAGTTTCATTAATTGAGCAAAATCTTCCAATCCTTTTACAAGGCCCTCCTAATTGAAGGAATTCTTCATATCCTGTAGTTCCTCTACCAATTAAACACCTCTTATAATTTACATCATCTCTATAATAGCCCATTGAGTCACAAATATATATATAGTCATTAATCTTAAAACCAAGATTTTTAATTTTATTCAATATTACTCTATTTTTTCCCAACAAAGAAATAATTACAAAATGATGTTCTGGATTTAATATCTCTGGTTTACGAACTAACAAATTATGAAAACTGTACTTTCTTGCGTCTGCTTTTTTATCCACAAAAAAATCTATTTGTTTTTTTAAACATTCATATACAAATTCCCCACCTTCTCCTGTTCCCCAAACAACTATATTTCTTCCTTTAATTATTTTTTCTCTTTTCTTTATTTCATTCATAAGAACTAATTTATGACGCTCTTTATCTATCAAATTTAATATACTTCCTTTCTTTTTTATATACTATAGTTAATATAAAATTTACCACTTTTGTGAAAGTGTAAAATTATTTTTTAATTAAGAAGGGATTGTTTCATAATGTTAAAACGCTATCCTACCGAATTCAAGCAAAATATTATTGATTTATATCAACACAAAATTAAGTCAGCTCCTGAATTAGCTAAAGAATATGGTGTTGGTTACTCCACTATTTTAAAATGGGTTTCTGGTAGTCAAAAGTCGCCTGTTAACGGCTTAACTGCTGATGAAGCTAAGGCTCAATCCAAACGAATTAAACGATTGGAAGAGGAAAACCTGATTCTAAAAAAGCGCTGGGGATGTTGGCAAAAGATTGATTTATCCATTGATCAAATAAAAAAGTGATGTTGGAAACCATACTATTTCGATGATGTGCTAAGTATTATCTGTCAGCCACCCCGACTATTACCGTTGGTTACATCACGAACCAACCAAGTGGGAGCGTGAAACCAAAGATTTAAAAGAACGCATCAGTCGCATTGGGCTGACTAGTGAGAAGCGCTATGGCGCTGGTAAGATTCTTAGAAAAATCCTACAAGAACTAGTTCTGCTGAATCGACCTTGTAGTATAAAACGTCTTCAGCTTTAGTGCTACACACCTTGGACCAAGCAATTAGTAATCAAACGATCAATGAGCAACTGATTTTGCATACTGATCAGGGCACTCAGTATACGAGTAAAAGTTATCAAAATCGCTTGACTGAATTGGATATTCGACACTTTTTTAGCTGGTTCAGACAAATATTGACTTCTTTCCAAATTGTATATGTTACATAGCTTTATTATTTTCTTGCTTTAATTGATACCCATTCAGACTCCATTAATAAAGGATTGATTTTTTCACTTTTATCCATTATCACCTTTTAAGTGACAGATACTGTCCACTTAGAAAAATATAATTTCAAAATAATTATCAAAGTGAAATTCTTTAGTATTATCGGCTAAAATTTTCTTGTTTAAAGCCATTAAAAAACAACTAACATTAAATTAAACAAATTTTGATGTTAGTTGTTTTTATTCATGAATAGAACCTTTTAACAAATTTCTCAGGTTGATAAAACAACTCTAAATTGTCATTAATTTTTTCAAGACTCCAATCCCACCATTTAATTCTCAAAAATTTCGCAATTATTTCATCACTGAAGCGATTGCTAATCTCTTTTGCAGGAACACCGCCAACAATTGTATACGGAGCCACATCTTTTGTAACCACTGCCCCAGCCCCTATAATGGCACCATCTCCAATAGTTACCCCTTGACAAATAATTACCCGATAACCAATCCAGACGTCATTACCGATAGTTACTTTCGAATTAATTCTTTTAGAATTAGGTAAGCATCGATTCTTATTTTTAGAAAAATTACTTAATGGAATAATTTCATTTTCTATAATTGGCGATGTCGTTACTGCACTAAGCAGATGGTTTTCAACAATTCGAGCTGTTTCATTAATTGAGCAATAACGCCCTATTTTATCACAAAATATTCCTCGCTCCATCAAACGTTCATATCCATAGGTTCCTCGCCCTACAAAACATTCATGATAATTTACATCTTCTCTGTAATATCCACCTTCTGCTTCAATATACAAATAATCATCAGATTTAAATCCCATATCACGCAATTTTTTTAAAGCATTTAAATCTTTTTTCAAGAATGATACTATTAGAAAATTTTTTTCTGCTGATACAGTATTTAGATCATAAACTGGTAAATTATGAAAATAATATTTACCTGTTTTAGCTTTCTTATCTACAAACGCATTTATATTTTTTTTATGTTTTATTAAGATTTTATAAACAAGTTCTCCTCCATCACCCGTGCCCCATACTATTATGTTTCTGTTTCGTATAACTTTTTCCTTCTTTTTTAATTCAGTTTCTAACACTAAGCTATGACGCTTTTCATCCCACATAATAATCCTTCTTTTATAAATGTTATTTGTAAAGATAAATTATAAATATCATTTTGAATATAGCTAACCAAAGCACTAGTAAATTAAGTTAAATTATTAAAATTAGTATAAAATTACTTCTCAATTAAGAAACAATTATCTAATAATACCAAAAATTTATCCTGCCAAACTTTTAAAAAATATTATTGACTTACATCGCACAAGATCAATTCCGTACCCGAATAGTAAAAAATATAATATTAGTTATCCCCACCGTTTTAAAAAGGGGGTATTGTTTTCCTCAAGCACTATAATGACAAGCACTTTACGAGCTTCAACCTTCTTAACTACTTGAGCAACAATGCTAGAAACAGCTGTAGGTGAATGAATAATAAGAACCAAACATCCTCTCAACATGCCATATTCGGAATCAGTTAAACAAAAGTACTGAATATTATAGTAATTACTAGTATTAAAAGCCACTACGTTCATAAATGTCATTAACCTAGCAAGTTAACTTAGCTTGCAAGATACGATTAACGATTAATAGCTATTTTGAATTATTGGCGAAAAATTATTTAATATTGATTTTTGTAGTTTTAATCATAAATTTTTCAATAGGTTTTTTATTCATTTACACAAATTATTTGTAATCTCGTGACATTTTAACGAGCTTTATTTTATTAAATACGTTTTAAATATTATTTTGTTTTTATATCTAACGTTTTCACTCAATAACTTCTTTTTTATTTCAAATGCGTCTTTAGTAGAGAATACTGCTAAAACAATAAAATCAAAATCCCATTTTTTTATATATTTAGGATCTTTTACAAAACTTTTATTAATTTCTCTCCAATTTTTATCAACCACACCAATCAATTGACAATAACCACTTTTTTTTATTTGATTAACATAATTAATACCAACATGGCCATACCCATAAATTATTACTCTAGCTTTTTTAGGAACTTCAGCAAAAGGAAACAAATAATATGCCGGTTGCATAGTATTTTGAGCGCTTGCAATATCCAGTAGCAAGTCATTAAAAATTTGACCTTGAGTTACAGAATCAACCGCAAAATTTTTACCAAAAGCATAAGAAGAAAATTTACAATTTTGACCAATTAATCCTATATGTTGGACAAGACTTTTTTCAACACTAAAAATTCTAATCCCCCTACTTTTTAAATACTCACACCATTTAATATCAAACATAGGCACTCTGCCATGAATAGATTTTATTGTAAACTTATTTATTATTTCGTTTACACAATTTCTTGACAATAGCATCCCTGCTGCCCCACTACTTTCAATTTCTTTGATAATAGGCGTGTTTATATCTATACTCTTCGTTTTAAGTTCGTTAAAAAGAGTCAAAACACCATCAGTTTTTTTTATTAATTTCATTCCTACTATAAGCCAATCTTTTCTAAAAATTAAATCTGAATCAGCATTAAAAAAATATTGATCACTGGTTTTTAAAAAATCTTGATACATTAAATAACTGTTTTTATCTGCTTTAATTGTTTTTGGGTTTCTATGAATTGATGTTGCATCTGGAAATAACTTTTTTAAGGTACTTACACCATATTCTGTTGATGCATCATCATATATTCTAATATGATAAGGCACATCCAGATCTGATTCATATAAAGAACTCGCCATCTTTTTTAATATAGGTAAACGGTTATGTGTTGTAATTCCAATTGTTAACATTCTTACTCCCCTCCTTGCAATTTTATTGAATTAAGATAAAGTAATTGGCATTTTAATTCTACATCAAATAATTTATCATGAATTAAAATAATAATTTCTCTTGGCTCCAAATTTCCACAAAAAACATCTTTATGATATATAATTATTTAAGATTAGTTTATATTTCTATCCATTCTGTCTTTAAATTTTAAAAAATTAGCATCCTTATCGGAATTATACTTAATTCTTGCTGTTATATCTTTCTAAGCAAACCAAAATTTCTTTAAGAATGACTTATTGCTTATCAAAATATTTGCTTAATACTTCTTTTTCAATTTCACTAAACAAAAAAAAGTCTTGATTTTTTTTAAGCCCTAAATCAATCAGTTTACCAGATATCTCATCCTCATAATCTACTGTCGTAATTAAAATCGGCAGACCCTTTATCAAACCAAATTGTTGAAAATTTGTATACAATACACCATCTATCATCTTAGTATATGTAAAAGCATTATCATAAACACATGATATTCTTATTCCTACTAAGTTAAACAAATTCTGGCACCGATTACCATTAGTTCCCAAGCCCCAAATTGACACATTTTTCAAAGGAAATACTGTTTTAAAAGTCCTTTTTATTTTTGTTAAATTTGGAGACTGATATAACTTATACTCCCAAAAGCAAAGCTGCATTTGCTCAACGCCTCTTTTAAAAGCTTGAATTTCACTTGTAGCAACTTGGGGTAATTTAAAACCTAAATCGAAAATTCTTTTTTTCCATGGAGAAGAAACAAAATTAAACTTATGAATAGCAAATGGAATATTTTTTTCATTTTTTATTTCAAAGCACGCATCGATTGCAAACCTAACTGCTACTTCAATATCTGACACTTTAAAACTCAATTCTGGTCTATTTCCACAATAAGAAAAAAATTGATCTTCCATCATTTCTAAACTTGTTTGCCAAGGATTATTGAGATATATTCTATCTCTCATTTTTAGCATTCTAATACAACTAGTAACTTTTCGAAGTGAAAATCCGCCATTTCCTACATTTGAACCAAATGGAAAATACATCGGTGCACCAATATAGTCATAATTTAAATTACAAAATTCATTCAAACGATTTGAGAACACGAATACATCTAATTGACAAATTAGTAAGTACTCATATTCTTTGAATGACTCATAGAAAGCGGTAGAGAGCAATAGCTGACTATAAGTTCTACGATTTTTAAAAAAATAATTCGGATAACGAAACACTTTATAATTTGAAAGTACCTTAGTAAAATCAAATTCTAGATTGACTGGAGCAATGAATACAATAGCTTCATTTTTAAAGCATTGATTTATTCGTTGCAATGAAACCTTTTCTGTATTATTTAAATTATGTTTATAAATTGGTATACCAATAACACGTTTTTTCATCAATATCACCTAAATCAATTGATTTAATAGTTTTTTCAAAAAAAAACCTGAATGCAGTTTTTCTCCCATTTTTTGGGCTCGCCTCTTCATTAACAAATAATTTTCATTGGAAACTGAATTTATTATACTTTGAATATTTGTTAGTGAATCAATAATCAATCCACAGCCGTTTTTCCTAACAAAATCAGCTTGGGCTGCACCTTTCCAAATAATAACTGGCAAACCAGCCACTAAATAAAGTGAAAGTTTGTGCGGATCATTAATCCTCAGATACTTTCCATAAATTCCTGTACATGAATAAATACTGTCACCATCCCAGACTAGTCCATAACTTCCATCAAGCCGATATGGTAATTCTTCAGGAGAAAATGCTCCATTATAATTCACATTTGATTGTTGAATTTTTTCATCATAACCAACACCATATAAATTAAATTTTACGTTTGATGGTAAGTGATAAATATAACTAGCTTTATGGTAACGTAGGGTACCCGCAATAATGATAGGTTGATTTTTAGCTATTTTACGACTTTCAAATTTGTTTTTATCAAAATTAGAAATTAAATAGTCAAAAATTTCTATTGATATTAGCTTTTGTTTTTCAAATCCCTGTTTAATTAAGTATCTTTTCATAGTAGAGTTGTGAACAATAATTTTGAAAGCATATTTCAAAAATAGTTTTTCCTCTTTATTTAAAATAAATTGTTTTATAATAGAAATATCCTGCCTTTTAGTAACTCTCAATGATTCAAGGTCATGAATAATCAAAATTATTTTTATTTTTTTTCTAGTCAAACTCTTTAGTACACGTTTTAAAAAAATAGAATGTTGAATAATTAAAGGAAATTGAATTACTAAATTATCCCCTTCTTTTAAAAAAGCTATTCTCTTTTGCCATAAACGCATGACCCGGTAATGATTTAATAAACTGACAGAAATATAATCAATATTACCTAACCGCGGTATATTAGGTATAGCTATTGCAGTAAAATTCTGTTTACTCAAGATTTTTTCAACATCTTGTCTTATTTTTGCTCCACCGGTTTTATTTGAACGACTGTTAAGCGGTTTAATTTCTTTTAAATAATAATTCATCTTTACCCCAACTTAATTTTTTTGACCGTAATATGCATTTTCCCCATGTTTACGTAAATAGTGCTTGTTCAACAAATTAGGACTCATTGATTTTACAGTTGGATTCAAAATCATTGTATGGTAGTCTGTTTCCGCCACAACTTCTAAAACCTTAGCGTTATAAACTGCTTCTTTTGCATCCATTCCCCAAGTAAATGGTCCATGTTGATTAACTAAAATTCCCTTCATTTCAAATGGTGATAAATGCTGTTTATTAAAAGTATCGACAATTACCTTACCAGTATTTTCTTCATAATCATCATTGATTTCTGTAGCCGTTAATCCTCGAGAAACTGGTATTTCACCATAAAAAGTATCAGCATGGGTTGTATTAAGAATCGGAATTGGTCGGCCTGCAGCCGCAAAACTTACCGCCCAAGGAGAGTGGGTATGAGCAATGCCTCTAATTCCCGGAAATTGACGATACAAAACTGCATGTGTCGGTGTATCTGAGGATGGTCGTAACTTTCCTTCAATAACATTTTCTTTTAAATCAACTACTACCAAATCAGCTGGTTTTAGCTGTTCATAAGGAACTCCCGAAGGTTTAATAACAAATAGCCCCTGTTCACGATCAATTCCTGAAACATTTCCCCAAGTAAAATTAACTAGTCCCAACTGTGACAGTTGCATATTAGCTTCATAAACTTGCTGTTTTAATTTCTCGAGCACTTTCTTCCAACTCCTCTTGCTGCATAATACTTAAGGTATGTTGCAATCCTAAAACTAAATCATACTTTCCTTGCCAACCAAGTTTTTCAAGTCGAGCAGCACTCAAAACCTGGTGTTGAATCGGCGAATCATTTCTAGTCTGTTCTAATTTGCAATATTCAATTTTTTTACCAGCTAGTTTAGCTATTGTTTCGGCTAAATTTTTCAACGTAGTAACCGAACTAGAATTGGCAATATTATAAGCATAATTAGTTTGTCCTTTTAATAAAGTAGTTATAATTCCGGCTGCGCAATCAGCAACATAACAATATGAGCGTAATTGTTTTCCCTGGCTTTTAAGTGTTATTTCAGCATCTTGTAAGGCTGCTTTTAAGAACTGCACGTGCGCCCGATTATCATTATCGGTTATCCTTGGCCCATAGGTATGGCATGGGCGAACAACAACTATATCCAAATGATATTGTTCAGCAAAAGATGCACATAGTGTCTCACACACTCGTTTACTATTGGGATAACATGATCGACTGCTTAATGGTTCAACATGTCCTGTGTAGTCTTCATTAAATCCAGTTGTCAAGTCTGCTTCTTGACCATAAATTTCTCCCGAAGATACATACAAAAAACGTTTAATTTTATTTTGGTGAGCATATTGCAACAGATTATAGGTTCCCATGGTATTACCCATAATGGTTCCAACCGGATCTTGTTTAAAAGCACTCGGATAGGCGTTACCCGCATTATGAATAATATAATCGACCTGAAAATCAAATTTTATTGGTTGCTGATTATTAAATTCAATAAAATGCAATTCCGCTGATTGTTCTTGAAAAACATTCTGCAAATGCTCTAAACTACGGCTAGTAGCAAAAATCTCTATCTTGTTTTGATGCAGCTTGTTATACTCTAAAAATTCATCAACTAAAAAAGAGCCAATCGTACCAGTCGCCCCGGTAACCAAGATTGATTTTCCTGCGAGTTGTTCGATTTGTAATGAATTTGCAAGTGCTGTTTTGAGATCGCCTTGATATATTTTGTTTAAATTTTTCATAAATTAATTCTCCATCAATGCTTTAACCATTGGGATTTTTTTACCGATAATAGTGCTTTAAAGATTTCTAAGTCATCAGTTGTTGTTAATTTAATATTCTTTTCTGAACCCAATGAAAAATGCACTTTCTCTCCCAATTCAGCAAACATTGTACATGATGCAACAGAATTAGTGATTCCCTTTGCTAAAGCTTTTCGATGCATCGAACATAATTTTCCTAAACGGAACCCTTGTGGCGTTTGTGCTCGTAACAATTTTTCCCGAGGATAGCTGCCAATCGAAACTTGACCATTTTCCGTTTCCATCATTGCTTCTGCACAAGGAATCGTTGCAATTGCTGAACCAAACTTTTGCACGGTAACAATACAATCAGAAATAATATCTTCTGAAATCATTGGTCGAATTGCATCGTGGATTAAAACCACCGTCTGTTTGTCATAATGTTTCTCTAATTCAAATAACCCATTACGAATTGAATCCTGACCATTTTCTCCACCGGGTACAATGAACTTTAATTTAGTAATATTAAACTGTTTAGCATAAGCTCGTAAAACTTTCTCCCAACCAGCAACACAAGCAACTGCAATTGCATCAATACTTGGATGCTTTTGAAAAGCTTCCAATGTATGAATAATTACCGGACGATTATCAACAGTTAAAAATTGTTTAGGTATATCTTGATGCATTCGCCGACCAACTCCACCAGCAATAATTAGTGCTAAATTCATTTAAGTTCACCCGTCATCTTCAAAATAGTTTCTTTTTTAATCTCTTGATAAATTGTTTTACCGCTTGTGCCATCTGTATAGCTATATATCTGACTAGTTAAATTGTGACGCAACTTTTTTTTAGGATCTTTTCCATTGACCAGATTTTTGGCAATCTTGTACCATGGATAATTCGGATCATAAAAATGATAAAAAGCCTCATCTGATAATAAAATACTATTCCCCAATTTCCCTGCAGAAATAATGATTGGTTGGTCAGTTAATGTATAAGCTGCCATTAACGAATTAGTTGCGGAAATGTAGGCATCTGAAGCTTTAAAAAAAGACAAGTAATCTGAACTATCATCCAATATGATGTTTGGATATCTGCTAGATTCAGATTTAATTTCTGTTATACAATTATCATACATACTTAACATTTGTGGAATATAATGAGCTATCGAAATCCTAGTTAAAGGATGTGGTCGCCAGATTACAGCGCAATTGGGAATCATTCTGGTAGCATCAAAGACTTGCTCAATATAAGCAAATTCATAAAACTGATTATTAACAAAATCCATACAATTTGTATCCAAAGCGAATACGTATTTATTTATTAATTTTTTTTGCCATTTTTTTGGTATCTTTTTCTTATCCTTAATAGCTTGACGGACTGCATCCATCTTTGGAGAACCTAGTACTAAAACTTTTTCCTCAGGTATTCCATATTTTATTGCTGCATCTTTAACAAATTGTCCAGCAACAATAATTTTATCAATATTTACCATCGTTGGTATTGCATACGTAATATATGGTCTATTTGGAGCCATTTTACTAAAACTAGTAATATGATACGGAACATATACCAACATATCAGTATATTGTTTTAAATTAGATGTAAAAAATCGCTTATTTACTTGTGTAAAATCATTATATTGATCATACGCATTATGAATAAAAATAATATCCGGTTCTTCTTTTGCTAAGTCATATTCATTATATGGAACGATTGGAATATCATTTGGGAAAAGATCTCCTTCATAAACTGATGTCGTCTTATCAGCTGCAATTTCATAGTACGGTATCGGTATAATCTTAGCAGTACAATCAGGATCCTGCTTAGCCGCTTCATAGATTGACGCCAAACTATCCCACATGGTTACTTTATACGGCATAAAAGCAATATTTAGTTTAACCGGAATAAGTTTATCTAATTTATCGACAATCAGGACCAGCAGTTGTTTCATTTTAAAGATCAGTTCCGAAGTAAGATCAACTTGTTGCTGATCAATTAGTGTTAAGAGGTCATACATAGTTTGCAAATCATTAAAAACAGTTTCACCCTCTGCCAGTTCACCTTCAAGGCTATCAGCAATTGTTTTAACCGCTTCTTGGCAATTATTAATTACTTCAGATTGATTTTTGTTTTTTATTAGATCAATCATCTGAACCGTTGTTTTTAAAAGGTCCAATAATCGTCGTTTCTTTTTTAGAAAAATCATTATTTTATCTTCCTTAATCAATTATTCTGTCCTGTTTTTATTTATCGTCTATTATTAAGGAACTTTAAGCTTAGAATTGCCGGATATCTTCTAATACTGTTTAAATTCTCATCTTTTTATCCGATATCAACTGTATTAGCTTAATTAAAATCGAACTTAAGGAGTAATTAATAAATGACCGATTTCACACGACAACAAAAAATTAATGATTTTGTTCGTCAAAATCAAAGGGCTTATACAACTACCCTGACAATTTCTTTATTAGTTTCAAATAGTATTAAAACCATTCGCAATTGTATGGAATCACTACAGCCACTTTTAGCCCAAGTGCCTAGTGAATTAATTATTGTTGATACAGTTGGACCAGAAAATAGTGACGGTTCTCTAGCTATAGCTGAAAAATATGCTGATAAAGTGGTTCATTTCAAGTGGTGTGATGACTTTGCAGCTGCTCGAAATGCTGGTTTGAAAGAAGCTCATGGTAAATGGTTCATGTTTTTAGATGATGATGAGTGGTTTGATGATGTCGAAGAATTAGTTGCATTTTTTAATGATAAAAATGAACAAAAAAACTTTTTTGCACTAGCATATAATCAGTATAATTATGCAGACACCGCTGGTTCCAGTTATAAAATTAATGAAGTTACTCGCTGTTCCCGCATCTGGAAAAATCTTGAATTTATTGATACCGTCCATGAACGACTTTCACCAATTTACTCGCCTATCAAATATGTTAATTCTTTTGTTCACCATTATGGTTATGCGAGAAACTTAAATAATCATAAAAGCGAACGAAATGAAAAATTGTTAAAAAATTTATTAGCTCAAAATCCTCAGGATATGCATGCCTGGGCTCAATTAATTGCTGGTTTTGATAAACACACACGTGCAGAACGTGACAAAGTAATTTATTACTCACGATTAGCTCTTGAAAATTGGAAAACTATCCCTGTCAAAAATAATAAAGATAATGTTTTTGCAATATCTTCTTTAGGCTATATGTTGATGTGCTATACGTTAGAGAAAAACTGGGATGAAGTTCTCAAACTATGTAAACAATATATTCCAACTATTAAGTTAAGAAACTATGATTTATGTATCCTAGACTCCTACGCTTTCACGGCACTTTATCAAAAAAACTCCTTGAATAATCTATTTCCAATCTTTGATGAGTATTTAACTAACTTCATGCATATACAACAAGAAAAACAGGCTCTTGTCCGACAATATACACCTTTTTTAGCCGAGCGTGTGAGCTATGCGATTCTTTTCTCAATGGCTAACATCATTATCAAGTTATACCTTGATAATGAAAATTGGTCATCGATCGAGCAACTTGCCAGCCGATTACCCTTAAATGATGGTATTATGAGCTCTCCAGAAACGACTACATTATTATTGACAGCTTGTACTAAAACTAACTCTTCAAGAATACTGCAAATACTTTTTGATCAGTTCAGTCAGGATAATGATCTTAGCAAAATGAATAAACTAGCTAAATTCATTAACAACTTTAAAAACAAATTGTCTATTGCTGATTTAAACAATCTCAATCAGCAACTGACCTTAATTAATAGCTCGAGAAATCCATATTTACTGTTACAACAAGCTGAAATAAATCAAGAAACACCAGCAGGCAAATTAGCTTGGAGAAAGTTGCAAAAACATTCCTTGACTTGTCAGCCACCGTTTGAAGATTTATTGCTAATTTATATTGATAGACAATTAAATCCTAATGAGCTTGTTGCTGGATTGAATTATGATGAACTATTAGAACTGGTTTCTTCAATTAGTGATAAATACTCTCGAAAAGTTAATCAAATTCCTGATTTTATTACTAAAATTGAAAAATGTTGGAAAAAATGTCCACAACGTGAATTACTATTAATGACCTTACGACGAAACTATATTCTAAGTAATCAAATTCTTTTAGAAAATGTAAAGAACCAATTGAAACCGTATATTCAAAATACCTTATCTTTTGCACATACCATTTATAGGAATGAATTATTCACTGATAAACCATCCATCTTTTTACCAGCTGAATTTCAATTTGCTTTATACCTTGATAAAGCCTTGAAAGCGTTAGATAATGAAAAGCAGGCTGCTTACTTTGCTTTATTAAAAGCTGCATTAGAAATTTATCACCCTGCTAATCATTTAATTAAACGCTTAATCGCTAACTTTGATCTCCAACAAAAAAAGGACATCCAAAACCAGCAAGAATTTCAACAATTAGCTGCCAATATAAAAATTAAAATTCGGGCATTAATTGCCGGTAAGCAACAACAAGCTGCCTTGCCTCTGCTCAAAACATTAGCCGATATTATTCCTAATGATCCTGAAGTAACCAAGTTACTGCAACAAATCGATAAATAATATCTTCAAAAAAAGCTCTAACTGATTCATTAATCATGAATCAATTAGAGCTTTTTTAAGAACTAATCCTTTTTTTGTTCCAATTGTTTCCAAGAATCCAGTAACTCCGTCATCGTATTGATCGCGCTATCAACCAATGAACTATCTTTTTGAAGATTAGCTTGAAACAGTTGTTCATTGCAAAAATCATATAAGTTTACTAGATTTTGTGAAATTGTTACATCAACTTCTGGATTAACAGAATTTTTTAATTCAGCAATAATTTTTTGTGCTTTAACTAACTGAGTATGCGCTTGAACGACATCTTGTTTTTCAATTGCTGCTTTAGCAATCTTCATACTCCGAATCGCACCCTCATAAAGCATAATCACCAATCTGATTGGTGAAGCCCCCATCACCTGATTTTTCAAATAGCTATTGTTAACCTCTTGATATCCCATTCTTTCCAACTCCTAAAAATCAAAATCAATTAGTGAACGCCGCCGTTCTCGATCTAAATACGCCTTCATCGCTCCGCGAGAATAGGTTAACTCCAATACTTGGCGCTTGGTTTCAGCCTTATCATGTTGAATTTTAGTCAACATCTGCTGATAAATAGCAATAATTTGCTTTACCAATTTACGATCTGTTTGACCAAGCTTATTCACCGAAAAACCCATTTTTTCTAATTCAGCAATTTGCAACTTATTTTCCTTAAAAATAAGTTCTGCTTGTGAAAGAGTCTCATCCCATGAATTAAGTCGTTGCAACATTCCCTCTAGAATTTGAATTCTCTGTTTATTTAATTTTTCATGATAATAGTTATTCATAACTCTCCTGTTTTAGCTAAGCTAACTCTGATTTGCAGATGAATTAAGCGTTGAACTACTGCTGGTGAAGTAACTTAGTTGTGACTGTCCTTCCATCATGGCTTGATCTAAGCGCGTAAATGTATCAATGTACTGCTGTTTTTGCATTTCAAGTGTATTTTCAAAATCGCTGATTTGACTATTCAAATCTTTAATTTGGCTTTGGTAACCATCTGTCTTGATTTGAATAATACTTTTATTCGCTGTCAGGGCACCAGTAACACCTGAAAGATATTTATTAACTAAATCTAAGATACCTTGACTATATCCCGAACTGGAAATAGTTACTAATCCACTAGCCGTTGTTTTAGCCGAGTAAAAGAAATTCTTAACGGCTGTCGGATCATTGTTAATGGCTGCCTGCAATTTGTCAGTATCTACTCCTAAAGTACCATTCTTATCAACAAAAGAAATTCCCACTGAACTAGCATTCATTGTTGATCCAGCTACCTTAGGATTAGTGATTAAGCTGCTCAGACTTGACTGCAATTGAATTAAATCATTGTCGCCAGCTAAAGGCCCAGTAGTATTGTTAGTCTGAGTTGGATCACCAACACTCAAATCACTTGAAATCGTACTCATCAAAGTATTATAGGAATTGACCATATCTTGAACAGCAGATGTTATTTTTGAAGTATCATTAGTTAGCGAAAGCGTAACGTGCGAATCACTAACTTTATTGAGGTTAAAAGTTGTTCCATCAACAACGTCAGTAATCGTGTTACTGTCACGCTCAATTGACATTCCATCTAGTTCAAACTTAGCATTCTGACCGCTAGTCGTTGTTGCACCACTACCCAGACCTAAACCGTCAACAACACTGCTATCACCACCAGCACTAATTGTTTTGGCACCTGAAGTTGTGCTAGTCAAAACTAAATGATTATCAACAACTGATGCACGAATATGCGAACCTTGAGTAGTCTGACCGTCAGCATCAGTTGAATCAGATGTTAGCGCATTAATTTTAGTTGCTACCGTATTCAGTGTATCCGAACTGTCTAATTTAATATCAAAAGTTAATGCTTTACCACTGCTATCGGTATCCGGACTAGTTAAAGTCAAAGTTCCGTCCAAACCGAGCTTGGTTTTACTACTGGTCGAAATTCGGGTCCCAGTAATCGATGTTGCTGTTGCCAATTGATCAACTTTTAAATCATACGTATCCTGTGAAGCAGCGGTGGTCCCAGAAATTGTTGCAATAGAAGAGTCTGTGGTTGTAGCCGCCTTAGTGAGATACGTATCATCTGACTGCAAAGCTTTAACCTTTGTCGAAAACAATGTTAACTGCGTGCTGATTGCATTCCAAGCATTTTCCTGAGTTTGAATTGAAGAAATTTTATTTTGTGCGTTAGTTTCATTTTGGTAAGCTGCACTTGACTGTAGCAAAGTGATAATATCGTTTGCCGTTATCCCAGAATACTGTCCCAAGGTCGAACTAATGCCATCTGTTGTTAAACTTGCCATAGATGTTCACTATCCTTTCTTATTGACCATAATTCCCATTTCATCCCAAATATGTCCAATTAAATCCAGCATTTTAGATGATGGGATTTCTTTAATAACCTTCCCTGTCTTTTGATTAACTAACTGTACGTAAATCCGATTAGTTCGTTTATGAATTTTAAATTTCGTTTCCACATTATCATTTGACAATTGTTGGTTGAATTTATTAACCGTTGTTTTTAATGTTTTAGCTTCAGGTTTATCCTGTTGATCAGAAACATCTGCTTTAACCTGTTGCTGCATAGACTTCATCGTTTGTTGTAGTTGTTTTGCCTGAAAACTATCAAATTGATAATCAGCTTGATTGAACCAATCCTGATCAACTCCACTAATTCCACTGACAGCCTCAATATGTTCGCTAGCCATACATTTACCCTCTTTCTATAAAAATATGTTGTTCTTTATGTAGGAAAAGCCGCCCGCCTGAAGACGACCGACTTTTCAATACTACAACAAACTGAAAAATTAGCCCTGTAACAAAGTCAAAACACTGTTTGGCATTGCATTAGCCTGAGCTAACATTGAAGTAGCTGCCTGAGTAAGGATGTTGGATTTGGTAAATTGAGTCATTTCCTGAGCCATATCCACATCACGAATCCGTGAGTTAGCTTCTGACAAGTTTTCGTTAGAAGTTTCCAAGTTACTAATAGCATAGTTCAAACGGTTCTGTGTAGCTCCAAGAGTTGAACGCTGGTTAGTAACTGTTGAAATTGCATCATCAATCGCTTTAATTGCAGCATTTGCAGAAACAATATCAGCTGTAGTATTATCTACAGAAGAATTCGATTGAGAAGCAACGATATCAATACCAGCTGTCAAATTAAGAGCATCTGCATTCATAGCTGAAATTGTAACTGATAGCGTTTGTCCTGAGTTTGCGCCTACTTGGAAAGTAAAGGTTGTTGCAGCTGTACTACCGTCCGCACCTAATAAATCCTTGTTATTAAACTGTGTTGTACCAGCAATTCGAGTGATTTCACCTTTAAGGTCATTAAATTCCTTATCAATTGCTTTTCGATCATCAGTTCCCAAAGTACCGTTAGAACTTTGAACTGCCAAGTCACGCATCCGGTCCAGCATGGTCTGAATCTGACTTAAACCACCTTCAGCAGTTTGAATCAAAGAAACACCATCTTGGGCATTACTTTGAGCCTGAGTCAATCCACCAATTTGGGCCTTCATTTTTTCTGAAACAGCCAAACCAGCTGCATCATCTGCAGCACTGTTGATCCGAGAACCGGATGATAATTTTGTAAGAGCATCACTCTTAGCATCGGTTGCTTGGTTTAAATAACGCAATGTTGTCATTGCTGAGACGTTTGTATTGATTCTCATGTTAATTCCTCCAATTAAGATTCTTTTATTTCTGAGGTTTTCCCCCTCTGTGTATATGTATCGGACGGAAACAGGGGTGTTTAATAGTTTTGCCAAAATATTTTTATTTTCAATTCAATTTTTTATAGCAGCTTTCTCAAAAAACTTGGTATAAAAAGCGTAAAATAAAGGTTTTCATTACCTATGTTCCATAACAAACTAATCTATAATTTTGAAAACCATGTATAAATATCAAAATTGCCAATCTTGGATTTATAAGCAATCAAGAAATTATCTTCTCGTTTGCTAATTACTGATTTATTTCCTATTCCGACATTTTACAATTATCTAACTACAAAAAAATCCAGCTGAAAATACATTCCAACTGGATTCGAGTTAGTTGTTTTAGATGGATTAATACATATAATCCAAAATTGTAGTTTGCATGATTTTAGTTCCCATGGCTAATGTGGCATTGTATGTCAATTTTTCTTTTTCAAAATTTGAGTAAGCGGATGCTACATCCACATCTTGATCATTTGAAAGGCTTTGTTGTAAATTGGTTGACTGCGCTTGGTTACGGCTTAGAGCTGACTGTAAACGGTTAGTCAAAGCTCCGATTTGTGTCCGAACATTGACAAAGTTATCCCGATACGCATCGGTATCCGACAACAAAGTTCCTCCCAATTCGCTCTTATTGTCACTATTCAACGCAGTAACAACATTATTAAAATAATCACCTAGACTTGCCGCTTGGGCTCCTGTATCGCTATTCGCCAAAAACTTGCTGCCATTGGCAAACAAATCAACAGAAACCCCATCAGCAATCTGACGTGATAAATCCCCATCGGTCCCATTGTACGTCAAACCGGTAATATCGCCGGCTTCATTTTTTTCTAGTTCAAATGGTTTGGTTGTTGTATTTTCACCAGCAAAAATATACTTATTGCCGTACTTAGTATTCAAAGTATCAACAATTTGACTCATGTCTTGTTCAATTTCAGCCTTATTAGCACTATTAACGTCAGATCCATTGGTACCATTAGCTGATCCCTGAATCAAATCACGCATTCGCAGCATAATATCACTAATTGAACTAAGCGCTGAATCTTGCATTTGATTCCAAGAAATGCCGTCTTGAATGGAATCACCATACATTGCATTTTGATCAACTGAAGTGCTTAAATTAATGATCTGTGATGCCTTCAAAGGATCATCAGAAGCTTCTGTTAACTGCTTTTGGCTTGCTAATTGCGTCATTGTTTTTTGCATCCTAGCCGTGCTGGTCTCATAGCCGGTCAAAAAATTATTATACATTGTATTGTCAGCAATTCGCATAATTTATCACACCCCAGTCTTATTAATCAAAGTATCAAGCATATCAGAAATTACACTGATTACTCGTGCATTTGCTTCAAAACCACGCTGATAAGCAATTACATTAGTAATTTCTTCATTGACCGATACCCCAGAAACAGTCTGATCTTGATTATTCAATTGATTTAAAACTGAATTTTGCGCTGCCGATAAATTATCAGCTTGTTGTTTAGAAATTGCATTTTTAGTCACTATATTATTAAAAGCATCCGAATAAGTTTTTCCACTAGCAGATGAGGCAAAGGTCATGGTTGTTTTATCATACGAATTCAATTGATCATCAGTAATCGGATAATCAAATTTAACGTTGCTTAAATTAACAATCGCCGTTGCAATTGAGTTATCACCAGAAGCCCCGCTGGTACCGACTGTTAATTTATCAGGATCTGCAGTTAAAGCAGAATTAACGGTCATTTGTGATGCATATGAATCCGTATTGCTGCCAATTTCAAAAAAGCCGCTTGTACTGCTTTGACCATTGGTATAAACCATATTAACGGTTTTAGCAATCGTTGCAGCAAAATCATTCAATTCTTGCATCCGCTGTGAAACTTCACCAGCTGCTGTTTCCAAGCCACCCATTGTTCCGTTATCAACAGTTAACTGGCTATAACTTGTATTGCCATCAGTATCAGTTTGCGTTAACAAGATCGTATTAGTCGGATAATTATCATTAACCTGCTGTTGACCGTCAACCGTATCACCATCTTTAGCGATTGTTGCTGTGCCACCTGTATTAGCTGTAACAACACTTAAAGTATTACGAGTATCGCCATTCAAAATAGTCTGATTGCCCAGATTAATTGAAACTCGTCCATAACTATCAAATGATGTAGATACATCTGCAATATCAGATAAATTTTTTAAGGTTGCATCCCGTTGATCTAATAAATCATTCGGAGTCTGCCCGACACTTGATAAATTATAAATTTGCTGATTAAGAGTTTGTAACTGCTTGACATCACTATTAAAGTCCAAGGCATTTTTAGCTAAGGTACTAGTAATATTATCACTTAAATCAGAAATATTCCCTGCCATTTCTTTAACCGAATCAGCAAATGAACCAGCATCTTGCACCACTGAAGACTTCGCCGTACCTAATTCCGGATCATTTGCTAATGTGTTCCAAGCAGTTGTCAGCGTTGACAACTGCTTGACGATTCCATTGTCAGATGGTTCATTTAAAATATCTTGTAACTGCCCTAACTTATCTGATTTTTCTTGATAATATTGATACTTGGAATTAGCATCCCTGACTTGAGTTCTTACAAAATCATCAACAACACGATTAACTCCAGTTACATCAACCCCAGTTCCAAGTGAACCTACCCCCGGTTGATAAATCGTCGGCTGTTCAGCTGTTCCGACTTGTTGACGTGAATAACCATCCGTATTAGCATTGGCAATATTGTTGCCGCTTGTCTGCATAGCTATTTGATTAGCACTCATTCCCGTGTTACCAACATTTAATGCTCCAAATAAACTCATGGTGTTCCCCCTAACCTCTAAGCTTCCCAGTCGATCAGCGAAATGCCATCGGCTGATTTTTTGCTTTTATTTGGTGAATAGATTGTTCCAGGAGTCTTCAAATTACTGCGAATTGATTTCAACATCATTTCTTCAAATCCCATCGCTTGCTTTGTTAGTAACAAGTTTTCTTTCTGTAGGGTCTGCACTTGCTGAATCAGTTCTTTCATCCTAGGTGTTACTTCCCCTGTATAATCTTGAAAAGGCCGAACATACTTTTGCTTTTTTTCGACTAAAGGCATGAGTTTGTCCGGCTGATTATTGATCAAATACTTATTTTCTTGTTGCAGCAGTCGTTGAAATTGCTGCAACAACCGCTCAATTTCAGCTTCTTTCATAATTAGCGCTTTCCTTGAGCCTTTATATCATCCAGTATCCCCGAAGCAATCTTTTCCGGTGACACCTGATAATTATTTGTTGCAATCAAATTTTTTAATTTATTAAATTTATTTATATCAAAGCCACGATCATTTTTTTCGCTTGCTAAAATTTTTTTGGCAGTCGCTGATAAAGTCACACCATTAGCCTGCTCAGCACCAGCATCTTTAGACGCATAAGCTGAATTGCTAGGCGAAAACTGATTATTGCTCAAATCAACTTTAATCTCATTGTTATAGTTGCCCTCAATTTTCATCATAAATGACCTCCTTTTCCCTGTCATATGTATCATATCGGACAACTACACAAAAGTTAAATAGTTTCTGCCATTTTTTACAATAATTAAATCTTAACCAAGGTTATCCCATATGATCGATTCTTTGCCGTTGTGAAACTATATTGGTAATTCTGATTCCAAAGTTCTCATTAATAACAACTACTTCACCAGTTGCAATTAATTTTCCATTCAATAAAATTTCCAATGGTTCATCTGTTAAATGATTTAATTCAATTACTGATCCTGAGTTGAATGACAAAATATCTCTAACACTTTTTTCTGCCCGGCCCAAAACAACACTCAAGTTCAGTGGAACATCCATAATTAAATCCAAATTATCGCCTTGTGGTACTTTTTCATCCGCTAATTGCTGGAACTCCGGTTTGCTGACTTCAATTGTTTGTTTAGGTTTCGCCGCAGTTGCCTGTGTATTACCAGCAGCTTGATTAGTACCTGCTGTTGTCTGCGCGGTACTAGCAGCCTGATTATTTTCGGCTGTTTGTTGTCCCGCATCGGCTGTTTGATTAGAATTGTTTTTAGCCGCTTGATCATCATCATGACCCTTAACAACGGTTGCCTTATCAGACATTACCGCATCGGCGATATCATCTACCATATCTTCAGTGAAGATTTGCATAATCTCACTTTTAATTAGGCCTTCAACATTCAGCGAAAAAGATATTTCATAGATTTTTTGATCTCCGCCAATGTTTTCGTAATGAACATTATCCGGTTCACGCCAAACTTTAACATCTGGCGGCAAAATATCAACTTTTCGATTAATCATTGTTGCCATGGCCGTCGCTGATGATCCAATCATTTGATTCATTGCTTCAGAAACTGCGCTTAATTCAATTTCAGTAAAGTCTTGTGATTTAGGCTCACCATTACCACCCATCATCAAATCAGCAATAATAATTGCATCTTTTACTTTCAGCAGCATCAAATTGGTTCCAATCAAACCTTCTTTAAAGCCAACTTTCGTAGCAACTTTGGGAGTTGAAATACCCGAAATCAAATCCTTAAAATAAATCCGCGAAACTTTAGGTGTTGTAATTGTTACCCGGTGGTTCAAAATTGAAGATAATGTCGTCGCTGCTTGAGACATAGAAATATTTCCTACTTCACCAATAATATCCTGTTTGGTTTTTTCATCATATTTGCCCTTATCTCCGTCTTTTACCACAGCTGACTTATCCGATTGGTCGGTTGCAGCTTTCTTTTCTTCTGACTGCTCATCTGCAGCTGGTTTGTCTGAAGTCGACGATCCATTTTCGCCTTTCATCAATTTGTCGATCTCCTCTTGCGATAAACTATCACTCATCTTCTGGGTCTCCTTCCAACTTATCTAATAATTCAACTGCCAAATTACCGTCTTTTTTACCAGGTTTTGCTTGATAAAATGGTATTCCATTAACATAAGTGTCTAACGGAGCACTCGTCTTGCGGTCAAGTTTGATCACATCGCCAACTTCCAAATGCAAGAAATCCGCCATCTCCATTTGCGCACTTCCTAAGCGAGCTTCAAGGGATACGCCAACATTATTTAACCCTCGCTCTAATTCACGTTCATCATCTTTACTGAGCTTTTGACTAGAATCAAACCAATTCTTAAAGCTGAGTTTGTCACTAATTCCCTCAAAAAAGACATACGGAATACAAATATTTAAGAAGGTACTCATATCGCCAATCTGCATGGTAAATGTGGTTAAAACCACTGGTTCATTTGGTGACATTGTTTGCAACATCTGCGGATTAGTATCAAGATCATCTAGTTCCGTTTCCATCTGAACAATATCTTTCCATGAATTTTGAAAAACTATTCCTAGCTCTTTCAGTACTTCACGTAAAATAGCTAACTCAATATCGGTAAAACTCTTATCATCAACCACATTATTATTAGTTGTCTTCTTAGTGGTTTCAACCTCTGTTCCACCACACAATAGCTCAACCAAACGCATACAAAGCTGCGGGTTGATTTCAACCATTTGAATCCCCTTCATTGGTGTTTCATCAGCTAAAGCTGAGTGGAATAATCCGATTAAAGTAACTCGGGGAATCGAATGAATAAACTCATCAAAGCTGACTTGTTCGATCGATGCTAACTGCAAAGTAACATTGACTCGTAATAAATTTGATAGTATATTGGTGCTCATTTTAGAGAAGTCTTCAAAGATCATGTGCAGCGTATTGACATATTCTTTGGAAAGTTTGATCGGTCTTCTAAAATCGTATGGTTTGACCTTGGGAGTTTTTTCTTCTTCTTCAATCTTTTCTTGATCAATTTCGCCGTTGTTCATTGCTGCCAGCAGCTTGTCAATTTCCTGCTGCGATAATACCTGATCCAACTTGACCCCTCCTTACTACTAAAAAATCATTTTAGTTACATCAACAACGTTAGCTACTTTATCAGGAAATGAAACAATCCCTGAATAATACTTATTCTGTTCTTTTGCATCATCATTTAAAACTACTTTTTCAGGATCAACATCAAGAATTTCGCTAACTTCTTCAATTAGTAATCCTTTACGCTTATCGTCTTTTTTCATGATCAAAATATTTTTATACTCTTTTGACTCCGGCACACCGATTAATTCTGATAAACCAACAACTGTCATGACCGCTCCCCGCAAGTTAATCAAGCCCTTGACCCATTTTGCAGCCAATGGTACTGGTGTAATCTCAATAGTGTCAATGACTTCTTCAACTGAAGCTGCCGAGATCAAATAAAATTGCTGATTCAGCTTAAAAAGAATCATTTGCATCTGTGATCATCTCCTCAGATTATGAAAAAGCCTTATCCAATGCTTTAATTACTCGCTCAGTATCAAATGGCTTAACAATGAAATCAATTGCTCCGGCGCGGATTGCATCCATAACCATTCCCTGCTGTCCCATCGCACTACACATAATGACCTTAGCATTGGCATCTGCTTTTCGAATCATTTTTAACGATTCCAAGCCGTCAACTTCCGGCATAGTAATATCCATTGTGACCAGATCCGGTTTGGTTTCCTGATATTTATCAAAAGCCTCTTGCCCATTTTGAGCTTCTCCGGCAACCTCGTAACCATTTTTCTCTAAAATATCTTTCAATTTGATTCGCATAAAAACCGCGTCATCAACAATTAAAATTTTCTTTCCCAAATTACTTGCTCCTTTCATATTCCAAGCGATTTAATTAAACTATCCAAGACGCCCTTTTCTGGAATCAGAAATAACGAGGCATCAAGTTTTTTTTCAGCGTAAGTAAATTCATTCCGGATGACCATTACTTGTTCATCATACTGGTCAAACGCCAGATAGGCACTGCTAATTAGTGCTCCAAAAAAATCATTCTTGATCTGCGGCAGTGAAGAAATCAACTGAACATCAAGCAATTTACCGATAGCATTTAAAAAAGAATTAGCAATAATATTAGACAACTCACTCACCGCAGATAATTTAACATCCCACGATACTTGCGTTCCTTTTAAAATCAAATCTGCTAATTGATTAACTGCTTTATCAGTTACTACAAATAAAATCGCTCCTTGGTACTCGCCAACTATTTTGCTGATAACTCCATAAACTTCATCATCGTCGGCCATTACTTTTTGGTATAATTCCTGATAGCTTAAAATTGCCACTTCGGGAACTTTCATATCAATTTTTTCATTAACCATCTTCGAAATACTAGTTGCTGCATTGCCGCCGCCGATATTGATCATTTCGCGTAATCCATCAATTTGTAAATCTGTATATTTCATGATTTAGTTCCTTTTTTTGTTTGACATAAAGCATTAACATCAAGAATCAATGCAATTGAACCATTATCAAAAATAGTTGCACCTTGATAACGATTGATTTTCTGCAATACTGGATCAATTTTTTTAATTACAATTTCTTTTTGTCCAATCAACTGATCTGCTAAAATGCCAAAATACTGTTGATCACTTTTGACAATAATGGCAAATTTTTTGGCACCTTCTTTGGTTTTAATGTTTAATAATTTGTCTGTCCGAACGATTGGAATCAATGTATCTTGAAAACGGTATACTTCCCCTTTAGCTGTTGGTACAATATCTTCATCATGCAACATTACTACCCGTTCAACTACATCTAACGGAATAGCAAAATTACCTGCACCAACTTTGACCATTAAAGCTTGAATGATCGAGAGTGTTAACGGTAGCTTGATAATAAACTTCGAACCAACATTAACTTGACTGCGTAGTTCAATTGAACCACCTAATTCATTGATCTTAGATTGAACTGCATCTAGCCCTACACCTCGACCTGAAATATCAGTAATCTTTTTGGCTGTTGAAAAGCCGGGATGAAAAATCAAATGCTTTAATTCATCCTCAGACATTCCATCGGTATTGATTCCCTTAGATTCTGCGCTGGCTTTAATTACCTGTGGATCAATTCCTTTACCATCATCCTCTAAAGTAATAATTACACGATTCCCTTCTTGATAAGCTGACAGCGTAATCGTTCCTTTACGCGGCTTGCCAAGTTTCTCACGTGTATCCGGATCTTCAATTCCATGATCAGCAGAGTTGCGCAGCATATGAATCATTGGTTCGCCTAATTCAGAAACAACGGTTTTATCAAGCTCAGTGTCCTCGCCAATAACAACTAGATCCATGTCTTTATGCAAGGTTCGTCCTAAGTCACGAATCATTCGTGGAAAACGACTAAAGACAACACTGACCTGCTGCATTCGAATCCGCAACACTAAATCCTGCAGCTCCGAAGTCAACCGCGAAACCTGCTCTAACGAATCGCGAATTCCTTCTAAATCACTGCGATGACTAGAATCTTCCATCTGATTGCGATAAACAACCAATTCAGAAACTAAATTCAAAAAGCGATCAAGCCGACTTAAATCGACCCTGATTGACTGATTGCGAGCATTGTGATGGCTGCTCTTCGCTCTGGCAGCCGGTTTTTTAGCGGCTGCTTTTTTAGGTGCCGGCTTAGCAGCTGCCGCTTTGGGTGCTGCAGTTTTGGCCGGTTGCTTTTCAGCAGCTTCCTCAGCTTCTTTTTGAGCCGCTACAGCTTTTTTAGCATCAAATGGCTCAACGATTGCTTTTTCAAGTTCACTGTTACTCTCAACATTCTTTTTAATGTCATCTTGTGTCTCTCTGGTTACAAAAACCAGTTTAAAATCAGTATCAAACTTACCATCTTCCAGCAAATCAGCTGTCGGCTCTGTATGAATTACATCGCCTTCTTCTTCTAATTTTTGCATAATTAAGAAGACTCGCGGTCCCTTCAACAAGGTTTCCGCATCCAAGCGAATTGCAATTGTAAACACATTCTGGCCGCCGCTTTTGGCTTTCTCGGCAACATCAACATCGGCATCTTCCAAACTAGAAAAAGTTGCAGTTAATTCTGCTTTAGGTGCTGCTGGCTGATCGGCTTCTGCTGCAGCTGGAACCGTTTCTGCGGCTTTACCAGTTGCACTGGTTTCTACTTTATTAAGTTCATCAATCAAATCCTTGATTTGATCTTCACTCAAATCTTTTTCATCTCGTAAATCATCAAGCAGCTGTGATAAACGATCCAAGCACTTAAAAATCAATGAAATGTGATCACCATTAACTTTTAATTTACCTGATTTAAAAAGATCAAAAATATCTTCCATCCGATGAGTCAGTTTGGTCATTACTTCATAACCCATTGTTGCCGAACTGCCTTTTAAGGTATGCGCTGCTCGGAAAATCTCATTGATCAAATCAATATTATCTGGTTCTTTTTCCAATTCTAGGACATTATCATTTAACTGCTGCAGGTTATCTTCACTTTCTTCAAAGAAAAGATCACGATACGCACTATTATCGTCCACTACTTTCAACTCCTTTCAACAAACTAAATCTTTTGATAAATAAACGAATCCAATTTACGCAAATTGAATTGTTCTGGAAAATTAATTGCTTCCGTTGCTCCGGTAAACAGAATCCCCCCAGTAACCAAAGATTCACCAAACTTCCGATAAACTTCGTCACGGATTTCCGGTTTGAAATAAATAGTTACATTACGGCAAACAATTACATGGCAGTTTTTCTCATACAAATTCTTCAGCAAGTCTTGTTTTTTAAAAGTTATTTGTTGTTTAAGACTGCTGCTTACTTGATAACGATCGCCTTCAACTTCAGTAAAGTATTTCTTCAAATCTGTTGCAGCGATATTTTTCAATTGATCCTTGCGATAACATCCCTGATGTGCTTTAGCTAAAATATCATCATCAATATCTGTAGCAATGATTTTTGCTCCCAGTAAATGATGCTTCTCAAGAATCATCGCCAACGTATACGGCTCAGCACCTTCGGAACAGGCTGCGCTCCAAATTTTAGGATTGGGAAATTGAGGAATGACCGTCTGCAAAAGCTGCTGTTCAAAGACTTCAAACAAATCGCGATTCCGATAAAATTCTGTTACATTAATTGTTAAATGCTCAATAAACGCCTTGCGAGCTTGAGCATCAGTTTCTAAAATGTGGGCATATTCTTCCAACGTTTCAGCACCAGTTGTCCGCATGATGTTACCAATTCGGCGCTGCATTTGCCGCTGCTTATAAGCTGTTAACTTAATCCCCAATTTTGCTTGAACCCACTTATTAAAAAAATCAAAGTTTAATTCCATTAGTTTCACCCGACTATTTGATTGATTTTTTGTTCAATTGCCGATAAATCTAAAATCTCATTAACAACACCCAATTCAATGGCACTGCGCGGCATTCCAAAAACAACGCAACTAGCTTCATCTTCAGCAATCGTATAACCACCTAACTGATGAATATCGGCCATTCCTTTGGCACCATCACTACCCATTCCGGTCAATAAGACAGCAACTAAATTACGACGATACATTTTAGCTGCTGAACTGAATAAATAATCCACCGCTGGACGTGTACCATGCAATTTAGGCTGTTGATTCAATTTAATTTGCCCATTTTCCAGTGTCATATGGTAATCACCTGGGCAAAGGTAAACTTGGCGTTCGATCCTCATCCCATCTTGGGCCTCGACTATTTGACTAGTAGTTTCTTGATTCAGCCGCTTGGCAAATGAGGCTGTAAATCCCTTCGGCATGTGTTGAACGATAAAAATTGGCATTTTAATTTCAGCCGGCAGATGTCGAATAATTCGCAATAATGTTCGTGGACCACCAGTTGAAGCCCCAATTACCATTGCATGGACAAAGGTTGGTAATTGCCCGGGAACGGTTGTCAAATCAGTTACTCCAAGTGATTGATCAACCGGATTTAATGTTTGTTGAGATTTGTTTTTGACCATTAAAATTTTATTTTTAAAATCAGTAATCCATTCCTGCTTAATCGAAAACAAATTAACCGGTTTTTCAATAAAATCGGCCGCGCCAGCATCAAGTGCTTCAATTGTTACATCCTGATTGCTTAGTGAACTCAGCATAATTACTGGTACGTTTCGCAGTTTCTTTATCTCCTTCAAGGCTGTCAATCCATCCATGACCGGCATTTCAATGTCCATCAAAATTAAATCAATTTCTGGATCATCCTTAACTGCTTCAACTGCTTTTTGACCATTTCGAGCAATTTCAACAGTTTGAATGAATGAAATTTTTTGAGTTAAATCACTAATGACTCTCCGCATAAAGGCAGAATCGTCTACAATTAAAATTTTCATTAATTATCGTCCTTATAAATAAACTGTTTCTTGATGTACAATTCTGACCATTACTTGAAAGGTTTCCAAATCAGCTACCATCGTTTGACCATTACTGCCGCCCACATGTTTAGCAATAATTGGAATTCGCAACTGTTTTAAGGTTTCTTCAACTGCCATGATATTGCGTGCACCAACATTTTGCGTATTATTATCAAAGTTAAACATATTTGCCCCACCAACAATTTTTGCTTTAAAATGCGGAAAACGGATTTGCCGTTTCATTTCATCCACCATTTTTGGTAAAGCCAAATTAGCAAATTTGGCAGCATTAACTGTTGAACGCTTTTCAAAAGGTCGACTATCCGGCAGCATAATATGGCTTAAACCACCAATTCCACTGCGTTCATCATATATTAACGTTCCTATACAAGAACCTAAGCCAACTGTTATTAAATTATTAGGAGCTTGACTGATCTTATAATCAGCTATCCCGATGCGCAACTCAGTCGGTTTCTGTTGGAGTGTCACCTGCGCCCTCCTTAGACTTTTCAAGTTCTGCAACACTGTCCGTTAAGGCTTGCGACTGATTATTATCAAATAGATAATCCAGCTTCAAAGAAATAACTACCTGATCTTTAAATTTTAAGAATTTGCCAATATAGCCGCGTTTTAAATCAGCTTGCGACAACTCGGCCTCATAATTGGTTTCTTCTAAATAATTAATGCCAACAATGTTTTCAATAAACAAACCCAAGTGTTGGTCCTGCCATTCGCACAAAATCACTTTCGTCGCATCAGTTGTTGGTGTAAATTCACCAAATAGTTTACGCCGCAAATCAATAATCGGAATCATATGCTGTTGATGTTCAAATACTCCCAAAACAAAATCCGGTACATCCGGCAATGAAATAAATTGATCAGTCTCAACAATTCGTTTTACTAATAAAACCGGTAGTGCAAAAAATTGATCATGACTTTTGAAAACTACATATTGATCCACTGATTATCCCCCCTTTTATTTTATTAATCCTAAATTTTGAAGTTTTCCACTTGAAATTTAAAGATTTCAGCTGATTTACTGATTTCTTTAACATTCTTTTCAAACTGTTCCAATCCTTGATAAAGTTCTTCAATACTGGCAGTAGCTTCTTCAGTTCCAGCCGAAGTCTCAGTAATCGAATGCGAAATTGAATTAACTGATTTAGCCACCAAGTCTTTTTCTTTAGAAATACCATTAATGTGCGATTTAACTGTTTCAATACTTTCCACAAATTTCTTAACAATTTCAGAAACCTCTTTTGAAGAATCAATTGCATTATTAAGGGTTTCTGTTTGCTTTTCGCTGCTGGAGTAAGAATCATTTAAAGCTGTAACCATTTGTTCAGATTGATGACGAATAGCTTCAATAATTTCGGTGATATTCTTAGCTGATTGACCACTTTGTTCTGCTAAATCACGAATTTCTTCAGCAACAATAGCAAAGCCTTTGCCGGCATCCCCTGCTCGAGCCGCTTCAATTGAGGCATTCAAAGCCAGTAGATTAGTTTGTTCAGAAATATCATTAATTAAATGAACGATCTTCCCAATACTTTGAACATTTTTATTCATGTCGTTCATTTCTTTGACAATTTGCGACTGGTTATCACGTTCTGTCTGCCAACTTTGTGAAACATCGACCATCAATTTGGAGTTTTTCTGGTTGCTTTGGCGCGAAGTATCAGCGTAACCGTTCATCCGTTCAATCTCTGCATGAATCTTTTCGATCTTACCGCCAAGTTCTTTCATATCATTTGAAGTCTGCTCGGCTTCAGCTGCTTGCGAGCTGGCTGAATCAGCAATCGTTGACATCGTATCTTTAATATTGCCGACTGAGCTTTTGGTCTTGCTAGTCGTCTTCGTTAAATCTTGCGACATTTTGCCTAAACGCTGACTTTCGTCCTTCATACCTACAATTACAGCTTTAAAGACATTAATAATTGTCTGAAAACTGTTTTTGATTTTAACAATAATCGGATTCTTAATTTTTAACTGAGATAACTCTTCAGCACCCGCTAAATCTCCGTTGCTGACTTGATCAAAAACTCTCATCATCTGCTGCATCTCTGGACCGGTACTTTGCCCTGCCTTTGAAGTTACAAACAGCGCAAACAGTAAATGAATAATGATCAAAACAATGGAAAATATTTCAAAACTGTGGTTCAAACCAGTATTGCCTACCGGTTTGATTACTGCAAAATAACAAATCAACAATACTACAATAGTAATTCCCACTGGTATCAGTAAGCCCCACTTAAACTTTTTTCCAAAACTAGTATTCTTTTTTGCCATAATCCTATCCCTTTCTATCAATTTGATAGTTAAACGTTGCAGATGCACCCCAAGATACTCTAACTCTCACTCCCTTAATCTAAAAAAACTTGGATAGCAACCTATCATGTACTATCGGTAAATTATTTATGAAATTAAGCGAATTTATTACCAAATATAAATATCTTTTGAGTCGGAGTTTGTCGAATACTTTCCGTTATCCTCATCACGAACTATTTTTCCCTTTTGTAATTCTAAAACCCGGTGACGAAGTGAATTAACAATTGTACTATCATGAGTTGCAATCATAACTGTCATGCCGCCCAAGTTGAATTTAAAAAATAATCTCATAATCTCCACGGCTGATTTCGCATCCAAATTAGCCGTTGGTTCATCAGCTAATAAAATCGGCGGTTGATTGATCAAAGCCCGGGCAATTGCAATTTTTTTTCTTTGTCCAACTGATAATTCTGCTGGTAATCGTTTTTGATAAGCTGTCATGCCAACCGCTGTTAAAACTTTCTGCGTTTTAATTTGTTGCTGCTGTGGATCATTAACCCCTAAAGCCGCTAAACTATAGCTAATGTTCTCCGCCACATTTAAGTAAGGGATAAATAAATCACGCTGCAAGACAATACCGATTTGGCGACGTAAAATATATGTTTGGCTGGGACGAATCCGTTCAACCAGCATACTTCCCATCTGTAAGGAACCAGTTGTCAAATTTTCTTGTTTATCCATCAACTTTAACAATGTTGTTTTTCCAGCACCGCTTGGTCCGACGATATACACAAATTCTCCTTGATTGACCTGAAAAGAAACGTCCTCCAAAGCCTGAATTTTACCATCATATAATTTTGAAACATGTTCAAATCTAATCAATCTGATCCCAACCTTTATTGATTTGAAAACTCATTAATTGTTCCCAACATATCATCAGTTGATTGCAGAACCTTCGAATTTAATGAATATGCTCGCTGTGTCATAATCATATCGGTCATTGCATCCGCCAAATCAGTAGTTGAATTCTCTAAATGATTTTGTTCGATCGTACCTAATCCGGCAGCTCCTGTTAAAGATGAGTTCAACGCACCACCTTGCAGCTGATACAGATTATTTCCGACAGCCTGTAAATTTTGCGGTTCAGCTGGTTGATATAAAATCACACGTCCAACTTGCGTAGTACGACCATTATTTCCAATTGAAATTTGACCATTTTGATCGATTGAAACTGTACCTTGCGGCCACTGATTTTCGGGCACCGTTGCTTGAATATCTAATCTTTGACCAGCTTGATTAACTAAATTTCCATTGGCATCACGACTAAAATCACCATTACGTGTCAAATAAAGCTGACCATCGGCCCCCCGAACTCCAAAAAAACCATTTCCACTAATTGCTAAGTCATAAGGCGAATCCGTACTGCGAAGACCACCCTGAGAAAAATTAATTGCTTGCTGATGTGTTTCCAATCCCATTGTCATTCCCAGGTTATTTTGTTGTGCTGCTTCAAGATTGGCATCTTGCGGTGTAGTAGAATTTTCTAATAAGTCACCAAAACTGGTATCTCTTTGCTTAAACCCTACTGTATTTGAATTAGCAATATTATTGGAAACAATGTCTAAATTGTTCTGCAAACCATTTAAGCCTGTTCGACTGATCGACAAAATATCATTAACGTTCATTTAAAATTTTCCTCCTAGACTTTGCCTAAATTATTAACAGCTTTTTGCAAAGTATCGTTGGTTGCACTCAAAGCTTTCTGGTTAGCTTGAAACTCCCGTGAAGTCTGGATCATCGAAACCATCTCATCAGAAGTAGATACATTGGATTGTTCCAAAGATCCCTGTTCCAATTGCGGAGCTCTAACTGGGGTTCCAGCCGTTTGACTAGTATAGTAAGCATTGCCCATACTTTGCAGATTTCCATCGTTTGGAAATGAAACTATCGAAAAATTAGGGATTCCAGTGGCGGCAGTCGCCGTAACCGGACCGTTATTTGTCCCAAGAACTTGATAGCCTTCCTGCGTAACATATTGATTTTGATTATTTAAGCGAAAATTTCCATTACGCGTATAAGCAATTTGTCCGTTATTCATTCGAACCTGAAAATAGCCATCACTGTTAATTGCAAAATCAGTTGCGCGGCCGGTCTGCTGCAAGGCCCCTTTGGCGGGATTTAAATATGAACCAGCTAGATAGTTGCCAAATGTAAAACCATCGTACTGAATTCGTTGATTGTTATTGTTGCCACCTTGAAAGTTATGCAGCTGAACTTGACGATATGTTGATTGAAAAAGTTCTTTTGCTTGGTAGCCGCTAGTTCGAACATTGGCAATATTGCCACTGATATTTTCTTGCCTTTTTTCTAACAGATTGACGCTTTGATAAAGCGTATCTAGGCCTCTAATCATTTCATTTCCTCCTTAATCAGCTGGCGTAATTTAATAATTATTTTCCCGTGAATCTGTGAAACCCGTGCAATAGAAACATCTAAAACCGCAGCAATTTCTTTTAAAGTGGCATTTTGCTCGTAATACAAACTTAAAATTAACTGCTCACGCTGATTTAATTTTTTTATTGCAATGATCAAAGCCTGTTTTTCTTCTTGTTGCAGTAAATTCTGTTCACCATTGGCGGCATTGGTATCTTCTAAAATATCCTCCAAGGTAAAATCATCTGACTGTGGGAAAATGGTACTTTCAAGTGATATTCCAGCCAAGTAATGAATATTCTCATAAATTTCATTCAATTGTGTTGATGAAATCTTCATTTCTTCACTGATTTCTTGATCAGTCACTTCACGTTTTAATTTTTGTTCTAATTTTTGTTTAGCCGAATATAAATTATTAATGCTGTTCATTTTATAGCGCGACAGTTTGGCGTGCTTCCTAACTTCATCAATAATTGCTCCTTTAATTCGAATCATGGCATATCTTTCAAACGGAACTTGTTTACTAGCATCAAATTTTTGCAAGGCATCAATCAAACCGATCACTCCGATATCGTACAAATCGCCATACTCATATTCAGTATTTTTGATTGTAATTCGATTGGCTACTCGTTCAACCAATGGCAAATATTTCAATACTTTATCTTCAAGTTTTATCTTATACATTGGAATTGCCCCTTCCGCTCGAATCAATCATTAAAGTTCAATTGTGCCAACTGTTACAATTTTGATTTCATTAGGAACTTCATTTAATGAAATAACAGCGATATCTGGATAATTCATTGAAATCAACTTCTTAAATACTAAACGGATCTTGGGTGAAGTTAAGATCACAAACTTAGTATCCTTAACCAATAAACTTTGCTGGACTTTACCAACAGCCGTTAAAATCTGGTTAACTGTTTCTGATTTAAGAATCGGATATGAACCGGTCGGTGTCTTCTGAATATTTTGAGCAACCATCTCTTCAACTCGTGGATGAACCGTTACAATATTGATCGTTTTATTTTCATCAGCATATTGAGCAGCAATTGTTCGTTTTAAAGCTTGCCGAACATATTCAGTCAGCATCTCCGCATCCTTGGTGATCGTGCCGTAATCAGCCAAGGTTTCCAAAATAGTAGCCAAATCATTAATCGGTATTTGTTCAGCTAATAAATTCTGCAAAACTTTTTCAACTTCACCCAAACGCATAATATCTGGAATTAATTCATCAATTACAACGCCGGACTGACCCTTAATTCCTTCCAGCAATTTTTTAACTTCTTGCCGACCCAGTAATTCCGGTGCATGCTTATTGATAACCTCTTTTAAATGAGTAGCAATTACTGTCAATGGTTCAATAATCGTAAAGTTCTGAAGCTCTGCTTGCTCTTTATCTTGAGCATTGATCCATAAAGCATCTAGATGAAAAGCAGGATCTTTAGTTGGAATACCTTTAAATGGAAAATGCCCGTCATTTTGAGCAATAATCATAAATTTATCTGGATAAATCTTTCCTTTAGCTACCTCATTCCCACGAATTTTGATCGAATAGCCATTTGAATCCAAATATAAATTATCGCGAATCCGAACCGGGCTGATCAAGATCCCAAGTTCTTTGGCAATTTGCCGACGAATTGAAACAATGCGATCCATTAAACTATTTTCAATCGTATTGTCAACCAGCGGAATCAACCCATAGCCGATCTCAATAGCTAGCGGTTCTACCTGGAATGAAGCAACTGATTCCTCTGGCTCTTGTTTGGTCCGCTTTTTCTTTAGCTCTAATTGCTGCTGCTGGCGTTTCTTGGCTTGTGTTTGTTGAACTGTATTTCTTTCGACCAACGAACTGCCGGCAAACATAACGATTCCCATTAAAGCAAACGGAATAAAAGGGAAACCTGGAATAACTGATAAAATCAATAAAATAGCAGCAACGATTCGAAACAGCTGTGGATTACGTAATAAATCCCCAGACAAAGTAGCGCCAAAAGAAGTCTGATTTGCGGAACGGGTAACAATTACCCCAGAAGCAATCGAAATCAGCAAGGATGGAATGGCACTTACTAGACCATCACCGATTGATAATTTACCGAACTGACTCAAAGCCTGAACGATTGACATCTTTCCACCAGCTGCAAAAATAATTGGTCCACCAATCAAATTAATCAAAACAATTAATACACTGGCAATCGCATCACCTTTAACAAACTTGCTGGCACCATCCATTGAACCGTAAAAGTCAGCTTCTCGCTGCAAATCGTCTCGTTTCTTCCGCGCTTGTTTTTCGTCTAATAAACCTGAATTCAAATCAGAGTCGATCGCCATTTGTTTTCCTGGCATAGCATCCAAAGTAAAACGAGCAGAAACTTCCGCAACTCGACCAGTACCATTAGTCACAACAGCCAACTGAACAATCATAATAATGACGAATAAAATTATTCCGACAATGTAGTTGCTCCCCGTAACTACATTGGCAAAAGCACTAATTACCTGTCCGGCACTGCCGGCTGTCAAAATTAATCTGGTCGAAGCCATATTTAAACTCAACTTAAACATTGTCGTAAACAGCAATAAAGTCGGAAATGACGAAAACTCCAAAACCGATTTGGTAAATAAGGTAATCAGCAAAATATTCATTGAGAGCGTCAAGTTGATTACTATCAAAACATCTAATAGTGCTGCCGGCAAAGGAATGATGATCAATGCAATAATCGCCAACACCAAAAAAGATATCCAGATGTCCGATCTAGTCATTTTTTTGCCGAATACTCGATTCATAAATTCTTCTCCTCCTCAACTCTCTCAAATTTTATCTTTAGCTTCTTCATTCAACTTATAAACCAATGCAATAACCTCTGCGACCGATTTATAAAGTTCAACCGGAACAAAATCTCCAGGTTCGACCTTGCCATATAAAGCCCATGCCAACGGTCGATTTTCAATAATTGGGACGTGATATTTTCGGGCTTCTGCTCGCATTTGCTGGGCTAAATGGTCTGCCCCTTTTGCTAATAGAATTGGCACTCCTTCACTACCGGCATCATACTTGATAGCTAATGCTAAATGCGTCGGGTTGGTTACCAAAACCGTTGCATCTTTAACTTGTTTTAATGAATTGCGAACCATTGCAGCATATTTTGACCGCCGTTGTGATTTAAGCCGCGGATCGCCTTCTTGCTGCTTAAATTCATCCTTAACTTCTTGCTTTGTCATTCGTAGATCACGTCGATGGCTATAAAATTGATAGCCATAATCAAAGAATGCAATAATCAACAAAACAATTGCCGTTTGCAACGATAACGCCTGGGCAAACTTCAAAACAAACATCAATACTTGCGGCAGCTCAATATCACTCAAATTATAAAAACCCGGCAGATACTCCATAAACTTTCGATAACAAAAGTAAACAACAATGCCAAATTTAGCCAATGTCTTAATTAAATTTTCAAGCGCCCGCAGACTAAACATTTGTTTAAAGCCCTTTAATGGGTTAAGCCTTTTAAAATCCGGTTTTAGCGGTTTAGTCGTGAAGAGCACCCCAACCTGCAAAAAGTTGGTCAAAAAGCCGATTGACATACTTAAGACAAAAAATGGAGCAGACAGAAACAAAATCATTAAAACAATTTGAACGGCAATTTTAGGCAAATCAGTAATCATTTGCTGATAATTAGCCGCTTGTTCAATTAATTCAACCAAATACGGAACAAAATGTTCAATGACGTATTCCCACAAGGGGACTAGCACCATGGCAAATATTAGCAACGCTAAAGCCGAATTAACGTCTTGACTACGCGGAACATTTCCTTCTCGACGTGCTTTACGCAGTCGATGCGCTGTCGGTTTTTCAGTTTTGCCATTCTTGTCTTGCATCTAATACCCCTTATTTCAAAGATCTAATAAAATCCATCATGTTATTGACTGAGTTGGGCAAATTTGCTTGAAAAAAGCTGATTATATTTGGCAATATCAATAACATCAATAAGAAACTAAGACCAGTTTGTAACGGCAAGCTAAGCATCAACACATTAATCTGCGGAATTGACCTTGAAATAACACCCAGCATTAAATTAACCACCAGCATCGCTACTACCATCGGTGCTGCCAACTCTAAAGCCATCACCATTGTCTGACAAAACAACCGGACAACACCTTCAATCGTTGCTCCATCGGCTGTACCGCCAGTCAAAGAAATGATTTTAAAGGAACGAATAACGCCGATAAGTAATTGCTGATAAAAATCCAGCATAAAAAAAACTGCGGTAGCCAACCAGTAATACACCCGGCCAAATTGAGAAGACATCATCTGAAAAGTTGAATCATATGCTTGAGCAATTGAAAAACCTACCTGAAAATCAATCATTTGACCAGCAATCGTTACGGCACTAAATACTAATTGGCTTAAATATCCCATTGCCAACCCGACTAAAATTTCTTTAGCTGCCAATAATATAAAAACTAGCTCATTACTGGTTGACTGATATTTGGCAACCAACGGATAAGCTGCCATAATCAGGCTGAAACCAATAATTATCTTAGCTAGATTTGGAAAAGCCTTTTGGGAAAAAATTGGTGCTGAAGCAATAAAGGACATAATCCGACAGAGCAATAAAGCGATAATTTGAACTTCAGCCATTGTAATCACTAAATTCAGCTCCTCATAGGGAAGAAATCAACCGGAAAATATACTTCGTAAACTCCAGCAATATATTAAGCATAAAATTTCCTGCTAGAATCAAAGTCAATAAAACAGCAATTAGTTTAGGAACAAAACTCAGTGTCTGCTCTTGGATCTGTGTAGTCGCCTGAAAAATACTAATAACTAGGCCAACTATCATTCCAACTAGTAAAACGGGTGCTGAAATTAATAAAGTTCTGATAAATGCATCCCGTAAAACATCCATGACCATTTCCAGCGACATTGTATTTTCCTCCTAAAATCATTTAAAGCTTTGAATTAATGACTCAACTAACAAATACCAGCCATCAGCTAAGACAAACAATAATATCTTAAATGGCAAAGAGATCATTACCGGCGGCAGCATTACCATACCCATTGACATCAGTACACTTGAAACAACCATATCGATAATTAAAAAGGGAATAAATATTAAAAATCCGATACTAAAGGCCGTTCGCAACTCACTCAGAATAAAAGCCGGTGTAATAATTGTCATTGGAATTTTTTTGTATGAATGATACTCACGTTTCGGTGTAGAACTCTGCTTCACAAACAATTGAATATCTTTTTGACGAGTTTGCTTATACATGAATTTTTTCATCCGCAATTCAGATCGATCAACTGCCTGCTGCTGAGTAATCTGTTGACGTTCATATGGAACAACCGCCTGCTGGTAAATGTTGGTATAAACCGGCCGCATAATGAAAAAAGTCAAAAACAAAGCCAGCCCGATCAAAACTTGATTAGGCGGGTTTTGTTGTGTTCCCAATGCACTCCGTGTAAATGACAGCACCATGATGATCCTAGTAAAAGAAGTTGTCATAATCAGCAATAATGGGATAACTGATAATAAGGTCAACATCAAAAAAGTATTGATAATTTGACTTGAGCCGTTATTACCCCCAAATAGATTATTAACAGCCGATGAAATTCCGCTGGTGCTGATCGCAAACACAGGCGTCGCTGGAATCAAAAGCCAAAGCAAAGTAGCTAATCCGGTTAATAATGGAAATGTCAGCTTTTTTTTCATCGGTTACTTCCTCTTTTTATTATCTAAACTTTGCTTAACTCGTTCTAAAATCAACGCAAAATTTTGTTGCATTTTTTTTGGTTCCGCTGCAGTTGATAGTTGAACTTCGGTTAATAACTTCTGAGCTTCCTCAGCTGGTAATTCAAATAGAATTTGGTTTTGCTGTTCTGAAAAGCTCATCACATAAACTCGATCAACCACTTGGACAACACCGATTGACGAACTTTTACTGACCGGAATCTTTTGTAGAATGCGAAATGATTTATTGGTTTGCAGTGAGTAGTGGTTTAAGAGTTTCAAAAAAATATTAATCAAGTACACTACTATTAGTAATCCAATAATCAGTTTGACTACGGTAAACAGCATATCCATGTTCTCACTCACGCCTCTTTCTATTGAATTACTAAATTAGTAATGAAAATCTGTTCAACAATTTTTTGACCATAATTTTGATTAATATTGTTAATCAGTTCTGTTTTTAAGCTAGGAACACTATTAGCATTAGCTAAAATGTCACTTTCTTTTTTCTGTCGCAAGATATTGATTACACTATCTCTCACCAAAGCCGTATTTTTTTTCAGTTGTTTTGCTTTTTTACTGGGAACTACCAAAGAAATATTAAGGCTGATATATTTTTGCGAAGAACCATCATTTGCCAAATTCACCAGAAACTTATCCATTGGTACGATCTTTTCACCGCTTGCAATTCCGCCGGTATTGACTTGTTTTGCAACTTTAGGTTTATTAAGCAATTTATTCGCCAGCATATCTCCCCCAATTCCGCCGCCAATTGCTAAAATCAATACCAAAGGAATAATAATAATCCATTTTTTTCCCTTTGAACTTTTTCCATCTTTAGCCATATTTTTCCACCTCAATAACGCCCCTTTTTAATGCTTGAATAGTTGAGCAAATACTTTTCGCCGATAAGCAATAATCAAGTGATTAATTTGTTCAGCTGATTCTTGGACTAAAATTACTTTTTCTGTCGTTAGCGTAATTACCGTATCTGGTGTTTCTTCAACTCGATATATCAGATCGGGATTTAAGAAAAATCTAGCCCCATTGATCGCAGTAAGTTCAACCATTGATTATCACCCATTCCACCATCAAATTATTAATTAACTTCTACTCAAATTGGTCAAGTTTTGTAAAACTTCATCAGAGGTTGTAATTACCTTGGCATTAGCTTGATAAGCACGGTTAGCAATAATCATTTCTGTAAATTCTGACGATAAATCAACATTTGACATTTCCAATTCACCAGAAATAAGTGAACCAATTCCATTAGAACCAGAAGGAGAATAAGCTACTGCCCCAGAATTAGCCGTAGCTGCAAACTGCGTATCACCGACTTTTTCCAAGCCTTCAGGGTTCGTAAAATTAGCAAATGCTAACTCGCCAATAGCGTATTTTTGATTGCCATAAGTCGCTGTAATTAAACCGTTTTGGTCAATTGCCAATGATCCGGCACTATATTGATTACCATTTATCGCATTTGGTATATTGATTACTCCTGGATTCCCCGTAGTTGTAATATTAGTCGTTCCGTTATAGACAGCAGGGTTTTGGGTCCAGCCTAAAACTTTCATCCCACCGCTAGTTGTCACTAGATCACCGTTAGCATCCCGTTCAAAAGCCCCAACGCGAGTATAGTAAGTTTGTGGTGTTGTACCTGTTCCTTGAACCGCAAAATAACCGCCACCGTTAATATATAGATCCAAACTTCTTCCCGTCGATTTGGGAGCTCCGTTAGTAGTTATTGTATCGATTGAACCAACTTGTGTTCCTAAACCAATCTGTCTTGGATTGATTCCGCCTGAATTCTGTGATGGAGCTGTTGCATCTGAAAGTGTCTGACTAACCATATCTTGAAACATTGCCCGACTGGATTTGAACCCTGGAGTATTAACGTTCGCAATATTATTAGCTACCACGTCCAAATCTGTCTGCATACTTTTTAACCCACTAACACCTGAATAAAGTGATCTTAACATGATCAATTCCTCCTCATATTATTAACCTTAAATTGTCGTTTCCTTCCGTCATTCAGGAAACATAACGGCCCCCTTACGGTCCAGCCGTTTAATCATTTAATAAATTTAGTACTATCAATATTTGTTACTGTTCCTAATTCATTCATCCCCATTGCTGTAATAATTGTTCGATTTTGAACATTAGCAATGATCCCCATGTTTTTATAAACCAGCAATGATTCTTTACTGCCTTTTGCCTGCAATTCATTCATCGCCGTTGACAACTGGTGTATATCTTCTTGTTTTAATTGCAAGTTTCGCGATACCAATCGTTGTTGAGCATGCTTGGAAACATTAATTGCTGCTTTTTTTTGCTGCAGTACTTGATTAAAAATTTGAGCCTGAGGTTTAGGCTTTGAGGATGCTTTTAAACCAAGTTGATCATTAGAAGCAATACCAGCAATTCTATCCAACATTACTTGTCCTCACCCACTTCGCTCAAAGAACTCATTTGATACTCTTGACCGTTAACTACTAAAGTAGCCAAACCATTGGCAAATTTCACTTGTTCTACTTTGCCACTAACCTGCTGACCATTATCAAGCAGTGAAACTTGTTTGCCCAACATTCCTAATGCTTCTTGCTGTTGCTGAACAGCTACCGAAGCAGACAAAGATTTGTTCATTTCCATTAAAGTATTTAAACTTTCATACTGAGCTAATGAAGTCATATAATCAGTACTTGAACCGCCGCCAGACGAGCCGCTATCATCCATCGATGGATTACTCATTGTCGCTGACATAATTTTCAAGAAATCATCCATTGAAACTGTCGTACTGGAATTAGCAGTATCAGCATTGTAAATACTTGAACTAGCCAACGATGCAATCCCATCAGTTAAACTATTATTCACGATAACTCCCTCCTCTCTTGTTTAGGCTAAAATACTAATCGTACTTTTTCGCAAATCAGATTGTTGAACTTCAGCTGATTGTTTAGGCACTGCATCGGCAAACTTGGCAGCTGCCGCAGAAAAATTATGTCGTGATTGTCGCCCATTAAACTGCTGCTGTGAACCATTAAAGTCAAAAAATGTATTGTTAGCCGTTGATAAATTCGGTTGATTGACCGCCGTCGCATTTTTGATCGCATTATTACCATCAGCTGAATATGGTTGATTTTGCAAAACTTGTTCCAACTTGTCCATTACCGTTCCTAGTAATTGTTTAGCCGCCGTCGTTTGCACTTTAACTTCTAAAGAAACTTGGCTTTGAGCAGCTTTCATAGTAATTTCAACATTTCCCATATTCTCTGGTGACAATTTAATTGTTACCGTCTTGCTTCCTGGAATAGTCAATGTTGAAATTTCCTTAGTTAAATTATTAATTAACTGTGCTTGACCACCAGTGTCTGTTGTATTCCAAGTTAAATTTTGTTTAACGCTAGTCACCGAATTAGTAAAATCAGTTTTCCCAGTTGGAGCAACATTTAGTGCCGCCGTTTGCAATACTTTGCTATCAAATAATATTTTTTGATCTGAACTGGCAACTGGTGCTTTTGCAGTCATTCCTTCTGAAATAACAGTTCCAGCTGAAACAGGCGTTTGCACTGCGTGTTCAGGCTGCATTAAGTCCAACAAACTGGTTTGCCCAGCTTTAAAACTATGTTCTATATTCTGATTTGGAATTGGTGCAGCTACGCCTTGTTCAGGCAAAGCAGGTTGTGGAGCAGATAAATCATTTGAACTTGAAATATTCTTATCAGAAACCTGAACCGCTTGTTTACTGACCTTATCAGCCAAACCAGCTACTAGCTGCTGATTATTTTCAATTTTTCCCTCTGCAGCACTTGATTTCAATCCCGAACCACCCTGCATTGCATTATGCAAGGCAATTGCTGATTGCATTAAATCTTTCTCAGAAGCGTTAACGCTAGTAGTTTTGACTTGATTTTCCGCTTGTACTTTTGGTAAATATGCTTGCTTCGCAACTATTGGGTCAGCGTTCAGTGTTGTCGGTACTGCAGTCCGCTCAGAAACAGTTGCAGTGACAGCTTTAACCAAATCTTCGGTTGCTGACTGCACTTGGGATAAATCCACAGTAGATGTTTGCTCAGCAATTGATTGATTGACATTGGACATAACCGATGGTGTTGCTGTCGGTTTCTCAGCAACTACAGCATCGACTGTTTTAACTAAAGCCGTGGTTGCCGACTGCACTTTGGATAAATTCGCAGTAGGTGCTTGCTCAGCAATTGATTGACCGGTGTTAGGCATAGTCGACGATGCTGGTGTTGCTATTGGCTTCCCAGCAACTGCAGCATTGACTGCCTTAACTAAAGCTGTGGTCGCTGACTGTACTTGGGATAAATCCGCAGTAGGTGCTTGCTCAGCAATTGATTGACCGGTGTTAGGCATAGTCGATGATGCTGGTGTTGCTATCGGTTTCCCAGCAACCATTAAGTCGGTATTAGTCATAGCCGGCGTTGTTACTGTGGTCATCTTCCCAGAAACTACATCATTGACCGCTTTAACTAAAGCTGTGGTTGCCGATTGGACTTGAGACAAATCTACGGCAGGTGTCTGGTTGGCAAGTTCTTGACTGGCGCTAGGCATCACAGTTGGCGTTGTTGTTGGTACTATCGTTTTCCCAGTAACTGTAGCATTGACAGCTTTAGCTAAAGCTGTGGTTGCCGACTGCACTTGGGATAAATCTGTAACAGGTGCTTGGTCAGCAATTGCTTGATTGACGTTAGGCATAGCCGGCAGCGCTGGATTTCCCCCAGAAACAATTGGATTAGCAGCTCCAATCGAAGCTATGTTTGCTGGCAGCACTGGATCTTTTTGAAGCTGATCAGTTACTGAGTTTTTCTTGGCTTCACCAGCTGTCATAGTTGATAAATTAATTTCAGCGTCTGCAGAATTATTCAATTTAGTTGATTGGATAGCTTGCTTTGCTGCAGTTGACGAAGCTACTGGTGAGTTTAACGGCTCCAACTTAGCAATCGTTTGCTGATTAACTTTTCCAACTTGGGATTCTGAAAAGCTTTCTTTATTTTCCTTAAATTGATCTGCTGGTAACACTTTTTCAGTAACAGAAACTGTTTGATCTTTATTTCCCAAGTTGGGTTGAATAGTTAAACCTGAATTCAAAACCAAAGCTGAATTTGCAATAACTGAATCTGCTTTTTCTCTCTTATTTCCAGATCCATTAACAGTAGTTGCAGACATTGTTTTATCGGCTGCTGGCTTAATTGCTGGCGCTATAAACGAATTGTCTTTTGCCATAGAATCTGAAACATCAACCTGTTCCGTTGTCTTTGAAGCGGTCATTCGCTTGTTTGAAACTGCTGATTTATTATTTTCAGGAAATTGCTTAATCAATTTGTCCGCAGTAGTCGTTTGCTCTGATGTCTTAAACTTATTCAGCGCTTTATTAAACTTAGCTTGATCTGCTGTTACCTTTTTTTTCTTTCCAGCTGTTTTTGATTTGATAGCTGTTGTTATTCCTACGTGAGCATTCATTTTTTCACCTCCTTTCAAATTAAATTTCGCTTATATATTTAGAATAATGAAAACTTTTTTCGATTTGCTATTTCATCCAAAACTAATTGTTCTTGGTGCTTGCTATCCAGCAAATATTGGTTATATTGTTTTTCTTCTAATTTCTCCAATACTTGGCTTTTTTTCTTTGCTGCTACTAAATATTGCCTAGCTTGTTCTACTTGTTGCTGCTGCTGAATAACTGCTGCAGCTGCCATCTGAATTTCGTGTTCCAAACTTAAAATATAATGATATTGCAGCTGCATTCTTCCAATATTGAAATCATCAATTTTGAAAGTTTCTTTTTTTTCTTGCTGCAACTCGCTTAACTTTTGTTGTTGTACATTGAGTTTACGCTGTTCCAATAGCAAAGCTTCTTTAACTTGATCGGTCTGCTGTTGGCGAAAATCCAATAGATTTTTTAATGAAAAGCTGAATTTTTTAATAATATTTACCTTCTATCTATCATGTCGATTGAATTTGCTGCGGTCGTTCCGCTGATTGATCATCAAAAAGCTGTAAAAGTTGTTTGATAGTCGTTGGATAATCAGAAAATTCAGCAACTTGCTGACACAAAAATGAATCAATCGGATGATGCAGCGAAACTGCATAATCAATTACCGCATTAGTTCCAGGTTTATACGCTCCAACATCCAGTAAGTCTTTTGCATTAGCATAAACTGTCATATTTTCACGTAATTCACCTGCTGCCTTATACTGTTCTTCACCAACTAGGTCCTTCATCAAACGGCTTAAACTATTTTGAATATCGATTGCCGGATAATGATTTTGACTGGCTATTTTTCGTGATAAAATAATATGACCATCTAAAATTCCTCGGACAGCATCAGCAATTGGTTCATTCATATCATCGCCTTCAACCAAAACAGTATAAAAGGCAGTAATTGAACCTTGGGATGAGGTGCCACTACGTTCTAACAGTTTAGGCAAAATCGCAAAAACGGACGGTGGATAACCCTTAGTAGTCGGTGGTTCGCCAACTGACAAACCAATTTCACGCTGTGCCATTGCAAAACGCGTAACTGAATCCATCATCAACACAACTTTTTTCCCTTGGTCACGAAAATACTCAGCAATTGCAGTTGCCACATATGCACCTTTGAGTCTGACTAATGGCGGTTGATCTGAAGTTGCACAGACAACAACGGCTTTGCGGTAACCTTCTTCACCCAAATCTTTCTCAATAAACTCTCTAACCTCACGACCACGTTCACCGACCAACCCGATCACAATCACGTCAGCTTCACTGAATTTAGCAATCATGCCTAGCAGGGTACTTTTGCCAACCCCACTGCCGGCAAAGATCCCTAGTCGCTGCCCTTCACCAACTGTTAACAAACCATCTATCGGACGAACTCCCGTCGGCAATATTTGCCTAATGGGTCGTCGACGAAACGGATCGGGAGAATCATGCTGAACGGGATAATTTATCAAGTCATTTTTATCAATTGGAGCGCCATCGATTATCCGACCTAAACCATCAAGTGTATGTCCTAATAAAGAACGGCCAACCCGAACTGAAAGTGAACGACCAGTTGGACGAACTAAACATCCAGGACCAATCCCATTCAGTTCGCCCAAAGGCATCAGCAAAACTGTTTTTTTAACAAAACCGACAACTTCAGCTCGAGCTATTTTTCCTGATTCATTAACTTCAACTTCACAAACTTCACCAATAAAAACATTTAATCCTTCAACTTTGATCAACAAGCCGACAACTTCACTAACTTTTCCATATGTAAAGAAAAAATGATGTTTCTGTGCTTGTTTCAAATAGTTTGACAATGGTAAAGAAAATTCCATCAAAACCCTCATTTCTCAGTCTGCTGTAAAAACCGCTCTAATTCCTGAGCTAAATCAAATGAAGTCAATCCTTCGTCTGATTCAACCGATACTTGATAAGCTGATTTATCAGCATCATCTAAAATCAAATAACGAAATCCAGGTAATTTTTGTTTTTCCAGTTTCATCTGACGTTCCAATTGTTGGTGATACCGCGGATGAGCATGGATAGTTAACAGTTGTTCCGGTTGCTGCATTTTTAGCAACATTGGTTCTAACAAGGCACTAATTGCCGCTGGATCTTGGTCTAATTTTCTTTTTACCAGCACTTCTGCCATCTCAACTGCAAACTTCATTAATTCAGCTTGCTTATCCACAACATAATCATGCGCAGCCGTTAAAGAATATTTAACATTTTGTTTGGCTTGAACCGTTAGCTGCTCGGCCAACTTCTGACCGGCTGCTAGTCCTTTTTGATAGCCCGCTTGATACCCGGCCTTTTGACCAGCAGCATTTCCTGCCTGATAACCTTGTTTTTTTAACTTTTCAGCATCTTGATGAGCTTGATCGAGAACCTGCTGACGAATTGACTTAAGCTCAACCTTTTTCTCAGACGAAATCAGATTAGTTTGCGGATTTAAAGTTCCATCTTCCAGCCACAATTTTTCATCCGCTGTGGCAGACTTTTCTTTTTGAGGCTGCTTAGTAATAATTGCCTTAGCTTGACCGGATTCAGCCACAGCTGCTTGTTTCAAAATGCTTTTAGCTGACAACTTCATCTTGCCCACCTCTTTGAATAATAATCTCACCAGCTTCATCTAAGTGACGAATAACACCAACGATTTTCTGTTGAGCTTCTTCAATATTCGACAATCGTGTAGGTCCCAAAAATTCAATTTCTTCTTTAATGTTTTCAACAGCTCGTGTTGACAAGTTGGAGAATACAAAGTCTTTGATTTGATCATTGGCACCTTTAAGCGCCAATACCAAGACATCATTTTCAACATCCCGCAAAACTTTCTGCACATCCCGCGAATCAAGTGTAACGATATCATCAAAGGTAAATAGACTAGCTTTGACTTCACTGGCCAATTCAGGCTGCCGTTTTTCCAAATCACCCAGAATATGTTTTTCAGTACTCCGGCTAACTGAATTCAAAATCTCAACCAAAGTCTTAACTCCGCCAATATTCTCACTATCGCTCTCAACATAGCTTGAAAACTTGGTTTCAATTACCTTTTCAACTTGTTTGATAATTGCTGGTGAAGCGCTGGAAATCGTTCCAATTCGTTCTGCAATATCTGCCTGTTTATCTGGCGGAAAATTTGAAAGAACCTCAGCAGCTTTGCCTGATTGCAAATAGCAGAAAATCAGTGCCACTGTTTGCGGGTGCTCATCAGACAGCAAGTTAACTAACTGTTTAACATCCGCTCGCCTCACAATATCGAACGGCCGCTCTTTTAATTGGATTTGCTTTAATAAATCCAGAATTTCCTTAGCCTTTTGTGGCCCGACTGATTGCATCAGTAAATTTTTAGCGTAGTCAATTCCACCATCTAAAACATACTTATGCGCATGCATGGTGTTAACTACTTCATTAAGAACCTGCGTTTGCTCATCAGAATCAACTGATTCGATATTGGCAATTTCATAGGTCAGCTTTTTTATGAGATTTTCCGGCAACAATTTCATGATTTTCGAAGAGGTTTCAGAACCTAAAGAAATTAAAAGAATTGCTGCCTTTCTAACTCCTTCCATTGAATCCATAGAATCCATAATCTTTACCCCTTATTGTCTTCCTTCATCCATGCCTTTAATAAATCAGCGACCTCTTCTGGATTGTCTTTCGCGTAATCACGAGTCTGTTTATTAAGCTGCTGTTCCTTAGATGGTTTAGCCGGCTTAACTACCGGTTTTTCTTCTCTTTTCGGTTCCTGATCTTCTGGTAGCTTAGTGGTATTGTTAGCTGTGACATCAGCTGCTGGTGCTGCCTCATCTTCGTAATCTTCATATTCTTCTTCCAAGCGCCGCCGCCGGAAACGAATAATCAAGAATACAATTGTTCCGATTAAGATCAAGGCTGCCACACCTAAACCAACATAGGCCCAGATATTCCAATTGCTGCTCTTTTTGGCTTTCTTCGCTTTAGGACGTGGAGTTTTATTATTTTTAGCAAAGTTGACTCCCTGAACCTGCAGGCTGTCACCACGTCCTTGGTTATAACCAATTGCAGATGAAACCAGTCTTCTAATTCGCCGCCGATCAGCTCTTGAAATACCATTAGCAATAATCACTGATGTCGTCATTCGGTTAATTGATCCTGGTGCCCTAATCGTATCTGTTGTCGAAGTATTTAATTCATTATTGACTGTTCGACTGGATGACTGGCTGGCACCATTATTATTGCCGGTCTGGTTAGTTGCGTTATTATTAGCTTCACCGGTTTGGGTATTCTGCGTGTTATTACCATTAGTTTCACTATCAGTTTTTTCACTTCTGATTTGCGGATTATTGTACGTAACAGTTTTATTTTTAACTGCATCAAAATTCATGTCTAAGTTGATCGCTACTTGAACATTTTTCTTGCCATAAATTGGATCCAACAAATTATGAATCTTTTTTTGCAAACTCTTTTCATAGTTTTGCTTGATCGTCAGATACTTATCATTCGCACTAACTAAATTGCTTGAACCTTTTTTACCATTAAAAAGAACGTTTCCTTGACTATCAACAACCTTGATATGCTGCTGATCCAGATTTTCAACCGCTCCAGCTGTTAACGCGACAATTCCTTGAACTGCTTGATTCGAAATTCCGCCACTTTTCAACGTTAATACAATTGAAGCTTTGGCTGGCTTAGAGCTATCTCCATCATCACTATCTGCAAAGACACTTTGTTTAGGCGTCACTAAGATAACTTTTGAAGTCTGGACTTCGTTAAGTGAATCAATTGATTTTTCCAGTTCTCCAGTTAAAGCTCGCTGATACATAATCCGTCGATCGGCATCTGTCGTCATCACATTGGAATTATCAAATAATTCAAACCCCTGTGAACTATTAGGCAGTTTATTATCTTCTGCTAATTGAATTCTGACTTGATCGACCTGAGTTTTATCAACCATGATCGTCTGTCCATTGTCAGCCAGCTTATAAGGAACATTTTCCTGTTTCAGTTCATCTGCAATCGTCCCGGCATCGCCTTCACTCAACCCGGTAAAAAGAACATCATATTGCACTCGCGTGTTCAAATAATAAACCGTTCCTGAAACAAAAAGGATACTTAGAGTTGCTAAGATCCAAATAATTTTTTTAATTCGACTTTGATTTTGCCATTTTTCTTTTAAACCTGAAAAAAACGTAGCCACTTTTCCCACAGTTGTTCAAACTCCCTCTAGCTACTCACCTTAGAATTGCATGTTTTTAACATCGTTATATGCATCCAGTAGTTTATTTCTAACTTGGACGGCTGTCTCCATTGATAATTGTGCTTCGGTCATCTTGACCATGACATTTCCCAGATCACTTGTGTTGCCATTGATCATATTATTAGTAGCATTATCCATTGAGACCATTTTTTGATTGACGTTTGAAACTGCTTTATCTAAATAATTACTAAAGGTTGCAGCATTCTTATTTGTTTTACTTGTTTGATCAAATCCCGTTATCTTTGCTAATGACTTCTGATAATTTTGCAAACTTACTGCTCCGACATTACTTGTTATCATTATGAGCCACCTTATCCCTTACTAATTTCTAACGCTTTTTTCAACATATCTTTGTTTGATTCAGCAGCCGTTTCATTGGCTTCATAAGTTCTCATTGCCTGAATCATGTCAACCATCTGATCAGCTAAATTCACATTTGAAGTTTCTACATACCCATTTTGATCAGCTTGCGGATTTGTCGGATCATATGTCCGCTTCACCGAATCATCTTGTTGGATGCCATTAACTTTTACCCCATAACTCATCTGACCACCATTTGCAATTGACGAATCATCCTTACCGGCATTTTTTACATTTTCAGAAAATAAAACAGACTTAGACCTGTATGGCCCACCATCTGCTGTTGTATTGGTATTAACATTCGCAATATTGGTAGAAATCGTATCGAGTTTCAATCGTTCAAGTGCTAAACCACTAGTATTGATTGCCAAACCATCAAAAATACTCACCTTGAGCCCTCCTTAAAAAATCCTATCAATGCTCAACAACATATCCCATCGTCTGCAGCCGCCCATTTAATTGGGACACAAGCGAATTGTAATATAGGCTATTGGTTGCCTGGTCAGCCATTTCAACATCCAAATCGACATTATTACCATTTCTGGTAACACTAGTGTCATTATTTGTTGTTATATAAGAATCATCCGTGCTGCCAGATGAAATATGTCGTTTATTCGTCGTTGCCAAATTTAAATTTTGTTTGGCGTCTGCAAGTTGATTTTCAAAGACCACACGTTTAGCTTTGTAATTTGCAGTATTAACATTTGCAATGTTGCTGGAAATTACTTTAGCGCGAGTTGCTGAAACACCCATTGCTTCTTTCATTAAATTATAAGTATCCAAATTACAAGCCCCCTTTAGTAAATTATCTTCTAAAAATTAAGGAGATATAAAATTAAATCTTTTCTGGGATTTATTATAACATTCTATTTTTCTAAATACGATTAGAAATTAAGTTTATTTACCGGGACTTTTATGGTCAATATTTTTACGCTTTATATAAATAAAAGTAAAATATTGCGCTATTATTATTTGATGTTGGTTAAATTATTATAAATTATCATGTTATGAATTATAAAATTACCATTAATTAGTTATTGACGTTTATTATTTTAAATAATTCCTTCATTTAAGATTTTCAGATACAATTTTTGGCAAATATAAGCTATTTTTTAAACTAATGGTTATTATATTTTCCAAATCAGGTCGTCAGCACAGCCTTATATCTTCGCAAAAAAAATTATTTTTTTCTTATAAATTAAAAAAAATCAGCTTAGTTCTTAATTAATCCCTGATCCGTACCGATATGTACAAATGGAATATCCAAAACTACGCCAATTGTAGGAGGCTATTAAATATGGATTTATTTTTACTAGCGGGAATAATTATCGGAACAATCGCTGTTTTAGCTGGTATGTTGTTAAAAGGTGCCAGTATTTCGGTTCTAATTAGTCCTGAAGCCGGCTTAATTATTTTTGTTGGTTTAATTGCTGCAACACTCAACTCATATCCAATGCAAGAAATCAAACGGATCCCCAAAATGTTGAAAGTGTTGTTCGCCAATAAAGAGTATAATTATGCCGAAACGATCAGACAGCTGGTTGAATTAGCTAATAAGGCACGCAAAGATGGCCTTTTAGCACTAGAAGATCCCGTACAAAAACTGGAAGATCCCTTCATGAAAAAAGGTTTGGAAATGGTTGTTGATGGTATTGACCCAGATGAAGTTCGTGAAATTATGGAAAATGAAATTGACGGAATTGAGGAACGTCATCGTGTTGGAGCGGGGATTTTCAAAACAGCCGGTTCAACTGCACCAACCTTAGGAGTTTTGGGAGCTGTTATCGGTTTAATCGGAGCATTGGGTAATTTGCAAAATGTCGGCAAATTAGGTGAAATGATTTCTTCTGCCTTTGTTGCTACGATGTTCGGAATTTTTTTTGGTTATGTTATTTTGACGCCAATTGGATCTCGTTTAACAGTTAAGTCCGATCAAGAAGTTCAATCCTTAAATCTAGTTTTAGAAGGTGTCTTGGCAATTCAAGCCGGGCAAGCTCCACGCAGCATTGAGCAAAAATTAAATAGTCTAATCGCCCCAAGTCTGAGATCACAAGATCAGGATCAAGACAAGGAGGAGCGTGGAAAATAATTGAGAAAAAAGAAAAAAAGCGATGAAGGTGCGTCAGAAGGATGGTTATTACCATACTCAGACATAATGACTTTATTACTGGCTCTATTCATTATTCTATTTGCGATGGCTAAAATTGATCAGCATAAATTTGAAGAGTTTCGAACCGAGTTTGGTACAATTTTGTCTAACCATTCCAATACTTATCAAACCGGAAAAAATATGCTTAGTGCCCAATCTGGAGCAGATTCTGATAAGAGCATCTTAAAAGGTTCTGAAGCAGCAAAAAATCCATCATTGGTAAAAAAAGATCAACTAGAAGCAGAACAATTGCAAAACGTTAGTGACCAATTGCAACAAAGCATTGATAAAGATCCCAATTTGGCTAAGAATATTACGGTCAGCCTGCAATCAGATGGTATTCATATCAACTTAAAAAGCAATATCTTATTTGCGTCTGGAAATGCTGATTTAAATGATCAAGCTCAAAAAGCGCTTAATATTTTAGCACCTTCTTTAAAAATTTTGAGTCAAAACCCGGTCGTCATTGCTGGTTATACAGACAATATGCCATACAAAACTAATAATGGGCCTTATCATTCTAACTGGGAATTGAGTTCAGCTCGTGCTATTAACGTTATGCAGTACTATGTTAACAATCAAACTTTAAATGAAAGCAATGTTTCAATTCAGGCTTATGCCGAAAATAAGCCCCGCGCTTCAAATTCGACTCCAGCTGGTCAAGCACAAAACCGGCGTGTTGAAATTATTATTCAAAGAATTAATTACAGCAAATAATTTCGTCAAAAAAAGCCGATGAGTTTAAAACTCATCAGCTTTTTTAATCATAAATTTTAAATTTCTTTAATTGCTTCATTCAGTTCCGGCAACGATTGACCCAAAACATCAGTTAGATCACTAGTATCTTCTGTTAATTCACCCTGACGAATCAATTGCTGAATCATAATAATTGCTCCAGCGGCTGCTTGTAAACCAGCCTGATTTAATATTTCACGATATTGATCATCGTTTACTTGATGAATTTCAGCCTGCTTTCCCTTTGTTTCAGCGGCAATTTGAGCTAATTCACTGAAAGTATGTGGTTTACCGGCAAATTCATAGATTCTTTTCGGCTGTGATATTTGTAAAACTTTAGCAGCTGCTTGAGCATAATATTTTTCCGGTGCCCAGCCAACTTGACCATCTCCAGCTGAGAAATAAACTGGTTTTCCAGCCTGCGCTGTATGGATTAAATCGGCTTGGTTTTCCAGATACCAATTATTCCGTAAAAAGGAATACTGTAAACCACTTTCTTGAAGTGCTTTTTCCGTTGTTCGATGATCAGCTGACAATACACTAGTCGCTTGATCAGCATGCGGAAAACTTGTATATGCAATATAAGTAATCTTAGCTTTCTTAGCAGCAGCTACTACATTCAAATGCTGTTTATCGCGCGGATATCCCCCGCTAGGAAGTGAGGAAATAAATAACAAGCGATCAATGCCGCTAAAAGCCTGTTCCAGCTGTTCTAACTCAGTATAATCTCCCTGGCGGATCTCAATTCCTGCTGGTAGAACTTGCTTTGCTTTTTTCGGATTACGTACAATTGCGACAATATCCGTTGGTGCTACTTGCTCAAGTAAAGTTTCAACCGCCGTTTTGCCAAATTTTCCTGTTGCTGCAGTGACTCCATATTTCATCAGCTATTCCTCCTAAACCCTTTCAATGTGATTATAAAAGTAACACTAAATGAAAGGATTGTCAAAGAAAACGCCTTATCCATTAATTTCTAACAGCATCTTTTCTTCATTATAAAAGTGAAGCGTTGCCAACATTAACAAATATATTACCAGCGGCAGCCAAACATAGTTTAAATTGATCATTCCCAATGTCGCAGCATTTTGAGCATGATTTGGCACATAACCGGCTAAATCGAATAAACCAGCCGTGATTAAACCGCCTAAACCCAAGCCCATATTGACACCGAAATCATCTGTTGAAGCTAATACTCCCTCAGCTTGGATTCCCATAGTCATCCCATAACGCACGGTATCAGCAATCATAATCGAAACCAATCCAACAACGATTCCATTACCTACTGAGTTAACCAAAATTCCGGCAAACAACAACGGTAATAAGTTTAGGTAAACACCACCACTTAATAATAATTGTCCCACTAACTCTACTATAATTCCCAATTGCATCGTTTGCTTTTTGCTTAGATGATGAGTCAGCCGCATAATCAACAATACTCCCAATAAGGAACTCAGTGTAAAGCTATTAGCTAAGGGCACCAAACCCGACGCGTGCAGTGTATATTTGAAATAGTAAATAGTAGTTTGATTCTTAATTGCTGTTACCAGCCAAAACAAAAATATAACAATCGAAATTACGATCCAAGGTCGATTTTGTCGCAGCATTTTCACTACTTTACGTAACGGCTGATGGGCAATTTCATGATCCGTAAAACGTTCACGTACATGAACAAAAGTATTTAAGATCAAAATTAGTGAAATAATACTGAATACTACAATCGTCCAAAAGAATCCCTGACGCTGATTGCCACCGCCAAAAAGAGCTACTAACGGTAATGTGAAAACTGCCACTATAATTTGAACCGAACTGCCACAGAATTGACGAATAACCCCTAACAAAGTCAATTCACGTGAGTTTCGCGTCATCGTTGGCAAAATCGAAGTAATTGGTGAATTAACTGCAGTGTACAAAAATCCCAAACCTAAATAAGTTATATAAGCCCAGATTAATTTTCCTGTTGCTGAAAAATCAGGGGTAACAAAGGTTAAAATGGCAAAAATTGCATACGGTAAAGCATACCATAGGAAAAACGGTCGGCTTTTACCATACTTTGAATGGGTTCGGTCAATCATCAGACCAATAATCAAACTTTCAACAACATCTGCTACACGAGCGACAATGAATAAAATCGCCGCGGCCCCAGCACCTAAGCCATAAACGTCAGTATAGAAAAATAACAAATACGTCGTCATCATCTGAAAAACCAGATTATCAGCCGCATCACTCAAACCGTAGCTGATTCTTTCCGGCCAGCGCGTTTGCCATTTTGACTCATCTTTCATATGGCATTTCCTTTCCCTGATCTACTTGCTTATTTTTGCCGCTGATTATTTTCAGCCAACAATTCTTCTGCGACTACATGAGTGACCCACATCCATGAAACATGCCCAAAAAGTTCTGATAAATGTTCTTCTAATGGTTGATCTTTGGCTGCGGGAACCGTTCCAAATTCTGGTAAAGCAATCAGATGTGCTGCTGCCCAAACACCGGCACCAAAGAAAGTCCCTTGCCCTAACTTAAGCAATGGCAAATAATGACCGGCAACAGTGTAAAAGGCTCCAAAACTTGTTGAAAAACCAAAATGCAACAAAAAACTGACCCAAGGTAATTTATGTCCAGAATAAGTATAGGTTGCATGAGTAAACTTACTTGGGACCCCCAGCTGCTGCAAAAATTGCTGCGGTGGATTAGTTGCATCCCGTTCCGGTGTCCGTGGAGGGAATAAATTTTCCCAGCCTAGTTTAACAAAACCCGAAACGACTCCAGCAATACTACCGGCAATAATTGCATCTTTAACGTCAAAATTATTTTTTTTCATAGTTAGTCCCCCTCGACCAAGATCTAATTCTGGATTAAGTTTACTCCTTTTTAGCCCTTACTTACCAATAATCAGTTTGGATTTTAAGCATTTTTTTGAACTTGGCCAGTTAAAAACAATTGATACGCCAATCGTTCCGGTACTGATCGTTCTTCAAGACGAATCTCGCCAGCTAAATCAAAGCCAAATTTTGTAATCAAATGCCGCATCCGCTGATTAGTCGGATGTGTATCAATTCGAACTTGGTCAAAGCCCAATTGTAATGACCGCGATATTAAATTACTTAAAAACATTTGGGCCAAATTCTGGCCACGAAAACGCTGAGCAACGGCAATTCGATGAATTGTTGCATAATGCCGATCATCCGGCTGCCGCCAAGTTCCAGAGTAAATCTGATTATAATCAGGATCCGGCCAGGTTTGTAAAGCCGCAACCCCGGCAATTTGTCGATCATTTATTAATACATAAGCAATTTCATTTTCAATATCTTGTTCTATGGATGTTTCATTTGGATATCCATCCTGCCATTGAGGGATATTGTCCGCCGCTAAAAGCTGTCGCGCTTCTTCAATAATTTCCATCATTGCTGGTAGATCGGTTAGAGTTGCTGGTCGAATAAAAGTTGTTGCCATTAGTACTTCACTCCTCAGAATTATTGCCGGCGATTTTCGTCCGGTAGATTACATTCTAACCGATTTGGCTATTAAAAAAAATCATTTTACACAGCCGGAAAAACAATTCCCTTTGTTATGCCAATTTAAGCCAAAATAAAAGAACTGCAGCTTGCTTAACTACAGTTCTTTTAATAAAAATTATTCTTATTCAATTGACTATCCTCTTTATTAATTAGGTAAATTATTTTTAAACTAATTCCTGATTCGTTTCTTTGATCAACGGCATCCACTGGGCAGTAATCGTTTCCGGTGTAAAATGACTGATTCTTTCTAAAGAACGTTCAGCATAGTAGCGACGTAAGAAACGACTGCTGGTAAACCGACGGAGAACACGGACAAAATCTTTTACATCTTGGGCTTTAGTCATGATGCCATAACTGTTTTGCTGTAAATATTCTGCTGAGCCAGTATTTTCCATTGCTATTATTGGCAATCCAAATGCCATTGCCTCACCCATTACCAATGGCATCCCTTCCCAACGCGAGGTTGAAACAAAAATTGATGCTGTTTCATAATGCCGCTGTAATTGCTGATCTTTAAGAGCGCCACGATAAATAATCTTGTCAGCCACGTCGAATTTAGCAATCAGCTGTTTAAAAATCGCCATATCTGCTGGCATCCCACTACCAGCAATCGCAATTTTCCAATCTGCTGGTAAATACTGAGCAGCTTCCAGTAAATAATCAATTCCCTTATGTTGAATTGCAATTCGACCAGTAAAAGCAATCAAATGACTATTTAAATCAGCTCGCCGATTAGAAGTTAAGGTCAGCGGATTGTAAATTTTTACTGTATTAGGATTGAATTGCTGATAATGCTGTAAATCTGAATCGGTCAACACAACCACTGTATCTGCTGCGGCTAAACCTGCTTTAAATTCGGTCTGCATTAATTTATAATACTGCTCCATGTAAGTCTGAAAATTATTATGCATCCAAGCGATCACTCGGATATTAGGGAGCCTATCTTTAATTATTGGTGCAAAACTAGTCAACAAACCAGCTGGTAAAATAACACTCGTATATTTTTCAACGGCCAAATACTCACAAAGATCATCAATTTGATCAGCGTACTTTTCATAAGGATCGGCTCCATAGTAATTCAATACATTTCCTGGTGCCGGTCTTTTAGCCGCAACCAATGGCGCTTCTAGAGTATAGTATGGCTGCACGTCTTCTAACGAATAAAAGACAACCTCCATTTGATGGCTCAAGTTGTTGCCTAAAACTGTAGCAGCACGCTTAACTCCATCCATTACAACGTTTTCTAAGACAATTAATAATTTCATTTGCAGGCAGTCTTTTCAATTAGACTGCTCCCTCCCTTCATTGATTAATAAAATTGGGTAGAAAAAAATACACTAAGCAACGACTCAAATCAATCCAACCGACGCTTAAATGCAATTCTCCCTAAATGAATTTTAGCATACTAATTATAAATTTAGAAACAATCTGCTCAATTGTATTTTAATGCAATTCTTATTAAGTTAAATATTCCTAATTTATCAAGGCAGCTGCAGCGTTTTAAACTATCCCTTCATTTTACTTTTCCATTGAAGCAAATTTGCTATACTAAACTAAAACTATCTAAAAGAAGGACTCTGTATGAACATTGAACAACAGCTGGCAGCCGTTCGGCGTTATACCTGTAAAAAAATGAAAAACGATAAAACCGGTCATGGATTTGACCACATTCAACGGGTAGTAGCAACTGCCCAATACTTAGCTGCACATGAATCGCAAACAACTGACCGATTGATCGTCATTAGCGCAGCCTATTTGCATGACATTGCCGATGATAAATTAGTCGCTGACCCACAAAAAAGTGAAGCTGAATTACGACTTTTTTTAGAATCCATTGAGTTCTCAACGACTCAAATTGCCGCTGTAGTTGCTATTACCCACAATCTTTCTTTCAGCAAAAGCTTAGAAAAAAATCCACCACAACTTTCTTTGGCTGGGCAAATTGTCCAAGATGCTGACCGACTTGATGCAATTGGCGCAATTGGTATCGCCCGAGCCATTTACTATGGCGGTGCTCATCAAGAAACCATTTACGATCCGCAAATTAAGCCGCGTAAAAGCTTATCGAAAACGGAGTATCGCAATCTTAATAATGAAACAATCATTAATCATTTCTATGAGAAATTATTGAAACTAAAGGATTTAATGAATACTGTCAGCGGTAAACAATTAGCCGAACAACGACAGCAATTTATGCTGGCCTTTTTAACTGAATTTAAGGCTGAATGGCAAGGAAAAAGTTAAGAATTATTTCTATACATGTATAAAGTAATGGTTACTCTTTACATAGCAATCGAAACTGCTATAATTAAACGGTAACAATTATTATTTGCAGGAGGATTTCATGACTGAATTATCCACTTCGTTAATCACTTGCTCACATTTATCAATGGCTTTTGGCAGTAAACAGCTATTCACTGACTTAAACCTGATTATTCCTCGCGGTGATTTTTTTTGCCTGTTGGGAGCTAATGGGACAGGCAAAACAACCTTCATCAAGCTATTATTAGGTAAAGAAATGCCGACTGACGGTAAAATTGAATTAGCTGCTGAATTACATAACGCGGCCAACATTGGCTATGTTCCGCAATTTCGCAATATTGACGCTAACTACCCGCTTTCAATCCAAAATTTTGTTGCACTAAAATTAAGTAATTCATTCAAGCCATGGCTGTCCAAACAAGAAAAAAGCCAAGTTGCTCAAGCCTTGGAACTGACCGGCTTAACTGCTAAACAACAGCAGGTCTTGGGTAAAGCCTCTGGCGGTGAGAAACAACGAGCTTACTTAGCGCAGGCTATCCTGAAACAACCGGAATTATTAATTCTTGATGAACCGACAGCCAGTTTAGATAAAACAGCTAAGTATGAAGTACTGGAAACTGTTAAGCGATTGAATGAAACCGCCGGAACCACTATCATTTTTATCTCACACGATTGGGTACTGGTAAGCAAGTATGGTAAACACTACTTAGAATTTGATAATGGCCAGTATAAAACCGGTACAACAGCTGATTTAGGAGGAAAATAATGTTTGCTTTAAATTTTATGCGCTATGCCTTTGAAGCCGGAACAGTAGTAGCCATTCTTTGTGGTGCAATGGGTGTCTTTGTAGCTGCGCGCCGGTTGCCGTTTATGACACACACACTATCAGAAATCGGTTTTTCTGGTGCTTCATTTGGAGTTTGGGTCGGGCTGTCACCATTGCAAGGAATGATGATTTTTACCATTTTAAGTGCTTTGGCAGCTGACCGGCTGGGACTGGGTGATAATCATAATGACACTAGTGATGCAGTTATCAGTGCTGTTTCTGCTTTTTTTATGGGCTTAGGCGTTTTATTTTTATCGTTATCCAGTCAAAATTCATCTTATGCTACCAGTATCTTATTCGGAAGTATTGTTGGCATCAATCAAGGAAATGTCACACAGATCGTAATCGTATCTTTGATCGTATTACTAGCGCTGGCTTTGATTTATCGCCGCTTAAAGTTTGATTCATTTGATGCTACTGGAGCAGAGATCGAACATGTTTCCAGCCATTGGATCACTTTAATTTTTTTGGTAATGGTTGCTTTAAGCGTCAGTGTAGCCGCTCAAATTGTCGGTGCTTTATTGATTTTTGTGCTATTAACTTTGCCCAGTGCCAGCGCGCAACCATTTTGCCGCTCAGTCAGCAGTCTGATGCTGGTCAGCGTTGTCCTAGCTCTAATTGGCACTTGGGGTGGCTTATACTTGGGTTATTTAACGAATTTGCCAGTAACCTTTTTCATTGCCACAATTGAAACCTGCTTTTATTTAATCTCTGCGATCTACCGACGAGTTGCTGCTTAAAGCGAATTTAAATTTTAATGCTCTGTATGTGATCGATCGGCAGCCGTAACTTTGCAAGCATAGTTTTTTCGATATTCTTTAGCGGTAACTCCCACTATTTTTTTGAACAATTTCATAAAGTAATTCGGATTGTTAAACGCCAAAGTATAGGCTATTTCAGAAACAGTTATTGAGGTGTTTCTTAACATATACTGAGCCGCTTGAATTTTTTGCTGATTTATATAGGCACTTACAGTTATTTGATACTCCTGTTTAAATTGCCGGCTTAAGGAACTACTGGAATGATTAAGTGCAGCTGCAATAATTGATAGATTTAGTTTTCGCGTAATATTATTTTTAATATAAATGGCACATTTTTGGGCTGGGGAAAGACTATTTTCTTGAATCAGCTGTTTAAATTCAAAAAAACATTGTGTTGCAATTTGTTTCTTCCAAATTGCAATTGGCGGTGGATCTTTTTTAAATGCTACTTTACCTAGAATATCATCTTCAAGTTTAAAAATAGCGGCAACTGGTGCTTGCTTAGTTTTAATTAGACTATTGATTAGTAGCGTAGTAAAGCGAATAATGACGTCTTTTTTCCCATGACCATTTTTCTCAAAAACTTTTCCAAGATATCCGGTAACCGTTGGCGCGTTAAGCAGTTGTTTGAATTTTTCATAATCGAGATCCTGAATAGCCTTAAATAGCATTTCTTCATTATCAATTCTCTTTTGCAGGCTGATTGAACCCTCAAAATTACTTTGGGGCGGGATCGTTTCAATTTGCTTTACGTGGACTTTCCAATTTGGAGCGGTTTTCCCGGTAATTAAGAGAAATACCAACTGACTTAAACTTTTCATATTGTTAATAAAGGTTGTTATTTGCTGATAAGTATGCGAGATATTCGCTGCATTGGCGTGTGGAACAATTATTAATTGATTTTGATCAGTGACTGGAACTATTACCGCATAAAAATTATGAATATTAAAAATATTCAGCTTTTCTGGAACCCCCAGTTTAAGCGCATCTTTGACCAATTCTCGCATATCAAAAATAGGATTATTAGAAAGTAAGCTAATTTTTTTATTTCGAAATTCGTACACGTCGATCGAAGCTATATTACATAGCAAGTTTAGTGCCTCATTTTCAGCCAACAACTTTTCCCCCTTGAAAAAACAGTTAAGTATTATTTTTCACTGAATAATTGAGTTAAATTATACCGTTTTAATTATACTATCTTATGAACTATAAGAATCATTTTTTACTTATTTTCATAAATGAGATTTGTTTGTAAATAATTATTCAAATTTATAAAATGTAAGCCTATTTACAACAAATAAAACTGAACTTTGCAAATATTATTAATGGCTTTCAAGAAAAGAGTTAAATATTTTCCACTGATATTAAACCAGTCATTAGATCGATTCGATATCTTTTTCAGCTGAAATAAATGAGTTAGCACAATAATTTACATACAAAAAAACCGGTAGCTTGGATTGTCCAAACTATCCGGCTTATTCAACAATTTAGTTGTCTTTGATCGCTTAGTTACACTTTACCACTCTGAAAACAATCATAATTAAAATTCTTTTTTAAAATAGTTGCAAACTCGGCAAATAAATTATCCAAATTTAACACTTGGCAATATGTTAAAACATCTGAAATAACTTTAACTCCTTCTTCAAAATTTTCCTCTTGAATTTTTCTTAATCCATTAGCAAATTGTTGATAGCATTTTGCTTGAACATCATTTTCAGAGATCGGCAAATCATTTAGTATTTTTAAAAAGAACTCCGCTTCTGAAAACTTAGAAATCATAAAAAAGATCACTATTTTGAATAGTACCTGAATTTTAAAGACTTGCAATTCTAAATTATTTTCGTCTTTATAAAATTCTCTCCATTTATCATTGGTTGAAAATAAATTTTTTAAAGAAGCAGCATCCAGCATAAATAACGAATCACTTAACAATTGATATTCATAAAAACCCCAATTATTATTTTTTTTCAGGTATTTAAGTATTATCTCTTTTTCCTTTGTCAATTTTATCTTTTCTAATTTTTTATACATCGCGTCAGCTATTAATATTAAATGCTTAACGCTCAGTAAAGGATCACGCTTGTAGAATTTTTCTAATTGATCTTTCACGAGTTTTATATCTTTTAATTTTGCCTGCCTAAAATTGGCAAATAAATTTTTCCGGTACGTTTCAAGCCGCTTATGATTATTGGTCTCCCGTTCGAATAAATTACAAAATTCTGGAAAATCCAAGTTCAATCTTTCAACAATCGAAACTAAATTGATTGCTGTTGTTTCATCTTGACCATGTTCATATTTGTAACTTGACGATCTTGACATTAAGTCATTATAAACATAGTTAGCTTTAATTCCTTTTTCTAATCTAATTTTTCTAATAAGTTCTCCTGTTTTCATAATAATTTCTCCCAAGCTAATATAAGTACCCTTCATCTAAAATATAAATTAATCTTCTAATAAAAAAAAGAGAAGAATTCGCTTTTTTAGGCAATTTTTTGCCCACTTTAAAAAATATATCCCATAAATAGCTATTCCAAGTTTAATATAATTTTAATTTAAAATAAACTTTCTCTTTTGCAAACAAATCTGCTTCATTTTAGACAAAAAAACAGACCTGTGACAAAATATTAATTCTGCCCAGCCCTGTTTATTGCTGAATAAGGTTACAAAAACCGTTTTCTTACACTCAAAACGCATTATTCACCATTAAAATGATTGTAATCGTCTTAGAATGCCAACTACGATAATTTTTACCTTTTAAGCACATCAAGTTATTGGAAATTTACGATAACTTATCGCTAAATTCCGCAATTGCCTGATTACGCCCCTGCCAAGGAACTTAATTATAACATAAACTATTTCTTTAATACCCGCACGCGAATTACTTCTGGAATCTGTAATAACCGGTCTTTCATTTTTTTCAGTAAAGGTTCCGCAATTGTTCCGGTATCAATGACTGTATAAGCTATCTTTTCTCGACTGCGATTAATCATATTATCAATATTAATCTGTTCATCAGCCAAGATAGTTGTAATTCGACCAACCATGTTAGGCACATTTTGGTGGATCAAAGTTAGTCTGGTTGGTGCTTCAAAGGGCATTTCAATCGTTGGAAAGTTGACGGAATTGACAATATTCCCGGTTTCTAAATACTTCCGCAAAGTTTGTGCCGCCATTTTAGCCCCGTTGACTTCAGCTTCAACTGTAGTTCCTCCGATATGCGGCGTGATCACAATTTTTGGATGTCCAATAATTGTATTTGAGCTGAAATCAGTCATATATTTTTGCAGTTTGCCATTATCCAAAGCTGCTACCACAGCTTTTTCGTTAACAATTCCCCAGCGAGAATAGTTCAGCAAAACTGCATTGGGCTTCATCAAATCAAGCTGCTGGGTCGTTATTAGATTTTTATTTTTTTCAGTATATGGAATATGAATCGTCAAATAATCACATTGCGGCAACAGGTCACTTAACCCATCGGCGCGTGGAATTTCATTAGATAGCTGCCAAGCATGCTCAACACTGATATATGGATCATAGCCGACGACCCTCATCCCTAGGCCAACAGCTGCTTGGGCTACTTTAGAGCCAACCGACCCTAATCCAATTACTCCTAATGTTTTACCCGCAAGTTCTGTCCCGGCAAAATGATTTTTACCCTTCTCAGTTTGCAAGCTGACATCGGCGCCGACAACTTTTTTTGCCCATGCAATTGAGCTGACTACTGGGCGATTAGCCAGAATCAGCATTGCAACAATCAATTCTTTAACAGCATTCGCATTTGAACCCGGAGTATTGAAAACCACCGTTCCATTAGCAGATGCCTGCACCAATGGAATATTATTTACACCAGCGCCGGCCCGTGCAATAGCCAAGACATTGGGGCCAAAATAAGTTTTATGCATATCTTGGCTACGAATCAATAAAGCCGCCGGACGTTCGCTTTGATTAATCGTATATTTTTCAGGTGGAAAAATTTCCAGACCTTCTTTAGCGATTACATTATACGTTTTAATATCTTGCTTCATTTGCGACTGCCCCCATGATTCATTTCAAATTGCTGCATAAATTCAACTAATCGTTTAACTCCTGCCAATGGCATTGCATTGTATAAGCTGGCTCGCATTCCGCCAACTAGACGATGTCCCTTTAAATTCATCAGGCCAGCCGCTTGGGCATCAGCCACAAACTCAGCATCCAACTGATCTGAACCCGTTACAAATGGGATATTAGTCAATGAACGATCAGCTACTGCAACTGGGGAACGATATAATGATGAATTTGCAATTTCATTGTACAGTAGCTGTGCTTTTATCTCATTTTGCTGCTGCATTGCTGATACTCCACCTTGTTTTAATAACCACTTGAATACCAGACCGGCAGTATAAATCGCAAAGACTGGTGGCGTGTTCAATGCCGAGTGTTTCTTTACCTGTTTTGGATAGCTGAGCATTGCTGGTAAAGTTGGAATTCCTGACAAAAGAGCATGTTTTAAAATCACCACTGTTAATCCGGCTGGTCCAATATTTTTTTGCGCGCCAGCATAAATCAAATCAAAATCTGTAACTTGATAATCATAGCCTAAAATAATCGAAGACATATCAGCTACAATGGTCTGGTTGTTTAAAGCTGCCGGCAGTTGATGATACATCGTTCCTTCGATCGTGTTATTAACTGTTAAATGCACATAATCATAATCAGCAGTAATTTTAGGTACCTTAGGAATTGCCGTAAAATGGTTTTCTTTACCAGAAGCAATGATCTCTGGAACTACTTTTGGAAGCAACTTTGCTTCTTGAATCGCCCGCTGTGACCAATGACCGGTATCTACAAAAGCTATTTTACCGCTTTTTTTGGCCAAATTCAGAGCCGTCATTGTAAATTGTAAAGTCGCACCACCCTGAAGAAAAAGCACATCATAATCAGTCGGAATCCGCATCAAACGACGTAAATCATTTTCCGCTGCTGCTTGAAGATCAGTAAATAGTGAGGAGCGATGACTGATCTCCAAAATACTCATTCCACTTTTCTGATACGATGTTAATTCCTGCTGAACTTGTTTAATAACTTCCGCCGGCAAAACTGCCGGTCCAGCTGCAAAATTATACACTTGCGGCAAAGCTTCCCACTTCTTTCTTAAAAAAATTTATCAGTTCTTTGCTCATTAAACTCTAATTTAAGCTTAATATAACGCGATCACCAATGTTCAAAATCTAGCTCATAATTTTAACAATGTCAAGTTCCATTCTAATATGGCTCGGCAAAAAGTACTACTTTTTATTTTATTAACTAAAATTATTCATCAGTAAAAGCAAAAATCCAGTAAATGATTTATTAACTTAATACTTCCGTAATAAATTTCATTATAAATCAGGACTTTATAACTTTTCTAAATTATCGTTTTTGCTGATTGTTCTTAATAAGTTTAAACTTTTTGTAACATGAATGTAACTTTTAAACCTGATTCAGTTTTTATTTGGTTATTTTATTATTTTAGAAATGCGGATATATAAGGATTTCTGCACATAAAAAATTATTGCTTCGTGAGTTAAAAAAAAAAAAAAATATTTTTTCTTGATTTAAAGGGATAATTAGTAGTTTTATTACATTTATCTAGAATTTGTAATGTTTTTTCTACTCTTTTGCAATATTAATCGGGTAGACTATATACAACTGATTAAATAATTATATAGTTGAAAGACTATAAAAATTCTAAGTAGGAGTGAATTCAATTTGAAAAAAACAACTAAGACAATTATCGCGGGCACTGTTGGTGCTGCAGGTTTATTCCTCGCTTCTACAGCAAACGCGAGCGCATCAACTACTGTTAAAGTAGCTAAAAATGATACTGTATGGGGACTTGCAAAAAAATATAACGTTTCAATTAATTCAATTGAATCATTAAATCATATTAACCAAAATAGTCATTTGATTTTACAAAATCAATCATTAACAATTCCTGAAAAGAATGCACCAGCTGCTAAAGCTACTAAAACTTCAGCAACCAATACTTCTTCTGTAACTGTTAAGAGTGGCGATTCTTTGTGGGCAATTGCTCAAAAATACGGTACTACTGTTGCTGAATTGCAAAAGTTGAACGGCTTAAACGGTAATACTTTGATTACACCAGGACAGTCTTTGAAGGTTAGTGGTACCGCTCCAGCTGCAACACCAGCTCCAGCAAAAGCTGCTACTACTACACCACAAGTTACTGTTTCTGCTAACCACGTTACATACACTGTTAAATCTGGCGATTCATTATATACAATTGCGCAGGAATATGGTGTTTCAGTAGATTCATTAAGATCTGCTAATAAATTAGGCAGTGTTTTAGTACCTGGTCAAACATTAACAGTTAATGACCCAACTAAGACACCAGCTCAAACTCCAGCTGCTAATACCCAAACTGCTGCCAATACAAATACAACGGCCGCTACTGCAAGTACTACAACCAATACTCCAGCTGCTGCAAGTTCAAGTAGTTCAACAACCACAGCTAGCTCAAGTAGTTCAGCTGTTGCAAGTAGTTCCCAAGCTACAAGTACTCAGGCTACAACAAGCACTAGTGCAAGCAGTTCGGCTCCGGCTACAAGTAGTAACACTACTAACACCACCCAAACTGCTACAAGCAGTAGTACACCACAAGCTACAACACAAAGCAGTCATACAGCTGTTGCAGCAACCAGTGTATCAACTTCTTCAGTAATTAGTTATGCTGAACAATTTGTTGGTGTTCCATATGTAATTGGTGGAACCAGCCCTAATGGTTTTGATTGCTCTGGCTTTGTTCAGTATGTCTTTGCTCATTTCGGTGTTAATTTACCAAGAACTTCTCAAGCTCAGTCAACTATTGGTTCATCGGTATCTGTTTCATCAGCTAAACCTGGCGATTTATTATTCTGGGGTGGCCAAGGTTCTGCATGGCATGTTGGAATTTATGTGGGCGGTTCAAGCTACATTGCTGCTCCGCAACCTGGCGAATCTGTTGCTGTTAAGAGCTTCCAGTACTTCCAGCCTTCATTCGCAGTTCATATGAACTAAATTAAAATAATAAATTAACAAAAAAGCAAAATCATTAATTTGATTTTGCTTTTTTTATTACCAAATCGAATTATCTAGAAATGTCGTAAAAATCATAATTAATACTAACGTAAAAAAATAGCCCTTGCGAGCTATCAAATAATACTATTCAAGCAATTTTATAATTAAAAATATTAGTTTGCAACTTATTGTGACAACTGCTGATAAATAAAGCCTTCACGCGCACCACTTTCCGAAAAAACTACTTGCGAACAATGCAATTGCTGTAGCAATAAAATTACTGGTGTCATTCCTGCCAGAATAATATCCGAACGCATGGCTTCCATTCCTGGAACCTGTTTGCGCTGCTGATTATCTAAACCCAGCAGCCGTTGATAGATTTCTGTAAAATCTTTAGTTGTCATTTTAAATCCATGAAAGGAGTCAATTGGCTGTAGTTTTAACTCAGTTCGTTTTATCCGAGCCACTGAGCGATTACAGCCACCCAATAAAACTAATGGCAAATCACTCGCCTGCTGCAGCCAAAATAATGCGCTAAACTGTTTACGTAAGAAAGTTTGGAGTGCAAATAATTTAGCAGCTGTCAAATTAGCCGCCGTAAATTTTTCACCTAAACTAACAGCTCCAAAGGGCAGACTAACTCCGGTTTGAAATTTACCGGATTTAACTAAAGCTAATTCGCAACTGCCCCCTCCAATATCAAAGATTAGACAATCCTTAAGTAACAAAGAATTCATAACTGCTAAATAATCAAAATAGGTTTCTTCGTGCGCACTTAAAACTTGCAGCCGACAGCCCGTTTGTTGATACACTTGATCAATCAAACTTTTACGATTAACTGCTTCTCTAACGGCCGCGGTGGCAATCCCAACAACTTGATAATTAGAATATTGCTGGTATATTTTTTTAAAATCGGCAACTGCGGCTAAAGTTCGCTTGATTGCTGCTGGTGTCAAACGTTTCTCCCCAGCAGTCAGCCCCATTCCTTCTGCCAAACGAGTTGTTGCTTTGCGACGAAGTATTTCTTTAAATGTATTTTTCCCAGTTATTTGATTAATTGAAAATCGAACCGAATTAGATCCAAAATCCAAAACTACCAAGTTATCCATTTTGATCACTCCCGCTTGCAAGGGTTACATTGACCTTAGTCAAAATAATTAACTCCAATTGCTGCTCGAACTTCCTTAAGTGTTTGCTCAGCTACTTCATTGGCCTTTTCGCTACCTTTTTTCAAAATATCATATACTGCTGGAATATCTTTAGCAAATTCTTGCCGCCGTTCGCGAATTGGCCGCAATTCAGCCTCCAAAACCTCATTTAAATACCGTTTGATTTTAACATCACCTAATCCACCAGCTTGGTACTGCTCTTTTAATTCAGCAACCTTTGCTTTATCTGAATCAAAAATATCGAGGTACGTAAAGACCATATTTCCGTCAATTTTACCAGGATCACTAACATGAATATGGTCTGGGTCAGTATACATTGACATAATTTTTTGGCGTAAGGTATCTGCATCATCTGACAAATAAATACAATTTCCCAAAGACTTACTCATCTTGGCATTACCATCTAATCCTGGAAGCCGACCAAAACCTTTTGGTGGAAAAACTCCTTGTGGCTCAACCAAAATATCTTTTTGATAAATTGTATTGAAACTGCGAACGATTTCTCGGGCCTGTTCAATCATTGGTTCCTGATCGTCGCCAACTGGAACCAGGTCGGCTTTAAAAGCAGTAATATCAGCTGTTTGGCTAACAGGATAAATGAAAAATCCTGCCGGGATCGATCTCTCAAAATGTTTTTGCTGAATTTCTGCTTTAACAGTCGGATTCCGTTCAATCCGAGAAACAGTTACCAGATTTAAATAGTAACTTGTTAATTCTGTCAAAGCTGGAATTTGCGACTGTACCAAAATTGTTGATTTGGCTGGATCAATGCCCACTGCTAAATAATCCAGTGTCACTTCAACCAGTGAACGGCGAATTTTTTCAGGATCACGCGCATTGTCAGTCAGTGCCTGCTGGTCTGCAATCATGATAAAGGTTCGATACTTACCACTATTTTGCATTTTTACGCGATTTTTTAATGAACCGATATAATGCCCAATGTGCAACTTACCAGTTGGCCGATCCCCAGTTAAAATTGTCTTCATAATTAACATTCCTCCTATAAAAAATCTAGCTATAAAAAAACCTATTGCAAAAATATTGCAATAGGACGAGTTATCGCGGTGCCACCTATTTTGCAGAATCAATCTGCCACTTATTATCCATTTGTAATACCCATTTCGTTAAGCTCTTGTACCTTTCAGCATCAAGTACATCTCTGTCAGCAGCTTCAACTACTTAATTACTTTTTCTTATTTTAACGCTAAATTTCACTAAAAGTCAAAGCGGATTCAACTTTATGCGCTATAATTGTTGCTGATAACTTGATATGTTAAGATAATAGTCCCAAGGAGGAGCTATGGAAAACGAAAAGAAAATTGAGCAACACCGAGTTGATCAGGTTGTTGCAAAAATCAAAACTAAATTAATGAATAAAACGACTGAACTAAACCAAGCTCAAATGGAACGTTCAGCAGTTGAACGCAATTACGGGCAAAATGCTAAAATCAACACATTTGAAATTGATGATCAAATGGAAACTAATGCTGAAGTGCAACAACAAAAACAATTGGTTGCTAAGAATCTGCAAACCGAAGATATTTTGGATCATCAAGTCAAAACCTTGAAGTTCTTAAGTTCGTCGCCATATTTTGGACGAATCGATATTCATGAAACTGGTGAACCAGGTCCGGAAACTTTGTATATCGGTAATGCCTCATTTGCTGATGAACAAAATAATTTTTTAATTTATGATTGGCGTGCACCAATTTCAAGTATTTATTACAATGGAACTCTTGGTCAAGTAACTTACCAGACTCCCGGTGGAAAACAAACAGCCAAATTACTGAAAAAAAGACAGTTTCGGATCAAACAAGGTCAAATTAAGCAAATGTTTGACACAAATGAAACGGTCGGTGATCAGCTGCTGCAAGCAATGTTAAGTGAACACAGTTCTGAATATATGCAAAATATCGTTGCCACCATTCAACAAGAACAAAATGCCATTATTCGCGACACCCAACATGATCTCCTGCTAGTCCAAGGCGTCGCCGGCAGTGGCAAAACTTCGGCAGCTTTGCAACGGGTTGCTTTTTTGCTCTACCATAGCCGTGAAAACTTAAAGGCTGAGCAAATGGTATTGTTCTCACCTAATCGTTTATTCAGTAACTATATTTCTGAAGTGCTTCCCAGCTTAGGAGAGAATAATCTACGCCAAGTTACTTTAGCCGAATTCTTTGGTAAACGCTTTGAAGGCTTAAAAATTGAAAGCTTATTCACTAGTTTTGAACACCAACTAGTTAAATCTGATCCAACTTTAGATAAATTAAATACTTTTAAACAAACAGCCGCTTTCATTCGACAAGTCATTACTTACGCTAAAAATTTGCCTGCCGATTTATTACAGTTCGTTCCTTTAGACCTAGCTGGCCGAACCATTATCTCACAAAGACAGATTCGCCAGCTTTATCAAGCAACTCCAACTGGATGGCCAGCAACTTTACGCTATAGTGAAACCAAAAAGAAATTACGTCGGTTACTACGGCAAAAGATTCAAGCTAATGTAAATAAAGACTGGGTAACCGATAAAATGCAGGATCTAAGTGATGAACAAATCCGATCAATGACAGCACAATTGGGTGATGATCCGCTAATAATTGAACAGGCTTTACGCCGACAAATTGTGACTCAAAGTTATCAGCCCTTATTCGAAGCTATTTATAACGATTACTTTATCGACATCTATAAGCAGTACAGTCTTTTTTTAGCTGAACAAGATATAATGGCAGCAGATGCTTTTAACCAACAATTAGAATTCCATCGACTAGCTTTAGCTGACTGTGCTCCGTTGTTGATGCTGCGAGATACTTTAACGGGTTCTGGACAGAACCATCAAATTAAACAGCTCTTTATTGATGAAATGCAAGATTACACTCCTGCTCAACTACTCTATTTAAAGCATGCCTTTCCAAGTGCTCATTTTACCTTATTAGGCGACAGTGAACAGGCACTTTACACTACTGCTAAAAGTGCTAAAAAGGTACTACATGAATTAAAAAAAGATCTGCATTTTAAAAAAGCACAGTTAGTTGAATTAAACAAGAGCTACCGTTCAAGTCAGGAGATAACCTTATTCATTCGTGAAATGCTACCGGCCGGTCAAAACATTCAACCATTCAGCCGTCATGGTGAACGCCCTGAATGGCTCATTACAAGTCATGATAATTGGAAGTCTGATTTGCTTAAACAAATTCAGTCATTGAAAACTGAATTTACTTCCATTGCTATCATTACACAGACCGCTCAAGCTGCCGAAAAATTGCAGGCCCAGCTGCGAGCTCAACTTAAAACAACCGTCCTCAAAAGTGATAATTACAAGTTACCTGACGGCATTATTATTTTGCCGGTTTATTTAGCAAAAGGACTAGAATTTGATGCTGTAATCGTTTTTAATGTCAGTGAGAGTGAATACCCAGAAAGCAGAAGAAGTATTCTTTATACGGCTTGCTCTCGAGCAATGCATAGCTTAAAATTACTAAGCATTGATACACCAGCCAAACTTATTGAACAAGTTAATTCGGCTACTTTTAAAAAAACCTTGCTTTCCAATCAAGTACTAAAGTAAAAGCCAAGAAATTAATCTACTGCAAACTATGCTGATCTGTTGAACAGCAAACAATCGTTACTCAAAATTAATTATTTTTAATTACCGTTGATTTTAAATCTATCCTGTAATATACTATTTAAGTAATGTTTGTTGCCACTTTAGCTCAGCAGGTAGAGCACCACCATGGTAAGGTGGGGGTCACCGGTTCAAATCCGGTAAGTGGCTCTCAACTGTGAAAGATCGACTTTTTTATAAGTCGGTCTTTTTTGTTTTAAATTTACTCCTAACATTAGCTCCTCATAAATTAAAAACTTTTCACTAGAATTACTAACGTATCATCAATAACTATTATTTTTTAATTAATTCATTATTTTTTATCATACATTCTGAATTCATATCCTTCCAATTACAACAAAGAAAGCCATTTATACTATTAACTAATTATTTTCCAGATTCAGTTACCTCATAAATTTATTTTTTAAATTTTTCAAAATTAATTACCTAATTTATTCAGTTTTGTAATATAGGTAACTTTTTGTAAATGAATTATTTGATACATTATACTTGTTAAAAAAATAATGTGTTAAGGGTGGAAATCGAATGAACGAAAAAGTAACGTTTTTAAAATCAAATCTTGAGAATCAACAGTTAGTTCAAAGGATTAAAGAGCATAAAGATAATCATGCTTTCAAAACCTTATTCAATAAATATACTCCAGTCGTTTGTGGGTCTATTGCTCGCTATCATTTTCGTTTCTTTGCAATTGAAGATTTGCTGCAAGAAGCACGTTTAGTTTGTTATCAAGCTGTGCTCGCTTATGATCTTCAATCTCCAGTTTCATTTGGAAAATATTTTCAAAAAAGTTTGCAAAACCATTATTGCAGTCTATTACGAAAAGAAAATGCTGCTAAGAGACAAAAAGAAAAATACGCTGAGTCTTTTGAAGAAACTTTTGAAACAACCGATTGCTCATCGACAAACCTTAGCAGCTTGCAAGACTATCCACTTTCGATCTTAATTGCTCAAGAACAATTAGTGGAAGCGTCTAAATGTTTATCACAACTGGAATTTGAGATACTTTATCTATTAGCCGTTGAGCATTTAACTCCTGAAGAAATTGCTGCAGATTTAGATAAAGACATTATTCAAATCACTCGTGCCGTTTCTCGTTGTCACAAAAAGATTTCTGAAACTATCTCTAAAAGATAATGACTATTAGATAAAGGACGCTTACTGACTTTTTCCTGCTGAGTTTTAGTTCACTAAAACTCAGCTATTTCTTTTGTTTCATTTATTAGTACTTAGCATATCAAAAAATAATCGAGTATAGGAGGGTAGTCACACCACCGTACGTACGGTTCCGTATACGGCGGTTCAATAACTTAAGCATTCTGGATTCGCTGGAGAGTTTCGGACATATTTGTCAGTCCAAGGCTCTCCAGCTTTTCGTTCTAGTATTCGTCCATGCCGGGCGCACCAAAAAAGCAGTTGACACTTTAAAATGTCAACTGCTTTTACTGTCTTATTTAAGCACGGCAGCTTCCT
>NZ_AZGB01000015.1:5116-279222 GCF_001435235.1 Liquorilactobacillus ghanensis DSM 18630 | reverse complement strand
AACGCCGATAGTAGTTGGGGGATCGCCCCCTGTGAGGGTAGGAAGCTGCCGTGCTCGAAGATTAATATTGCTCGGAGACAAAGAGAATAACTGGTTAAATACTGATTATTGTCGATAATCTTCCGGGTTTTTTGTTAGAAATATAATAAGCGGCAAATTCTTTGCCTGCTTTTGACCCGTTGGTCAAGTGGTTAAGACACCGCCCTTTCACGGCGGTAACATGGGTTCAAATCCCGTACGGGTCATTAAGCCAGCTTAGCTCAGTTGGTAGAGCATCGGTATCGTAAACCGAGGGTCACAGGTTCAAATCCTGCAGCTGGCATTTCCTATTATAACTTAGTTTATACTTAGCTTTTAAATCGTTGATTTAAGGGCTTTTTTTATGTTTAGGAAGCTTATATTATATGTAGCATGCTGATTTGAAAATGAAATCTAAAATGAACCAAATTCACACAGGTAAAAACTGTTTTTTAATAAAATTAAATCATTTTGTTGAAAAAAGAGTATTTTATGATACAATATAATTCGTAAAGGCCTTATATATAACTACAATTATGTGGTTATATATCGTTTCTTAACCACCCTTTTATGTTGATGTGGGCACACAAAAAGAGAGGCAGTATGAAAGCTGCTTCTTTTTTATTTTATATACAGCACATTTTTAATAAATGGATACTGATTTGTGTATAAGTAGCAAAAGGACTCCTAAGAAAAATCTAGGAGTCCGTGGGTGATATGGATTAGCTTAATCCATTAAAAAGGTAACAAAAAATGATGGCTATTACATTACCTAAGTTTAAAATAGCACAATGCAGTTGCTTAAGCCAATATATTGTACTACAACATGAAAAATATTTTTTATATATACAATTATGTATTGTATCAAAAATGGCTTTGGATTTGTTTTAAAATCATTAATTCTGCATATTAATACAACAGTGCTAGTGGTTAAGGGGATGAGATATAATTACATATTTAGTGCCTTAATGCAGTATACTATACTATTTTTGTATATGTGCTATAATTTAATAGTTGTGGTTTTTGATACACTTACTTTGCAATCGATAGTACGTTATATTATTGAGGTTTATGGTCATGCTGGTAGCAGGCATTAATTAGCTCAAGCTTTAACTAGTTTACCACTCGATTTCGATAATTTAAGTCGATCGGTTTTTTTATTTTTGGATGAGTAATCTAATATGTCTGGAGGATTTTAATTGAATAATCAAGATAGTGGTCGTGAATTTTTAGGCCATCCACGTGGACTTTCAACGCTGTTCTTTACCGAGATGTGGGAGCGCTTCAGTTACTATGGGATGCGCGCAATCTTACTTTACTATATGTACTATGCAGTTTCACAAGGTGGTTTGGGATTTGATAAACCGCTGGCAGCTTCAATTATGTCAATTTATGGAGCTCTAGTTTATTTATCGAGTGTGATCGGTGGCTTCATTAGTGATCGAATTCTGGGTAGTCGAAAAACAGTCTTTATTGGTGGAGTCTTAATTATGTTTGGGCATATTGCCTTGGCAACACCATTTGGAAGAATAGCTCTTTTTATTTCAATCGCTTTAATCGTAATCGGTACTGGTTTGTTGAAGCCAAATGTGTCTGAAATGGTTGGGTCATTATACACTGAAAATGATCCGCGGCGTGACTCAGGTTTTACGATTTTTGTTTTTGGAATCAACGTAGGAGCTTTTATTGCACCAATCGCTGTTGGCTATTTAGGACAATATGTCAACTTTCACTTAGGTTTTTCATTAGCTGCTATTGGGATGTTTTTTGGCTTACTGCAATATTATTTTGGCGGGAAAAAATATCTTTCAAAGGAAAGTCTTTATCCAACTGATCCATTAGAACCGGCTGATTTTAAACGTGTTATTCGTCGGACAGTTTTAGGTGTAGTTGCTTTGATTTTAGTTTTAACGATTATGCAATTGTTTAATTTGCTGAATTTAACCAATTTAATTTTAGTGATCACCATTGTAGCTGTAGTTATTCCAATCTTTTACTTTATTATGATGTTGACTAGTTCGAAAATTACTAAAATTGAACGTTCGCGCGTCTTTGCTTATATCCCTTTATTTATTGCAGCAATTTTATTCTGGTCGATTGAAGAACAGGGTTCGGTTGTTTTAGCCCTCTTTGCTAATGACCAGACCAGATTGTCGCTTTTTGGTGGGGCTATTCATTTTCCATCCAGTATATTTCAAAGTATGAATCCATTATTTATTATGATTTACGTACCGATTTTTGCACGCTTATGGACTAAACTTGGCTCAAGGCAACCGTCTTCTTCTAAGAAATTTTCATATGGGCTGTTTTTTGCTGGTATTTCCTTCTTATGGATGATGTTGCCAGGAATGTTGTATGGGACTAGTGCCAAAGTATCACCATTTTGGTTGATTATGAGCTGGGTACTGGTAATTGTTGGTGAAATGCTGATTTCACCAATTGGACTATCAGCAACAACCAAGTTGGCTCCTAAGGCCTTTCAATCACAAATGATGAGTATGTGGTTTTTAAGTGATGCAGCCGCTCAGGCATTTAATTCTCAGTTAGTAAGATTCTATGCTAAAGGAACTGAGATTCATTACTATGGGATAATTGGTCTTATTACTATTATTTTTGGTGTGATTTTATTGTTGATTTCACCGAGAATTGAAAAGTTAATGGAAGGTGTCAATTAATTTTTGCTTGCGTTTTAAATTAATCCAGTGTATCATAGTTAAGTCAGGTATTTAGAGATACCTTAGCGGAAGGGTAGCGAAGTCTGGCTAAACGCGGCGGACTGTAAATCCGCTCCTTCGGGTTCGGTGGTTCGAATCCACTCCCTTCCATAAATATTAAAGTATAACCGTCCAAGTGGGGCGGTTTTTTTATTGACATTTAGACTAATAAAGTAGTAAATTCAATTTATTGGTATATATCAATTTTAATTAGAGGTGAAGCTTAAGAAAAGAATTAGTAACAGTATTAAAAAAATCACTAAACTTTGTAGTATATAGATTTTTTAATTTGAATATTGTTAGTTTATTGTAATTTGAAATAGGTGAAAGGAACGATCATAAAATGAAAATTGGTTTTATTGGTGCCGGCAACATGGCTCAAGCAATTATTCAGGGCTGGTTGAAAACACAGACGGTCGATCCAGCAGAAATTGTTATCCATAGTAAGCATCCGCAGAGTTATCAAAATTATGCTGCCAAGTATCATTTAAAAGCAGCAGATAGTAATCAAGCGGTTGTGCAAGAAACTGAAATTCTGTTTTTAGCGGTTAAACCGCAAGTGATAAGTAGCGTTTTAAGTGAGATCAAAGAAAGTGTTCAATCGAAGCATCCAATTGTTGTTTCAATGGTAACGGGATTTTCGATTGATCAGATACTGCAGAGTTTACAGGTAGAGGATTTAGAAGTTTTGCGGATTATGCCCAATGTTAATGTAGAAATTGCGGCTGGCATGACAGCTTTAGCTCCTAATAAACAGTTAACGGCTGCACATTTTGCGGTTTGTCAAAATTTGTTGGCTTCACTTGGGAAAACAATTGAATTGCCAGAACATGATTTTAGTTTATTTGTTGCTCTGGCCGGCAGTTCGCCAGCTTTTATTTATCTGTTTATTGATGCCATGTCACGCGCTGGAGTTAAATATGGCTTTTCGAAAGCTCAAGCGACAAAAATAGCGGCTCAAGCTGTTTTAGGCAGTGCCCAAAAGGTATTATCAAGTTCAAAAAGCCCTTGGGATTTGATTGATGATGTTTCATCACCGGGTGGAACAACGATTGCCGGTTTGCTGGCAATGGAAGAAGCCGGATTTATGACGTCGGTAATTAAGGGAATTGATGCAACAATTGCCAAGGATCAAGGGAAGGAATAAGTGATTTTAATGCAAACAGTTTTAAAACATGCTGATATTTTTACTGGTAATGAAGAAATTAAAGACGGTTATCTACGTTTTTCAGATAAGATTTTAGCAGTTGGACCAATGAAGGAATATCATCCAGTTTCAGAGGATCAACAAGATTTTGATTTAGCAGGAGCAACAGTTGTGCCAGGTTTTATTGACGTACATAGCCATGGCGGTTACGGTTTTGATGCGATGGATGGTGATCCAAATCAAATTGATCAAATGGTTGAACAGATGATCCATGAAGGAATTACCAGCTATTTTGCAACAACGATGACGCAATCTCACGAAAATATTGCTAAGGCAATGGTTGGAATTAAACAAGCCGCCGCAAAAAATCCGGTAATTCAAGGGATTCATCTTGAAGGACCATTTATTTCAACAGTTTTTAAGGGAGCACAGCCGGAAAAGTACATTCAGGCACCCGATATTGAACTCTTTAATCATTGGAATGAGTTAGCTGGGCATTTAGTCAAATTAGTAACATTTGCTCCAGAAAACGAGAATACGGCTGAATTTGAAAATTATTGCTTGCAGCATGGAATTGTACCTTCAATTGGGCACAGTAATGCTAAACGCGAGGATCTGCTGCATTCAAAAGCTTCTCATGTAACTCACCTTTATAATGCACAGCGCGAGTTTAAACATCGTCAGCCGGGAGTAACAGGACATGCACTGCTGGAGGATAATATTTACTGTGAAATGATTGCTGATGGATTTCATGTTTGTCCCGATATGATTCGGTTAGCTTTCGAATTAAAAGGACCACATAAAATGGAATTGGTCACTGATTCAATGCGGGCTAAGGGGATGCCTGAAGGAATTTCTGAATTAGGTGGACAGAAAGTAATTGTTAAGGATAAGCAAGCTCGTTTGGAATCCGGTAATTTAGCTGGTTCAGTTTTGCAATTTCAAGATGCTTTTCGAAATATTATCCGCTTTACTGGCTGTTCTTTACATGATGCAGTTCAAATGTCAGCGGTGAATCAAGCCAAAGAATTCGGCTTAGTAAACAAGGGAACATTAGAGGTTGGCAAAGATGCCGACTTGAATATTTTTGATCAAGGTTTAAACTTAAAAGAGACTTATAGTTTAGGACGACGTTATCTTGACTAATTTAGGAGGTTACCGACATGACATCATCACCAATTTATATCCAAATTCATAATCATATTAAACGCGAAATTGAATCTGGAAAATGGAAAATTGGTCAGCGGATACCAGCCGAAAGGAAACTGGCAACTGATTATGGAGTCAGTCGAATGACACTTCGGCAGGCAGTTCAAACTCTTGTTGATGAAGGAATTCTTGAGCGGCGGATTGGATCGGGAACTTTTGTCGCCAGTCAGAAAGTTCAAGAAAAAATGTCAGGTATTACCAGTTTCTCAGAGTTAACCAAAGCTCAAGGAAAAGTTCCCTCAAGTAAAACGGTTTCCTATCATGTTGCCGCACCGTCTTTAAGTGAAATGGAAAAATTGAATTTAACTGAAAATCAATTGGTTTTACGCATGGAACGAATCCGCTTTGCAGATCAAACGCCAATTTGTTTTGAAGTAGCGACAGTTCCATACGAGCTGGTCAAAAAGTTCAGCAAAGAAGAAGTTACCAGTTCTTTGTATCGAGTGCTCGAGGAAAATGGCTTAGCGATTGGTCATGCACAGCAAAAAGTTTCTGCAATGCAGGCTTCAGAAAGAATTGCAGAATATTTGCAAATTAAACGTGGAGCTGCAATTTTAAGATTACATCAAGTAACTCAGCTTACTAACGGTCAGCCGTTTGAATATGTTAGAACGCAATATGTTGGCAATCGTTTCGAGTTCTATTTGGAGAAATAGTTAAATATGACCGCTTATTTCCAGTGCTAATTAATAAAATTAGTACTGGAAATTTTTATTCAGCTCAATATAGTATAAATACTAGTATTATTTTTAATAGCATGCCCGAAAATTAATGGACTAAGTGAAACTTTTGCCCCAGCACCAGTAAAAGATACTTGGGAAGAGCCAACATTCGCGGTAACCGGCTTGGTTCTTGAAGCAATCGATAACACCATTCTATATGGTGTTTTTGCCAAAAAAGCGGTGCCCGCTTTACTTTCCCAGCAATAACATCAAAGCTGCCGCCTACTCCCATCCAAATAGCATGAGTACCAGCTGCATATTGACTGATGAAAGTTTCTTGTTTTGGAAAGCCGAGAGCCACCAAAACAATGTCCGGTTGTAATTGTTTGATTGTTTGACCAATCTCAGCCGCTGATTGATAATAACCATCGTGGTAACCGGCGATTATCAGCTTGGGATACTGCCGCTGAATATTTTTTAAAGCAGTGTTTAACACAGTTGCCCTTGCCCCAAGAAAATAAACTGATTTTTGCTTCTTTTCAGCAACTTTTAATAATTGCTGCAGTGTATCAAAACCGGTAACTCGTTCGGGGAGTGGTTGACCTAATAGTTTTGCGCCAATAACAATTCCAATTCCATCAGCGGTGATCAAATCAGCTTGTTTTAAAATAGTTGCGTATTCAAAGTGTTTGCGCGCATATAGAACGATCTCAGGATTAGCAGTAACAATAAAGCGGCATTGTTGTTGTTCCAAATCAAGCGTTAATTGTTTAATTAATTGTTGATTGGTCAACTGAGAAAATTGAATTCCCAAGATGTTAATTTTATGGTATTGCTTCAAAATAATCAGCCTGCTTTCTTCTTGAACTGTTTTATAGTATAACAGAAACTATGTAAATTGTTGGAAAATAAATTTTATTGAATTTGGATTTATCCATAATAATTAATGAATTTAACTGATAAAAAGGGTAAAATGATGAGAGAAGATATAACATACTAACAGTTAAATTACTGGAGGGAAATATATGAGAGAATTACAGCAGCAAATAATCAAAGAATTGTGTGTTAAACCGGAAATTGACCCGCAAACTGAGATACGACGCAGTGTTGATTTTATGAAAGCTTATTTAAAAAAGCATACTTTTTTAAAAAGCTTAGTTTTAGGTATTTCTGGTGGTCAGGACTCAACTTTAACTGGCAAGTTGGCACAAATGGCAATTTCAGAATTACGTCAAGAAACCGGGGATAATTCATATCAATTTATAGCTGTTCGGTTACCTTATGGAAACCAAGCTGATGAACAAGATGCTTTGGATGCGATTGAATATATTCAGGCTGATAAAACTGTTCGGGTTAATATTAAGCCAGCCACTGATGAGATGGTTGCTAGTTTGATTGAAAATGATTTGACGATCAGTGATTTTAATAAGGGCAATATTAAAGCCCGCCAACGAATGATTGCACAATACGGTGTCGCCGGGGCAAGTCAAGGGGCAGTTGTGGGAACTGATCATGCCGCTGAAGCAATTACTGGTTTTTATACTAAATATGGTGATGGTGGGGCTGATATCACTCCAATTTGGCGCTTAGATAAACGACAAGGGAAACAGCTATTGAAGATCTTAAAAGCACCGGAACATCTTTATTTGAAGACACCGACAGCCGATTTAGAAGAAAAACGGCCAGCTTTAGCTGATGAAGCAGCACTGGGAGTAACTTATCAAAATATTGATGATTATCTTGAGGGACGGGATGTACCAACAACAGCAGCTGAAAAAATTGAAAATTGGTATTTAAAAACGCAACATAAACGGCATTTACCAATTAACGTATATGATGATTTCTGGAAATAGATTATTAAGTTGCGATAATCAAGAATTACAGCAATTAACGGAAGAAATATCACTTCAATTTTTTCAGCGACCGTTTAAACATAAAATTACTTTTAATTCAAGATTGCGGACTACTGGCGGTCGTTATCTGCTGGTAACGCATAATATTGAAATTAATCCATTGGTTGTAAGTAAAAGCCAGCAATTGTTGGTTGGTGTAATTAAGCATGAGCTTTGCCACTATCATCTGCATTTGATGGGATTGGACCACACTCATCGCTCACTTGAGTTTAAACGGTTACTGCTAGCAACACAGGGAGTTCGCTATGTTCCACAGCTGGTTTCGACTAAAAAACGTTATATATATGTATGTCGACACTGTGGTCAGCGATATTTCCGGCAACGGAAAATTAATACTGAAAAATTAGTTTGCGGTCGTTGTCGTGGTAAGTTACGATTGCAAGCGCATCTCGAACCTTGAGCTTGTTTTTGGTGATTGGTTCTGGTATAATTATATCTGTTGTTGCGGGTATGGCGGAATTGGCAGACGCGTCAGACTAAGGATCTGGTGAGTGTTAAAACTCGTGATGGTTCGAATCCATTTACCCGCATATTAATAGGGACCGGTGTAAAACATTTTGTTTTGCGTCGGTCCTTAGTTTTTTAAATTAGTTTCCTTTTTGAATTAATGAAAGGGTCGGGATTTCGTGAATAAAACAATTAAATTAACAGCAAGCGCACACTATGTTCCAGCAAAAATAGTGAAAAATCAGAAATTAAGCCAAATTATGGATACAAATGATCAATGGATTCAACAACATACGGGGATTCAAACCAGACATTATGCTACTAAACAGAATACTTCAGATTTGGGAGCAAAAGTAGCACAGCAGTTATTGCATGCTAGTGGATTAACAGCAGCTGAGGTTGATTTAATCGTTGTTGCAACGATTACGCCTGATGCATTGACTCCGGCTACAGCTGTTTTAGTACAACAAAAAATTGGTGCAGTTAATGCGCTGGCCTTTGATGTTAGTGCGGCCTGTTCGGGTTTTATTTTTGCACTTAGTACGGCAGAAAAATTTTTGCGTAGTGGACAGTACCAGCATGCAATTGTAATTGCCAGTGAAGTTAATTCAAAAATGCTTGATTTTCAAGATCGGACTTCTGCTGTCTTTTTTGGCGATGGTGCTGGTGGCGTTTTATTATCAACTACGGCTGATCCAACACTAGAACTTTTTCGGGGAGAAAAATTATTAACAAAACCGGCACCGGAAATGATTCACAGCGGCCGTATTCCAGTAATTCAAAAAATTGCCGCCGACCAATATCCCACCTTAGATGCGTTTTATCAAGATGGACGTGCGGTTTATAATTTTGTTACAACGAATGTTCCGCGCTATTTAAAAAAATTTTTGCTGGAACAACACGTAAAAAATCAACAAATCGGTTTAGTGGTACCCCACCAAGCGAACTTGCGGTTGATTGAACAATTATCTCAACAATTGGATATCCCATTAAGTCGATTTGCAATTAATGTCGCTGAATATGGCAATACATCATCAGCAGGAGTTGCAATCGGACTTGATCAGGCGCTTAAAGCTGGCAAGCACCCTGAATATGCGTTGCTAACTGGGTTTGGGGCTGGTCTGACATTTGGCGGGATGCTATTGAATCTTTCACAGGTAAAATGAGTTGGTTATGAGAATGAAAATTATATAAGTCAGTAATTAAAAAAGTGGAGCTAGACAAGTTAATTTTCTTGTCTAGTTCCACTTTTTTTATATAAGGAATGACACATATTTTACTAATTGAAAGTAAATAATTAAAACCACAATTTAGGTGTTTAATCAGAAAACAATTGATCAACTCGACCGACGAATGTTGCAGTTGAAGGGCTCAAGCCTAATTCACTGCGAATATCATCAGAAATTTTTTGCTTTTCTTTTGCAGTTGCTACTTGATAAGATAAACCATTGATCATAGTATCTTCTCCTTGCAATACAGCCGAGTTGATTGAACCAGCCGCTGCTTTGTAATTAGTTTCAATGGTTAACATATCATTATAGCTTAGATCGGTCTGCATATTGCCTTGGATAGTATTTAAAATTTGCTTGTAGTTACTAATCGAAGCCGATGACATTGCTTTACTGACAATCGCTTTGATTACTTGTTTTTGTCGTTTTTGTCGACCGTAGTCACCTTCCGGATCTGAATAGCGCATTCGGGAATAAGCTAAAGCTTGTTTACCATTAAGAACAACGGTTTTTCCTTTTGTTACATGTGCGTAGCTATAATTGAAAGTTAATAGCGGCTTTATTGTAATTCCACCGATCGCGTCGACCATTTTGCGCAAACCACCCATATTGATCAAAAGGTAAAAATCAATTGGAACATGTAAACTGTTTTGAACCGTTTTGATGGTTGTTGAAACACCACCGATTGTATAAGCTGAATTAATTTTGTCATAAGAGTTTCTTGAACCCGGAATTTTTACTTGAGTATCACGTGGAATACTGGTTAAAGTTGTCCGTTTTGTTTGCGGATTAACAGTAGCAATTATAATTGTATCAGTGCGTCCTTTATCCGTTCTTCCTAAAGCACCAGTATCGGTTCCAAGCAGCAAGATTGAAAATGGCTTCTTCTTTTGTAGAACATCAGATACATTTCGCAATTTCTTTACATTAGTTTTTTGGTACGTTTCATTGATTGTCGTTTTGGCTGCTCCCAGCACATGGTAAGCGTAGAAGCCGGCTCCATAAAAAGCAATCAATAAAAGTAACAAAAGAATGCCACAAGTTTTTCGAAAATATCTGTGATTGCCTATTTTTTGGTGAGAAGGATGATTTTGATTTCGGCGTAAAGGTGTCTCTAAAAACTCAGAATCTTTTTGATCACGTTTATTCATTGTTAGCTCCTTAAACAGGTATTATGAAGAAATTATACTACTTAATTGAAATGAAGGTTTATCCAAAAAAATTTTTAAGACTAAATTAAGTTTTCGTTGATTTAAAATCTAAAGCAGTTCCGCGTAAATGAAAATAGATAGGTGTATTTGATTAAAATTTGAGTAATAAAATCCCAAAAGCAAAAATTTCCGTAAACAAAATTAAGTTTATCACTTTTTTTACCCAAAAGCCTGCATAATAGTCATTATTTTATAAAATGTTCGCTTATTTAAAACTGATTAAATTCATAAAAATGTGATCGTCAGTGCAATTGAAACGTTGTACGTAAATATCTAAGGCAGTTAATTATGTCAAAATAACAATTAGCTTATTTTTGAATGTTTAATTGATTGTAAAAATCAATATTTTTAGCAACTGAACTAACAACAAGTCAATAATTTAAGAAACCGCTTTTTTGGGAAAATACTTACAAATAAAGCAGCTACTGTAATTAGTTGTGCTATACTGGAAAATGTTTATAAATTCAGGTTATAGATGATCATTTTTGTAGAAAGTAGGGAGTGTCCATGCAAGTTTTTGAACATAGCATTGGCGGAGTATTAGTCATTCTTGTGATGATTGTTTTAGGCTATATCTTGACAGAACGTAAGTGGTTTGACGAACATTCGGGACGTTTAATTGCCAAATTGGTTACACAAGTAGCATTACCGTGCTATATGGTCACTACGATCACGCATCGATTTTCTGCCCATGAACTGATGGTAATGATTCCAGATTTGCGTTATCCGGTAATGTCGATGGTAATCTTGATGCTGGTTGCATTTGCAATCGTCCAGTTACTGCATATTCGTGACAACCATGCCGGTTTATTTTCCTCAATGTTTTTTAATTCAAATACAGTTTTTGTCGGTCTACCGATTAATGAGGCTTTATTTGGCAAAGCAAGTATTCCTTATGTGCTGATTTATTATATGGCTAACACAACGATTTTTTGGACGATCGGAACTTATTTAATTCAAAGAGACGGGACAAAAACAGTTAAATTCGATTTGAAAAAAACTTTGGGGAAAGTGTTTTCTCCACCGTTATTAGGGTTTATTATTGGCGTAATTTTAGTTTTACTGCACATCCAATTGCCGGACTTTGTCGATAGTGATCTGGACTATATTGGCGGATTAACAATTCCACTGTCAATGATTTTTATTGGCTTTTCAATTTCACATGCTGGTTTAGGAAAATTAGCATTAGGAAAAGATAATATTTTAATCTTGTTGGGACGATTTTTGTTAGCCCCACTTTTGATGACTCTGTTGGTTATCCCATCAAATATGCCATTGCTGATGAAACAGGTTTTCATTTTGCAGTCAGCGATGCCGGTTATGACCAATGCGCCGGTTGTTGCTAGTTTATATGATGCAGATGCTGACTATGCTGCAATTATGGTAACGGAAACGACCTTGTTATCATTAATTATCGTACCAATTTTAATGGTTATTACCCAAAACATCAGTTAACAAGTAGTTATCAAATAAAATATAAGTTAAAGCGGAGATCGAGTTTATCGACTGCGCTTTTTTGTTTATCCAGGTAGATTGAATTATTTATTTGAGAAAGTCTCAACGATATATGCGAATGGCTAACAATTTACCTTTAAACCGGCATTTTGGGGAGAAAAAGCCGAGAAATGTAACAATTGAAACTTAATTGTAACGAAAACGCATTCTACGAGCGATATTGCCGGTTTTTGTAAATATAATGTAACCCCCATTTTTGAATTCAAATGCTAAGATAGGTAGGGTAAGTTAATAATACTTAAAAATACATAGTAGGTTAAATAGTCGCGGGGGCGTATAGTGTGGTAAAACGAAAAAAATTATGGCTGCTATTGGCGGGAGCAGCTTTTCTGATAAGTGCTGGTTCTGTAAGTGTTGCATCAGCTTCTAAAACGGATGAACAAATCTCGACAGTTAATTCTAAGATCGAGCAAACACAAGCATCAGTTGATCAAGCTCAAAAAACGATCTCTAAATTACAATCACAGCAAACAAAAGATCAGGTTGAGATTCATGCTTTAAGTAAGAATATTAATGCCCGTAAAGGACATTTAGCACAACAAGCACGTTCAGCTCAAACAAATGATACTGGTTCATTGATTACTTTTTTAACTGATGCTAAAAGTTTGAGCGATGTAATTGATCGAGCTGCAGCAGTTGCGACGATGATTCATGCTAATAATCAAACATTGAGTGAACAAAGAAATGATAAGCAAAAGGTAGTTGCGGATAAAGCAAGAGTTGTTGCAGCCGCAGCCAAAGAAAAATCGTTGAATAATAATTTGAACCAGCAGTTAGCTGATTTAGCAGTTCAAAAAGTAGAATTAAAAGTACAAAAGTCTAAAGAAGATGCTGCTCGAAAACAAGCGGAAGCGGCTTTAGCTACTGCTAAGAAGGCAGCACAAACCGTTAAGACCACTAAAAATCAAGTAACGGCAGTTAAAGCAGTTGCTACTGCAAATAAGGCAGCGGCAACGGTTACCAATGTGAATAAGACTGATAATAATACTAAACAAACTTCAAATCAGCCAACGAATGTGGCATTTAACAAACCGGTAAATAACAGTTCAGCGAATAATAACTCAGCAAACAAAACTGCTAATAGTAGTGCGGCACCAAGTACCAGTAGCGTAAATACTAGTTCAGTAGTGGCGGCGGCAGTTTCGCTAACTAAAATGAACATTCCATATGTCTTTGGTGGTGCATCTTTATCAGGGATGGACTGCTCCGGCTTGACAATGTATGTTTATAGAATGTTCGGCGTCAACTTACCACATAATACAGTGGCACAAGAAGGCTATGTAAATTATGAATCAGTTTCACAGGCACAGCCGGGAGATTTGTTGTTCTGGGGTTCTAAGGGAGCATCTTATCACGTTGCAATTTATATCGGCGGTGGTCAGTTTGTTCATGCACCAACTGAAGGACAAAACGTTAAAATTGGTAGTATTTCTGGTTTTCCACCAAGCTTTGCTGGACGCATTAAATAATTAAAAGTATTTTACGAAACTATTAAACCCAAGACTATGATAAAATTTAATATTTTCTGATGTATTGCTAATGGTATTAACAATAGATTAGTGAATTTGTTAGGCTGCTTGTTCATCAAGGACAAGCAGCTTTTTAGATACAAGCTAACTGATAGTACTTTAGGTAGTAAAAGTGTTCATTACAAGGATTGGACTGCAGGGAATCTGTTTAAGAACTTTGGGCTTTCTTCTCATTAAGGATTTTATTTGCTATGATAGTGGGGAAAGCTTACTTGGTATGAGGGAGAGTTATAGATGGTAAAATTAGTATTATTACGTCATGGTCAAAGTTTGGCTAATCAGAAAAATGAATATACTGGTTGGACAGATTCTCCATTAACTGAACAGGGCAGACAAGAAGCACGACACGCGGGACAATTATTGGCTACTACTGGCATTCAATTTAAAGCATTGCATACTTCATTGCTTTCACGAGCGATTGAAACTTCATACATTGTACTCGAGCAGATTAATCAAAATTGGGTACCAATCAAAAAAACTTGGCGCTTAAATGAGAGACACTATGGGGCGTTAAGGGGATTAAACAAAGATAAAACACGAGAAATTTATGGTAAACGGCAAGTAGCGTTATGGCGGCGTAGTTTTGCGACTGTTCCGCCGCTATTACCTCAAGTTGATCAGGAACGTCGTTACCAAACTTGGCCGGAAACAATTTTGCCACGGGCGGAAAGTTTGAAAATGGCCTCGGAAAGAATCATTCCTTATTGGTTAGATGAAATTGCACCTGCTTTGTTGCATGATAAGAATCAATTGATGGTTGCCCATGGCAGTACGTTAAGAGCTTTAATCAAATACTTGGAAAATATTGATGATCGCTCAATTGATGGTGTTGAAGTTGAAAATGCAGTTCCGATTGTCTATGAATTGGATAACAAACTTCGAATTAAGCAAAAGACATCATTAAAATAAAAGTGATAGAATTTTAAAAAGTAAGCAAAAATCTTTAATTCAAATAGTACTGGTTTCAACAGTTGCCATAAGCTAAATGTCAATTTATTCGTAAACAAAAAACCTAGCCTCGACTAGGTTTTTGTTGTTTAATTAGCTAATTAGTAAAAGCTTGCTACTGCAATTTATAGCATAGATTCATTATCAGCAGTAGTTGCTTAAATTAAGCTAAAGCTCCCATTGGATCCCATGGAGCTAAAACTTTTGGTTCTTCTTTTAAAACTGTTTGCAACTCTTGTGGTAAAAACTTCTTATTAACGACCACTTGGTAGCAATATTCGTTCATCCAATTGTTACTCATAACAAAGAAACCGTTGGTACCGACTTTCTTGCCCCATGAGTTTTCGACTTTCCACTTGGTTGGCTGACCATCAACCAAATCGACACCGGTCAAGACCATTGCGTGAGTCATTAAGCTTTGACCGTAGTCAAGTCGTTCAGCTTTGGACATTGCAAAATCAATATCGAATAATTCATTTTGTTTGTATAGATTAGTGTCCATAATGCCTTTTTGACGATCGGAAGATTTGCCGACATCACAGCCGAACCAAACACTTTCACCGGCTTCTAATTGTTTTAAAGCAACTTGGCGGAAAGTATCCATTGTTACATTCAGGTGGCGAACTTGCCGACCGCCAATAACATTTCCAAGCATTTCAATAGTATACATCTTGTTATATGGTTTATCAGCCGTTGGTCCGTTAATGATCGAAACGTATTGATCAAGATCCCAGCCGACATATTTTTTGAAAAAGCTTTGTGGTGTTAGATTCTGATCCAGATGATATTTTTTATCAGCATCCCGATATTCAAAATCAAATTTGGTCGGTGGTTCACCAAAACTGTATGCTAATAAGCGATAAACTTCGGTCAACATCGTTTTTCTAGCAGTTGCAATTTCAGCTTCAGTTGCTTTGTCAGCAACTAATTTTCTTAATTTAACAGCATCTTTGCGTAATTTTAAATTAAGTGCACTGTTAACTTCAGCTGATTTGGAAGAATTATAAGTTTCCGGCATGGCTGATTGTGGAACGATTCCATATTTTTGAATAATAGCGACAATCATATCCCACTGACCACCATCTTGTTGTGGAGTGGTCATCAGCCAGGCAACTTTCCGATCTGATGTTGGTAATTGTGCAGTTTTTAAAACATTTTCATAGAAATAATTTGCTTTTTCCAACTTGTCCCAGAAAAAAGTATAATTTTGAGAAAGTTCAAAATCCTTGGGAACACCAAATTTATTTTTAATATCATGCCGCATGGTATTTAGTGCGGCAAACATCCAACAGCGACCAGATTGCTTTTGATTAGCAACATCGCCTGTATCAAGATCAATTGAAAAAACTGGGGTCATAGCAGCAGCTGAATGGTAGTCAGCGGCAGTTGCCAAAATTCCATTTTTAGTAACAGCTCTTTCAAGAACTTTGTGTTTTGGATGGTCAGCTAAATCTTTTTTGAATTCAGCTAACGTATTTGAATCAATTGCTTTTGTCAAGACAAGTCAACTCCCCTTATTAAGAATAAGTTCATTATATGCTAAAAACTTGAGTAGGTAAATATTGGTCAATTTAACTTAAATTTAACGTGCTGAAATGATTTCTGGGCCATCAGGAGTTCCAACAATAATCGTATTAACGATATTTAAAAACAGCCCATGCTCTACTACCCCAACTTGTTGGATCAGCTGAGTTGCCAAGGTTTGCGGCTGGTCAATTTGGTGTAGATGAAGGTCAATAATGAAATTACCGGAATCAGTTTTTTTCTTTTGCTTAGCAGATGTTAAACGAAAAGTTGGGTGATAACCGGCCTGCTGGAATCGGGCAAAGATTTTCTGACTGCCATAAGGAATGACTTCAACTGGCAACGGGAAAGCTCCAAGCTGTTTTTTCATTTTACTTTGATCGACAATCCAAACATTCTTTTTTGAATTAGTAGCAACAATTTTTTCAAAGAGTAATGCTGCACCACCGCCCTTGATTCCTTGAAAATCATCACTGATTTCGTCAGCACCGTCAATTGTAAGATCGATCTGAGCGACCTCATCAACTGATTTTAATTGAATACCGCATTTTTTGGCTAATGCAGCAGTTGCATTTGAAGTAACCACGCCTGTAATATCAAGGTTTTCTTGTGCAACACGTTTTCCTAAAGCTTCCACTAAATAATGAACAGTGGTTCCAGTTCCCAAACCGACGATCATTTTATTCTTGACTAATTCAGCAGCTTTTTGACCAACCTGCTGTTTTAATTGATTTTGATCCATGGTATATTCAAGCTCCTTTGGCTATTTATTTGATAATCAATTGGTGGTTAAATTCAGGATGTTGTGCAAAATATTTTTTGGCATACGGACAAAGAGGCAAAACTTGGCATCCTTGTAATTTCATTTCCTGCATAAACGCGGTTATTAATTGTTCAGCTAAACCTTGATGACGCTTGGGAAAACTGACCCAAGTATATTCCAGCAAATAAATTTTTTTAGCGGGAATTTTTTTGATTCCTAAATGTGCAATTGGTGTCAGTGCATCTTTGGTAGTTAGCAAGTTAAAAGAATCGGTTGTTAAACGTTGCTGCATATGATCACCTCTAATTTGAATTATAGCATATGAGATTGGAAATTATTCCAACTGTTGTCAAGGTATTTTATGGTAAAATGAACAATGCGAACACATTTTAAAGAGAGAGTTGATTAATTTGAAACGAGGTTTTAAAGTTGTCAGCAGTTATACTGCTAAACAGATAAAATTGCCTGTACGAGCAACCCAGCAGGCCGCTGGATATGATTTCTTTGCTGCCGAGGATTTTGTTTTGCCAAGCATTTGGCAGCCTAAGTTTATTAAAGTATTGTGGCAGCTGTTTACTAAAGCAAAAACTGATATCTCAGCAACCGAAAAAGCAGCCGCTGAAAAAGATTTGCAACCGTTGCTGGTTCCGACGGGAGTAAAAGCCTATATGCAAGCAGATGAATTCTTAATGTTGGCCAATCGTTCAAGTAATCCGTTGAAACGGCGCTTGATTTTACCAAACGGGGTTGGCATTGTTGATGCAGATTATTATAATAATCCCAAGAACGAAGGAGAAATTTTTTTCCAATTATTAAATTTTGGCTTAAAAAGTCAATTAATTAAAAAAGGGGAAAAAATTGGTCAAGGAATCTTCCTACCATTTTTATTAGCTGATGATGAAGTTCATCCGCAACAAAAACGACAAGGTGGTTTTGGTTCTTCTGGAAAATAAGAATCTTTAAATTTTATAAAGTAATCATTTTGTTTATAAATGATTATGTTACGATATACGGAATGAGGGGGGTTTATGGCTAAAGTAAAGACACAGTATGTATGTCAAAATTGTGGATACAGCTCACCGCGATATTTGGGCCGCTGCCCTAATTGCGGCAATTGGAACAGCTTAGTTGAAGAAATTCAAGAACCGGTTAGCAAAAAAAATAATAACTGGGCGACGGCGAGATCTCAGCGGGCAAGTAAACCACAATTATTGAGTCAGGTTGATGTCCATGAAAGTCCGCGGTATGTTACCAAAATGCCGGAACTGAATCGGGTTTTAGGCGGCGGGATTGTTCCGGGATCATTAGTTTTGATCGGTGGCGATCCTGGAATTGGTAAATCAACTTTGCTGATGCAGGTTTCTGGTCAACTGGCTGCTGCTCAAAAAAAGGTTTTGTATGTTTCCGGTGAAGAAAGTTCCTTGCAAATCAAGTTGCGCTCGCAACGGCTGGGTGTTGGTGGTGACAATTTTTATCTTTACCCGGAAACTGATATGCAGGTGATTCGTCAAGCTGCCAGTCAATTGAAGCCGGATTTTATGGTAATCGATTCAGTGCAGACCATGCAGGAGCCAGAGCTGAGTTCAGCAATTGGAAGTGTGGCACAGATTCGTGAAGTAACAGCAGAATTATTAAAAATTGCCAAGTCTAACGATATAACAATTTTTATCGTTGGTCATGTTACGAAGGGTGGAGCGATTGCTGGGCCGAAAATCTTAGAGCATATGGTTGATACAGTTTTGTATTTTGAAGGCGACCTTCATCATGCTTATCGAATTTTACGGGCCGTGAAAAATCGTTTTGGTTCAACCAACGAAATCGGCATTTTTGAAATGCGGGAAAGCGGTTTGACAGAAGTTGCCAATCCTTCAGAAATTTTTTTGGAAGAACGGCTGCAAGGGGCAACCGGTTCAGCTGTTGTTGCGTCTTTAGAAGGGACTCGACCAATTTTGGCAGAGGTCCAAGCCTTAGTGACCCCGACAGCTTTTGGAAATGCTAAACGAACAACAACCGGTTTGGATCATAATCGCGTATCATTGATTATGGCTGTATTAGAAAAACGAGCTGGCTTGCTTTTGCAGAACCAAGATGCTTATTTGAAAGCTGCCGGTGGGGTCAAGTTGGATGAACCGGCAATTGATTTAGCCTTGGCTGTCAGTATTGCTTCCAGCTATCGAGATTTAGGAACTAAATCGACCGATTGTTTTATTGGAGAATTAGGATTGACTGGCGAGATTCGGCGTGTTAATCGAATTGAAACCCGTGTTAATGAGGCTGCTAAGTTGGGCTTTAAACGAGCGGTTATCCCTAAAAATAATTTAACTGGTTGGCAGCCGGCAGCAGCAATTGAGGTTTTACCGGTCGCTACTTTATCGCAAGCGTTAAAAGTAGTTTTTGGAAAATAAATTGAAAGGAGCAATAGGATGCGCAGAAGAATTATTAAAATTATATTTATTGCATTAGGAATCGGTGCAGGATATTCATTTATGCCTTACTTTTGGCTGGTAACGGGAATGTGGCACAATGCGTATTTGAATAACGCAGTTGTTAACATGGTGGTCGGTTTAGCAATAATGTTGCTGGTTTCGTTTTTTGCAACAACACCATTAGAAAATGTAATAAAAAAAATTGAGGTCAGTTTAGCACGGCAAAGTCCATTAATTATTATTTCAACAAGTGTTTCTACGGTGATCGGCTTGTTGATTGCTGTTTTGATATCCACTTTATTTTCGCATTCGCAATTATTTTTTCTGAATACGATTTTGCCGGTTATTTTGATGTTGATTTTGGGTTATCTAGGTTTTATCGTCGGCAAGAATCATTTAGATGATCTGAAAAAAATACTGATAATCAGGAAAAAAAGTGAACAGAAAAATAAAGGAGAAGAAAAGAATGCCGTTTTAGAACGGAAAGTTGATGATAATTTTCATCGATTAAAATTATTGGATACAAACATTTTGATTGATGGTCGAATCTATGACTTGATACAAACCGGTTTTATTGAAGGAAAACTGATCGTACCAAATTTTGTGTTGTATGAATTGCAATATATAGCTGATTCAGCAGATAGTGTTAAACGGGTTCGTGGCCGGCGTGGATTAGATATTTTAAATAAGTTACGCAAAGAAAAAAAGGTACCAGTTGAAATGTACGAAGGCGATTTCGAAGACATTTCTGAAGTTGACAGTAAATTAATAAAATTGGCTAAGTTGCTGGATGCAGTAATTATTACCAATGATTACAATTTGAATAAAGTCAGTGAATTTCAGAATGTAGAAGTTTTGAATGTTAACGCGTTGGCCAAGGCTTTACGACCGCGAGTAGTCCCAGGTGAAAAAATGACAGTTACGGTAATTAAAAACGGGACTGAAAGACAGCAGGGAGTAGCTTATTTGGACGATGGCACCATGATCGTTGTTGAAGATGGACGCTATTATTTGAATAAACCAGTCGAGGTAGAAGTTACTAGCGCTTTACAGACTGATGCTGGACGGATGATTTTTGCTAAACCGTCCCATTCAAGCCGCGGGATAAAAGAAAAAAATTAAAATCAGTTCAATATCAGGTTTTTTTTTTCAGCTTTTCAGTGTAAAATATACGTTGTGTAGACTGTTTTTATTGAATAGTTAATTAAAAAAGGAAGAGGCGCTAAACATTGGCAGATAAAAAGATTCGTGTACGTTATGCTCCGAGTCCGACCGGTCATTTGCATATTGGCAATGCCCGGACTGCATTGTTCAATTATTTATTTGCCCGTCACAATGGCGGTACGTTTGTAATCCGAATTGAGGATACTGACTTAAAAAGGAATATTGCTGACGGTGAAAAAAGTCAGCTGGACAATTTAAAATGGTTAGGAATGGATTGGGATGAAGGTCCAGATAAACCCGGTGAATTCGGGCCATATCGTCAGTCAGAGAGACTTTCGATTTACAAGCCATTAATTAAGCAATTATTGGATAGTGGTAAAGCATATGAATCATTTGTGACTGAGGAAGAACTGACTAAGCAGCGTGAGGAACAACGTGCGCAAGGAGTCGCTCCGCATTATGTTTATGAATATCAAGGCATGTCAGCCGAAGAAATTAAAGAAAAACAAGCAGCGAGCCGTGCTGCTGGTTTAAAGCCGGTTGTTCGTATTCGAGTTCCTGAGAACCGAACATATGAATTTGATGATATTGTCAAGGGACCGATCAGTTTTGAATCAGATACAATCGGTGGTGACTTTGTTATTCAAAAGCGTGATGGGATGCCGACTTATAATTTTGCTGTTGTGGTTGATGATCATATGATGCAGATCACACATGTTTTACGTGGGGATGATCATATCGCTAATACACCAAAGCAGTTAGTTGTGTACGAGGCTTTTGGTTGGGAGCCACCTGTTTTTGGTCATATGACGTTGATTATTAACACGAAGACAGGCAAAAAATTGTCTAAACGCGATGAGAGCGTTTTGCAGTTCATTGAGCAATATCGGGAATTGGGCTATTTGCCAGATGCCATGTTTAACTTCATTACATTGCTGGGCTGGTCGCCGGTTGGTGAAAAAGAAATTTTCACTCGCAAACAGTTGATTAAAATGTTTGATCCTAAACGTTTAAGTCGCTCACCAGCATCATTTGATGGTAAGAAACTAGAGTGGGTCAATAACCAATACGTTAAAAATGCGCGGATGGATCGAATTGCCAATGAATCAATTAAACAATTGATCAAGGCTAAAAGATTGCCGGCTGATCCGGATTCTAAGACGGTTGCGTGGGCTCGGGCTTTGACGGACTTGTTTAAGCAGCAGATGTCTTATATGGGAGAAATCGTTGATTTATCAAGTATCTTTTTCCTTGATCCGCCTGTTTTAGATGAAGCTGCTAAAGCTGAATTGCAGGATGAAAATGCTGCGTTAGTATTGCAAAAATTCATTGAAAAAGTTAAAACGATGCCGTTGTTTGATGCTGGAGAAATTCAAAATGTTATTTATGACATTCAAGCTGAAATCGGAGTTCGAGGACGTAAGTTGTATATGCCAATTAGAATTGGCACGACACGTAAATCGCATGGACCTGAATTAGCAGCTTCAGTTGAATTATTAGGCCGCAAAAAAGCATTAGCTCATTTGGAGCAGACTTTAGCTGAAATGAAGAATTTCAAGTAGCAGAAATTCAGTAACGATTAAAAAGGGTTCGGAGCAAAGCATTTGTCCCGGCCCTTTAATTATATGGTAAAATTTAAAAAGGAGGCGATTTAATTGCTTCAATTGTATAATACATTAACTAAACGAAAAGAAAAGTTTAAGCCGCAGGTTCCAGGAGTTATTAAGATGTATGTCTGTGGACCAACTGTTTATAATTATATTCATATTGGCAATGCTCGAAGTGCGGTCGCGTTTGACACAATTCGACGTTATTTTGAGTTTCGCGGATTTCAAGTTGATTATGTTTCAAATTTTACCGATGTAGATGATAAAATTATTCGTGCCAGCAAGGAGCAACATCTGACACCGCAACAATTGGCAGATAAATATATTGCAGCTTTTTATCAAGACACTGATGCTTTAAATATAAAACGAGCTACTTTAAATCCACGGGTAACAGAAACAATGCCCGACATTATTGATTTCATCCAAGTATTACTTGATAAGGGATATGCTTATCAAGCAGCAGGTGATGTTTATTATCGGGCCCGCCGTTTTAAAAATTATGGGCAGCTTTCAGGGCAATCGGTTGATGAATTGGAATTAGGTGCAAGTGAACGATTGGATGCTGCTGATGAAGCCAAGAAAGAGGATCCATTGGATTTTGCTTTATGGAAAGCAGCTAAACCAGATGAGATTTTTTGGACGGCACCTTGGGGAAAGGGTCGACCAGGTTGGCATATTGAATGTTCAGTAATGGCAACCAAATTTTTAGGCGAAACAATTGATATTCACGCCGGCGGACAAGATCTGGAGTTTCCTCATCATGAAAATGAAATAGCACAAAGCGAAGCTAAAACCGGCAAAAAATTTGCTAATTATTGGTTGCATAATGGTTTTGTGACAATTGGCGAAGACGATGCTAAAATGAGCAAGTCGCTGGGAAATTTTGTTACAGTACATGACTTATTGAAAGAAAATGATCCGCAAGTTCTGCGTTTCTTTATGGCGACAACACAATATCGGCGACCAATTCGCTATAGTCAGGCAAATTTAAAGGAAGCTGCTGCTAATTTGCTGAAATTGAAAACGGCATTTCGAAATGCGACTTATCGTCTGAAAACCGCAACTGATCAACCAGTGTCAGCTGCTTGCCGGCAATTAATAACGCAACAAAAGGAAAAATTTATTGCAGCAATGGATGATGATTTTAATGTGCAAAATGCAGTAATGGCGATTTATGAATTGACCAAGCAGCTTAATATTTATGTTACTGCAGCCGAGGTTGGACAACAGGATCTATTGCAATTACAGCAAGCATTAGTTGAACTATGTGCAGTTTTAGGAATTAATTTGACAGCTGCACAGACTAAAACTGATTTAACGGAGCAAATCGAACAATTGATTACACAAAGAAATCAAGCTCGAAAAGCACATGATTTTGCCAAAAGTGATGCAATTCGTGATCAGTTAAAAGCACAGGGAGTTTTGTTAGAGGATACTCCGCAGGGGACAAGGTGGAAATTTACAAATGAATGAGAAGATTGCTGATTTAAATGGCATTGCTTTAGCTTATATGGGGGATGCGGCTTATGAAGTTTTTGTCCGAGCCCATTTATTAAACAGCGGTTTAACTAAGCCAAATAAACTTCATCATCGAGCAACTCATTTTGTGTCGGCTAAGGCTCAAGCATGGTTGATTGAAGAAATGCAGGCAGCTGACCAGCTAACTGAAGAAGAGTTGCAGTTTTTCAAGCGCGGTCGGAATGCTAAAAGTCATACTACAGCCAAAAATACTGATGTGATGACTTATCGTATTTCAACTGGGTTTGAGGCTGTCTTTGGGTATTTATATTTGAGTGGACAAAATGAGCGTCTACAAGAACTGGCTGAATGGTGTATTGAACAAGTCGAAAGGAAACAACATGAAACAAAAACCAAATGATGAACAGGACAACAAGACAGAGTTTATTAGCGGTCGACACCCGGTTTTAGAAGCTCTTGAAGGAGAACGGCCGATTAATAAAATCTTTTTACAAAAAGGTATTCAGCCAAGCTTTGCAGCTAAAATCGAAAAGCTGGCCAAACAAAAGAAAATAATTATTTCACGCGTTCCTAAAAATCGTTTGGATGAATTGACAAAACACCAGAATCATCAAGGAGTTTTGTTGACTATAGCGGCTTATCAATATGCAACTTTGTCAGAAATACTAAAACGATCTGCACAGCAAGAAACGGCTCCTTTTTTGCTGATTTTAGATAATATTGAAGATCCACATAATCTGGGGTCGATTATGCGGACGGCTGATGCGGCAGGAGTTACGGGAATTATTATTCCGCAACGACATGCAGTTCAATTGACAGCAACAGTTGCTAAAACTTCAACTGGTGCAATTGAACATGTTCCGGTTGCACGTGTTAATAATTTAGTTCAGACTGTTAAACAACTGAAAAAAGAAAATTTTTGGGTATTTGGAACTGATATGACTGGTCAGGATTATCGCAAGTGGAATGCCCAAGGAGCAGTAGCTTTGATCATTGGTAATGAAGGTAAGGGAATTTCGCCTTTGTTAAAAGCACAGTGTGATCAGCTATTGACAATTCCAATGATTGGTCATGTCCAAAGTCTCAATGCAAGTGTAGCTGCCGGCTTATTAATTTATCAGGGATTTACTTCGAGAGGAAATTAAAATGAAACGTAACATTTTGATTGTCGATGCATATAATATGATCGGTAATTGGCCTAAATTGAATAAATTAAAGCAAGCTGACCGGTTGGAGGATGCGCGCGATCAGTTGTTGCATATTTTGGCGAACTATCGGCGACAGCGAAATTATCATATTATCGTTGTCTTTGATGCAATGTATGTTCCGGGACTTGCTCAAAATTATCAGCAGACGGGTTTAGAAGTAGTTTGGACGGCTGAAGAACAAACGGCAGATTCTTATATTGAAGCATTGACTAAGCAATTGCAATCGCCACTGACATTAGTAACGGTTGCGACTAGTGATCAAGCGGAACAATGGACGATTTTCTCACAAGGAGCTATGCGAATTCCGGCTTGGGAGCTTGAACGTGACATTAAACGGGCTGATCAAGAAGTTAGAAGTCAATCACGAAAGTATCAGGATGAGGCCAGTGTTCGGCGGGTACCATGGAATAAACAACAGTTGCAAAAATTGGATGCCCTACGACAGCAATTAGAAAAAAAAGATTTTAAAAATTGACAATTGTTTTGTTGACATGCTAAAGTTGCACTGGTTAATATTAAGGAGAATTATTATGGCACAAAAGAAAATGGCGTTAGCGTGTTCGGAATGCGGGTCGCGTAATTACACGATTACTGCTAATCCCAATCGGGTTGAACGTTTGCAGGTAAAAAAGTTCTGTAAACACTGTAACCGGCATACACTTCATCAAGAAACCCGTTAGTTGAAATCATGCTAACTATATTATTGATTAAAAGTTGTTATTTCAGTATAAAAGATATGTTTACTAATAAGTTGTGACAACGGCAGTTTACTAATCCGAGGAGGAACTAAAGTTGAAATTTTGCAGAAGTGTAATTAAGGCAATGAAGGAAACGACTTGGCCAACTAGAAAAGAAGCATTAAGTGATACTTCAACTGTCATTATGACTTCGATTTTGTTTGCAGTTTTTTTTGCAATCGTTGATTTTGCAGTTCAATGGGCAATTAATTTTTTGATTTAGTAGATTTAAAGTTAAAAATCTGGTTAAGTTTATGCTATACTATCAATAGCAGAGAAACTTCGTTTATGCGAGGTTTTTTTATTTTACTCTTAAGGAGGTCTGAAAATGGCAGAAACATTGGAAAAAAGATGGTATGTACTGCATACTTATTCTGGTTATGAAAATAAAGTAAAAGCAAACTTAGAATCTCGAGCTCAATCGATGGGTATGAAAGATTATATTTTTCGTGTAGTTGTTCCGGAAGAAGAAGAACATGAAACAACTAAGACTGGGAAAGATAAAGTTGAAAGTAAAAAAACTTTTCCTGGTTATGTTTTAGTCGAAATGGTAATGAGTGATCAATCGTGGTATGTTGCCCGGAATACTCCAGGAGTAACTGGTTTTGTTGGTTCACATGGAGCTGGGAGTAAGCCGGCACCATTACTTGACGAAGAAGTTGAGTTGATTTTACGTCGATTGGGTATGAGCTCACGCCATGTTGATTTTGATATTTCAGTTGGAGAATCAGTGACAATTGTTGAAGGTGCTTTTGCTGGATTAGTTGGCAAAGTAATTGAAATCGATCAAGAAAAAATGAAATTACGAGTTAATATTGATATGTTTGGTCGAGAAACAGCGACTGAATTGAATTATGATCAGGTTGATAAATTAGCTTAGTGTTGTATTTATTTTAATTAGATGATATACTATTTAAGTATGTTTTACATGCATGTGGGAGGCTAAATATAAATAGCCATCCGTACCACGCACGGACTTTAAGGAGGTATGTACCGTGGCTAAAAAAGTTGTTAACGTTGTTAAGTTACAGATTCCTGCTGGTAAAGCGACACCAGCTCCCCCAGTTGGACCAGCTTTAGGACAAGCTGGAATCAATATTATGGGATTCACTAAGGAATTTAATGCACGGACTGCTGATCAAGCAGGGATGATTATTCCAGTTGTAATTAGTGTTTATGAAGATCGGTCATTTGATTTTGTAACCAAAACTCCACCAGCTGCAGTTTTATTGAAAAAAGCTGCTGGTGTTGAACATGGTTCTGGCGAACCGAATACCAAGAAGGTTGCAAAAGTAACCAAAGATCAGGTTAAGGAAATCGCAGAAACAAAAATGCAAGATCTAAACGCTGCAGATGTTGAAGCTGCAATGCGCATGGTTGAAGGTACTGCACGAAGCATGGGCTTTGTTGTAGAAGATTAGTTTTCTACGGTCCTGCTTCTCAGTCGGACGCGCTGTGAAAGCAGCTGCGTCAAGTGGGAGGTATATCCGTTACACCACAATTGCAAGGAGGAAATAAACCAATGGCTAAAAAAGGTAAGAAATATCTCGAAGCTGTTAAACAGGTCGAGGAAGGTAAATTATATAATGTTGCAGAAGCTCTGGAATTAGTAAAGAAAATTGATTTTGCTAATTTTGATGCTACTGTAGAAGTTGCGTATAATCTGAACTTGGATACAAAACAAGCAGATCAGCAGTTACGTGGCGCGGTTGTTATGCCAAGCGGTACCGGCAAAGAACAAAAAGTTGTTGTCTTCGCTAGAGGTGCTAAAGCTAAGGAAGCAACCGAAGCTGGTGCTGATGTAGTTGGTGATGACGATTTAGTTCAACGCATTCAAGATGGCTGGCTTGATTTTGATGTTGCAATTGCAACACCTGATATGATGGCTAAAGTAGGCCGTTTGGGTCGTGTATTAGGACCGAAAGGCTTGATGCCTAACCCGAAGACTGGCACAGTTACAATGGACGTTACTAAAGCTGTTAGTGAATCCAAAGCTGGTAAGGTTACTTATCGGACGGATAAAGCTGGTAATGTACATGTTCCACTGGGTAAGGTATCTTTCAGTGTTGACGACTTAACTGCTAACTTTAATGCTATTCAAAGCATTATTGCTAAATCACGTCCAGCTTCAGTTAAGGGACAATATATCAAGCATGTTTCACTTGCTTCAACCTTTGGACCAAGTGTTACACTTGATAGTAATGCACTTTAAAAATTATTAATTTGAATGATGATTGACTTTGGCTTGGTTATATGATATCCTTGTTAAGGTCAATTTTTTTATGACTCTACCTAAGACTCAGGTGGCGCAAGCCTTAATCCAGTACCTGCCGAGGAGTAATAATTAATTATTTACTTGGGAAAATAGTCTCTGTGTCTAGGTAGGCATAGGGATTTTTATATGGGAAAGTCAGACCGATTATTTTTAATAATAGGAGGTGAAATTCATGAGTAAAGAAATTATTGCTAAGAAAGCAGCGATTGTTGATGAAGTTACTGAAAAATTTAATAATGCTACTTCTTGTGTCGTAGTTAATTATCGTGGAGTTACAGTTGAAGAAGTAACTGAATTACGTAAGGAATTACGTGATGCTGGCGTGGAATTGCGTGTTATTAAGAATACTTATTTGAAACGCGCAGCTGATAAGGCTGGTTACGAAGGTCTTGATGATACTTTTTCTGGCCCGACCGCAGTGGCATTTTCAAATGACGACGTTGTTGCACCAGCTAGAATTTTAGCAAAATTTGCTAAAGATATTGACGCCCTTGAAATTAAAGGTGGTATTATCGAAGGCAAAGTTGCTTCGTTGGAACAAGTCGAAGCTATTTCCAAACTGCCAAACCGCGAAGGTATGTTGTCAATGTTGCTTTCAGTATTGCAGGCACCAGTTCGCAACTTTGCTTATGCAGTTAAAGCTGTTGCTGATAGTAAAAACGACGAAGACGCTGCTTAATTTTAATTATTTTTAACAACATAGATTAACCAAAATGGAGGAAACAAAAATGGCATTAGATAAAGATAAAATCATTGCTGATTTGAAAGAAGCCAGCATTCTTGAATTAAACGACTTAGTAAAAGCTATTGAAGATGAATTCGGTGTATCTGCAGCAGCTCCTGTTGCAGCAGCTGGTGCCGGTGCTGGCGCTGCTGAAGCTGAAAAAGATTCATTTGATGTTGAATTAACTGAATCAGGCGATCAGAAGATCAAGGCAATTAAAGTAATTCGTGAGATTACTGGACTTGGCTTGAAGGATTCAAAGGGCTTAGTTGATAATGTACCTTCAATCGTTAAAGAAGGTGCTTCTAAGGATGAAGCTGAAGATATTAAAGCTAAACTTGAAGCAGTTGGCGGAGTTGTAACTCTTAAATAGTCAATTTGTTTTTAAAAGTGTAACTTTACGGAACCGACATTTTATTGTTGGTTCTTTTTTTTTCAAGACTTTTATTAAATTTATGTGAAAAGATTGCTGATTTGTTTAAGATTGTGGATAATAAAAGACAAGGAATAAACAAGGCGGTTTTAAACAGTGAATGAAATTAAAAAAATAGTTAATTGGGTAGAAAAACGAATGTTGATTTTTAAATTAATTTTCGTCTTATCGGTTTTGATTTTTGTTTTTTTTGAATTTGGTCGAATTGCCAAACAAATGTCATGGACTGAAATTTCTCATGATTTAATGACAACTAATCCAGTGTCAATTGGTATTATGTTAGTTGTCGGTTTTTTAGCGGTTACACCAATGTTAATCTATGATGTAGTGATGGTCAGCTTTGTTCCAGGTAAGTTTTCATGGAAGTATCTTTTAAAAAGCGGTTGGATCACAAATACTTTTACTAATTTGTTGGGATTTGGTGGCTTAATTGGAGCAACTTTGCGAGCTAATTTTTACAGCAAAAAAGCAACTAAGAGCCAGATTATTGCGGCACTTTCTAAAATTGCAATTTTCTTGTTATCAGGTTTATCTTTGTGCTGTTGGCTGGCTTTATTTGCAATCGGTTGCGGTTTGATCAAGACCGGATTTTCGCAATACCTGATCTGGTTGGTTGGTGGCGGATTGTATTTTCCACTGGTACTGATATTTACTTTGAAAAAAAATCATGGCGTATTTCGTGATTTAAATACCAAACAAGAAACTTTGTTGATCGCTGGTTCAGCTATGGAGTGGTTGTCAGTTAGTTTGTTTTTTGTGTTAATTGGTTGGTTATTGGGAGTGAACCAAAAGCTGCCTGAAGTCTTTATGTTATACATTGCTTCTTCGATTTTAGGCATCATCTCTTTAGTTCCTGGCGGACTAGGTTCATTTGATGTTTTTATGCTGATTGGACTTGAAACATTGGGAGTGCCTAGCGCCACGACCGCAGTTTGGTTGTTATTTTATCGTATTTTTTACTATATTTTGCCATTTACCTTAGGGGTAATCTTTTTTATTCATTCTTTGGGAAGCAAAATCAACGAGTATTTAGACGGATTACCAAGCTCAATTATGCACAAAGCAGCTCATGGAATCTTGACGTTGTTGCTTTATAGTTCTGGTATCTTAATTTTACTGGATGCAATGGTACCTAATTTTGCTTTCAACAATAATATTTTAATCAGATTTTATCCTTATACACTTTTCTTTGTTAGTCAATTAACCAGTGTTTTATGTGGCTTTATGCTGTTTGGCTTAGCACGGGGAATCGAAGCAAGGATTAAGCGGGCTTATTGGCCAACGATTATCTTTTTGATATTAGGGATGATTGATACAGTTCGTTATGGCTTTTCTTGGGGTGTGTTGACATTCCTAAGTTTGGTTTTGATTCTGGTTATTTTTTCGCGTAAAGAGCTTTATCGGCAAAGATTTGTTTATTCAAGTGAAAAATTATTTTTGGATGGTAGTTTTTTTGCAATAATTGCAATTTTATATGCAATTATCGGAGCAATTAATTCACCGCATTATATTTTGCATCATCATATCCCGGCAATTTTAATCTTTCCTTCAGAGCGGACCTGGTTTTCTGGCTTTATCGGGTTATTGTTAGCTGCCGGAATTTTGTGGTTGACGTTTAATTATTTGTCAAACTTTGGAATGAGTTCAATTGATGAACTCCCCAACTTGGATCGAGCAAAGAAAGTTATTGAAAAATTTGGTGGTAATGAAACTAGTCATTTAGCTTATCTTAAAGATAAGTGTCTGTTTTTTTATCAAGCTGAAGGTGAAGATCAACTCTTTTTGATGTATCGTCACAAGGCAAACAAGTTAATTGTTATGGGTGAACCGGTCGGAAATCGAAAATATTTAAATGAAGCGGTTAGTCAATTATTGCGCTTAGCTGATTTGGAAAATTGTCAATTAGTATTTTATGAGATTAATTCAGAATTAACATTGTTGTTACATGAATTGGGTTTTGATTTTATTAAAATGGGTGAGGAAGGTTTAGTTGATATTACCAATTTCACTTTGAGCGGTAAAAAGCAACGGGGACAGCGGGCTTTAATGAACAAATTGGCGCGTAATGGTTATACCTTTGAAATTTTGCAGCCACCTTTTTCAGCAGCACAATTAAAACAATTGCATAATATTTCAGATGAGTGGTTAGCTGGACAATTGGAAAAAGGATTTTCAATGGGATTTTTCGATGAAGATTATTTGCAGCGAGCTCCAATTGCAGTTGTCCAGGATAGTAAAGAAACCATAGTAGCCTTTGCTAATTTAATGCCGGTTAATCAGGAAATCCTGTCTGTTGATTTGATGCGTTATGGCAAAGAAATTGCAGATGGTGCAATGGATATGATTTTTATCAAATTATTTGAATATGGCCAAGCTAAAGGATATCATTACTTTAACTTAGGGATGGCCCCATTGGCTAATGTTGGTTATTCTAAGTATAGTTTTTTGGAAGAAAAAGCAGCTCATTTGTTATATGAGTATGGTTCGCATTTCTATGGCTTTCAGGGATTACGCTCGTATAAAAATAAGTACGTAACTGATTGGCGATCAAAGTATACAGCATATCGTCGACGCAGTTCAATCTTGGTTACTATGCTGCAATTAACGAGTGTGATTAATCGTCATCAACAGATTGTTAAACGACCGACAGTGCCACTTCCGGCAGCTTTAAGTCGTTGGTTAAATGTCAATCCGGCTGATAAGCAGCATTAAATGGTGAAAAATTGGTAATTATTGCAATTAAAAAAGGCAACTTTCAGATAGTTTCTGAAAATTGCCTTTTTGCTTAAAACGGACTGGTTATTGTTTCTTTGCTTCGGATTGATTGCCGATTAAATAATCGTTGTCAGTCATCGGTTCAACATCACCTAGTAGATAACCATTACCGACTTGTGAGAAGAAGTCATGGTTGGCAGTTGAAGTTGAGATACCGTTCATAACAACTGGATCAACGTCATCAGCTGTATCTGGGAAGAGGGGATCTAATCCCAAATTCATCAAAGCCTTATTAGCATTGTAACGTAAAAATACCAATACCTTTTCACTCCAACCAACCTGATCGTATAATTCATGGGTATAATGTTCTTCATTGCCATACAGGTCATAAAGCGTATCGTAAATCCATGATTTTAATTCTTCTTGTTTTTCTGCACTCAACTCGTTAAAGCCTAGTTGAAACTTATAACCGATATAAGTGCCATGGACTGATTCATCCCGTAAGATTAATTTAATAATTTCACCGACATTGGCTAGTTTATTGTGTCCCAACCAATAAAGTGGAGTATAAAAACCTGAATAAAATAAGAAAGTTTCCAATAGAACTGAAGCTACTTTTTTTTGCAAGACCGAACCATCTAAATAAATCTCGTCGATTTTTTTAGCCTTGTACTGTAGATATTTATTACTGTGTGTCCAGGCAAATATTTCTTCGATTTCTTTAGGGGTATTTAAAGTCGAAAAAATTGATGAGTAACTCTTAGCATGGACTGATTCCATAAATTGAATATTATTTAAAACAGCCCGTTCATGCTGAGTTCGAATATCATGCATTAATGAAGCCATTCCATCTTGTGATTGCAAAGTATCTAATAATGTTAATCCGCCAAAAACATGTTCAATAACAAGTTTGTCTTCAGCTGACATTTTTCGCCAATCGGCTAGATCATTTGATAAAGGAATTCGGGTGTCCAGCCAGAATTGTTCTGTCAATTTTTCCCAAGTAGCTTTATCTATTTGATCTTCTAGTTCATTCCAATTAATTGCGCGATAAAAATCTTCCGTCATGTTTTTGCTCCTTACTTAAATGACACAGCTTTCGCATTCATTAGCACCAACTTCAGTTTGGTCGTCAGTAAATGTTCGTATATAATAAACAGATTTGATTCCCTTAGCATGCGCATAATTCCGCAAAATACTTAGATCACGTGTCGTCATTTTGTCTGTTCGACCTTTTTTCCATTCATAAAGCCCAGTTGGAATAGTAGAGCGCATGAATAAAGTCAAACTCATTCCCTGATCGACATGTTGCTGTGCAGCAGCATAAGTGTCAATTACCTTGCGCATATCAGTATCGTAAGCGGACTGATAGTATGGCAAAGTATCATTAGAAAGATACGGTGCTGGATAATAAATTTTGCCAATTTTTCTTTCTTGCCGTTCTTCGATCCGGTTGATAATTGGATGCAGGCTGGCAGTTGTATCATTGATATATGAAATTGAACCATTCGGAGCAACAGCAAGCCGATTTTGATGGTACAAGCCATCTCGCATCACAGCTGCTTTTAGTTCAGCCCAATCGGCTGCAGTCGGAATAAAGATTCCGGCAAACAACTCTTTGGTTCGTTTAGTTTGCGGTCCAAAATCATGTTGCAGATATTTATCAAAATAACTGCCGTCAGCGTAACTGCTTTGATCAAAATTAGCAAAAGTTTCCTGGCGTTCACGAGCAATTTGATTGGAAGCTTTTAAAGTCCAATAGTTTAGTAACATAAAATAAACGCTGGTAAAATCAATTGCTGCCGGAGAACCATAGTGAATCTTGTTCTTAGCTAGAAAAGCATGCAGCCCCATTGCGCCTAAGCCGATAGTATGTGCTAGGTGGTTGCCCTTTTGAATTGACGGAACAACATCGATATTTGAATGATCAGTAACAAAAGTCAAAGCTCGGACCATTGTTTCAACTGATTGTCCAAAATCAGGAGCTGCCATCAAATTAACAATGTTAGTTGAACCAAGATTACAGCTGATATCAGTTCCTAAAACATCATAGTTTTGTTGATCGTTAATTTTAGAAGGCTGTTGAACTTGCAGAATTTCTGAACAAAGGTTGCTCATAATTATTTTACCCGCAACCGGATTTGCTCGATTAGCCGTATCAATGTTGATTACATAAGGATAACCAGATTCTTGCTGAAGTTTACTGATTTCGGTTTCCAAATCGCGAGCTTTGATTTTTTTCTTGGGAATATTAGGATTAGCCACTAACTTATCATATTCTTTGGTAATATCAACATAGGAAAAAGGAACCCCATATTCACGTTCAACACCCCAAGGATCGAATAAATACATGTCTGCATCTTTGCGAGCTAGTTCATAAAATTTATCAGGAACAATTACACCAAGCGAAAGCGTTTTGATGCGAACTTTTTCATCGGCGTTTTCACGTTTAGCTGCTAAAAAATTGATAATGTCAGGATGAAAAACATTCAGGTAAACAACTCCAGCTCCTTGACGCTGTCCCAGCTGATTGGAGTAAGAAAAACTGTCTTCTAAAAGTTTCATTACCGGGACTACACCGGAAGCAGCATTTTGAATGTTTTTAATCGGGGCACCGGCTGCTCGAAGATTGCTCAGTGTTATTCCGACACCGCCGCCGATTCGTGACAACTGTAGGGCGGAATTAATCCCGCGACCGATCGAATTCATATCATCGGTTATTTGGATTAAAAAGCACGAAACTAATTCGCCACGCCGTTTGCGACCGGCGTTCAAAAAGCTGGGGGTAGCCGGCTGATATCGTTGGTGAATAATCTCATCGGCTAATTGAAGTGCTAATTGTTCATTACCATCAGCAAAATAAAGTGCATTAGCTGCTGCGCGGTCGATAAAAGTTTCTAAGTAATGATTGCCATCATTAGTTTTCAAAGCATATTGAGCATAGAACTTATAAGCTGCCATAAACGTTTTGAAATGAAAATCAGCCTTTTTCAAAAAATCATAGAGTTTTTCAATGAATGAAAAATCATATTTTTCAATAAATTCAGACTCCAAATAATCATTTTCAATCAAATAATTGAATTTTTCTTTCAACGATGGAAAGGTTAATAAGTTTGGTGTTACGTTTTCCCTTAAAAAGGCTGCTAAGGCTTCACGATCCTTGTTTAAAGGAATTTGGCCGGCAACCGGGATATTGATTTCATTGTTCAGATCATAGTAGCTGACTTGATCAACATCAATTTGTTTAAGACCCATTTTCTGCACCACTTTCTTGTATTTTCGGGATTAAAACTAGCAAAAGTTTCGCTGATTTAAAATCAACGAAACTCCTTGAGAAGAAACTTGTGCTAAAATAAACTATTATTGTGCCAATAAATTTTTTAACAGGTCTGGCCGAAAACCGTTAATAATTGGATTGCTATTTTTTTCAATCACTGGAACACTGCGGAAACCTTTTTCCTTTAGATAATCAATGTACTTTGGTTCTTGATTAACGTTATGTTCCTCAAATGAAATTTGATGTTCTGTTAAGAACTTCTTGGTCATTTTGCATTGGATACAGTTATTTTTGGTATAAATTGCTAAACTCATAATTGGCACCTCTTGTTAAGATATTGTATGCTTAGTATACAGCATTCACCAAAAATATCAAGTACGCAATACTATATATTGTGTAATGTAAATAGCTTTGACGATATATAGTATTAAGGGAAACTATAGGCAAAAACTGCCTGCTAAATAATTAAATGAGGTATTCCATGACAAATTATTATTTTTCGCAAAATCCAGAAGTTGTTCATCACGAAAAGCAAAGAACAGTTGAATTATTGGGTGAACAATTAAATTTTATTACTGACAATGGTGTTTTTTCTAAAAACCGCATTGATTACGGTTCAAGAGCTTTATTGACAGCTACTGCAAAAATTTCTTTTTCAACTCAAGCAAAAATTTTAGATGTTGGTTGTGGGTATGGGGCAATTGGTTTAACCTTGGCAAAAAAATTTTCTACCGTCAGTGTCGATATGGTAGATATTAATCAACTGGCATTAGAATTAGCACAAAAAAATGCTGACTTGAATCAACTAAGCAATGTAAAAATTTGGAATTCTGATGCTTATACTCAAGTTACGGCAACCGATTATCAGTTAATAATTACCAATCCTCCAATTCGCGCTGGTAAAAAAGTTGTTCATCGCATTTTGGCGCAAGCTAAGGAACATTTGCAAGTCGGAGGTCAGCTGTTGGCAGTGATTCAAAAAAAACAGGGAGCACCTTCAGCTCAAAAAAAATTACAAGAAGTTTTTGGCAACTGCCAAGTGATCGCTCGTGATAAAGGCTATTTTATTTTACAAAGCTGCAAACAAAGGAATGATGAATCTGCATGATTAAACAGGATCAAGAATATTACATGCGTGAAGCTTTGTTTGAAGCCGATCAAGCAGCCGCAATCGGTGAAGTTCCGATCGGGTGTGTCATCGTTTGGCAGAATAAAATTATTGGTCGTGGGCATAATTTACGGGAACATAGTCAAGACGCCACTTTACACGCTGAAATTTTAGCAATTCAAGAAGCTAACGCCTATTTAAAGAGTTGGCGCTTAGAGGGTGCTCAATTATTTGTTACATTGGAACCTTGTCCAATGTGCAGCGGTGCAATTATTAATTCTCGGATTGCTGAGGTTTATTATGGTGCTCCTGATCCCAAAGCTGGCACAGCTGGTACTTTGCTGAATTTGCTGGAGGATTCTCGCTTTAATCACCAAGCACAAGTTACAGCTGGAATCTTACAAACTGATTGTGCTTTTCGGCTTAAAAGTTTTTTTCGAAAAATTCGTCAGCAGCAAAGAAAAAAATAATATCAGGCTGGAAATTTTTCTGATTATCATGTACAATAGAAACTGCCGTTAAGGCCTTGGGACAATGAGGTGTCTGTGAAGCGTGTCAGATCCGGAAGGAAGCAGCACTAAGCGGATTACAGCATGTGTTCCAAGTTAATTGGAAAGTTGCCTCTCGATCTAAATTGCGATCGAGAGTTTTTTTTAAGTGAAAAGGAGTGCTTTTGAAGATGGGGTATCGAGCACTTTACCGCGTTTGGCGACCGCAAAAATTTGCAGATTTGGTTGGACAGCAATTAATTACGCAGACATTAAAAAATGCGATTGCTGCCAAGCAGACCAGTCATGCCTATTTGTTTACCGGACCACGAGGCACGGGTAAAACATCAGCGGCCAAAATTTTTGCCAAAGCGATTAACTGTCGCCATCAACAAGCCGGTGAGCCATGCAATCAATGTGAGATCTGCCAAGCGATTACTCAAGGACGTTTAAATGACGTAATCGAAATTGATGCGGCATCCAATAATAGTGTTGATGAAGTTCGCGATATTCGTGAAAAAGTCAAATATGCACCAACACAAGCTGATTTTAAAGTTTATATTATTGATGAAGTGCACATGTTATCGGCGGGAGCATTTAATGCCTTGTTGAAAACATTGGAAGAGCCACCGGCAAATGTTGTTTTTATTTTAGCGACAACTGAACCGCATAAAATTCCAGCAACGATCATTTCCCGCACACAGCGATTTGATTTTCGCCGGATCAGTGACCATGACTTGATCGAGCGAATGGAGTATATTTTAAAACAGGAAAAATTAACTTTTGATCCAGCAGCTTTGAAGACGATTGCCAAAGCTGCTGCCGGTGGGATGCGAGATGCTTTAAGTATGCTAGATCAGGTTTTATCCTTTGGGCATAATGAAGTAACCCTTAAAAATGCACTTTTAGTGACCGGCAGCGTTTCGCAAGAACAATTGGCAGCTTATTTAACGGCTGTTTTTTCACAAGAAACAGCTCTGGCTTTTCAACAATTGCAGCAGTTGTTAGCTGCTGGGAAGGATCCTAATCAGTTATTTGAAGGGCTGATTGATTATTGTCGTGAGTTATTGCTGGCGCAAGTTGAAAAATCAACTGCATCACAGCAATTAATTGAATTAGCTGCTAAGGTATCGGCAGAAACACTTTATCAAGCATTGGATATCTTAAGCCAGCAGCAGCAAGCAATGCGCTTTGCTACTCATCAAGATGTATACTTGGATGTGGCAACAATTAAGTTATGTCAAATTAAGTCTTCGACAAACAAAGCAACTGCAGCAGTTGTTCCAGATAAACAGTTGACGGAGCTGCAGGCGCAAGTAGCCAAGTTGCAACAGCAATTAAACCAGCTACAGCAAGGTCAAGTTGCTGATAAAGGACTGGCGGCAACAAAGTCACCGGCAGCTGGAAGTAAGCCTTCCACGAGACCAAAACTTAAGATCAAACCGGATTTAAATCAGATTTATAGCGTTTTAGCCGAGGCATCACGTGCTAACCTAGAGGAGATTAAAGATGTTTGGCAGGATCTTTTGAATATGCTGGCAGTAACACAACGGGCAGTTATGAATGTCAGTCAGCCGGTTGCTGCTAGCTCAACAGCGGCTGTAGTCAGTTTTCAATATGATTTTTTATTTGAAAAAGCAGCCCAAGATCAGCAGTTGCAAACAGCTTTGCTGAATGATCTAGCTAAGTTACTGGGGAAAGATTTGAAGCTGGTATTTTTACCGCAAGCACAATGGCCGCAAATTAGAAAGAAATATCTGCTGGCACATAAAACAGAAAATAACTCCAAGGCAGCAGCGGCTAAAACTTCGGCACCATCGGATAATAATCTGGCAACAGCTCAGAAAATCTGGGGAACCGCAGCCAAAGATTTAATTGAAATAAAAGATGATTGAAGTTTGAAAGGATGATTTAAATGATGCGTGGGATGGGAAACATGCAAGGCATGATGAAACAAATGCAGAAAATGCAAAAGCAGATGAAAAAAGATCAGACTGCTCTGGAGGAACGTGAATTTATCGGTAAAGCCAGTGAAGAACTGGTGACGGTTAAGTTTAACGGGAAAAAAGAACTTCAGGATATCAAAATTAAACCGGCAGCAGTTGATCCGGATGATATTGAAATGTTGCAGGATTTAATTATTATGGCTGTTAATGATGCTATGAAAACAATTGATACTGCTACTCAGCAGACCATGGGAAAGTATACTAATAATCTGCCTAAATTTTAATTTTAGAAAGGAAAACTCAGATGCAGTATCCAGAACCGATCGCTAAATTGATCGACAGTTATTTGCGGCTACCGGGAATCGGTGAAAAAACTGCCACCCGTTTAGCTTTCTTTACAATTGATATGCAGCAAGAAGATGTTGATCAATTCGCGGCAGCTTTACGGGATGCCAAGCGGCAGCTGCATTATTGCAGCATTTGCGGAAACATTACAGAAACCGATCCTTGTCAGATTTGTAGGGATCGCAGCCGTGATCAAACTAAGATTATTGTGGTGGAGCAGGCTAAAGACGTGATGTCGCTTGAAAAGATGCGAGAGTATCATGGACTTTATCATGTTTTGCATGGAGTGCTTTCACCCATGGAAGGTAAGGGTCCCGATGATTTAAATATTACTTCATTGGTTAAGCGGCTGCAAAGTCATGATCAAATTAAAGAAATTATTGTGGCGACTAATGCAACTCCAGAAGGTGAAGCAACAGCAATGTATTTGGCACGACTGCTTAAACCGGCTGGAATCAAGGTTACCCGCTTAGCCCATGGACTAGCGGTTGGCAGTGATATTGAATATGCAGATGAGATGACACTGTTCAAAGCAATTGAAGGTCGTCAAGAAATCTGAAACAGGAAGGCGAAATAAATGTTTGGACATGCAAAGCATAATTTACGACATGAATATGATGAATATTTGTTAGCAGCGATCGAAGAAGCGGCTGACAACTGGGAAAAAGCAAAACAGACACGCCAAGCAATGCGCGAAGAAGACGATGAACTAAGTGCCGAGGTGGATTTAGCAGGGGCAAAATATACTTTTTTGTATTTGGAAGCTCGTCGCCGACATGTAAAGGCACACTTCCGGCCTTCAATGATTGAGCATGACTAGTTCTAGTTTTACCAAGTTCGCTTAAATTATTTAGTGATATCAAGTAGATTTTTGCGACCATCAGTTTTAGTAGTAATTGAGTGTAAAAATTTCATGACTTTCTTATAGCCTGCTAGGGCTATTTTTTATACACAGCATTAATATTATGGGAAAATTATTTCCCAAGTGTCTAAGATGATAGAGCAATTAATGTTGGTAAAGTATATAATAGCGGTGTTCTTGAATTTTTAATGAGCTGCCTTGTAAATAGACAGGCTAAGCAGAGTAAAGTAAAATAAAAGTATCTAGATTGAAAAAGAGGTTGAAGGCTTGAAGGGAAAGTTCGTCACATTTGAAGGATTAGATGGTTCTGGTAAAACAAGTGTCTTAAACAGGCTGGAAAATTATTTGCAGCAAAAAACATCAGCAAATTATTTATTAACTCGTGAACCGGGTGGAAATCAAATTGCCGAGCAGATCCGGCGGTTGTTGCTGGGGGCGGGTTCTTTGAAAATGGATGCTCGAACAGAAGCATTACTATATGCAGCAGCTCGGCGGCAGCATTTGGTTGAAACGGTATTGCCAGCTTTGACAGTTGGAAAGTTTGTTTTATGTGATCGTTATGTTGACAGCTCCATTGCTTATCAAGGGGCCGGTCGACAATTAGGTGAAACTGAAATTGCACGCTTGAACGAGTTTGCAACTGATGGTTTGCAGCCGGATTTGACAGTTTATTTTGATGTCCCGCCGACTGTTGGGTTGAAACGAATCAATCTTCACCGCTCAAATCAGATTAATCGTTTGGATCAAGAATCAAAGGATTTCTATCAACGAGTACGCAAATCTTATTTAAGATTGGCTACTGATTTTCCGAAGCGTTTTGTAACAATTGATGCTACAGCAGAATTAACCGAAGTAAGCAGACAAACACTTGAGTTATTACAAAGCCGGCTGCCGCTTTTGTTTAAAGCTTAAGCAGCCTAATTGGAGGGAAAAAAATGAAATTAATCATTGCAATAGTTCAGGATAAAGATAGCAATCGTTTAAGTAATCTTTTTATTCAAGCTGATGTCAGAGCGACTAAACTTTCGACTACCGGTGGCTTTTTAAAATCAGGCAATACGACTTTTATGATTGGGGTAGAGGATCAGCGAGTAGAAGAAATTCTGGAACTAATCAAGGATTCTTCGCGAACGCGAAAGCAGTTTATGACACCGCCAGTAAATCTTGATGCATCAATGGATTCTTCGGCAGCTTATCCGATCGAAGTTCAAGTTGGCGGAGCAACTGTTTTTGTATTGCCAATTGACGCTTTTCATCAGTTTTAGTTAAATAGATCATGGCAGAAAAAATATTTGAAATAACTAAGCAGCAGCCTTTTCTAACAAATTATTTTGCTGATTTATTGCAGCAACAACAGCTGGTACATGCTTATTTATTGGCAGGACCAGCTGGCAGTGGCAAACGCAGTCTAGCTTTATGGGTAGCTGCGGGATTATTTTGTTTGCAGCCAGCTGCTTCGGGAGCTCCTTGTGGAAAGTGCGAAGAATGCCAGCGGATTTTAACTGGGAATCATCCAGATGTAATTGACGTTGTGCCCGACGGAAACAGTGTTAAAGTGGAGCAAACTAGATTTTTAAAATCTGAGTTTTCTAAAAGCGGAGTTGAAGGTCGGCGCAAAGTTATTATCTTGGAAGCAGCTGAAAAATTAACGATCAGTGCGGCTAATAGTTTGTTAAAATTTATCGAGGAACCCAGTGGTCAAATGACATTCTTTCTACTGGCTCAAAATATTAGTCAATTATTGCCGACTATTATTTCGCGCTGTCAATTGCTAAAGATGGTGATTCCCAGTGAGCAGCAGCGCAGTCAAGTATTTAGTCAAGCTCAAATTCCGAGCGGCAAAGCTGATTTACTAGCCGGATTGACTGTTGATTTGCAAATAGCACAACAATTGGATCAAAATGGATTAGTTTATCAATTAAGCGATAAATTGGCAGAGTGGTATTTGAAAATTTTGAATAATGATTGGTTAAGCATGGTTGATATTCAAGCACAAATTATGCCTTTACTGACCGAAAAAAAAGATCACCAATTATTGTTGGAGTTGTTAGAATTACTGGCAAAAGACATTATAAATTCTATGGTTAATGGTAAATTGCATTATTTTGCGAAATATGAAGAACAATTAGCGCCTAAGTTAACTCAAACGGCGTTTAAACAGCAACTGGCAGCAATTGAACTATTATTGAATCAGACACGGCTAAGACAGGCCAATATTAATTTTCAAAATGCATTGGAAGCATTAACTTTACAGTTGCTTAAATGTTATGATAGGTAATAAGCAATCGAGGTGGAACACTTGGATGATCGGACTCTGTATGATAAGTTTGCAGAACTTGAACTGCATGCCCACAAATCTGTAGCAGAACTTAGTGAAATTCAAAAATCCTTAATGGAGGTGATTGAGCGCAATGCTGAATTGGAAATTGAAAATCAGCATTTACGTGATCATCTTCAAGAATTAGAGCAGCATAAAAGCAGTGAAAATGGTGGCTTATCAAAATCAAGAAAAAACTTGGAAAAACTTTATGAACAAGGTTTTCATGTGTGCAACGTTGACAATATGTATGGTACCCGGCGATTAAATGATGAGCCTTGTGTTTTTTGCCAGAATATTATTTATGGGGAGCGGAAATAATGGGATTAGCGGCAATCAGCAGTTATCAGCAGCCAGCTGAAACCGGAGCGCTTTATTTAGTACCCACACCAATTGGTAATTTGGGTGATATGACTTTTCGAGCGGTTGAAGTCTTGAAAAAAGTTGATTTAATTGCAGCAGAAGATACGCGAAATACACAGAAACTATTAAATTATTTTGATATTAAAACATCGCAGCTGAGTTTTCATGAACATAATACTCAGGAACGAATTCCGCAGTTGTTGGCAAAATTACAAGCAGGAAAGAAAATTGCTCAAGTCAGTGATGCCGGTATGCCTTCAATTAGTGATCCAGGACATGAGTTGGTAGTTGCCGCAATTGCTAAAAGAATTCCAGTAATTCCTTTGCCTGGTCCTAATGCTGGGTTAACGGCCCTAATCGCATCTGGTTTAGTTCCGCAGCCATTTTTATTTTTCGGTTTCTTAACTCGACAGAAAAAATTACGCCAGCAGCAGACGGCTTTTTTAGCTCAACAGCAGGTTACTTTTATTCTCTATGAGTCACCACATCATTTAAAAAAAACGTTGCAGGAGTTAAATAACCTTTTAGGTGAAGATCGACAAATTGTGTTAGGCCGCGAGTTGACCAAAAAGTTTGAAGAATTTTTAAGAGGAACATTAGCGCAAGCTTTAGCCTGGAGTCAAGAACAGACAGTGCGCGGTGAGTTTTGCTTAATTATTGCTGGTAAACCGGCTGTGGCAGTTAAGCAGCAAGCAGCTAGTGCTGATGAATTAGAGACGCAGGTTAAAGAATTGATTACTAGTGGCAATTGTCGTGCTAATGAGGCAATTAAACAAGTTGCTAAACAACATCAACTAAAAAAACAAGTTGTTTATAATGCTTTTCATCATTTGAAGAAAGATTAGGGAGTGAGCATGTGACTGCAGATATTTTTTCAGAGAAACATCAAATTTTATTTTATGAAACAGATCGAACACGCCAAGTAACGCCGGGGATGCTGGTTAATATTTTGATGCTGGCTTCTCAAGATCAAAGCGATGCCTTGGGGATAACATCACAGAAAATTCATGCCCAAGATTTAGGCTGGGTTGTTACACAACATTTACTGACTATTGAGCGTTTACCACGATTAAAAGAACAGGTTGTGATTAAGACACAAGCAACTGCGTATAATCATTACTTTTGTTATCGGGATTTTTGGTTGGAGGATCTGGCTGGACATACATTAGCTAAAATGCATAGTATTTTTATACTAATGGATCAGCAAAAACGAAAAATTACCAAAGTTCCGGATGAACTGGTAGCTCCCTATGGTTCTGATTACACAGCCAAAGTTGAACGGATTGCAGAACCGGAAAAATTTGATGCAGCTAAGACTGCTCAAAGTAAAGATTATCGAGTTCGTTTTATGGATATTGATGCCAATCAACATGTTAATAATGTTCATTATTTTGACTGGATTGTTGATTCCTTACCAGAGGATTTTTTGATTACTCATCAATTAAAGCAGATGAATATTCGTTACAAGCGTGAAGTGCATTACGGTGAACTTGTGACTAGTAAGGTAGACGAGCCAATTACAGCAGCTGATTCGGGGATGTTAATAACTCATCATCAAGTTTCTGTTGGACAGCAGGAGAGCTGCCGTGCTCAATGTCTCTGGGATAAAATAGTGTAATTTACAGCAAATCTACAACTTTTAAGTACTTTAAGCGAAAGTGTGCTATAATGGCGAAGTATTAAAAATACAAATTTCGGGGTAGAAAATGAAGCGTTAAGTGCTGAAAGGACGGAATGTGTCTTTCAGACGAAAGGATTTCCTGCGGTTTTATTTTCGCATTCGCCGCAATTTAATTGTGGCAGCTCCAATCTGGGAGATGTCTTAAATGAATATTTTTGTATCACATTTAACAACGCGAAAAATCGCATTGTTAGGTTTGCTAATTGCACTGAATTTGGTAGTTGCCAAATTTCTGTCTTTCGGTATTTGGTCGGTTCGAATTAGTTTTACTTTTGCGGTAACCTTTTTGATGGCAGCTTGGTTTGGGCCAATTTTGGCTGGAGTCGCTGCTGGATTAGCCGATATCGTAAGTGCCTTACTGTTAAACGGTGGGCAGGGAAGTTATTTTTTTGGTTTTACCATCTCAGCTTTTTTGGGCGCATTTATCTATGGATTGTTTTTTTACCAAAAAGAAATAACGAATTGGCGGCTTTTAGCGGCAATTTTGCTCAATTTATTTTTGGTTGATGCAGTTTTGAATACTTGGTGGGTTTGCTTACTGTATCATACTTCGTTTAACGCAATCTTTTGGATGCGAGCTTTTAAGGAACTATTAATGCTGCCAATTCAGTTTCTGGTTTTAAAAATTATCAGCAGTAATCGAACATTAATAAGTTTAAAACGGCGAATTTAATAATATTAAAAAACTGGGGTGATTTCATCCCAGTTTTTTTATGATTAAAACATTAAAATTTAAGCTTGCGGCTTTAAAAAGTGTGATAAGATAATTCACAGAAGAGTGAGGTTAAGAGATAAATACAATGATTATTTTAGCAATTGATACATCTAATCAGCCGTTAAGTGTAGCGGTGCTCCAAGATAACCAGTTATTAGCAACGACAACTTTTAATTATCATCAAAAAGATCATAGTACAATGCTGTTGCCTTTAATTGCTGACTTACTTCAGCGAGTCGATTTGCAACCGGATCAGCTTGATCGGATAGTAGTTGCTCAGGGGCCGGGCTCTTATACAGGGCTTCGAATTGGGGTTACAGCAGCCAAGACATTGGCATTTGTTTTAAAAAAAGAATTAGTCGGAATTTCAAGTTTAGCTGTTTTAGCAGCGCCACTACAACCAGAAAATCAAAACACGGTGATCGTTCCTTTATTTGATGCTCGCCGACAGTGTGTTTTTGCTGGTATTTATCAGCAGAAAAAACAGCAATTAATCAATTTGCTGCCGGATCAGCATTTAACGTTGGCTGAATTAACAGCGAAATTACAAAAGTTTCCTAAAGTTATTTTGGTCGGTCATGACGCCCAACAATTTAATCAACAGTTGCAAGCTGAATTAACTAACAAAATAACTTTGGCAACCGGAGTTTTTGATTATCCCCAAGCCTATCAGTTGGGTTTATTAGGTCGAACGGCTGCACCGGTTGAAATTCATAGTTTTGTGCCACGTTATTTACGGGTAACTCAAGCAGAAAAATATTGGCTAGCCCATCATCAGGAGAAGTTAAATGAACCGCTTGTGGAAAAATTTTAAATTATTATTCAATTGGTTACGTAACCCACAGTCACGAAATTCAGTTCCAGTTTTTAATAACCACTTGGTTGAATTAGAAGGACATTCTTATTTATTATGTCGGGCTCTGATTACCGACATTCCCGAGTTGGTAAAACTACGTCAACAGGTCTTCCCGCAAGAAACTGCTTGGAACCGGAAAGTATTTGCTGATGAACTGAAAAACACTCAAGAAAAATTGTATTTATTATTGCGTTTCAATGATCAATTAGTAGCTTTTATTGGAACAGATTTTGATACTAAACAATCAGACATTCATATTACCAGTTTAGCGGTAGCCAATAATTTTCAGCACCAGGGGTTAGCAACTTTTTTATTAAAAGTAGTCAGAAAAATTGCTCAACAGCGAAATTTCCAGACAATTTCACTAGAAGTTCGCTTGAGTAATAAATCGGCACAGCAGCTATATACAAATTTTGGTTTTGTTTGTTTGGGGTTAACTAAGGAATATTATCAATCAAATCTTGAAGACGCAATTAATATGCAGTATATGTTAAAAAAGGAATCGAAAATAAATGAATAAAACAAATCGCGAATTAATACTGGCTTTTGAATCAAGTTGTGATGAAACCAGTGTGGCCGTTATTGAAAATGGAAATAAAATTTTGTCTAATGTAATTGCAACGCAAATTAATAGTCAGCGGCGTTTCGGCGGAGTGGTTCCAGAAGTGGCCAGCCGTCATCATATTGAACAAGTTACGATCTGCTTGGCTGATGCGCTGGAGCGAGCTAAGGTTGATTATCAGGATTTGAATGCTGTTGCGGTAACATATGGACCGGGGCTGGTTGGCGCGTTATTGGTGGGAGTGACAGCAGCCAAGACTGTAGCTTTTGCTCACGATCTGCCATTGGTTCCAGTAAATCACATGGCCGGACATATTTATGCAGCCCGATTTGCTGGAGAAATTAAGTTTCCTGCGTTAGCATTATTAGTTTCTGGCGGTCATACAGAATTGGTTTATTTAAAGGAACCTAATAGTTATCAAATTATTGGTGAAACGCGAGATGATGCAGCCGGGGAAGCTTACGACAAAGTTGGTCGTGTTTTGGGAATCGATTATCCGGCTGGCAGGAAGATCGACGAACTGGCTCATCAAGGTCATGACACATTCAAATTTCCGCGAGCAATGCTAAAAGATGATAATTTTGATTTTAGTTTCAGTGGATTAAAAAGTGCTTTCATTAATACAATGCATCATGCTGACCAAGTTCAGCAGCAGTTAAATCAGGCTGATTTAGCAGCCAGTTTCCAGCAAAGTGTAATTGATGTTTTGGTTGCTAAAACAATGCATGCTTTGCGACAGTATCCAGTGAAGCAATTAATATTAGCCGGTGGTGTTGCAGCTAATACAGGATTGCGGACAGCATTAGGTGATGCCATGGAAAAATATCATCCGACAGTTACTTTATTGAAAGCACCGTTAAGTTTATGCGGTGATAATGCTGCAATGATCGGTGCAGCTGCACATGTTGCTTTTCAAGCAGGAGAACGAGCTGATCTGACTTTAAACGCTGATCCTAGTTTAGAATTTGACTGGATCAAATAAAAACTTGCTGCGAAACTTTCGCAACAAGCTTTTTTTGTGAGTAATTTTATTCTAATTTTTCAAGTTCAGCAGCAGCTGTTTCCCATTTTGATTCAATTTGCTGCTGAGTTTGTTGATTGTCAGTTAATTGAGTTTGCAGTTTTTTAATTTTTACCGGATCGGTGTAATTTACTGATTCTGCCATGGCTTGCTGAATCGCATCAGCAGCAGTTTCTAATTCTTCAAGCTCTTTTTCTAACGCAGCAACAGTTCGTTCTAATTTTCGCTTTTCACGTTGTTGTTGCTTTCTCTCTTGGTAATCAGCAGGGATAGTTGGCTGCTTTTCCTGATTTGTTGGAGTAGTTGCTGTTTTCTCAGCTGCTTGTGCAGCTAATAATTGTTGTTCGGCTTTTTTGGCTATGTAATAGTCATAGTCCCCTAGGAACAATTGCCCGCCTTGAGCGCTAAGTTCGAGTACTTGTGAAGCAACTTTATTAATAAAGTAACGGTCATGTGAAACGAATAATACTGTACCATCAAAATCAAGCAGGGCTTGTTCAAGCACTTCTTTGCTTTCAATATCCAAGTGATTAGTCGGTTCATCGAACAACAGCAGATTATGATGGTTTAAGGCTAATTTTGTCAGTAAAAGTCGAGCTTTTTCACCACCAGATAATTGGCTGACAATTTTAGCAACATCTGAACCCCGGAATAAAAAGCTTCCCAAAATGGAACGAATATCTTTTTCTGGCATTGTGGGGTGATCATCCCAAACTTCATTTAAAACACTTTTATCAGCAGTTAAATTATGCAGCTCTTGGTCGTAATAACCAGGATCAACTTGCGCTCCGAAACGACTGCTTCCTGAAATAAAAGGAATTTTGCCGAGAATGCTTTTTAAAAGAGTCGATTTTCCGACACCATTTGGTCCAACGATTGCCATAATTTGTTTTTGCCGGAGCTCAAAATTAATTGGCCCAGCAAGTGGCTTTTTTTGGTAGCCAATATAAGCTTGCTTGACACTTAAAACTAGGTTGCCGCTTGAATGTTCAGCTGTAAATGAAAAACGTGGTCCTTTTTGCTGATTTTTAGGTTTTTCTAACCGATCAATTTTTTCTAATTGTTTTCGTCGGCTCTGTGCTCGTTTGGTTGTTGAAGCACGGACAATATTTTTTTTGACAAAATCTTCTAGTTTATCAATTTTTTCTTGCTGTTTTTCGTAAGCTTTTTCTTGTTGCTGCAGGCGCAGCTTTTTTTTGTTGATATAAGCTGAATAATTACCAGAATAATGAACAGCAGCCGTGGGTGTTAGTTCATAAACATCATGCGCAATTTTATCAAGAAAATAACGATCATGGGAAACAAGCAGTAAAGCCCCGGTATATCCCTGCAAATAATTTTCCAGCCAATTAAGGGTTTCAATGTCTAGATGGTTGGTTGGTTCATCAAGGATTAGAAGATCACGTTTTTCCAATAATAGTTTTGCTAAAGCAAGTCGGGTTTTTTGACCGCCAGAAAGACTGGTGATTTTTTTGTCATAATCTTCTTCGTTAAATTTAAATCCATGAAGCACGGAACGAATTTCAGCTTGGTAACCATAACCATTTTTTTCTTTAAAATCATGCTGCAACTGGTCGTATTGCGCCAATAAGCGTTGATATTCTTTAGTTGGAGCGGTTTGAGACTGGGATGCTGAGGCAATCTGTTGCTCCAATTGATGAATTTTTTGTTCCATTTTTCTTAAGGGCTCAAAAACTTGGAGCATTTCTTTATAAATAGTGTTAGTTGAAGCTAGACCCGTATCTTGTGCAAGATACCCAATCGTTAGGTTTTTAGTTTTAGTTATCTCGCCTTGATCAGCCGGTTGTTGTTCCATGATTATTTTTAATAACGTTGATTTGCCGACGCCATTTCGACCGACCAGCGCAATTCGTGAATTTTCTTGAATATTCAAATCAATATTTTTAAAAAGAACGTCAGCGCCGAATAAACGTGCGACGTGTTGAACTTGCAATAAAATCAATTAGATCACTTCCTTGAGACAATTTGTGAAGCTGTTTTTTGAAAGTTTGTGAATTATCAAAAAAGAGCTAGCTTTCTCATTGCATACGAAACGAATTTAGTGTAGCATAGTTAAGGAAAAAATAAACAATACTTTGTTTTGTGAATTGTGAAAAATGTTTGTAAAAGCTTTTAATAAGACAATTATTGAATTTATTGAAAATACTATTCTCGCGAGAGGAGAAAATTATGGCAAATACTAAAATTCCGCATGCAACAGCCAAGCGGTTACCAATTTATTATCGTTATCTGCACTTTTTATCAGATGCCGGCAAGCAGCGGGTATCTTCAACTGAACTGGCCGATGCTGTCAAGGTTGATTCTGCAACCATTCGACGTGATTTTTCGTATTTCGGTGCTTTGGGTAAGCGAGGATACGGTTATGATGTCGAAAATTTATTAGCTTTTTTCCGAAAGACCTTGAAACAAGACAAGTTGACCAATGTTGCATTGATTGGTGTTGGCAACTTAGGACATGCTTTGTTAAATTATAATTTTCACCAAAGTAACAATGTTCGCATCAGTGCTGCTTTTGATATCAATGAAGATATTACTGGAACCATTCAAAGTGGCGTTCCAGTTTATCACATGAATGATATGAAAGAGCAATTGACAGTTCAACAAATCGAAATTGTGATTTTAACTGTCCCAGCACCAGTAGCTCAAGAAGTAACGAACGAACTGGTGGAAGTGGGCGTAAAGGGAATTTTGAATTTTACGCCACTGCGAATCACAGTTCCTAATACAGTTAGAGTTCAAAATGTTGATCTAACTAATGAATTGCAGACATTAATTTATTTTTTGGACAAATTTGGTTCACATAACGAAAATGATGCTTAGGCTTAATTACAAATAAAGGCAGTCGCTATTTTTTAGCAAGACTGCTTTTTTATTTGAAACTGATAATAACAATTACCAAATTCATTAGCATATGAGCAATCATGGAAGATTGCAAACGTCCACTTTTAGCATAGATCCAGCATAATATACCGCCAATTATTGCGTAGGTCAAAAAATGACCATCAGCATGAACTACACTGAAAAGCAAACAGGAAATAATTCCAGCAATTAGTGGATTGGTTAAGGTGATCAAATTGCCAAAAATTGCTTTGCGGAAAACCAATTCTTCCATGATTGGTGCGGCAACCAATACATAAATCAAATAAATCGGATAGTTTTTAATGATGGTCAGCATAGCCGTGGTGTTTTGGGAAATCATAGTCTGCTGCAACAATATTTTTTCTAACCAAAAGCAAAGTTGCTGAGCCAGCAGTAAGATGATTGCTCCACCGAAGGCTAAAAGTAATATTTTCCAGCGGGACACCGTTTTTTTCTCCAGCCAATTTTGATAAGCAGCAAACCGTTGATTGGCAAGATACATAATAATTGCACCGATTAAACCAACGGCAGCCAGTAAATAGTAGAGAAGTGAGCTGGTTTTAAATAAATGACTAATAGCGGTTAAACAGACCGAAACAATCAGATAACTGACTAATAGCCACAGAGAATTTTTTCGTAGTGCCATTAGTGACCTCCTTAGCTGAATTACTTTGGTTATTATACCATAATTTAGCAGTTGCAATGTTCGAGTGATAAATCACTTGCAATTAACAAATAAATTGATTATAGTAATAACTGTGGTTAGCACTTAGAGTAGATGAGTGCTAAAACATAATTAATATTGGAGGGATACAGAGTGCTTAAACCTTTAGGAGATCGCGTTATTTTAGAAGTTCAAAAAGATGAAGAAAAGACAGTTGGTGGAATTGTGCTGGCAAGCAATGCCCAAGAGAAACCGCAAACTGGCAAAATCGTTGCAGTAGGTGACGGTCGTGTACTTGATAACGGAGAAAAGGTGGCTTTGTCGGTTAAGCCAAATGATTTGGTAATTTTTGACAAATATGCAGGCACTGAAGTTAAGTATGCAGGCAAAGAATATTTAGTTGTTCATGAAAAAGATATTGTTGCTGTTGTTGAATAATTAGCATTGGCTTAACATTTGTAAAAAAGATTTATTACTTAAAATTTGATGATGAGGTGAATTTTTAATGGCAAAAGAAGTTAAATTTTCTGAAGATGCAAGAGCAAAATTACTTGCTGGGGTTGATAAATTAGCAAATACGGTTAAATCTACTTTGGGACCGAAAGGCAGAAATGTCGTTTTGGAACAATCTTATGGTTCTCCAACCATTACTAATGATGGGGTTACTATTGCCAAGTCGGTTGAACTAGCTGATCATTTTGAAAACATGGGTGCAAAATTGGTTTCAGAAGTTGCTTCAAAGACCAATGATGTTGCTGGTGATGGAACTACTACAGCTACAGTTTTGGCACAGGCGATTGTAACTGAAGGAATGAAGAATGTAACAGCTGGTGCAAATCCGGTCGGAATTCGGCGTGGAATTGAATTAGCTACTAAAAAAGCTGTTGATGCACTGCATGAAATGTCACATAAAGTTGAATCTAAAAGTGATATTGCCCAAATTGCTTCAATTTCTTCAGCTAACGAAGAAGTTGGTAAATTAATTGCTGATGCAATGGAAAAGGTTGGCAATGACGGTGTTATTACCATTGAAGAATCAAAGGGAATTGATACTTCATTAGATGTAGTTGAAGGAATGCAGTTTGATCGTGGCTACTTATCACAATACATGGTAACAGATAATGATAAGATGGAAGCTGATCTTGATAATCCATATGTCTTGATTACAGATAAGAAGATTTCAAACATTCAAGAAATTTTGAACTTGTTGCAGTCTATTGTTGAACAAGGACGTCCATTGTTGATCATTGCCGACGATGTAGATGGTGAAGCTTTGCCAACACTTGTTTTGAATAAAATTCGTGGAACCTTCAATGTTGTAGCGGTTAAGGCTCCTGGATTTGGTGATCGTCGTAAAGAAATGTTGCAGGATATCGCTACTTTGACAGGTGCAACTTTGATTACTGATGATCTTGGACTTCAATTGAAGGATACTAAGATTGAACAACTTGGTTCTGCAGGCAAAATTACCATTACTAAAGAGAAGACAACAATTGTTGAAGGTGCTGGCGATAAGGCACAAATTGCAGAACGAGTACAAACAATTAAGAAACAGCTTGCTGAAACGACTTCTGATTTTGATCGGGAAAAATTACAAGAACGTTTGGCTAAATTAGCTGGTGGTGTTGCAGTTGTTAAAGTAGGTGCAGCAACTGAAACTGAATTGAAAGAACGCAAATATCGTATTGAAGATGCTTTGAACGCTACACGTGCAGCTGTCCAAGAAGGATTTGTTGCTGGTGGTGGTACTGCTTTGATTAATGTCATCAAGGATGTTGCTAGTTTGAAAGAAAGTGGCGATGTTCAGACTGGAATTAATATTGTTAAACGAGCATTGGAAGAACCTGTACGTCAGATTGCTGAAAATGCCGGCTTGGAAGGTTCAGTTATTGTTGAAAAATTAAAGGCTGAAAAACCAGGCATTGGTTACAATGCTGCTGCAGATAAATGGGAAGATATGGTTGCAGCAGGAATTGTTGATCCAACTAAAGTAACTCGGTCAGCTTTACAGAATGCTGCTAGTGTTTCAGCTTTGTTATTGACGACTGAAGCAGTTGTTGCTGAAAAACCTGAACCAAAAGCTGCTCCGGCTGCTCCAGCAGCTCCAGCTCCTAATATGGGCGGTATGATGTAAACTGATTAATTTCAGTTGATTTACTATTGTTAAATTAAGCAACAGGAAAATCTTGATAGAAGGACTGTAATGAAACTTTTGAGTTTTATTGCAGTCCTTTTTTTTAGATTTGTTCTAGGCAATAAAATTAAATTAATAATTGATTTCCTTGAGAAGTCAATAAATGATCACAAGGAGAACAAAATCATGGAAGAGTGGATAACTAATAGAGATTATTATTTTTATTTTCGAAAGTAAATTCAAATTGACAATAATTATTTTTTGAATTAAGCTTTGAGAAGTTAATTAAATAAAGATGAGTAACTTATTATGTTACTTTTAAGAAGCCCGATTACCAAAGGATGGTTGCCTGTTAGTTTAGCTATGGAATTTTTAGGGATGCTATTTAAACAAGCTAATCAGTTGAGAGGTGAACGAATAATTGTAACTGGGAGTGAGATGAATGATTGCCAAAACTTATTAAGAAGTCATATTTAGATTATAAAATTATGGAATTAAACAATTTTATAAATGGGGTTTGAGTGTATCGAATTAAGTTTTAAGCGAAAAAATAGCTTTGGGATAGGGGAAGTGTTAATTTGAAAAAGGTACGTTTCAGTAGTTTAGTTATTGCATTATTAGGTCTGTTATTATTTTTAACGAGTTGTGGTCAAAAATCTAAAGTTGTTAAAGTTGGCGTCGTTGGAACTCAAGATCAGCAAATCTGGGAAAGTGTTGCCAAAACTGTTAAAAAGAAGGACAATATCAATCTTAAAATTACGACTTTTACCGATTACAACCAACCTAATCGGGCATTGGCAGATGGTGACATTGATTTAAATGCTTTCCAAAGTTACAATTTTCAAACAGCTTGGAATCAAAAAAATCACACTTCAATTGTAGCAATTGGCAATACATATTTTCAGCCGCTGGGATTATATTCAAAAAAGATTAAAAAATTATCTGATTTGAAAGAAAATGCTAAAATTGCAATTCCAAACGATGCTGCTAACGAAGCACGGGCTTTGAATCTTTTGCAACAAGCGGGACTAATCAAGCTCAATACTAAAGAATTACCTACACCTAAGAATATTGTTAAAAATAGCTTGCATTTACAATTTTCAACGTTAGATGCAGCTCAAACACCACGTTCATTAACGAGTGTAGATGCTGCGGTAATTAATGGTAATTATGCCGCGTCAGCTAAAATTCCATTAAAGAGTGCACTTTATCGGGAACATTTAAAAAATGGTGGTCAGTATATTAACGTAGTTTCGACTTTGAAGAAAAATAAGAATAATGCAACTTATAAAAAAATTGTTAAGGCTTATCAAACAGCAGCAACCAAGAAAAATATTGAAAAATACTATAAGGGTAATACTTTACCAGCTTGGTAAGTAAAAAAGCATAGTGTCCGTGTCAATTATATTAATAGAATTACCAGGATAATAAAAAAATAATTTTTAAAGGGAATATGAAGATGAATTTCAAAGTTTGAATTATCATCTTCATATTTTTTGGGCAATTTGTATATTGAATTTGTCCATAGGTGTTGTTCTTGGTCATCAATTAAACATTACTGTTTAATACTTTTCGACGAGTAAACCTGTTGGAAAAATAAATTTGAACAAAATGAATTCTTTGATGGTAACATAAGTTGTTGATAATAAAATTATTTTTAAATTTACGATCTGACTTTGATTTTTAGTCTTTAATTACGAATAAAAAACGAGTATAATTACTTGCTAATTAAACGTTTTTTATAAAATTAGCTGAATAATGATTTTTTTAAAAGACAAAATTACTTTTTGGGTTATCGAATAAAAAATAGTATTAGCCAGAAAACTTGCTACTAGTATTCGTTACCATGGAATTATTTTTATGTCACAATATTGAAATCATTATTGAATTTAAAAAGCGTTATAATGTTGTGTGTAACAAAACAAAAGCTGTCAAAGATGCAGGCTTTTTAAAATTGTGATAAATTGTTTGATAAAGATTAAGAAAACGTTTAGTTGTAATAACAATCGTTTTCGAGTGTAGAAGCTGTAATCTTATCAATTTCGTCAAAGGAGAAATAGAAATGTGGCGTTATTTAAAGCGGTTACTAATTGGACGGCCTCTTAAAACAACTGATGAGGGCGGGCAATCACTGACAAAATTTAAAGCTTTGGCTTTATTGTCATCAGATGCATTATCATCAGTGGCATATGGTACTGAGCAGATTACAACAGTTTTATTCGTTTTATCTGCAGCAGCAACTTGGTATGCACTGCCTGCTGTTGGAATTGTGTTGATTTTGTTATTTGCAATAACCATGTCTTATCGGCAAATTATCAATGCATATCCTTCTGGAGGTGGAGCCTATGTAGTTGCAACTAAGAATTGGGGAACTTCAATCGGCTTAGTTGCTGGTGGCTCGTTATTAGTGGACTATATGTTAACGGTCGCTGTTTCAGTAACATCAGGTACTGAAGCAATTACATCAGCTATTCCACTGCTCCGACCATATAGTATTGCGATCGCAATTTTTATTGTTTTGTTTATTATGACATTGAACTTACGAGGTATGAAAGATTCAGCTTCATTTTTGACTTTACCAGTTTATACGTTTGTTATTGTTTTACTGGGGATGTTGGTTTGGGGATTGTTTAATATTGCCACTGGTCGTCTGACATATCATGCAGCTGCACCGGTTGGCAGTGCGGTTCCCGGGATGACCTTAATTCTGTTTTTGCGGGCTTTTTCAGCCGGTTCTTCGTCATTAACGGGTGTCGAAGCAATTAGTAATGCAGTACCAAACTTTAAAAAACCAAAACGTAAAAATGCGGCTAACACTTTAGCTATTATGGCCGCACTTTTAGGATTATTTTTAATTGGTGTAACTTTTTTAAGCTATTATTTGGGTATCATGCCTAGCTCTGATGAAACAGTTTTATCACAAATCGGAGCAGCCGTTTTTGGTAAAGGAATTTTTTACTATTTATTGCAGTTTTCAACGGCTTTGATTTTGGCTGTTGCTGCTAATACTGGTTTTTCGGCTTTTCCAATTTTAGCTTATAATCTTGCTAAGGATAAATTTATGCCTCATATGTATATGGATAAGGGTGATCGATTGGCATATTCCAATGGGGTCATTTCACTGGCAATTGGGGCAATTGTTTTGATTTTAATTTTTCATGGACAAACAAGTTTGTTGATTCCTTTGTATGCAGTTGGTGTTTTCGTGCCATTTACTTTATCTCAATCGGGGATGATTATTCATTGGTTTCGTGAACGGGGTCACAACTGGGTAATTAATTCCTTGGTTAATTTGTTGGGAGCAGCTATTTCATTAGCTTTAGTAATTTTTCTGTTTTGGCTGCACTTTTCCAATGTTTGGCCATATTTGATTATTATGTTGGTATTGTTGCTGGTGTTTTACAAAATTCATGCACATTACACAATGGTGGCTTCACAGCTGCGTTTGAATAATGAACAAGCACAATTACATGATTATGCGGGAGCTACAGTGATCGTGCTGGTCAGTTCTGTAACTCATGTGACAACGGGTGCCATTAATTATGCTCGCTCAATTGGTGACTATGTTATTGCAATGCATGTTTCATTTGACACTAATCCCAAAAAAGAACATGAAACTGCTAAAGAGTTTAATGAATCATTCCCGGATGTCCGGTTTGTTGATCTGCATTCTTCGTATCGATCTGTTGCCGGCCCGGTAGTACGCTTTTGTGATGTAATTGCTAAAGATTCAGCTAAGAAAAATTATTCAACTACCGTTTTAGTACCGCAATTTGTTCCACGTAAACCGTGGCAGAACATTTTGCATAATCAGACTAGTTTGCGTTTGCGAGCGGTTTTGAATTCACGGGAAAATATTATTATTTCAACCTATAGCTATCATTTGAAAAAATAATATGATCAGTTGCTTTTATCTGGTTAAAATACTGAATCATAAATAATCTATGGTATAATGAATCTTAATGAGCTTAGGAGCGGGTTTTAATAAAAAGCCGGTGGAGTTCTTCTTTGAATGATTATTAAAGAAAGAGGACGGCGTATGTCTATAATTATTGCGTCTTTACTTGCAGCTGGGGTATTAGCGTTTATTTTAACTCCGCTCGTGCGCAATTTGGCTTTCAAGCTAGGTGCAGTGGACAAACCTAACGCACGGCGGGTCAATAAAGTACCTATGCCGACGATGGGTGGATTAGCAATTTTTGTCGCTTTTAATTTGGTGAACTTTTTCATTATGCGACAGCAATATCCCCCACAACAATTGTGGACATTATTTGCAGCTGAATTAACAATCATAATTACTGGAATAATTGATGATATTTATGAATTAACTCCCAAGCAAAAACTATGCGGGATTACTTTGGCAGCATTAATTGTTTATTTTTTCAGTGGAATTCGAATGACCACTTTGACACTGCCTTTTTTAGGTACAATTAATTTAGGGTGGTTTAGTTTACCAGTAACATTAATTTGGATTTTGGCAATTACTAATGCAGTTAATCTGATTGATGGGCTTGATGGTTTAGCTGTAGGAGTGGCGATAATTGCTTTAATCACGAGTGGAATTACTAGTTATCTATTTTTAAATGTAACAGGAACCTATGTAGCAATCATGATGTTTACTTTGGTAGGATCTTTACTCGGCTTTTTACCGTATAATTTTCATCCAGCCAAAATTTATCTTGGTGATACAGGAGCTTTATTTATTGGTTTTATGATTTCAGTGTTTTCACTTTATGGTCTAAAAAATGCGACTTTTATTACTATTGTAATTCCAGTAATAATTCTTGGAGTACCAATTACGGATACGGTTTATGCGATTTTACGCCGAGTTTTAAATAAGAAGCCCATTTCACAAGCTGATAAACATCATTTACATCACCGCCTGATGGAAATTGGTTTAAGTCATACACAAACAGTGTTAGTGATTTATGGAATTTCGTTGATTTTTTCATGCATTGCGCTACTGTACCCTTTTTCAAATTTGTTAGGTTCTATTTTGTTGACGATTGCGACATTATTTGGTCTGGAGTTATTTGTCGAATCAATTGGGTTAGTTGGAACACAACGGAGACCATTAATTAATTGGATTGGTCGATTGTTTAAGATCAAAAATAAAAAGGATAAATGATTTACAATACTAGCTTGTTAGTGAAATTGGTAATTAGGTAAGCATAATTTTGAAAAATGGTTGTTTATCGAATTAGAGTGATAAGCGAATAAACTTAGGCAGAATTAGGAGTTAATTTACTTCTGGTTCTGTTTTTTATTTTGCTTTGCGCACACACGAGTCAATTTGACATGAAAGACCATACTACTAGAATTTTGGTATAAAAAGGTTGATTGACTATCATATTCAAGCTATCAATCCAAAAAACATCCGGCTAAAATATTTTCAGCGGCTGCGTAGAATGTAATTTAGTATAAATCAAATTGAATTTGTTCAATTAAATATGACTAATTACTTTGCAGCAAGGGGAACTTCAATATTTTTTGAAGCGGAAATTTTAATTTTAAGCTGACCGTTCAGTAAGTCGGTTATTTCTTTTATTGCTGACTGACTATCGGTAAACGGAAGCATAAACTTAAGTGTAATTTTATCTGAATATTTGATATCAAATGGTTTAATTTTACGTCGATCAAAATAATTATTTAAAAGATCGAATTGATGGTATGCTAGGCTGACAGTTATAATAGCGGCTTTTATCTGCTGAACGATACCAGCTTGTTCAATGGCAGCACTGGTTGCATTACTGTAAGCTCGAATTAAACCACCAGTTCCCAGTTTGATACCTCCATAGTAACGAACGACAACAGCTGTTACATTATGCAGCTGCTGTTTTTTTAGGACATTCAAAATTGGCGCACCAGCAGTTCCAGTTGGTTCGCCATTATCACTGGCTCGTTGAATTTGATCTTTGTCACCAATAATTGCAGCAAAACAGTGGTGTCTTGCCTTAGGATGGCTGTCTTTAATATGTTCAATAAATTCTTGTGCCGCTGGTTCATTACTGGTTTTGGCTACGATGCCGATAAAATTTGATTTTTTGATTATTAATTCAGCTTGTGCTGTTTTAGCAATTGTTAAGAAATCTTTTTTCAAAAGAATATCACCTTTGCGTATTTATTTTTAAGGGGGGTGAAAACGTGCAACTGGAAGATTTTTACGGTCGATTAGTAAAAGTCGCTGGCCAAGAAAATGTTGCCTATTTACCAGCAACTGCTAAAAAAATTTCAGCAATTGAAATAACTGGTAAGTACATTATTTGTCATCGCTGCAATCAAAAAACCAATAAGCAGCTGGCATTCCTACCTAACGGCAATTATTATTGCCCTCAATGTATTCAATTTGGCAGATTAACATCTCAGGACTTATTATACACCATAGCTGAACCAAACCGGTTTCCACTACAAACGGCACCGTTGACTTGGTCAGGAAAGCTATCAGCTTTGCAGCAAGGATGTGCAGTGGATTTACAACTACAAACTAGTCGAAAAAAAGATTTTTTGCTTTGGGCAGTTACTGGTGCAGGCAAAACTGAGATCTTGTTTCCGACCATAGCGGCAGCACTTAAGCGCCGTGAACGAATTTGTATTGCAACGCCGCGAATAGATGTCTGCAATGAACTGTACCCACGGCTTAGTGCAGCCTTCAAGCAAACTTCAATGGTCCTGCTTCATGGCTCGAGTTCAATGGATTATCGTTATAGTCAAATAGTAATTTGCACGACTCATCAACTGCTGAAATTTAAAAATGCTTTTGATCTACTGATTATTGATGAGGCAGATGCTTTTCCATTTAAAGGCAATCGTTTATTGCAAACGGCAGTGACCAATGCACGAAAAAAAATTAGCAGTTTACTTTTGTTGACGGCTACTCCGACAAGTGAAATGTTACGAAAGGTAAAACAGCATCAACTTAAATTAGGCTATTTACCACTACGGTTTCATGGACATTTATTACCGGTTCCGCAGATAATATTACTACCTAGTTGGAAAAAACAACTACAACGACAAAAATTAGCACAGAATATAATTCGACCTTTGCAAAAATGGCTGCAAGCCGGTTGGCCAGTTTTAGTGTTTGCGCCGCAAATTTCTTTACTGGAATTATTAAAAACTAGTTTGAAGCAATTCACAACTAACCAACATTTGACAACAGTTTTTGCAGCTGATCCACATCGGATTGAAAAAGTTCAACAAATGCGCGAAGAAAGCTGTCAATTGCTAATAACAACTACCATTTTGGAAAGAGGCGTTACGTTTCCCAAACTTAATGTTTTGGTAATTGGTGCGGATGAGCCGGTATTTACGGAGGAAGCATTAGTTCAAATAGCCGGGCGCGCTGGTCGCAGCAGTCAACGCCCCGTAGGAGAAGTTATTTTTGCTTGTTCTATGCTGAATCGAAATTTAAGCAGAGCGATTCGACAAATTAAGTTCTTGAATCACGAGGGGGCAAAATTAAATAACAATGCATTGTCTAAAGTGCCAACGTCTGATACAAAATAAATCATTATTAAAATGGTTTTTTAGTTGGACGCCAATTGAACAAGAAAATCTTTGTGCTGTTTGTCGAGCTGATTTTCTCAGTTTGAAATCTGAATCTATTTGTTCAGGCTGCGGTCGCTTTCAAACAACTCCTGAGCTTTGCAGTGACTGTCATGAATGGCAACGAAAAATTACAGGAGATTTATTAAAAAATCGGGCATTATATTGTTACAATCAAGCGATGAAGGATTACTTTCTTAACTATAAATTTCATGGTAATTATCAATGGCGTCTTTTCTTTCAATCAGCAATAGCAAAAGAAGTAGGAAAGTTTACTCATCAAGGTTGGTTAGCTGTACCAATTCCAATTTCTGATCAAACTTGGCAGCAGCGAGGATTCAATCAAGTAGAAGGACTACTTGAGAAGGTTTCGTTTAAACGTTTGTTAAAAATAAAGGCGAACAGCAATAAAGGCGTTCAATCTAAAAGGAATCGGCAGCAACGTTTGAAAATGCCACAACCATTTGAATTGAACGATAAAATTCAGGTAAATGACAAGAAAATTCTGCTGATTGATGACGTTTATACAACTGGACGAACACTTTATCATGCCCGATCGCTGATGTTAGCCGCTGGTGCTGCCAATGTTAAATCGCTTACTTTGGCTCGTTGAATTTGGGGATATTGATTGTTAAATATCAGTTTTTCTTATATAATAAAGATAACAGGATAAAGAGGTTAAGCCAATTTATCAATGTTTAGTTGTGAAAGGAGAGGTTTGTTATGTTAAAATACAGTATTCGTGGTGAAAATATCGAAGTTACGTCTGCAATTCGGGATTATGTTCAGAAAAAATTAAATAAATTAGAAAAATATTTTGAAGATACCTCGAATTCAACGGCACACGTTAATTTAAAAGTGTACTCAGATAAAACAGCCAAAGTTGAAGTTACTATCCCACTTCCATATTTGGTACTGCGTGCTGAAGAAACCTCACCTGACATGTATGCGAGTGTTGATTTAGTCACTGATAAGCTTGAGCGTCAAATTCGTAAATATAAGACGAAGATTAATCGTAAATCGCGTGAGAAGGGTTTCAAGGGACTGGATGTAGCCGAAGCAGCAGTGGAGAAGAGTGAAGCTGCAAAATCTGATAAGAAATTTGATATTGTAAGAACGAAACGTTTCTTATTAAAACCAATGGATAGTGAAGAAGCTGTTTTGCAAATGGATATGTTGGGTCATAATTTCTTTATTTATGAAGATGCTGAAACAAATGGCATTAATATTGTTTACCGTCGTAAAGATGGCCGCTATGGTTTAATTGAAGCTAGTGATGAATAAAGATTCTTAATAATTTCAATTTATTTTTTAACAAGCGGTTAAGATCGCTTGTTTTTTTAGTGCTCAATTTGAAAAAGTAATAATCAATGATAAAATAACAATGGTGTATTATATATTGTATAATAGTTTTAAATTTAATTTGAATGAATTGTGGTTTAAGAAAGGAAAACAGACATGGTAAATGTCCTTAAAAAATGGGTTGAAAGTGATAAAAGAGAAATTAAACGGCTAGGAAAAATAGCCGATAAAGTTGAAGCTCATGCTGAGGAAATGGCAGCTTTGAGTGATGAAGAATTACAGGCCCAAACGCCGGCACTAAAAAAACGTTATCAAGCTGGAGAAACTTTGGATGATTTACTGCCAGAAGCTTTTGCTGTGGTACGTGAAGGAGCTAAACGAGTTTTGGGTTTATACCCATTCAGAGTTCAAATCTATGGCGGGATCGTTTTGCATGAAGGCAATATTGCTGAAATGAAAACTGGTGAAGGTAAAACGTTAACGGCTACTATGCCGGTCTATTTGAATGCTTTGGCCAGCAAGGGTGTACATGTTGTGACTGTTAATGAGTATTTAGCTCAACGTGATGCAACTGAAATGGGTGAATTGTACACTTGGCTGGGATTAACAGTTGGTTTAAATGTTTCCAATAAATCAGCCGATGAAAAACGAGCAGCTTATAATTGTGATATTACCTATTCAACTAATAGTGAATTGGGATTTGATTATTTGCGGGATAACATGGTGGTTTATCGAGAAGATATGGTGCAACGACCATTAAATTTTGTTGTAGTCGATGAAGTTGACTCGATTTTAATTGATGAGGCGCGGACGCCTTTGATTATTTCCGGTCAAGCTGAACCCACAACTGCTTTATATATTCGAACTGATCGCTTCGCTAAAACATTAACAGAGAAAAAAGATTATAAAATTGATTTGGAATCAAAATCAGTTGCCTTGACAGAGCAAGGTATTCGTAAGGCTGAAAAATACTTTGGATTAACAAATTTGTATGATCCAGACAATACAGCCTTGACTCATCATCTAGATAATGCTCTACGGGCTAACTTTATTATGCTACGGGATAAAGACTATGTTGTTTCCAACGGCGAAGTTATGATTGTTGATCAATTTACTGGTCGAATTATGGAAGGCCGCCGTTATTCTGATGGTCTTCATCAGGCTATTGAAGCCAAAGAACGGGTAGAAATTCAGCAAGAAACTAAGACAATGGCAAATATTACTTATCAGAACTATTTTCGGATGTATAAGAAAATTGCCGGAATGACCGGAACAGCTAAAACAGAAGATGAAGAATTTCGGGAAATTTACAACATGGAAGTTATAACAATTCCAACCAACAAACCGGTAATTCGAGATGATCGACCAGATTTGCTGTATCCGACACTTAAAAGTAAATTTAAGGCAGTAATTGAAGATATAAAGCAACGACACAAAAAAGGTCAGCCGATTTTAGTCGGAACAGTTGCAGTCGAAACGTCAGAACTGTTATCGCAGTTACTTGACCAGGCTGGAATTGCACATTCAGTTTTGAATGCTAAAAATCATGCCAAGGAAGCTGAAATAATTATGAATGCTGGGCAGCGTGGAGCAGTTACCATTGCTACCAATATGGCTGGTCGTGGAACTGATATCAAATTAGGACCGGGTGTTCGTGAAGCTGGCGGTTTAGCAGTTATTGGAACTGAACGCCATGAATCACGTCGAATTGATAATCAGTTGCGTGGCCGATCTGGTCGGCAAGGAGATCCTGGTGTTACACAATTTTATCTTTCATTAGAAGACGATTTGATGCTGCGGTTTGGTTCAGAACGGGTAAAAGCCTTACTGCAACGATTTAAAGTTGCCGATGAAGATGCCGTTATCCAAAGTAAAATGATTAGTCGACAGGTTGAATCAGCTCAAAAGCGGGTTGAAGGAAATAACTACGATACTCGTAAGCAGGTTTTACAATATGATGATGTTATGCGTGAGCAACGAGAAGTAATTTATTCTCAACGTCAGCAAGTCATTATGGAAAATGAATCATTAAAACCGGTTATTATGCCAATGATTAAGCGAACAGTGGAACATATCGTGCAGATGCATACACAGGGCGATCAAAAAGACTGGAACCTGCAAGCAATTATTGATTTCGCAATTGCAGCTATGGTCAATGAAGATAGTATTGCGCTAAATGATCTGACAGACAAAAAACCGGAAGAAATCATCAACTATTTAATGGACCGTGCTGAAGCAAACTATCGTTTAAAAGAAAAACAGTTATACGATGCTTCGCAAATGCTTGAATTCGAAAAAGTTGTTGTTTTGCGAGTGGTCGACTCAAGGTGGATGGACCACATTGATGAGATGGATCAATTACGACAATCGATCGGATTACGTGGATATGGTCAGTTGAATCCGCTAGTTGAGTATCAAACAGATGGTTTTCGCATGTTTGAACAAATGATTGGTGATATCGAATATGATGTCACCCGGCTGTTCTTGAAAGCAGAGATTCGGCAAGATATTCATCGTTAATTATTTATTGAGAATGCCGCTTGATTTAATTGTTAAATCGATCGGTATTTCTTTTTGTTGGCAGTTAAAAAAGATAAATGCAAAAGGAGTTTAATAATGGAACTTAGTGAAGCAAAAAAAATAATTGAAAATATGAAGCAAAAAGTCCAAGACTTTAGGGGGTCTCTTTGACTTAGAGGCCTTGAACGAAAAAATTTCTGAAAATGAGGGTAAAATGGCTGATCCAAGTTTTTGGGATGACCAAGCAGCTGCCCAAAAAATTATTGATGAGACAAATGGTTTAAAAACCAAATTTGATAATTTTAAAGTTTTAAGTGATGCAGTTGATGAACTTGAAATTTTAGCTGAATTGCTAAAAGAAGATCCACAAGATCAAGAAATGAAAACTGAATTAACTGAAAAATTAACGAAGGTACAACAAAAGTTGCAGGCATATCAATTAGAATTGTTGCTGAATGGAAAGTACGATGCACATAATGCTTTACTAGAAATCCATCCAGGAGCTGGTGGAACAGAATCTCAAGATTGGGGCTCAATGTTGTTGCGGATGTATGATCGTTGGGGGCAGCAGCATCATTTTAAAGTAGAAGTTTTAGATTATCTGGCTGGTGAAGAGGCAGGAATTAAAAGTGTGACTTTGCGCTTCAGCGGGAAAAATGCTTATGGCTACTTACGCAGTGAAAAAGGTGTTCATCGTTTGGTGAGAATTTCACCGTTTGATGCTGCTGGTCGCCGGCATACTTCATTTGCTTCGGTTAATGTTATGCCAGAACTGGATGATAGTGTGGAGGTTGAACTACGGCCAGAAGACATAAAAATGGAAGTCTTTCGATCAAGCGGTGCCGGTGGTCAGCATATTAACAAAACATCTTCAGCGGTTCGATTAATTCATATTCCAACGGGAATTGTGGTTTCCAGTCAGGCACAGCGTTCACAATTTCAAAATCGTGCGACAGCTGAAAGTATGCTGCGAGCCCGCTTGTATCAATTAAAATTAGAAGAACAAGAAAAAAAGAAGGCAGCGATCCAAGGGCAACAGCTGGAAATCGGCTGGGGGTCGCAGATTCGTTCTTATGTTTTTCATCCGTATTCATTAGTTAAAGATCATCGAACCAATTATGAGACTGGAAATATTCAAGCGGTGATGGATGGCGATTTGGATGGCTTTATCAATGCTTATTTGCAATCACAATTAAGTGCACAAAATCCTGACTAAACTAAATGAAATTTATTTGTAATTTAGTTGAAATCTTTAAATAATAAGGAATGTTATAATTAGCTGGTGTGTAGCTGATTTAAGGAGGAGTTCTGGTGATTGAATTTAAGCATGTTTTTAAAAAATATACCAATGATATTGAAGCAGCCAGTGATTTCAGCATTAAAATCGATCAAGGGGAGTTTGTTTATGTAGTGGGGCCGAGTGGTGCTGGCAAATCAACTTTTATCAAGATGATGTATCGCGAAGAAAAGCCAACCTCAGGTCAAATTAAGATCAATGAATTTGAGCTTGATAAAATTAAGGGGCATGAGATTCCTTATTTACGACGAGAATTGGGAATTGTTTTTCAAGATTTCAAATTATTGCCCAAAATGACGGTTTTTGAAAATGTCGCCTACGCGTTGCAAGTAATTGAAAAACAGCCTACTGAAATTCAACAGCGAGTTAAACGGGTACTTGATTTAGTAGGATTGGCAGATAAAGCGGATGCTTTTCCAAATCAATTATCCGGTGGTGAGCAGCAGCGAATCGCAATTGCGCGAGCGATTGCTAATCAACCAGGGATCGTGATCGCTGATGAACCAACCGGAAATCTTGATCCCGATACAGCCGGAGGAATTATGGATATCCTAGAGGAAATTAATCAACAGGGCACAACGGTTGTTATGGCTACTCATAATAGTGGAATTGTTAACCAACGCAAGCATCGTGTAATTGAAATCGAAGATGGGCATATTATTCGTGACCAGCGTAAAGGGGGCTTTTCTAAAAATGAATAGTCTGACATTCAAACGGCATTTAAAAGAAAGCTTCAAAAGCCTTAAACGCAATGGTTGGATGACCGCAGCAGCTATCAGTGCAGTTGCGGTAACCCTATTATTAGTCGGAGTTTTGTTAGCGATTTTGTTAAATATTAATAAAGTAGCTTCAGATATTGAAAATGATGTTCAAGTTAGAGTTCTGATTAATCGAGGAACAACTAAAAAACAGCAGCAGCAGTTGCGGCAAGAATTATCAAGCTTGAGTGATGTAAAAAGTATTCGTTATTCAAGTAAAAAGCAGGAACTAAAAAATGTTATTGGTAGTTATGGTAAAGAGTTCAAATTATTCAGCGGGGATGATAATCCGTTAAATGATGTTTATGTAGTCAAAACCAAGCAACCAAAACAGACAGTAAAAGTTGCTGAGAAAGCTGAACATATGAAGTATGTTTACACTGCTAAATATGGTGGTGCATCAGCCAAAAAATTATTTCATGTAGTTGATAGCGTTCGAACTTGGGGAACAGCGATTGGCTTGTTATTATTGTTTGTAGCAGTCTTTCTGATCTCAAATACGATTCGAATTACAATTTTATCACGTAAAAATGAGATAGCTATTATGCGATTAGTTGGTGCAACTAATGGGTTTATCCGTTGGCCATTTATCTTAGAAGGAGCTTGGACCGGATTGTTTGGCGCAATTTTGCCAATTGTCATTATTGACTTTGGCTACGTTTGGCTGTATCGCGTTTTAATGGCATCCTTGGCCAGCACCGGTTATCAGCTATTGACACCGGCAACATTCTTGCTTCAAATTGATTTATTGTTAATTTTGATTGGAATTATTATCGGTGCACTGGGATCGGCGGTTTCAATGCGTCGCTTCTTAAAAATTTAACCTTTTTTAATCGAAAACTTGCTCTATGTAAGCAGTAAATAAGGCCTCTTCTTAACTTAAGAAGGGGTTTTTATTTACGTTATGCAAAAATTAAATCTTGCTAAAGTTAAATTAGCAGGATTTTTTGTACTCTTAAAATAGAATTGCTATACTAAAGGTACTGAATTGTTTTTTTAAGAAAGGTGTTCAAATTGATGGTGCTTGAGGCGATTAAAAATTTTCTGTTGCAACCGGTTGTTTGGTTGGCAATTTTGAGTATAGGAGTTACATATGCAAGGCGAATTTCATTTGAACGAAAACAATTCCGCATTGCGATCAATCGTGACTTCTTTGAAGGAAGGCACTTTATTAAAAACTTCTTTTTGCTGGGGATAATCGGCAGTTTGATTACTATCTTAATAGGAGTCATGTTACCATGGCAGTGGATCATTATTTATCAAGTTCTAATGGTGATTGCTGTGCTGATCTATCCATTTTTTAAGATTGATAGTGCTTTTTTCTGGTGGATCAGTTTACTTTTATTAGGCGGATTAAGTTTATTTTCAGCTGAGTTAGCCAACCTGCTGCCAAGTTCGATTAAGCAGCAAGTATTGCTCAGTCATTCCGCATTAGCAACCAGCAGCGCAGCACTACTTTTTATAGCTGCTCTGTTTTTAGTTGCTAAATGGCTGATGCTGAAACGCTACCAGTCAATGGAAATCAGTCCGGTTATCAAGAATGGCAAACGAGGCCGGCGGTTAGTTTTTTACTCTTGGCAAGATTTAGCACTGGTTCCGTTAGTGTGTCTGGTCCCCAGTGGAACGCTGACTAATTTTTTACCAGGCTGGTTTTTTATAACGATTGCTCATCATCAATTTCAATTATTTATTCTTCCGGCAATTATCAGCAGTGGTTTTAAATTTTGGCGTCAATCAGCGCAAGCAACTTATCGCTTTGAAAAACGTGAACTGTTAGAATTATTGCTGGCTTTTTTGGTGGGAGCTGGTCTTTGCTATATTTTTCCAGCGATTTTTGAAATTATAATTATTGTTTTATTGTTGCTGTCGGTAGTAGCAATGATTTTAAAGCGAAGATTTGAACGTAAAGAAAATAATTGGTATGTTGAAACCCATGACGGTGTTCGTGTAATTGCGGTTCAGCCAAATACTCCGGCCGCTAAGATGAAGATTCAACCTGGTGATGAGATATTAACTTGCAACGGATTGACTGTTCATAGTGAATCAGAGCTTTATGCTGCTTTAAAAACAGATGCAACTTTTTGCCGATTTAAACTTCGAAATTATGCTGGAGAATTAAAATTGGCACAGGGAGCAATTTATGCTGATTCACCGCATGAAATCGGTTTGGTTATCTTTCATTAATTACGGAGGGAATATTTTGAAAAGAATTCTGGTAGTCGATGATGAAATGGCGATTGTAACACTGTTGAAGTATAATTTGGAAACGGCTGGTTATCAGGTAACGGTTGCGATGGATGGACAAAAGGCTTTTGATGAAGCAGTTACAGATCAATATGATTTTATCTTGCTTGATTTGATGTTACCAAAATTAGATGGATTAGAAGTTACCAAGAGATTGCGACAGGAAAAAATTAAAACCCCAATTATGATTTTGACTGCTAAGGGTGAAGAATACGATAAGGTGATCGGGTTGGAATTAGGGGCTGATGATTACCTGACTAAACCATTTTCTCCGCGAGAAGTCTTGGCTAGAATTAAGGCTATCGCGCGTCGGACAACCGAGGCAACTGATGAGGAAACACCAGCAACTTCATCAAAAAAGTCACAAGAAATTTACCAATTTCCTGATTTTACAATTGATTTAGTTAACTATTCGGTAACTCGTAATGGAGAAAAAATTAAATTGACTCCCAAAGAATTTGAATTACTGGCTTATTTTGTTAAACGACCACAACGGGTTTTAAGTCGTGATAAGTTATTAAACGGGGTTTGGGGGTTTGATTATGTTGGTCAAACGCGAATGGTTGATATGCATGTCAGTCATTTACGGGAAAAAATTGAGCATGATCCACATCAACCGCAATATATCGAAACAGTAAGGGGATTTGGTTATCGATTTGAAGGTGAAGCCAATCAAGATCATTAAAAATTTTGCAGCCGATTTTGGTTTGATTTTTGTAATTCAGTCAATCATTTTCTGGCTGTTTATTAATTTAGGCAACTTAAAAAATAGTGATTTATTTGATTCTAAAAGATGGCTTTTTTTAGTGATTACTAGTTTTTTCTTAAGTATGTTGGATATTGCGCGGCGTTATTGGAATCATCAGCAGCAACAGCAAAAAATAAATTTATTAAGTAAAAAATTGCAAGCAATTATTGCAGGTGAAAAACCGCAACACCTATTGCTGGCACCGACAGATGCTTATTATCAGTTGGCGCAGTCCATTAATCAAGTTCAAAGTTTGCAGCGAGATATTTTTAAACATTATTTGACGCAGCAGCGCGGATATTTTTCTTTAATTGAATATTTGACGATCGGAGTAATGGTTCTTGACCAAGACCAAAAAATTTACCTTAGCAATCGCGCAATGAGCGATTTAATGGGTCGAGAAATGAATTTAAAGGGCCAGTTATATGCTAATGAATTACGTAATTATGACTTAAGCCATTTAATTGAATTGACTTATCAAACAAAAAAAGATCAGCATACAGAGTTAAAATTAGAGTTTAATAATAAAGTAGTTGATGCACACAGTGTTTTTGTTCCAGTCAGTCACCATCATTTCTTGGTTATGGTCTTATTGTATGATTTAACTGAATTAAAAGAAATTGAACAAATGCAGTTAGATTTTGTCAGCAATGTCAGTCATGAATTAAAAACGCCAATAACGGCAATTACTGGCTTCAGTGAAACGCTATTAAATGGTGCAATGTATGATCAGGATGCGTTACCACAATTTTTGAAAATTATTCAACAGGAAAGCCTGAAATTAACGGCTTTAGTTGAAGACATTTTATCCCTGGCAAGAATTTCCACCAATACAGCTTTAAGCTTAAACCGCATTAAACTGCGTGCTTATTTGACGGAAGTTTTACAAAGTTTTCAGCCGGAATTAGAAAAAAAACAAATCAAAGTCTATAACGAAATAGCTGAGGATTTTGTGATTATAGGAGACGACCACAAGTTGCGGCATGTGGTTAATAATTTACTGCAAAATGCAATCAAATATAATGATGCAGGTGGTAGCGTTTGGGTGTCAAGCAATAAAAAACAGCAAATTTGGCAATTGATTGTTCGAGATAACGGTTGGGGCATCCCACAAGATCAGCAAGAAAGAATTTTTGAACGGTTTTATCGAATTGAAAATTCGCGTTCGCGGCAAACAGGTGGAACCGGTTTGGGCTTAGCTGTTGTTAAGGAGTATATTGCAGCAATGAAAGGTAAGATTAAGGTTGCCAGTCAGGTTGGTGTTGGCTCGGAGTTTACAGTGTCTTTGCCTTTAATTACTGATGGAAAGCGAGACGATGTGCGTGAAAAGGTTTAAGCAGTTATTGCTTTTAAGCTTTTGTAGCGGCTTGCTGATTTGTTTGGCTGGTTGCCAACAGCCAAACAAAGAATCATTAACAGTGGCGGGATCAACGGCAGTGCAGCCAATTATCGAAACAGCAGCTCTTGATTATCGGCAGCAGCGACCGAATTTTTATGTTAATGTGCAAGGCGGCGGCTCAGGAACGGGGTTGAGTCAAGTAGCTGAAAGAGCAATTGATATTGGGACTTCGGATGTTTTTGCGACACAGAATTCAGATTTGACGACTGAAAAATTGCAAGATCAAAAATTGGCTGTCAGTGGGATCGCGGTTATTGTTAATCCGCAAACCGGAGTTTCAAACTTGACAATGGCACAGATAAGAAAAATTTTTACTGGGAAAATTACTAATTGGCAGCAGGTTGGCGGTAAGCACCTGCCGATTACGGTTATTAATCGAGCTGAGGGAAGCGGTACACGTTTGAATTTTGAAGCATTGGCATTAGCTGGTCACCCAAGCATGACAACTCAGGAACAGGCATCATCTGGAACAGCTTATCAAATCGTCAGAGAAACTGCAGGGGCGGTTTCCTATGTGGCTTTTCCGTATATTCAGTCTGGCGTAACAGCACCTAAAATTGATGGGATTGCTCCAACGGCCAAAAATGTTGAAAATAATCATTGGAAAATTTGGTCTTATGAGCATCTCTATATTCGAAAAGATTCCAGTAAAAAAGTTCGTTATTTTATGAAATATTTAAAATCAAATCAGGTGAAAAAAGTAATCGTTAAATTAGGTTTTATTCCAATTTCATCAATGAAAGTTGTTCGGGATCATCACGGAATCGTTAAACCAATAAACAAGGAGGCAACTAGATGAAAGCAAACCATTCAGATTTATTTCAACCATCAATAGCAGGCAAACGTGAAAAAATTGGTCACTTAAGCGTGTCATTGTGTGCATGGCTGATTATTTGTTTGGTGATTATGGTTTTGGGATTTACGGCTTTTAAAGGAACAGCATTATTCAGACAGCAGCAGGCTAGTTTATCAGCTTTTTTGACAGGAGTACATTGGTTGCCAAATCAAGCCAAGTTTGGAATTTTGCCGTTACTTAGTGGTTCACTGATTGTAGCTGCAGCAAGTCTTTTGCTGGCAGTCCCTTTTGCGTTAGGAACTGCTATTTTTATGACGGAGGTCGCAGAGCAGCGTTGGCAGCGATTATTTCGCGGCGGACTATCGATTTTGTCAGGGATTCCGGCGGTTGTTTATGGCTTGGTTGGAATTGTGGCGATAATCCCATTATTGCGTACGTATTTAGGTGGAACTGGCTATGGTTGGCTGGCGGCCGCAATTATCTTAGCGATAATGATTTTGCCCACATTAATTACTTTGGCAGCTGATGCTTTTGCTGCTGTTCCACGAGATTATCAAATAACGGCAACTGCTTTAGGAGCTACTAAGTTTCAAGTTTGGTTAACGCTGATTTTACCATTGGCAGTTGTTCGTTTAAAAACCGCGCTGATCTTCGGTTTTGCTCAGGCCTTTGGTGAAGCAGTGGCGGTTCAGATGGTCATTGGCAACGCGGCTTTGCTGCCAACAAAATTAAATTCTCCGGCGGCTACTTTGACCAGTGTTATTACGATTAATTTAGGTGATACAGCAATGGGGAGCAATGAAAATAATGCACTTTGGTCGTTGGCATTAGTTTTGTTGCTTATGTCACTGTTGTTTAATCTGCTGACACATTATTTGATGCGAGGGAAAAAAGATATTGATTAAACCACGATTAAACATCACTGTTAATTTAGAAAAAATCATTAAAGCTTGGGTCTACCTAATGGCGGCCAGTGTGTTAGCTCTTATTGTAGGGCTGTTACTGTTGGTCTTTGGTTGGGGTCTGCCACAATTGAATTGGCATTTTTTAACTGGCAGCAGTAATTATCTGACTGGCGGTGGAGTAGGAATCCAATTATTTAATACATTATACATACTAGTGTTGACCTTAGTGATTTCATTGCCATTGGCATTAGGCACAGCAATTTGGTTATTTCAATACGCACGACAAAACTGGTTTACAAAACTGATCCGCATAATGTTGGAAATTTTAAGCTCATTACCGACGATCGTAATCGGATTAGTTGGCTTTTTAGTATTCGTTGTTAAATTTCATTTTGGATTTTCATTATTGTCTGGCAGTTTAACATTAATGATCTTAAATTTACCTTTGTTGACCAGTACTAGTGAAAATGCGTTACGTTCAGCCGATCCACGTTTGCGCCGAGCGGGGCTGGCCTTGGGAATGTCAAATTGGGATTGTATTTGTAAAATTATTATTCCTCAAGTTCGTCCCGCTTTACTGACGGGCGTTGTTTTAAGTGCAGGGCGAATTATTGGGGAGACGGCAGCTGTGATTTATACCGCTGGTCAAAGTGCGGCAATGCTTGATTGGAAGAATTGGAATCCGTTAGATACTGCCAGTCCATTAAGTCCATTTCGACCAGCCGAAACGCTCGCGGTTCATATTTGGAAGATCAATGCTGAAGGAACTATTCCGCAGACCTTGCAAATTTCTACCGGAGCCGCAGTTTTGTTGATATTGTTGATTATTTTATTTGATTTAGCCATTTATGGCTGGTTATGGTTGCAGCAAAGAACAATTAATTGAAAAAAGTCGAGGGTAATTTAATGAGTCAAGCTATTTTAAAAACTGAACATTTAAATGTTGCTGCTGACCGACCGATTTTAAAAAATGTAACGATCGCTTTTCGTTCGGCGGCAATCACAGCTGTGATCGGTCCTTCCGGTTCAGGCAAAACGACTTTGTTACGAGCATTCAACCGTTTAAATGAAGATCACTTATCAACCAGTGGTCGGGTGCTATTTCAAGGAATCAATATTTATGATCCACGGGTTGATTGTTTTCGCTTGCGCATGAAGATCGGAATGCTGCCGTCCCAACCGATAATTTTTCCAATATCTTTGAAAGCTAATTTGATGTTGGCACCACGCGTTAACATGAAAGTAAGTCGACAAAATTTAGCAATGGATATTGAACAAAGCTTGCGACAAGTGTGTTTATGGGATAAATTACAGCATCAACTGACAAACAAGCAGTTCAAGTTGAGTACTAAAGATCAGCAACTATTTTGTTTAGCACGCGCATTACTGCTGCATCCACAAATTCTGTTGTTGGATGAACCTACAGCATTGTTGGATCCGGCGGCTACTTTGCAATTTGAAAAAATTCTATTAAAACTTAGAAGCCATTTAACAATTATTATTGTGACGCATAATTTACAGCAGGCGGCACGAATTGCTGATGATACTGCCTTTTTGCAGCACGGTAAATTGATTGAATTTGCTCAAACGCGAGAGTTGTTCACCCGACCGCAACAAGCGGCAACCGATCAGTATTTGACTAAAAAATTGATTCTTAAATAAAATTTAATTGCGTCTGATTTAATTAAAGTATAAAATCAAGACTAAATCAAACTGCTGTCAGAGATAAGAGGTGAGCTGATTGCGAGAAACCTTTGACAAAGAATTGGTGCAGTTGCATGTGCGCTTTGCTGAAATGGGTATGTTAGTTAATGAAGCTATTTTTCGTTCAGTCAAAGCTTTTGTCGATCATGATAAAAACTTGGCCAGCATGGTTATTGAACATGACCAAGCAATTAATCAGTGTGAAAGTCAATTAGAGAAGATGACGTTAGAGTTAATTGCTTTGTATCAACCAGTTACTTCTGATCTTCGGGATGTAATTACTGTTTTAAAGGCCAGTTCTGATATAGAGAGAATTGCTGATCATGCAGTCAGTTTAGCTCGAACAACAATTAAAATGAAAGGAACTCATCGAATTCCTGAAATTGAAGTTGAAATTGCCAAAATGGGTGAATATGCTGCTAAAATGGTAGCAGATGCCTTAGATGCTTATGTGAAACGTGATCTTGAGCGAGCTTATCAAATTGCTCAACAAGATCTTTTTCTTGACCAAGAGTTGGCAAAAATTAAGCAACTCTGTATTGCCGAGATGCAGGCCAATCAAAAAGCAGTAGTTAGTGGCTCACATTATACTTTAGCGGCAACTTATTTAGAACGGATTGGTGATTATGCAACTAATGTGTGTGAATGGATCGTTTTTTTAAAAAAAGGTGAAATTGTCGAGTTGAATCCTGGGAACAGCGATGATGAAAACGGCAATGCTTAGTGAATTAACAAATTCATAATTTGCCAAATGTAAGTGTAAAATGTACTATTTTAAGTAGGTAGCTTTAACTTGCTAGGAGAAGTGAAAAATGAATAAAAAAAGGAAAAAATTACGCCGCTCAGATGAGCGTATTATTGCTGGTGTTTGTGGTGGTCTGGCTGAGTTTCTTAACTTTAAACCCTGGATTATGCGGATTATTTTTCTACTTTTATTGATAATTCCGCATGTTACCTGGTTAACGGTAAGTTGTTATTTAATTTTAGCAGTTTCAATGCCTCCAAAATTAGGCAATAAAATCTTTAATAGTTTTATTTTTGAGCTTGTCCGCAGTCTTTTTGGAAAAAAAGCAACCCCCAAGGATACCCATGCTAATCGTAATCGGAAAATTATTCACGATGCGCATGAAAGAGATTTAAAGAATTAATTACAATGGAGGTTTTTATGTATTTTTTGCAGCGAATTATTATTAATGCGTTAGTATTTCTTGCAACTGCGGGATTTTTTCCGCAATATTTTCATGTATCAAGTGTTTGGGTATCATTAATTGCAGCAATCGTTTTAGGAGTGCTAAATATGGTGGTAAAGCCCATTCTGATTATTTTATCATTGCCGATCACCATTATGAGTTTGGGAATTTTTTACTTTGTAATCAATGGGTTGATGCTGGAATTAACTTCAAAATTGATTGGAGCTAATTTCCAGTTTTCCAATTTTGGTGCAGCAATTTTAGTAGCTTTGATTTTAAGCGGAGTTAACTTAGTAATTACGAATCATTATAAATTTAAATGATTGCTTGTTTTGTTGAAAAAAGGAGGGATTTTTTGTGAGCAGTTCGGTTAGTGTGGCCGATTTAGTTGCCGCAACGGGTACAATGGTTTTTTCTGGTGGTAAGTATTTGCAAGAACGCATGATTTCAACTAGTGATATTTCACGACCGGGTTTAGAGTTAACCGGATATTTTGCTTACTATCCGGCAGAACGGATTCAGCTGCTGGGGATGACAGAGATTTCCTATGCACGAAAAATGAGAACAGACAAAAGACAGCAGGTTATGCAGCAGTTGTGTCAAGCTGATGTTACACCGTGTTTTGTTATTTCTCGAATGCTGCCAGTTCCAGAAGAACTTGATGCTGCTGCCAAAGCAGCTAAAATTCCGGTTTTGCGTTCTAAATTACCAACTACTCGACTGTCTTCAAAAATGACTGACTTTTTAGAGTCACGTTTGGCTGAAAGAAAGGCGCTTCATGGTGTCTTAGTAGATATTTATGGTTTAGGCGTTTTAATTACTGGCGATTCTGGTGTCGGCAAATCAGAAACAGCACTTGATTTGATCAAGCGTGGACATCGTTTGATCGCTGATGATCGTGTTGAAGTTTATCAAAAAGATGAACAGACGATCATTGGTGAGGCTCCCAAAATTTTGCGGCATTTGCTGGAAATTCGTGGAATCGGAATTATTGATGTAATGAATTTATTTGGGGCAGGAGCAGTCCGCTCAAATACGCAAATTTCTTTAATTGTGCATTTAGAAAATTGGAGTAAAGATAAGCAATTTGATCGCTTAGGCAGTGGCGAACAAAAAGTGAAAATTTTTGATGTGGATATTCCTAAAATTACTGTGCCAGTTAAAATTGGGCGCAATTTAGCGATTATTATTGAAGCAGCCGCAATGAACTATCGTGCCAAAACAATGGGGTACGATGCTACCAAAGCTTTTGAAAACAACTTGAATAATTTGATTCAAGAGAATTCAACTAACTAGTAAGGGAGATTTTGTTTTGAACTCATTTTTTGCGGTACTGAATCCAATCGCTTTTCGTCTAGGCGGAATTGAAGTTCATTGGTATGGAATTATTATTGCTGTTGGAGTGGTATTAGCAGTTTATTTATCGATCCGTGAAGGGAAACGGCGCGGCCTTAAAGAAGATGATTTTTATGATCTGATTTTATGGGCGTTACCGTTTTCAATTATTTCTGCTAGAATTTATTATGTGGTGTTTGAGTGGTCGTATTATTCACAGCACCCTGATCAGATTTATCGGATTTGGGATGGTGGAATTGCAATTTATGGTTGTCTGATTGGGGCAGTTATTGTAATTACCGTTTTTTGCCACTATCGAAAAATTCCGGAATGGTTATTGCTGGATGTAGTGGCACCAACCGTGATTATGGCTCAAGGAATCGGACGCTGGGGTAATTTCATGAACCAAGAAGCCCATGGTCGGCCAACAACACTTGCTTTCTTGCATAGTTTGCATTTACCGGAATTTATTATTCAGCAGATGCGGATTAAAGGAGTTTATTACCAACCGACATTCTTGTATGAATCAGTCTGGGATTTGGCAGGTTTTGTTGTTTTAATGGCCTTACGTCATCGACCGAAACTATTTAAACGGGGCGAAGTATTTTTTGGTTATGTGATCTGGTACTCATTCGGCCGCTTTTTTGTCGAAGGGATGCGGACTGACAGTTTGATGCTGGGATCTTTGCGAGTTTCGCAATGGCTGTCAGTGATCTTGTTTGTTGGAGCGATTGCATGGTTGTTACATCGGCGTTATTGGCAGCCTTTAGCACCGTGGTACCTTGAAGGAGTAACTAAGTATGATAAAAAAAACGAGGAGTGACTTTTTTGAAGATTAGTAAAGCGGCCGTTATCGGCGCTGGTTCATGGGGTAGTGTATTAGCTAATGTTTTGGTAAAAAATGGTTTGGATATTAAAATTTGGACTCGTGAAAGTAAACAAGTAACTGAGTTAAACGAGCAGCATACAAACCATCATTATTTACCGGGTTTGAAATATGATGAACGGTTGGTTGCAACGGATGATTTGGCAGCAGCTGTTAACGGCCGCCAAGTTATCTTATTGGTTGTGCCGACTGTTGCAATTCGTTCTGTTTCACAAAAGATCGGCAAAATTTTGCAAACCAGCAATGAACGACCGCTAATAGTGCATGCTAGCAAGGGGTTGGAATTAGGGACGCATAAACGGATCTCTGAGATTATTGCAGAAGAAATCCCGGAAGCTAATCGAGCAGGAATCGTTGCCTTGTCTGGCCCCAGTCATGCTGAAGAAGTAGCTCGGCAAGATATTACATTGATTACAGCCGCTTCTGCTGACGTAGCAGCTGCCAAAACCGTTCAGAAAATGTTTATGAATGACTTTTTTAGAATTTATACTAATCAAGATATTATTGGAGTTGAACTTGGAGCCGCATTTAAAAACATCATTGCTTTAGGAGCTGGAGCACTAAATGGCTTGGGTTATGGTGATGATGCCAAAGCAGCCTTAATGACGCGTGGATTAGCTGAAATTTCGCGTTTAGGTGTAGCAATGGGAGCTAAACCACAGACTTTTATTGGCTTATCAGGTGTTGGTGATTTAATTGTTACCTGTACAAGTGTACATTCACGTAATTGGCGAGCGGGTAATCAGTTGGGACAAGGTGTACCGTTAGCTGATGTTATTAAAAACATGGGGATGGTTATTGAAGGAATCACGACCAATAAAGCAGCGTACGAATTAGCCCAGCAGCGGCAGATTGAAATGCCGATCACTCAAGCCATTTATCAGGTATTGTATCAAGGTTGTGATATTAAGCAGGCAATTGCTAACTTAATGCAACGCGAAGGTCGATCGGAATAAGCTTAGGCAGAAAATTTTATTTGCTGAAATCGGCAGTGTATACTTGATTTTAAACTAATAATCAGTAAGTGGAAGAAGGTAAGATGATTGGCAGTAAAAAAATATGATGTAATTGTGATCGGAGCGGGTCCAGGTGGCATGACAGCCGCTTTATATGCTTCGCGGGCAAATTTGTCAGTGTTAATGCTCGATCGTGGAATTTATGGCGGGCAGATGAATAATACCGCTGAAGTAGAAAATTATCCTGGATTCAAATCAATTTTGGGTCCGGATCTAGCTAAGGAAATGTATGCTAGCGCGACCCAATTTTCAGCTGAGTTTGCATATGGTAACGTTGAAACGGTGACAGTAGCCGAAGATGGAATGAAAATTGTTAAAACAGATAACGGCGATTTTGCAACGCAGGCGTTGATTATTGCTACGGGCTCGCAATACAAAAAATTGCAAGTTCCAGGTGAAAAAGAATATAGTGGGCGCGGTGTTTCTTATTGTGCTGTTTGTGATGGTGCTTTTTTCCGAAATCAGGATGTAGTAGTAGTTGGCGGCGGCGATTCAGCGATTGAAGAGGGTGCGTATCTAACCCAATTGGCTAGTGAAGTTGATGTTATTCATCGCCGTGATCAGTTGCGGGCACAAAAGATCTTACAGGACCGAGCTTTTGCCAATGAAAAAATGAAATTTACTTGGGATACGATCGTTACGGAAATCGTTGGTGATGGTAAAAAAGTAACTAAGGTTAAAACGCATAACAAAAAAACTGGTGAAGATAGTGAAATTGCTACTCATGGAGTTTTTATCTACGTTGGGTTACTGCCGGTTAGCGGACCGTTTCAACAGTTAGGTATTACTGATGAAGCTGGTTGGATTATCACTGATGAAAAAATGGCAACGAGTGTTCCGGGTGTCTTTGCACTCGGCGATGTTCGTAAAAAAGAATTACGCCAAATTACGACAGCTGTTGGCGATGGCGGTATTGCCGGCCAAAATGCTTATAATTATTTAGAATCACTCAAGGACTAAATGAAAAGAGTTTGTTTATATTCTAGAGCTTTATGTTTCTGAAGATGGAAATATCGGCTTAGAATGGGCAAACTCTTTTTTGCTATTAAAAGACAATCAGAAAAAGACACTTTTCTGATAAATTTAAAAACATTTTATAGTATACTAAGAGTAGTTAAGGAGTGTGATAATTGTGAGTTGGGAAGAAACATATAATTCTTGGGTAAATTATCCAGAATTGGATGCAGAACTTAAAAAGGAATTGGAAGCAATTAAAAATAATCCGGAAAAAAAGGAAGAAGCTTTTTATGCGCCAATGGAATTTGGTACAGCCGGGATGCGGGGAGTAATTGGTGCCGGAATAAACCGGATGAATATCTATACAGTTCGGCAGGCTACTGAAGGCCTAGCTCGTTTCATGGATACTTTGGATTCGACTATCAAACAACGGGGAGTTGCCATCAGTTTTGATTCACGTCATCATTCTGAAGATTTTGCTCATCAAGCTGCTAGGGTTCTAGGCGCACACGGCATTCCAAGTTTTGTTTTTGAAAGTCTCAGACCAACGCCAGAATTATCGTTTACTGTTCGGCATTTAAAAACTTATGCTGGAATTATGATTACCGCCAGTCATAATCCCAAACAATATAACGGTTACAAGATTTACGGTGAAGATGGTGGTCAGATGCCACCGAAAGAATCTGATTTGATCACGAAATATGTCCGCCAAGCTACTGATTTATTTGCAATTAAAGTTGCTGATGAGCAGCAGTTAAAAGCTAAAAATATGTTAAAAATCATTGGTGATGATGTTGATCGGGCTTATTTGGCAGAGGTTGATCAGATTACGATTAATCGTCCTTTAGTTAAAGAGGAAGGCAAAACCTTAAAATTGATTTTTACTCCTTTACACGGAACTGGTGCAATGTTGGGTGAAAAAGCTTTAAAACAAGCCGGATTTACTAACTTTACAATGGTTAAAGAACAGGCAACTGCTGATCCAGAATTTTCAACAGTCGTTAAACCTAACCCAGAGTTTCCCGAAGCATTTGATTTGGCGATCAAACATGGCAAACAAGAAGATGCAGATTTGCTGATTGCAGTTGATCCAGATGCTGATCGTTTAGGTGTGGCTGTTCGTCAACCTTCAGGAGAATATCAGTTGTTAACGGGCAATCAGATCGCAGCACTGATGCTGAATTATATCTTAAAAGCTCGCAAAGAGGCTGGTTCACTGCCAGCTAATGCAGCTGCTGTCAAATCGATTGTTTCCAGTGAATTTGCTACAACAATTGCTCAGCATTATAATGTTAAAATGATCAATGTTTTAACAGGCTTTAAATTTATTGCTGAACAGATTAAACATTTCGAAGAATCAGGTTCACAGACTTTCATGTTTGGTTTTGAAGAAAGTTATGGCTATTTGATTCGACCATTTGTTCGGGATAAAGATGCTATTCAGTCGCTGGTTATGTTGGCCGAAGTTGCAGCCGATTATAAGCGGCGTAACATGAACTTGTATGATGGTTTGCAAGAACTATTTGAAAAATATGGTTATTATGCTGAAAAAACAATTCCACTGACTTTTGATGGAATAGATGGGCCAGAAAAGATTTCACACTTAATGACCAAATTCCGTGAAGCTGCTCCAACTGAATTTGCAGGTGTTAAAGTGACTGCAACTGCTGATTTTCAAGCATCTAAAAAGAAAACAGCAGCGGGAGAAGTTTCGACGATTGATTTACCCAAGTCCAATGTTTTAAAATATTATTTGGCTGATGGTTCTTGGATCGCTGTTCGACCATCTGGGACAGAACCTAAAATTAAGTTCTATATCGGAACACAAGCTGCTAAACAAGCAGATGCTTCAGCTAAAAGAACAGCATTTGAAAAGGCTTTGCAGCAGTTTGCAGCTGAATAGTTTTTTGAAATTAAGTTAGTTTATTAAGTTTGCTATGTAAAGAAGGGCAGGAAGATTTTTCCTGACCTTTTTTCTTTAAAAATTAGAATTGTGATAAAAATTTTTGGACAAAATTAAGTAAAGGATGGTGTTGAATCTGAAAAAGAATAGTTATAGTCGTCGTGATAGAATAAAAACGGATCTTTATAATCAACGTTTGCTTAGTGCCAGCAGTTTAGCTCGAAAATATCATGTTAGTCGACAAACGATTGTTGGAGATATTGCATTGCTGCGTGCGCAAGGCGAACCGATTATTGCAACTGTTAATGGGTATCATTATCAAAAAAGTAATGATCTTTATCAAGGGATAATTGTTTGTCAGCATAATCTACAGCAGACAAGAACGGAACTGGAAACAATTATTGCTGCTCGAAGTCAGGTTTTAGATGTGGTAGTTGATCATCCGCTCTATGGTCAGCTGATTGGGACACTTGGTTTGACTACTTCGGCTGATATTGACCGTTTTATGGAGCAATTAGCCGGTGATCGAGCTAGACTTTTATCAAGTTTAACCAATGGAATCCATCTTCACCATCTAGCTTGTCCGAATGAACAAACATTTATGCAAATTAAAAAACAGTTGAAACAAGCCGGTATATTATATTCTGATGATGAAACTTGACAGTCAAGCGTTGATGGGGTACCTTAATTTTTAAGATGTCTTGACAGCAAATAACCACACTTTTTTAAGTTGGGTTGGAGGAAAAAAATGGAAACGCGAAATTTAACGCTATTGTTAGATTTTTATGAATTAACAATGGCAAATGGGTTTTTGCAAGAAAGCCCAGGGAAGATCGGCTACTTTGATTTGTACTTTCGGAAGGTCCCTGACCAAGGGGGCGTGGTCGTTTATACCGGTCTTGCTCAAGTAATCAAGTACTTAGATAACCTGAATTTTACGGATTCGGATATTGAGTATTTACGTAGCTTAGATACTTTTGATGATAAATTTTTAGATTATTTGAAAAATTTTGAATTCAAATGTGATGTCTGGTCAATGAAGGAAGGGACGCCAGCTTTTCCCAATGAACCACTGATAACCGTCAGAGGGCCAATTTTACAAGTTCAGTTGTTAGAGACAATGCTGTTAAACATTGTTAACCATGAATCTTTGATCGCAACCAAAGCACGTCGAGTCTGCATGATCGCTCATGGCCGGCCGGTAATGGAGTTTGGTTCACGACGGGCACAAGGAGCCGATGCAGCGACTTATGGTGCGCGAGCAGCCGTAATCGGTGGCTGTTTGGGGACGGCTAATGTTTTAAGTGCTAAGCAATTTGGCTTGAAACCGTTAGGAACGATGGCTCATAGTTGGGTTCAGTCTTTTGAGAGCGAACAGGACGCTTTTGCAGCTTGGATGCGGGTTTATCCACACAATTGCTTATTGTTGGTTGACACTTATGATGTTTTAAAATCAGGTGTGCCGCATGCAATTGAGATTTTTAAGCAATTGCAAGCGCAGGGAATCAATGGTCCATTTGGAATTCGTATTGATTCTGGCGATATTACTTATTTAACTAAACAAGCTCGCAAAATGCTTGATCAAGCTGGTTTTACTAATGCCAAAATTACAATTTCCAATGCTTTAGATGAAGATGTTATTCAAAATGTTTTAGAAGAAGGAGCTCAAATAGATAGTTTTGGGGTTGGTGAAAAACTAATTACAGCTGCTTCTGACCCAGTCTTAAGCGGTGTATACAAGTTAGTAGCAGTCCAAGAAGATGGTCAACTAATTCCGAAGATTAAATTGAGTAATACAGTAGAAAAGACGACTATTCCCGGCTTTAAGCATCCTTATCGCATGTATGATGAAGATGGGAAGGCGCGTGGTGATCTATTATTACTTGCTTCTGAAAAGATTCGCCAAAATAGCAAAATTTATAATTCTGATCCTAATAAAACAATCCAAACTCGACGCTTGAAAAAGTGGCAGTTAAAACCGCTCCATCAGCAAATTTATGCTGCTGGCAAGTTGGTTTACCAACAACCGGCTACGTTAGCGGTTAAAGATTATTCACAAGAAAAAATCAGTGAGTTGCCCGAAGCTTGTTTGCGGTTGAAAAATCCTGATATTTATGATGTTTTCTGGTCAAAACAGGTACGGCAGTTGCGGACAAAAATGATTGATGAATTTACAAATTAAAAATCACATGTCTAAAATGTAATCAACGTGCGAAAGTATGTTCGCTGTGTTAAAATTAATAAGCATGATGATGGACCTTGGCAAGGCAGTTGTCAAGGTCTATTTATTTTAGATCGAAATAAGCAGGGAGCGATTAAATGATCGAAAGACAAACAGATCGAAAGTTTGAATTGGTTTCCCAGTATCAGCCGACTGGTGATCAGCCGGAAGCAATTCAACAGCTGACTGCCGGAATCCGTTCAGGTGAAAGAGCTCAAGTTCTATTAGGTGCGACTGGGACGGGAAAAACTTTCACAATTTCTAATGTAATTGCGCAAACTAATCGGCCAACACTGGTTTTAGCTCATAATAAAACGTTGGCTGGACAACTTTATGGAGAATTTAAAGAGTTTTTTCCGCATAATGCGGTTGAGTACTTTGTTAGCTATTATGATTATTATCAGCCGGAAGCTTATGTGCCATCGAGTGATACGTACATTGAGAAAGACTCAAGTATCAATGATGAAATTGATAAATTGCGGCATTCAGCTACTAGTTCGTTGTTGGAACGCAATGATGTAATTGTTGTAGCGTCTGTTTCGTCAATATTTGGTTTAGGGGATCCGCATGAATATAAAGCACATACACTTTCATTACGGGTCAACGAAACCTTGGAACGTGATCGGTTGTTACGGCAGCTGGTTGATATTCAGTTTGAACGCAATGATATTGATTTTCAGCGTGGTCGTTTTCGTGTTCGCGGTGATGTGGTCGATATTTTTCCGGCTTCTCGGGATGAACGAGCTTTACGAATTGAATTTTTCGGTGATGAAATTGATCGAATTTGCGAATTTGATGCATTAACAGGCGAAATTTTGGCGGAACGTGATCATGTTTCGATTTTCCCGGCAACACATTTTATGACTAATGATCAAATTATGGATCAGGCAATTAACGGAATTCAAAGTGAATTAAAAACCAGACTAAAAAAATTGCATGAAAAAGGTAAACTGTTAGAAGAGCAAAGATTGGAACAACGGACGACATATGATATCGAAATGCTCCGCGAAATGGGTTATTGTTCTGGAATTGAAAACTATTCTCGACATATGGATGGGCGCAAACCCGGTGAACCGCCGTATACGTTGTTAGATTTCTTCCCTAAAGATTTTTTGTTGGTAGTTGATGAATCCCATGTTACTATGCCGCAAGTTCGGGGAATGTATAATGGTGATCGAGCGCGTAAACAAATGCTGATCGACTACGGTTTTCGCTTGCCCAGTGCTTTGGATAATCGACCATTGACGTTAGAAGAGTTTGAAAAGCATATCAATCAGGTAGTTTATATGTCGGCCACCCCCGGCCCTTACGAATTGGCACAGACCGATCAAGTGGTACAGCAAATTATTCGACCAACTGGTTTATTAGATCCAGTGATCGAAGTTCGACCAATTATGGGACAGATGGATGATTTGGTTGGTGAAATTAATTTGCGGATCGAGCGTAACGAACGAGTCTTTATTACTACTTTAACTAAAAAAATGGCAGAGGATCTGACGGATTATCTGAAAGAATTACAAATTAAGGTCGCGTATTTGCATTCAGATGTTAAAACCTTGGAAAGAACTAAAATCGTACGTGATCTGCGGCTAGGAAAATTTGACGTTTTAGTCGGAATTAATCTATTGCGTGAGGGGATCGATGTACCGGAAGTTTCGTTAGTCGCAATTTTGGATGCTGATAAGGAAGGGTTTTTGCGAAGTGAACGTTCCTTAGTTCAAACGATTGGTCGAGCAGCCCGAAATGAAAATGGCAAAGTAATTATGTATGCTGATAAGATTACTGATTCAATGCAGGCAGCGATTGATGAAACCAAGCGCCGGCGGACAATTCAAGAAGCTTATAATAAAAAGCATCAAATTACCCCCCACACGATCAAGAAAAAAATTCGCGATTTGATTTCAATCAGCAAACCAGTTAAGCATCATGAAAAAGCTAGTTTTACAGAAACTGAATTTGCAGATATGACGAAGGCTGAGCAAAACCAAATGCTGACTGATTTGACTGAGCAAATGCGAGCAGCAGCTAAGAAACTTGATTTTGAAGCAGCAGCAGCTTTGCGTGATACGATTATGGAATTGAAAAGTCAGTCTGGCCGCTAGTTGATAAAGGAGGAACAAAAGTGGCACAGGAAAAAATTGTCATTCATGGTGCACGCGCACATAATTTAAAGAATATTGATGTCACAATCCCGAAAAATAAGCTGGTTGTAATTACCGGTTTATCCGGTTCGGGAAAAAGTTCATTAGCTTTTGATACTTTATACGCTGAAGGGCAACGGCGGTATGTAGAAAGTTTATCTGCTTATGCTCGGCAGTTTTTAGGACAGATGGATAAACCGGATGTTGATTCAATTGATGGGTTATCACCGGCAATTTCAATTGATCAGAAAACGACTTCTAAGAATCCGCGTTCAACAGTCGGAACGGTCACGGAAATTAATGATTACTTGCGGTTATTGTGGGCACGAGTTGGGACACCGATTTGCCCGAATGATGGTCATTTGATCACCAGTCAATCACCACAACAAATTGCAGAACAAATTTTAAAATTGCCGGAACGCAGTAAAATTCAGATTTTAGCACCTTTGGTTCGCGAAAAAAAAGGTCAGCATAAAAAAATCTTGGCTAAAATCAAACAAACTGGTTTTGTGCGTGTTCGTGTCGATGGCACAACTTATGATTTGGATCAAGTACCAGCTTTGGAAAAAAACAAGAAGCATTCACTAGCAGTGGTAGTTGATCGGTTGGTTATTAAACCGCAAATCAGATCACGGTTGTTTGATTCATTAGAAGCTGCTTTGAATTTAGCAGATGGTTATGTCAGTGTTGATGTTATTGGCAGTGAAATGCTGCAATTTTCAGAAAAATTTGCTTGCCCTTATTGTGGGTTTACGATTGGTGAAATGGAGCCGCGGTTATTTTCATTCAATGCCCCATTTGGAGCTTGTCCGGATTGTGATGGGATCGGCATCAAGTTAGAAGTTGATCGTGATTTGGTGATTCCGGATCCGCAAAAAACATTAGCACAGGGAGCGATCGAACCGTGGAATCCAATTAGCTCAAAATATTATCCAACGTTATTAGAACAAATGTGTCAAGCTTTTGAAATCCCGATGGATATTCCATTTGCTGAATTATCAACTCAACAGCAGCAATTAATTTTATTTGGAGATAACACCCGGACTTTTCATTTTCATTATGAGAGTGATTTTGGTGGTGTTCGTGATGTTGAAACAGCTTTTGAGGGTGTAATTCCTAATATTGATCGGCGTTATCATGAAACTAACAGTGAATTCACTCGTGATGTAATGCGTAAATATATGACAAGTTTAACGTGCCAAACATGTCATGGCTATCGGCTAAATCGACAAGCTTTAGCAGTAAAAATTGCGGGAAAGCATATTGGCGAAGTTTCTGATTTTAACATTGAGCATGCCCTGACTTTCTTTAAGGATTTGAAATTCGAGAAGCAGCAAAGTAAAATTGCCCGGCCAATTCTAAAGGAAATTATTGACCGTTTAACCTTTTTGGTAAATGTTGGGTTGGCTTATTTGACTTTAAGCCGGTCAGCACGCACTTTATCTGGTGGTGAAGCACAACGAATTCGTTTGGCTACACAGATTGGGTCAAACCTGTCGGGCGTACTTTATATTTTGGATGAACCTTCGATCGGTTTGCATCAACGGGATAATGATCGGCTGATTGCATCACTTAAACAAATGCGGGATCTGGGTAACACTTTGATCGTGGTCGAACATGATGAAGATACCATGCGAGCAGCTGATTATTTGATTGATATTGGACCCGGAGCCGGCAGTAACGGTGGACAAGTGATGGCTGCCGGTACTCCCAAGCAAGTCGCTCGTTCGGCTAAATCGTTAACTGGTCAATATTTAGCTGGTAAACGGTTTATTCCTTTGCCACAACAACGGCGAACCGGTAACGGTCATTTTATCGAGTTGACTGGAGCTGCTGCGAACAACTTGAAAAAAATTGATGTTAAATTTCCATTGGGAACATTGATTGCGGTTACCGGTGTTTCCGGATCCGGTAAATCAACTTTAGTTAATTTGATCTTAAAAAGGGCTTTGGCTCAGAAATTGAATGGTAATTCAGCTAAACCCGGCAAATATCAGCAAATTAGTGGGGTTGAAAATCTCGAAAAGGTAATTGATATTGATCAAACTCCAATTGGACGAACTCCCCGCAGCAATCCTGCGACCTATACGAGCGTTTTTGATGATATACGTGGCTTATTTGCGCAGACTAACACCGCTAAATTACGTGGATACAACAAAGGCAGATTTAGTTTTAATGTTAAAGGTGGTCGGTGTGAAGCCTGTCATGGTGATGGAATTATTAAAATTGAAATGAACTTTCTGCCTGATGTTTATGTTCCGTGCGAAGTTTGCCATGGAACGCGATATAATTCAGAAACACTTGAGATTGAATATAAGGGCAAAAATATTGCCCAGGTTCTGGATATGACAGTTACTGAAGCGTTAGAGTTTTTTGCACCGATCCCCAAGATAAAACGTAAGTTACAAACAATTGTTGATGTTGGTTTGGGATATGTTAAATTAGGTCAACCAGCGACAACGTTATCTGGTGGTGAAGCGCAGCGAATGAAATTAGCGGCAGAGCTGCACCGCAAATCAAATGGCAAGAGTTTTTATATTTTAGATGAACCAACGACCGGATTACACAGTGAAGATATTCGCCGGCTGCTGGAGGTTTTGGAACGTTTGGTAGATAAAGGAAATACAGTCTTGGTAATTGAACATAATTTAGATGTTATCAAGACGGCTGATTATTTGATTGATTTAGGTCCTGAAGGCGGTGACGGCGGCGGAACAGTTGTAGCAACCGGGACACCCGAGGAAGTTGCTCAAAATGCCGCCAGCTATACGGGAAAATATTTGGCAAAAATGTTACAAAAAATGCATGATTTAGCAGTAAAATAAGATCAAAGTAGCTTGCATTTCAGAACAAGCATGCTAGAGTAAAAGAGAATACAAATCATTGAGGAGGAATTTAAATGGCAAAAGTTGAAAGCTTTACTTTAGATCATACAGCCGTTAAAGCACCATATGTTCGCTTGATTACGGTTGAAGAGGGACCTAAGGGCGACAAAATTTCTAATTATGATCTACGTTTGGTTCAACCAAATGAAAATGCAATTCCAACAGCTGGGCTGCATACAATTGAACATATGCTGGCTGGATATTTACGAGATCAGATTCCCGAAGTAATTGATTGCTCACCATTTGGCTGCCGGACCGGATTCCATTTAATTGTTTGGGGTGAACATGATACCGTTACTGTGGCTAAGGCACTGAAATGGTCACTTGAACAAATTACCAAAGCTTCATGGGATGATGTTCAGGGAACTGATATTAAGAGTTGCGGTAATTATCGTGATCACTCATTGTTCTCAGCTCAAGAATGGTCGAAGAAAATTTTGGGTGAAGGAATATCCTCAGATCCATTTGAACGACAGGTTGTTAAATAGTTAAAATCAACGGTCGATAAAAGCTGGCAGGAAAGTTTTGCCGGCTTTTTTTTGCAATCCTTAGTAAGTAGCATACCTAAATCAGCATATGCTATAATACATTCAAGTTTGAAAGAAGGATAGATAATGGATAAAACGATTCAACTAGTTGTAATCACCGGAATGAGTGGTGCTGGGAAAACCGTTGCCGTTCAAAGCTTTGAAGATTTAGGCTATTTTTGTATTGATAATATGCCGCCAACTTTATTGCCAAAATTCTGGGAGTTGGTTCGTGAATCTGGTAAGGTTAATAAGGTAGCCTTAGTAATTGATTTGCGTTCACGAGCATTTTACGATGAAATCATTGAGATGCTGCGCAACTTAGGTAACGAAAATGCAATCAATGGAAAAATTTTGTTTCTAGATGCTTCAAATGAAGAATTAGTGGCCCGTTATAAAGAAACACGCCGCTCACATCCTTTAGCGATGGAAGGTCGCTTAATGGATGGGATTAAGTTGGAACGTGATTTGTTAAGTGAGATTAAAGCTCGAGCACAATTAGTAGTTGATACCAGTAAGTTGACTCCGCGTCAGTTGCGTGAAGAAATTTTTCATAATTTTGAAACTAGTGAATCGGCACCGTTCCATATTGAAGTGTTGTCGTTTGGATTCAAGTATGGATTGCCAATTGATGCTGATATTGTAATGGATGTTCGCTTTTTGCCTAACCCGTACTATGTACCGGCACTCAAACAGCAAACTGGATTGGATCAGGCTGTTTATGATTATGTAATGCAGTCCCCCAAAACAGCAAAATTTTATCAGCTATTTATGAAAATGCTGTTGGAAATTCTTCCTGGTTATCAAGCAGAGGGGAAATCGAGTGTAACCATTGCCATCGGCTGTACTGGTGGTCAGCATCGGTCGGTTGCTTTGGCTAAACGGATCGCTGATGAGTTAAAACAAAGTTATCCAGTTAGTGTTGCTCATCGCGATATTGCACGTAGAAAGGAGACCGTTAATCGTTCATGACACTTTATTCAAATAAACGGTCACGACCACAAATTGTAGTTATTGGTGGTGGGACTGGTTTGCCGGTAATTTTAAAAGCTTTTCGTCGGCAGAATGCAGATATTACGGCGGTTGTAACGGTAGCTGATGACGGCGGCTCATCGGGCATTATTCGTGACTATATTAATGTTGTTCCACCGGGCGACATTCGCAACGTGCTGGTTGCTTTGTCAAATTTGCCAGAAATTTATCAAAAAATTTTTCAATACCGTTTTAATTCCAAGGATCAGTTTTTTTCTGGTCATGCAATCGGAAATCTGATTATTGCAGCTTTATCAGAAATGAATGGTGATGGAATTTTTAATGCGGTTCAAGAATTATCTAAGATGATGAAAATTGACGGGCACATTTATCCAGTAGCAAATGAACCCTTAATTTTGCATGCTGTTTTTAAAGATGGAACTGAATTAGCTGGAGAAGCTGAAATTACCGCCGCAGATAAAACGATCGATCATGTTTGGGTCAGTTCAGCTGAAAATAAACAACCGAGGGCAGTACCTGAAGTGATTGATGCCATTATGCATGCCGATCAAATTGTTTTAGGACCGGGGAGTTTGTTTACCAGCATTTTGCCGAATTTAATGATCTCTAATGTTGGGCAAGCTCTCTGTCAAACTAATGCCGAAGTTGTCTATATATGTAATATCATGACACAAAAGGGTGAAACAGAACATTTTACGGATGCGGATCATGTTCAAGTATTGCATCAGCATTTGCAAAAAAATTTTATTGATACAGTTTTAGTCAATACCGAACCAGTACCGCGCAACTATTTGGATCACCAAAAATATGATGAGTATTTATATCAAGTTAAACATGATTTTAATGGTTTACGTTCACAGGGATGCCGGGTAATCTCTGATAATTTTTTGGAACTGCGAGATCACGGAGCTTTTCATAATGGCAGTCAAGTTGTTGATGAATTGATGCGCTTGACGAGCCGGCCGTTATCGTGGATTGAAAATGAATTTAATTGACCTTAGGAGGTGATGACTTTGTCTTATGCGAGTGATGTAAAAAAAGAATTAACAACACTTCAAGTTCATCAGGCAAATGCCAAGGCTGAACTGATGGCCTTGATTCGCTTAAATGGCTCACTAAACTTGGCAAATCATCGCTTTATTTTGAATATTCAATCTGAAAATCCGGCGATTGCACGTCGAATTTATCAATTATTGAAAAAGTTTTATGCGATTGATGGCGAATTGCTGGTTCGCCGCAAAATGAAATTAAAAAAGAATAATTTGTATATTGTTCGTTTGAAAAAAGGCACGGAAAATGTTTTAACAGATTTAGGAATTTTTGATGGTACCAGTTTGCAGCGAACTGACGCGATTCAGTTATTAAAATCTGATAGTCAGATACGATCGTATTTACGAGGTGCATTTTTAGCAGCCGGATCGGTTAATAATCCAGAAACCAGCCGTTACCACCTAGAAATTTATTCTTTGTATGAGGATCAAAACGAAATGATTTGTCAGTTGATGAATCGTTATCAGTTAAATGCTCGTAAAACGCAACGGCGCAGCGGTTATATTACTTATCTAAAGGAAGCTGAAAAAATTGCCGACTTTTTATCATTAATTGGTGCAACCAATGCTATGCTGAAATTTGAAGATATTCGTATTGTACGTGATATGCGAAATTCGGTTAATCGCATTGTTAATTGCGAAAATGCTAATTTGAATAAAATTGCCGATGCATCTAATCACCAATTAGAGAACATTAAGTATCTTGATCAGCAAGTTGGCTTGGAACATTTACCATTGAAACTACAGGAGATCGCTTTGGCTCGGTTGGCACATCCAGAGATTTCGTTAAAAGAATTAGGTGAAGTGGTTCCTAATGGACCAATTTCAAAATCAGGGGTCAACCACCGTTTGCGAAAACTTAACGAATATGTTGAAAGAATTCGTGCTGGCATGGATATTGCTAAATAATTTGTAAAAAATTTCTTTAAAGTAAACAATTTTTTTGACCTTTACTGACCTATGGAGTATCCTAGTATTAATGATACTTGGATACTAAAATAGTGGTATCAGTTATTTATTGAGGAGGTTATCGATAATGAACCTAGTTCCTACAGTCATTGAGCAGTCTTCACGTGGTGAACGTGCTTATGACATTTATTCCAGATTGCTCAAAGATCGGATTATTATGCTTTCAGGAGAAGTTAATGATGACATGGCAAATGCCATTATTGCCCAGTTGCTTTTCTTGGATGCTCAAGATTCAGAAAAAGATATCTATATTTACATTAACTCACCTGGCGGCAGTGTATCAGCCGGTTTAGCAATTTATGATACAATGAATTTTGTTAATTCAGACGTACAGACAATTGTTATGGGTATGGCAGCTTCGATGGCAAGTGTATTGTCAACAGCTGGTACTAAGGGCAAGCGATTTGCATTGCCAAATTCTGAAATTATGATTCACCAACCTCTTGGTGGAGCACAGGGTCAGGCAACTGATATCAACATTGCTGCTGAACATATTCTGAAGACACGGAAGCTGATTAATAAAATTTTGGCTGATGGGTCAGGTCAGGATATTGAGGTTATTAATCGTGATACTGAACGTGATAATTTCATGACTGCACAGCAGGCCGTGGATTATGGTTTGATTGATGGAATTATGACCAATAAAAAGAATTTGAAATAAGTCTTGTTTTTTAAATGAAAGCCAAACAAGGTCGATTAAATGACGACCAATTTTGACAAACAAGATCATTAAATTGATTTAGTTTACGTGGACTGTCTATTCTTGCATAGAATAAGCAGTCTTTTTTTGTGTTGTAATAAAAAATAATGATTTTTCGAAGCTTCTTGATTTTGCAAGTAATTGTTTTGATCGCTGTTAGCTTTATTTTTTATCTTACTAGTGTAGCACTTGAAAAATTATGATACTATTACAAGTGGTATTTTATTTACTGGAACTAATTTGAAAATAAATTTTTAGTTTTAATTAAGGGAGAATTTTTATGAAACGTTATTCTAATCAGGGTGGAGAAAGTATTGAAAATCAAAATTCTGCTTCTGATCTTTATCAAGGACAAATAGCTGCAGAAAAGAAAACTACAATTTTTTTGATTTTTGGTTGGATTTCTGCGGCACTTTCTCTTATTTCACCAGCGATTGGCACTATATCGATTATTTCAGGTGTACTTACTATAAAATATCACCGAAAATTAGCAGGAAGCATTTTGATTATAACGACTCTTGTTTTTATTGGCATTGGTTTAACTGGGTCTTTCAATGATTTTATTACTAGTTTTGCTGAGGGTTTTGTCGCTGGAGTAGAAGGAAAATAACACAATTGGAGAGGTTTAGTTATTGTCTAATTTGATTTCATCTTAAGTCCAATTTTTTACTATTATGTATATAAGGAATTTATTTTGTAGGGAATAACGCTCTACATTTTAATGTGCTTCTTATAATTTTTAAATATCATATCTGTACTTTCGGAGAAAATAATATTGTAGTAACCAGAAAAAGAAGAAGTGAAATTTTCTTTGATGAACCTAGGGCAAAATAAATAGGTATAACTAATATTTGTTATTTATAATTAAAATAAATTAGCAGCCATTGAACTGTTTTTTTTAAAGTTGTTGACTTTAATACGTATAAGGCGTATTATAATGATTGTGAGGAGAAACTTTGCTATGCCGATGAAAACAAGAGACTTTGTGAAGCTTCTTAAAGCAAATGGGTTTAAAAAGATTTCACAAACGGGTTCTCATGCTAAGTTCGTTAAAGACGATAAAACGGTAATTGTTCCAATGCATGCGAGAGAGTTGCCAAAAGGCATTGAACATTCCATGAGAAAACAAGCAGGGCTTTAATGAGCCTTGTTTGGTATCTTTGAATTTAGAAAGGAGCTTACAAGGTGGCTTATAATTATTATGGAACATTAGCTCATAACAAGGAAGATAATGTATGGGAAGTTTCATTTGACAATTTTCCTGAAGCGATAACATTCGGCAAGACACCGGCTGATGCTTATAGGTATGGTAAAGAAGCTTTAATTTTGGCTTTAGATGGTAAAACTAACTTTCCTGAGCCAGCGAAACTAAAGGATAATGTCGAAATTGATTCACAGAAATATGATGAAGCTTTTCAACTCCCTTTTGAGGTTTCTAAGTCTGAAATAGAGAGTTCTGTTAAACACGAAACAGTTAAGAAAAATACAACTATTCCAAAGTATTTGGCTGATGAAGCAGTTAAACAAAACATTAACTTCAGTCAAACATTAACAGAAGCTCTAAAAGAAAAATTACAAGCATAATTATGATTATAAATAAAGGGGCGATCACAATAGTTGTGATTGCTTTTTTGTAGTGCGCCCGGCATGGACGAATACTAGGCGGTGAAAGTCCGGAAAACTCAAAGCAAATCGGAGCGCGTAGCGCAATTTCTGGTGAACAAACAATGATGAGTGGCACAAAGTTTCAAGCCCAAGTGTTAGACCGTAATAACCTCAATCAGGCTTACTTGCGAGTCAAACACAACAAGGGAGTCGCAGATCTCGATGGTATGTCCGTCGAAGACCTATTGCCATATCTGAAAACACATCGGCGGGAATTACTTGACTCATTAGTAAATGGGACTTATTGTCCCATGCCAGTAAAGCGAGTCGAAATTCCAAAGCCTAATGGTGGTCAGCGAAAGCTTGGCATTTCCACGGTCGTAGATCGTTTGGTCCAACAGGCTGTGTCTCAAGTTCTAACCCCCATTTTTGAGCAAGTTTTTCAGATAGTAACTTTGGTTTTCGACCGCATCGAAGTGCACATGATGCCATTCGGCAAGTGATTGACCTTGACTTAATGGCCTACTTCGATACGTCAACCATGATTTAATGATGAAATTTGTTAGTTAGTACGTTCAGGACCCATGGTTATTGAAGCTAATTCGTCGGTTTTTGACTAGTGGGGTCATGAATGGCCATGTCTTCGAACCTGGAATCAAAAGGACACCGCAAGGAGGACCCTTGTCTCCATTGCTAGCTAACATTTATCTTAACGAACTCGACAAATTACTCACTAGTCGAGGCCACAAATTCGTGCGTTACGCTGACGACTGTAATATTTATGTTAAAAGTAAACGTGCGGGCCAACGAGTTCTCGCCTCCTACTCGATTTATTAAATCAAATATTCAGATATTTGAAAGTTGCGCTTATAAAATAAGTTAATTTTTTATTGACACCGCTTACAATACGATATAAAATATTAGCTGCAATATATATATAGCGTAGCTTTTTTTGAGTAAGTCGGTAAAACTGGCTTATTTTTTCGTGTCATATACGTGCCCTCTGCTGCAAACTAAAACTCTAATCGCATAATTTGACTGTCTGAGTGCAGAATAGAGCGCATAAAAAATAGCCCTATCAGGGCTAAATTGTGGTTTAATGCTATAATGTTAACAGATATGTTGTCTAAAGAACGTGAAAGCATTGATTTTAAGGCATAATAAAATGCGCCACGTGGGAGTCGAACCCACATTACAAGAACCGGAATCTTGCGTGCGATCCATTACACTAGCGGCGCAATACTCTTATTATTCTAGTTGATGCTGAAAAAAAAAGCAACCCCAAAATAAAAGGAGTGTGAAAAATGTCTTTCAAACAAGCTATTAGTCAAGAACAACGTCAAATTCAAAAATTGGCTATGACGCAGCAGATGCAGCAATCAATTAGAATTTTACGTTATAGTATTGAAGATTTGAATGATTTTATGCATCAAAAACAGCTTGACAATCCTTTCATTAAAATTAAAACTTTCAGTTCCTTGAATTCTTTAAATGATAATCGCTCTCTTTCATTAGAAGAAGGCCTAGCTGATCAGCAGACACAGTCCTTAACGGAATATTTATTAAGTCAAGTCCATTTGACTATGCGAAAAACTTTATTGCGTGGCTGGGTAGTCTTTTTAATCGATCATCTAGATCAAAATGGCTATTTAACATTAGATATTGAAACAATTTGTCAGCAAACTAAAGCTGATCGAACAACTTTACTTGATGCATTGACGCTCCTTCAACGACTAGATCCACCAGGAGTTGGCGCTCGAAATCTACAAGAATGTCTATTGCTGCAAATTGAAAATGATGATCAGTCACCAGCAGCAGCTTCAGAATTAGTTGAGCATCATTTTACAGAACTTGCCGATCACCAATGGGAAAAGATTGTTTATAAAACCAAGTTATCTATGACTGAAGTTCAAAATATTTTTGAATACATCAGAAGTTTATCTCCTGCTCCGGGAGCAGCATTTGGGGCTGATAATTTAACATACATTTATCCGGATTTAATTGTCGAAGTTTCACCAGAAAGTAGGCAGGTCGAAGTAAAACTGAGTTCCGAAAACCAACCACAAATTGTTTTTAAAAAAAGTTATTATGAGAAGTTTGCTAATGTAGCCGATCAGGATGTTAAAGCTTATCTGCGCGAGAAACACGCAGATTATGTTTCATTGGAACATAATCTGGCACAACGTGGTCAAACAATTTTACGTGTGGGAAAAGAAATCGCTTTACGCCAGCAGAAATTTTTCTTAGATGAGCATCACCCGTTGAAACCATTGCTGTTAAGAGATGTTGCTCAAAAATTGGGGTTGCACGAATCAACTATCAGTCGGGCAGTGCATGGCAAATATTTAAAATGTGATTTTGGGGTGTTTGAGTTAAAAAAATTATTTAAACGTTCAGTTGTAACGACTGCTAAAGATGATTTATCAGTTGATGAAGCCCAATCTCAGATTAAAGCATTGATCGATGCGGAGGATACACATAAACCGCTGTCGGATAGTCGACTAACAACTTTACTGCGAACGAATGGTATTTTATTGTCACGTCGGACAGTTGCAAAGTATCGTGAAGCATTGGGAATTGCTTCTTCAGTAAAACGGAAACACTAATATAAATTATTTTCGGCTAAAATGGGAGAAAAATATTTTTTTGTTAACAATTTGGTCAATATTTTTGTACTCATTTAACTAAAGTTCGTGATTGAAGAAGAAAAAGCTTTTATCATGAAATCGTTGATTTTACTTGAAAAGCAGACGTTAGATTGCTTGCATCCAAGCACTTTTATTGGTATAATTCAGATGTGGTTAAGGTGAGTCGGATGTGTGACCAAGGAAAATTATATTTTTTTTAGTTTACTGGGTCGCTGAATGACACCACTGGACTAAAAGTGTCCCATAGGAAGGAATATGACATGAACCAAGAGTTGGATTGGATCGAGCAGCTTGCTCCTGACATGATTGAAACTATGGTCCAGCGTTTTATGATTATTCGTCATATTTATTGGGCACAGCCAGTTGGACGACGAACTCTAGCTCAGGAGGTCGGCTTAACCGAAAGAGTATTGAGAACTGAAACTGATTTTCTCAAGCAGCAAGGTTTGATTGAAGCAACTCGTTCTGGGATGATAATCACTGGCCAAGGACATGCTGTTTTACAAGGCTTAAGTTCGTTGATTGATGAGCTGGCGGATATTCATCAACAAGAAGAAGAGTTGGCAAAGACATTAGGAATTGCTCGATGCTTGATTGTTACAGGTAATACAGATAAGCAAACAAAAGTCATTGAAGCAATGGGAAAATTAGTTAATGATGCATTGGATCGGCTTTTACCGGTTGGACGGAGTGTCATTGCTGTTATGGGTGGTACAACGATGGCAGAAATTGCTCATTGTTTAACGGCTAAATTAAGTGAAAAGCGAGATTTGGTCTTTGTTCCTGCTCGTGGTGGGATTGGCGAAACCGTTGCAATTCAAGCTAATAGTGTCAGTTCCATGATGGCCCGTCAAGCAGGTGGAAAACATCGTGCATTGTATGTTCCTGAACAGTTAAGTAGGCAGGCTTATGCACCATTACTCAAAGAGCCAAGTATTCAACAGGTTATTCAATTGATTCGTAATAGTGATGTGGTGATTCATAGCATTGGACAAGCAATTAAGATGGCTCGTCGGCGTGATATGGACACAGAAGTTGTTACGATGTTGCAAAACAAGCAAGCTGTTGGAGAAGCATTTGGATATTTTTTTGACGAGGCTGGTCAAATTGTATATAAGATTCCGCGAATCGGTGTTCAACTAAGGGATCTTACTAAAATGAAGTATGTAATTGCAGTTGCTGGTGGCAGTTCTAAAGCTAAGGCAATTGTGGCTTACATGAAACACGCACCTTCACAAACTTGGTTAATAACTGATGAAGGCGCTGCAAAGATGATTTTAAAAAAGTAGTGCTAACTTGGCACACTTTTTAAAATAAATTTTTATTTCCTAAAGGAGGAAATTTTAGTATGACTACTAAAGTAGGTATTAATGGTTTTGGCCGTATCGGTCGTTTGGCATTTCGTCGTATTGCTGAAACTTCAGAAGGGCTTGAAGTTGTTGCTATTAACGATTTAACTTCTCCAGCTATGTTGGCACATCTTCTGAAATATGATACAGCTCATGGTCAATTTGATGCTGAAATCTCTGCTACTGACAACGCATTGGTTGTTAATGGTAAAGAAATTCCTGTATATGCCGAAGCAGATGCTCGTAACATTCCTTGGGTAAAAAATGACGGTGTTCAGTTAGTTCTTGAATCAACTGGTTTCTACACTTCAGCAGAAAAAGCTCAGGCTCATATTGATGCAGGTGCTAAGAAAGTTTTGATTTCTGCTCCTGCTGGCAAAATGAAGACAATCGTTTATGGTGTTAACGATGATACATTGACACCAGATGACAAAATCGTTTCAGCAGCTTCATGTACTACAAACTGCTTAGCTCCTTTAGCAAAAGCTGTTAACGATGCATTTGGCATCAAAGCTGGTACAATGACAACAATCCATGCTTACACAGCTACTCAGAAACTTCAGGATGGTCCTGATCGTGGTGGTAACGTACGTAATGCACGTGCTGCTGCAGAAAATACAATTCCTCATTCAACTGGTGCTGCTAAAGCTCTTGGCTTAGTTGTTCCTTCATTGAATGGTAAACTTGATGGCCATGCACAACGTGTACCTGTTATTACAGGTTCATTGACAGAATTAGTTGCAACACTTGATAAAGTTGTTACAGCTGATGAAGTTAATGCAGCTGTTAAGAAAGTTACTGAAAACAACCCATCATTTGGTTACAATGATGATAGCATTGTATCATCTGACATTATTGGAACAACATTTGGTTCAGTATTTGACCCAACTCAGACACAGGTTGTTGGCGAAGGTGAAGGCCAAGTTGTCAAGACTGTTGCATGGTATGATAACGAATCTGGTTTTACAGCACAGATGATCCGTACATTAGAGAAATTTGCTAGCATGCTTTAAGATTTAGCTAACGCTAAGTTGATTAACTAATTGCAAGTCATCGAGGCGGGGGGAGGCAAAACTCTCTTCGCCTTTTGTTTTTTTAATAAAAAATGGAGGCTGAAATTTTATGGCTAAGTTAACTGTTTCAGATTTAGATGTTAAGGGTAAAAAAGTTTTAATTCGTGTCGACTTTAATGTTCCGATTAAAGCAGGCGTGATCGGTAATGATAACCGGATCGTTGCAGCATTACCAACGATTAAGTATGTGACTGAAAATGGTGGTAAAGCTATTCTTTTCTCACATCTTGGCCGTGTAAAAAAGGAAGAAGACAAAAAAGAACTTTCTTTACGTCCAGTAGCAGAGCATTTAGCTGATTTAATCAAGAAACCAGTTACTTTTGTACCAGTAACTCGTGGTCCACAACTTGAAGAAGCAATTGGTAAAATGAACGATGGCGATATTCTTTTAGTTGAAAATACACGTTTTGAAGATTTGGATGGCAAAAAAGAATCAGGTAATGATCCAGAGTTAGGCAAATATTGGGCTTCACTTGGTGATCTTTATGTTAATGATGCTTTTGGAACAGCGCATCGTTCTCATGCATCTAATGTTGGAATTGCCAGCAATATGAAACAAGCAGCTGCAGGTTTCTTATTGGAAAAAGAAATTAAATTCTTGGGTAATGCGGTTGATAATCCAGTTCATCCTTTTGTTGCAATCCTTGGTGGCGCAAAAGTTTCTGATAAGATTGGTGTAATTGATCATTTATTAAGCAAAGCTGATAAAGTTATCATCGGCGGTGGTATGACTTATACATTTTACGCTGCTAAAGGTATGAAAATTGGTAATTCATTAGTTGAAAAAGATAAAATTGAACTGGCAAAATCAATTATTGAAAAAGCTGGCGATAAGTTAGTATTACCAGTTGATTCAGTTGTTGCTGAAAAATTTGCAAATGATGTACCTAGCAAAGTAGTTGATGGTGAAATCCCTGATGGCTATATGGCTTTGGACATTGGACCAAAATCAGTTGAATTGTTTGAAAACGTCTTAAAAGATGCTAAAACTGTTGTTTGGAATGGACCAATGGGTGTCTTTGAGATGAGCAACTATGCTAAAGGTACACTTGAAGTTGGCAAATTCTTAGGTACTTTAAAAGATGCAACAACAATTGTTGGTGGCGGTGATTCAACTGCAGCTGTTCAACAATTAGGTGTAGCTGATAAATTGACCCATATTTCTACTGGTGGTGGTGCTTCATTGGAATACCTTGAAGGAAAAACACTTCCAGGAATTGCAGCAGTTTCGGATAAATAAAATGGTTCAGTAGTTTTTAATGCAAATTTGAAAGGATGATTTCTTTGCGTACACCAATTATTGCTGGTAACTGGAAAATGAATATGAATCCCAGTGAAACAGCGGAATTTGTTAAAGCAGTTAAGAATGACTTACCTGATTCAGCTTCAGTTGAATCAGTTATTGCAGCACCTGCAGTTGATTTACCGGCATTGCTTGAAAATGCTAAGGGTTCAGCATTGAAAGTAGCAGCTGAAAATTGTTACTTTGAAGACAATGGTGCTTTTACCGGTGAAACTTCACCCAAAGTTTTGAAGGAAATGGGTGTTGATTATGTAATCATCGGCCACTCAGAACGTCGTGGTTATTTCCATGAAACTGATGAAGATATTAATAAAAAAGCCCATGCAATTTTCAAAAATGGTTTATTGCCAATTATTTGCTGCGGAGAATCATTGGAAACTCGTGAAGCTGGCAAGGCAGAAGAATGGGTTGCTAATCAAGTAACTGCTGCTTTGAAAGATTTGTCTGCTGATCAAGTAGCTAGTTTGGTAATTGCTTATGAACCAATTTGGGCAATCGGCACTGGTAAGACTGCTACAGCTGACCAAGCTGAAGAAATTTGTGCAGTTGTTCGCAAAACGGTTGCGAAATTGTATGATGAGACAGTTGCTGATAAGGTTCGTATTCAGTATGGTGGTTCAGTAAAACCAGCTAATGTTAAAGAATTAATGGCTAAAGAAGATATCGACGGTGGTTTAGTCGGAGGTGCTTCATTAGTTCCTGATTCATTCTTAAAGCTGGTAAACTTTAACAAATAGTGACTTGTTAATTGATTAGCAATTGCAAGTTTTCCTAAAAACATTTAAAATGTACTTGAGGTTAAACTCAAGTCAAGTAAACTCAAAGGAGAGTGGATTATGTCTAGTATTACAGAAATTTATGCTCGCGAGGTTTTAGATTCACGTGGTAATCCAACAGTTGAAGCGGAGGTTTATACTGAAGCAGGTGGCTTTGGTCGTGGAATTGTTCCTTCTGGTGCTTCAACTGGTGAACATGAAGCTGTAGAATTGCGTGATGGTGATAAATCACGTTTTATGGGCAAAGGTGTTACTAAAGCAGTAGACAATGTAAATAACATCATTGCTAAAGAAATTGTCGGCTATGAAGTAACAGATCAAGTTGCTATTGATAAAGCAATGATCGAACTTGATGGTACACCAAACAAGGGTAAACTGGGTGCTAATGCTATTTTATCAGTTTCAATTGCAGCTGCACGTGCTGCTGCTGATGAATTGCAGACTCCGCTTTACAACTATTTAGGCGGTTTCAATGCACATGTTTTGCCAACACCGATGATGAATGTTATCAATGGTGGTGCTCATTCAGATAACAAGGTTGACTTCCAGGAATTTATGATCATGCCTGTTGGAGCTAAAACTGTTAAAGAAGCAATTCGCATGGGTTCTGAGACTTTCCATAATCTTAAGAATTTATTGGCTGCTGATGGTAAGGCAACTTCAGTTGGTGATGAAGGTGGTTTTGCACCGGACTTTGCTAACAATGAGGAACCTTTAGAATATTTGATCAAAGCAATTGAGGCAGCTGGCTACAAACCAGGGAAAGATGTTGCTATTGCAGTTGATGTTGCTGCTTCTGAATTATGGGATAATGAGACTAAGAAGTACAAGCTTCATTGGTCAACTGGTGAAGAATTCTCAACTCCAGAATTCATTAAATATATTGAAGGTTTAGTTGACAAATATCCAATCATTTCAGTCGAAGATCCAATTGATGAAAACAATTGGGATGACTGGGTAGAAATCACCAAAGAACTTGGTAAGAAAGTTCAATTAGTTGGTGATGACTTCTTCGTAACCAATACTCAATACTTGAAGAAAGGTATTGATATGGGCGCTGCAAATGCTATTTTAATCAAGCTTAACCAGATTGGTACTTTGACTGAAACAGTTGAAGCAATCGAAATGGCTAAGGAAGCTGGTTATACAGCAATTGTTTCTCATCGTTCTGGTGAAACTGAAGATACAACGATTGCTGATTTGGTTGTTGCTACAAATGCTGGTCAGATCAAGACTGGTTCAATGAGCCGGACAGATCGGATTGCTAAGTACAACCAGTTAATGAGAATCGAAGATCAATTGGGTAAAACAGTTGCTCAGTATAAGGGTGTTCAATCATTCTACAACTTGAGCGCAGCTGCTCGTGAAGCAATCGAAAACAAATAATTTTAATTGCTTTTGGCAGGATAATAATTTTTAAAATTCTTTGTTCAAGTGATACTGGTAAGTTACCAATAATTAGCCAAATTATTTGAAAAGGTTGCCTGTTTTTTAAAACAGGCAACCTTTTTTAACTTCAAAATAACGAATATCGGAGCTAGATAACCAAGAATATTTATTTTTAGCAGCAGTTGGTCAATTTAATGATTAGTGAAGGAGCTTTTATAGAATTTATGCTAGAGAATTTTTTAGATAGAGGAACATTTATCATGTATCCAGCATGTTTTCATTTGCTATTTATAAATTAACTTCTGGGCTTATATTTTTAAGTAACATTCACTTTTTTAACTGTTTGTTTTAGATAAATCAAACTGGAAAAGAAAACTTTTTTATGCTACATTAGAGTAAATATAGAATTTTTCAAGGAGGCCAAGATTTTGTATAATTTATTATTAGTGCTGCTAATGATTGTATCTGTACTGATCGTTATTGCTGTTATGATGCAACCAGCTAAGAATGATAATGCTTCGACGGCACTTTCAGGAGGAGCAACTGATTTATTTAGTAAACAGAAGCCTCGTGGTTTTGAAGCGTTTATGCAAAAAGTAACTGTAGTTCTAGGGATTTTGTTCTTTGCACTTTCGCTAACATTGGTTTTTATTTCATCACATTGATCAAAAACCTCCTGCTTAGAGATTGCCGGAGGTTTTATTTGTGGTAATCTCTCAATAAACTTTTTAAAATACATGTAGAAACTCAAACGAGGAATTAAATGGATAGAAAAAAAATTAAAGAAAGCTTGTTAAATATATTAAAGAATTCACCGGATCAGGAATTTTCTGTGCAAGAATTAGCGGATGACCTGATGATGAAGAAGTCTGATCAATTTAAACAAATTGTTCAAGCTTTAGCGCAACTTGAACAGGAAAAAAAGATAACGCTTAATCAAAATGGTGCTTTTACACTTGCCAAAGATGAAAATATGGCAACTGTTACCGGAGAATTTCATGCAACTGATCGTGGGTTTGGTTTTGTAACAGTTGATCCAGAACAACCGGATTATTTCATTAATCCAACCCAGACGATGGCTGCTCTTAACGGAGATCAAGTTGAAGTAGCTGAATTACGTGCAGCTGATCCTAAAATGGGTCGAGGTCCAGAAGGCAAGATCGTTGCGATTGTGCAACATGTTTTGACGCAAATTGTTGGTGAATTTTTTATTGATGAACATGCTGAATATCCTAAACGGATTATTGGTGAAGTAAAACTAAAAGATAAAAAACTGAACCGCTACCGCTTCTTAATTGTTGATCAAGGTCTGCATCCAGTTCCAGGTGAAATCATTTTAGCTCAGATTACGTCATATCCTAATCCTCATTTACCAGGCATTTTAGAAGGTATGGCAACTAAAGTAATTGGTAATGTTAATGATCCGGGAATTGATATTTTGCAGGTTGTTTATCAACATGATTTGCCGACAGCGTTTCCTGATGATGTAATGAAGCAAGTTGCTAAAATTCCTGATGAAGTGACAGCGGCTGAAAAACGTGATCGGATTGATTTAACAGATCAAGATCTAGTAACAATTGATAGTATTGAATCTAAAGATTTAGATGATGCCGTTACAGCTTGGAAATTGCCAAATGGGCATTATCATTTAGGTGTCCATATTGCTGATGTTTCGCACTATGTTGTTCCAGGAACACCATTGGATCGTGAAGCTTATACACGTGGAACATCAGTCTATTTGGCTGATCGGGTAATTCCAATGTTGCCGCCAAAGCTTTCTAATGGAATTTGTTCGCTTAACCCGCAAGTTGAACGACTGGCAATGAGTTGTGAGATGGAAATTGATCAGCAAGGTAAAGTTGTCTCTCATCGAATTTTCCCTAGTGTAATTAAAACTACTGAGCGGATGACTTATAAAGCTATTAACAATATTTTAGAGTCGCATGATCAAAAAACTATTGAGCGTTATCAAAGATTGGTGCCAATGTTTGAAACCATGGCTGAACTTCATAAAATCTTGCAGAAAATGCGTCACCGGCGCGGAGCAATTGAGTTTGAAGATGATGAAGCAAAAATTATTCTTGATTCACAAGGACATCCAATTGATATTGTGCTACGGCAGCGCGGGTTAGGTGAAAAGTTGGTTGAATCGTTCATGCTGGCAGCTAATGAAACGGTAGCTGCTCATTTTCACCAATTAAAAGTACCGTTTATTTACCGAATTCATGAAACACCGAAGCCAGAAAAAATGTTGACTTTTATGGAGATGCTTTCAAGTATTGGTTTGCAAGTAAAGGGTAATGTTCATGACGTTAAGCCCAAAATGTTGCAGGATATTTTAAAAGAAGTAGCTGGTAAGCCTGAAGAAACAATGGTTTCAACGATGTTATTACGCTCAATGCAGCAAGCAAAATATGCGATAGATCCTTTGGGGCATTTTGGACTTGGGGCTCAGGATTATACACATTTCACGTCACCAATCAGACGTTATCCTGATTTGTTGGTGCATCGTTTAGTTAGATTCTATCGAGAAAATGGGATAGAAACTGATGAAAAGGATCGACTTAAGGAAGAAATCCCAGAAATTGCATTGCATAGTTCACAAATGGAGCGTCGAGCTGTTGATACAGAGCGTGATACCGATGCTATGAAAAAAGCCGAATATATGGCTGATCACGTTGGCGATGAATTTGAGGCAGTTGTTAGTTCGGTTACAAAATTTGGTATGTTTGTTTCGCTGCCCAATACAGTTGAGGGATTAGTTCATATTAATGAAATGCATGATGATTTTTATGAGTTTCTAGAGAAACAAATGGCACTTGTGGGACGAAAAACAAAAAGAACTTATCGAATTGGGCAACCGATCAAAGTTAAGTTATTGTCGGTAGATACTGATCAAAAAGAAATTAATTTCAAGATCATGAATCCACAAGCAGCACCAAAAACGGACCTATTAAAGAAATATGGTTCAAGTAATCAAGCGGCCAAAAGGTCTCATCAACATGGTTTTCAAAATAAAAATAATCATCGGAACTCTAAACAGCATCGGAGTGGCTTCCGCCCATTTAAAGAACAATTAAAACATACGCATTAATTTGCAGATGGCTTGAGATGGATAAGGAAGTGATTCAATGCCACAAAAAAAGAATTATGAACGACCATTAGCACAAAATAAAAAAGCTGGTCATGATTATACAATTATTAATACGGTTGAAGCTGGGATGGTATTAACCGGTACAGAAATCAAATCTGTTCGAGCAAGGCGTATTAATTTAAAGGACGGTTTTGCTCAAATCAGAGATGGTGAGGCGTGGTTGATGAATGTCCACATTTCACCTTATGATCAGGGAAATCAGTTTAATCATGATCCATTACGCAATCGTAAATTATTGCTTCATCGAAAAGAATTACGCCATTTGACAGCGCAATTAAGTGATAAGGGTTTGACACTGGTTCCACTTAAAGTTTATTTGAAGCATGGCTATGCCAAAGTTTTGCTGGGTGTTGCTAAAGGAAAACATGCCTATGATAAGCGAGAAACAATTAAAAAACGTGATCAAGAACGTCAAATTCAACGGGCTTTAAAGAATTACGAATAAATGTACCTAATTAATGAATCGCTTCTAGTTTTTATAGAAGAAGATTCTTTTTTTTGCGTATTTTTTAATAGATACATGCAAACTATAATGACATCAGATAGTAATATCCTGTAATCAGAATGCAATCTTGTTAACACACTGGTTGGGTATAATGCTATGGTGAGGGTGATTAGATATGAATATAATGAAAAAATTAAGTGTAAATCGGTTAATGTTATTAGTGATGCTGACCGTGTTTTGCTTAATTTTATTCCAACCGAAAATAGCCAAGGCTAGCAAAGTAACGGCACTACAGCAACAACAAGCCAGTTTGCAACAGGAATTAAAGCAGAATAATAATGAATTGGCGCAAAAAGTTGCCACCGTTAATCAAACATATCAACAATTAAAGAGTGTGCAACAACAACAAGCGCAAACGAATAAACGTTTAAAACAAGCGCAAAAGGAATTGTCAGCAGCCAAAAAACAAAAACAGCAGCGGATAAATCAAGAAAAATTAAGAATACGTAATTTACAACAAACAGAAGGAACACAGGCTGGACTACAATTATTGCAGCAATCGAAGAATTTTAGTCAGTGGTTTGGTAATTTGGTAGCATTGGGTCGTTTGCAAGCTGCTTATAATCAAAGTATGACTGCAGTTTCTCAAAGTATTAAAGTACTACATAATAGTCAAAAAAAATTAACCTTAACACAGGCTTCATTAAAACAGCAATCAACACAAATAGCTGCGAAAAAAACTGAATTAAACAATTCGGTTCGAGAACTACAAAGTTTGGTTAATAATAATCAACAAAAAATTAAGTTGTTAGCTAATCAGGTTTCATGGGCTAAGGAAACTGAGAAAAAGCAGCAGGCAGCAGCACAATTAGCAAGTGAAACAGCTGCTAAAAATTCAACAGCAGCTGCATCTTCAACCAGTAAAGTCGGTAGTTCAACAAGCTCAGTTTCAACAACAGCCAGCAGCACATCAAGTACAGCCAACAGTGGTAGCAGTAGTGATGTTGCTGCCAGTCGAACCTTGACTATGCAGGCTACTGGTTATTCAACTGCTGAAGCTGGAGCTAGTGGTTATAGTGCTTTAGGAATTAATTTAAAACAGCATCCGAGTTGTGTCGCAGTTGATCCGAGCGTTATTCCATTAGGCAGTGTAATTTGGGTTTCTGGCTATGGTGTTTCAATTGCAGGTGATACTGGTGGTGCAATTAAGGGAAATATTATTGATTTGCATTTTGCAAGTGTTGGCCAAGCAACTGCATGGGGTAGACGGACGGTTACAGTTAAAATTTTGAATTAGAAAAATTATTATTATAAAAGATAAGTATCAACTGGTTTGCAACAGCTGATGCTTATTTTTTACTAAATTATTTAATCTTAACAGGTTAGTGAACGTTAATATTAGGAAAATCAAATTTTCGAACAAGTAATTTTTGAATTTGGTTCGTTGTAGTTATTTCTTTTGAAAACACGTTGAAATAAAAGCAGTCGATGTTTACGAGCTGCTATGCTCATAATGCTTTTTAAAGTAGATATAAAATAAAATAATGAAATCAACCTCTTTGTTGTCAAGAAAACAACTACCGGTAGCTGAGATTGCCGCACAAAAAATAGCCTTTCCAGGCTATAGTGTTATTAGTTGACTTATTTTCGCATCCAAATTAAATATGATAAACCAAATGATTATAAGAATGCTGACTAAGTACAGTTGTTCCAACTTTTTTGAAACCCAATCGTCGATAAAGCTTTTCAGCTTGGGGATTAGCCCAATCAACATTTAACCCGATTCGTTTTTTTCCGTTGGTTTGAGCCAAAGAAGGGAGCGTTTTTAACAAATGGGTCCCAATGCCTTTCCCCTGATACTTGGGAGCAACGGCAATTGAATCAAGATACCATTCATTGGCAAAAGCTTCATCATCTTCGAACAACTTTGTATCGATCGGTAACCCAGCCTTAGGAAAGTTATCAATCAAGATTTTATTGACCAAGGCTTCTTTTTCATCAGGGTAACCCCAAGCAAAACCGGCTACTTGATCATGGTCGGCTGCGACGATAGTTTGAGCGGCTTGACTAAGATAATTCGGATCACTGAATGAATACTTAATAACCTGATTTAATTTTTCAAGCGGAATAGTTTTGAGTGCTGGCAACTCCATTTCGTCTAAGATTATTTTAAATAAAGGTGCAATTTGAGCAGCATCTTCTGGACGAGCTTGACGAATTAACAAATAAAATGTCTCCTTTAATCAAATTTTATGTTTAAATTATAGTTTTTTTGTTGCTTGCCGATCGGTTTTTGTGCAAAATAATCTAGAATAGCTACAATACAAAGACAAAGCGGTTCATCTTTTTCGGCAGTGATTTTTAATTCAAGATAATTTCCGGTTAACAAAGAAACCTCAGCTAATTGCATTATCAAATCTTTTCGATGATAGATTCGGTAATTGAATGAATAAATATCTCCAATGATCATCCAGTTTAATTTTCGCACTAGCAGTAAATCTTTTTTTCCAAAATGATATCTTTTTAGTCTGCCAACGTGCTGATTATGCAAATATAAATTAAAACTAGGAAAGATTCCAAAACCAGTTTGTTTGATTTCAGCTAATAATTCACCTGAAATGGCATAAACTGATAAAACATCATTATGACGTCCCCATTTGCCAACTACCAAATAAACGGCTTGTGAATTTTTGTCAGTGACAGTGGAGGCTCCTTGATGAGCCAAACGAAACTTACGCGCGTATAGTGTCCGCAATTGGTGACGCCTCCTTTTTTCAAGGTTGATCAGGATTATTTTTCAGCTAAGACTTCATTGATTGCTTGTGCAACACCGTCAGCAACATTAGTAGTTGTCAGACGTTTAGCAGTTTGCTTAACAGAATTGATAGCATTATCCATTGCATAACTGACGCCTGCTACTTTCAACATTGAAAGATCATTGTTATTATCACCGATCGCCATTACGTTGTCCATTGGAACATTTAAACGATCAGCATAGGCTTGTAGAGCAGCCCCTTTTTGAGCATTAACATGGTTGATTTCAATGTTTGAATCGGAAGATGAGGTTACAGTCAACGAATCAAATTGTTGAATTTTTTGTTTAATTGGATCTAAAACTTTTGGACCTTCACTACTGAATGCAACTATTTTGTAAATGCTGATATGTGGATCAGCTGCCAATTTAAAGTAGTCATCAGTATAATTGACATTCATCAGTTCCATTCGAGCAGCAGCTAATGAAACTGCTAATTTAAATGGTGTTTCGGGATTGATATTTGTTAATAATTCTGCAAAGTTTTCAATTCGCTTGGATTGATTGTCAGAATAAATTCCTTTTGAAGTAATTACTTCAAAATAGAGTTTTTGTTTCTTTAAAAAATGCATAATTTTGCTTGATAAATGGTCAGAAATTGCCGCTGAACTCAGCAATTTACCTTCTTCATCAAAAACTTGAGCGCCATTGAGAGTGATCAATGGGCAATTAAAACCAGCATTATCAATTAAAGGCTTAATTTCAGTATAACCGCGTCCAGATGAAACAATAAAATGAACGCCGGCAGCTTGAGCTTTTTTTACGGCAGCTGCGTTGACTGGTGAAATGACCATTTTATCATTTAATAATGTGCCATCCATGTCAGAAGCAATAATTTGGATCATTTGTTTTACCTCACTTTCATTGAGCAGCTTTACTTCCATCTTACCATGAAAGTGTTTTTTTTTTTAGTCTGGTTGTCTTTCTGGGCAGAATATTTTTATATCGTCGCTAATTGATTTATTTTTATGTTAAAATATACGAGAGGTGTCGTAGATGAAAACGCTTATTCATAATGACTGGCAAAATGTTTTAGGTCCCGAATTTGAAAAAGAGTATTACCTTAAATTGCACAATTTTTTAAAAAAGGAATATGCAACTCGGGATGTTCATCCAGATATGTATCATATTTTCGAAGCTTTTGAATGGACTCCGTTTGATCAGGTCAAAGTGTGCATTTTAGGTCAAGATCCATATCATGGACCGCATCAAGCACATGGCTGCAGTTTTTCAGTTTTACCAGGAGTAAAACTTCCTCCTTCACTGGTTAATATTTATAAGGAATTACAATCAGATTTAGGAGTAAAACCGGTAAATCACGGATATTTAAAAAAATGGGCTGATCAAGGAGTGCTTTTGCTGAACTCAGTTTTGACTGTTAGGGATGGTCAAGCTTATTCGCATCAAGGCAAGGGCTGGGAACAGTTGACCGACAAAGCAATTGCAGCTTTATCACAGCGGACACAACCAGTAGTTTTTATTTTATGGGGGCGAGCAGCTCAAAATAAGATTTCATTAATCGATACTAAGCGTAATATTGTTTTACAATCAGCTCATCCAAGTCCTTTGTCAGCTCATCGCGGTTTTTTTGGATCACGGCCGTTTTCTAAAACTAATGCAGCCTTGGAAGCTATGGGAGAAAAACCGATTGACTGGCAGCTGCCGGCCGATCCGGGAGAAATTGATTAGAGAAAACATTCGAGGAGGTTTTTATTATGAGTTTATTTAGTGAATTGATCGAACAGGTCAAACAGCATCCCCAAAAAATTGTTTTTCCAGAAGGAAATGACGCCCGTGTTGTCAAAGCGGCTGTCCGTTTAGCAGAAGATCAGGTTGTTTTACCAGTTATTTTAGGTGACAAAGCGGAAATTACTAAAATAGCTGAGCAAGAACTACCGGAGCAAGTTGAAGTTATTGATCCAAAAAAATATCCAGCGGCATCCTTTGATCAAATGGTGTCAGCTTTTGTTGAGCGGCGCAAAGGTAAAAATACTGAAGACCAAGCTCGGCAAATGTTGCAAGATGTTAATTATTTTGGAACGATGTTAGTCTACTTGGGAAAAGTGGCTGGTTTAGTTTCCGGTGCTGTCCATCCAACAGGCGATACAGTTCGTCCAGCTTTGCAAATCATTAAAACTAAGCCTGGAATCTCACGAACAAGTGGCGCTTTTATTATGACGCGCAATGACGATCAAGAACGCTATTTGTTTGCTGATTGTGCAATTAATATTGCTCCAGATGCACAGCAATTGGCTGAAATTGCAGTTGCGAGTGCTAAAACAGCCCGCTTATTCAAGATTGATCCGAAAGTGGCTTTACTCAGCTTTTCAACTAAAGGATCAGCCAAAGCCGCTGAAGCAGCTAAGGTTGCTGAGGCAACTAAGATCGCACAGCAACTAGCTCCAGAAGAAGCAATTGATGGTGAATTGCAGTTTGATGCAGCTTTTGTACCCACGGTTGCTAAACAAAAAGCACCTGATTCATCAATTGCCGGAAATGCAAATGTTTTTGTATTCCCAGAGCTGCAGTCAGGGAATATCGGTTATAAAATTGCTCAGCGCTTAGGCGGCTTTTCTGCAGTTGGACCGATTTTACAAGGACTTAATCAGCCGGTTTCTGATCTTTCTCGTGGTGCAAATGAAGATGATGTTTATAAAGTAGCTGTTATTACAGCTTTACAAGCAACATTAAAGTAATTGAATGACGTGAGGGGGGAAGCATTTGCTAACAATTAGGTCAACTGGACCTGATCAAACTCAATCAGTAGCTAAAAAGTTAGCAGCTTTGTTGCAACCAAATGATTTAATTTTATTAATTGGTGATTTAGGTAGCGGTAAGACAACCTTTACCCAAGGATTAGCAGCAGGTTTGCAAATTGATCATCATGTTAAAAGTCCAACTTTTAATATTGTAAATGAGTATCATCAAGGGCGACTACCTTTGTTTCATCTTGATGTTTATCGTTTAGAAAAAACGGGCGGAGCTGATATGGGTCTTGAAGAATATTTTAATGGTGGCGGTGTCAGTGTAGTTGAATGGCCTAAATTCATTGCTCATGAATTGCCTGCAGAATTTTTGCAAATTGAATTGCAAAAGAGTGAAGCAATCAATGATGATGAACAGCGCAAACTAGTTTTGACAGCCAAGGGTGATCGTTACCAACAACTGTTATCTGATCTTGCCATAAAATTAAAAGAATAATTCAATCATATAAGAAAACTGATTTCAAATTTATTTAAAAATTGGAATCAGCTTTTTATATAATAGAAATATTTAATTGTTATGCTTGTGGTGCTTTCCATTCATACTGTGCTCGTTGACCACCAATTAATTTTGGTCGACTTCTTAAATAAGTAACATGAGCTGCACCGATTTCCTTAATTGAGGTGCGTACCGGAATCTGAACAAATTTTACATGCATACCGATTGAAGTATCGCCAATATCCATTCCTGCTTGAGCGATGATATGTTCAACTTCAACTGGATGTTCAAAATTTTCAAAAGCTGCCATTTGAGTTGCTCCGCCGGCATGTAGTGAAGGGAAAACCGTAACAATTTCAAAGCCGGCAGCTTTAGCAACTTCTTTTTCAACGACTAAAGCTCGATTAAGGTGCTCACAACCTTGAACAGCCAAATGCAATTGTTGTTCTTTTAAAAGCGGCAATAATGTTTTGATAATTGTGCGGCCAATTGCCAGATTGGAATTTTTACCGATGTGATCTCCTTGAATTTCACTAGTACTGCATCCCAAAACAAATAGGTCTCCAGCATCGAGTTGCGCTGCGTTTAACAATTCGATTGCACCTTCTTTTACTTGAGCTGCTAAAAGGTTTAAATCAATGTTCAAAATTGTTCCTCCTTTATTCTAACCAATCTATTATACTGCTAAATCTGTTTGCAGTAATTTTTGTTAATTTAAAAAAAGTTGTTTTTTAATGAGCAGGTAGAAAAGCTAGTTAACTGTAGGATTTTTTTGAATTAGCTCTTACACCATATATTGTGTAATCGGATTACCTCAAATACTATGTATTGTATTTACTAATAAATCAGGTTAAAATAAATCACAGAATAAATGATAGGAGCAAGGGAAATGGCTGAAGAAAAAACGATGATCGTGAAGAAAAATGCAATTCAAATACCAACAGTTTTAATTAAACGTGATGGAAGCAAAATGCCATTTGCCATTTATAAACTGCGTTTAGTGCTTGACCAGCTGAAGTTAAGTGACGATGCGCAAGCAAAGATAATTCGAACGGTTTTAGGCAAGCTTGATCAGTCAGCTGTAACTGCTGAAACTGTTCACCGGGAAATGGTCGCAGCCTTAAATGAACTCGGTTATAATCGACAAGCAATTATATATGTTCAGGTACATAAACGCCGTCAGCAAGAGTGGCAGCAAGCCATTGATCCGACCCAGCGATTGGAACGGCTGCAAGAAAACGATCCAACACTGGTTCATGAAAATGCTAATAAAGACAGTCGGGTTTTTAATACCCAGCGAGATTTAACTGCTGGTGCTGTCGGCAAGACTTTGGGCTTGAAATTAATGCCGGAACATATTGCTAAAGCACATTTACGTGGTGATATCCATTACCACGATTTAGATTATACACCTTGGAGTCCAATGACGAATTGTTGTTTGATCGATTTTAAAGAAATGCTAACTAATGGTTTCAAAATCGGGAATGCTGAAGTTGAAAGTCCGCATTCAATTCAAACAGCAACAGCTCAAATGGCTCAAATTATTGCCAATGTAGCATCAAGTCAGTATGGCGGTTGTTCTGCAGATCGAGTTGATGAATTATTAGCACCATTTGCTAAAAAGAATTATTTCAAACACCTGAGCGAATCAGCTGATTACATTGATGATCCGACTAAACAGAAGCAATTTGCTGTTAAACGGACAAAAAAAGATATTTACGATGCAATGCAAGGCTTGGAATATGAGATCAATACTTTGTTTTCCTCACAAGGACAAACACCATTTACTACATTAGGTTTTGGCTTGGGGACAACTTGGATTGAACGGGAAATTCAGAAATCGATTCTAAAGGTTAGAATTGCTGGCTTGGGCAAAGAAAAGCGAACAGCAATTTTTCCCAAATTAATTTTTACCTTAAAAAAAGGTTTGAACTTGGCAGCGACTGATCCTAACTATGATATTAAAGAATTGGCAGTCGAATGTGCTACCAAAAGAATGTATCCCGATATTTTAATGTATGACAAAATCAAAGAAATAACCGGTAGTTTTAAAACTCCAATGGGTTGTCGCAGCTTTTTGCAAGGCTGGAAAGACGAACATGGACGTGAAGTTAATTCTGGACGAATGAATTTAGGTGTTGTAACAGTTAACTTACCACGGATCGCGCTTGAATCTAAGGGAGATCAGCATTTATTTTGGGAGATTTTTAATGAAAAAATGCGGATCTGTAAAGAAGCATTAGTTTTTAAAGTTAATCGGGTTAAGCAGGCATTACCTGAAAATGCTCCAATTTTGTATCAATATGGAGCTTTTGGCAAACGGTTAAAACCAGGTGATGATGTTGACCAGCTCTTTAAGCATCGTCGAGCAACGGTTTCTTTAGGCTATATTGGTCTCTATGAAGTAGGTACAGTCTTTTATGGACCAAATTGGGAAAATAATCCGGCAGCGCATGATTTTACGCTTTCGATTGTTAAGGCGTTGAAAGAAAACTGTGTTCGTTGGTCTGATGAATATGATTATCATTTTAGTGTTTACTCAACGCCGAGTGAATCACTGACTGATCGTTTCTGCAAATTGGATACCGAAAAATTTGGTAAGATTGCCGATATTACGGCTAAAGAATATTATACTAACAGTTTTCATTATGATGTACGGAAACATCCGAGTCCATTTGAAAAACTAACATTTGAGATGGATTACCCGAAATATGCTTCCGGTGGTTTTATCCATTATTGTGAGTATCCAAACCTGAAACAAAATCCGAAAGCATTGGAGGCTGTTTGGGATTGGGCTTATGATAAGGTCGGTTATTTGGGAACCAATACGCCGATCGATCATTGTTTCAAGTGTGGTTTCGAGGGAGAATTTAAGGCAACAGCTCGTGGATTTGAGTGCCCAACGTGTGGGAATCATGATCCAAAAACTTGTGATTGCGTAAAACGTACTTGTGGTTATTTAGGAAATCCACTGGTTCGGCCAATGGTTCACGGACGTCATGTTGAAATTGCTTCGCGTGCTAAAAATTTATTTAATGGGAATGATTAAAATGTTGCAATCCAAAGAACGACTACCTAAAAATCCACGTCCCAAAGAGTGGTTAGCTAGCGAATTAAGTCAGCAATACATTGCTGATTACAAGCCATTTAATTTTGTTGATGGCGAGGGTGTCCGTTGTAGTCTATATGTTAGCGGCTGCAAGTTTGCCTGTCCGGGATGTTACAATAAAGCTGCTCAAAATTTCCATTATGGAGTGCCATATACACAAGATTTAGAAGATGCAATTATTAAAGACTTGGGTGAATCTTATTGCCAAGGCTTAACTTTGCTGGGTGGGGAACCTTTCTTAAATACTCAAGTTTGCATAAAATTAGTTAAACGAATACGTCAAGAATTTGGTCACAGTAAAGATGTCTGGTCTTGGTCAGGTTATCGCTGGGATGAATTATTGCGTGATTCCGATGATAAATTAGAGTTATTGTCGCTTATCGATGTTTTAGTGGATGATCGGTTTATGTTAGCCAAAAAAGATTTAACTTTACAATTTCGTGGAAGTTCCAACCAACGAATCATTAATGTGCCTGCATCATTGAAGGCCGGTCGAATTGTTTTGTGGGATCGTTTGTTAAAATAAAAAAAGGTCGCGAACCGATCATGGTTCGTGACCTTTTTTAGGCACAGCAATCATTGTTTGATAGCAGACTGCAAACTAGTGACCAAGGCATTAAACTCAACTATTAAAATAACGGACGTAATTACTGTTGAGCAAGTCTTGCTTGTTATTTTCCCAAACACTTTGCTGCTTTTTCCAATAAAGATAATCCTCAATTTGCGGCCAGCGAGTAATTAACAGAAATTCAAAATCATGCTTGGGTTTTTGACCTAGAACGTACATTGATAATTTTGCCAGTGACTGTTTTTTAATTTGTTGAAATTCTTTTTGTTGGTTTGAATCTAGGCTAAAATAGTCTAAGCAATAAAGTTGTTCTGGAAGCAATTCGAAATTACCCTCAAGGAGATTAAAAGTTAAACCGGATTTAAAAATTGATGATAAGCCAGAAAAATCAAGCAATAAAAAGTCAGTTTCATTTTCAAAAGGATTGAGCATAATAAAATTACGATCATTATGCTGAGTGACAATGTTAGTCAAAATTTTTTTAGAACCAAGAGTTAAATGAAATTGTTTCAATAAAATCAGCCTCCTAAAAATTTAAAATTAAACTATGTTATAATTTGGTAACTTAACGAAAGGGTAACGTTATAAATTAACGGAAATAACTGGTACCTATTTTGCTAACAGTAACAATAAAACATAAAGTTGTGAACAATTATTTAGTTTAAACTGCTTGCCGCTGATTGTGATAACGATTCATTGACAGAGTCCTTTCAAAAACCAGCTGTTATTTTATGCACTCACCGTCACCATGATCATAGCGCGGATGTTGGTGTTTTACAATCTTATTGCCAATTAAGCTATTTTAAAATTGCTGCTAGGCTGTAGTCATAACTTGGATTGACAGTATTTTAAAATTTTGTCCTAAGATAGAATGGGCAGTAATTGCAAATTAAATTACGAGTTAGTAGAAAAAAATGAAATGCAAATAAAATCAAATGAAAATATTTTAAAGAGAGAAACTAGTAATTCAGATTCTACTTATGTTTTATCTTAAATTGAAAAATATAAAATAAAATAAATATATTAAAATGAGTTAATCGTTTAACTTGCCGATGCTAGCAGGCTTTGTTGAAAAAATATATTTGAGCCTGTATTTTTTAATAACATAATGATTAATATAATTATAACTTCAAACTGATGTGTACGATCTTAATCATTTGGTTTTTCACAAACTTTAGCCATGTTACTTAAGCAAAATTAGGTATTTTACTATTAAATGAAACAAAATTCGCTAATTTTTTTGTTTTTCTTTGAAAAAAAGGTGTTAATTTTTTGAGCCAAGTAGTATAATATGCTTGTGGGCGATATTAATTGTTAGCTGGTTCAAGATAAAGGAGCGAAAAAATATGGTTACTCTATATACATCACCAAGTTGCACTTCTTGTCGTAAAGCACGGGCGTGGTTAAAGGAACACAATATTCCCTTTAAAGAGCGTAATATTTTTTCCGAACCGTTAAGCATTAATGAAATTAAACAAATTTTACAGATGACTGAAAATGGTACGGAAGAAATTATTTCTAAGCGTTCAAAAGCTTACCAAAAGTTGCATATTGATTTGGACGAATTACCATTGCAAGATTTATTTGAATTAATCCAACGGGATCCGGGCTTATTAAGAAGACCAATCATCCTTGATGAAAAACGTTTGCAGGTTGGTTATAACGAAGATGAAATTCGGCGTTTCCTTCCTCGTGATGTTCGAGCATTAGAATTGAAAAAAATTCAAGCAATGGCGGGATTTTAAAAATTTTACGGAGATTTACTTTAGATTAAGTAGTTGATTTATTAAGACTGTGAACAAGTTTCAGTTCACAGTTTTTTTTAACCTATTTTTGAATTTTAATTTATAAATTGGAGTGGAATTAACAAAAAAATTGATTTTATTGAATATTCTTCAATTTGTCAAAATATTTAGGCTAAAGTACTTTACAATTTTTGAATTTTAGTTATCATAAAGCGAGAGGGTGCTTCGGAAAGGTGGTTGACCATTAAATGGAAATGGAAAAAATCAATGATAACACAATTCGTGTTTTACTTGAAACTGATGATTTGACCGAACGCGGCATTACTGTCCTCGACTTGCTAGGAAACCATAAGGAAATTGAAAACTTCTTTTATAGTATTTTGGAAGAAGTTGATGTGGATCATGAGTTTCGGGAAAATGATGCAGTCACATTTCAGCTATTGCCAAATCGCAATGGATTAGAACTTTTTATTAGTAAAGTTAGTGCTAAAGATGAAGAAAAAATGAACTTTGATAATGAAGGCGAACAGCAATCTGATGATTTAGGAGATTCGGATGTTGTTGATTTGACTTTTTTGGATCCTAATAAAAAGATTCCTGAAGATGTTCGAAAAAAAATTGCCTCTTCGCTTTCTAAGCTTACACCAAAGGAAAAGACAGTTAGTGACGATGGGGACGGTGTTTCGGGATACTTGAAAGATAAAGATATCAAGCGCAAGCATTATGTTATTGCGTTTGCTGAATTTGAAGACTTTATTCAAGCCGCTAAGGTTTTGAAAAATAGGGAATTGGGTTCAAATCTATATCTACTTGATGGAAGATTGTATCTGGATATTATTTTCTTTGTTGACCAAACAAATAATCAGGAGATTGAAGATACGCTATCGTTATTGGCGGAATTTGGTAAACGGGTCAGTCTGTCATACGCAATTCTTCAAGAAAGAGGAAAGCGTTTAATGACTTCTTCAGCCTTGGAATTAGCTCGTTACTATTTTAAATAATTACGCAAGATCCCAAAATCATTGATGATTAGTTCAGTTCGGTATCAATCCGAATTGAACTTTTTTTTGCAAATTTTTCTTTTTCAGCTTGGCAGTTAAGTTAATCAAGCAAAAAAATACTTTTACCGTATTTAAATTATGAGGTGATTTAAATGCTGGTAGGACAACAAATAAATGGCAAATTAATTGGTGCAGCAGTTGCTGATGTTACTAAAAAATATTATTGTCCAGTTTGTCATCAGCGGTTGATTTTAAAAAAAGGAAATTTGCGCATAGCACATTTTGCGCATAGTACAGTCTGCATTTTAAAGTATGGCGAACCGGAGACCAGGGAACACTTAACAGGTAAGTTGCAACTTCAACAAAAATTTGCGTTTGCTGGATATAAGGGGCAGTTAGAACAATATTTACCGGAATTACAGCAACGTCCAGATTTGTTATTAAAAATGACAAACGGTAAAACACTAGCGATTGAGTATCAATGTGCCCCTTTAACGGTGCAGCAATTGTATCAACGCACGCAGGGGTATAGAAAGAATGGAATTCGCTGTTGGTGGATACTTGGAGAAAATCATTGGCTAAAGAAGAAAATAACCCAGCAAGAAGCACAGTTTATGATGTGGCACCCAAGCTTAGGGTTTTACCTGGTTTATTATTTTCCAAAACGGCAGCATTTTTGTTTACTTTATCAGATTCAGCAAGCAGATTTTTTAAATGTTAGTTATCTAAAATTCATTACCAATGATGTTAAAAAATTACAGATTTTTATGCGGACAGTTACAAAACCGGTAACTTTATCGGTACGCTTAAGGACAATGCAACGACGAAACTTTGAAAAGGCCTGTTGTTTTTATCGTGGCTCATTATTTGTTGAACAGCTGGCTTGGTATGAAAAGAAAATAAATTTTCGCTTATTAGGACTGGAGTTATTAGAATTTTCACTTGATTTACCGATTTTTGCTGAAAAACAGATTGTTTGGCAAAGCCGATTGTTACGGCTAAATGATTGGCCAGTCACCGAAATAGATTCTTTTCAAAATAATACAGAAATTTTAACGTATCAATTGCCACTGATTAAAAATAATAATTTTGTAAGTTCTTGTCTTAAGCGGTTTAAAATGAAAATATTACAGAGTAATTTATTAAAAAGTAGTAAAATTAACTTTTAGATTGAATGAGTTTTTAGGCTTAACAAAAGAAAGAAGTGAATTTTAATGGCTGAATTTATCAAAATATCTCGACGAGAACAACTCCCATTGGAATTAACGTGGGATTTGAGCAAAATATATGCTACTGATCAGGAATTTATAGCTGCGTTAAAACAAGTTAAAATTGCGGCTGCCAGTTTGGAAGCACTAAAAGGTAGCATGATTAAGGGGCCTACTGATTGTTTAGCGGCAATCCAACAATTTTTTAAGGTTGAAAGACAATTCGAAAAGGTCTATCTCTATGCAAGTTTGAAAAATGATCAAGATACCGGTAATCAAATTTATCAAGGCTTTTTTTCACAAGTTCAGCAGTTACAAGCTACAGTGGCGGCTGCCGGTTCGTGGATCATTCCGGAATTACTGCAATTATCAGATCAGCAGTTACAAGATTATCAACGAGTTGAGCCGCAATTAGCTGCTTATCAGCAATTTATTAAAGAAAATACACGCTTACGACCGCATGTTTTAGCAGAACGTGAAGAAAAGTTGCTGGCTCAAGCATCTGCCGTTTTTGCAGCACCAGAAGATATTTTTGAAACCTTAAATGATACCGATTTAAAGTTTCCACTAGTTACCAATGAAGCTGGTAAAAAAATTCAACTTTCTCAGGGAAACTATGATCGGTTAATTCAATCACCTCAGCGTCAGGTTAGAAAAACAGCTTTTCAAGCTTTGTATCAACCTTATCGGCAATTACGAAATACGTTTGCAAAAACGCTTGGTTTTCAAGTGCGTTTACAGAATTTTGAAGCAAAAACACATCATTATTCCAGCGCTTTGAATGCAGCTTTGACGGAAAATCAAATTCCAAGTACTGTCTATCAACAATTGATCGACCAAGTTCAGGCTAACTTGCCGTTGTTGCAGCGTTATGTGGCATTAAGAAAAAAAGTTTTGCGGTTGGATCAAGTTCACATGTATGATCTTTATACACCATTAGTTGAACAGCCTGCACAGGATTATTCTTATCAACAAGGACAAAAAATTGTTGGGCAAACATTGAAGATTTTTGGTGATGAATACACGACAGCAGTTAAACAAGCTTTTAAGCAACGGTGGATTGATGTTCTAGAAAATCGTGGCAAGCGCAGTGGTGCATATTCATCAGGAATGTATGATACACCAGCTTACATTTTACTTAACTGGCAAAATGATTTGGAAAGTGTTTATACTTTGATTCATGAGATGGGACACAGTATGCATTCATATTTTAGTGCCCATTATCAACCGTATCAAACTAGTGATTATTCGATCTTTTTAGCAGAAATTGCTTCAACTACTAATGAAAATCTGTTGACAGCACATTTATTGGAACAGCAAGATGATACAACTATTCGGGCGTATTTGCTGAATCATTTTCTTGATGGTTTTAAGGGAACAGTTTTCCGTCAAACGCAATTTGCCGAGTTTGAAAAATGGTTACATGAACAAGAAGCTGCTGGAGAGTCTTTGACAGCTGACAAAATTAGTCATTATTATTTAGAATTGAATCAAAAATATTATGGCGAACAAGTGGCTGCTGATCCGGAAATTGCTTTGGAGTGGGCTCGAATCCCGCATTTTTACTATAATTTCTATGTATATCAATATGCAACTGGGTTTGCAGCAGCTACAGCTTTAAGTCAGCAAATTATAACTAAGGGACCACAAACCTATTTGAACTTTTTAAAGGCAGGTTCCTCTGCTGCTCCGATAGATATTATTCGCCGGGCTGGTGTCGATATGGAACAACCGATTTATTTGCAGCAGGCATTTGATCTTTTCGCACGGCGATTGGGAGAATTGGAAGAACTGCTTAATTAGAAAATAAAATTTAAGTTGTGACAATAAAAGTATGAATTGATGTCAACAAAAAAACGTCTCCGTTAATTTGGGAGACGTTTTTTTGTTGGAAATAGTTATTATAAAAAAGATAGCGTAACTAATTCCGAATTATAAAATATGCAGGTGAGGATTGGAATGCTTTTTAATCTGGTCAATCTTATTTTGGAAATTTAGCAGGTCATTCATTTTACCAGTGCAAAGATCTGCTAATAACTGATAAGAAGTACACTCAGTTAAAGAAACACCACAATCAATGCCGTTTAAATTGTAAAGCACAATCGTTGGAAAAGCATGTACATGCATTTCTGCCGCCATTTGCATATCTTGATGAAAAGAGTTAATAGTAAAGTCAGAATGGCGATCATGACTAAACATCTCCTTGTCTAATTGACAAGTGTCAGCGATTCTTTGGGCTAACTTCTCAGAGTAAGTTAATTTTTCATCAATAATTTTATGCTGCAAATTCAGCAAAAAACGACGTCCACGTTTTTTTCCTTGAAACAAAGCCGCTTTATAATCTAGTGAAGCTTGGTAGGCTTGATTAAAGACATGATTTCGCAAGTCTAGATTGTTTAACGGAATTGAATTTTCTTCCATCACTGAAACTGTAGCAGCCAGATTTAAAAATGGAATGAAACGAAACCTGATTTTGTTTTGCAATTCATCAGCTAACTTTATGATAATCTGTTCTGAATGGTAGCATGTACTGCCAATCGGATTAATAAACAGGTATAACTCCAGCAACGAATTTTCCCCCACTCGAATTGATTATGCTCAACATTGTAACTTCTAAGCTATCTCTACTTTAACAAAAAATAATTTTTTTTCAATGTTTCTGTTTTAAATCATTTTTATCGCAAAATTACAATCTGAATTTAAAACTATATGTTACACTATGATTGTTTTGAAGCTATTTTTGCAGTTGTTACTAAAAAGGTTTGAGTATTATCAATTTATTTTAGGCCAGCAAAGTGGCATAATAATTGCAATTAGTCTTAGAAGAAAATATCTTGTACAAAAGAGGTTAGCTATGAAAATTGCCATATATGCAAATGACGGGCGGCAATCGATGGCTGTTAGCCGCAAATTGTATCAGAAATTCGCTGATACTCATTTTATTTTTGATAATGATCATCCCGACATTGTAGTTACCGTTGGTGGTGACGGAACATTGCTATCTGCATTTCATAAATATGCTGCGATTATTGATTCTGTTCGGTTTGTTAGTGTTCATACTGGACATTTGGGGTTTTATACAGATTGGCGTGATGATGAAATTGATGATTTGGTTATCAGTTTACAATCTGACAATGGTCAATCGGTAAGTTACCCTTTATTGGATATTCATGTTAAGTACAAGGGAATTGCTAAAGCCGTAAATTATTTGGCTCTAAACGAAGCAACCTTGAAACGCAGTAATGCTACGATGGTAACTGATGTTTATATTGGCGGAGAGTTTTTTGAAAAATTTCGCGGTGACGGTCTTTGTGTTTCAACGCCAACAGGTTCAACAGCTTATAATAAATCGTTAGGTGGGGCAGTTATTCACCCCAACTTAAAAGTACTTCAAGTGACTGAAATCAGTTCAATTAATAATCGTGTTTTTCGGACATTAAGTTCACCGATGATCATAGCTCCTAGCGATTGGGTTACTTTGGTTCCCAGCGCGGGACGTGATTATTCATTAACTGTTGACCAGCAGAATTATCATGGAAAACAGATCGAACAGTTGCGGTTTAAGATTTCTAAAAAAAGTATTCATTTTGCTAAGTACCGCCATATGCAATTCTGGCGGCGGGTACAGGATGCTTTTATCGGAGCTGAGTATGAAAATTGATTGGGATTATCAGGGGAATAAGCGACTTAAAATTCGAACTTTTTTGAAGAGCAAGGGAGTTTCACGTCGTTTGGCAACGGCTGTTCGGCATCATGGTGGTCATTTGTTACTGAATGGACAAGATTGCCGGCGAATCGATCAAATGTTTCCTGGCGACAATTTAACGATGGAATTACCGCCGGAAACGACCCAACTTGTTCCTTCTTTTGTCCCAATAACGATCAAGTATGAAGATCGAGATATTTTGATTATCGAAAAACCACCTCGTCTGGCTTCAATACCTTCACCACTGCACCCGACTGATTCCCTGATGAATCGAGTCTGGGGTTATTATATAATTCGTAATTATCATAATATTACGCCGCACATTGTAACACGCCTTGATCGTGATACATCAGGGCTGGTTTTAATTGCTAAACACCGATTCGCCCATGCTTTACTTAATGACTCAACAGCTGCTAAATCAATAACTAAGGAATATTTGGCACTTTTAAGCGGTGAAATTACTGCTGAAACTGCTTTGATTGTCCTACCGTTAAAAAGAGATCCATTTTCTTTGATTCGTCGGCAGGTTACGGTAACTGGTGGCCAATATGCAGCTACTAAGCTTTGGCAATTACAAAAATTAAAAAAGGCCACACTTTGCCGTTTACGGTTATATACGGGACGAACACATCAAATCCGAGTGCATTGTGCTTTTTGCGGTCATCCCTTAATTGCAGATTCATTGTATGGTGGCAAGTTGCGCAATCAGCTTGATCGGCAAGGATTACACTGTTGCTATTTAGAATTGCGGCAGCCATTTAATCATAAACTGATTCGAATCAGCAGTCCTTTACCAATAGATATGGCAAAATTTGTTAAGCTTAATCAAACAGGAGAAGAAAACTATGGCTGAAACTAGGATCGATATTGCCCAAGAAAGCCGTTTAATCGCTCTTTTATTGGATCGTCAACAGGCAACAAAATTTCGTCAGCAGTTTTTAAATTTTCATGTTCATGAACAGGCACTAATTTTTGTAGAACTGAATTTAATTCAACGGCAGCGACTTTATCGTTATTTAACGTCCGCTAAAGTTGCCGCAATTTTTAATGAATTGGATTCAGCGGATGTTACGTCTGCTTACTTTAAGGAGATGGCGCCTAAATATGCAGCAGCTGTCATTTCAGCAATGTATACGGATAATGCAGTTGATATGTTGGAAACGGCAGCTGCGGCTGATTTAAGCACCTATTTGAAATATATTGCGCCTAAAAAAGCAGCGACGATCAGAAAACTTTTGCATTATCAGGCTAAAACAGCCGGTGCCATTATGGCAACCGAATTTATTAAACTGACCGGCGATCAAACAGCGGCAGCGGCTATGCAATTAGTAAAATTACAAGCTCGCCAAGCGGAAATCATTTATTATGTTTATGTGGTTGATCAGATGGATCGTTTGACAGGGATTGTAACTTTACGTGACCTTTTAACCGCTCCTGGAGAAAGTTCAGTAGCGCAATTAATGACTTCGCCGGCTGTATCAGTCAAAGTTGATGATAATCAAGAAGATGTTGCTCGAATGATCAGTGATTACAACTTTGTGGCGTTACCAGTTGTTGATGCAGATGAAAAATTAATTGGGGTAATTACCGTTGACGATGCAATTGATGTTATTGATGAGGAATCAGCCGAAGATTACTCCGGCTTAGCTGGGGTCGATATTGATGAACAAAAGGATAATCCTTGGCAAGCGGCGTTTAAACGACTTCCATGGTTGATTACTTTATTATTATTGGGAATGTCGACTGCTTCTTTAGTAGCTCATTATGACCAAATGGTTAGTGAAGCTAGTATTTTAGCAGTTTTTATTTCATCAATTACGGGAACTGCCGGTAATGCCGGAACGCAAAGTTTAGCGGTTGCAGTTCGCCGACTGGCTGACCCAGAGGCTGATCGACGTTCACTGGGAAAAATAATTTTGACTGAAATCTTAACTGGGATGATGATTGGTTTGATTACCGGTTTGGCAATTATGTTAATTGTAGGTTGGTGGCAGCAAAACATTGTCTTAGGTTTTGTTATCGGTTTGGCAATGTTTTGTGCGATTATTGTAGCTAATCTGGCTGGTAGCTTGATCCCACTATTAATGGATAAAATTGGAGTTGATCTAGCCGTTGCTTCCGGGCCGTTTATTTCAACTTTAAGTGATTTGACTTCGGTGTTGATTTATTTTAATATTGCTAAAATCTTTTTGCAATTTATTATTAGTGATTAGTTGCTTTGCAAATTAAATTAAAATTAATTGTTGACTTATTTTTGTTAACGTGCTTTAATAATTAAAAATGAAAAAGAAAGGAATTTTTAAAATGACGCAGTCTAATTCAAAAGTTTATAGTTATTATTATGACTTTGCTTGGTTTGGGTAGCGTCCGTGCAACTGATAACACGGGCGCAGCTCCCGTGTTTCAGTTGTGCAAAGTCATGGTTGCCGACTGGAACTGAGAATCCGGTTGGTTGATTATGACGGAATTCCGATAATGATGTCAAAAAGCCAACTAGATTTCTCTATCTAGTTGGTTTTTTTTATTGGAATTTTAAGGAGGAATTTTAATGATGGTCCAGCGACAAACAAGGTTAAAACTTAGTTTATATTTAAACTACTTTGTACATGGCATTGGTTTAATTATTTTGGCACAGAATATGCAAGCATTGGGAAAGCTTTGGCAGGAACCACTGGCTACGGTTTCTTATGTGATTTCCGGAGTCGGGATTGGCCGACTGATTGCTTATTTGATTTTAGGCAGCTTAGCCGATCGTTATGGTCGGAAAAATTTTATTTATTTTGGAATGCTGTGTTATTTGCTTTTCTTTGGCGGAATTTTAATAGCACCTAATATACAGTTTGCCTATGGTTTAGCAATTTTAGCCGGAGTAGCTAATTCAGCGTTGGATGCCGGAACTTATCCGACATTTGTTGAGTTGGGTGGTAGCAATGGTGCTTCCAATATTTTGATTAAGGCCTTTATGTCGCTGGGTGAATTTATTTTGCCGCTCTTAGTAGCTTTACTTGAAAATCATCATCTTTGGTTTGGTTGGACATTTATCTTGGCTGCAGTAATTTTATTGTTAAATTTTGGGATTTTAAGACCGGTTAAGTTTCCAATCAAAAATAAAGCTGTTGCCGGTAAACGACAATTTTTCGGACACTTACCGGCTTGGCGTCGCTGGTTGGTTGCCGGGTGCTTGACTTGTTATGGCTATACTTCAATGGCCTTGATGATCTTATATACACAATGGATCAGCTTGTTTGCGCTAAAAACATTGCACTTTTCAAATTGGCAAGCACATTTTTTGTTATCGCTGTATAGCATTGGATCAATTAGCGGTGTAATTATTTTATTTTGGCTGTTGAGTCGGCAGATCAGTGAATCCAAATTATTGTTGATTTTAAACGGTCTAAGTCTGATCAGTTTGCTGTTGATCAGTTGGTCAACACAATTATTTATAACAGCGGCTGCCTCATTGATTTTTGGGATGACAGCTGCCGGTGGAATTATGCAGACTGGTTTGAATCTTTTTTTAAAACTTTTTCCAGAACGAAAAGGTTTAATCACGGGAATCTTTTTTACCGGCGGCAGCTTGGCATCATTTTCTATTCCCTTGATCACTGGTTGGTTATCAAAGATCAGTGTTGCTGCAGCTTTACGCTTTGATATTTTAATTGGCATTTGTGGGTTGATATTGGTAATTATAATTAAGGCAGTACTTGATTCGGCAGCTGCAACAGATTTAGTTCAGATCAGGAAAAAGATTTCCCGGCTTGATCACTGGATTATTATTTTATTGAATCGACGATTTCAAGCAGTCAAAATGGCCGGTGAAATAAAAACAGCTCAGCAGCAACAGATTAGGGATTCCAAACGAGAAAATCAGGTTTTAAAACAAGTTGCACAGCAAAGTGCTGATCAACAGCTGACACCGTATCTGCAAGCTATTTATCAGCAAATTATGAAAAATTCACGCGATTATGAAGCCAACAGCGAACGTAAAGATAATTAAAAATTCAGGAGGTAATTTAATGCATTATTTAACAGCGGGTGAATCACATGGACCACAGTTGACAGGAATTTTAGAAGGTTTTCCGGCTGGGGTCAAATTGGACCTTGACCAGATCAATCAGCAATTGGCAGCTCGACAAGGTGGCTATGGACGTGGCAATCGGCAAAAAATCGAGCACGATCAGATCGAACTAGTGGGGGGATTACGGCATCAGATAACTTTAGGCTCACCACTAGCTCTAGTAATTAAAAACATCGATCATGCTCATTGGTCCAAGATTATGGATCCAATCAGCCCAGCAACTTCAGAAAATACTTTACGCCGTGTAGAACGTCCACGCCCAGGACATGCTGATTTAGCAGGCGGGATGAAATATGGTCACAAAGACTTGCGAAATGTCTTAGAACGCTCTTCTGCTCGTGAAACAGCTATGCGGGTTGCAATCGGTTCAATCTGCAAACAATTGCTGCAGCAGTTAGGGATCAACTTAGTTGGCTATGTTACGCAAATTGGTTCGGTCACAACTGATACAACCAAGCCACTGGCGGTTACTGAAATTGAAAAGCAAATTTTGCAAAATGATTTGCGGATCATAGAACAACAACGGGTAAAAGAAGTTCATGATCTAATTGATCAAACAAAACGAGCTGGGGATACCTTAGGCGGAGTAATCAGAGTTGTGGTAGAAAATTTACCAGCAGGACTTGGAAGTTATACCAGTTGGAATACAAAACTGGATGCGAAGTTAGCTGCAGCTGCGATGGGTGTTAATGCAATCAAAGGTGTTTCAATCGGCGATGGCTTTGCTGCTGCAGCAAATTTAGGCAGCCAAGTAATGGATCCGATTATTTGGCAGTCAGCAACCGGTTGGAGTCGGTCATCTGACCATTTGGGTGGCTTTGAAGGTGGGATGACTAATGGAATGCCAGTAATTGTCAATGCAGCTATGAAGCCGATTCCGACGCTTTACAAAGCTTTGCCGAGCGTTAATTTACTTACTCACGAAGTTCAAAAAGCCAATGTTGAACGTTCTGACACAACTGCCATTGTTCCAGCATCAATTGTCATTGAGAGTGTTATTGCCATTACGCTGGCACAGGAGATTACGGCTACTTTTGACGGCAGTAATCTGCAGCGATTGCAGCAGCAGTTGACAGCATATCGTGAAGAATTGAAAAATTATTAAAGTTAGAAGGGGATTATTTGCGGATACACACATTGGGGCCGGCAGCAACTGACAGCAGTCAAGCCGCTCAGTATTATGTCGAGCATTATTTGGCTGATCAATTAAAAACTTCAACGCAGATCGTGTTACATTCCAGCTTTGAACAATTATTTAGTCAATTGCAGCAGCTGAAAGATGATTTTTTAGTAATTCCAACTGCTTTTCGTTCAGCTAAATCAGGAATGTCTTGGGGACAGTGGCACTATCGTAATTTAGCTGTATTAGATTTGCAAACGGCCTTTGTTTACCCGCTTAATTCGCTAGTATTACTAGAAAATACAGCTAGTGTTTCAAATATTGCCTATACTCATGCAGCTTTGACGGATTTGATGGGGCAATATATTCAACCAAAAGTTGTTAGATGTTCAGCTAGCAAATATGCAGCTTATCAGCAATATCTAGTTGATGGTCAATATGTTTTAACTAATGAAAAAAATGTCCGGCTTCGACCGACCGAAAAAATTTTACAACGTTTTTCACCGCAAATGGTGTGGGCAGTTTATCAAATCAAGGAGTTTCAAAAATGAAAGAAATTGTATTAACAACAGCACCTCAAAACGGCCTACAAGGAGTACTGAATGTTCCCGGAGATAAAAGTATTTCACATCGGGCTTTGCTGATTGGAGCAATCAGTCAGGGGAAGACAATAATTAATCATTTTTTAAAATCGCAGGATTGTTTGCATACTTTGCAAGCTTTGCGCCAGCTAGGGGTGGAAATTTCAGAAAAAAATGATCAGATGATTGTTGCCGGAAAAGGAATAGATCATCTACAACCAGCCAATCAGCCACTAGATATGGGTAATTCCGGCACAACAACGCGGCTTTTACTGGGCTTGCTGGCCGGAAGGACTTTTAATACTGAATTGCAGGGGGATGCTTCTTTAAGCCGCCGACCGATGAAACGAGTCAGTGAACCATTGCAAAAAATGGGTGCGGCAATAAAATTAACATCTACAGGAACTTTGCCGGCAATTATTCAGGGTAAGAAGCTGTGGGGAAAACGGATCTCACTTGAGATTGCCAGTGCGCAGGTAAAAAGTGCAGTGATTTTTGCGGCATTGCAGGCTGATGGTCCAACAACAATTATTGAAAAGCTGCCAACGCGCAATCATACTGAATTGATGCTTCAACAATTTGGTGCTGAGGTTGTTACGGCCGTCGATCAACGGACGATCACCGTTTTACCGCATCCGCATCTGCGAGGACAATTGGTTCAGGTTCCGGGAGATCCCTCATCCGCAGCATTCTTTATGGCGGCAGCAACATTGGTGCCCAACTCAGCAATTGTTTTAAAAAATATTTCACTAAATCCAACCCGAATTGGATTTTTACGAATTCTGCAAAAAATGGGCGGTAAAGTCAGTGTGCTAAAGCAAGCCAATGTTCCAGAAACATATGGTGACATTAAAGTTGAGTCGGCAAAATTGCACGCAATTGAATTAACGGCAGCTGACATACCGGCAGTGATCGATGAATTGCCATTAGTGGCGTTATTAGCGGCTAGCGCAGTTGGAACCAGTAAAATTACCGGTGCAGCTGAATTGCGCGTTAAGGAAACTGATCGAATAGCAACAGTAACTGCTGAATTGCACAAACTGGGAATCAAAATCACTGAATTACCTGATGGCATGATTATTACTGGCTCGTCTAATTGGCAGCCGCGGGCATATCAGTTAGACAGTCATGGCGATCATCGAATCGGAATGATGTTGGCTGTAGCGGCTTTATGTGTTCATCAATCTTTAACGCTGCAACAAGCCGATGCGGTCAACATTTCTTATCCTAATTTTTTTACTGACTTACAGCAGCTGTTGGGTCAATCAAAGCAGGTGAGATTATGACTGAAGTTTTTATTAACGGCTTAGGTCTGATTGGCAGTTCATTAGCTCGTGCAATAAAGCAAAAAAATCCTGAAATTAAAATTATTGCAGCAGATCTTAATCAAGATGCGCTGGAGTACGCTTTACAACAAAAAATAATTGATAAGGCTGCTGATTCATTAACGGCTGCACAAACGGCTGATTTTGTTATTTTGGCAACGCCGGTTAATGAGATAATTAATTCATTACAGCAATTAAGTAAATTGCCTTTGAAAAAAGGGATGATCATTACTGATGTTGGCAGTACCAAGCAGCAGATTGTTGCAGCAGCAGCTGTGTTACCGGCACAGGTTACTTTTATCAGCGGTCATCCGATGGCGGGATCCCATAAAACGGGTGTTACAGCCGGACGAGCCGATCTATTTGAAAATGCATTTTATTTTATTGTTGCCCCAGCAGTTCCGCCAGAAATGATAATACGTTTGCAAGATTTATTACAGCAACTGCACGTTAAGTGGCTACAATTGACGCCTGAACAACATGATCGGTTAGTTGGTCAAATCAGCCATTTGCCACATATAATTGCAGCTGCCTTAGTTAACCAAACGCAGCGGGCTTTTGAAGACTCACCGCTAGGTATGCGTATGGCAGCCGGTGGCTTTAAATCAATAACTAGGATTGCAGCTGCCGATCCAACGATGTGGAGTGCGATTTTGCACACCAATGCAGCGATTATTGCCGAACAATTACAAGATTATCAAAATGAACTGGTTAAAGTTCGCCGGGCAATTCTAATTGATGACCAAAGTGCGCTTTACCATTTTTTTGCGACAGCAAAGGTTAGTCGTGATCAATTGGGACCGGAAAAAATCGGTGGGTTACCAGGATTTTATGACTTATTTGTTAATATTCCTGATAAAGTTGGTTCATTAGCTAAAGTTACACAAATTTTGGCGGCTGCCAAAATAAATTTAATTAATTTGCATATTTTAGAAATTCGTGAAGAAATTGATGGTGTTTTGCAGCTGACATTTATGAAGGAAACAGATCGGACTACTGCTGCAAAAATTTTAAATGAACAGCATTATCAAGTTATTTCAAGGAAGTGAAGGTAGATGAAAGCAGTATTAGTGGGTTTCATGGGCAGCGGGAAAACGACAATTGGGCGACTTCTAGCTGAGAATCTAAAAACCTCACATATTGATTTGGATCAAGTGATCGTTGAACATGTTGGCAAATCGATTAATGATATTTTTGAAGAAGAAGGAGAACAGTCTTTTCGACAGTTGGAACATCGATTATTGCAGCAGCAATTAACTCAAGATGGCATTCTTTCGACCGGGGGTGGAACACCGATTATGCCGGCTAATCAATATTTGCTCCGACAAACAAATACACCGGTGATCTTGCTGGAAGCTTCAGCTCAGACAGTTGTTCAGCGAGTTTTGCGGGATCATTCACGTCCTTTGGTTAACAAGTTGTCAATAACTCAATTAAAGGGATTAAAACAAAAACGAGATGCTTTATATCGTGAATGTGCTGACCTGGTCATTAAAACTGATCAGTTGACACCGCAAGAGATTATTGCCCGGATTTTGCCTAAGATAATAACTGATTAAACAAAAAAGCCGGTCAGCATTTTGAGCTGCCGGTTTTTGATATTTAAGGGAAATTATGCTTATTCTGGAAGGAATTTAACACAAACGCCTTCAGGTAAAACAATATCTTTTTGCAAACAAGTCAATTTGCCACTTGTCAAAGAACGGCTGAATAAAGTAGCATTGTCGCTTTCTTGATTAGCAACTAATAAGAATTTACCGGTAGGATCAATTGCAAAATCACGTGGGAAACTGCCAGCAACAGTGATTCTTTGAACCAACTGCAATTGCTGATCGTTCCAAGCAAAGACGGCTAAAGAATCATGTCCGCGATTGGAAACGTAGACAAACTTGCCGTCTGTTGAAATTTTAACGGCAGCAGTTCCGTTGTGTGTGGTCCAATCTTCAGGAATAGTAGACAGTTGTTGGGTTTGAGTAAAAGTTCCAGTTGCAGCACTATATTTTAAAACAGCAACTTGACTGCTTAGTTCTCCCACTAAAAAGGCAAATTTGCCATTGGGATGAAAGACTAGGTGGCGGGGTGCAAACCCAGCTTCAGTTTCAAAAATTTGCTGATCAATTAAAGAGCCATCAGCAGCAACTTTAAAAGTGTAAACTCGATCAGCGCCCAAATCACAAACAGCCAATCGGCGATCAGGAGTTAGATCAGCATAATGAATATGTGATGCTTCTTGTTCAGGGCGTGGACCATGACCACTGAATTTCTTTTCAGATAGTAATTCAAACGGTTCATGAGCATGAGCTTGATAAACTCTGACAACGGCAGTGTGATAGTTAGCAGAAAAGACAAGATCACGTTGGTTATCAATTCCGACATAGCATGGGGCAGAGCCGGGAGCAACTAATTGTTCAGTGATTTTAGTTGGCTCAGCAGTTAGATCGATTTGGGCAATTCCACCTTGCTGTCCTGCTTTGGCAACAGCAAACAGTTGCTGGTAATGATTGAAGTCCAAATAAGTTGGGTTGCTTAGAGGATACAGCAATGTTGGTTGTGAGCAGCTTTGAGTTTCAAGGTTAAGTTCAGCTTGATAAATTCCTTGGGAAGCTTTTTTGGTATAAGTTCCAAACAAAATTTTTTCTGTCATATAAAAGTTACCTCCATTTTAACTAACTTTATTGTAACCGATTTAGATTAAGCTGACCATATGTTACAATAAAACTGTGTTAAAACCAAAAAAGGAGTTTGTTGCAATGTTAAAAGCAAAAATTGTTGAAATTGGACCGGAAGCTATTTCGGCTGATGATCCGCTTTTGATTTTGTTTGATGAAACAGCCTCGGTCCAACTGAGACATGTTTCAGTCGTTCAACGCTTCATTTCTCCCAATGAACAGCGCTTTTCACTTAAAGTTGGCGGTCAAGTGAAAATTGATGATCAAGTTTATAAAGTGGAGCATGTTGGCTCATTAGTAGCTGATAATATGGAAATGATTGGTCATGCGACCCTCTTTTTCGAAGAAGTTCCTGTACGACCACAGCATAATGGAATCTATTTAAAACCATACACTGTTCCTAAAGTGCATGTAGGCAGTGTTATTTGTTACGAATGAAAAAAGCTGGTGATAGAATTTTTATCATCAGCTTTTTTCTGGTGCGCCCGGCATGGACGAATACTAGGTGGTGAAAGTCCGCTGTGGGCCGTAGTAGTCGGAATCACGAGCCAAAGACAAGGGTGTCCACCGTGAGATGGAATCCGAAGGAAGTCCTAGGCAAACTGCTGAACTGATGTACAAGAAGTGGCTATAAGGCTGGACGAGCTGGATAAGATTGCTAGACGAATCAAAGTCCGATACTACTCAGAGCGAACTCCAGTAAAGCCAACAGTTGCATGGCAGGAAAGCATTCATCCTTACCCGGGGAGATCTGTTTGATATGTCTCTACCAGCAGAGCGAAAAGTTTTGCGGAAACAAGCTGGCCAGTGATAGCTGGTTGAATCAAGCAGAAGTCAGCCGAAGTCATAGTAGTGGCACACAGTGCCACGAAGGACTGAACAATAATAACTCATATTGATTTGAAGAGGTGGAAATTGTGCGAAAATCGCAGAAAACAGAACAACAAACTGACCGCCGGTGGAGGATAAGTCCAGAAGACTCAAAGCAAACCGGGGCGCGTAGCACCATTTCTGGTGAACAAACAACGATGAGTGGCACAAAGTTTCAAGCCCGAGTATTGGACCGTAATAACCTCAATCAGGCTTACTTACGGGTCAAACGCAACAAGGGTGTCGCAGGTCTCGATGGTATGTCCGTCGATGACCTATTACCATATCTGAAAGCACATCGGCAGAAATTACTTGATTCATTGGCAAATGGGACTTATCGTCCCATGCCAGTAAAACGAGTTGAAATTCCCAAACCCAATGGTGGTAAGCGAAAGCTTGGTATTCCCACAGTCGTAGATCGTCTGATCCAGCAAGCTGTAGCTCAGGTTCTAACACCCATTTTTGAGCAAGTGTTTTCAGATAGTAGCTTTGGTTTTCGACCGCATCGAAGTGCGCATGATGCCATTCGGCAAGTGATTGACCTTTATAATCAAGGCTATCACTGTGTGGTTGATCTTGATTTAAAGGCTTACTTCGATACAGTCACCCATGATTTAATGATGAAATTTGTTAGTCAGTATGTTCAGGACCCATGGTTATTGAAGCTAATTCGTCGGTTCTTGACTAGTGGGGTCATGAATGGTCATGTCTTCGAACCTGAAATCAAAGGGACACCGCAAGGAGGACCCTTGTCTCCATTGCTAGCTAACATTTATCTTAACGAACTCGACAAATTACTCACTAGTCGAGGCCACAAATTCGTGCGTTACGCTGATGACTGTAATATTTATGTTAAAAGTAAACGTGCGGGCCAACGAGTTCTCGCCTCTGTTAACCGTTTTCTAGAACGTGACTTGAAACTAACTGTTAATCGGGAGAAAACGCAAGTTGGCTCACCCTTGAAATTAAAGTTTCTGGGTTTCTCGCTAAGTGTCAATCGGAATGGTGCATATGCCCGTCCCGCCAAAACGTCTAAGCAAAGAATTAAACAGGCTCTAAAGCAAATCACCAAACGCAATCGTGGGATTTCTCTTGAACGGATGTTCAGAGAAATTTGGCAGAAAATGCGCGGCTGGTTGCAATATTATGGCTTTGGCAAGCTCCAAGCTTTCATCAAACGGTTAGACCAGTGGTTACGTTCGCGTATTCGTCAGTCCATTTGGAAATCATGGAAGAAAATTAAAACCCGAATTAAGCGGCTGAAACAACTAGGTGAACCAGTAAGAGAGGCTCATATTTACGCAAATACACGTAAAGGGCCTTGGTATACAGCCCACACGGGCGTATTGAAATACACCTTAACGAATGAAAAGCTGGAGGGTCTTGGACTGATGAATATGTCCAAAACTCTCCAGCAAATCCAGAGTGCTTAAGTTATTGAACCGCCGTATACGGAACCGTACGTACGGTGGTGTGAGAGGTCGGCGGGGAGACCCGCCTCCTACTCGATTAATTTAAAACTAATTAATCACCGTTAAAAATAGAATTTTTAACAATTACATAGTCAACTTTTCGCAAAGCGGCTAATTCACGCCCACCAGCGTAAGAAATCGCGGATTGGAGATCTTCTTGCATTTCGTGTAAAGTATCAGCAATATGTCCGCGATAGGGAACAAGCAGTTTTTTGCCTTCAACATTTTTGTACTGTCCCTTTTGGTATTGTGAAGCGGAACCGTAGTAAGTTTTATATTTTTTACCGTTCTTGGAAATAACTTCTCCGGGACTTTCTTCGTGACCCGCAAATAAAGAGCCGATCATACACATTGAAGCACCAAACCGGACAGATTTTGCAATATCACCATTATAACGAATTCCACCATCGGCAATAATTGGTTTGCTGGCAGCTTTGCTGCAAAGTCGGACAGCAGCTAATTGCCAGCCACCGGTACCAAAACCAGTTTTGAGTTTGGTGATACAAGCTTTTCCGGGACCAATTCCAACTTTAGTAGCATCTGCTCCGGCGTTTTCTAATTCACGTACGCCTTCAGGAGTTCCGACATTACCAGCAATGACGAAAACACCCGGCAGTCTTTTTTTAATATGATGAATCATGTCGATTACCGTATCAGCATGGCCATGAGCGATATCAATAGTAATATACTCAGGAACTAGATGGGCGGCAGCTAATTCATTAATCAATTCGTATTCTTTTGGTTTAACCCCAACAGAGATCGAAGCAAATAAACCGCGTTGATGCATTTTTTTAACGAACGGTAGCCGTTCATCCTCATTAAAACGATGCATAATATAAAAATAATCATTTTTTGCGAGCCAAATTGCTAATGGTTCATCAATAATGGTTTGCATATTTGCTGGAACTACTGGAATTTTAAAGATCATTGGGCCAAATTTAATTTTAGTGTCTATTTCAGAACGACTTTTTACAATACATTTATTAGGAACAAGTTGAATGTCTTCATAATCAAAAGCTTGCATAGCGTTACCCCACATTCTTATTAATGAAATATATTTTCGTTGATTAAGCTTTTTCATCCACAAACACCGTATAATTTACTTCATTATGTGATAAAAGTCAAATGAATTAACTGTAATTGCTTGGAAACATTCGCTTTTAGTGGAAAAGATCTTGAATGTTGTATGACGAATGGAAGTTTTAACGCTATAATGAATAGGAATAATTTTGATGAAAGGATTTTTTTCATGGCAAAGAAAAAGAAAATCAAAAAAACAAATGAAGAACGGATTCTGGATCAGCACGGAGTTGATTACCAAGAAACTGATTTTGATTGGCTTAAATTAGGAGAATCAGCGTTAGCTCAAGCTGAAGCTGAGGGCATACCGGCTAAAAGCATTTTAAAAACGATTGTTTTACAAGCAAATGGTTCAGGTCGTGATTATTTAGTTATTTGCTTACCGCTTGAATATGAAATTGATTTGAAAATCGTCGCAGCTGAGTTGGGCAAAAAACAAGTCCATTTAGCAGATAATAAGAAACTAGTTCAGATAACCGGCTATGTTCATGGTGCAAATACGCCAATTGGAATTAGTTTTAAACAGGGATTCCCAATTTATTTTGATGAACGAATTAAGGATTTTCCAGAAGTTTCAGTTTCAGCAGGAAAAGTTGGTCGTTCAGTTCGCGTAAATCAGAAAGAATTGGTAAAGTTAGTCAAAGGAAAATATTTAAAAGTACAAAAATAAGGACATAAATTATGAAAAAAATTAATAAGGCAGCTGCTTGGTTGCAAACAAATTACCTACTTTTTCGCTGCCCTTACTGTGGAACAGCCTTTAATCAGCCAAAAGGTAATAGTCTAGTCTGCCAGCAGCAACATTGTTTTGATTTGTCAAAAAAAGGAACACTTTATTTGCTAAAGCATGGTTATCAAACTAATTACGATAACCATGATCTTTGGCAAGCACGCCGCCAAATTTTGCAGGCCGGTTTATTTAGACCGATTTTTGCCAAGTTAGTAGACTTAATGCCCACAAAGCCTGTCAAAATTTTGGATGCCGGTTGTGGTGAAGGCTCAGCTCTGGCTTATTTTGCAGCCGCAAGAAAATACGATGATACATTGGTTGGTTTTGATTTGACGAAAGTTGCATTAAATTTGGCAACTCAGTTTGATTTTTCAGCCTTTTTTTGTGAGGCTGATTTAGCAAATCTACCTTTTCAAGCCGGAAGTTTTGATGTACTTTGTGATATTTTTACACCTTCCGCTTATCAAGAATTTGAACGAGTTTTGGCACCGGGAGGTTTATTATTAAAAGTAATTCCTAATCAATTATATTTAACTGAACTACGGCATATGTTTTATTCTAAGGATTCGCAAAATTACAGTTATAGCAATCAAAAAGTTAAGCAGCTGTTTTTTGAACATTATCCAAATGCTCAAGCAATCCCATTAACTTATAAATTTCAGTTGAACCAGGCAAGTTTTCAGCAGTTATTAAAAATGACACCACTGCAATGGGGAGTAACTAAAGAAAGATTGGCTGAAGTTCAACGGCTCTTTTTGCAAGAGATAACAGTTGATGTTGTTGTTTTAGCTGCTAAAATTGAATAAAACAAAACTTTTTTGTGAAAAAACCTTGAAAAACAAAAAAATAGGTGTTAGAATTTCATCAAGAAATCGGTTGTTAGTAATTAACGGAACAGTCGTTAGTTGCTGAATGATTGTACTTCATTTAACGTAGCCGTTCGCCGTGCCCACACCGAATGGTTACGCTTTTTTTGTGCATAATTTAATAAATTAGAGGAGATTTTTGCATGACCAATCATATTGTACTTTTTGAACCGTTAATGCCAGCTAATACCGGTAACATTGCGCGAACATGCGCGGGAACGGATACAATTTTAGATTTGATTGAACCATTAGGCTTTTCAACCAGTGATAAGTATTTAAAAAGAGCGGGTTTAGATTACTGGGATAAAGTAACAATTAATTATCATGAAAACTTGCCGGCATTTATGAAAACACTTAATGAAAAAGATGAATTCTTTTTAATTTCTAAGTTTGCCGAGCGGGTTTATTCACAGGCAGATTATCGCGCAACTGATCATGATTATTATTTTATTTTTGGTAAGGAAACAACCGGGTTACCAGAACCTTTTATGCGAAAATTTTACGAACATTGTTTAAGAATCCCACAAAACGATCAGCATATTCGGGCGCTTAATTTGTCAAATACAGCGGCAATTATTATTTATGAAGTTTTACGGCAGCAGGGCTTTCCTGAACTTGAATTGAGTCATCATTATCCGCATGATAAATTGAAGGACTAAGGGCTAAGTATGTTAAAATAATCAAAGACTACTTGTTTTTTTAGAAAGGAAGAGTTCATTGTGGCACACTCGAGAAAACGACGTTCTACAGCAAAGAAACGTCGAAAGAATTTTGCTTTCTCCCCGCAGCTGATTGGAATTATTTTTATCGGCTGGAGTTTGCTTGGACTTTTTCAGGCGGGATATTTAGGGATAGTCTGTTTGAATGTTTTTCGATTATTAATTGGAGACTTAGCAATTACCGGTTTAATTTTATTATTGTTAATCGGTGTTTACTTATTGGCTCGGGGTAAAGAGCCACCGATTTCTGCTAAAGTGATTGTCAGTTTACTGCTGCTATACAGTGGTGGAACATTGTGGCTGACAGCTTTTTTGTTTGCCAGATTAAATTTGCATACCCGTTTTTTAGGAATAACTTGGCAGTATTTATGGTCTGATTTAACAAGTGCAAGCGCTGGCAGTAGTGTCGGAGGCGGAATTTTAGGCAGCTTATGGTACACTGCCAGTTATTTTTTAACGGGTCAGTTCGGTTCATATGTAATCGCAATTTTACTCCTGCTCGGTGGTATTTGTTGCCTGACCGGCATTTCGCTGCCCAAGACATTGCATTTGAGCTTATATTATTTAGTTAAAGTTGTCAGCTGGCTTGGTAAACATCTAAAACCATTGTTTGTTAATTTAGGACAGTTCATTTGGCGTCAGTGGTTGAAAATAGAACATTCATGGCAAAAAAAACAGCAAAAAACTGTTTTAAAACAGCAAACTAAAGCACCATCCACAACCGAAGTGCCAGTTTCTCATGAAGCAGCTGAGCAACCAGCGCCGCCAGCAGTTAAATCTCAACCGGTGATTCAGACTGGCGATTGGCAGCAGGATTTGAAAAAAAAGACTGCTGAAAAAGTTGACAAAGCGGCAGCAGTAAAATCATTACCGCAAAATAATCCGGTAGCTGATAATTACCAGTTACCGCCTAAAGAATTATTACAGCAAGTTAAACCTACTGATCAAAGTACCGAATATAAAAAAATTGATCATAATAATCAGGTGTTGCAGCAAACTTTTAAAAGCTTCGGAGTTGATGTTGAAATCAAACGGGCAATTTTGGGACCATCAGTTACAAAATACGAATTGCATCCGGCAGTCGGCGTGAAAGTTAGCAAAATTGTTAATTTAACCGATGATTTGGCTTTGGCATTAGCAGCTAAGGATATTCGAATTGAGGCTCCGATTCCAGGTAAATCGTTAGTTGGAATTGAAGTTCCTAATCAGCAAGTTTCAACAATTTCTTTTCGCAGTATTATTGAAGAACAAGAAGTTGACGCTGATCATCCCCTGCAAGTACCGCTTGGACGTGATATTTCTGGAAAAGTTGTAATAGCTGACTTACAAAAAATGCCTCATCTATTAATTGCCGGTTCGACCGGTAGCGGTAAATCGGTCGCAATTAATTGTATAATTACCAGTCTATTGATGAATTGCCGTCCAGATTTGGTTAAATTAATGCTGATCGATCCGAAAAAAGTTGAGTTAGGTGTTTATAACGGGATTCCCCATCTTTTAACACCAGTTGTGACCGATGCTCGCAAAGCTGCTAAAGCGTTAAATAAATTAGTAGCTGAAATGGAACGCCGCTATGAATTGTTTGCTAATACTGGGCAACGCAATCTTAAAGGCTATAATGAAATGGTTCAAAGACAAAATCAGGAAACCGGTAGTCATGAGCCATTAATGCCGTATGTTGTAATAGTTGTTGATGAATTATCAGACTTAATGATGGCGGCCTCTAATGAAGTTGAAGCTGCTATTATCCGTTTAGCACAGATGGCACGAGCGGCCGGTATTCATATGATTTTGGCAACCCAGCGTCCATCGGTTGATGTTATCACTGGATTGATCAAAGCTAATGTTCCGTCACGTATGGCATTTGCTGTTTCCAGTGGGACGGATTCACGAACGATTATTGATACTAACGGAGCTGAAAAACTGCTTGGACGCGGTGATATGCTGTTTTTACCAATGGGAATGAATAAACCAGTACGAGTTCAAGGCGCGTTTATTTCGGACCAGGATGTGGCTAAAGTAGTTGATTTTATTAAACAACAGCAACCAGCAGATTATGATGATCAATTGATTGTTACCGATGATGAAGCTGAAACACCGGAACAAGATCAGCCAGAAGATAAATTATTTGATCAAGTAGTGCAATTAATCACCCATGAGCAAGCCTGCAGTATTTCAATGCTGCAGCGACGTTTCCGAATCGGCTATAATCGGGCGGCACGATTGGTTGATGAACTGGAAGCTAAGGGAATGGTCGGACCGGCTGAGGGCAGTAAACCACGCAAGGTTTATTTAGAAGCTCCCCCAACAGATCAGCACTAAATTAAGCGGAGGAAGAAACAGTGCGGTTAAAATTAAAATCAGGAATTTACCTGACAGTTGTTCCAGTTAAACAATTTAAAACAGTACGTGTAGCAGTTAATTTAATTGCACCGTTAACACCAGGAGTACAAGCCAAGCGTTTGTTGTTAGCCAATCTTTTGGAAAATTGTACAGCTGAATTTCCCAATCAAGCAGCAATTGCCCGGCAATTGGCCAAATTGTATGGTGCCGGTTTTGGGGTTACTGTTAATCGACGTGGAAATAGTCATAGCTTAAGTTTTATATTAAATTGTTTAAACGATGAGGTGGGTAATACTTCATTGCTGGAAGATGGAATGGACTTTTTGAAGCAAGTTATTTTTCATCCGTTAACGGACGAAAATGGTTTTGAAGCGAATAACTTTCTTCGTGAAAGGCGCAATTTAAAGCAGGCAGTTATTTCAGCTGCAGATAATAAACAATTAACGACTTATCTGGCCTTGCAAAAAGCTTATTTTACAGATTTAGTTCAACAGGAACCATCCTTTGGAACTTTAGAGCAGCTGGAAAATTTAAATGCAGCCAACCTTTTTCAGTATTACCAAACTTGTTTAGCTCAAGATCAAGTAGAAATTATTGTTTTAGGTGATGTTACCCAAGGACAAGCTGAACAATTAGCAGAAAAATTGGACTTTAAGCCGCGTGCAAAACAAGATTTTGGTCTCTTTTATCAACAGACATGGCAACCGAAACTGCGGCAAAATTCATTTAAACAAACGGTTAGTCAAAGTAAGTTTGATTTGGCTTTTTCATTACCAATTTATTATGATCAGGCTGAATTTGCTGCAGCTTTAGTATTTGATGCGATCTTTGGCGGGTTGCCACTGTCACGTTTATTTGTCAATGTTCGTGAAAAACGTGGTTTAGCTTATTATGCCAGTAGTTCGTTTGACAGCTTTCGGGGTATTTTGGCCGTTCAAACCGGAATTGATGCTGCAAATAAAGAACGGGCACAAGAGGTTATTTGTCAACAACTGCGTGAACTGCAGCAAGGTAGAATCAGTCAAGTTGAACTAGCTGATGCCAAAAAAATGTTGCTTAATGATTATCAAAGTCAGCTTGATAGTCAAAGCAGCCAACTTCGCCGGACGCTTTTGACCAATCTAACTGGTAGTGATTTAACTGGCCGAAAGTGGGAACAAGCTCTTGATAAGGTTGGTACAGAACAAGTGGCGGCAGTTGCTCAGCAGGCTAAATTACAAGCAAGTTCTTATTTGCAAGGGATGGATGGCAAATGAAAATAATCGAGTATCCACTAGTTAATGAAAAATTATATATTCAGCATTTGAAAAATGGTTTAACAATAAAAATTTTGCCGCGAGCGGATTTTCATAAAGTTTATGGTAGTTTACGGGTAGAATACGGATCGTTAGATAATTGCTTTTTAACCAGTGATCAACAAAAAAAGGCTTTTCCTGCGGGAATTGCTCATTTTTTGGAGCATAAAATGTTTGATCAACCGACTGGGGATGCTTTTGAACAGTTTAGTCATTTAGGGGCAGATGCCAATGCATTTACCACATATACTAATACCAACTATTTGTTTTCTGGCACGACACAAATCAAGCAAAATGTTTTGGCTTTATTGGATTTTGTTCAGCAACCATATTTTCAGTCGGCAGCAGTTGAACGCGAAAAGAAAATTATTGGTCAGGAAATCAAAATGTACCAAGATGACATCAATTGGCAACTATATGCCGGGGTTTTGGCAGGAATGTATCCTAATCACCCATTAAGCGATGATATTGCCGGTAGTTTAGCTTCTATTGAACAGATCACCGCGGCCGATTTGTTAGCATGCTATCAAGCATTTTACCGGCCAGAAAAAATGTCGTTTTTGTTGACCGGGGCAGTTGATCCGGTGGAAGCAGTTAGCTGGTTTGAAAATAATCAGGCGCAAAAGAAATTGCCAGTTTGCCCTGCTGGTCAGACAAGAGATTTCACTGTTGCTGAGCAGGCTGCTGCTCGCTCCTTTAAGCAGGTTTTATTACCAACGCAAAGACCAAAAGCAACATTGGGATTAAAAGGTACTGATCAAGTATCAGTTTCAAATCGAAGTGGGTTAAAATATTCTTTGGCGCTTGAATTGGCTTTCTTTATGTTATTTGGTGAGATTTCTGACAATTATCAAAAACTGTATGAATCAGGAATTATAGATGACAGTTTTAATTTTGAAATTCAAGTTGATCGTGGCTTCCATTTCGCTGTTTTGAGCAGTGAGTGTACTGAACCGGCAACTCTTTTTGCCAGTTTGATAAAAATTTTGCAAGCTGGCAGTCAACAATTAGAAACTGCTGCAACTGAGTTTTCATTAGCTAAGCATGATTTACTGGGAACCCAAATTCAATCATTAGATTCGCTGGAAAATATCATTTCTGAGGATCAGGGACTGTTATTTGACCAAGCGACAGTTTTAGACCAGATTGATTTGCTGCAGCAATTGTCACTAACTGATGTTTGCCGAACCTTTAAGTCTTTTTGGCAAAATTGCCAGCTAAGCAAATTTCAAATTCTTCCAGAAGAAGGCGTATAGAAATGAAATGGGCATTGATTATTGGGGCATCAGGCGATATTGGTCAAGCGACAGCAGAACAGCTGGCAGCTGCTGGCTGGTCGCTTTATTTGCATTATTTTAATTCACGGGAAAAAATTGTTGATTTAAGGAAACGATTAGCTAAATTGTATCCAAAGCAAGATTTTCTGACGCTGGCAGCGGACTTTACGAATGAACAGGCGGCCGAGCAACTGGCCGCTGGTTTGTTTGCTGTCGATGCGGTAATTTTTGCGCAAGGAACGACTAGTTATGGTTTATTTCAACAACAAGCATCGGCAGAATTAAAAAAAATGATGACTATGCAAGTTTTAGTCCCGACTCATTTATTGCAGCTATTGCAAACCAAATTAGCTGTTAATCATTTTGGCAGAATTATATTCATTGGTTCGGTTTACGGTGGTAGCGGCAGTGCGATGGAAGTTGGCTATAGTACGGTGAAGGGTGCTTTATCCGCTTTTGCCAGTGCTTACAGTAAGGAAGTGGCTTCGCTGGGAATTACCGTTAATGTAATTGCTCCGGGGGCGGTGGCAACCAGAATGAATCAAATGTTCTCGGCAAAAGACAGAGCCAAAGTAGCAGCTGACATTCCAATGGGGAGATTTGCGTTGAGTGATGAGGTCGCTTACTGGGTCAAAGCGCTGTTAGCTGAACCGGCTCGTTATTTAACCGGCCAAACAATTTATGTTACTGGCGGCTGGCTGAAATAAGTATTTCTTAATTAATATTTGGTTGTGCCTATGCTATACTGGAATCAGACTTAATATCTGACAAATATCTTGATAAATAATTGGAGAGTTATTTTAAAATGAGTGAAATAGGAAAAACATTAAAAGCTGCTCGGATCGAAAAGGGCTATACATTAGACGATTTGCAGCAAATTACCAAAATACAGAAAAGATACTTAATTGCAATTGAGGAAGAAAAATTTTCCGATTTGCCTGGGGAATTTTATGTTAAAGCTTTCATTAAACAGTATGCAGAAACAGTCGGTTTGGATGCGGCCACTCTAACCGCTCAACTGACAACTAATAAAGAGGACACAGCTAAACCAGATACCTCTGTAAAAGAAACACCACATTCACGAGTTGAGGCAACGCGGCAGAGCATTCAAAAAACAGATCGCCTTAATCGCGTTTTTAGTATGTTGCCAACGATTATTATAGTTGCTGTTGTAATTATTATCTTAGGATCGATCTACGCTGTTGCGTGGAGTAATCATCAAAAGAACTCAAGTTCACAGCAGATCAGCAGTTCAAAGGTTTCAGTTTCATCTAGCTCAGCTAAAAAATCTTCTGCTAAAGCAGATACCAGTAAAAGTAGTTCAGCAGCCAGCTCTAGTTCGGCTGCCAAGAAAAGCAGCTCTAAATCTAAGGCAGCAAAGACAAGTAAAACTAAATTTGCTTTAACCAGCAATTCGGGTTCTTCTTTTGTTTATCAAATGAAAGGAACAAAAGAAATTAACCAGATTAAATTAAGCATCGACGGTTCGAAGGCTTGGAGTGCGGTTTCAGCCGGTGGATCACAGCAATGGCAGGGGACTTTAAATTCTGGAGAAGATCATACGGTCAAATTGCCAAGTGGAACATCTCAGCTAGTAATTAACTTAGGAAATTCTAAGGCAACGTCGATTACAATCAATGGTAAGAAGTTTGACTTTCTAAAAGATAATAGCAGCTTAACTGTTCGGACAATTACGATCAGTTCAGCTGAATAACTTGAAAGGAGATTTTCATGAATTTACCCAATAAATTGACGGTGTTACGGATTTTCCTGATTCCAGTTTTTATGATAATTTTATTAGCTCCGCTAAATTGGGGCAGTGCAACAGTTGGTGGAACTGTTATTCCATGGACGCAAATTGTCGGAGCAGTCATTTTTGCGGTAGCTTCAATTACTGACTTTGCGGATGGGCAAATCGCCCGCCGGCATAATTTAGTTACCAATTTTGGAAAGTTTGCTGATCCTTTGGCAGATAAAATGCTGGTAATGACGGCATTTATCATATTAGTTTCTCTCGATAAAGTTCCAGCTTGGGTGGCGGCGATCATTGTTTGCCGTGAATTAGCAGTTACCGGATTGCGATTAATTGTAGTTGAAAATGATGGAAAGGTGATTGCGGCTGCAATGCCGGGAAAAATAAAAACAACGACACAGATGCTGTCGATTATCTTTTTATTTTTAAATGATATTTTTTTCGCAGCAATTAATATTCCAATAGGCGAAATTTTATTATATATTTGTTTGTTCTTTACAGTTTATTCGGGAATTGACTACTTTGTTAATAGTCGAGCAGTTTTTGCTGATTCATTTGAAAAATAAGATTGAATAAACAAAAAAGCTGAATCTTCTCTGATTCAGCCTTTTTTTAAAGAAAAAATCAGGTTACGGCGTATTTAAAATTAGGAGGCAGATTTAATGAATGCAGAGATTATTGCAGTTGGCAGTGAAATTTTACTTGGACAAATCGTCAATACTAATGCACAGTTTGTTGCTAAGCGGTTAGCAGATTTGGGTATCAATGTGTTTCATCAATCAGTAGTTGGTGACAACCCCAAGCGATTGACTGATGCAATCAAACTGGCAGATGGACGAAGTGATTTAGTTATTTTATTGGGTGGGTTAGGCCCGACAGTTGATGATTTGACCAAACAAACAACTGCAAAGTATTTAGGTCGTGAATTGGTAATTGAGCAGGCAGCATTAGCCAAGATTGAACGATCATTTGCGGAAACGCAACGCAAAATGACGGAGAATAATCGTTTACAGGCTTTATATATTGCCGGTTCCATCCCATTACCAAATGAAACCGGATTTGCTGTTGGTGATTTTTATCAAAATTCAAACGGTAGTGACTTTTTGTTGTTGCCTGGACCTCCAAGTGAATTAAGACCGATGTTTGTTCATCAAGCGCAACCATTGTTGGAAAAAAATTATTTTTCACAACAGCTGGCATCAAGAGTTATGCGCTTTTTTGGAATTGGTGAATCCTTACTGGCGTCTAAGCTGACCGATTTAATAGACCAACAAACCAATCCGACATTGGCCACCTATGCTAAAGAAAATGAAGTTACGTTACGATTAACAGCCAGTGCCGATTCTCAAATTCATGCGCGTGAAAAGCTTGATAAGCTGGAAAAAACAATTCAGCAACGAGTGGGTGAATTTTGTTATGGTTATGGTGATGATAATAGCTTACCGCAAGTAGTAGTCAAATTGTTAAGGAAACGGCAACTGACAATAACAGCGGCTGAAAGTTTGACAGCTGGGAAATTTCAAGCAACTTTAGCGGATGTTCCAGGTGTTTCTGAGGTTTTCCCCGGAGGATTTGTAACCTATGCTAATCAAGTTAAAAGTCAGTTATTAAAAATACCGGCAGAAAGTATTCAAAAAAATGGTGTGGTAAGTTCAGCAACGGCAACTGCAATGGCTGAACAGGCACGAAAAATTTTGCATACTAATATTGGGATATCATTTACAGGAGTTGCCGGTCCAGATGAGCTGGAAGGTCAACCAGCCGGAACAGTTTGGATTGGTTTAGCATTAAAAGATCAGGAGACCCAAACTAAATTATTTCATTTTTCAAAGACCAGACCGTATATTAGAGAAAGAACAGTCTTAACAGGGCTTGACTGGATTCGAAAAGAACTGTTAAAATAAAGCGAACGGTTGTTCGAGAAAAGTAAGACGAAATTTTAATAATTGCAATCACTTTGAATCTTATTATAGAATTTTGTAGCTGGAATAGTTTTGTGTTAAGAAGATCGGCAAAGCTATTAATTTAGCTGAGGAGGAATCAGTTTGGCAGATGAAAGAAAAGCAGCACTTGATGCCGCTTTAAAGAAAATTGAAAAGAATTTTGGTAAGGGATCAATTATGCGAATGGGTGATAAGGCCGATACCAAAATTTCAACTGTTTCAAGTGGGTCATTGGCACTTGATGAAGCCTTAGGTGTTGGAGGTTATCCGCGTGGAAGAATCGTTGAAGTTTATGGACCAGAAAGTTCAGGTAAAACAACGGTAGCGTTACATGCGGTAGCTGAGATTCAAAAAATGGGCGGTGTTGCTGCTTATATTGATGCAGAAAACGCGTTGGATCCGGCTTATGCTACTAAGTTAGGGGTTAATATTGATGAACTTCTATTATCACAACCAGATACTGGTGAACAAGGATTGGAAATTACTGATGCTTTAGTTTCTTCAGGAGCGATTGATATTGTGGTTGTGGATTCCGTTGCTGCCTTGGTACCACGAGCTGAAATTGAAGGTGAAATGGGAGATGCTCATGTCGGTCTGCAGGCAAGATTGATGTCACAGGCATTACGAAAGTTATCCGGGTCGATCAACAAGACTAAAACCATTGCGATTTTTATTAACCAGATTCGTGAAAAAGTTGGTGTAATGTTTGGTAATCCGGAGACAACCCCCGGTGGACGCGCACTTAAATTTTATTCAACTATTCGATTAGAAGTCAGAAGAGCAGAACAGATAAAAAATGGAACTGATATTGTTGGTAACCGTGTTCGAATTAAAGTTGTCAAAAATAAGGTTGCACCACCATTTAAGCGGGCTGAAGTTGATATTATGTACGGGGAAGGTATTTCTAAAACTGGTGAACTTCTTGACATGGCGGTCGAAAAGGATTTGGTCAATAAAAGCGGTTCATGGTACTCTTATGGTGATGAACGAATTGGTCAAGGACGTGAAAATGCTAAAGAGTATTTAAAAGAACATCCTGAAGCAATGACTGAGTTAACTAAAAAAGTCCGGAAAGCCTATGGAATTGACGCTACCGAAGATGAATCTGAAGCAGAAGCACCAGAAAAAGAACAGGTAGACCTTGATCTAAAAAGTGAAGGCGATTAGATTTATTTGATTATAAGAGTGGCGCCCGTTGATTTTAATTGAGCTGGTTTGTTGATAATAAGAGCAAACGATTTCAAACAATTTATTATAGTTTATTTTAAGCTGGCTGTTCTTAATTGAAACAGGCAGTTTTTTTGGTAATTTAATAAAAAGTTAGTATGAAAAAAATATATTGCTTGAAGTGAACTTATCAAATTTATGACCGTAAAACATGATTTCTAGGCTGGAAAAGCCAAATTGGTATTGATAAAATAAAAATTTTATCAGACGTAACTAGCGGAAATCAAAAAAAATGCTAAAAAAGTTAAATCAGACAATAAGCTAGACAATCAGGTTATTTTTTAATTCAAAAGTGGAAATTAGCGGTCAACTAAATTTGTTTATATTGACATCTTGGCGTAAAAAAACGTAAAATAACATTGTATGCATAATTAAACATCTTAAAAAAGTGATTATGTTTGCTTTAATCATTTATTGACGGTGTGGAGGTGAGAATTTGAGTTCAACAATATTGCTTTACCTCGTCATCGCTCTAGTAACTTTGGGTATTGGATTTGCTTTTGGTATAGTTTTTCGCAAAAAAAACTACGAAAGAACACTCGATGCGGCAACACAAACAGCAGCTGGAATTTTAGCTAATGCTAAAAAAGAAGCTGCGGCGCAAAAAAGAGAAGCTATTTTAGAAGTTAAGGACGAAAGTCATCGTTATCGTAGCGAAATCGAAAGTGAACTGAAAGAAAGACGCGCAGAAATTCAAAAACAAGAAAACCGCTTGCTGCAACGAGAGGAGAATCTTGATCGAAAAGATACTTCGCTTGAACAGCGTGAACAGGGGCTTGTTAAAAAAGAAAATCATATTGAGCACGTTCAAAAGGAGCTTGAGAAGCACCAACTTGAAGTTGATTCGTTGGTCAATCAGCAGCAAACTGAATTGGAACGAATTGCAGCCTTGACGAAGGAACAAGCACAAAAAAAGATCATGTCAGAAGCCAAAGAAGCGGTTAATCATGAAATGGCACTGATGATCAAAGAGAAAGAAGAAACAGCTAAAGAACAGTCTGATCAAGTAGCCAAAAGTTTGATTGCTCAAGCAATTGAACGTAGTGCGGCTGATACTGTTTCTGAGACAACCGTATCAGTTGTTTCATTGCCTAATGATGAAATGAAAGGGCGAATTATCGGACGTGAAGGACGGAACATCCGTACTTTAGAAACTTTAACAGGGATTGATTTAATAATCGATGATACGCCTGAAGCAGTTGTACTCAGTGGTTTTGATCCGATTAGGCGTGAGATTGCTAAAATGGCTTTGAAGAAATTAATTCAAGATGGCCGAATTCATCCGGCTAGAATTGAAGAAATGGTTGAAAAAGCTACGAAGGAGATCGATGCTAAAATTCGCCAAACTGGTGAAGAAGCTATTTTTGAATTGGGCTTGCATTCAATGCATCCAGATTTAATTAAAACGATCGGCCGCCTTAAATATCGAACGAGTTATGGGCAAAATGTTTTAGACCATTCAGTTGAAGTAGCTAAAATTGCTGGTGTACTGGCTAGTGAACTTGGTGAAGATGCTAACGTGGCTAAGCGGGCTGGTTTGTTACATGATATTGGCAAAGCAATTGATCATGAAGTAGATGGTTCGCATGTCCAAATTGGGGTCGAATTGACTAAGAAATATCATGAAAGTGATGTTGTCATTAATACTATTGCTTCGCATCATGGAGATGTAGAAGCTAAGTATACAATCGCTGTTTTAGTGGCTGCAGCAGATGCGATTTCCGCTGCACGACCGGGTGCTCGAAGTGAATCATTGGAAAATTATATCCATCGTTTGGAAAAACTGGAAAAAATTACTAATGGTTTTGATGGAGTCAAAAAAAGCTATGCGATTCAAGCTGGTCGTGAAATTCGGGTCATTGTTAAACCAAATGAGGTCAATGATCTTGAGTCGGTTGTTTTGGCACGAGATATTAAAAACAAGATTGAAGACGAGTTAGAGTATCCAGGGCATATTAAAGTGACTGTGATTCGGGAAACTCGTGCAGTTGAATATGCTAAGTAATTATTTATTTGAATAATGAAGAGTTACTGTAATATTTCAAATTAAAGGGCTAGTGGCAGCGTAGTTTGCCGTTGGCCCTTTAATTTTGACTCAGCCGAAACTAAAAATTTGTATTCAGTAGCAAGTAAAACAGTGCCAGAGAAATTTAGCATCAGCTAAATAAAAATGCTAAAATAAAGCTTAGGCAGTTAGAAAAGGGGAAAAATATGCGAATTTTATTCGTTGGGGATGTCGTGGGAAATGCGGGCCAAGCAATGATTGCGACTTACCTTCCACGACTTAAACAGAAATTTCATCCGCAAGTAACGATTGTTAACGGTGAAAACGCAACGCGAGGACGTGGAATTGATCAGACAGCATATAAGCATCTGTTGTTGCATGGTGCTGATATTGTTTCAATGGGAAATCATACTTGGGATAATCCAGCAATTGAAGATTTTATTCATGATGCTCCTCGCTTAATTCGACCAGCTAATTTTTCAGCTGGACAGGTTCCAGGACAAGGTTTTACCTTGATGAAGGTTAACGCGTTTGAGGTGGCCGTTGTTAATTTGCAGGGAAGAGTTTTTATGAATCCATCGGATGATCCTTTTGCTGTTGCAACCGACTTGATTACCGAATTAAGACAAAAGACCAAGTTGGTGGTAGTTGATTTTCATGCCGAAACTACCAGTGAAAAAGAAGCTTTTGCTTGGTGTTTTGATGGTAAGGTTTCAGCAGTAATTGGAACACATACACATGTTCAAACCAATGATGCTCGTATTTTACCGGCCGGAACTGCTTTTTTGAGTGATGTCGGGATGACCGGACCTTATGATGGTATTTTGGGGATGCAGCGATCTAATGTAATTAATCGTTTTATTAATCAAATGCCGACCCGGTTTGAAGTAGCTGAAAATGGTCGGAATACGTTGGGAGCTTGTGTGGTTGATTTAGATGATAATACCGGTAAAGCAACAAAAATTCAGGCAGTACAAATTAATCCGGATCATCCGTTTATTTCTTAAAGGAGAGTTTTTTTATGCCGCAAAAAACCAAAAAAACACCAATGATGGATCAATATTTAAAAATAAAGGCGCAATATCCAGATGCTTTTTTATTTTATCGTTTGGGTGATTTTTATGAAATGTTTTTTGATGATGCGATTAAGGGTGCCCAAATTTTAGAATTGACTTTAACAAATCGCAATAAAAATGCTGCTGAAAAAATTCCAATGTGCGGAGTACCACATCATGCAGCTCAAAATTATATTGATACTCTAGTTGATCAGGGATATAAAGTTGCTATTTGTGAACAAATGGAAGATCCTAAATTAGCTAAAGGTATGGTTAAACGGGAAGTTATTCAAGTTGTTACTCCTGGTACAATGACAGATACCGGGGCGAAAGAAGCTAAAGACAACAATTATTTGACCGCTGTTCATCAACAAGGCGATCAATTCGGTTTTGCTTATGTTGACCTATCAACCGGTGAACTTAAAACAGCTGTTTTAAATGGAGCGGAAATTTTATTAAATGAGTTGCTAAGTTTGCGTACTAAAGAAATTGTAATTGATGATTCGATTACAGAAAAAACGCGAGCTTATATAGCTCCGTTAAAAATTATGCTGTCAAAACAAGCCGATGTTACAACCAGTGCTGAGGTTAGCTATGCTCTTCAAGATGTGTCAACGCCATTGGAGCAAGCTGTTTTGCAGCATTTGTTGGCTTATTTACTGCGGACTCAAAAACGGAGTCTGGGTCACTTACAAAAAGCAGTGCACTATGAACCATCAGATTATTTGAAAATTGATCATTATTCTAAAAGAAATTTGGAGTTATTACAAAATAGTCGAACTGGCAAAAAAGGTGGTACTTTACTCTGGTTGCTAGATCAAACAAAAACGGCAATGGGTGGTAGACTATTGAAGCAATGGCTGGAACGACCATTATTGTCGATCAAAAAAATTGAATTAAGACAGAAACAGGTAAAAATCTTATTAGACCATTTTTTTGAACGTAGTGAATTAGCTGATGAATTAACCAGTGTATATGATTTAGAACGTTTGGCCGGACGAGTAGCTTTAGGAACGGTTAATGGTCGAGATTTACTGCAATTAAAGCAATCTTTGCAGCAGATTCCGAAGATCCGTTACTTATTGCAACAAATTGATGATGGTAGTTTTAAAGCCTTACTGAAACAATTAGATCCGGTAGCTGAAGTGGTTGATTTGATCGAACAGGCGATCGTTGATGATCCACCAATGTCGATTACTGATGGTAATTTGATTAAGCAAGGCTTTGATCAAGAACTAGATGGTTATAAAGATGCTATGAAAAATGGTAAGCATTGGTTAGCTAAGCTAGAAGCTGATGAACGACAAGCAACCGGAATTAATAATTTGAAAATTGGTTTTAATCGAGTTTTTGGCTATTATATTGAAGTTTCTAAGGCTAATTTGGCTAAACTGCCAACGGACCGGTATCAGCGCAAACAAACGCTGACCAACGCTGAAAGGTTTATTACACCAGAATTAAAAGAAAAAGAAACTTTAATTTTGGGTGCTCAAACTAAAGCCGTCGCTCTAGAATATCAACTTTTTGTTGATTTGCGCGACCGAATTAAAGATTATATCAAACGCTTGCAATTATTAGCAGCTGGGATTTCAGCTTTAGATGTTTTGCAAAGCTTTGCAGTAATTAGTGAACAGCAGCATTTTGTTCAGCCTAAGTTGACAAAAAAACACCAAATTGATCTCACAGCGGGTTGGCATCCGGTGGTTCAGGAAGTAATGGGGGAACAAAGCTATATTCCTAATGACATTAAAATGTCAGAAAAGCTTAATATTTTATTGATAACCGGTCCAAATATGTCTGGTAAGAGTACTTATATGCGACAACTAGCTCAAACAGTTGTTTTGACACAAATCGGCTGTTTTGTTCCAGCTAAAAAAGCCGTATTGCCAATTTTTGATCAAATTTTTACGCGCATCGGAGCAGCTGATGACTTGATTGCTGGACAATCAACTTTTATGGTTGAGATGAAGGAAGCTAATGAAGCATTGATGCATGCGACCCGTAATAGTTTGATTTTGTTTGATGAAATTGGTCGTGGAACAGCGACTTATGACGGAATGGCTTTAGCACAGGCAATCATTGAGTATGTCCATAATAACTTACATGCTAAGACTTTGTTTTCAACGCATTATCATGAATTAACCGCTTTAGAGCAGACATTACCTGAATTGACCAATGTCCACGTTGGAGCAGTTGAAAAAAATGGTAAATTAACTTTTTTGCATCGAGTTGAAGCAGGACCGGCAGATAAGTCTTATGGAATACACGTAGCTCGTTTGGCCGGCATGCCGGAAAGCTTATTACAGCGAGCCGATGTGCTGTTAAAGAAACTTGAAAAAACAGCCAAAAAGCCAGCTGCAAAAGAAACCGCGTTAAAATCAGGCGAAACAACTAATAAAACAGCTGAGCAACAATTATCGTTATTCGTTCCTGAAACAGTAGCACCGGTTAAACATCAACAACAGCGTGTCATCGATGAATTAAGCCAAACTGAATTAATTTCTTTGACTCCACTAGCTGCTTTGAATTTATTATCAAAATGGCAACAGGAGCTGCGAAAAAAATAGATACAGAGGTGAATGCAGATGACTAAAATTAAAGAATTACCAGCAATATTGGCTGATCAAATTGCTGCTGGTGAAGTGGTTGAGCGACCAGCATCGGTAGTTAAAGAATTGGTTGAAAATTCCATTGATGCTGGTAGTACACAAATTTCAATTACAGTCGAGGAAGCTGGTTTGGCCTTAATTCAAGTTACCGATAACGGTCAAGGGATTGCAGCTGATGAGGTAAAATTGGCTTTTAGACGGCATTCAACGAGTAAATTAGTCGATAGGCATGATCTTTTTCGGATTAAAACGTTAGGTTTTCGAGGGGAAGCTTTGCCAAGTATCGCTTCAGTAGCTGAAGTTATTTTGGCAACGGCTGCCATTGATGGTCAAGGAACGCAAATTAGAATTCGTGGAGGCAAACAACTTGAGCAAAAAATAATTGCTCGTCCTCAAGGAACTCAAGTGCAAGTTAAATCGCTTTTTTTCAATACGCCCGCACGTTTAAAATATTTAAAAAGTCCGCAAACTGAGCTAGCGGTAATTAGTGATATAGTTGATCGTTTAGCATTGAGCCATCCAGAAATTGCTTTTTCTTTTAAAAATAATGATCGTTTATTACTGCAGACGGCTGGAAATCGTAATCTTCAGCAAACGATCAGTGCAATTTACGGAATTAAGAATGCCCGGCAGATGCTGGCAATTAAAAATGAAAATTTGGATTTTAAAGTGAGTGGCTTTGTTTCACTGCCTAAGTTAACTCGAGCGACCAAGAATTATATCAGTTTGCTGCTAAATGGACGCTATATCCGCAACTATCAGTTGGCAAATGCTGTAATCAAAGGCTATGGATCAAAGTTGATGGTTGGTCGTTATCCGCTAGCGGTTATTCAAATTGAACTAGATCCGGTCTTAGTAGATGTGAATGTTCATCCTGCTAAGCAAGAAGTTCGTATCAGCAAAGAAGAGCAGTTAATGCAATTAATAACGCAGACGATTTATGCCAGAATTTTTCAGGAAAATTTGATTCCTGATGCACTGGATAATCTTGGCAGCAATAAACGTCAAGCGTTGGATTTTAAACAATTAAACAATCGTTTAAATGAAAGTTCTCAGCCGTATCAACATGCAGCTGTGGAAAAACAACCAGCCAACCAATCAACTGCTCCTGAACCAACTGTCAAAGAAGCGCAGTCACAGCCGAAAGTTTATATTATCAAACAGCGTACTGAATTAACTGACAAATTAGCCAGTTGGGATCAAAGATATACAACTGTTGATAAGCAGAAAAGTTCAGTTGTCAATGTGACATCACCGGCACCAGAACCAGCTGTAACGCAACCAGCTCCAAAAACAGATAATAATGAGGCGGTTCAGCGGCGGTTTCCCAACTTGCATTATCTTGGGCAGTTACATGGAACTTATTTATTGGCGGAAGCAGAAGACGGTTTTTATTTAGTTGATCAGCATGCGGCTCAGGAACGATGCAAATATGAAAAATTTCGGGTTTCAATCGGTTCAGTCGCTTCAGCGCAACAAGAAATGCTGGTCCCGCTAGTGTTAGACTACCCAACTAGCGATGCATTGATTATTAAGGCAAATTTAGCCAAGTTAACAGCAGTTGGAATCCAATTAGAAGATTTTGGTCAGAACAGTTTTATCGTTCATCGGCATCCTACTTGGTTTGAAGCTGGTAAAGAAGAAATTATTATTCGTGAATTGATTGATACGCTTTTGCGGGATGGTAAAATTTCAATTGCTGGTTTTCGTGAACAGACAGCTATTACTATGAGCTGTAAATTATCGATTAAAGCAAATCATCATTTGGATAGTCAACAAGCAAAAGCCTTGTTAAAACAATTAGCTGCATGTGAAAATCCATTTAATTGTCCTCATGGACGTCCTGTTTTAGTACATTTTTCTAAAACTGATTTGGAAAGAATGTTTAAACGAATTCAAGATCCGCATCATAGTCAAAAAGATCAACAGTAATGAGTTGGAGGAGCAAAAATGTATGAGTATTTAACAGGATTGGTAGCTGATGTAACACCAGCTTATCTGGTAATTGACGTTAACGGCGTTGGCTATTTAGTTTATGCAGCCAATCCATTTCGTTTCAATAGTGGTGAACAGGCTAAAATTTTTGTTTATCAAGCGGTTCGCGATAATGATATTTCGTTATACGGCTTTGCTACTAAAACAGAAAAGGATTTATTTACCAAATTATTAAACGTTTCAGGTATTGGACCCAAAAGTGCTTTAGCGATTTTGGCGACGAATGATTTGCAAGGTTTAGTGAATGCGATTCAAAATAATAGTATTGGTTATTTAACGAAGTTTCCAGGTGTTGGTAAAAAAACGGCTCAGCAGATCGTACTTGATTTAAAAGATAAACTTGGTCAAGTTGAAACAGATAATTCACTGGTAGCTAAAATGGCTTCAAATCAGACCGATCCTACAGCCAATGCTTTATTAGAAGAAGCTTTAGCTGCTTTAAGTGCCTTGGGTTATACTAAAAATGAGATTAAGAAAGTGAAGCCGCAGCTGAAAAAAACATCGGCTGCAACGACTGATGAGTATTTGCGATTAGCATTGAAATTTTTAATGAAGAACTAGTTTAATGGCAGGAGGTGAATCAATGTCAGAAAAAGAACGGATTGTTTCTAGTAATCCAATGGATGATGAAAAAGATGGAATGGATCTTTCATTGCGACCACAAACACTGGCACAATATATTGGTCAAACTGCAATCAAACAGGAATTATCGGTTTATATTCAAGCAGCGCAACAACGACAAGAAGCGCTTGACCATGTATTGCTGTATGGACCACCAGGTTTAGGAAAAACGACCTTGGCCTTAGTAATTGCTAATGAGTTGCGGGTTCACATTCGCACAACCAGTGGTCCAGCAATTGAGCGGCCAGGAGATCTAGTCGCTTTATTGAATGAATTAGAGGCTGGTGATGTTTTGTTTATTGATGAGATTCATCGTTTGCCTAAAGTTGTCGAAGAAGTTTTATACTCAGCTATGGAAGATTTTTTTGTTGATATTGTTATCGGTCAAGGCCCAACAGCTCATCCAGTTCATTTTACTTTGCCGCCATTTACATTAATTGGAGCAACAACACGTGCTGGCTTACTATCAGGACCACTGCGCGATCGGTTTGGAATTGTTGCCCATATGCGTTTTTATACGGTGGCAGAATTGCAGACGATTGTTAAACGAACAGCTGATCTGCTGCAAACCAAGATCACTGATCAGGGAGCATTTGAAATTGCTCGTCGTTCACGGGGAACGCCACGAATTGCCAATCGCCTGTTAAAACGTGTTCGTGATTTTGCAGAAGTCGCTCAGCAGGCCGAAGTTGATGATGAGTTGGCGATTCGTTCGTTGAAATTGCTGCATATTGATGATGCCGGTTTAGATGAAACTGATCGGCATTTGTTGGAAACAATGATTAAATATTATAATGGTGGACCTGTTGGTGTGAATACATTAGCCGCAAATATTGGTGAAGAGGTCGAAACGCTAACTGAAATGGTTGAACCATTTTTGCTCCAGCTAGGTCTGGTTAAACGAACGCCGCGCGGCCGAGTGGCAACACCAGCGGCTTATCAGCATTTGGATCTGCCGTATTTTGACCAGAAAAATAAATAAATTAAAGAGGTTGAAGATTTTGAGTGAAGAACATTTAACTACCGAAGATTTTGACTATGATTTGCCCCAAGAGCTGATTGCACAAACACCGTTAAAGGAGCGCGATCATTCGCGAATGCTGATTTTAGACAGCAAAACCGGTGAATATCAAGACGATGTGTTTTATCATGTAATCGATCAGCTTAATCCAGGGGATGCCCTGGTAATGAATGATTCCCGGGTAATGCCAGCCCGACTTTACGGAGTTAAGCCGGATACTGGTGGTCATTTGGAAGTGCTGCTGCTTAATAATACTGAAGGCGATGATTGGGAGACTTTGATCAAACCAGCACGTCGCGCTAAAGTTGGTACCAAAATTGTTTTTGGCGATGGAAAATTAAGTGCTGTAGTTACTAAGGAACTTGAACATGGTGGCCGAATGATTCATTTTGAATACCAAGGTATCTTTATGGAAATTTTAGATCGACTTGGTGAGATGCCATTACCACCATACATTAAACAAAAACTTGATGATCCTGAAATGTATCAAACAGTTTATTCCCGAGAAATTGGTTCAGCGGCGGCACCAACTGCTGGATTGCACTTTACAAAAGAATTATTGCAGAAAATTGCTGACAAAGGGGTTCATTTAGTTTATTTAACCTTGCACGTCGGACTGGGAACTTTCCGACCAGTTAGTGTGACTAACATTAAAGAACATCATATGCATAGTGAATTCTATCGTTTAAGTGAAGATGCTGCCCAGGTTTTAAATGATGTCCGTCAAAACGGTGGTAAAATTGTAGCTACCGGAACTACCTCGATTCGAACTCTAGAAACGATTGGAACCAAATTTAATGGTGAAATTCGAGCAGATAGCGGCTGGACAGACATTTTCATTTATCCAGGTTATCAGTGGAAAGTAGTGCAGGCATTCATTACTAATTTCCATTTACCTAAATCAACGCTGGTTATGTTGGTAGCATCATTTACCGGTCGTGACAATATTTTAAATGCTTATCGCCATGCCGTTAAAGAAAAGTATCGTTTCTTCAGTTTCGGCGATGCCATGTTTATTAAATAAGTAATTCAGATAGGAGATTTTACATGACTGAACCAGCAATCAAATACCATTTGCTTAAAAAAGAAGCTCATACAGCTGCTCGTTTGGGCAAATTGCAGACGCCACATGGAACTTACCCAACGCCAATGTTTATGCCGGTTGGAACGCAAGCAACAGTTAAAACACTGACCCCAGAAGAGCTGGAATCAATGGGGGCTGGGGTAATTTTATCAAATACTTATCACTTATGGCTGCGGCCGGGAGAAAAAATCGTTGAAGAAGCTGGCGGGCTGCATCATTTTATGAATTGGAAGAGAGGAATCTTAACAGATTCCGGTGGTTTTCAAGTTTTTTCTTTAGCCAAAATTAGAGATATCACTGAAGAAGGAGTGCATTTTCGCAGCCATTTAAGTGGTGAAAAATTATTTTTATCACCGGAAAAAGCAATTCAGATTCAGAATGCATTGGGTTCGGATATTATGATGAGTTTTGATGAATGCCCACCATTTTTTGAAAGCTATGACTATATTAAACGCTCGATCGAAAGAACTACTCGTTGGGCGGAACGTGGATTAAAAGCTCATCAGCATCCTGAAAGACAAGGTCTCTTTGGAATCGTTCAAGGTGGCGGTCATCTTGATTTGCGCCAGCAAAGTGCTCGTGACTTAGTTTCGTTGGATTTCCCGGGCTATTCAATTGGCGGATTGTCGGTAGGTGAAAGTAAGGCAGAAATGAATCATGTCTTGGAAAACACAACACCATTGCTACCGGAAAATAAACCACGTTATTTAATGGGAGTTGGATCACCAGATGCTTTGATTGATGGCGTCATCCGTGGGGTTGATATGTTTGATTGTGTTTTGCCGACGAGAATTGCTCGAAATGGGACTTGTATGACTTCACACGGTCGTTTAGTTGTTAAGAATGCTACGTATGCTCATGATTTTACACCACTGGATGATAACTGCGACTGCTATGTTTGTCAGAATTATACCCGGGCTTATTTGCGTCATTTGTTTAAAGCAGATGAGATTTTGGGACTGCGCTTGGCAAGTTATCATAATTTGTACTTTTTGTTAAATCTAATGAAACAGATTCGTCAGGCAATTGAAGATGACAATTTATTGGATTTTCGTGCAGAATTTTTTGAAAATTACGGATTTAATCAAAAAAATCCCCGTAATTTTTAATTGTTTCAGTAAAAAAACTGGTACTTGTAGGAAATCTTTGTTAGAGTTATACTTGTCAGATTATAAATTAGGAGTGAATAAAATGAATAGTAGTGCAGTTTCAACAATTTTAATGTTTGTTGTGTTAATCGGCTTAATGTATTTTATGATGATCAGACCGCAAAAAAAGCAGCAGCAGAAACGTCAAGATATGCTCAGTAATATGAAAAAAGGCGATGAAGTTATTACTTTAGGCCGATTGCATGGAGTAATTGATACTATTAACACTGAAGATCATACGATCACTTTGGATTGTGATGGAATCTTTTTGACTTTTGAACAATCAGCGATTGCGCAAATCGTTAGTCAAACCCCGAAATCAACTACAACTGTCAGCAAAGAGTCAGCAGTCGAAAAGCCGGTTGAGAAATCAGTTGATGAAAAGTCAGATAAAGAAGATAAAAATAACGATTAATTAAATTAGAATTATTGTGTTAATATTTTAATCAATTAGAAAGAGCAGTCAGAAGCTAATTCTGCTGCTCTTATTTTTGTTGCTGTTTTAATAAGCTAGAATGGCAATGCTAATCGAAAATAAGTTTAAAAATAAAAAATAAAAATCGATATTAATGTGAATTTTATTAGCTTTTAAAGCCTGAGTTTGACAATTTAGTTTGATTGTAATATTATTCAATCATCGAATATTTTGATATTCGAAATAAATTTAAGTGAGGTGATCGAAGTGGCAGTTATGGATGCACAGGAAATTATGGATTTAATACCTAACCGTTATCCAATTTGTTATATCGATTATGTAGATGAATTAATTGCCGGTGAAGAAATTACAGCAACTAAGAATGTCACAATTAATGAATCATTCTTTCGAGGACATTTTCCGGGAAACCCAGTTATGCCTGGTGTATTGATCATTGAGGCCTTGGCTCAGGCAGCTTCCATCTTGATTTTGAAATCAACTGAATTTTTAGGAAAGACAGCTTATCTGGGTGCAATTCATCAAGCTAAGTTTCGTCGCGTTGTCCGTCCGGGTGATGTACTTAAGCTGAATATCAAATTAATTAAAAAAAGAGAAAACATGGGAATTGTTGCAACTAAAGCAATTGTGTCTGGAAAAATTGCTTGCGCAGCTGAATTGATGTTTGTTGTTGCGGAACGTAAAGAAAAAATCTAGAGAAAATTTGTTTTTTGCGTAAATACTTTGATAATTGGATTATAAGGATAAAAAGGATGGACGTTACGCAATGGAAAACCAAGTAAAAACAATTAATAACTCATTGATTAGAATTTATACCGGTATTTTATGGATCGAAGAAAATGAATTACGGAAAAGTCAATTCAGTGATTTATCAATTAAAGAAATGCATGCCATCAATGTGATTACGATGTATGAGCAAAAAACTGCTTCGCAAGTTGCCAAAGAGTTGCATTTGACACCTGGAACTTTGACGGCAACAATTGATCGTTTGGTAAAAAAGAACTATGTTAAACGAATTCGCAGTAAGCATGATCGGCGCGTGATTCGATTGGGTTTGACACAAAAGGGCCGTTTGATGTATCGAGCACATGATGCATTTCATCGCATGATGGTTCGCAGTTTTTTGAAGGATTTGGATCCAGAGGAAGTTAAAACAATCGAAAAAGCATTGCAAAACTTGGAAAGCTTTTTGCGTAAACATTCATGATTGAAGGGGATTTGTTTTGGCAGCTATAAAAATTGCAGCAAGTGCTCATTACGTTCCAGAAAAAAAAGTGACTAATGACGACTTAAGTCAATTAATGGACACTTCTGATGAATGGATTTCCAGTCGTACGGGAATTCATCAACGACATATCAGTTGCGGAGAAAATACAGCGGACTTATGTACCAAGGTCGCACAAGAATTATTGAAAAAAAGTCGTTTGACAGCAGATCAGCTTGATTTGATCATTGTCGCTACGATGTCACCTGATTGTTATACACCGGCTACAGCGGCAATTGTACAGGGAAATATTCAGGCAGTGAATGCAGCAGCATTTGACGTTAGTGCGGCTTGTTCCGGCTTTGTTTATGCTTTAACGACCGCTAAGGCAATGATGGGTTTGCCTAGTTATCAACGAGTGATGGTAATTGGCGGTGAGGTGCTTTCAAAAGTAATTGATTGGACTGATCGAACAACAGCTGTTTTATTCGGCGATGGTGCTGCCGGGGTAGTGCTTGAAAATTCCGAGACGACAAGCAGCAAGTTTTTGAGCGAAGACTTGGAAACTTATGGCGACTTGGCTGATCGGTTGCAAGCAGGTTCAACTGCTCCGTTGCAAAAGTTCCCAGCAAATTCTCCACATCATTTTGAAGCTTTTAAGATGAATGGTCGGGATGTTTATACATTTGCAACGCACAAGGTTCCGTTATCAATCGAAACGGCGGTTAAAAGAAGTGGTTTGGAACTTGAACAAGTTGACTGGTTTATTTTACACCAAGCAAATTCGAGAATTATTTCTCAGATTGCTAAACGATTGAAACAACCGCTAGCAAAATTTCCAATGAATATTGCTGAATATGGTAATACTTCTGGAGCCAGTGTTCCATTATTGTTTGATGAATTAGCAGAAGCCGGCCAGATTAAAGCTGGACAAATAATTGTTTTAAGCGGATTCGGCGGTGGCTTAACTGTTGGAACCCAAGTAATTAAATATTAAAAATAAGATTATAATTTAGGAGAGAATCTATCATGACAAAAGAAGAAATTTTAACAAAAGTAAAAGAAATTGTAGCAGAACAATTGGATGTTGACCAAGAAAAAGTAACGATGAATGCAAACATTAAAGATGATTTAGAAGCAGATAGTCTGGATGTTTTTGAAATTATGAATGAATTAGAAGATGATCTTGATATCAAATTGGAAGCTGACGAAAACGTTCAAACTATTGAAGATGTTGTCAACTACGTTAAGAAAGAATTAGATGCTAAATAAGATTGCGGGTAAAACAAGATGAAAATCGGAATTCTATTTAGTGGGCAGGGTGCACAATTCAGTGGAATGGGCATTGATTTCTGCCAAAAAAGTGAATTTTATCGTTCGCAGATTGAACAATTAAGTCAATTTTCTGGTCATGATTTAATCAAACTTTTTCAAAATAAAAATCAAGAATTGAATCAGACAAGCAATGTTCAACCAGCGATTGTTGCTATGAGTTTAGCTTTATTTCGTTTATTGCAACATGATGTTCCGACAATTGAAGTTGCCGGTATGATCGGTTTAAGTCTTGGTGAATACTCGGCCTTGCTGGCAGCACAAGCTTTTGATACCGAAGCCGGTATGCAGCTTTTACAAGCCCGAGCTGATTATATGCAACAGGACGCAGATCGAATTCCAGGGGCGATGGCGGCAGTTATGAAAGCCGATGAGCAGGAAGTAGCAGCAATTTGCCGTCAGGCTTCAACACCGGAGCAATTTGTTGGAATTGCTAATTATAATTCGCCTAAACAGTTGGTGATCGGTGGAGAAAAAACGGCAGTTGATCGTGCAGTTGCACTTTTGCAGGAAAAAGGAATTAAACGTGTGATGACGTTAAAAGTCAATGGGGCTTTTCATACACCACTTTTTAAACCAACTAGTCAAAAATTAGCACAGCATTTGCAGCCAATGTCGATTTTGCCTTGGAAAATACCAGTAATCAGTAATACTACTGGTGTGCCGTTTACTGCAGCTGATTTGAAAAATACTTTGGCACAACAAGTGATTAAACCAACGCACTTTGCTGAAGGGCTAACTTATCTTTGTCATAATTATCAGCCGGATCTACTGGTCGAGTTAGGACCAGGGAAGACTTTGACGCGTTTTGCTAAACAGACTACAGCTGAAATTCCGGCTGTTTCAGTTGAAAATTGGCAACAATATCAGCAGTTTATTGAACAAATGAAATGAGGATGTAATTATGGATCTAGCAGGCAAGACGGTTTTGGTAACTGGGAGTTCCCGCGGTATTGGAGCTCAAATTGCATTGGCTTTTGCTAAAGCCGGTAGTAATGTTATTTTAAACGCGCGTCATGAAATTCCAACAGAACTAATTGAGCAGATTAAGGCAAACCAAGTAGATTGCCAAGTAATTTTAGGTGATATTTCTGATAATGCGACCATTAAAAATATGTTGACCGAACTAAAAGAAAAAGCAAATAAAATTGATGTCTTAGTTAATAATGCTGGAATTACTAAGGACAAGTTGATGATTGGCATGAAGGACGAAGACTTTCGTCAAGTAATTGATACCAATTTAATTGGGACTTTTAATTTAACACGGGGTGTTTTGAAACGAATGTATCGCCAAAAAAGCGGCGTAATTATTAATTTAGCCAGCATTGTTGGCATTCATGGCAATATTGGTCAAGCTAATTATGCTGCCAGCAAAGCAGGTGTGATCGGTTTGACTAAAACAATTGCACATGAAGGGGCTTTACGGCATGTTCGTTGTAATGCAATTGCTCCAGGAATGATTAAAAGCTCAATGACGGATGTTTTAAGTGACAAGGTTAAAGAACAAATGATTAACCAGATTCCATTGGGACGTTTCGGCTTACCAGAAGAAGTTGCTCAAGCAGCGGTTTTTTTAGCCCAGAATGACTATATTACGGGTGATGTTTTGACAATTGATGGTGGAATGACGATTTAGGGGGCTTTTAATGAGTAGAGTAGTAATTACCGGAATGGGTGCAGTCACTCCGGTTGGAAATGACACAGATAGTTTTTTGAACAATATTTTTGCAGGAAAAATTGGGATTGCACCAATTACTAAGTTTGATGCCAGTGAAACTGGAATAACTGTTGCTGCAGAAGTTAAAGATTTTGATGTTCAAAAAAGAGTTGGCAAAAAAGCTGCTCGTCGGATGGATTTATTTTCTCAGTATGCGGTTGATTCTGCTGTTGCTGCGGTGGAACAGGCGGGCATTAATGCAGACAATACGGATTCATATGATTTAGGTGTGATTTATGGTTCTGGAATTGGTGGTTTGACAACAATTCAAAACCAAGTTATTAAAATGTACACTAAAGGACCGGAACGGGTATCACCGATGTTTGTGCCAACTTCAATTGTCAATATGGCAGCTGGTAATATTGCGATGCGTTTCAAAGCTAAAAATATTTGTACGGCAATCGTTACAGCTTGTTCTTCTGGAACTAATGCGATTGGAGAAGCTTACCGTCAAATTAAAGAAAATCGTGCTCAAGTGATGCTGACTGGCGGGGCTGAGGCTTCAGTCAACGAGATCGGAATTGCAGGTTTTGCTGCTTTGACGGCTCTTTCCAAAGAAAGCGATCCAGCACGTGCTTCATTACCGTTTGACCAAGAGCGCTCAGGTTTTGTTATGGGTGAAGGAGCAGCTACCTTAGTACTTGAAAGTTGGGAACATGCACAAAAGCGTGGGGCCAAAATCCTTGGTGAAATTGTTGGTTACGGCAGTACATGTGATGCTTATCACATTACTGCTCCTGATCCTAGTGGTGAAGGTGCTGCACGCGCAATGCAGCAAGCCATTGCTGAAGCAGGAATTGAACCAGCTCAAGTTGGTTATATCAATGCTCATGGAACAGCTACTCATGCAAATGATGCTGGTGAAGCAAAGGCTATTAATTTAGTATTTGGAGCTGACAGTTCAGTAAAAGTCAGCAGCACTAAGAGTATGACTGGTCATCTACTAGGAGCTGCTGGAGCCATTGAAGCGGTTATTACTGCTGCTGCATTGGAGAAACAGGAGCTGCCGCCTAATGTTGGTTTAACCCAACAGGATCCTGATTGCCAAGTACAATTAGTTCGGGCTGATCATGGAGAGCCGGCTCAAGTTGAGTACGCAATTAGTAATTCCTTAGGTTTTGGCGGACATAATGCAGTATTGGCCTTTAAAAAATGGAGTGAGTAATTTGGATTTAAAAGATATCGAAAAACTAATTGCTGATTTTAATGAATCGCCAAGTCGTGAACTTGAGATCAAAATGGCAGATTTTCAATTACGTTTAAGCAAAAATGAGTTTTCAGGTAAATTGCTGCAGCAATTGCAGCAACAACCTGTACAAATGGCTAAACAATCTGAAGTAAACGCCAAACAGGCAACGACTGCTGTTAAAAATGTAGAGCAGACTAAAGATGAAACGGCTAAAAAAAATGTTATTAAAGCACCAATGGTTGGCAGTGTCTTTTTACAACCAGCACCTGGCAAGGAACCATATGTCAAAGTTGGCAGTCAGGTAGCTGTAGGAGATGTGGTTTGTGTCATTGAAGCGATGAAAGTAATGACAGAAATCAAAAGCAAACAAGCAGGTGTGATTAGCCGGGTATTGGTTAAAAATGAAGAGTTGATTGAATATGGTCAGCCTTTGTTTGAGTTGGAGGCATAATAATGGAACTGGATGTTACGCAGATTCAAAAAATTATTCCGCATCGTTATCCGATGCTGTTGATCGATCGCATTACTGAACTGGAGCCTGGTCAACGGGCAGTTGGTTTACGAAATGTGACTGCTCATGAAGAAGTTTTTAATGGTCATTTCCCGGGAAATCCGGTTATGCCAGGGGTTTTGATCATCGAAGCTTTAGCGCAGACTGGCGCAGTTGCGTTATTGTCGATGCCAGAATTTAAAGGGGAAACTGCTTATTTTGGTGGAATTAAAAATGCTAAATTTCGTAAAGTAGTTCGGCCTGGCGACACGTTGATATTGACCGTTGAATTAGAAAAAATCCGCAATCATGTTGGATTAGGGAAAGCCGTTGCAACCGTTGATGGCAAAAAAGCTTGTAGCGCAGAGCTAACTTTTATGATCGATTAAGGTAAGGTGGTTTAATTGTTTAACAAAGTCCTCGTAGCTAATCGAGGTGAAATTGCAGTTCGGATTATCCGTTCTTTAAAAGAATTGGGAATCAAGACAGTAGCTATTTATTCACAAGAAGACCAAGAAAGTCTTCATGTTCAGTTGGCTGATGAGGCTGTTTGTGTTGGACCGGCTAAACCGCAAGATTCTTATTTAAATATGCGCAATATTCTCAGCGCAGCGGTTGGAACTGGGGCTCAGGCGATTCATCCTGGCTTTGGGTTTTTATCTGAAAATAGCCGATTTGTTGAAATGTGTGAAGACTGTGGGATTACTTTTATTGGACCGCGCTCAGAAACTATCGATTTGATGGGAAACAAAGCCCATGCTCGTTCACAAATGCAAGCGAGCGGAGTGCCGGTAATTCCCGGAAGTGACGGTTTTGTCGCTGATGTGGCAGTTGCAAAAACAGTTGCTGAAAAGATTGGCTTTCCAATTTTATTGAAAGCGTCAGCTGGTGGCGGTGGTAAAGGAATTCGGCGTGTTGATCAACCTGATCAATTGGAAAAGGCTTTTGGTGAAGCACAACGAGAAGCACAAAATGCTTTTGGCGATGGTCGAATGTATGTAGAAAAAGTTATGGAAAATGTTAAGCATATTGAAGTGCAGATTTTACGCGACCACCAAGGAAATACTATTTATTTTCCAGAACGTGATTGTTCTTTACAGCGTGGCAAGCAAAAAGTGATTGAAGAAAGTCCATGTGAGATGATCACAGCCAAGCAACGACAGTTTTTGGGAGAAGTTGCTAAAAAAGCAGCAGATGCAATTGATTATGTTAATACTGGGACTTTAGAATTTTTAATGGATCGCCAGCATCATTTCTATTTCATGGAGATGAACACACGAATTCAGGTTGAACACACTGTTTCCGAGATGGTTACTGGAATTGATATTGTAAAGCAGCAAGTCAGAATTGCTGCTGGGGAACCACTGAAATATCAACAAAAAGATGTTATTTGCCATGGTCATGCAATTGAGTGCCGAATTAATGCCGAAGATCCAGCACACGATTTTCGCCCAGCCGTTGGCACAGTAAATTATTTGTACTTTCCGGTTGGTAATTTAGGAATGAGGATTGATTCAGCGTTGTATGCTGGAGCAAAGATCTCGCCATTTTATGATTCAATGATAGCTAAAGTGATCGCATTAGGTGAAAATCGAACGGCTGCAATTCAAAAAATTAAACGACTTTTAAATGAAATGATTATTAACGGTATTCAAACTAACCAAGATTTTCATTTGGCGTTGTTGAATGATCCAACATTTATTGCTGGTGATTTTACAACCGATTATCTTGAAAAGAAATTTTTACCGCAGTGGAAAAAGGAGACTGACTAAAATGCAGTTATTTGATGAGTTGAAAACGCTAGGTCAAAAACACATTAAAGCTGATAAAAAGGCCAGCCAAAAAGTTCCATCCGGTCTATGGCAGGCTTGTCCTAAATGTCACCAATCTTTTTATTATAAAGATTTGGGACAGTATAAGACATGTCCTAATTGCCATTATGGTTTTCGAATTACTGCCCGTGAACGACTTGGTTGGCTGACTGATCATTTTGAAGAAATGGATAGTGATCTAGCAACAACTGATCCGTTGAATTTTCCTAATTATGGGAAAAAGCTTGAAAAAGCACGGCATTTAACCAAATTGAATGATTCGGTTTTGACTGGGAAAGCATTGATCAATGAACAGCCGGTAATGCTGGGAATTATGGATCCGTATTTCATTATGGGCTCATTGGGTACAATTACTGGAGAAAAATTAACCCGATTATTCGAAAAAGCTTTGAAGGAAAAATTACCAGTGATTTTATGTACTGCTTCTGGTGGAGCGCGGATGCAAGAAGGAATTTTTTCTTTAATGCAAATGGCCAAGGTTTCAGCCGCAGTCAAACGCCATGCTGATGCGGGTTTATTATATATTGCTGTTTTGACAGACCCCACAACTGGCGGAGTAACAGCTAGTTTTGCAATGCAAGCAGATATTACTTTGGCTGAACCGCGTGCTTTGATTGGTTTTGCTGGGAAAAGAGTAATAGAACAGACTACTTTTCAGCGGATTCCTGATGATCTCCAAGATGCTGAATCAGTTCAACACCACGGCTTCGTTGATCAGATCGTACCGCGGGAAGATTTAAAGGAAAAATTAGCTTGGCTGCTTAAATTTCATCAGGTCAAGGAGGTAACTCATGGCTAGTTTATTAGATCGTAAAAAAACAGCAGCACAGGTAGTCGCTCTGGCCCGCAGCGATGAAAAAATTGCGGCGTCAGCTTTGCTGAAGGGAATTTTTACCGATTTTACGGAACTTCATGGTGACCAAGAGGGAGCTGACGACTCAGCTATCATCGGCGGCTTGGCTTATTTGGCTGAGCAACCGGTAACGGTGATTGCAACTAATAAAGGCCAGACTACCGAAGAAAAAATGCAGACACACTTTGGTTGTCCTGAACCGGCAGGCTACCGCAAGGCTTTACGGTTAGCCAAACAAGCGGCAAAATTCAACCGTCCGGTAATTTGTTTGGTCAACACAGCAGGGGCTTATCCCGGAAAATCAGCCGAAGAAAATGGTCAGGGAGAAGCGATCGCCCGTAATTTGTTGGAGCTGAGTACATTGCCGACACCAATCATTTCAATAATTTATGGTGAAGGTGGCAGTGGCGGTGCTTTGGCTCTAGCTTGTGGTGATCGGATCTGGATGCTGGAAAACAGCACTTATTCAGTTCTTTCTCCAGAAGGATTTGCAGCAATTTTATGGAAAGATAGCTCGCGGGCTGCCGAAGCCGCTGAAGTATTGCAATTGACACCAGAAAAATTATTGCAGCAGAAAGTAATTGAAGGAATTATTCCTGAAAGCCACTCACAGCGTCGCCTTTGCCGGGCAATCAGGAAAGTGATTATCGCAGAAATGGAACAACTGCAACGGCTAAAACCAGCAGAATTACTAGAACAACGGCATTTACGTTTTCGCAAGTTTTGATTTTGATGGAGGATTGACAATAAATGAGTAGTGATTTACTTAAAAATAAAAAGATTTTGGTTATGGGGGTTGCTAATAAGCGCAGTATTGCTTGGGGATGTGCCCAGGCAATGGCCGCTAATGGTGCTGAAGTAATTTATACTTATCAGAACGAAAGAATGAAAAAAAGCATTAAAAGATTAGTCGACGATGAAGAACACCTGATTGAATGTGATGTTGCCAGTGACGAAAGTTTGCAGACAGCTTTCACAACAATTGGTGAACGGTTTGGAAAAATTGATGGCTTGGTTCATGCAATTGCTTTTGCTAAAAAAGAAGAACTTGCAGGAGATATTATGAATACCTCACGTGCCGGTTATTCTTTGGCACAAGATATTTCTGCGTATTCTTTATTGGCAGTTGCTAAATATGCACAACCGCTTTTAAATAATCCAGCCAGCATCGTTACTTTGACATATTTTGGTTCAGAACGAGCAATTCCTAACTACAATGTTATGGGAGTAGCCAAAGCGGCTTTGGAAGCTAATGTACGTTATTTGGCACGTGATATGGCTAAATATGGTGTTCGGGTAAATGCAATTTCAGCTGGAGCAGTAAAAACTTTGGCGGTTACTGGTGTTAAAGGCCATGGCGAATTATTGAGAATGTCTGAGGAACGGACAGTTGACGGCAAGTCAGTTACAACTAAAGAAATCGGTAACACAGCTGCCTTTTTAGTTAGTGATTTAGCATCGGGCGTGGTTGGCGACACGATTTATGTTGATAAGGGAGTTCATTTGATCTAGTGTTGACCGGCTAATAATTTTATTCATGATACTTGTTAATTGTTGCTGATACAAGTAAACTTAGAGTTAGTATTAGCAAACAATTAAGAGAATAAATGAAAGTGGTGCAGCTAAAGATGAGTACAAAACAACAAGCACTCTTTATTATCTTTGGAGGAACTGGGGATTTAGCTAAGCGGAAGCTCTATCCGGCTTTATTTGCCCTCTATCAAAAAGGTATTATAAATGAACATTTTGCCGTAATAGGTACTGCGCGGCGTCCATGGACAGACCAGCATTTTCAAGCGGTTGTCCAAGAGTCATTGCCGGATGCTAAAGCAGCTGTGGCAAAGAAATTTGCTGCACATTTCTACTATCAATCACATAACGTAAACGATACAGAACATTATGTGACACTTAAGAAATTAGCGCAAAATTTAGATGAAAAATATCAAATTGGTGGAAATCGCTTATTTTACTTAGCAATGTCACCACGCTTTTTCGGAACGATCGCACAGCATTTGAAATCACAAGCAATTGTGACGGCTGACGGTTATAATCGGGTAATTATTGAAAAACCTTTTGGACATGATTACGCAAGTGCAGCTGAGTTGAATCAGTCAATCAGTAAATATTTTAGTGAAGACGATGTTTTTCGAATTGATCATTATTTAGGTAAAGAAATGGTTCAAAACATTTTAGCAATTAGATTTGGCAATAATATTTTTAATTCTCTTTGGAATAATCGTTATATTGATAATTTACAGATTACACTGAGTGAGTCTTTAGGAGTAGAGGAGCGAGCTGGCTACTATGAAACGGCTGGTGCTTTGCGTGATATGGTCCAAAATCATATTTTGCAGATCGTTTCTTTACTAACAATGAAAATGCCGACAACTTACAGTGAAACTGATATTCGTCGTGAAAAAATTTGTGCTCTTAAGTCACTTAAAGTTTATCAACCGCAAGAAGTTGCAACAAATTTTGTTCGAGCTCAGTATCAAGCAGCAGCTGGTTTAAAGGGATATCGTCAAGAAGATCAGATTGCACCTGATTCGCAAACAGAAACATTTGTGGCAGGAAAGTTACTAGTTGCTAGTGAAAACTTTGCCGGTGTTCCAATTTACATTCGTACTGGTAAACGTTTGCGACAAAAAGCGACGCGAATTGATGTTGTCTTTAAAACAGTCCCAGGGGATATCTTTGCTAAACAGGACTTGGCTGATAATATTTTGACAATTGAGGTTGAGCCTGAAGGTAAAGTTAGTTTGCAACTTAATGTTAAAAAAATCGGTCAGGGTTACCAGTTGCAGGAACAACAATTGGATTTGTCACCAGAAAATCGAAACGGTGAACAGATTCCGGAAGCATATGAAAAATTGCTACTGGATGCCTTGATGGGGGATGCAACAAACTTTACCCACTGGGAAGAAGTTGCTTATTCGTGGAAATTTGTTGACGCAATTCGGCAGGCTTGGGATCAAAGTCAGCAACCATTAGCCGAATATCCTTGTGGATCGATGGGTCCTAAACAAGCTGATGAATTATTAACCAAGGATCATCGGCATTGGATTTATAAATAATATTAGCAGAAACTGCGACTCTTTAATCGCAGCTTCTTTTTTTTCAGTACACTTCTTTTTGTAATTAGTTACAAACATCAGTATACTAGACTATATAAGTAATCTAGAGAGTAGGTGCATTAATGAAAGGAATTTGGCACGGACATGCAGTATTAGAGTTTATTACAGAAAATGGTAAAAAAATTTTAGTGGATCCATTTATTACTGGTAATCCAACAACTGATTTAGCGGTTGCGGATTGTCATCCAGATTATATCTTATTGACTCATGCTCACGCTGATCATGTTGGAGATACAATTAAGATTGCACAGCAAAGTCAGGCTGTGGTAGTTGCAATTGTTGAGTTGGCCAGTTATTTGCAACAGCAGGGATTAAAAACGATCGGTATCAATTACGGTGGAAGCGTGGCGACTGATTTTGGTAGTTTCAAAATGGTGCCGGCATGGCATACATCAGCTTTGCCACAGTCAGATGGAAGTGCGTTACCACTTGGAGCTGCTGCAGGATTTGAATTACATTTAGATCATAAAGTAGTTTACGTGGCTGGTGATACTTGCTTGTTCTCTGATATGAAATTAATTAATTACGGACATGGTGTTGATTTGGCTTGTTTGCCAATTGGTGGTCACTTTACGATGGGACCGCAAGATGCACTGCTGGCAGCGGAGTTCGTGAAAGCTAAGCAGGTATTGCCGACGCATTTTAATACTTTCCCGCAAATTAAGCAAGATGTACATGCCTTTTTACAGCAATTACCCGCAAATTCCGGCTTGGATGTCAAGGCTGGAGAAACTTTTGAATTTTAAGGAGCAATCAGATTGGCTATTGAACAAGAAATTTTTAAAAAGATTGCAGAATTTTCAACAATTATTATCCATCGTCATCAACGACCGGATCCGGATGCTTATGGATCCCAAGGTGGCTTGGCAGAAATTTTGCAGACAGCTTTTCCTGAAAAAAAGATTTATGCAGTCGGAGAAAATATTCATGGTTTAAGCTGGATCAATCAGCCAGTTGAAATTGATTCGAAGCTTTACCAAAATGCATTGGTAATTGTGACGGACACTGCTAACCAACCACGAATCGATGGAAAACACTTCAATGAAGGAAAATTTTTGATTAAAATTGATCATCATCCGAATGAAGATCCGTATGGTGATTTATGCTGGGTCAACGCTAATGCTTCAAGCTGTTCAGAGATGATTGTGGATTTTGTAAATGCGATTCAAGAACTACAGCTAACGGCAGCAGCAGCTAGAATGTTATATGCTGGAATTATCGGTGATACCGGTCGTTTTATGTACGATGCGACTACTCCGCATACAATGCGGGTAACAGCGCAACTAATGGAATACGATTTTGATCAAGCGGCTGTTAATCGAAAGATGGATAATATTTCTTTGCCGGTTGCTCGGTTAGCTGCCTATGTTTATCAAAATTTGCAGATTACCGATCATCACGCGGCATATATTGTTTTGAAGCGGGAAACCATGGAAAAGTTTGCTTTAAAAGATGCGGGAACTGCACCAATTGTGCCATTACCGGGGAAAATTATTGGAATTAAATGCTGGACAATAATTGTCCAACAAAAAGATCATAGTTTTCGTTTGCGGATTCGTTCTAAAGGGCCAATTATTAATGAATTGGCTAAGGAATATCATGGTGGTGGTCATCCTTTAGCCAGTGGGGCTGTAATGGCTGATGAAAGCGAAATTCCCGCTTATATTAAGAAACTTGATGCAATTGCAGCAGGTTATACAGGAGAAGAGAATGACTGAAAGCTTTACACAGTATAATTTCCAACCGTTTATTCAAACGGCATTAAAAAAAATTGATTTTAAACAACCAACACCTGTTCAGCAGCGGTTGATCCCGTTGATTATCAAGGGAAAAAACGTAGTTGGGCAAGCTGAAACCGGTAGCGGTAAAACACATGCTTTTTTGTTACCGATCGTCAATGTGCTGGATTCGAAATTAAAAGCAGTTCAAGCAGTAATAACGACACCTAGTCGTGAATTAGCCTATCAAATTTATGAAGCTGCACGTCAATTATTGGAATTGCAGCCGGATTTAAAGGTACACAATTATGTTGGCGGAACTGATAAGCAGCGGCAAATTGAAAAATTAGAGCATCATCAGCCGCAGCTGGTGATCGGGACTCCAGGGAGAGTTCATGATCTGATTAAAGAACATGCACTTGATTTGCACCGGGTGCGTCATTTTGTTGTTGATGAAGCTGACATGACGCTTGATATGGGTTTCTTAAAAGATGTTGATGCAATCGCTTCGGCAATGCCAGAAGAATTGCAGCTAATGGTTTTTTCGGCAACTATACCAGCTAAATTACAGCCTTTTTTACGCAAGTATCTTAGTTCACCGGAAATCGTAAAAATTTCAAATGGAACAGTTATTAGTCCGACAATTGCTAACTGGCTGGTTTCAACCAAAGGAAAAAGTCGCAATGAATTGATTTATAAATTGTTGACGATTGGTGAACCGTATTTAGCCTTGGTTTTTGCTAACACTAAGGCACGAGTTGATGAGTTAACTGATTTTTTGCGCAGTCAAGGTTTGCGCGTAGCTAAGTTGCATGGTGATTTAACACCACGGGAAAGAAAGCAAACCATGCGGGCAATTCAGAATTTGGATTATCAATTTGTAGTAGCTACTGATTTAGCTGCTCGGGGAATTGATATAAAGGGAATTTCACTAGTTATTAACGATGAAATCCCACGAGAACTTGAATTCTTTATCCATCGAGTTGGCCGGACGGGCCGTAATGGTTTAAGCGGAACGGCAATCACGCTGTATTCACCAGCTGATGATGCGCAAATTACAGAACTTGAAAAAATGGGAATTGCTTTTCAGCCTAAAGCTTTTCGTGATGGTGAATTAGTAGATACCTATCAGCGTGATCGTCGTGTTCGGCGTCAGAAACGGCGAGAATCGTTGGATCCTAAATTGCGTGGCTTAGTAAAAAAAGAACAGAAAAAGCGTAAACCTGGTTATCGTAAAAAAATTCAGCGAGCAATTGTCCAAGAAGAACAACGCAAACGCAAGTTGGATCATAAGCGGCACCATTAACCTTAAACAGTTAAAAAAGATTATAGTTATCCAAGAAATAGTGTGGTATACTAACTGAGGATTAAAACAAAAGAGCTTAATTATATCAGGATATGCTGTTAGATAAAGACTGTTTTAGAGAAGCCGGTTGGTGAAAAAGGCGCAGGATCTGTTTAGCAGTGCTCCCTGATTATGAACGCTGCTTTGCGTTATCGGGCAATTTTAAAGAGGTTAACGAAACAAACATCGTTGCAAACAAGGTGGTACCGCGCAGATTGCGTCCTTGCTGGCAGCGGTGTTTTTATGTTTAAAAAGGAGAGATATCAGTAATGAAGGAACTTACCAGTAGTCAAATTCGGCAAATGTATCTGGATTTTTTCAAAAGCAAAGGGCATGAAGTAATGCCAAGCGCTTCATTGATTCCCCATGATGATCCAACACTATTATGGATCAACTCCGGTGTAGCAACCATGAAGAAGTTTTTTGATGGGAGTGTTGTTCCCAAGAATCCACGAATTACCAGTTCACAAAAAAGTATTCGGACTAATGATATTGAAAATGTCGGTCATACAGCCCGTCACCATACCTTGTTTGAGATGTTGGGGAACTTTTCAGTTGGCGACTATTTTAAAGAAGAAGCAATTACTTGGGCTTGGGAGTTACTAACCAGCCCGAAATGGTTTGGGATGGATCCGGAACGCTTATATGTTACAGTTTATCCCAAAGATACTGAAGCAAAACGAATTTGGCATGAAGAAGCCGGCTTAGCATTGGATCATATTGTTGAAGTTGAAGACAACTTTTGGGATATAGGTCAAGGACCAAGCGGACCGGATTCAGAGATTTTTTATGATCGTGGTCAAGAATTTAATAATTTGGCAGATGATGACCCAGAAAATTATCCTGGTGGGGAAAATGAACGCTATTTGGAAATTTGGAATATCGTCTTTTCTGAATTTAATCATAAACCAGACGATACGTATGAACCATTGCCGCATAAAAACATTGATACCGGCATGGGCTTAGAGCGGGTCGTTTCTGTTTTCCAACATGCTAAAACTAATTTTGAAACGGATTTGTTCTTACCTCTGATCAAGGCTACTGAAAAGAAGAGTGGACAGCATCATTATGGTGATTCAACCGAGACAGATGTTAGTTTTAAAGTTATTGCTGACCATATTCGAGCTGTAACGTTTGCTATTGGTGATGGTGCTTTGCCTTCAAATGAAGGACGTGGCTATGTTATTCGTCGTTTGATTCGGCGAGCAGTAATGCATGGACGACAACTGGGAATTGACCATGCTTTCTTATATCAACTAGTTCCAGTTGTTGGCAAGATTATGGAATCTTATTATCCGGAAGTCTTGGAACAAGCGGATTATATTGCCAAAGTTGTGCGAATGGAAGAAGATCGTTTCAACGAAACTTTGCAAGATGGCTTGCAGTTATTGAACGAAAATATTAAAAAAGCGAAACAAGATGATGCCAAACAATTAACTGGCAAATCGGTTTTCAAGTTATACGACACTTATGGTTTCCCATTGGAATTGACTAAGGAAATTGCGACAGACCAAGGCTTGGAAATTGATCAGACCGGATTTGATTTAGAAATGAAGCAACAAAAAGAACGGGCCCGTTCAGCACGCAGTAATGCTAAATCAATGGGTGTACAAAAGAGTTTGTTGGTAGACATTAAAACACCCAGCAAGTATGTTGGTTATGAAAAATTGACGGTAACAGCTGTTTTGAAAAACATTGTGGCAAGTGAAAAGCAGGTCGATCAAGTAGCTAGCGGCAAGGCTGAATTAATTTTTGATCAAACGCCATTTTATGCCGAAATGGGTGGACAAGTAGCTGATCGTGGTGTCATTAAAGACGATCAAGGTAAAGTCGTTGCTCAAGTAATTGATGTCCAACATGCACCTAATGGTCAAAATTTGCATACGGTTGAAGTATTAGCACCATTAACAACTGCAACTACGTATGAATTAGCGGTTGATCAGGATTTTCATAATAAAGTTCGCAAAAATCATACAGCAACTCATTTACTGGATCAGGCTTTGCGAGATGTATTGGGCAGCCATACACATCAAGCTGGATCATTAGTTGAACCAGATTATTTACGATTTGATTTTACGAATCTTGGTTCAGTTACAGCTGATGATCTCAAAAAAGTCGAAAAAATTGTTAATGATAAAATTTGGCAGGCATTACCGGTTAAAACGGTGATTACAGATATTGAAGCGGCCAAAAAAATGGGAGCAATTGCACTGTTTACTGAAAAATATGGCAAAGTTGTTCGCGTGGTTAAAGTTGGCGATTATTCGACAGAATTTTGCGGTGGCAATCATGTTGACAATACCAGTGAACTAGGTTTATTTAAGATTACCTCTGAGTCAGGAGTTGGTGCCGGCGTTCGGCGGATTGAAGCAGTAACCTCCAAAGAAGCGTTTGAGTATTTGGATCAGCATAATCAGTTGCTGCAGCAGACAGCTCAACAATTAAAATTGACACAGTTGAAAGAATTGCCACATCGAATAGCTCAAATGACTGATGAAATTCGTGATTTGAAACAAAAAGCGGCAGCATTAGAAGGAAAATTAGCACAACAACAAACTGCTGATATCTTTCATCAGCCGGTAACTGTTAACCAGCATACGCTGGTAGCAGCTCAAGTCGAGGTTGCCGGAATGCAGCAGTTGCGAGCATTAGCTGACCAATGGAAAGTCCAAAATTCATCAGATGTTTTAGTTTTGGCAGCTAAACCGGCTGAAAATAAAGTTAATTTGATTGCGGCAGTTTCACCAGCTGGCATTAAGGCTGGTATTAAGGCTGGCGATTTAATTAAGACAATCGCTCCATTAGTTGGTGGCGGTGGCGGCGGTCGACCTGATTTAGCACAAGCTGGTGGCAAAAATCCAGCTGGTATTCAAGCTGCTTTAGCAGCAGCTAAACAATGGCTGGCAGAACGTTAAAATTTAAAATTATCAATACGGGTCAAGAATTTTCAAAGCTGATCCGTATTTTATTAATTAATGATTAAAAATTAATTAATTGAATCCGATAAGTATTATTAACTTGAATGAAATTGCGTATTTTACTATCAGAGTGAAAATAGCGGAATTTTGGTGTAATTGTTTTAACAATTCTGTTACGGATAGGTTACAAGCATGTTTTTTGATTGTGACGTTCTTTTTTCTCTAGTAGAATGAACCATAGGAGTTGTGATGCAAAGCGGAGGTGCTTGCGATGAGTTCGTTAGATAAGACAATGTATTTTTCTTTTGAAGATGGTGATCGAAAAGATATTCGTGATACGCTGGAAACGGTCTACCATGCATTGGAAGAAAAAGGATATAATCCCATTAATCAAATAGTTGGCTACTTGCTTTCAGGCGACCCGGCTTATATTCCAAGATTAAATGATGCCCGGAACTTGATTCGGAAACACGAACGTGATGAGATTGTGGAAGAATTAGTGCGGTACTATTTGAATAAGGAGGAAAACAAGTGAACCGATTGATGGGGCTAGATGTCGGTTCTAAAACGGTTGGAATCGCTGTGAGTGATTTGCTGGGTTGGACTGCTCAAGGAGTTGAAATTATTCCGATCAATGAGGATGCAGGCCAATTTGGAATAGATCGAGTGGCTGAACTGGTAGAACGGTACCAAGTTGGCGGCTTTGTATTGGGATTGCCTAAAAATATGAATAACACTTCAGGTCCACGGGTGGCAGCAGCTAAGAATTATGGCGAGCTGTTGGAAAAGCAGTTTCATTTACCGATTGATTATCAAGATGAGCGATTGACAACTGTGGAAGCTGAACGAATGCTGGTTGAACAGGCAGATACTTCACGCCGAAAACGCAAAAAAGTGATTGATAAAGTAGCCGCTGGATTGATCCTACAGAGTTATTTGGATCGTCATGGACGTCTGCTACAATAAAAAAGTGAGGACTATTTATGAAAGAAACAGATGATTTAATTACTTTGGTTGATGATCAAGGCAACGAAACACTTTACCAAATCTTATTTACTTTTGAGTCGGATGACTATGGAAAATCCTATATTTTATTGATACCGGCTGACTCGCAACCAGAAGAACAAGTAGATGTTCTGGCATTTTCATATGACCCTGATGAAGGCTCAGCCAATGAGGCTCAACTACATGATATTGAAAATGATGATGAATGGGATATGGTCGAAGGTGTACTTGATACTTTCCTAAATGATGAAAAATTGCAATAAATGATTCGACAATTTTGATTAAAGCTGGGATGATTCCCAGCTTTTTTATTAAAATTTATGATACTTTGACTCAAATAATAGCAGATTATGCTAAAATTGGTTAATATGAAAGGAGAGAGATCTTAATGGCGGAAGGGAAGAAACGCTTTAAGGCCCGCATCAACGGTAAAAATTACGTGATTGTCGGTGACAGTACTCCGGAGCATATGAAGGCAGTTGTTAAGTTGGTTAATCAGCAACTAGATGAAATTAAAGAAATGCTGCCAACGATCAGTGATGAAAGGGCAGCCATTTTGTTGGCAGTCAACGCAGTTTCTGATCAATTATATAAAGCAGCAGAATTAAAAGAAACCAAGCAGGAAAATGAACATTCGAACAAAACAGAGTAGGTGAGTCAATGCTGATTTCGATTTTAATTGCAGCTATTTTGGTAATCGCTTATTTTAGAGGAGCTGCTCGCGGATTGATTCAGATGATATTAGATCTGTTGTCCGGAGCTGTGCTGATTTGGTTAGCAAGCTGGTTGGCACCGGTATTGGGAAAATTACTTCAGCCATTTTTAACAAGTATTTTCACTAAAACTGATTTTCCGTTAACAAACCAATTGGGATATTGGTTGGCATATGTTTTGATTTTGTTGATTGGCGGTATGATCGTCAGTCGGCTGTTTCGAATTTTTTCAATTTTTACACGAGTGACTAAATTGCCGATAATTCATGGATTGAATGCCATCTCAGGCGGAATATTGGCAGTTATTTTTACTATTGTATTGATTTTTATTGGACTGAAGTTACTAACAGCTTGGCCAAACGTTTCCTTGCATCAAGCAATTAATAATTCATCGGTTGCTCAATTGATTTTGCAACGGCTGCCGGAGCTGACCAGCAGTTTTTTTAATTAGTATAAGATAGAAATTAGGGGGAAGTTCAGTGAATCAAAAAGTGCTGCAGACATTAGAATATGATAAAATTAAGCAGCAGATTTCCGTGTATTTGGTGACACCTAGAGGACGGCAGTTGCTTGACCAGCTAGCTCCTTCAGCAGATGAAACTGTAATTCGAACAGCTTTGGCACGGACCAAGGATGCTTTGGATATTTGGCGGTTAAAGACTGATTTTCCATTACCTAAATTAAGTGATATTCGTCCGCAATTAAAACGTTTGAAAATTGGAGCGGTGCTCAATGGAAAAGAACTAGCGGCAATTACCAAAGTTTTACGTGCGGCCGGAAGGATTCAGCGCTTTTTTGCTCAATTAACGGAGGAAGAAGTGGAGCTGCAGTCACTTGATCAATTGGCACAGCAGTTAGAAACTTTGCCACAATTGACTAAAACGTTATTGCGTTCACTTGAAAGTGATGGTCATGTAACTGATGATGCCTCAACTAAATTAGCAGCAATTCGTCGTTCAATTCGGCAAACAGAATTGCATTTGCGCAGTCAGTTGAATTCATTAATTCGCGGCAAAAATGCTAAATATTTAAGTGAGCCGGTAATTACGATTCGCGATGAGCGCTATGTTATTCCAGTCAAACAAGAATATCGAACTCGTTTCGGTGGAGTTGTTCACGATCAGAGTGCTTCAGGACAAACCTTGTTCATTGAACCGGCAGTAGTGGTTGAATTAAATAATCGTCTGAGAGAACACCAAGCAAATGAACGCGAAGAAATTCAACGAATTTTGCGGGAACTTTCAGCAGCATTGGCACCATATATTACTGAAATAGCTGAGAATTATCGTTTACTGGGAGAATTTGATTTTGCAAGTGCAAAGGCGCGCTATGCTCAACAACTTAGGGCAACAGAACCAAGAATTTCTCAGAAAAATCAACTTTATTTACGGCAAGCTTGGCATCCATTGCTAGATCAGCAACAGGCTGTTCGCAATGATATTATGCTCGGTCAGGATTATCAAACGATCGTAATTACAGGTCCGAATACGGGCGGGAAAACGATCACGTTGAAAACTTTAGGACTGATTCAATTAATGGGGCAGTCGGGATTGTTTATTCCAGCATATGAAGGCAGTCGCTTAGGAATTTTTGCAGAAATTTTTGCAGATATTGGTGACGAGCAATCCATTGAACAAAGTTTGAGTACTTTTTCTTCACACATGACAAATATTGTCAGTATTTTAAAGGATAGCAATCATCAGTCTTTGGTTTTATTGGATGAGTTGGGAGCTGGAACAGATCCGCAAGAAGGTGCGGCATTAGCAATTGCCATCTTGGATGCTTTAGCTGCCTCGGGGGCAGAAGTTGTTGCTACGACACATTATCCTGAATTGAAGGCTTATGCTTTTGAACGGCCAGCAACTATCAATGCCAGCATGGAATTTAATAGTCAGACTTTGGAACCAACTTACCGTTTGCTGGTGGGAGTTCCTGGTCAAAGTAATGCTTTTGAGATTTCACAACGGTTGGGTCTACCGCTCAAAATTGTGGCGGCTGCACGCAGCTTAACAACGCAACAAGATCAAGATCTTAATCAAATGATTCAAGATTTAGTACAAAAAAGACAGCAAGCCGAGGAAGAAAAGATACAGCTTCAACAGCATTTAGATGAAGCTGCTAAACTACACCAGGAGTTGAGCCAAAATTTTGATCAATTTAATCAGCAGCGGGAACAAATGCTGCAGCAAGCCAAAACTAAAGCTAACGAATTAGTCGATCAGGCTACTGAAAAAGCTGATAAAATTATCAGTCAGTTGCGGCAGCTGCGGTTAACGGCTGGCCAAGGGGTTAAAGAAGACCAATTAATTTCAGCTAAAACGAAACTTGATCAGTTGCATCAGCCAGTTACTTTACCGCACAATCGAATCTTAAGGCGAGCTAAATTGGCGCAGCAATTGCAAGTGGGGGATGATGTAATGGTCAAACCTTATGAGCAAGCTGGGGTTTTGTTAGAAAAAACCGGAAAGCATCAATGGGAAGTTCAGCTTGGCAGTTTAAAAATGCGGATTGATGAAGCTAATCTGGAAAAGGTTAAGCTACCTACGCAAACAGGGAAAGCCCGCTCGTCATTTAAATCGGCCAGCCAAGTTCATGTTTCTCCAACATTGGATTTGCGTGGAGAACGCTATGAAGCTGCAATGACAAAAGTTGATCGCTATTTGGATGCTGCTTTGTTGGCCGGATATGAGTCAGTGACGATCGTCCATGGAAAAGGCACCGGTGCTTTACGTTCAGGGATAACTAAGTATCTACAGCAAAATCGACGAGTAAAAAGCTTTAAAGCCGCTCCACCAAATGCTGGTGGCAGTGGAGCAACGATTGTTGAACTGAAATAATGCTAAGCAAATTTATTGAGTTTAAAAAAATATCTGATATGATTTATTTACAAAGAATAAGCAGGAGGAATACAAAAATGGTAAAAGAATTAACTGATACAACTTTTGAAGAAGCAACTAAAACAGGCGTGACTTTAACAGATTTTTGGGCAACTTGGTGTGGTCCATGCCGGATGCAAAGTCCAGTTGTTGAAGAACTTGATGAAGAAATGAATGATAAGGTTTCATTTGGCAAAGTTGATGTTGATCAGAATAAACAAGTGGCCAGTGAATTTGGAATTATGAGTATTCCGACTCTGTTAATCAAAAAAGATGGTCAGGTAGTTGATACATTAGTCGGCTATCATCCAAAAGAACAAATTAAAAGTAAATTAGAACAATATATATAGAAATTTTAAGACACCAGAACTTAAAAAACGGCGAAAACATTCAATCGATTGCTTTCGCCGTTTTTTCAACATAGCTATTGTTCAGAATTTGATTTTGAATTTAATTGTAAAGGTTTGACGGTTGGCATCATTGCTGGATCAATTGGATCAGACAAATCCAGTTGGGCTAAGATGCTGACACTACCATGACGCACATCTTGACTCTGAATAATCGCTTCGGTCAAAAAACCAACTTGATTTTGAATTGTTTCAGCTAAGAAACCAGCTTCAAGTTGAAACTCGGGGGTTTTTTGTTTCAAACGTAAGGCTACGATTGGACCGGATAACTTGAATAACTGTTGTTGCCGTTTAGCTTTAATTCGTTCTAATTTACCCCAGTTACTGGCGGTAAAAAAAAGCGGCAGATCTTCATCTTTAGCAAGATTGAATTTACGGGCTAAGCGTTTGCCTGCCCAATACAAGATATTTGAATTACTTCCTAATAAATCCGGCAGCAACATATCACGTAAGGCTTCGTAGCCTAATAAGGTAGCTAATTCCTTATTCTCCACCAGTTCTTGGTATTTGTTTTCGTCCATGACGACTCTCCTCTAATATGGTCTATAAAACTATTATACCTTGAAGTTGTTAAAGACGGGTAAAAGAATCGCTAAAGTTTTTAATCGCTTGAAATTTTGTACTTGATTTGCGTATAATTTAGATAGAATATATCCGACAGGAGAAAAATATTGAAGAGAATTTTAATTGCAACTCAGAATAAAGGTAAAGCACGAGAATTCCGCGCTTTTTTTGAACCGCGTGCTTTTGAGGTTTTGACCTTGAATGACTTAGATGAGGTACCGCCAATTGTTGAAAATGGGGCTTCATTTACCGAGAACGCAATGATTAAAGCCCAAACACTGACTGATTTGCTGGGAACAGTGACACTGGCCGACGATTCCGGTTTAATGGTTGCGGCTTTGGATGGCAGACCAGGGATTCATTCAGCACGATATGCAGGCGATCATGATGATGCAGCTAATAATGCGAAATTATTGCGTGAGTTAGCAGGAATTTCACAACGTGATGCTGTTTTTCATACCTCGTTAGTTGTAACACGACCTAAGCGTCAACCGTTGACAGTCAGTAGCGAAGTTAAGGGCACTATTTTGACTGGACCACGTGGAAAGGATGGTTTTGGCTATGATCCGTTGTTTTATTTGCCGGAATTAGGCAAGACTTTTGCTGAATTGACTTCAGCAGAAAAAAATCAAGTGAGTCATCGCGGTAAAGCAATTCAAGCATTGAACCAAAAATTTGATGGGTGGTGGCAAGCGGGTGAACACTAATTTCAAAATGTTGGTAGTTAGTGATAGTCATGGTGACCGTGATATTTTGGTGCGATTGCTGGAACACTATCAATCGGATATTGATTTGTTTATTCATTGTGGTGATTCAGAATTACCAGCCAATGATGAACTATTTAAAACATATCATGTTGTCGCTGGAAATTGTGACTATGATCCAGCGTTTAAAAATGATCAGCTGATTACATTTGAAAAAAAGCGCATTTGGCTGACACACGGACACCTTTACCAAGTTAATTTTAGTATGGAAAATTTAAAATTAGCATCGCAGCAACAACGAGCTGATTTTTGCTTTTTTGGTCATACTCATCGGTTAGGGTTTGAAATGAATGAGCATTGCTTGTTTTTGAATCCAGGAAGTATCAGCTTACCGCGGGGGGAATATGCCCGCTTAGGAGGAACTTTTGCGATAATTAGTGTTAATAATGAAATAATAAAAGTTCAATATTATAATCATGATTTTCAAGCAATTTCAGAATTGAATGGAAAATTTGAAAATTGACATGAGGCTAATTAAAACGATTGTGGTAAGATGCGGCACGATGGATAATTTTATGCAGCTATTTTTATTTAAGGACTATTGTTGATGAAGTAAAAATCAAAAAACAATTGACAAGAATCTGTTTTGCTGTATAATTAAAAGAGTATTTTGCCCGTTGGTCAAATTGGTTAAGACGTCGCCCTCTCAAGGCGGAGTTACGGGTTCGATTCCCGTACGGGTGATGATAGCTGTGAAATTGTCCATCGTGCTGATGGACTTTTTTTGTTTTTCAGCTTAAAAGGATTGCTAGATCAAGGCAGAGTGTCTATAATGTTGATAATAGATATTTGATTATAGCATGAGATGATGAAGATTAAGGAGGGACATGACATGCTGCGGAAAACAAAAAACTTTTTACAGGCAAATAAGATTAATTATAAAAAAGAGCACGTCAACCCGTTAATCGTTCCCGAAAAGGTCTACGTGCTGAAATTTGGCAAGGGACATCTTAATAATCGTTTCATTGTTGAGCATACCTATACTTGGACAGGAAGAATCAAAATCAATAAGATTTCTTTAAGACTTCATGGTCAAAAGAGTCCACATGAGTTTCACAATGAAACGGAGTTATTACGATATCTTAAAAGTCATTTAAAATTTTATGCTCAAACTAGTAGAAACTGAGCTAGGTTTGAAGTAAATAACTAGGCTTGTAAACTTCAAATGAGAGAGGCTATCGAAAAGCGTTTTAAATTTTCGACAGCCTCTTTTACTTTTCAAATGGTTGTTTTCCTTAATATGAGTAGAAAAAATGAAATCGAATACGTTGCTTGGGGAGGTTTTTGCTATCAGTCGAGCTGATTGACGATTTTTCCACGACTAAATTATTTTTTAGATAACCGATTGATAAATCGTTGTGAATAACGTTTTGTGCAGCTTGATTCTCATCAATTGTTTTGTCGATTCTTTCTCCATTATATAAAACGGAAACAATCTTAAATCCGTTTTATAAGAAACTTTTTAAAATTTCAATATTTTCATTTGAATTAGTTGTTTTTTGAATACTAACTTTTTTAGAAAATTTGTTTATTAAATTAGAAACTTTTTTTGTGGAAAATGATTTTTTTTATTGATAGCATTTCTTTTGATAAAAAACCATAAAAAATAGATTATTGAGGTGGCTGCTAGCATCAGAACTAGTAATAATCTTCTTCTTTTTGATTTTTCAACTAAGAGGTCTTTTCTTCGTTTAGGATTAGCCGGTCTTTTTTTATAAAGTTGGTATGTATGTTTTGTTCTTAAATGTTTGCAGGAATATTTTTTTGCCATAAGCTATCTCCTCTTTATGCTACTATTTGATTCGTTTTGCCCTAACTAATATTATCATAATATCCCCGAAAAATATATGCGTTTATTATGCAATTTTTGTGAATCATTCCGTTGATTGACAATTGAATCGATAATAAAGGGGATTAAATTGTGAACAATTAGGAGAAAAATTGTTAGCAATATTGGTTAATAAAGAAAATAACTGCTATAATTTTCAATTACATATTGAACACTAGTTTCGATTTGTTTTAAGATACTTGCTCAAGCGTTAATTGAAGTATGCGTAAAAGTTTTGTTGAAAATCGAAAGGCATTTCCTGCTAAGTGTATTTTTAAGTTTCTTTTTAATTTATGTTGAAATCAGTCTATTATATGATACAATATAGCTGTAAAAGTCATCATATAATTCTTCTGCCTTTCAAAGCATAGATAAAGTCTACCGAGTTTTTTATCGGTAGGCTTTTTTTATGTTAGCTGAATGTGAATAGCTTTATTGATGATTTTACATAGCTGATTAAACTGATCTATTTTGATAATATGCAATAAATCAAATTTGTAATTGTAACTGTATGTTTGTTAATGAAGAGAAAAGCAGAGATATTATCAAAAAGTAGAATAATCAAGCAAAATAATATAAAAAAAGAAAAAATTAACAAATTACATTGAAAATAGTGTAATTTGTGATACAATTAAGTTGTAAAAGATATTGTTTTTCCATTGCCTTTTACGATTAAAACATCTAGCGAAGAGGTAGTTTAGTGCTACCTCTTTTTGGTGGGAAAAGATACAATTTTCTTAAACCAATCCGTAATCCTAGTATATTAATCACAGTGCACTAAACGAATACTCAAAAAATTAGATTAGATATACTTTTAATATTTATTGAAAAATAGTGTATTATGTGATACTATAATGTCGTCGGAAACCATTATAGTTTCCCCCACACCTTTATGATAAAAACAGCGGAAGAGGGCTAGTTAAAATTAAGTCCTCTTTTTTATTATATTAAACTAGTAAACAAATATTGGGATTTCGGGAGTACTCAAATGTTTGTGTAAAAGTGAAATTGCTTTTTTATAAAAACAAATATTTTTAGTTGAAAAGTGATACTAGTGAGTCTTTAATTTTTTTATATCATTTCTATAAATAGCAACATCAATAAAAATGTCAGTTGAGGCACTTAATAATTTGAATAAATCAGTAATCCTTTCAAGGCTGAGGAACTTGACTTACTGAAACTTAAATGGAATGAAGGCATAAAAGTACTGCTGTAACAACATTTTTAATGGCATTTACTATTCATGCGTTAGATATGCAAAGTACATTGTGCAAAACCTTTGACAAAACATAAATATCATTTCTATAATGATAAAGGATGGTAACTAATAAATCCTCCGAACGCTTTCAAATATCCTCGCTCTTAGTTGAGTGAGGCTTATTTTATTGTGGATAAAAAATTAAATGATGTATTAATTGAACATGAAAGTGTTTAATCATGAATCTTATTCATTTTATATTGAAAATAAGTATACTATATGATACTGTTTAATCGTCAAAGCTAACAATTTATTTACCCCTAAGTTTCCATGTGTAGATAAGTTCTGTCTGTTCATTAGCAGGTAGAACTTGTCTTTTTGTTTACAAATCAAATATGTACTCACATTAAACATAAAATACCAAACCCAACTTTCATAGCAATTTTTAGAAAGTATGATATTGCATACACATGGTAAAGGTTGTAAGATAACTAACCAATCTAGTTTGAGAGTTAGAGATGTTGCCAAAATAGGTGATTATTAAAATTGAAATATATATTATTGTAAAATTTATCAGTTTATTATTGGAAATAAGGCTACTATATGATACAATAGCTACGTGAAAGCCCACAATTTTCACGCCTATAGCAACAAAGACCAGCGAACAAAGAAGAGGACTTTAGTTAGTCTTCTTTTTTGTTAGTTGAATTTTTCGTTTATGGCATAATGTGAAATATTATTTGGAATACATACAGCGTAGTTTTTTGAATAAGTTGATCCGTAAGTTGGCTTATTTTTCTGGGTCTCAATGCAAGTCTCAATCCTATTGAGTCCTAAAATGGAACCTAAATGGAATGAAGATAAAAAAAGACTGTTGTAACAACGTTTTTCACGTCTTACAACAGCATCTAAAAGTTTTATATTGGGCATACTGGGCTCGAACCAGTACATTGCGGATTCAGAGTCCGCTGCCTTACCAATTTGGCGAATGCCCAATGTTTAATTGCTTTAATTAAACAACCGACTATTAAATAATACTAAAAAGCGAAGTAATTGTCAACTTAAAATTAAAAAACAATTCAAATTCGTCTCGAAATGAATTTTAGTTTAATCCAGATCCAATGAATAAACAGTTTGATCAGTTTGGTGCTTTCAAATTAATAGCTTTTTCACCAATAATTTTATAAATAACGGCATGAACAGCAAATTTTTCAGTTGAGGTAATCAAATCGTCTTGATAATTAAAATCAAACGAAAAAGAATTGTTACTGATTTCTGCTAAAGTTTTGTTAAATAATTGTGCAAAATAGTTATAGGATTGTTCAGTCTGCGTGTCCTTAGTAACAGCTTGCAGACATTTCTTTATCGTTTCTAAAGAATAAATTGATTTAAGCAAACTGATAACGACTAGCTCAGCAACATTGGTCGTATCATATTTTTTCTTATCCGGACGGTGCATTAAGCCCTTTTTGACGTAGCTATTAACCATTGAGGCTGTAATTTCAGATTCCTGCAGGTTTTTTAAATAACGATTGCCCAAGCTAACCAGTTGATCCATATAAAGTTCAAAATCAGGGAATTCATTCCAAAGAGGCAGCCGGCTGTTACCTAATGTTTGTAATTGAGATTCGAGAGTAGTATTTTTCAAAAAGCAAGACCTCACCTTGATAGATTAAAGTTATTTCTACTATAAAAGTATAGCATAAAAATAATGCTGAGATAAAAACTATTAAGAAGTTATAAATTTGATAAATACATCATCTAGACATCAAAACTATGTTATAGTGTATTTAATAACAATTAAAAGTGAAAAGGGGTAGTTGCAATTGATGAACAAACGACAGCAGATTATTAATGAAATTTGGAGCAGTATTACGCATGGATTTGGAGTGCTTTTAAGTGTTGCAGCTTTAGTTTTATTGATTATTAAAGGAATTCATTCACATGATCAAGTTGAATTAGCAGCGATGATTATTTATGGTATTTCATTAGTAACGCTTTACTTAGCTTCGACACTTTTTCACTCGTTGTATTTCACTAAAGCTCGTCGTGTATTGCAACTGATTGATCATACGAATATTTTTATTTTGATTGCTGGAACCTACACGCCATTTTGTTTGTTGGGTATGGGACGCAGTTTTGGTTTTAAATTGCTGCTTGCAATTTGGGGGCTTTGTTTACTGGGAATCATTTTGCATCAGTTTTTACCAGCAAAACTTCAATGGATTGAAACTACAATTTATGTCATTTTAGGTTGGCTCTGTTTATTGGGTTTCCGTCAATTGTGGGCTTCATTAGGAATGAATGGTTTTTTACTGCTTTTAGGCGGAGGGTTATGTTTTACTTTTGGAGCTGTAATTTACAGCTTTCGTAATTTGAAATATTCTCATGTATACTGGCATTTGATTGTTTTGGCAGGTACGATTTTGATGTTTTTCTCGGTTTATTTTTATTTGTAATTTGCTGAATGTAGTTAAATTGGTTAAAATTGAGATACATTAAGCGAATGGAGGAGAATTGCTATCGCATATCGTTACTATGTGGTTGCTCGTGGCCGCCAAACAGGAATTTATCAAAATTGGAATGATTGCTTACATCAAGTAAAAGGATATCCCCAAGCACGATATAAGGGATTCAATGAATTGAAAGCGGCTCAAAACTGGCTGCAACAGCCAGTTTTGAGCAAAAAGACTACTAAAAAAACAGTTGCGGCTCAACCGGCTTATTCTGTTACCAGCAACTCTATTTGGATTTGGACTGATGGTGGTTCACGTAATCATGGCAATCGTCGTGGTCAGCATGTCAAACAAACTGATCCGGCAGCGTGGGCTTTTTTGATCAAATTCGCTGGTCGGCAGCAGTCAGCTTCAGCTGGGGAATTTGGTGCAACTAATAATCGAATGGAAATTATGGCTTTATTGCGAGCATTACAGTATTTGCAACAACAAAAATTAAATCAAAAACCAATTCAAGCAGTGTTAGATTCGCAGTACGTTTTACATGCCTTACAGTTAGGCTGGTTAAAAAATTGGCAACGACGTAATTGGAAAACAGCTAGTAATCAGCCAGTTGCCAACCAAGAACTTTGGCAGCAGTTGGCTTTAATTTTACCAGAATTTCCGCAGCTGCATTTGCAATGGACGAAAGGGCATGCAAAAGATCAGGGAAATATTTTTGTTGATCGGTTATTGAATCAGACAATGGACAAGATGGAGGCGACAGGTTCATGCAAACACTGATCATTGTTGGTCATCCGACTCCAGCTGCTTCGGCAACACAACAATTTTTAAAAGCAGCAGTGCAGGATTTGCGGGAAATAAATTGGCATGAATTAGCTGATGTTAAAAATCATTTTGATCAACAGCAAGAGCAGTTGCTTTTACAAAAAAGTTCGCGAATTGTTTTACAATTTCCACTTTACTGGTATAATATACCAAATATTTTAAAAAGGTGGCAAGATCAAGTTTTAACGGAAACCTTACAAGCCAAATTAGCAGGTAAAGAGTTGGGAATTGTGGTTAATTTAGGCAAGGCCGCTAGAGATTTTCAACTTGGTGGTTCAGTTGGTTTTTCACTATCTGCACTTTTAAGCCCCCTGGCAGCTATGGCCAAACATTTTCAAATGCGTTTGCTGCCGTTATTTGTAATTGATCGTTTTGGATATCAAACACAGGAACAACGGCAACATTTGCTGGTTGCCTACCAACAATTTCTAGAATTGCCGCAGCCAGCAACTTTTGCCCAACGTGAAGATTGGTTTTTGGCAAAACTTAAAGAAAAGAAATTGCAAGCAACGGGTCAACAGCAACAGCAATTGGAATTGATTGAGCAACAATTACTGGCGCGGACAGCTGATCTGGCTGATCTGCAGGCTGTTTTGCATCCGGTTAAGGAAGATGATGAGGCTCATGGAAGATGAAAAATGGTTATTGGATCAATTAGCAACATTGAGCAAAACGGCGACGGCATACCAAGATCGAGCTTTTTATGCTGCTCTGGCTGAAATGGTAAAACAGCAGCAGCGGCGTTTGGAACAAGCTCAAGGTGAATTGGACGGACGATTGTGGCAGCCGGCCAATTGGTAATTAATTTTCGATTGGAGTTGAGCATAATTGAACAAAAAAGATGTTGATTTAAATTTTAAGACAATCGTAAAGCCGTTTGAAAGAATCTTGATAGCAGTCGATGAGGATGATTCGAGATCTTCGCTGGCTGCTTTTCAATATGCACTTTCCTTGGCTAAACCTAACTTAGCTGCTTTAGGAATCGTATCGGTTTTAGAATTAGAAGATTTGAATGTTTTTGAAACCCTTAGTCCAGAAAAACGGAATCAATTACGGGGAAGATTAGCCGATGATTTGGACCGCTATGTTAAAGAAGCTAAAGAAAACGGAATTTATGATGTTCAATCATTTGTACGTGAGGGAAAACCGGCCGCCGCAATTATTAACGAAGTGATTCCAGTGTTTAAGCCGGATGTCTTGTTATGTGGTTCAAAGACTAAACCCGTTAGCAGTGCCAAAAAGATTTTTATTGGCTCGCAGGCCAGCTATTTAGCTCAAAATGCTCCCTGCTCTGTTATGGTAATTCGAGCATAATTGATTTTTTAAAAATTATTAAGAGTTTATTTTCTTTTTGCAGTTAAACTTTTTTATGAAATGTGTTATCCTAAAACGGAATAGTTGCAAGAATTTTTCAATGAGGTGAGTTTTATCAAGCGAAAATTTATTATCAGTGCAGCAGTTGTAGTCATTGTAGCTTTTTTCGGTGGCTACAGTTATTTTCGGTTAACGCATTTTAATCGACAGGTTTCAATTAATGGATTAAATGTTGGTGGGTTAACAGCTGCTCAGGCACTGAATAAGCTTAAAAATTATCATGTTTCTCAAACAGTTTATTTGAAAGGAGAAGTTCTTGAGCATCATCAACGTTCAAGTTCAGGTTTTTCCAGTCAGGATCTAGCCAAGATCAAGCAATTGGAAAAAAAACAACGAACTTTTTTACCTTCAGCTAAAGATCGGCAATTTTTGTTAGAGCCGACCGCGAACGGAGATCAACAGACTAAATCAGTTCAGGCTGAACTTAAAACCCATTTAAGCCAACTTAATCAGAAACGCCAAGCTCCCGTTGATGCCCAGGCGATATTTAGTTATGGAAAAGTTAGCATAACAGCTCCCAAAAATGGTAATCAGTATGATGTTGCTCAGTTGCTCAAGCAGTATGAAAAACAGCAGTATTTACCGAAAGTCAAGTTAGCTGTCAAGTATCTTCAACCTTTAAAAGCAAGTAGTTCACAAGTTCAAAAGGAAAAGCAAAAACTGCTTGAATTAAAGCCACGAATGGTCACTTATCAAGTTCAGCAAACGAAATATAACTTATCAACTAAGGATTTACTAAAAAAAGCGGTTTATCAAAATGGTAAGTACTATTTTGTGGAAACTAACCTGAATGATAAAATTAACCAAATAAATCAGAAGCAAGCAACTTTAGGCAAACAAATTAATTTTAAGACTAATGATGGAAAAACTGTTCAGGTGCCAAGCGGTGGTACTTATGGCTGGTCATTGAATACCAACCAAGCTACCGACCATATCGAAAAAGCTTGGTTGACTAATAACAACAGTTTGAATGCTAAAGCGGATATTTATGGCAAGGGTTATTTGACCTATGGATTAGGCTATGATAATTTGACAAATGACGGTATTGGCAATACCTATGCCGAAGTGTCAATTGCGGCGCAGCAGGTTTGGTTGTATAAGGATGGTCAGCAAGTTGCAACTAGCAATATAGTTACTGGAAAACACAGCACGGGTGAAGATACACCTAAGGGAGTCTGGTATATTATGTATAAACAGTCGCCTTCGGTTTTAAAGGGTAGCGAAGCGGGGAATGCTAATTACAGTGTTAAGGTTAATTATTGGGCGCAATTTACTAGTAGTGGTTGCGGTTTTCATGATGCTAGTTGGCGAACTAATTGGGATAAAACAGCTTATTTGAATAATGGTTCCGGTGGTTGTGCTAATACGCCCAGCGATAAGATGGCTAATATTTATAATAACTTATCTCAAGGAGAACCGGTAATCGTCTACTAAGCTTTTTGCTTACAATTCAGGTGATTTATGGTAAAATACAGCTATGGGGATGTTTTGGATTCGACAGGTATAGGTTGAGTTCGAATTGCGTCTCGTAGTTGCGTGACGAAAAGACGCTCAGTTAAATATAACTGCAAAAAATAATAACAATTCTTACGCTTTAGCTGCCTAAGCGCAGCAGCGTAGATCCGTCTAGTATCGTCCATGTATTAGAGCCGGGTCTTAAATAAGTGGACTTGCGTCAGTTGTTGCCACCTGAGGCAACTGAAAGAGGAAAATAGGTTAGCTATTGATGCTAGCCTGGTTGTGCGGCGTAGTCAATAGCGAATTTTAAATAGCATGACTATGGACGTAGAAATTCGAATGGCAATATGCTTGGACGCGGGTTCGAGCCCCGCCATCTCCATTACTAGATGAGAGTTCTGTGAAATCATTGATTTTGCAGGGCTCTTTTTTTACAAGTTGAAAGTAGTTGCGTTACAATAATCTAAATATAATTAAAGCCCTTTTACAAAAATTTCACAAAAAGATCGGTTTTTAGGGGTATGATGAAATAAATCAGGGTTGTAGCTGTAAAAAGTTTTGAGGGATGTGGAAAGATGAAATTATTAATGGTTGAAGATAATAAGTCGGTAGCTGAGATGATGTCAATGTTTTTTCAAAAAGAAAAATGGAATGTTGTCTATGCATATGATGGAATTGAAGCTTTAGAAAAATTTAAAGAAGATCCAAATGGTTGGGACATGATTACATTAGATTTGAATTTACCCGGCAAGGACGGGATGGAAGTTAATGCTGAGATTCGTGCAATTTCAACTACGGTTCCAATCATTATCCTAACTGCCCGTGATTCAGAAAGTGATCAGGTATTAGGACTGGAGATGGGAGCTGATGATTATGTTGTCAAACCGTTTAGCCCAATTACTTTAATTGCTAGGATAAAAGCCTTGCACCGCCGCGCAGAATTGGGTAGTCGAATGGAGTCTGCTACGGCAGTTGCTGAGGATCAGCAATTTGATGTAGTGACTGAGCATTTTAAAATGAACACTAAAACACGTGAAGCTTATTTACAATCTAAATTAATTCCTGACTTGACCCCTAAGGAATTTGATTTATTGAAAACCTTGGCACAAAAGCCGCGTCAGGTTTTTTCGCGCGATCAATTGCTGCAGTTGGTTTGGCATTATGAGTTTTATGGTGATGAACGGACAGTTGATGCACACATCAAAAAGTTACGTCAAAAGATTGAAGAAGTTGGTCCGCAAGTAATTCAAACAGTTTGGGGAGTCGGTTATAAATTCGATGATTCTGAAATAGGAGTTTAACTTATGAAGTTAGTTTATCAGCAAATGCTGGCTTTCTTTTCGATTATTCTTTTACTGCTGGTTCTAATTGGGACTTTTTCCTTTCATTTAACCAAAGAACTTGTCTACCATAATACTTGGGATCAACTAGAAGGATATGCTTATAGTTTGAAAACTGAAGCCATGAGTGTCGAGCGAGTTACTAATGGTAAGACAGTTTTTGCTTTGGATACACGAAAATTGCGTAATTATGAAATGTTGCTGCAAAATCAGGCAGTTCACTTTACGATTTATACTAGCCGCAAACAGGTTCTTTATCCCGAAACATTGGGTTTTCAATCAGAAATTTCTAAAAAAGAATGGGCAAAACTTAAGAAGGGTGATGTTTTACGACGGAAAAATGATCTCAGTTGGTTGCGTAAATCAGGAACTTTTAAGAATAACGGACGTCGACAGCAAAAAATGACTGATATTTTAGCACCGTGTTTTGACAGTAAAGGCAATTTGGTGGCTGTTATTTCCGTTGGAGCTAAAGTTTCAAGTTTACAGGTAAGCTTTGCCCGAGTTCAACGTAATTTATTTTATATGCTGTTGATTGCGGCTGTTATTGGAGCAATCTTTAGCTATATTTTGGCACATTATATAACTAAACGGATCAGCCGGTTACAAAAGGCGACAAGACAAGTAGCTGCTGGTAACTTTGATGTACAGTTACCAAATAAGCAACATGATGAGATTGATGATCTGGCTAATGACTTCAACCAGATGGCAGCATCGTTAAGCAAGTCAGAAGCTGAGATTAAGCGACAAGAAGAACGCCGTCGTCAGTTTATGGCTGATGCTGCTCATGAAATGCGGACACCATTGACGACAATTAATGGATTGTTAGAAGGTATGGCTTACAATGCAATTCCAGAGGAAAGTAAAGCCAAAAGTATTGAATTGATGCGCAATGAAACCAAACGCTTGATTAGGCTGGTCAATGAAAATCTTGATTACGAAAAAATTCGCAGCGGGCAGATTATTCTTAACTGTCAGAATTTTGAAGCAATGCATGTTTTAAAAAATATTAAGACGCAACTCAATAAAAAAGCTGCGGCCGCTGGTGATCAATTAGAGATTGAGGGTCCACAGAAGCTGGAAGTGTATGCAGATTATGATCGCTTTGTTCAGGTAATTTTTAATATTACGCAAAATGCAATTCAGTTTACTAAGAATGGAAATATTCGGATATCTGCTGAACGGGGATTTCAGAGCAGTATTTTTCGAATTAGCGACACGGGGATCGGTATGTCTAAAGAACAATTGAAAAATATTTGGGAAAGATATTATAAAGCTGATGCTTCGCGTAAGAATACTAAATATGGTGAATCTGGATTGGGTTTGCCGATCGTGCAGCAGTTAATGCAGCTTCATCAAGGTAAGGTCGAGGTAATTAGTCAACCTGATAAGGGATCAACATTCACCCTAATTTTTCCAGATAAAAAATAATTAAATAAAAACTTGTTTGACTTTAACCCTGATTTGGCACTAAATTGCTTGTGGGTAAATCAGAATAGGATTTCATAGCCTGAAAGGGCTATTTTTTTAACAATATCTGTTTGTCTTTTAGTGTTTTGCAAGCTTTATAATTTATATGTAACCATAAAAATACCGATCTCCCAAGCTTAGGTTTTGCCCTAGTTTGGAGATCGGTTTATTTATGATTACACCAAGATAATTAGTGAAATTCGAACTTAACGATTACAAGAATTAATCATTAAGTGGGGGAAACTAGTTAATATTGGATTTGCTACTTATCGATGGTGCATTATTTTATTTAGCAGTTTTAGCAGCTGAACTACTGGAGCCGGAACTTGAACTGGAATTGAGATTCGTCTTTGCTTGTTCTTTTACGTTTGAATAAGCTTGGCTGACATTGGAACTATTTTTGTCAGTTGTTTTCAATTCCGGAGCATCGGAAGTGTAATCAGAAATGGTTGTATGATCACCATTTTCAGCCCATAAACTAGTCGATTTATGTTGCAGTAGTTTTTGCTGTTGCAACAACTGACCAAAGTCATCTTTATAATTATAATTTTTAGGATTAATTGGCGTAAAGTCTTTAGGAACATAATAACGCAGCAAGTTTTTATTATTTAATGAATCAGACAAAGAAAGTTCGGTATTAACCTGTTGATTTTCGCGTTTGACTTTTGCAGCTAGTTTGCTCGAAGGATGGGTGATTTCTTCTCCAGTTTGGTTATCATAAATTGAACCGTCAATATATGAATAGTTTGGAGTAGTAAAATTACCATTTCGAAATGCAACAGTTTGATCATGTTTCTTGGAAAAAAGATCGGTTCCAAATTGGATGTAGCGCTTGGAAGAAATTCCCAACAAATGTAGCAATGTTGGTAGTACATCAATTTCACCACCATAAGTTGTTTGCACGCCACCATTTTTTAGCCCAGGTATATGGATCATAAACGGAACTCGTTGTAACTGCATGTTATCAAAATCATTCCAAGTATCCGCTGATTTACCTAATAACGAAGCTAATTTTAAATTTCGTGAATCTGAAATGCCATAATGATCGCCATAAATTACGACGATTGATTTATCGTATAAACCGGACTTTTTCAAATAATCAAAAAATTCTTTAACAGCTTGATCCAAGTAATGAGCAGTAACAAAATAATCGTTAACTGAAGTATCGTCTGTATTGGCAGCCGGGAAAGAAGTGTTCTTTTTATCAAGCGCATACGGGAAGTGATTAGTGACTGTGATGTACTTGACATAAAATGGCTGCTGCATCCTTTCAAGGTACTTGATTGAGTCATGGAAAAGCAGCTTGTCCTTCAGACCATATTCAGTTAGGTTGTTGGCATTTGTATTGTAATAACTGGCATCAAAGAAGTATTGATAGCCCAAATTTTTGTAGACGTTATCTCGATTCCAAAAAGAACCCTTATTTCCATGGAAAACAGCACTCGAATAACCAGCCCGTTGGTTTAAAATAGCGGGAGCAGCCTGAAAAGTATTGTCAGTTCCTAAGGCAGAGAAAAGTGATCCTTGCGGTAAACCATAGACACTGTTTTCCAGCATATTTTCGGCATCAGAAGTTTTCCCTTGTCCAACCTGATTAAAGAAATTACTGAAACTGTAAGTTGATTTACCATTGTATAAACTATTAAGAAATGGCGTGACTTCTTGACCATTAAGCTTATAGTTGATCAAAAACTGTTGAAAGCTTTCCAAATGAATAACAATAACATTTTTGCCTTTGGCAATACCGTAAGTTGCCGGATTAGCTGCAGCATAGTGTTTTTGAGTGAAGTCCAAGACTTTATTCAAATCAGTACTTGATGCTTCACTCCGAACTTGGTTATTTTTAGCCGTTTTGATACCGTCATAAAAAGTAAAGGCGTCCAAGCCCAAATATTTAACCAGATAACTGCGGTCAAAAGTGCGCGTCAGTAATTGCGGTCGTTCGGCTTCACCCAAAGTAACATTAAAAAAGATTAAAAAAATTGCAAAAGATGTCATTGCAATTGCTTGGCGTGAAGGTATCGGCCGGTGATCCAATTTGATAATTTTTGTCAAAAAACCGATGAGGATAATTAAAAAGTCAATAAAGATCACGATATCCTGTGGTTTCAGCAGAGCTGCGGAACTGGAGCTCAAGCCTTCAGAAACACTGGAATAGCCAAAAATAACATTAAATGTCATAAAATCGGTAAATTCGCGGTAATAAATGACATTAAACAAAAGTAAAGCAGTATTGGCTATGTAAATGATCATAATTGTTAAATATGCTGGAATAGTGCGTTTAATGTAAAGCGCAGCTCCCAGCAATAATAAGGTAGTGGCTAACGGATTAAAAAATAAAATGGCATATTGAATGACACCGCTAACACCTAAGCGGAAATCAATCAAATAGACGGCAATCGTCTTTAACCAGAAAAGAAAAACTAGCAATCCGAAAAAGCCCCAGCGTGTACTGAGCCACGCCTTGATTTTTTGCATTAAAAAGACCCATCCCTTCTGGATTAACTAAGTCTTAATTTTAAACCATTGTCTAAAATCAAGTCAATTTGTCTATGAGATTTAACAAAGAATTATGAAATCTTTGTTTTTCCTAACAAAAATTTTAAACTGCTGATAAAAAAACATCCCTACGCAAAGCATAAGGATGTTTGTGATAAAGTGCAGCAACCTTCTGAACGCAAATGCGCCGATCGCTTACCTTTATCGTGGTTTGGCACCGTTACTAGTATCACACGATAGACAGTTAAAAGTCAAGCTGTTCGGCATTTTTGATCAAACACGTGATTTATAATTTAATTTGTTAATGGAAGTGGATTAATCATTTTTAATTCAAAGCTGCCAGTATTTAAAAATTTCATTATTTAAGTTTTAAGCTGGAGTAAATTTAAATAATGAAATTAATTTCAAAGTAGCTTGTTTAATCAATTTAAGTGCAGTATACTGACGTTAACTTAAATGAGGGGGAGTTAACGGTGAAATTAAGAATTTAGGAATTAGCAAATAAGATATATGCTCGCTTAAGGTGAGTTTATTTGTACGATCCTAAATTTTTTCACTGTTTCTTCCATGACGAAAGAGACTGGGATTAACCAGTCTTTTTGTATGCAAAAAATTATTAATAGATCAGTTAAGAGTTTAGGACCGTAATGGAGGGATCATTAATGTTACGGTTTTTAATATCTGATAGAAAAGAATTTTGGAGTATGTTGCTGGTTAGGTTGTTTACGCAAGCAATGTATGTCTGCTGGGCCTTTATTTTTCAAGTGATTATCAATGTTGCTTTAGGGAAACAACAGCTTAATTTACTGCTTTTAGGAAGTGGTATTTTGCTTTTCATGATAATTATGGATGGTTTCGGTGGATTGGATAATTATTTAGGTTCACTGCTTAAACTGCATACTGCTCAAAGGTTGCGTCAAGCTCTGATTCAACGGATCTATCGTTTGACACCACAGGCTTACGATAAATTTGGAATTGGTAAATTGGTGGCAAAGGTTACGAAACAAACGGATAATGTGATTGATAATTATTATGGTCAATTGCTACTGTTGCTGAGTTACACCTTTCAAATTAGCATGGCAATGATTGCAACGATCACAATTAATCCAACAATTACATTAGTGGTAATTATTTTGAGCTTGCCGGCAATGTTTTTCCCGTTTTTATTAAAGAAAAAATTAACAACTAGTTCTGCCGAAGTGGTTAAACAAATTGATCGCTATACCGCCCGGGTAACAGATTTGTTAAGTGGTTTTACTACTTTGAAGTTTGCATTGGCCGGGAAGGCCGCGGTTAATCGTCATCGAATCAGCAATCAAAAATTATTGGTTAAACAACAAGAAAATTCTCGTTGGTCAAGTTTCAGCATGGGAATTTCGTTATTGCTAAGTGATATAACTTATATTTCAACATGGATTTTGGGAGCAGTAATGGTTCAGCAAGGTCGAATGAATCTAGGACAAATGGTAGTGTTTAGCACATTAAGCGGTTATTTGAGTTATCCTTTGCTGGAGATTACTCGGGTAATACCGTTGATTATTGGTGGACATCAAGCCGCCGTTAAACTCGCTGATTTTTTGCAGTATGATCAAACTGCATCAGCAACACCATTTTTAACAACAACGACTTTTCAGCCAACAACTTCATTTAAACTTCAAGCGGTTAACTTTGAAGCTGATCAACAATTAATTTTAAAAAAATTGAATTTGGAACTTAATTTGAATTGTAAATATTTGTTAGTTGGTTCCAGTGGAAGCGGTAAAACAACATTGACCAAGTTGTTGTTGGGAGAAATCGCCCCAAGTTCAGGTTCAGCAACTTTGGCGGGGCAATCTGTTGAGCTGTTAAAGCGGCAAATAATTTATCAACAAATTGGTTTGCTGCAACAACAGGGGCATATTTTTTCGGGTACAGTCCGTGATAATTTAAATTTATTTGATAATCCGTTCTCGGAAACTAAATTGATCGCAGCTTTAAAACGAGCTGGACTGGCTTCATGGCTAGATGGGCACTCTTTAGATACAATTGTCAGCAATCAAAGTTCTTTGCTTTCAGGAGGAGAACGGCAGCGATTAGCTTTGGCACGATTATTTTTGCGTGATTATCGTTTTTATATCTTTGATGAATTGACAACGGGATTAGATCCACAGATCGCAGCAGCTTTATTACATGATCTTTTTTCTATGGAAACCGAGACTGGATTTTTGCTGATTACACATAGTTTTAATTTGGAAGCTTTTCAAAAAGCGGATCAGATTATCGTCTTGCAAGCAGGCAAGATAATTGCTTGCGGCAAATATCAAGATGCACAAATTAAAGCACAATTAGCGACTTTGAAGTTAGGAGTGTAATATAAAAAATATTTGGCGAAGATCATAAGACTCTACAAACCAATAATTACTTGGACATGACCAAGCACAGATGGTATGCTGATAACGTAATTTCAGCAGGGGGAGCTAAGCAAAATGTTCAAAAAAGTGGGGTTATTTTTATTTTTGGGGGTTGTCTTTTTTGTTTTGGGAACTAAAGCTACAGCAGCGATGAGTTCGCAAAAAACAGCAAGTAACGTTCATTCTCAGAAACAGCATAGCTATGTAATTAGCTATGATGCTAAGCAGCATAAGCATTTAAAATCTTCAAATAAGAAATCGGTAGCATTTTTGTCAGAGTTGACAGGCGACTTAGGCAGCGGTGATCGCGGCAAAAAAACACATTTACCTGCAAATTCTACTCCAAAAGAGAGTTATAAATTAGTGCAAACGAATCCGAAAGTGATCATTAAATTAACAGCCTATACACCCGGTCACTATATAGTAGTTTCTGGAATACCCATCGTTGGTGGCGGCACCTATAGAATACGTGGTACAGATTATCAAAAGTTAATTAAAATTAGTTCAGCAGATTAGTTAATTGATAGAAATAATGATTAAATAATTTAGGCAGAGTTAGAAGCCAAATTGCTTCTGATTCTGTTTTTTATTTGGTGAACATCTAAAATTTAACTGAACGCCAAAGCAGCCGTTTTGAAATTAGTATTTAGCTGGTTAAAATAGAACATAGTTTTTTTCTTAATTTCTGCTTAAAAAAGATAAATTAACACCATCTTAACAAAGATTTTGTTATAGTCGATTGCGAACAAGAAAAAAAGGCAGGTGAAAGATGGGGATGGCTAGGCAGCGCAATGAGCGACCGCAACAATTTTTGGTCTGTATTTCGGGAGCGAGTAGTAATGCGGCAGTTATTCAAACAGCAGCAAAATTGGCTGGAAGCGAGCAGACAAGTTTGGTCGGAATTTATATTAGTCAAACGCTAACTGAAATGGATGATCAGCAATTGAACAAGAATTTTCATTTAGCAGCCAGTTTAGGAATTAAGGTTACTACTCTTTATGGGACTGCTAAGGCGCGTTTGATTGCTGAATATGCTAAGGAAAAGGGCATTACTAAAATCATTTTGGGAAGCGATCAGCGACAGGGATGGCAGAAGGTCGGTCAAATTGATTTAATAAAACAACTTCATCGTTTGCTTCCTGATATTGATCAGGTGGTCGTTTTTAATAAAAATCGTGCTTTGCCATCATCAAATCGCCAGCATTTTAAATTCACCGTTTTATTGAAACGAAATTTTAATTGGCAAAAATTACTGCAAACTCTCGCAATTTTAGTTGTAACAACAATTTTAGGCTTACTGCTGAAATCATGGGGATTTGATGCGTTAGATGTAGTGTTGCTCTATATTTTAGGAGTAATGTTTACAGCAATGATTACGCAGCAGCGCAGTTATTCACTACTGTATTCATTACTGATCCCAATAGTGTATGATTATTTTTTTACGGCTCCCTTTGGTTCATTTCGAAGTAATCCGAATAACCTCTTTACTTTTGCAATTTTGTTGATTGTTGCTGGAATCAGTAGTTCGTGGACATCAAAGATTCAAGCACAGGCAATTTTAGATGCTCGGCGAGCTTATCGGACTGAAATTTTATTAAAAACTAATCGTTTATTGCAGCAGTGTGAACAATTAATGGAAATTTTAGACGTAACCGGTCGACAATTAAGTCAGCTTTTAAATTGCAATCTTTTTATTTTACAATCAGCAGATGACACTGCTCCTTTGCAATTTGGTAAAAATATTGCAGAAAATTTTGAACAATTGCAGCATTCACGGGAACAACAGGCGCTAAAATGGTCTTTTGCCAATCACCAGCGCGCGGGTTGGGGAACAAAAATTGAATCACAGAGTAATTTTATTTATTTACCGCTTAATACACAGCAGCAGACAGTAGCTGTAATTGCGATTGCAATAAATCGACAAAGTTTCAATGATATGTTGGGTTTTAATTTAGCAATTTCAATTTGTGAGGAATCTGAACAAGCGATTAAACGAAACTTGAATTTACAACGGCAAACGAAAATTGAAGCACAAGTTAAGCAAGAAAAGCTGCGCTCAGATCTTTTACGGGGGATATCACATGATTTACGGACGCCGTTAACCGCTATTTATGGAAATGCAGATGTTTTGCTGCACGCAGAGTATTCATTAACAGCCGCTCAAAGACAGGAATTGTATCGTTCAATTAATCATGACGCAGCTTGGTTAATTGATTTAGTAGAGAATCTTCTGGCTATGACTAAGGTCGATAACGGTCGCCTGAAAGCAAAACGCAGTCCGGAATTACTGGCTGATATCTTTGAAGCGGCACTTAGTCACAGCATTTCAGAAACGGAGCAGCGGCAGTTAAAAACTAATTTACCAGATTCCGGGTTGCTGGTTGCTACTGATGGCCAGCTGATCGTACAGGTGATTGTTAATCTGCTTAACAACGCAATCAAATATACCCCAGCGACGGCTCAGATTACTTTAACGGCTGATAAATTAGATGATCGATTTGCCAAAATTACCGTCTATAATAATGGTCCACAGCTCGAACCGGAACGTTTAAAACAGATTTTTACGCTTTTTTATAGCCAGCCAAATGCTTACTCCGGCCGCAGAGGTTTGGGAATCGGTCTAGCCCTTTGTCAGGCCATTGTAACGATTTGCGGTGGTAAAATTGGGGCTAACAATGTCCAGCCGCGTGGAGTAGAATTTTGGTTCACTTTACCATTATGGAGGGAAAAAAATAATGAGCAAAACGCGAATATTGCTGGTTGAAGATGATCAAGAGGTTGGTCGCTTGATTGCAATGACACTGAAGGCTAATCAATATCAATTCGAGTGGGCTAAAACAGGACAAGAAGCTTTAGATAATCAACAGCTTTTTCAACCGGCAGTTATTTTATTGGATTTAGGTTTACCGGATTTTGATGGCGTTGAAGTGATTGAAAAAATTCGCCAAGAACAGTTGACGCCAATTATTGTTATTTCGGCTCGCAGCGATGAGACGGATAAGATCACCGCTTTAGATAAGGGCGCAGATGATTACTTGATCAAGCCGTTTTCAATTAATGAAATGTTGGCTCGCGTTAGGGTTGCTTTAAGGAGAAAAGCCTATTTGGAAAATACACATGATGAGCAGCGTGTATATCGTAATGGCTCTTTGAAAATTGATTTTTTTAGCCGAACTGCTTATTTAGCTAAAAGGCAACTTAATTTAACTGAAACTACTTACAATCTATTGTGTCTGTTTGCCGACAATACAGCTAAAGTATTGACTCATGGATTTTTAATGCGGACACTTTGGCCGGATAAGCCGCTGAATGATACAACCTCTTTAAGGGTAGCAATCGCAGCTTTGCGAAAAGAACTAGAACCTGAGCAGCAATCGCCTAAATTTATTAAAACGCATATTGGTGTGGGCTATAGTTTTATTCAGAATTAAGTAGAAACTATTGATATTAGTTATCTGCAAGCTGATTTTTGGAATTTTGGAATAAATCACTGCTGGTTTTTAGTTCAGAAATAATTGCTGGATATACTCTTTAGGTAGTAGGCTATTGTTTGAAAGTGATTTTTAGTAAGTGAGAATAGAGAGTGATTAAAATGGGGCAAAAAGGACGTTTTTCTTTAATTGGATGTTTAATAACTTTGGGAGTGGTTTATGGAGATATTGGGACCTCCCCTTTATATGTCATGAATGCTTTGCTGGATGATCTTGGAAATCAGCGGTTAACAACGGAATATGTTTTAGGTTGTTTGTCATTGATTTTTTGGACATTAATGCTGATTACAACAGTCAAATATGTTTTAATTGCGATGAGCGCGTCTAATAAGGGCGAAGGTGGTATCTTTGCTCTGTATGCTTTGGTCCGTAAAAATACCAAGTGGCTGCTGCTGCCAGCATTGGTTGGCGGGGCAGCTTTGTTGGCAGATGGGACTTTGACACCTGCTGTTACGGTAACCAGCGCCTTAGAAGGTTTGAAAGGGCTAGCAATTAATGGTCAAGTGTTTGTCAATAATCAAACTGACGTTGTGATCGGAACGATCGTTATCTTGACTATATTGTTTGTTATTCAGAATTTTGGAACTGCCACGATCGGTAAAGCATTTGGTCCGATTATGGTTTTATGGTTTGGATTTTTAGCAGTTTTTGGGGTAATCAATCTTAGTGAAAACTGGGGAATTTTGCGAGCTTTGTCGCCAGTATATGGTATAAAATTATTATTTTCACCAGTTAATCCATTAAAAATTTTTATTTTAGGAAGTATTTTTCTAGCAACTACTGGAGCCGAGGCGCTTTATTCTGATATGGGACATGTTGGCCGCAGCAATGTTTATGCCACTTGGCCATTAGTTTATCTTTCTTTGATTTTAAATTACTTTGGTCAAGGTGCTTGGATCTTAAAACATGCTGCTGCACAGCATTCAATGACGAATCCGTTTTATCAGATGCTGCCGGATAATTTTCGCTTTTTCGGCATTGTTTTAGCTACTTTGGCAGCTATTATTGCTTCACAAGCTTTAATCACCGGCTCGTTTACTTTGGTTGAAGAAGCAATGGGTCTAAAGTTATTGCCGCATTTGAAAATGACTTATCCAAGTTTAGAACGTGGCCAGGTTTATATTAGTAAAGTTAATTGGTTACTGTGTGCTTGCACTTTATTGATTGTGTTGTATTTTCAGACCTCAGATCACATGGAAGCAGCCTACGGATTGGCAATTACTCTGACCATGCTGATGACGACCTTGCTGTTGCATAATTATTTGCAAAAGAAAGTTAAACAATATTGGGCAACTTTATTTTTGGTTGTTTTTGGGTTAATTGAAATTCTGTTCTTACTGGCCAGTCTAACTAAGATCATGCATGGTGGCTATGTTACCTTATTGTTGACTCTATTGATTTTGGCTATTATGGTGATCTGGTATTTTGGCAACCATATGCGGGATGATTTGATGGATGAATCGGAAAAGGTTTCGTTATTCAAGTACCGCAAGCAGCTGATTGAATTGTCACAAGATGACTCAATTCCATTGTTTATGAATAATGTGGTAATGTTGGCGAAGGTTAAGCCGGATTATAGTGTCAAACGAGAAGTTCTTTATTCAATTTTAGACAAACAGCCCAAGCGAGCAAAGGTTTATTGGTTTGTAACGGTTAATACAACTGATGAACCGGATACGAGTTACTATACAGCGGATATGATGGGGACTAGAAATATCGTTAACCTTCAACTCTATCTAGGCTTTAAGACTAGTCATCAAGTCGGCGGATATTTGCGGCAAGTGGTTAATGATCTGATAAAAAAAGGTGCGATTGATGAACAACCGCAAAAATATACCACATTGGCAGGAAGACGGATCGGTGATTTTTGCTTTATTATGATTAGAGAACTATTATCAAGTGATACGGCGTTACCTGCTTGGAAACATTGGCTGATCTCGGCTCGAATATTTTTACAGAATCATAGTTCAACACCGATTCAATGGTTTGGATTGGAATTCAGTGATGTACGTACTGAACGGGTTCCGTTATTTTTAAAACGGCGGAAACTGAAAAAGGTTTATTTAAAGGAAATTAAAAATTCGATTAAATGATCAAAAACTTAATTTTTTAGAGGTAATATCATGTACTTTGTGACAAGAGATAAAGTTAAAATATGTTATGACTTTTTTGCTGGAGATTCAGTAGTGATTTTATTGCCAGGCATCAGTGAAAATCGACAAATTTGGCTTAAACAATTAGAATTATTAAAATCTCAAAATTTTGGTGTTTTAAATGTTGATTTTCGTAATCAAGGTGAGTCGCAACGGACTTACCGTGGTCAAAGAATTTTTCAACTTGCATCTGATGTTCATGAATTAATAAATTATTTAAAAATAAATAGGCCAATAATGATTGGACATTCGATGGGAGCTGCTGTATCTTTTGCTTATCTTGCCCTGTATGGGTCAACAAATATTACCGCAGTTGTTGATGTTGATCAATCACCTAAGATGATTAATGATGAGAATTGGAAATATGGTTTGAAGAATTTAAATTGGGAAACTTTCCCAGAATTACTGAAACTACCTTTACCATCACCGACTTGGCATGGAATTAGAACAGATATAAAAGAAGTATTAACTAAAATTAAAAAAAAGAATCCGTACAGTCCCACCGCTAATCAAGCATTGTTGATAGATAATGCTTTTCAAGATTGGCGTGATGTGATTGCCGAATCAGAGTGCCCATTTTACTTTATAACTGGAGAATATTCACCGTACTTTGATCACCGGTTTGCTTCAGCAATGGTGGCAATTGCTAAGAATGCTGATTGTACAAGCGTTTCTAACGCTGGTCATATTGTAATGGCTGAGCAACCAGAGCTTTTTAATAAAACTTTATTGAGTGCACTGAATTGGATCAGTTCTATAAAGGGTAAATAAAAATTAGCTGTTAGCTGCTTCAAGTAAAATTCGATTTGCAATAGCTTCATCAATTACTAAATCAGTAATTAAATGACCTCTGAGTGCTCCAAGGGCAGCTTTAGCCTTGAATTTACTTTTTACAATTGCAAGTCGATGGGGTACGGCTAAAATTGTGTCAATATCAGCACCGAAGACCGTATCTTTTTCATTAGAAACCAAAAAATTTCCATTTATATCATAAGGACGACCATATAAGATACCGGCTATTTTTTCTTGATTAATGTCAGGAAAGATAGCCTTTTTGTTTTGTTTCCAACATGGAATTGAATCAATCGAAGCTAAAGTTCCTAAGCCCATAAAAATTAAATCCATCCGTGAGGCATAAATAAAAGTTTGTTTAAACGCAGGTTCTTGCCATAGTTCATCTTTTAATTTTTTGTTCACAATGTAAAGAGGACCAGCGAGTGTAGTAAAAGAAGTACTAAATTTGTTGGCAGCTTTTTCAACCATTCGAGTAGAACCAGCTTGAGAATGGTATTTCATATTCTCACCAATAAATTGGGTGAAAATTAAATCATCTTTAACATGGTGGTTGAAATGGTCAATGACATTATAGACGGCTCCTCCCCAAGTTAAACCGACAACTTTACTTTTTTCAATTAATAACTGTAGTTGCTCTGCTGCGTATTCGATAATTTTCATTTGATCTTCTTCAGGATTACTTGAATTTTTAATTATATAAACATTCTTGATACCAAATTTTTTTTTGAACTGCATTTCAATTGTGAAGTTTCTGGCTAATGGTGAGTTTATACTAACAGTTACTAATCCCGATGAGATTGCCTCATCGAGATTTTTTTTAATTAAATAACGGCTTAGAGAATATTTTGCTGAAAGTTCGGAAATTGTTAGACGAGATAAATAAAAATCTTGTGCAATTGCTGCCAGACTTTCTTGATGTTTATAATTGTTGTCTTGCATAATCTTCCCCCCTAATTTTAAAGTATAGCACAGCCTATATTTTCTATGTTTATATAACCTTTTTGTTATTTATAAAATATGAGCTAATTATTTATCATGATGTAAATAGACGCTTAATAATAATTTAATTTTATTAAATGTAAGCGATATATTTACAAAAATGAAAAACAGGTATATAGTAACAGTGTTAAAGAGTTAAAACGCGTTTAACATAATTAACAGCAATTTAGGCATTAAGAAAGGATTGTCAGTGGATGGCAGAAAATATAGAGTTACTTCATTCAAAAAATACTGGAGTTCTAGAGATAAAAGGACTACTCCCAGTTGATAATCGAAAAGAATTAGGAGAAGCCTATACACCTGGTGTGGCAGAAATTTCTAAGTTGATTACTAAGAATCCTGATTTGAAGAAAAAATATACAGTCAGCGGTAAATTGGTGGCTGTAATAACAGATGGGACTGCTGTGCTTGGTTTAGGTAATGTTGGTCCAGAAGCTGGATTACCAGTTGTAGAAGGTAAGGCATTACTTTATAAGCAGTTGGCAGGAGTGACAGCTTTACCGCTATGTCTTACTCAAGTTAAACCGCAAGAAATTGTTACCACAATTAAAAATATTTCTAAGTCATTTTCTGGAATACACTTAGAGGATATTGCGGCTCCACGTTGTTTTGAAATTGAAGAACAATTGAAATCAGAATTGAATATTCCCGTTTATCATGATGATCAAGAAGGAACGGCAATTGTTGTTTTAGCTGGATTATTAAATTCAGCTAAGGTGGTTAATAAACCATTGGAAGACTTGAAAATCTTAATTAACGGAATTGGTGCAGCTGGAGTAGCAACGGCCGAATTATTATTTGAATGTGGAGTAAAAAAATTAACATTGGTAGACAAGTATGGCCTGATTGATCCGGATGATTCCCGATACAATTCTTATCAACGTTCTTTAGCAAAAAAAGTTGGACAAAGCGGAAAAGATTTAAAACTAAATGAAGTGATTACTGATCAAGATGTTTTCATTGGATTATCCGATGCAAATGTCTTAACAACTACTGACGTTCAAAAAATGGCTAAAAATCCAATTGTTTTTGCTCTAGCTAATCCTGTACCAGAAATTTTACCGGAATTAGCAATAAAAGGTGGAGCAAAAGTGATAGCAACTGGTTCAAGTCAATATCCAAATCAAATTAATAATATTTTAGTATTTCCCGGACTATTTAGAGGCTTATTACAAAGCGGCTTAAATAACGTTGATACCAAATTAGAGAAGGTGGTTGCACAATCCTTAGCTGATTTAGTTCCTAATCCGACTGCTAATGATATTATTCCAGGTGTTTTTGATTTAGATGTTGCTACGAAAGTATCTAATGCAGTTGAAAATTATAAAAAGAATTAGCAGGTTTAAGACGAAATGATTGTCTTTAAGAAAACAATATAATTTTGTCTTGTGCCTCTAGGAGGTATGACAAATGAATGTTTTTGTTACTTCGATTCAGAGTGTTCTTGCTATTTTAATCATGATAGCGATCGGTTATTTTACGCAAGGGCTTGGTTGGTTTGATGAAAAATTTTCAGGATCAATTTCAAAGCTAATAATGAAGGTAGCTTTACCAGCTTCAATTTTTATGGCAATGATGAAGTATTTTAAACCAGATCAGCTAGCTAAATTATCAAGCGGGTTAGTTTATACAATTATCTCTATTTTGGTTGGATACGTAGTTTCTTGGTTAGAAATGAAAGCTTTTAAAGTTCCTCGCGGCCGACGTGGATTAATGATGACAGCAATTAATGGGGCTAATACAGTATTTATTGGTATGCCTTAAAACATTGCTTTGTTTGGTCAAATATCTGTTCCTTACTTATTGGTATATTATATTGTTAACACTATAATTATTTGGACATTAGGTGTTTGGGTTATTGCTGCAGATGATCCTACAATTGATAAGAAAAAAGGACAAAAGGTTAAATTCGATTTAAGCCACCTTATTCCAGCTCCGTTATGGGGATTTATTGTAGCTCTGCCATTTATTTACATCCCATGGCTAAAAACTCACTTACTGGTTAATTTTGTGTCGATGACATTGACCGATATTGGTGGATTGGTAACACCTCTTTCTTTGATTTATATCGGAATAATACTGAAGCAATTTGGTATTTCTAGTATAAAAATTGACTTCCATTTAATTTTGACTTTAATTGGTAGATTTATTATTTCACCGGTAATTATGGCGGTGATAGTTTTTGCAGGCTTGAAAATGGGAATCCAAATGAATGGAATTTTTCATAAAACATTGATAATTCAGGCGGCAACACCTACACTCGCTGTCTTACCAATTTTGGCAAGTAATTATCACAGCGATGTTAAATTTGCAACTAATGTTGTAGTAGCAACTTCAACTTTGTTTATAGTTGTTGTTCCGGTTATTATGGTGCTTCAAAGTATATAGATAGAGAGTTGGCGTAATGGTAAGAAAAGCTAAAGAACTTAATTTGAAGAATAACGAAGATTTTGCTCTATGGAAAAATTTTCTAGAAAATGTTGGTATTAACAATTTTAGTGAAGAAGAAGTTAACCAAGTTGATTTAACAATTGGAATTTTTGATAAACAAAAATTGTTAGCAACTGGTTCATTAGCAGGAAATATTTTAAAATATATTGCTGTTTCAGCAGATTCAATTGGAACTGGATCAAATTTTAATTTAATTGTGTCTGAATTAATTGGAAAATTAGCTCTTAAAGGAATTTTTCATACTTTTGTGTTTACTAAACCTAAATATGTTACAAGTTTCCAACATTTGGGCTTTAAAAAATTAGCAGTAACTGAGTTTGGAGCAGTTTTGGAACGAGGTTTTCCTGATATATCGACTTACTTAGCTGATATTAAACAAACAGAAAATCCAGTGAAAAAAACGGCTGCAATCGTTATGAATGCTAATCCCTTTACTTTAGGACACAAATTTTTGGTTGAACAGGCCTCTCAGGAAAATGATCTAGTATATGTTTTTGTGGTTGCAACCAATGCAGGGTTATTTGCTACGGATGAGAGATTAAAGTTGGTAAAACAAGGAACACAACATTTAAGTAATGTTAAAGTTGTTAGTGGCGGTTCGTATATGGTTAGTTATGCTACTTTTCCAGCCTATTTTCTTGATTCGCCTAATGATTTGATTGAATATCAAACAACGTTGGATGCTTTAGTATTTAAAAATTGGATTGCAAACTATCTGCATATTAATACCCGTTATTTAGGAAGTGAGCCATTATCGCGTACAACTAGTATTTACAATAAAATTCTTAAAAAAGTTTTAACACCGGAAATTAGTGTTAAAATTATAAATCGGCGTCAACTTTTGAATGGTGAAGTAATTTCAGCTTCAAATGTTAGAAAAAAAATTGCGCAAAATAAATTGAATGAATTAAACGAATTAGTGCCTGAGACGACTCTTAAATTTATAAGAGAAAATGCAGCAATTTTAAAATTGAGAATTAAGAAAGGAATGAAAATTCGTGGAAATTAAGAAAACAGCCTTAGCGGGTACTTTAGAGTCATCAGATATTCAAATTTTAATTACTAAGGGAACTAAAGGAATTGAAATTGAACTTGAGTCAGATGTAAAGAAACAATTTGGTGATCAAATATGTCAGGCTATTTCAGAAACTTTAAAGGGCTTTGGTATTTCACAAGCTAAAATCAAAGCAGTTGATAAAGGTGCTTTGGACTGTGTAATTAAAGCAAGAACAATTGCTGCTATTCAGCGGGCAACCAATGCTTCTGAAGAATTAGATTGGAGGGCGATTTAAGTGACACAAGCAATTGATAATGAACGTTTGCGTCGGACAATGATGTTTGTTCCTGGAAATAATCCAGCAATGCTAAAGGATGCTGGAATTTATGGAGCTGATTCAATTATGTTCGATCTTGAAGACGCTGTTTCTTTAACTGAAAAAGATGCTGCTAGAATTTTAGTTTATGAGGCATTAACACATGTTGATTATGGTAAAGCAGAAAAAGTAGTTCGAATTAATGGATTGGACACACCATTTTATCAAGAAGATATTAAAGCCATGGTTAAAGCAAAAGTTGATGTTATTCGACTGCCTAAAGTAGAATCAGCAGCTATGATGAAAGAATTGGAAGAGTTGGTTTCAGTAGCTGAAAAAGAATTTAATGTTGCGCCAGGTTCAATTCATTTAATGGCCGCAATTGAAAGTGCTAAAGGTGTTTTAAATGCTCCTGAAATTGCAGCTGCATCTAATCGAATGATTGGAATTGCACTTTCTGCTGAAGATTATACAACAGATATGAAAACGCATCGTTATCCAGATGGTACTGAGTTGGAGTTTGCCAGAAATATGGTTTTACATGCTGCTCGTGCAGCCGGAATTGCTGCTTTTGATACCGTCTTTACTGATATGAACGATACAGAAGGTTTTTATCGTGAAACAAAACATATTCATCAGTTAGGATTTGATGGTAAATCATTAGTTAATCCACGTCAAATTGCAATGGTTAATCAAGTTTATGAACCAAGTGAGAAAGAAATTAATCAAGCAGTAGAGGTAATTAATGCAATTAAAGAAGCTAAGGTAAAGGGATCTGGTGTTATTTCTCTTAATGGTCAAATGGTTGATCGACCAGTGGCTTTGAGAGCTCAGCGAGTGATCAAACTAGCTGAGGCATCTAATTTGCTTGATGAGGAGGGAAACTACATTGAAAAATAATGTAAATCGTCAATTAGATGAAAATTTAATGAATAAGTTGGGGTATCAACCTTTTCAGGGAACAGATATCGGAAATCCAATTAAACAGCGTGTGGCACCTAAAGTGAGAATTTCAACTGGCAATGATAAGTTGGTTGATTCACTGGAAGATGTAGTGAAAAAAACAGTGAAGGATGGTATGACAATTTCCTTCCATCATCATTTTCGTAATGGTGATTTTGTTTTCAACAAAGTGATGAGAATAATTATTGATCTAGGGATTAAAGGTTTAACATTAGCTCCATCATCTTTAACTGGGGTTATGAACGAATTAGTCATTGAAGGAATAAAAAAAGGAACAATTACTAATATTACTAGTTCTGGGATGCGTGGCTCATTAGGTGATTTTATTTCACATGGTAATTTGGAAAATCCAGTTATCTTTCGATCTCACGGTGGACGTGCTCGTGCAATTGAAAATGGAGAAATTAAAATTGATGTTGCTTTTCTAGGTGTTCCTAATGCCGACCGGTTGGGAAATGCTAACGGTCGGTTTGGTGATGCAGTTTTTGGTTCATTGGGTTATGCCTTGATGGATGCACAATATGCTGATCAAGTAGTCTTGATTACCGATAATGTTGTTCCATATCCAAATACTCCAGCATCAATCAAACAAACACAGGTTGATTATGTTGTAAAAATTGATCAAGTTGGTGATCCTGATAAAATTGGTTCAGGAGCTACTCGCTTTACTAAAGATCCTAAAGAACTAAAAATTGCTGAAATGGTTAATAAAGTTATTGTTAATTCACCTTATTTTAAAAATGATTTTTCTTTCCAAACAGGTTCTGGTGGTGCAGCTTTAGCAGTAACACGTTATTTACGTCAATCAATGATTGATGCAGGAGTTAAGGCATCATTTGCTTTGGGTGGAATTACTAAACCAACGACTGATCTATTAAAAGAAGGTTTGGTTAGACGTGTAATGGATGTGCAGGATTTTGATAAGGGTGCAGCAGATTCAATGCATTCCAATCCAAACCAACAGGAAATTGATGCTTCTTGGTATGCAGATGCTGATAATAAAGGAGCTATGGTTGACCAATTGGATGTTGTCATTTTAAGTGCACTTGAAATTGACACAAAATTTAACGTTAATGTTATGACTGGATCAGATGGTATTATTCGTGGGGCTATCGGAGGACATCAAGATGCTGCAACAGCTAAATTAACAATTATCTGTGCACCGTTAGTCAGGGGCAGAATTGCAACGGTAACACCGGATGTGACTACAGTGGTAACGCCTGGTGATTCGGTTGATGTTTTAGTCACTGAAGTTGGAATTGCCGTTAATCCAAAACGAAAAGATTTGGTTTCTATTTTGAGTAAAGTTAAGGGATTGCCACTTTACTCAATTGAAGAATTACAACAATTAGCTGAAAAACAAGTTGGTACTTCTAAGAAGCTTGAATATCATGATAAGGTTGTAGCGCTAATTGAGTATCGTGATGGTAGTATTATTGATCAAGTTAAACAAATCAAAGATTAACAATTGAAAAGCAAGGTCATTTATTGATTTTGCTTTTTATATACATATGAAAAATTAAGGAGACTTTAGGATGTTATTTTCTACTGGTCAGCCACAATCAATTGCTGATGTTTTGCAGGATAAGGATAAACGTGTCGCTTTTCAGCAAATGCTTTTAAAAAAATATCCCACGGCAGCATTGTTAGTCGTAAAATTGAATATTCCTGGCGAAATTAAATATAATAATAGCATCGATCATCTATTTACGGTCGGCTATAATGAATTAAAAAAAAGTTTATTCAAAAATAAATTTTTTCTCGCAGATGAATTTGTTTGGCGCCATCCAGCAGGGGAAACGGCATTCATTGTTGTCAATAGTAATGGTAATGATTTGAAACTGCTTAGTGTTAATTTTGAAGAAACATATAAATTGGGAAGGTTATTTGATGTTGATGTTTTAACAAGAAAGGGGACAATTTCGCGGAAACAGTTAAATCTACCGGTTCGCAGATGTTTAATTTGTGAGCGCCCCGCTAAAGAATGTGCACGTTCGAGACGACATACCCTTGATGATTTAAAGCAGACAATTGAATCAAAATGGTATACTTTTCAACAAATCACTGAGAACAGTGACTATCGGGATAAAATAATAGATTTAGCTCAAAAAAGCCTATTGTATGAAGTGACAGTTAATCCTAAACCGGGGTTGGTAGATCCACATAACCATGATTCGCATCCAGATATGGATATTTTCACATTTATTGATAGTTCTTTAAGTTTAAGACCTTATTTTTGTAGTTGTTTTGATGCTGGTTGGAATTTTGCAAAAAAAGATCTTCAAGAGCTTTTTAAAGAGATTAGGCCTTTAGGAGTAGCGGCAGAGAAAAAAATGTTTACAGCAACTAATGGTGTAAATACACATAAAGGTGCTATTTTTTCCCTAGGGATTGTTGTCACAGCGACAGCTTATGTTTATCATCAAAATAATAATGATGACGTTGATAATATTTTAAAAATTGTTAGAGATATGTGTCATGATTTAGTTGAAAATGATTTCAAAAATTTACGTCAGCTTCCTGTTGAAAATTTAACAGCAGGTCAGAAGCAATATTTAGATTTTGGTTTGACAGGAATCCGCGGTGAAGTTCAGCAAGGTTTTCCGACTATTGTAAAATGGGGATTACCATATTTAAATAAAGTGTCTTTAAATCAAGATTTAAACCAACGTTTGTTAAATGTTTTATTGCAATTAGCACTTCATACTGTTGATAGCAATTTAATCAAGCGAGCTAATTATAGTAAAGAAACAATTAATAAAGCACATCAATTGATTAATGAATATTTTGAATTTGGTGCTGAAAAAACGGCATCAGGGCGTTCAACTTTTAATCAAATACTTGCTTATTTTAAACAGAAAAATTTAAGTCTAGGTGGTACGGCTGATTTACTAATTGTTACGATTTTTTTTGGATTGTTAACTGATCTACTATAATTTTTAGTCTGTAGATCATAAAGAAATCCTTTAAATTAATCAGTGAAAATCGACAAATTTGGCTTAAACAATTAGAATTATTAGGAATTTGATTTTAAATAGTCGAAAGTCACTTATACTCATGCTATAATATGAGTAAGAAAAAGGAAGTCCCGCTGGAACAGGACTTCCAATGTAGAGCCGTTTAAGACGGTGACATAATTTAACGTTATTAAATAACCGCTAGCTCTGTCAAGCTAAGGCGGCTATTTTTTTTGCTGACTTTTGATCAGCTCAACAACTAATGCGATCAAGGCCACGATAAAAGTACCGAAAGCCAGCATTAATTGTAAAGCGTCCGCAATGGACACTTAGGCTACTCCTTTCGTTAGGATTGATGGGCTTTAAAGGTTTAACACCATAAGCACCACCTCCAATCGGAAATAGCCACCGCCTTAACTTCTCTACAATATTCAATTGTACAGGGAAACTACTGATTAAACTAGTAGCTATTTTATTATAGTAACTAAAATTTGAAAGTTCATACTTGAGCTGATGCTGCATGGTGTCAGCCTTATTTTTGCGAAAAATAAAACACAAGTTGCTTCTGTGAAGTATCCCCCTAATGGCTGTTCTGGTTTTCGTGTTATGCTAGGACTGATAAATGTTCATTAGAACTGTCCAAATGGAGCTATCAAATATTTTTCTGGCAATATGTAAAAAAGGAGAGTGAATAGATATGACATCGCGTCCAAAATTTAGTAGAAATATGAATAGCAAGACATTCTCTAATTTTTATTGGTATAAAAAGGAGTTGCAAAATATATGTAGCCAATATGGATTGCCTACATATGGTACTAAAGCGGAACTAACTAAATATATTATTGCGTTTTTAAATGGTAAGGCTGCTGCAAAAATAAAACCGATCAGAAACTCAAGAAGAAAAGTAGCTTCACAGCTAACTTCTGATAGCATTTCATTAGATACCAAGTTACTTGATTCTGGATTTTCTCTTAATCGAGAAGCTAGAATATTTTTTGCTAATTATTTTGGCGTTGAACACTTTACCTTTCGTAAAGTAATGGGAACAAAAATGAGAGAGGTTGAAAAGAACGCTGATATAAACGCTACTGTAGCTGACTTGGTTAAAGTTTTAAAGAATCCTCAATTGATTTCTTTTGATAATGATGAAGAAAAGACATATCAGTGGAACAGTTTTGTGCGAGCCTTTAGAAAAGATCCAATTTCAAAAAATTATTATTCACCAATGAAAGTAGCGGCAATAATTTGGAAAGTAATAAGAAATTCAGATCAGCCTAAAGTTTATACAAGAACGCTAGTCATTGAAAATGCTGAATTAATAAAGGACTTTCTCAAATAGATTAAAAGTCGTCAAAAGAAAGGATTGGCAGGTAGAAAAATTAGCTATGCACATGTGAGTTCCAAAAAACAGCATTTAAATTAGTTAATCTGGCAGATCGTAAAAGTGAACCGAACATCTTTCGATTACCTTATATCAAAAAGAAAAAAATCATGCTATCTCATACGGCGTGCAATATAATACTTGTCCATAAATTTTTTATTTTGTAAAATACATACCCGAATACTAACCCTAAAATGATTACTGTTGCAAAATTGTCAATTATTACAAACATAGACATTTTGGTTGTGAACTACTCGTTGCTAAAGTAACGAGTTTCTAGATAAAAGTTGACTATGAACCGAATTTGAGGATATTATTAATTGTGATTAATTTAACAATTGATTTATATAATATGAGGAGGCAATATTATGGCAGCAAAAGATTTTAGGATTGAATCAGATACACTGGGTGAAGTTGAAATTCCTGCAGCAGCTTTGTGGGGGCCTCAGACTGAGCGCAGTCGAAATAATTTTCCGACTGGTAACTATATGCCATTGCCGATTATTAAAGCGTTACTGCAGTTAAAAAAGGCAGCTGCTCAAGCAAATTTAGCAGAAGGAAATTTAGAACAAGCTAAAAGCGAGTTGATTGTAACAGCGATTGATCAATTGCTGGCATTACCAGATATAGAATTAAGAAAAGATTTTCCATTGAAAGTTTATCAAACGGGTTCGGGTACGCAAACTAATATGAATGTTAATGAAGTTGTAGCTCATAAAGCTGCTCAAATCAATGATCAAATCGAAATTTTAGCCAATGATGATGTTAATCGCGGGCAAAGTTCTAATGATATTTTCCCAACAGCGATGAATATTACCGCTAGCCAAGCAGTTGGTGAATTGAAAAAAGCAGTGGCTCACTTAATCGCTGAATTAAAAGCTAAACAGGCTAAATATTGGCAAACAGTAAAAATTGGTCGAACGCATTTACAGGATGCAACCCCATTGACATTTGGCCAAGAAATTAGTGGCTGGGTCAGTATGTTAGAGCATGATCTGCATTATTTGAAACAATTAGAAGGAACTTTACTGGAATTAGCAATTGGCGGAACAGCTGTGGGAACTGGATTGAATGCTGTTCCACATTTTGCAGAGGACATTGCTGTTAAGATGAGTCAAGTTTACGGTGTGAAATTTACCGCAAAAACAAATAAGTTTGCTGGCTTGGCAGCACATTCAGGTTTGAATGCAGTTCACGGCGTCTTTAAAGCCTTAGCCGCCGATCTGCTGAAAATTGCTAATGATGTCCGCTTTTTGGCTAGCGGTCCGCGGGCTGGTTATGCTGAATTGAACATTCCAGCCAATGAGCCGGGTTCTTCAATCATGCCGGGAAAGGTCAACCCAACGCAGGCAGAAGCACTTACTATGGCTGCTGTTCGTGTTATGGGTAATGATGTCGTTGTTGACTTGGCTTCATCTCAAGGAAATTTTGAAATGAATGTCTACAAACCTGTCCTAATTGATGCTTTCTTAGAATCAGCAGCTTTACTGACGGGCACAATAATTGGTTTTGCTGATAAGATGATTCACGGCTTGACAGTTAATGCTGAGCGGATGCAGTCATTGGTTGACAATTCATTAATGATTGTTACGGCTTTATCACCACATATTGGTTATCATGACAGTGCTAAGATTGCTCAAGCAGCAGATAAAGCCGGCAGTACACTGCGAGCAGCAGCAATTAAATCGGGTAAAGTGACTGCTGCCCAGTTTGACGAGTGGGTGGATCCCTTGAAAATGACGAATATTGATTAGACTGCCATTAATGGCAAAGGAGAATTACACGATGACAAAAAAATTTATTTTTCAGTCAACACCGCTGTCTAAATTAGCTGATCATTATGATCTACTAGTAATTGGTTCTGGTGGAACCGGCTTAGCCGCGGCATTGCAGGCTAAGGAATTAGGAGCCAATGTTGCAATTTTGGAAAAAATGAATAAAATCGGAGGAAATACAACCCGAGCTTCTTCTGGAATGAATGCGGCTGAAACTGATATTCAGCTGCAACAGGGCATTATTGACAGTTATCAAGCATTTTATCAAGACACTTATCGTGGTGGCGGACAATTGAATAACCAAGAACTACTGCGCTACTTTACGTCGCATGCAGCTCTTGCTATTGATTGGTTAGCCGGCAAAGGGATCGTTCTTAATGATTTAACGATCACTGGTGGGATGAGCTTGAAACGTACGCATCGCCCTAGTAGTAGGGCTCCGATTGGTGGATATTTAGTAACCGGCCTGTTAAAAAAACTAGCTGAAAACAAAATCCCATTGTTTACAAATGTGCAAGTTAATCGATTATTGCAAGCTGCTAACGGAACGGTTAATGGGGTAACTGTTATGCTGCCAACTGGAACAAATAAAAAAATTAGTGCATCAGCAGTGATTTTAGCAACTGGTGGGTTTGGCGCCAGTCACCAGTTGTTGCAAAAATTTCGACCGGATTTAGCGGATTATCCAACAACTAATCAACCCGGAGCAACGGGTGATGGAATTTCATTAGCTCAAGCAGTCGGCGGTGGTTTAATTGATATGGATCAAGTTCAGGTACATCCAACTGTTCAACAAGAGACTGATCATGCTTATTTAATTGGTGAAGCAGTTCGAGGTGAAGGCGCAATTTTAGTTGCTGCTGATGGCAAACGATTTGTTAATGAACTGGATACCCGCAAAAATGTTACTAATGCAATTAACCAATTGCCAACTAAAAGTGCCTACTTGATTTTTGATTCACGTATTCGACAGCATGTTAAGGCAGTTGATTTTTATGATCAAATTGGTTTGGTTAAGCATGGGGCGACATTAGCTCAATTAGCAGCTGAAATTAAAATTGCGCCCAAGAATTTAGTTGCAACAGTAATTGCTTGGAATCAACAAGTTGCTGATCAGCAAGATTCGGATTTTGGTCGAACAACTGGAATGGAACGAGATATTTCTGTTGGACCGTTTTTGGCAATTCATATTGCTCCAGCTGTTCATTATACGATGGGTGGAGTCCGAATCAATCACCAAGCGCAAGTTCTAAAAGAAAATGGCACACCGCTGCTTGGATTGTTTGCCGGTGGAGAAGTTACTGGCGGCCTGCATGGCAACAATCGTCTTGGCGGTAACTCAATTGCTGAAACAGTTGTTTTTGGCCGGCAAGCTGGTCAGCAGGCTTGCAAATATCTAAAGCAGCTGAACTGAGTAGCTGAGGTTTAGGACCAATTTGGATTTGCTTATTGTTATATTAAAACAATATTGCCAGTTTTAAAAAATTGTAACCATCAAAAAAGAGAATCGATTGTTGATTCTCTTTTTTGATAGTTAGCTTTTTAGTGATCATCATTGCTGACAACTACTTTGCCGATCATTTTATTGGTTTCGACCAGTTGGTGGGCCTTTTTTAGATTAGCAACATTGATTGGTGATAATTCTTTAGTCAAAGTACTTTGCAATTTACCTTGATTCAATAAGTCAGCCACTTTTTCTAAAATTTGATGTTGAGTAAGTAAATCCGCTGTTTGATAGTATGATTTGCTAAACATCCACTCCCAAGCAAATTTTGCCCGTTTCTTAGTTAATTTTTTTAGGTCAATGGGTTGTCGATTCTCGGTAATAGAAACAATTTGCCCAGTTGGCTTAATTAATTCTGCCATTTCATTCCAATGACCATCAAGATCATTCAGTTCTAGCAAATAATCAACGTATTTATATCCGAGATCATGCACTTCGGTTACTAAATTCCGGTGATGATTTACGGTTAAATCAGCTCCATGTTTGATCGTCCAAGAGATAGTTTCCGGACGAGATGCACTGGCAATGACCTTTAAGCCAGCCCAATGAGCCAATTGAGTAGCCATCGAGCCTACTCCACCGGCACCATTAATGATTAAAATAACAGCTGCATTATTTTGCGGATTTTGCGGTTTAATGGCTAATTGTTCAAATAAGGCTTCCCAAGCAGTTAGAGCAGTCAACGGGATGGCAGCCGCTTGCGCATTCAACAATTTTTGCGGAGCATGACCGACGATCCGTTCATCAACTAATTGATATTGGCTGTTGCAACCAGGGCGCTTAAATGATCCAGCATAAAATACACGTTCGCCGGGTTTAAATAAAGTTACATCCTTACCGACTTTTTTAACAATACCCACGGCATCCCAACCAAGAATTTTCGGTTTTTTCAAAGTTGTGTGACCACTTTGACGAACACCGACATCAACCGGGTTGACTGCCACGGCGTTGACTTCAACTAAAAGATCGTGATCTTTGGGAGCTGGTATCAATGTTTCAAAAGTAAATAAACTGTTAGCAGCAGTAATCGGTAAATGTTGTTGAAATCCAATTGCTTGCATTTTTTTCAAGAAAATCTCTCCTTTTTGTTTCTCTACTGTTTCAATGATAAAATTATTTTTAACGAATACAATCGTGAAATTTATGTAACTAGTAACAATTTTTTCCGTAGTTGATAGTTATTGAGAGGTGATAATTAATGAAGCGCCAAATTTATGATTGTCAAGCTGGCTGTCCAGTTGAGAGTACTTTGCAAATAATTTCCGGCAAATGGAAGAGTGTGATCTTGTATCATTTGCTACAGGATGAAGTTTGTCATTTTGGCAGTTTGCAGCGTGATTTAGGGCATTGTTCGCGGCGAATGCTGGCGTTGCAACTCAAAGAATTAGAACAGGATAAAATTATTACTAAAACTGTTTTTGCGGCTAACCCGCCTAAGACGGAGTATCGGTTAACTGCTTGGGGTCAAACGTTGGCACCTGTGATTCAAGCTATGGCGCAGTGGGGCGAAAATTATAATCAACGGCAAAAGCATATGAATAGAGTAGAATGATAGTATTTTAATTGAATCAGTAAAATCAAAGGTGATATTTTGAAAACAATTTTGAATTATCAAATCCAAGTGTTACCTAAATTAAATGTAACTCAAATTGGATGGTTGCTTGATCATTTTGATCCAGCGTTTGTTTTTTATGATTGGGAAAATGCAACCTTAAAATTATGTTTGGGGGCAGTGGCTGAGTGCTTTCCAGCTGCGAGTCAAAGGCAGAATCAATTTGTAACGGTGGAAAAATGGTATCAAGAATTAAAACAACAATTGAAACTAAAAAATAGCGGACCAGTACCATTGGTTGTCGGTAGTTTTTTGTTCGATCCTTTGCAAAATAAAAGTGCAACTTGGAGTAAATTGGCACGTGGTTACTTTTTTTTACCGCAATTGACAATCTATCAAACAGCCGAACAAACAGTGGCGGTAAGTTGTGCATCAGATTCAGTAACTTGTCAGCAGCAGCTCTTACAATTACAGCAGTTGTTAGGCTCGGCGGTTACCACTACTGAATCGGTCGGATTAATTAATGTGACGGAAACGCAAATTGCTGCTTGGCAGCGGGCGGTCCAAACCGCAATTACCGCTATTCAAACTAAGCAATTGGAAAAAGTAGTGCTGGCGCGGATGATTACGGCTGGGTTAACTACACGATTAACGGCGGCTGAAATTTGGCAGCGGTTGGCACCGATTAAACAACAGAATTATCAATTTTTATTAAAATACCGGGAACAAATTTTTATTAGTCTGACTCCAGAAAAATTAGTTGAATTTCAACCTGAACAAATACGACTTGATGCACTTGCTGGAACAATTGAGCGCGGGACCCAAAAAGAACAGACGCAGTTGTTAGGGCAACAATTGCTACAGAGTACTAAAAACCGGCAGGAGCATCAAATTGTGGTTTCGGCAATAACTAATCGGTTGACACAGCTCAAGCTGGCAGTTAAACATCCAACTGAGCCACAGATCTTAGTAACTGGCAGCGTGCAGCATTTATATACCCCGATTACAGCTAAAGGCAAGTTTGATCCGTTGAATATTTTAGCACGACTGCATCCGACACCGGCTTTAGGTGGTCAGCCGCAGCAGGCTGCCTTAGAATTTATTCGCAAGTATGAGGGATGGGAGCGCGGTTTATTCGGTGGTCCTACCGGTTGGCTTGATTTTGCCGGCAAGGGGAAGTTTGTAGTGGCAATTCGGTCAGCCCTTTTAGACGGTCAGCGAGCGCATTTATTTGCTGGAGCCGGAATTGTTGCCGCATCTGATTATCATCAAGAAACGGTCGAGACGCAGAATAAAATGCAGCCGATGCTTAATTTGTTGAAAGGTAAGAATAAATATGAATGAAACTGAAGGATTGCAAGAGTATATTAGTTGTTTTTGGCAAGGATTATTGGCACAAAAAGTAAAAAAAGTTGTCCTGTCACCCGGTTCACGTTCAACTCCGATTGCTTTAGCGGCAGCTCAATTAGCTCAAGAACGGCGAATTGAACTTTACGTTGATGTTGATGAGCGTTCAGCGGCATTTTTTGCTTTAGGATTGATTAAAGCCAGCGCCGAGCCGGTCTTGATAGTTTGTACTTCTGGAACAGCAGCTGCAAATTATTTTCCAGCAGTTTGTGAAGCGCAAATTTCTCATTTACCGTTGCTGATCTTAACAGCCGATCGTCCTCCAGAATTACAAGACATTGGCGCTCCGCAAACAATTGATCAGCAAAAACTGTATGGCGATCATGTTAAGCATTTTTGGCAGTTACCTCTACCGGAACCGTCAACTGATGCATTAAATTACCTGAGACAAACGGTGCAGCGCAGTGTAGCACTAGCGTGTCAAGAACCAACCGGACCAATTCATTTGAATTGGCCGTTGCGTAAACCGTTAGTGCCCAAGCTGCCGTTTAACTTATCGGCAAATGTGCAACCATTGAATTTTCCGACACTTCATCAGCAGTTGAGCGTTGATCAGTTGCAACAGCTTAAAGAACAGTTGACTGGTAAGCGGGGGATAATTATTGCCGGACCGCAGGGCAAAAAAACAGCTCAAATTAATAACCAGTGTTTATTGGAATGGTCGCAAGCTGTTAATTGGCCGATTATTGCTGATCCCTTGAGTAATCTGCGAGCAGTTAAGCAGTCAAATCTGATCAGTACAGCCGATTTTTTGTGTCGAATGCCAATGGACAAGTTAACAGCTTATCAACCGGAAGTAGTGATCCAAACTGGGGCAACACTGGTTTCAGCTGCAATCAGTAATTGGCTGAAAAAATTATCAGTCCCAGTTTATTATTTAGATCAGCATCATCGCAATGTTGAAACAACTTTACAAGCTGATTACTACTTTCCAATGACAGCAGCTGAATTTTTACCTAATTTGACAATCAAGCCAGCACCAATAACTTGGCTGCAAACTTGGCAGCAAGCGCAACATTTGATTCAAAATCAATTGGCGGCGTACTTTGATCAACAAACGGAATTAAATGAAATTACTGCTGCTTATTTTTTGGGGACTAATTTGCAACACGGAAATGCATTTATTAGTAATTCAATGCCAATTCGTGATGTTGAAAATTTCTGGCTGCGACCGCAAGCTCAACTTTTTTGTAATCGTGGGGCCAATGGAATTGATGGCATCAATTCAACCGCATTGGGGATGGCCGCACAACAACCCTTGGATAAAAACTTTTTATTGACTGGTGATCTGGCTTTTTTTCATGATTTGACTGGTTTGCAAATGGCGCGCAACTATAATTTGAAGTTAAGAGTTGTTGTCAATAACAATAATGGCGGGGGAATTTTTTCTTTTTTGCCGCAAGCAGGTAAACTTGGGTTTGAACAAGTCTTTGGAACACCGCAAAATCTTGATTTACAACATCTGGCAGCCTTTTACCAAGCAGATTATCAGTTAGCTGTTGATCCAGCTGATTTTCAAAAACTACTGCAACAGCCGCTGCATAACTTAGAAATAATTGAAGTTCGAACTGAGCGAACGGTCAATTTGCAAGCACATCACCGGTTAAATCACCAAATTCAAACAGCTTTCATGAAAGAAATGATTTAATGAAAATTAAGATCAAACAAGCAGAATATCAGCTTTATCAAAAATCAGGACCTGCTCCCGGTTGGTTACTGCTGCATGGCTTTATGGGTAGTCATGCTGATTTTGAACCGTTGATTCCAGAATTGCCTGGAGCAGTTGCAGCACCAGATTTATTGGGACATGGAAAAACAACCAGTGCACTTCCGGTAGCTGATTTTACAATTGAGCAGCAGGCAGATCAGCTGGCAGCACTGATTCAGCAGCATTTAAGGGCTCCTTTGATTGTCTGGGGTTATTCAATGGGCGGTCGATTAGCTTTGACTTTAGCTCTCCGCCATCCAAAACTGATTAAATATTTGATTTTAGAAAGCAGTACAGCTGGAATAAATGACTCCCAGCAAAGGTTGCTCCGCCGGAACCACGATGCTCAGTTGGTTTGGCAGTTACGACACTGCGGTTTGGAATCTTTTGTTAATAAATGGGAAGAGCTGCCATTATTTACTTCACAAAAGAAATTACCGGCAGCGCAGCAACAATTTATTCGGCAACAGCGGCTGCAGCAAGATCCTGAAGGACTGGCGAAAAGTTTGCTGGCGATGGGCACCGGCAGTATGCCAAATTACTGGCCGGCCCTGTCACAACTTCATTGCCCAGTGTTACTGCTGACCGGAGCACTGGATTTTAAATTTCAGAAGTTAACAGCTAAAATGGCTGCTGATCTGCCGCAAGTCAAACGCTATGTTGTTCCAGCCGCTGGTCATAATATCCATTTAGAAAATTGGCCGGCAATTCGGCAGCTCTTTATGCGGGAGGGACTATTGTGAAATTAAGCAGACTAGCTTTATTACCGGTTAAACTGCAATTAAAACAACCGTTTGCAACCAGTCATGGCAATACCAGCAGTCGGCCGCTGACTTTAATAGAGGCAGTTGCTGAAAACGGGCTTCATGGTTATGGTGAACTTGAAGCATTTGCTGAACCGACTTATTTAGCGGAAACACAATTAACAGCGCGCTGGATAATACAAACGCAAATCATTCCCCGATTGCGAGGGAAAAACTTATGGCAGCCGCAAGACTTTAGCATGTTGACAGCTGACATTCAGGGGAATCAAGCAGCCAAAGCAGCGGTAGAAATGGCGATTTGGGATATATTTGCTCAGCAGCATCAGCTTAGTCTGGCAGAATATTTGGGACAGTTCATTTCTGTTAAACCACGAACTGAAATAGCAGTTGGGATTAGTTTGGGAGCTCAAGCGGAATTTGCGGTCCAGCAGCAAATCATTCAACAAGCTTTAGTTGCCGGTTATCAACGGATTAAATTAAAATTGCGTAATGCAACCGAATTAATGCAGGCAATTAAATTATTGCAAAAGTTCCCGCAAGCTAAATTTATGTTGGATGCTAATTCATGTTTGTCTTATCAGCAATTACCACAATTGCAAAAATTGGCAGCTTTACCGAATCTGCTGCTGGTTGAGCAACCATTGCGGACAACCGACTTGGTTGAACATGCACAGCTGCAGCAAAAACTGTCACTGGCTATATGTTTGGATGAAAACATTCTAAGCTTAGATGATGTTAAAACAGCAGTAGCATTGGGTAGTTGTCGGGCAATCAATTTAAAGGCTTCGCGGGTTGGCGGCTTTACCGTTGCTTTGCAGATCATTAAATATTGTCAGCAACAGCAGCTAAAGCTTTGGTGCGGTGGTATGCTGGAAGGAGGAATCGGTCGTGCAGCCAGCTTGGCTTTAGCCAGTTTGCCAGTTTTTGATTATCCGGGAGATCTTTCAGCTAGCGAACGCTATTATCAAACCGATTTAATTAATGAACGTTTTATTTTGAAAAATGGTCAGATCAAACTGCCGCAACAAACGGGTTTAGGGGTCAGTTTGCAGGCAGAGTATATAAAAAAATTTGCTGACCAACCTAACTTGTTGGTTTAGTTTGATTTTGTCGCATGGTTAGAAATGAGGAATCAATTTGTCATTAGCAGCTTCAACTTTTATTTTACCGGATCAAGCAGAATTGACGATCCAGCAACAGCAGATTAAACGGCAGATTTTAAAATTTGCGCAAGAACACCGGCATGATCAGCAACCAGCAGTTTTTGTACTTACCGGGGATGCCGGTTCAGGTAAAAGTGCCGTTTTAAGTACTGTTTTTAGTTCACTGCAGCAGCAGGCGCAACAGCCGACATCGCCCTTAGCGGGAACTAAAAATTATTTGTTGGTCAATCATAACGAGATGTTGAAAATTTACTGGGAAATAGCTCAGCAACAGCCTTTTTTGTATAAAAAGAATTTTCAAAAACCGACACCGTTTATTAATCATTGTCAAAAGACACAGCAATCAGCAGATATTGTTTTTGTTGATGAAGCGCAATTATTATTGAGTCAAGCAGATCATTTTAATCATTTTCAAGCTGATAATCAACTGGATGAATTATTGAAATGTACTCACGTTTTAGTTTTGGTGCTGGATTTTAAACAAGTTGTCAAGCTGAAAAGTTATTGGTCTGAAAAAATGTTGCAGCAGCATTTAGCCGGTTATCATGTTAAAATTGTTCGCTTGCAACAGCAATTGCGACTCAAATCACCAGCGGTGGCAGACTGGATTGATCAGCTGGTTGCGGGAAAACTATTGCCGCCACCGCGTACTGCTGATTATGAATTAAAAATTTTCACAGATGGGCAGCCCTTATTTGATTGGATTAAGCAAAAAGATCAGCAAGTCGGTTTGTCGCGGATGTTGGCAACAACTGATTTTCCATTTCGGGTCTTCAGTAAAGAACCGTGGTATGTGACTGCTGGAACGCTCAAATTGCCATGGGATCGGTTTAATTATCAAGATCGTCCTTGGGCCAGCCAATCACAGACTTTATACGAAGTCGGCTCAATTTATACAATTCAAGGTTTTGATTTGAACTATGCCGGAGTAATCTTGGGCCCCAGCTTAACGTATGATTTTCAAGCAGATAGCATTGTGATTCATCCAGAAAAATTTGAAGATCAAACAGCTTTGCAAAAACGTCATCAAGCAGATTTAGCAGATCTGACAGCCGCTAGAAGTCAGTTAATTAAAAATGTAGTTAATATCTTATTAAAACGGGGTCGTTATGGTCTGGGGATATATGCGACAGATCCGGCTTTGCGACAACGCTTGCAGGAATTAATGATTAGTTAAAAGAAGGAATTATCGTGGACAAAATCTATCAGCAAGGTTTTATTGAAATAAAAAATGCTGCTGAAAATAATCTTCAGCATGTCGATTTAAAGATTCCTAAGTATCAATTAACGGTTTTTACCGGTTTATCCGGTTCAGGTAAATCATCATTAGTTTTTGATACTTTGGCAGCAACTTCTAGGCGCGAACTAAATGAGACATTTCCTAGTTTTACGCAGCAATATCTTCCTAAATTTGGCCAGCCACAAGTTGACAAGATCGAACATCTTCCAGTGGCGATCGTGGTCGAACAAAAACCAATTGGTAAAAATGCGCGTTCAACGTTGGCAACATATACTGGGATTTATTCGTTGCTGCGCTTGTTGTTTTCACGGATCGGTCAGCCTTGGGTTGGTTATTCAGAGCATTTTTCATTTAATTTGCCGCAAGGAATGTGTCCTAAATGTCAAGGCTTAGGTTACGTTGATCAATTGGATGAAGATAAAATTATAGATTTGAATAAATCGTTAAATGATGGAGCTATTACTTTTGTCAGTTTTCGGCCAGGTACTTGGCGTTGGAAACGTTATGCCAAAACGGGGCTATTTGATCCAGCTAAGAAACTTAAAGATTATTCACCAGCAGAGATGGAATTATTGTTGCATGCACCACAGCAAAAATTGAAAGATCCGCCGGCATGGTGGGGGAAAACTCAGCTGTACGAAGGATTGGTTCCGCGAATTATGCGCTCAATTGTGCATAGTGCTGAAGGAAAACATCACCAAGCAGCAATCAAACAAGTTGTTAGTCGGCAAGTGTGCCCACTTTGCCACGGTGAGCGCTTGCAGGCAAAATCATTGGCTTGTAAAATTAATGGTCTAAATATTGCTGAGGTAGGAGCTTTAGATCTTATTCAAGCGGCCGCGTTCTTGCAAAAAATCAAGGAACCATTGGCAGCCGGCGTCATTCGCGAGTTATTAACCAAGATTCAGGCTTTGATTGAGATCGGGTTAGGTTATTTATCATTGGATCGCAGTACCGATACACTGTCTGGAGGTGAAACACAACGGATCAAGTTGGCAAAGTACCTGACTAGTTCACTGTCTGATTTGGTCTACATATTAGATGAACCAAGTGTCGGTTTGCATCCGCATGATATTCAACTAATAAGAAAAGCTTTACTGCGGTTAAAAGATCAAGGTAACACGGTTATCTTAGTTGACCATAATCCAGCGATTATTTCACTTGCTGATTGGGTAGTTGAGATGGGGCCGCAAGCCGGAATGCAAGGCGGAAAGGTTACCTTTAGCGGCACTTACCAACAATTGCTGCATTCGCAGACGATTACCGGCAAGATGCTGCGCCGACCATTACACTTTAAGACACCGCGCCAGCCTGCTAAATGGTTGGAAGTCCAAAATCTTCGGCAGCATAATCTTAAGCAGCTTAACGTTAAGTTTCCCCAAGGTGTTTTGACAGTTGTCTCAGGTCCAGCCGGTTCGGGTAAGAGCACACTGGTAAATGCCATCAAGCAACAAATTACGGTTCCTTATATTGATCTTGATCAAACTAGTGCCGGAATTAATATTCGTTCAACTCCAGCAACTTATTTAAAAATTATGGATTCAATTCGCAAGTTATTTGCTGAAGCTAATCATGTATCGATGCAATTGTTCAGTTATAATGGTAAAGGAGCTTGCCCGCGCTGCAAAGGTAAAGGTGTGACTATTACCAATATGGCTTTTATGGACCCGGTAGTTCAAACTTGTGAGTTATGCCACGGGCATCGTTATAATCCAGAAGTTTTACGTTATCAGTACCATGGAAAAAATATTCACCAAGTACTGAGTTTGCCGATTACGGCAGCGATTGCTTTTTTTGCTGATCAAGCAGAAATTTGTCAAAAATTGGATTATTTGCTAAAAGTCGGGTTAGGTTATTTGGACTTAAGCCAAGCAATGACTACCTTGTCCGGCGGTGAAATCCAGCGTTTGCGCTTAGCGTTGGAATTAAATCATCAAGGAAAATTTTATTTTTTGGATGAACCAACTACTGGCTTGCATCTAAAAGATACAGAAAAATTAATTGACTTATTCAATCAATTGGTTGATCAAGGCAACACTTTAATATTGATTGAACACAATTTACGTGTAATTAGTCAGGCTGATTATTTAATTGATCTGGGACCGGATGCTGGTAAATATGGTGGTCAGCTATGTTTTGCCGGTTCTCCGCAAGCGTCACTGAAACAGCCTCGTTCACGGACTGGGATGGCTTTAAAACAAGCAATAAAGGAGTTTTAAACGATAAATTATCTAAATAAAAAAGCGAAATCAACCTAAAAATTGATTTCGCTTTTTTGAAATTTTATTTAATACGGTAATTATAATTAGATAACGATTGCCCAATCTCAGCAAATTATGAATATATTAGATAAATTGCAAGATTCCCATTAAGATTGGCACAACTAAGATAAAGAGAACAGTACTGATAGTCACAATATTAGTGGCATATTTAACGTCTCCGTGAGCTTCATTAGCTAAGATCGGCAGCACAGCCAGCATTGGAGTTGCTGATTGGACTACAAGTGTCTGACGCATTAAAGTCGGCAGATTCAAACCAAAACCAGCTCCGAATTTAATCAATAAAATCAAAACAACTGGTGAAAGGACGAAACGACCAAGCAGTGCTAAGACAGTATCACGATCAAGCTTCATATTGGTCAAACCGGCATCAGCCAAGACGATCCCAATATAAATTAATGATAGCGGAGTTACCAATGAACCAACGTAATTTAAGGTTTGACCAGCAAAGTTTGGTACTGGCAAATTAAGCAACATCCAAAAAATGGCTACAATAAAGCCGACTAATGGCATTGGTAAAATCTTTTTCCAATTGATTTCGTGTTTCTTTTGGGCATTTTTATCAACTGTTGGATCATCATTGGAAATCAAGAAAACACCAAAGGCCCAAGTTGAGACAGTATTAATAATATAATAAATCAGAAAATAAGTTGTTGCCTTATCACCAAATAAGGCATTATTTAATGGCATACCGATAAAAATTGTATTGGCATTGACTACGGCGTTCATAAAAATTCCCCGACGACCGGGTTTGATTTTTAAAACTTTAACCGTTAGCCAAGCAATCAAGTAACCGATAATGACTGCTAAAGCCGGAAATAATAAACCAGTTGACAAACTAAGCAGCTTGCCACGCGTTAAATTTTTCATAACGGCCATAAAAATCGAGGCCGGTAAAGCAATTTTAGTGATCAGTGAAGAAATATTTTTTCCAAAATCATCTGAAAACCAGTGCTTTTTACGTAAAATATATCCCAGTGCCATGATTAAGACAATGACAGCAACACTTGAGACTGAAGTTAAAAAGACTTTCATGTTTTTCTCCTTACGTGATAATTTTAATTAGTATTTTGGAACCCATTTTGCTTTGGCAACAGCTGCTTTGGCATCGGTAAGATGTTCTTTACTCAAACCTTGCTCGATAATACTTTGAGCTACTACTTCAGCAATTGTTTGTGAAAATTCTTGAATTTTAGCAACTGGTGGTAAAACAGCTGCTCCCGGCAAAGTCGCATCAACAATGCCGCCTAAGGCATGACTGGCAGCCGATAAGGTTTCACCGTTAATAACTTTACCTGCAGCGGCAATTGCTCCAAAACCAACTCCTGGGTACATCAAAGCGTTATTAGCTTGACCAATTTGATAAACAACGCCATTATATTCAACATCTGCCGCCGGAATTCCAGTTGCGACCAAAGCACGACCAGCCGTCCATTTAATTAGGTCTTCTGCTTTGGCTTCAGCTAACCGGGTAGGATTTGATAAGGGGAAGATTACCGGGCGTTTAGCATGAGCTGCCATTTCTTTGATAATTGCTTCAGTGAAAGCACCTGGCTGAGTCGAGGTCCCAATCATCACAGTTGGCTGGACTGCTTTGACTGCAGCAGCTAAGTCGGTTAGCGTTTCGCTAGCAGCAAATTCGCTGCGTGAACGAGCAAATAATTTTTGTCCAGGTGTTAAATCAGGAGTGTCTTCAAATAACAATCCTTGTTTGTCGACCAGATAAAAGTGTTGCCGAGCTTCGGCTGCACTTAAGCCTTGGCGCATCAATTCGTCCATTAGCTGTTGCGCGATACCGACTCCGGCAGTTCCGGCTCCAAAAGTCAAAAATTTCTGATCTGTAATTTTTTCATGAGAAATATTCAGGGCACCTAAAACACCGGCTAATACCACGATCCCGGTTCCTTGGATATCATCGTTAAAAGTCAAAATTTTGTCTTGGTATTTTTCTAAGATATTAGCAGCATTGGAACGGCCAAAATCTTCGAAATGCAGCAGACTTTCAGGGAATAGTTTTTCAACCGCTGCGACGAATTTATCAATTAATTCATAGTAGCGCTTTCCATAAATGCGCTGATGACGATTTCCAAGATAAAGCGGATCATCCAAGAGTTTTTGATTGTTGGTCCCGGCATCAATTGAAACTGGCAGTACCTGAGCTGGATCGACACCAGCTGCAGCTGTATAAACCATTAATTTGCCAATAGCAATATCAACGCCGTTAACGCCCCAATCGCCCATACCAAGAATTCCCTCAGCATCGGTTACAACAACTAAGCGAATATCACGTCCGCTGGCAGCATTTTTGAGTGAAGCTTCGACGTTATCAGGATCATCGATTGAAATGAAGGCCGCTTCTTGTGACTGCATGAATAATTCGTTGTATTGTTCAATTGATTCAGCAACGACTGGATCATAAACGATCGGCATAAATTCGACAATATGCTGTCCCATCAGATAGTAAAATAAGGTTCGATTAGTGTTAAACAAGTTCATTAAAAAGATTCTTTTTTCTAATGGCTGTTCTTTGCTTTGAAATTGACCATAAGCCTGTTTAGCCTGTTCTTCAATGGTTTGAACAGCTGTCGGCAAGGCACCAATTAAATTTAATTGCTGTCTTTCTGCTAAACTGAAAGCAGTTCCTTTGTTAATGAAGGGGTTTTTTAAAATAGCTTGTGCATTGTTCAATGAAATTCCTCCTTATATCCGTTTCGCTTTAAAATAAATTTAAAGTCTATGGCTGTAGGTATATCACAGAAAAAAATGTATAGTCAAAAATTAGTTTTACTATTAATAAAATTTATATGATAAAATAAAAGATTGTAATGGAGGAGTTTATGAATATTAAAGATCTAAAATATTTTCATCAGCTTGTAAAATATAAAAATTTTTCAAAAGTAGCAGCTGATTTTTCTGTTAGTCAACCGACAATTACGATGGCAATCAAACGAATTGAAAAACAGTTCAACAGCCGGCTCTTTATTCGGGATCAATCGCACCATGAATTACAGGTAACAGCCAGCGGTTATCAACTGGATGAGCATGTGCAGCAGGTTTTGAATGAATTGGCAACGGCGCAAAAAGAATTGAAAAGAATCAACAGCACCAAAGTTTTGTTTGGTTTACCACCGATTATTGGAACGTACTATTTTCCATCGATCACTCCAGCTTTGTTGCGACAGGGGTTGATGAAGCATTTGGAGACCTTTGAAACTGGTTCAAAAGATATGTTGCAGTTATTATTAAAAGGTTCACTGGATTTGGCATTGATCGCCTCATTGCAACCGATCGAACAGCATCAAATTACAGCTCAACTATTTAGAAACTACAATTTTAAAATTATTGTCAGTCCGCAGCATCCATTAGCTCGGCAAAAGGAAGTATCATTTAAAGATTTAGTTGCAGAACATTTTATTGTTTTAGATGAAGGTTTTATTCATAACACGGCTTTTAAACAATTTTGTCAGCAATATGATTTTAAACCGAATATTGTCTATCAAACTAGTGATGTCCATGTCTTAAAGGCGATGGTTAAAGAAAATGTCGGAATAGCTTTTTTGACCGAAATCGCTGTGCCGGCAAATGAAGAATTAGTTTCTTTAGCGTTGACCGATCCGCAACAGCCGCATTTTTTAATTTCTTTGGCTTATCGAAAAAATTATCGTTTAGGGTCAATTCAACAACAACTGATAACTACCTTAGTTGAAGAAGCACAAAATAAGTAGGGATAATTGACCGTGATATTAAATAGGTACTAAACAAATTTTTGTGTATTAAACGAGCATAAAAATATTTAAAAGTGAATCTTATTCATTTTATATTGAAAATGAGTTTATTATATGCTACGTTAATATTGCGGGAAGTTAATCACTTTCCACATTCCTTGGTATCGTCAACTGCATAAAAGGGGGCTTTAATTAGCCCTCTTTTTAGTGAATTTTATTAATACCATTTACAGTACAATATGAAAGATTGAAGCTAATGTAGATAACATTTTTAGTAAGTCGGTTCGGTAAGCCGATTTATTTTTTAGTATTAGTAAAGATATTATTATTCGGAGGAAAATTGAAATCTCACTGAATGTTTGTATCGAATCAATTGGTAGAATTTCATAAAAAATAAAAAAGGTATAGAATAAAAAGACGAATAGCAGAGTTTTATTTGCAAACATTTAAGTGAGAGGTTAAGAAAATGAAATTGTATTTTGTGCGGCATGGATCAACTAAAATTAATCAGGCAGCTTGTTTTAATGGCAGTCGTTCCGACTCACCATTAACAGCTGACGGTAAGCAAGCAGCTGCAGCTTTAGGGGAAGAATTGCAGCAAATTGAATTTGCTCATTGCTACAGTTCACCGCAGCAGCGGGCATTAACAACTGCCAAATTAGTGATGGAACAAAACACCGCAACAGTATCACCACAATTAACAATTATTCCACAATTGCGTGAGATGGATTTAGGACAGTGGGATGGTACTCCCGTTAGCCAGCATCAGCATGAAGCAGTTTTTTTTAATTATTATCATCATCCCGCCCAGTTTGCTGCTGAAAAAATCGGTGCTGAAAGTTATTCAGCTTTAGTCCGGCGGGGACAATTGGCTTTGAAAAAAATTATTTTTGCTAATCAACGCCAGTTGGCAACGGCTAATTTACTGGTAGTAAGCCATGGCTTGTTGTTGACGGCTTTGCTCAAATCACTGCAAAAAGTCCCGTTGGATGATTTCCGTCAAGATGGTTTGATTCCGACTGCTAGTGTGACAATTATGCAAACTTTTGACGGCCGAAATTTTGAAACCTTGAAGTGGGGCGCAGCAGCTGTTTAAAAAAGTCGCGGCTGTTTAGGGATTAGTACAAATTATGAATAGCTGATAATTTTACGATTAGCAATATTCATTTAAAAATTTTATTAATGATTGGTAAAAGGGATGCACAAAGATTTAGTTTTTGTTGCAGCCCTTTTTTGAAAATAAGATTGGTTGGTGTTGAAAAAAATGCTTGAAAATTACTGTGCGGTATTTGCAAATACATAGTTTTAATGAAGAATTTATAATACGAGGGGGAGAAAAATGAAAAGTTATCAAACAAAAGGTCTATTTTATGCGATTAGCAGCGGTGTTTTATGGGGGGCCTCTGGGACCGTTGCTCAATATCTTTTCAGTGCAACTGCAATCAAACCAATTTGGTTGACTGGAATTCGATTGTTTTTTTCGGGTACATTATTATTGCTGTTTTTGAAATTTGGACGGCATCAGGCGATCAAGCAAGTTTGGCAACAGAAATGGAGCCGCTGGCAGTTAATTAGATTTGCCTTTTTGGGAGTGGTACCATCACAATTTGCATATTTTGAAGCAATTCATTATGGAAATGCTGCAACTGCAACAGTTATTCAGTTTTTAGGCCCATTGTTAATTGTAATTTATTTAGCAATCAGTCAGTTAGTTTGGCCGCGACGCAGTGATTTGTTTTGTATCATCATTGCTTTTGCAGGAGTTTTTTTACTGGTAACACGAGGGAACTTAACTAATCTTTCACTTGGAGCCGCTGGTCTTATTTGGGGATTGGCAGCTGCCATCGGTCAAGCAGCGTATACTTTATTACCCCGACGTTTATTAAAGGAATTTGATACCAGTTTAATTGTGGGGTGGGCAATGCTAATTGGCAGTCTGCCTTTTGCACCATTACTATTGCAAACACGGATAACTTTGAGTACCACCGTTTTAACCGCCGTAGTCTATGTAGTGATCGGCGGAACGATGTTTGCCTACTTATTTTATCTTCACAGTTTACATTTTTTACAACCAGCAATTACCGGGATGTTGAGTTCCTTTGAGCCCTTAACAGCAACTATTCTGGCAGTAGCTTTTTTAGGAGTTGAATTAAATTCAGCTGAGATCAGCGGAATCGTTTTAGTGTTGGCAACTGCTTTTGTGCAGGCTTTTGTACAACCAAAAGAATTGCTGAAATAAAGTAGTTATTTTCTTAAAAATAATTAAAACGTAACGATTACTCTTTACAAACTGATTAAGTTTGTTATACTGAAAACAGTAATAATTACTATTAGTTATGAAGGAGAGATCAAATGTTCAAAAAAAAGTGGAGTTTATTGTTATCAATCTTGGCTTTAATGTTTGTTGCTGGGGGGCTGGCTGCTTGTTCCAATAGTAGTCAAAAAAATAATAGCAATAAAAAAATTAAAGTTGTTGCTTCAGTTGATTTTTATGGTGAAGCAGCTAAAGCAGTTTTAGGCAATAAGGGAACAGTCACATCAGTGATTAATGAACCAAGTATCGATCCGCACGATTATCAGCCAACTAGTAAAGTAGCTAAAGAAGTCAGTGCTGCGAACGTAATTTTATATAACGGTATTGGATATGATAGCTGGATGACAAAATTAGCTAAAAACAATAGTTCAGCAACAGTTATTAGAGTTGGTGAAGATGTGCTACATAAAAAAACTGGCGATAACCCGCATTTGTGGTATCGTACACAAACAATGCCAGCTGTTGCTAATCGCTTGGCGGCCAAATTTAGTAAATTGCAGCCGAAAAACAGTGCTTATTTCAAAAAGAATGCGAAAAAGTTCAATAAAAGTTTAGCACCGCTTTCAGCTAAGGTTCAGCAATTGAGCAAGAATAGTGACAATAAATTAGTTGATGTTAGTGAACCGGTGTTTGATTATTCCTTGCAGGAATTAGGTTATAAGGAAAACAACACAGGTTTTGCTAAATCAGTTGAAGATGGAACTGATCCAGCACCTAAAGATGTCAAGGGAATGCAGAACGATATTAAACAGCATAAAATTGCCTTCTTTGTTCAAAATACGCAAGCAACCGATAAAACAGTCGGTAATTTGGTCGAATTAGCTAAACAACACAATGTTCCAGTGTTGCAAGTAACGGAAACTATGCCCAAAGGTAAGAATTACAAACAATGGATGATGGGACAGTATCAGCAACTGGAAAAGATTCAGCAGCAGGAAACAACTAAAAAATAAATAATAATTGAATTTTTAAACAGGTTGGCTTATTGGAGGCTAACCTGTTATTTTTTTGCATAAATTTTGACTCGTCAGCAGTTTGTAAACAAATCGGTACTAAAACGTTACATAAAGCTTACTGAATCAAAGCTGGTTCATTACATTCTTTTTCTATACTTAGGTTGTTTAAAAAAAGGAGTGGTTAAATGTCCATTGAGTTGCAAAAAATTGCTAAAAGTTATGCAGATAATTTGGTTTTGCAGGATATTTCAGTTCAAATTCAAACAGGAGAATTTTTCGCAATCGTTGGTCCTTCAGGTTGCGGCAAAAGTACCTTGTTGAGAATGATCGCCGGGTTGATCCCGATTTCAGCAGGGATTTTAAAGATTGACAATCAAGTCGTTAATCAATTGCCGCCACAGCAACGAAAATTAACAATGGTTTTTCAAAATTATGCCCTTTTTCCCTTTTTAAATGTTCATGACAATGTTGGTTTTGGATTAAAAGCGCGGAAATTAGCGCCGGTTAAAGTTGAAAAAAGAGTTAAAGAAGCGCTGGAATTAGTTAACTTAAGTGAATTTGCAGCGCGGAAACCCCGCGAACTTTCTGGTGGGCAGCGGCAACGAGTTGCTTTAGCTCGGGCAATTGCCAGTGATGCCAAAATCTGTTTAATGGATGAACCGTTGTCTAATTTGGACGCTCAGCTGCGCGGAAAAATGCGTTCGGAAATTCGTGAATTACAGCAGCGGTTAGGTTTGACATTAATTTATGTTACACATGATCAGATTGAGGCAATGACGATGGCTGATCGGATCATGGTTTTAAATGACCAGCAGATTCAACAAGTCGGCACTCCGACTGAAATTTATCAACGACCGCAAAATGCTTTCGTAGCAGGTTTCTTTGGCACACCACGAATTAACTTGCTACCGGTTCAACATGCAGTGGCTAAGCAATTAGTTGTTGATGAGTCGTTGACGGTTAATTTAAACCAGCCGCTGCCAGCTGGCAAATATTATTTAGGGATTCGGCCTAATGACTTGCGAGCTGACTTTGCAAGTGAAAAGACTAACGCTGCTTTGCGTAATCTTGAATATTTGGGTACACAGTCAGTAATTCATGCTGAGTTGGATAATGGACAGCTGGTTCGCGTTACGGTGGACGGTAAGTTGACTGCTGGGATTAATCAACGGTTGCTGGTTACGGCAGAACAAAATTTTATTGTTTTTAATGAACAGCAGCAAGCAGTCTTGTTTGCTGAAAGGGGGAAGCAGATTGGAACAACAAGTAACCAACAACTCCAAGAAGCTTAAGCAACTGCCACAAAATTTAAGCAGTTTAAAGACAGTCAGTTATGATGTAAATGCTCGTGATAAATTACATGCAATCTGGTTTTTAGGACCATCATTACTTGTTTTAGCAGTTTTTGTATTTTATCCAATGCTGCGGACATTATATTTAAGTTTGTTTCTGACAAATAATTTGGGTAAACCAACTGTGTTTGTCGGTTTGCAGAATTATTGGAGTCTTTTGACATCAAGCTCTTATTTGGCCAGTTTGCAAGCGACTTTTGTTTACGTAATTGCTGTTTCAATCTTAACTTTGATTTTTGGTCTGCTATTAGCACAGGCCGCTTCTTTTAAAGTTAAGGGTAGCAACTTTTTCCGAACGGTTTTTTCTGGAACAATGGGTGTTTCAGTTTCAGTGGCTGCTATTTTTTGGTTGTTTATGTTTAATCCCTCAATTGGTCTGCTGGATCAGATTGCCAGTGTTTTACATTTGCCAGTCATTAATTGGCTGACGCAACCTGGGTGGGCGATGACCGCAATCGTGATCAGTACAGTTTGGATGAATCTCGGCTTTACTTTTTTGATTTTCTTTGGTGCGTTGCAGACAGTTCCGGTTAATTTATATGAAGCAGCACAAATTGAAGGTGTCAGCAAGAGTTATCAATTTTTCCACATTACTTTACCAATGATCTCACCGACAGTCTTTTTTGTTTCAATTATTACTTTGATTGAATCTTTTAAGAGTTTCGGTTTAATTGATTTAATGACAGCCGGTGGCCCAAACAATGCAACCAATTTGTTGGTATATCGAATTTATCAAGATGCCTTTTTAAATGGAAATTATGGTTTAGCCAGTACGGAATCGGTAATTCTAGCAATTATTATTGCAATTTTTACCTTCCTCCAATTTAAAATTTTAGAAAAGCGGGTGACATACCAATGATTGAAGCACATTCGAAACGTCAAAAAATCTTGGAATATACTGTTTTGCTGATTTTGACGATTTTTATTCTAATTCCTTTTATCTTAGGGTTTTGGACCAGCTTTTTACCAACAGCTGATATTTCCAAGGGAGCTTTATGGAGCAGCCATCTGTCGTTGGATAATTACGTTGCGGCAATCACGCAAACTCCGATTATCCGTTACTTATTTAATAGCTTGGTTGTTTCAATTTTGACTATGCTGGCGCAACTGTTATTTTGCTCAATGAGTGCCTATGCATTTGTTTTTTTGAAATTTAAAGGACGGGATGGATTATTTTACTTAGTATTAGCGACAATGATGTTGCCATTTGAAGCAGAAGTTATTCCTAACTTTGCGACTGTCCGCAGTTTGAATTTGTTAAATCACTATGCAGTTATGGTTGTGCCGTTCTTAACGTCTGCTTTTGGCATTTTCATGCTGCGCCAGGCTTTCTTGCAAATTCCAACTGAAGTTAAAGAAGCAGCCGATGTTGAAGGACTTTCCCACTGGCAATTTTATGCGCGAGTAGTTTTGCCTTATAGTCGAATTAGCTTGCTGACCTTGGCTGCTTACAGTTTTTTAGCCAGCTGGAATCAGTATCTATGGCCAATGCTGACAACGTTTAGTGATAACTTTCGTCCAGTTCAAGATGGGTTGCGCCAGTTGCAGTCTCAAGAAACCTTCAATAACTGGGGGATGATTCAAGCCAGTGCGGCAATTGTTGTTATTCCGACATTACTGGTTTTATTTATCGGTCAGCATTATTTCAAATCCGGTTTGAATGAAGGGGCAGTCAAATGATGAAAATGCGACAAGCTTTATTAAAAACTATTGGCACGGCTGCTGCCATATTGACAATCGGAGGAGTTTGGGCAACACAAGTTAGGGCACAGGCAACTAAGCGGACAAAAGTTGTTTTTTGGAATGAAATGACTGGACCAGCTCAGCAAAAATTAAATGAATTTGTTAAGGAATTCAATCAGTCACAAACTAAATATCAAGTAGTTTCACAATTTGAAGGTAATTATAATGAAGCTGTTCAAAAAATTTTGAATACGCATGGGACGGATGCTTCACCTGCTGTTTTCCAATCAATGGATATCTCAACTAGTCAAATTTATCACAGTGGTTATACGACCCCAGTTCAGAAGTTTGTTGATCAAGATCACTATGATATTGACAAGATTTCACCAGTGGCACGGGCATTTTATTCAGAAAAAGGTAAATTATTATCAATGCCATTTAATACTTCACAGCCGGTATTATATTATAATGCGACATTGCTGAAAAAATATCATATTACACCACCACCGACAGATCCCAGTTATAGTGATATTACCCGCGTAGCAACGCAACTGTATCAGCGTTCACATCAAAAAGTTAAGGGATTAAGCGTTGAGATCTATGGTTGGTTATTTGAACAGTTTATGGCAAATTCTGGGGAATCAATGGCTAATCAAGCTGATGGTCATAATGGAACGCCAACCAAAGTTAATTTTGATACCCCAGGAGCAATTAAGGCGATGAAATGGGTTCAAGAAAATCTTAAATCTGGTGCTTTAATGAATTTTGGTTCAGGTTCTAGCGCTTCAGCTAATGAAATGGCAGCCTTTTTGTCTGGTAAATTAGGGATATTTTTGCAGTCATCGGCTGATATCAGTCAATTGACAGCTGGAACTAAAGATAAGTTAGGAATTACCTACTATCCGCATCCAGATGGTCAAAAAGCCAATGGTGTGGCAATTGGTGGAGCATCTATTTGGATTTCTAATGACAAGCCGGCAACGGTTCAACGTGGATCATGGGAATTTATCAAGTTCTTAATGAAACCTGAAAATCAAGCTCAATGGCAAGCGGCAACCGGTTATTTGGCACTGAATAAAGATTCACAGCAGGAAAAAGTGTTACAGGAGCTTTATCAAAAAGTTCCGGCAGCCAAAGTACCAAGTGAGCAGTTAAGTAAAACGAAACCGGACGAAACTAATTCTGGTGTCTTTTTGCAAGGCTTGATCCAAGAAAGAACTTTAACACAAACAGCGATGGATCAAATTTATAACGGTTCAAATATCAAAAATTCATTGCAGCAAGCAGAAGATGCGATGAATACTTATATTAAGTCTAATAATCAAGCTAATGGCGTAAAATAAATTTTAGTGCATCATAATTAAAAAAGCATTTTTTTGACGTTCAGTCGGAAAAATGCTTTTTTATAAGGTGTAGCTGTTTAGTTATTGGGTAAATTCCTACGAAATAGGTTAAGATATTCATCGTTGTACAAGGTGTAATTTTAGAAAAGGGATAGATTGCCAAGCTCAAGTGGTTAACTGAATTTCAATCAGCCCCAGAAATAAAAATTATTTTTTTAGCTGGTTGGGATTCTTACGCAGGACTCGGGCTGGATTTCCAGCAATGATTAGATTGTCACCAAAAGATTTAGTAACAGTTGAATTAGCTCCTACGATGACATTGTTTCCTAATGTAACTCCTGGGAGAATTACCGATCCGCCGCCGACCCAGATATCGTCACCAAGTGTGACTGGTTTTCCAAGTCCAATAAATGCTTCTCGTGCAGCTGGATCTAACGGATGATAAGCAGCATAAATCTGAACATGCGGGGCCAGCATACAGTTATTGCCGATTGTAACAGGAGCAATGTCTAAAATGATATTATCGTAATTGCACAAAAAATTATCACCGACGTGAATGTTGTAACCAAAATCGCAGTGAAAATATGGTTGGACATAAGGATTTTTTCCAACTGAGCCGAATAATTGACGGATTAACTGTTCTTTTTCTGTGTTAGCGGTATCATCTAATTCGTTAAGCAGTTTGCATAAACGACGAGCTTTGGTTTCATCTGCGGCTAATTCGGGATCCATAACATTATATGGTTCACCAGCTAAAAATTTTTCTTTTTCTGTTGCCATTGTATTCCACCCTTACTCTAATATATTATTATAAAAGTATTATATCATATTATTTAGTGTCTATTATGATGCAAAAAAGTGCCATTTAATAATATCGATATTTGCTAAATATAAAGTTGATATTGAATGATTTTACGGAAAAACAGTGTTAAATACATCAAGACATAAGCAAAGATGAAAATGTAAAAATTTTAAAAGATGAATTTAATTTACTAAGTTCGGCAGATAGTGCGTAATTAATTACGCAAATATTAAATTTATGGTGAATTGACAAGAAACTCAACAATGATAGCTTGAACAAATGATTTGTTCAACTAGTTAGTGAATGCTACCATTAAATTGTAGTTGAATTTGAAGGAGGTAGCTTTTTTATGAGTAAAGTAGCAGTAATCGTTACAGATTTAGTTGAAGATGTTGAATACACTTCACCGGTAGAAGCTTTGCAACAAGCTGGACAACAGGTGGTTACTATTAGCTTTGATGGGAAAAATGAGCTTACCGGCAAACATGGAACTAAAATTAAGGTAAACCAAGGTATTAGTGAGGTCAAACCGGAAGACTTTGATGCTTTATTGATACCTGGGGGCTTTTCTCCTGATCAATTGCGGGCTGATGAAAAATTTGTTGATTTTGTAAAAGCATTTTTGTTAGCTGATAAACCAACCTTTGCGATTTGTCATGGACCACAATTATTTATTCAAACAGGCTTAGTAAAGGATCGAGTAATGACAGCTTTCAAGACAGTTAAACCTGATCTTTATTACGCAGGAGCACGGGTTAAAGATCAGCCGGTAGTTATTGACGATCAATTAATCACTAGTCGCACACCGGATGATTTGCCTGACTTCAATAAGGCAATTGTCGCAGCACTTGAATAATTGTTTGAATGAGTTAAATTGTATTTTGAACTTTGGTTGATTCGTTAAATGAACCATAAATTTTATTTGTGGGGATTATGTGAATTTAAAAAGTGGTAATGAATGATTTTTTGCTTTTATGATTTAAATATCAAAAAATTCGTGATGGTCATTGCTTTATTTTAGGCAGATCTTAGTCAATCTGCGACACTTATGGACTCTAATTTAAATATTAGGGTCTATTTTTATTGATTAACAATTTTTAATTCATGATATACTAATTTAAGTAGAGAAGTTAAGGCGGTGGCTAAGCCCTTAAGGTGGTGATGCCAATGATTAAATATCATCTGCATTATTCCTTAGAAAGGAATTAGTGTGTCAGTATTTGAAGCTCTGGTGTTGGCGATTAGTTTTGCTACATTAGTTGTTGAAATATTGAAATTTAGTCAAAAAAAATAACCGCCCATAACTTTGACCAGTTAGCGGTTATTAATTAACTCAGCTAGTCACCGTCTTAAACGGCTCTGCTTGGGGACAGGGACAATGTATGATCAGTGCATTGCCCTTTTTCTATAATTTCATTATAGCATCAATTATTTATTTGGGATATAAATATAGCATTTTGTAATGCTTTTTGTGTATCTAATGATTGAGTTAAGACAAGAATTTTAAATTTCAATTAAAAGGGTTGTATTGACTCCTTCAAAACGAGTATTAGTATGCACTAACTTCGTGAAGTTTGATCGCGCAAATCTTCTATTCTCATCAGAGGTAAATGGGCATCTGTCTGCATGCACATGTGTTTCAGCCATCTAGTCACTTTTTTGATAATTTTATCTAATTAAATCTATTTGTTATTTCCGATAAAAATTTGAATTAAGTTCTGCTTGAACTTGAATTTTAAAGCAGAATTGCTGTTACGGAAAGTTAATTCATGGTGATTAATTGGTTCAATGTTTGAATCTACGATCTCAGCGAAGCATTGATCAGAAATGATGTCATGGTAAACATAAGCTTTAATAAAGTAGGTTCGATTCTCGGAATAAAATGTTTGAGTTGAATCAGTTAAGTGCAGTTTTATATTTTTCATGCGATCATCCTTTAATTTAGAGCTGGGAGACATAACGAAGTGCCTTACCTAATGACCGGTTGCAGATTCTGCGGAACACCTAATAGTTCTTCTGAAGTTACTTTTAAGGACTTTGCAAATTGATTTAAACGATTTAGTGGAAATTCTCGGGCCTTACTGAAATATTTAGAGATAGCTGATTTTGCCATTTCTGTTCGCCGAGCAAGTTTACTAATTGAGATACCTTGTTCGTGGGTTAATTTGATAATCAGCTAAATTACTTCAGTATTGGTACGCATCTAATCACCACCTATGCAATGATTTGATTTCATTATAGCATTGTTTTTTTTAGAGAACAGTTGCTGTACTCTAATGTCGTTCTTAATAAAGAACAATACAGTAAAAATCTCTAGGTAGTGAACTACATGAACAAAAAAACTGGTTGTTACGCGTTGTATCGTGGTGATGAGTTTGTTGATAAATTGGCAAATAAATATCATATATCAGTTAAAGCACTGTGTTTTAACGAGTATTAGTGATGCACTTGGTAATAGTTCATATTATGATTTGATGATGATTATGACAAGTTACAAACCAATACTTATAATCTTTTGATTGATGATAAATCATTCAGGGAGGGATATAGTATTGCACTTAAGGCATTCAAGAAATCTAAAATGCAGATTTCTGATTATACAAACGATGATGCTAAGGATTCATCAATGGCTTATCAAAAATTGATAGAAAAAAGTATATAATAGTTTAAAGGCTTACATATCTATGCAACTTGCATGTAAAAAGTAAAGTGTGGGATACTAAATCCTGTACTTTAATTTTTAGTGTGTGAATTTGTTTCATTAGGAAGCATGTGAGTAACTGTGGGATATAAGTTGAGGTGAGATTGATGTCTAAAGCTAGGTTAAAAAAATTATTTATTTGTTCGTGTTCTTATTTATTTTTATACTTTTTTAGCAAACAAGGTGCTGTTGCAAACACCTAAAACGCTAATTGCGGTTGCAACTTTTATATTTTTGTTTATGTGGTTAGTTTATCTTGATAGTTACTCAAACAAGCTATCAAAATGGGTTTTTAAATTAATGTGCTTAATGATTTTGCTTAGTTTGTGGACTGTGCTTATATATACACATGAAAATTGGTATTCCACGCACGAAGTTTACGCTATTCAAATGTTTAATTCAAAAAGCTTTAAGATTAAAATACATGGTAGTGATTATGTGCTTACTACTCAAAATAATAGTTTGGGTTTTTCCAGAACATATTTTTTCAACTTATACGGAAAACGTGGAATTTTCTATGAACGTGTTAATAAAAAACATTATTTAGTATATACACGGAATATGCACCCTGGTAAAAATTCTGTCTGGATTTTTAAAAACACGGTCTTAAAGAACGTCCATAATTTACAAGTGGACTCTAAAACAGCTTTTTATTATCAACCAATAAATTGATCTTTAGCAACTCATAATTAATTGTAATGTTCAAAACGCATTTTTTAAGTGTGGGTTTAAATTTATCTTGCAGTCTTTTTTTGAGGGAAGAGGGGGGTTAATTTTGGAATCTGTCCAACTAGTGCTTATAGTCATCATGCTTTTTTTTATAGTAATGGTTATATTACAATGCTTTAAAGGTGGTAAAATAACTAAGAAAATTCGTGACTTTAGAACAAAATCAAAAGTAGAATTAACACAGAGCCAAATAAAAAAGCAGAATATTTATATTAAGAAACATATGGGTAGCATCTACTCACTTGGAGTGAATATAGCAACTTTTAGCATAGTTATTTTACTAGTGATGTCGGGATATGTTTTTCGAGCATTTATAGTTGAAAAAGTATATGGGGGTCCACTATTTCTTATATTAGGTACGCTATTACTATTAGCAGTCATTTACGCATATTTCACACAAAAAATAATGATTGAAAGTCAAAAAATTAAGAAACAGTATCTTAATGAGAATCCAGAAAATTCTTTGAAATTATTTATTTATCCAGATGAATTAATTATGCGATATAAGGATATGAGTAAACGCACAAGTTGTTTAATGATAATCATAAGTATTTTATCGTTTAGTATAGGTATATTAAATTAGTGAGTTGCACATAGTACACTAGTTTATAAATTTATTTTGGAAATAATAATTTATTTGAAGTTATTACATTTGATGCAAGGTTTAATGGTATAAGCGATTATCTGTTTTTTGGTTGAATTTTTAATGTAGTAAGAATTATTATTAACTACACTGACAACTTTTGACTGTAGGAGTAATATTATCCTATAGTCTTTTTTTAAGAGGTGTTATAAATTTTGGTAGTAATTAAACTTATTTTGGAATGTTTAACAATTGCTTTAATAGTAATAGGTACATTCCGATTTAAATCAGCTGGAGATTTATCCAAACAAATGCGAGAATTTCGTCAAAGAAAGAATATTGAATTAACACAAGAAAATTTGAAGCAGCAAAAAGCTTATATAAAGTTACACTCGAATAATATCTACTGGCTTGGATTGAATATTACAGTTTTTGCACTGATAATCTTGTTGATAGTATCAGGGTATGCGCTACATGATGTTTTAGTTGAAAAAGACAGTGGAGATGCAATATTTCTTTTGGAAGGAGTAATGTCATTAATTGCGACCGCCTTTGTATTCCTAAATCAGAAAATATTTTCAGATGGACAATTGATTAGAAAAAATTATATTGCTAGACATCCTGAAAATGACTTAAAGTTGTTTGTTTATCCAAATGAACTCGCTATACAGTATCAAAAGAAAAATAAAAAGGCGCATTCTTATTTTTTGTTGCTGGTGTGATAGCAATTGTTTCGTACATAATCTAGCTAGAAAAATTGGTAATGTAATTTCGAGCTAGTTTTCTTATTGATGTATTTTTAGGTATTATTCCAACTTTTTTGTTTGATCACTAGTCTAGTATAATAATAAGATTTAGCTCTTTGTATATACGGTTGTGTCCGCGGTGTTTCAATAATTTAAGTATTTTGTATTGACTGAAGTATCTTGCTCATTTCGATGAGTCCAAGATGCTCCAGCCTTTTGTTTGTCAGAGTATACCTTAGCGACAGTGTTAGACTGTAGGGTTAAAATTACCTTACAGCCTTTTTTGAAAGAAAATTTTAATGTTTATTCAGTTGTTAATTGAAATAACAGCAATTATTTTTACGGTTATCGGTGTAATACAGTTAATTAAGCTCGGTAAGGTAAATAAAAAAATTAGTACTTTTCGTACAAAAGAAACCGCTAAATTAACTGAGAATAAAATAAAAAGCAACAAGTATATTTTAAAATTCAGATGGAGGGTTCTTTTATTAGATCAGCTTTCAACATTACAAAATTTTGTCTGTTGATGTTACTAGTCTTTTTAGGATACAACTTACGTGGCTTTTTTGAGGAATCTGGGAAGTAAGCAGCTCTTTGGGGAGGAATCTTGTTGCTATTATCTGTTTTGTACGTTTTCTTTGTGCAAAAATCAATAGAAAAGGGACAAATAATCAGAAAACAATATATTGCTGAACACCCAGACAATCCACTGAAAATTTTTGCACATCCCAGTGAATTATAGCCACGGATTTAAAATTGCAAGTGTTAAGAAGTGCTGATATTACGGATGCATTAACCGAGTTATTCTCTGAGATTAAAATGGTAAGTTCTGCCTTGTACCGGTAGTCAAAGATGGCAATGTCGGCATAGAATTGCATATTAAATCAACCCTCAATCACACTCTTGATAATGGCAACGAGATTGAGTTAGAATATGAAATCATTATTGATGAAATATTCCATAAAATTGTGACTGTCCCAGAAGGGGTACCCAGCTCTACAGTAAATGATTATAATGAACTTACAGATGAGACCGTACAATTCGCAAAAGCTACTTTAAAGTGTTTTGAGAAATTGAATATAGTTACAACATAAAGCTCAAGTTAGCAGTAAAAAATAGTTTAGACCCATATCAAACAAATCAGGGAAACATTTAGAAATTCAAAAGCATATAAAATAGTAAAGACTTTTCTTTGAATTAGAGGGGAAATCGAGTAGTCAAATTTCTGAATTAACAAAAAAACATCATTATTTATTTGATAACTACTGTTTACAAAGCTTCTTTCTAAACTAAAAAAATCTTTATGTTTTGTTAAATAAAAGATATATATAGTCAAGCAAATCATACAACTAAAAAAGAAAATAAGTAGCACATCTATTAATAGACCGTGAACAGGAAACGTTAAAAGCAAAATGATTGCTGGAATCATGTTCACAACAATTATTGGTAATAATAGTTTCATTGGATTATACAATTTTTTTGCTGATTTATATAATTTTAATGAAACTGTTGTAGATTCCTTTGTAGCAGAAATATCATTATTCGTTTTGTATGTATTTAAAAAATGGTTAAAAATAGCTATTTTATTTTTTAAGGCCTTTTGCGTGTTAATAAGCTTAAATAAAAATATAAAAAAAATGATAGTACAAATAATGGAAATGGTTAATAACAATAGGTTTAATTGATTAATATTCAATAAAAACATCTCCTATTTTATTTATTCAGTATATCAAATAAATCGAACTTATAGAAATAACTTTTACTCCTCTACATGATACTTTTCAATTCGACATAAAGTAACCGGTGCAATCCCCAACATTCTGGCAATCTGTCTCTTCGTGAGATCAGCTTTGCCGATTTTTTTGGTCTAATAGCTTACACCACAAATGTACATTTATTAGTTTTTAATCATTTTGCAGCAGCGTTATAACATGTTATAATATTAAAACGAAAGGGGTGCATAAATATGGCTGAACTAACAATACGTAAAATTGGAAATTCCACTGGTAGCATTTTTCCTAAACATCTTGGTTTAAAGGAAGGAGATAAAATAGAATACAAGCAAGAAGGACAAAAATTAATTTTAGATCTTGAATCTATAAATATCAAACACGATCGGGAAATGATTGAAAAAAGTTTTGAGGATTTTGAAAAAGGAAAATGGATTAATGAAGAAGCTATGAAACAAAAGTTTGGGAAATATGGTTGGGGCAAATAATGTATGAAATAAGATATTCAGAATCATTTCAAAAATCATTAGAAGCTACAATATCATACTGGCAACAAAAACTTGAACTATCAGATGATAAAATTAGCGAGTTTGTTTCTAGTATTTATAAAAGTACAGAAGCGTTGAAACAATATCCATACCTAGCCGAAAATGTAGCAACACGATATGGTTTTAATCAACCAACATATCGTGTAGTCATAGGCAAAAGCTATGCGTTCTTTTATAGGGTTAACCAGAAAAAAATTGAGATAGGGTCACTATATAATACTAAACAGATGAAAGTTAGCTTTTAAATCAAGATCAATCGCGTAATAATGGTTTTATTGTAGAGAACAATTACCTGCTGAATAGCGTTGTGACGCTCCGATTTGGTTGAAAACTCCGAAATACTATCTGATAATACTTGCTTAAAAATGGGATTAAGACCTGCGACACGGCTTGTTGAATCAAATGCTCCACAGCGGACTTTCACCGCCTAACATTCGCCTATGCCAGGTATACCTCCAAAAAAGCTGAGAAAGAATGAGCTTTTCTCAGCTTTTTAGGTTGTTTTGTTGTTCCAGTCGCAATGCTACTTATTTTTCTGTAAATAGATAAATTGGAGTTAGCATAAAACTTGAGACAGCTGTTTTACTTCGTACAGCAGCGTCATCGTTATATTCCTTCTGAGAAGTACATACTTTTTATAAATTAAGTCAATTACAATTTTTTGCTTATGTGAAAGCCCATGCTGCGATAACTATAGTTATGAGTGTAGTGATATTTTGTAGTCCTACTGACGATATAGCTACAGCGGCAATTACTACTATATGAAGAACTTTATGAGATTGTTTCTTGATAAAAGCTTACAATAGGAAAGTGTAAACATACTTTATAAAAATGGAGACGAAAATACATGTACTTTTTTTTAATTTTAGGAGTCCTACTTATTTTTGGAGGTAGATTTTTAACTTATAGGGGACGACAAAAAGAAAATCGAATTTTTATGAAGCAATTTGGGCATGAAAAAACCAGATCAGATACCAAAAAAATGGGACTAATTGCTAATGAGAAAAATGTTATGTATAAAAAAATTCTATTTTTATTTATAATTGGCTGCTTTCTAGAATTAATTTTAATGGTTACTACAATAGTGCTTTTTTGTGAAAACAATGAGCTATGTATTTTGACAGGTGGAATAGTTTTTTTAATAGCAGCAGTTAATCAACTAGTCTTTTTATTGAAATACAATTTAAGTTTAAAATACTCTTCTTTTTTAATTGAATCTAATACACGAAAACTTCTAAATTATGGTAACATCATTATCTCAATTGGGTTTTTATCAATGGCAATTGCTGTAGCAGCTTCTTATATTAATTAGACAATTGCTGTTGAAAGATTAATTTGCTTTTCCCTCTGCATGATATTTTTCAATCCGACATAAAGTAACAGGTACAATCCCCAACATTCTGGCAATCTGTCTCTTCATGAGATAAGTTTTGCCAGTTTTTTTGATCTAATAGCTTACAAGCTTCTTTATAAATATAACGTTTTTGGCGGTTAGGGGAGTTGGGAGCAGCAACAGCTGTGGATATTATAGAAGGTATATTATTATAATTAATTGCAATTTAAACTTTATAGGAGTTACGAACAAAGTAAGTTTAATAACTAAATGGTATAATAATATTCAATTAAATTAAGGGTAGATATATTGAGAAATGGATAGGGTCGTTTATGTGGGAAGTTATAATAAGTGTTGTACTAATTTTAATTGGGCAATTGCTTGCTAAAAACTCTTATCATCAAGAACGAGAGCAGTCATTGATGAGTTTGGATGCAGAACCCAAAGATGGGCGCTCTTTAGTCAAAATTGCCAAAAAAGTTAAACCAGCATATCTTGTAGTTATTAAATTAATACTGGTGTTATATTTGCTTATGGGAATTTTATTTGTTGGAATAGTGCTGTTTTTAAATAATAAGCAACTTTATTTGATACTTTTTACGGTAGCGTTAGTGGTTTTTTGTATCATTCAGTTGTTGGGACTAGTTAAATATAATTGGGAATTAACCATATTTAAAACAGTTAGGACGAAAAAAATGATTACCGAAGCAATCAGTGGAAGGCTGTTAACAATTATAAGTGCTGTTTTTCTTCTTAGTAATATAATATTGGCATACTTTTATTGATAGAGTTCAAAAAGAAAACAATATACTATTTTTAGTATTCTGGCAGGTTGTCTCCATCGGAATTCAATCTTGTCATTTTTTTCATTTTAAAACTTTGCTAATATGTAATTTAGAGGTGGACAAATTCATGAGACTTCTTGATACCAAAAAGATTTTGTTTTTTAGTACTGCAGTTACTCTGATCTTAGGAATAAGCTTAGCTGAGTACTTCAATGAATATAGTAATTTATCGACACAGTTTATTACGATTGCGTATTTTTCAATTGCTGGGTTCTCAATTTTTGTTGGCTTAGGGACGATAATTGTTTATATAATTATCTCGTATAAACTTAATAAACAAAAGTGGGATCATTATTTTAGTAACCATCCAATGCCCGATTTAGATCGGCTTAGCATCAAAGAATTGCGTTCCTTAGCTCAGTATTTGAAACAAAAACAATTAATTAGAGAAAGAAAAAACATGACAATGATTCGATAATTGAACAAAGGAAAAACTATATTAAAATAATTAAAGACTCTCTTGAAAAATAACATTTAAGATGTTATTCATGTCATAGTATGGGGTCTATAAATCTTTTGGTGAAATTTGATATTTAAATTTTCCCTCTGCATAATACTTTTCAATTCGATATAACGTTACAGGCGCAATCCCCAACATTCTGGCAATCTGCCTCTTCGTGAGATCAGTTAGGCGTATGTTCTTTGTCAGCAGCTTTCATTTTTTTGTTAATCGTTGTCACAAGGAGTAAAAGTGCCTGCGGATCAATTCCCAAACGATTTAGTGGAATGATCTGAACGACGCCTTCAAATTCATTTTGAAAGTATTCTGGCTGGATTCCCTGCCAAGCACGTTTGAGTTTTGCTCTTTTGAATGAAATATTCTGTTGATTACCGAGATACTTTTCAGGGTTTTTAGCAAAAACAAACAAATCATTTCATATTGACCGTTTGGCACGGATACAAGTGCTAAGTCACTGATATCATTCCATGATACCGAAGTGAGACGATGATGTCGCCGGTAAGTGATCCCGGATTCATCTAACGTTATAATAGGCTGCGCAAGCTGTTTCCAAATAAGCCAAATTACGAGATCAATCACGGAAAAAAGCACCAGTATTACAATCATGGAAAAAAGCATTGGTGCAATCGATCCCGGCAGCATTTTTCCATGATTATTGAGAATAATGATTCCATAAGTAATAATGGTGACCAAAGAAACAATGGGAATGAGTTTTAAAATGAAGTCGGTATTAAAGTAAAATTGAAGTGGTAACTTTATCTGTTCGAGATTACTATTTGACAATTGTTGAAGTTTCTTTTTTTCTGAGGCGTAACCTTGTCCTGTCGAGTCATCCTTGTTAGGTCGCAGCAACATCCAGCTTGCCCATAATAATATTGGCGTCACTATGAAGAAAAGAATCATCAACGCACAGGTTGAAACCATAATTGTTCCAATTAACGCCAGCACATGGCCAGTGATCTGCAAGTGATGTTGGCGAGAAGACCTCAGTGCAATAATACTGAGAAGTACGCCAAAAATTCCTATCGGTATCATAGACAAGATAGCAACGTCAAATTTGTTGCCACCGATGATAAATGACGGCAGAACAATAGCTGGAACGAGAACAGCTAAAACGAACGTATAAATGGCTAAAAATCGATTAATTGGTAGATTTCTAATTGTTTCTTTTGTTGTTTTCGGCATCCTTTACTCCCTCATTTCTAGAATTGAACTTTAGTAAGAGCTCCGGTGTAAATTTTACTAAAGAGTGCCTAGATTGCAGTTATGGTAATCGAATCGTTTAATCAAAAATTTGAACATGATTGATATGAGCCGTATTAAAGATCGTTTCAGGCAGCGATTTGTCGGTAACATGTAGTTAATCGAGTTCATTGGTGTACTCATATATAGTTGATGCCATTGATCCAGGCTAATATTTAGTTATCATAGCTTGGCTTATTAGTTTACGTATCATCTTTATCTGCTCGAAACTCAAATCTTTTTTCGGAATTAACAGTGCAGTCGTTGTACTCGTCATCAAAATAAAAATATCTGAGAGCTCAGAATATCCCATAAATGCACTCCAATTTAATTTTCCTTGCCTAGACTCACTACTACTCTCGATACCAGATTCGTCAATGATCAATGTCTGCACTTGCGTAATTTGAGGATTTCGTTTTAAAAAGTGTCTGGCTTTATATTTAGGCATAAAATACGGAGTAATTGTCATGAAGATAAGGACACACGGTGCAATCAAGCCTTCAAGATTAAAAGACTTAACTTCTGCAAACAATATTAAAACAGTGATAGCAGCCACCATCACCCAGCAAAATTTATTAATCTTCCATCGCTTTCCTCTTTTTTGTGCCCATTTCAAGAAATTTTCATATTCTTCGGTTGTAATTCTTGTGGTTACTTGCATGATATTCCTCCGATTGTTTATATTAGCCTGCTGTGTTCCACTAAAAAAGGTATTTTCAGGTAAGTATGTCCTTGGTAAAGTATATAAAGCGGCCATAAAGATCTATCAGTTATTAACGTCTAAGTATTAAGAAGATGGATCTTCATCACTTTACACAGAATATTCCATGATCCTATTTTTCTAATCGTTTATCAAGTTTTACTGAAATGGCGTCACCACCGACTTCTAGTTGCCCAGTGTCTTTATCCAGATCAACATTAACATATAATTGGGGATCGTTATTTATTTTTAAAACGACCATAATCCCTCCCATAGGATTATGTTTAACGCTATTATAGTCAATTGTGTAAGTCTTTATGATGCCTTGAGGAGTTAGGGCTTTAGTGTCTAAAGTTCGCAAATCTTCTTCAAATAATTTCTTAGCTTTATCACTCTTAACAATTTTTATCATCTCATCATGTAGTTTGACTTGATCAATATGGTGTTTCACTCCTATTCCACCAATAACCAGCATAACGATACCGATAATCCACAACCTTTTTTTCATAACGTCCTCCACAAGACATTTTTGCCAATCATAACAGAACGTAACACATACTATTTTTTATCTATTATAACGCTATTTATTATTATAATGTGGCATAAATCGGCTTATTTCTATAATTTGATTAATATTATCAACAGTTCAAAAACATACTAGCGTACTCAATCGGTGGTTTTGGTGTTCTTTTCATATTTTATAGGCACAATTATTTTAAAATCAGGAGGGTATTTATGAAATTTGGTGATCGTCTTAAAAATGCAGGAATAGAAATAGATTTAACTCAGATATAAGTGGCTATGATTTCTTTATTACTAGACAAACAATTTCTAGTCTGATTAAATTAGGTAACTACTACCACATTTTACTAGATACTTTACTAAAGGAGGATTCTGGAATGCAGGAATACTTGGGAAAGCGTAGAGAAATCTGGATTTGAGTCAAGATTTTAGACACGATTATGTAGGATTTCTAACTGACTAATTGTTCCTTTTTATCTGGAGTTAAATAGCCATCAGCACTAATGATCCGCCGAGAATTATAAAATCCCTCAATGTAACTAAACTGAGCCGAATTGGCTTCGTGGTAGTCTTTGCAAGCCCATTGGTAAACCTCCTCTTTCTTAAAGCTGGCATGAAGTGATTCCACCACAGAATTGTCATACGGATAGCCACGTTTACTGTAAGAGTGCCGGATAGCGGTGTTGTTTCAATTAAGCTCTTTTAAAATAAAAATGGGTGTAAAAAATAAAAAATTAATAATAAATAGAAAGCTAGGTTTAGGTATAGGTGGAATATTACTCATAGCGGGGATGCTATTTCTCTTCTTAACCAAACAGGCTTTGATCAGTGGTATTCTAGCTGGAATAGGATTCGCTATTCTTGTATTTTATTTATTTATGCAACATAGGAGGACTACATGGAGAAAATAATCAAAGAAGCCCTTGAATTAAGAAAGAATGGGAAATTAAAGGATTCAAATAAAATGCTGGTAGAATTGTACCAAAAAAAACCAGAAGATGCTTATCTAAATTATCAAATTGCATGGAGCTACGATATTTTAGAGAAAGAAATCGAAGCGATTCCATTTTATGAAAAAGCAATTCAGATAGGATTGAGAAAATCTGATTTACAAGAAGCATATTTAGGTTTAGGAAGTACGTATAGAGCGTTGGGAGAGTACAATAAATCATATGATGTATATCAAAGAGCAATAAACCGTTTCCCAGATAATGCTGCGTTACAAGCCTTTTACAGCATGACGTTGTTTAACCTGAATAAGCATGAACAAGCAATGAAAATCCTTTTAAATTTACTAGTTTCTACATCAAAAGACCCAGAAATTAAGACTTTTGAAAAATCTATTCTCTTTTATGCCGATAAATTAAATCAAAGATTTTCTTAAGTGAGCACATAGTAATTTTTGCTGTTGGTTTTGCCTGCTTTTCAGATATGGTAATTGTCATCATGAAATTTAGGCGGAACAACTTGAATAAAAATTGTCCAGATTTTTAGTATAAGAACATATAAGTATGGGCGTAGGCATTTCCAATCATTAGCACGTGATGATAGTGAACCCAAAAATATTAAAATTCCTGTAAAATATGTTTATCTATTGTTGGTGCTATCGATACTAACGACTAGTCGGCTAATAATTGCTTCAAGCCTAAGAAACTTATTAATCATGGACGGGTTGATTTTACTAAGTATCTGCTTGTTTTACCTGACCAAGATCAAAAATCTTAAGGTGCAAATTCTACTACAACTAATTACTCTTACGATTTTTCTTAGTTGCACCTTCAAAAACGGTCTTTTAAACAGCTTTTGGTTTTAAACGGCAACCTTTCTGGTCAGTATAATTCTATTATGGCAATTATTTAGTACATACCACTACCAAAAGAGGGAGCAACCTAAAACAAATGAAACTAAAGCTGGGGGCTAAGCAACCTAATTTGGCTAATTGTTTTTAGCATATTAAGTTTTGTGATTTTTATTAGAAAAGTTGATGGTTATGGAACAATTCAAACCCCAGCAACTAAATTAGCTGCTTTTATCGTCCTAGCAATTTTCTTTGTTTTTATCGTTTTGGTACAACTTATCATATTAATATTTGTTAAGCATAGAAAGTAAACTGCAAATTACAGGGCCTATTTGAAAGAAATAGGCTATATTTAATTATTAATTAAATGATTTATGCTTATATATTTTTAATACTAAAATTAATTAAATTTTGGAGGTATAATCTATGGAAAATATATTAAAAGAGCTGGAAGAACTATTGCTTTTTTATCGAAAAGAGGATTTTAAAAAGCTGCTTGATGAAAACTATAAAGAAATTGGGGTATCAGGAAAAATTTACAATAAAGCGATGGAAATGAATTATGTAAACAGTCATCAAGTATTGTCAGAAAAAAAGTTTACTATTTCTGATTTTTCTAGTAAAAAAATAGGGGAAAATCTGATTATGAATTCCTTCAAAACTACTGATAAAAGAACGAATGTATCTGCTTTTAGAACGTCGCTCTGGAAAAAACAAGTTAATGGTAATTGGCAAATTTTTTTTCATCAAGGTACATTGACAAGTGAATAAATCCTTTTTATTGTTATTTATATTGCAGAAGTAAGTTTTACTTATAGGGGCTATAATTAGCTTACAGACTCTAGTAATAATTCTAAGCTATTGCATATTAACTTGAATAGCAATTTCTTTTAATGCCATACTTAACGCCTTGCTAATTTGATCTGGAGATATGGGTGAACGATTCTTAAAAAGAGTATCCAGAAGAACACCAAAACCACCGATTGAGTACGTTAGTATATACTCGTAATGCTGATCATTTAAGCTATTTTTTCGCCAAGGAACATTTACACTCAAAAGAAGTGCTACAATAGTTTGAATATGTCTAGTTAGTAAAGGAACTAGGAGATCATTTTTAGCTAATAATTCAATTTTGTCATGATGAGGCCAAATAAAATCAAGAAAAAGTTTAGGAATAGTATCAGGTGTAATGGAAGACTTTAGTAAGTAATCATGATAGCCAGTTAGATATTTGCAAAATGCTATGTCTAGAATTTCTGTTTTGGTTTTGAAGTATCGATAATAGGTCCTTTTTGAATAACCAGATTCTAACGTTAATTGTTTGACCGTAATATGTTTCAAAAGATTCGCATTTCAGCAGCCGAAACAAAGCCTCAATAAAAGCATTTTTAGACTCTTCAATAATCATTGTCCGAGACATGGCACAAAAACTCCTTTACTAGTTGCCACTGCAATTTTTCCTTATCTTTTTCATTTGATTATGCACTTGATTTTTGTCTTTAATAGGCGTACTTATGTTCCTGGAGCCATAACCGCAATTATTGAATTGCCCATAACAATTATTTACTTATACAGCTTAATCACATTAACAAAAACGTCACTATGGGAATGGATTATCGTTATGATCATAATGTTTGTGCTCTTCATCAGTAATTTAAAATTCATTCATTGGATTATGGCAGAAGCAATGAATAAACTTAGATAACACATAAGTGGCTGGGAAAAAACTAACAAGCCCATGAAAAATCGACCTGAAATTCTATTAGTTTTAAAATTAATATTGGTCTAGATGAATATAATGGGAAACTAGAGGACGATGGTGGCGACGTTTCACCAAAACTCGATAAACAACGAGTACAAATTGGCTAGACACATATATTTTAAATATAACTTGACATGTTATGCATTTTTGTTTCATAATGAAATAAAATAAAGGAGCTAATTTATGATGACTTTAAGTACAAATCAAGAACTGATTCAATCTTTTAAAGATTTGGTTATTTTGTATAATCAGTTGGAACAAACTACTCTTAAATTTGGAACTGATACTGAACTTCATCCAGCCGAAATAGATACGATAGATGTGATTGGTAAGTATCCTTTTAGTAACCTAACTTCTTTAGCTAATTATCAAGGGGTGACTCGCGGTACCGCGTCTAAAATGATTCAACGGCTTGAAAAAAAACAAATGGTAATAAAACAAAAGGCTCAAAATTCTGATAAAGAGCTTCAAATTACGTTGACTGAAAAAGGGAAAATAGCTAGACAAAAACATCAAGAATATGTTTTTGAAATTGATAAAAAAATCAAATCATTATATGATCCTTTACCAGATGAGTTTTTAGCTCAATTATTGATTAGTGTAAAACAAACCAAGACACTATTGAAAAATATTATCCAGCAAAGACAGTAATTTTTTTGGCTTTTTGTTTCACAATGAAACAAAATTAAACATAAATAGGGGAGTTAATTAAATGAAACATAATTATTTAAAAATAGGCGGATTAACAGCTCTTATATTAATAATGTTTATTGTCACTTTGGATTCTACTATTACTAATATTGCCTTACCAGCAATTACTTCAGATTTTTCTAGTACTTTAACCGATAGTAACTGGGTCAGTACAGTTTATATGTTAACTTTGTCTGTTTTTATGATTCCCGGTGCTAAATTTGCTGATCAATTTGGTCGAAAAAAATTAACTACACTTGGTTTGTTAACTTTTGGTATTGGTTCATTAATGAGTGGTTTAGCTGCCTCATTAAAATTATTAGTTGTTGCTCGTATTATACAGGGACTAGGCGGGGCCATTATTTCTCCTGTCACAGTGGCTTTGGCAGTCAGTCTTTTTGGGAATCGTCAAAAAGCACAAGGAAGTATTGGAATAATTGGAGCCGCCGCGGCTTTAGCTGCGGCAAGTGGTCCCGCAATCGGTGGTCTTCTGATTCATTATTGGTCTTGGCGATTGATTTTCTTTATAAATGTCCCCTTAGTTTTGTTAGCCTTATTTTTACTAAATAGTTGTTTTAAAGAATCTTACGACTTAAGTGTTTCCAAAAAAATTGATTATTTTGGAATAACATTATTGAGCTTCGGTCTTTTTTTAATAACTTTTGTCTTGTTAAAAGCGTCTGATTATGGCTGGAGTTCAATGAAAATCCTGTTAATGATCGTAGGAGCAAGTTTATCCTTGGCAATCTTTTTATTGATTGAACCAAAGCAAGAAGCTCCCTTACTTGATTTTTCTCTTTTCAAGAATAAGTCATTTGTGGCTTCTTTATTAATCTATATGGCTTGCGGTTTTACAATTATTTGTTCAAGTGTTGTTTTTAATTTCTTTTTAGAAGATATTTTAAATTATTCCACTTTAAAATCTGGTTATATCATCATGTTTAGTTCTTTGATGGTTATGGTAGTAGTTCCAATTGGAAACAAATTTGGTCAACAAAATGGTTATCATTGGCCAATTGTATTGGGAACTATCTCAATGACAACAAGTTTATTACTGCTAGCAAACATTAATTATCATAGTACCCTTTTCGATATGATTTTTGCTATGGTGATTTTAGGGATGGGATTTGGTTTGGCTGGGCTTTCACAAATTTCTGCAGTGCTTCATATTCCTGCACAAAAAGTAAATCTTGCTTCTGGAATTATCAATGCTGGTCGTCAATTAGGGTCATGTTTAGGAATAGCCCTATTAGTCGGTTTATTAAATGGGAACCTTAAAACCGCTACTCAAACGATTCGTCATGATGCAATAATAAGTGTCAACCAAGCACAACTTTCTAAAGTCGTAAAACAATCCGCGCTTGCTAAAATTAAAAGTGAAGTTTATTACTCTGGGCAATTAAAACACCATAACTTTAACATGGCTTCCTTAAAATCAGTAGCTAGCAAGCCTCAGAATCTTCCTTGCCCTAAAAAAGGAACTAGTGAATATAAACTATTCATCAGTGGCAAGCAATTTTCAAAAATTGAAAAAAAACTAGCTAAGAAAAGCACGGATCTAAAAACAGCTGCTAATCTTATGCAACTTAGTAAAAAACAGCAACAAATCAGCGAAAAAATTATGCTTGAATCTCAAGCAAAAGAACTCAATCAAGTTGCTCATCAAATCAAAGATAATAAAAATGAACAGTTAGCCAAAGCCTTCAAAAAGACTTTTTATGTTGGAATGTTGATACTTATTTTTTCAATACCGGCAGCTTTTTACACAGATGTCAAAGTAAAGTCAAAAATAGGACCTAAGATTTAAAAGGCTTGATTTTAAAGGATCTGGTGCGAATTCAGAAATTTGGAGGGCTGTGATTTATCACATGACCGGAAGAAATATCAAATACTCTCTCTCTTTTATAGAAAAAAACACTGACCGATCTAGATAATTTTGTTTTGGCTCTTATCAAAGAAATATTACAGCAAACTCTAATAATAACCAAAAGTGATAGATATGCTAATCATATCTTAGATACATTAATTGAAGTTCAAAAACAAAATAAAGAAATAGAAATTGCAAGTGTTATCAAACAAGTTTGGACTCGATGAAAGCCAAACCATACAATAATCCAAGATATTTCGTATAAATATTCCGAGCTAAGTATGACTTAGTTCAGTAATAAAAAATCCCAAAACGTTGATTTAACCGCGTTTTGGATTTTTTATTTGGATTCATACTGCTATTTCGTGCAGATGTTCCATTAACCCCATAATCGTCCTTGAAATTAAATAGTTTTCTAATTTTAAGGGCAACTATGAATATTACAAAATAATTTTAGTCTTAAAGCAGTGAGTGAAACCATCTAAAATCACAAATTGGTATTGTCATATTTTTCAGACCAATCACGCATTGCGTACAAAATAGGAGCTAAGTCTAAACCTTTCTTGGTTAAAACATATTCAACAGTCGGAGGAGTCGTTGGAAATACATTTCTACTTACAATTCCTTGTTTCTCAAGCATCTTAAGGCGAGCTGCTAATGTACGGGTACTAATACCACCAAGTTGCCGTTTTAGCTCACCATAATGATTATGTTTTTGCGATATTTCCCAAAGAACTAACGAGGTCCACTTACCGCTAATGATATCTACAACAGGTTGAATGGGACAATTATCTACAGTGTATGTTTTCATTTAAAAGAGGCTCCCTTATCAAATTGGTATACTTTTCGTTTGTAAAGTAAGTTTAATAACAAGCTAATAGTTTATATTTTTACCCTACTTTAATTAATAAAGCTAATGTCTTAATATTAGCACATCAAATATTTTGTGGGGGGAATCTTTATGGATCAGGAAATTGATGACCTATTAGGTGATTATCACCAGCGTTATTTTGGAACGGGATATAAAAAAATCAGGCATAGCATACTAGTATTCGAAAAAGGCAATGATGGTTGGCGTGGGAAAGCTAAGGTTTCTCAACTTCGTAATTGGTCTGTTAAGAAAGGTAAATCGCTAAAGCAGCATTTAAGCAGCATTGATGCTTTGGTAACATCAGTCCTTTTTTCAAGTAAAGTAATTAAGTCTATATATCCTGAGGTTAAAGTATCTGAAATGATATTGAGTGGCTTTACCTTAGCTATGGGAAGTACACCGGTAACTGAGCTTAACAATGTCGATGTTTGTCTTCGGGTCGTTAGTCATTCAGGGGATCATTATTTTGTTCGAGGAAACGTAGAAAATATGCGTGTACAGCTTACTTTTTATTATTTAAAGAAAAGCTAAAAATTATGTCACATTTTTAAAAGGATTAATTTATATACTACTAGGGGGAGCTTTAAAGATGATAAAAATTCAACATATCAGTCGGATATACCAAAACGGTACGACCAAAACTAGTGCGTTAAAGGATATTGACTTTAAAATTAAACCAAACGAAGTCACTATTATATTGGGACCAAGTGGATCAGGAAAGAGCACCACATTGAATATTTTAGGCGGTATGGATCGGCCAACCAGCGGCCAGATTTTTTACGACGATCGTGTGATTTCCAACGAGTCTGATAAGGCGTTGACTGATTATCGACGGAAAATCGTTGGTTTCGTTTTTCAATTTTACAATTTAGTTTCTAATTTGACGGTTCGAGAAAATATTGAAATTGCAGCAAAGTTAACAAACAATAATCAGGATAGAGTCAATCAACTAATACAAAAGGTTGGGTTGGAAAATCGGCAAGACAACTTTCCGGATCAGCTATCAGGTGGTGAAATGCAGCGAGTAGCGATTGCTCGCGCGTTGGCTAAAGAGCCCGCTTTATTATTGTGCGATGAGCCGACGGGGGCATTAGATTCAAAAACTTCGCAACGGATATTCCAATTATTAAAAGATTCTTGCAGCCCGAAAACAGCTGTGGTAATCGTGACCCATAACTCCGAAGTTGCACCAATTGGGAATAAAGTTGTTCATATAAAAGACGGAAAAATCAGTGAAATTACGAATAACCCTCATCCAATAGCGGTGTCAGAGGTGAATTGGTCATGAAATTCTTAATTCGTAAATTAATGCGGACCATCGTAAAAAATTGGGTTCAGTTCTTTTCAGTTCTACTAATGGTTTTTCTGAGTGTTTTATTCTATACAGGACTTGAGGGAACATGGCATGGCATGAGTCAAAGTATCAATCAGTATGTACGAAACTCAAATTTGGCGACTGCCTGGATTCAAACAACTGGCATTACCAACCATGAGTTTAAACGCATCCAAAAATTGCCGTTAGTCAGCTTGGCCTCTAAAAGCAGCGAAATCTCAACCAAGGCTAGGTTAAACAACCAAACAAGATACGTTAATCTTGCAACGGCCACTGATAATAAGCTTTCAAGACCAGATCTAATTGGCAGTAAAAAAATTAATTCACGGACAACGGGTATCTATCTAAATAAAGAATTTGCCGATGCTAATCATCTTAAGAAGGGGGATACCCTTAAATTTCATTATCAAAATAAAACCATCGTATTGCCAGTAATAGGTATGATACGTTCCCCCGAAAAAATGTATTATACGGGGTCTTCCGACTACCTATCGCCACAAAAGCAAAACTATGGATATGGGATTGTCAGCTCGCAGACATTAGCTCACAAATTTGGTTATAAGGGTTTACCAACTAAAGTAACCTTAAAAAGTAAGAAGAATTTCAAAGTAGAATCTCAAGTTCGCCAAATATTGGGTGCAAAATACATAACAATGAGCACTCGAAAATCTGACCCTGAAATTGCCACCGCAATTAGTCGGGTTTCCCAAATTAAGGACTTGTCCGTTTTATTTGCAACAATTTTTATCTTGCTTTCAATTCTAGCTATGTATACGACTATTAAACGACTAATTGATTCACAACAACGAGATATTGCTGTTTTACGTGCGTTGGGTTATTCAAAACGAGCACTGCTTTTTTATTACTCACTTTATGGTCTCTCAATTGGAATCGTTGGAACGTTGCTTGGATGGCTGGGATCACCGATTCTCTCTAATTTTGTACTAGCTTCCCAAAAGCAAATGTTTTCGTTACCCAATTGGCAAGTTAGTTATACACTTAATTCTATTTGGATCGCCCTTTTAGTAATCATTATCTGTACCTTTTCAGCTATGTGGGCTTCCCGCGGACAAAGTGGGCAATCACCAGCTGAAGCGCTTAAGGGGAAGCCTGGTAAAAAATCCCAAAAAGTTTTTTTAGAAACTTGGAAACGCCTTTGGAATAAACTGTCAATTGGACGTCGCTGGGCTTGGCGTGATAGTTTGGGTGATCCTGTGAGATTAGCAATGGGGATCGTTGGTGTAGTTGGTGGTCTAGCTTTAATTATGACGGGGTTTGGGACCAAAGATTCAATGAGTTATCAAGTAAAGAATACCTTTGGCCATGAATTTACCTATAATCGTCAGCTCGACTTGAATGAACAGAATACTGATAAGCTTAATCAGCAGTTGGTTCATAAGACAAAAGGACAAGCACTTTCGGTAATTTCAGCGTCAGTAAATCCCCATGGAAAATTTGATCGACCATTAACGGTGATTGATCGGGGGCAGTATGTTCATTTGACGACGACTACCGGAAAAAAGATTCATAATGGTGGTATCTATGTAACTCAAGGACTTGCCAATACGATGAAAGTTAAGCCGGGAGATTATATACGCGTAACTCCATCATTGACGACTAAAGCTAAAAAAATTATTGTGAAGGGGATCTTACGTTCCAGTGCAACACAAGGATTATATTTAACTCGATTGACATGGGATCAGTGGAAGTTAAGATTTCGGCCAAACGAAATCTTAATTGGCAAGAAAAAGATTCCTCACCGAATTCTAACAAGTCCTGCTATTAGTAAAGTTGTTTCAATTAGTGATCAGCGCAACAATGCCCAAAAGATGGTCGATAACTTAAGCAGTATTTTTCTATTGATTCAAGTATTTGGGATTATACTTGCCGTGGTTATTTTATATAATTTAGGCTCATTAAGTTTCACTGAACGGTCGAGAAATTATGCTACTTTTAGAATCCTTGGATTTCAAAAAAGTGAGATCCGGTCTTTAACCACTAGCGAGAACTTATCAACTACTATTTTGGGTCTATGTATTGGTGTTCCGTTTGGCTTTTGGTTTTTGGCCAAATATGTGACAACATTTTCGACGGATCAAATTATCTATTATCCCGTCCTAAACCCATTTGGGTTAGTAGCTGCAATATTAATCACTACGATTTCTTCCCTATCGACAATTTTGTTGGTTGGTCGAAGACTGAGGGAGTTAAACATGATTGCGGCGACTAAGGGAGTGGAATAGGTTGTTAAAGGAAAGATAAAGAATATTTGTCCTGTGTATATTCCTACCGTTAACGAAAGCATCAGTAGTTTGCCTTGATCAATATGGTGTTTCACGCCTATTCCACCAAAAAATAGAATAACGATACCGATAATCCACAACCCTTTTTTCATAACGTCCTCCACAAGCCCTTTTTGCCAATCATAACAGAAAAGACACATATGATTTTTTATCTATTATAACGCTATTTTTTTATTATTATATGGTCTACGTATGATTATTGCTGTAATCGATGAACATTATCAACTATTTAAGTACATTAAACTATACAAATACATTTTTCTAGTTTTCTTGCCTGTAAGCTGATTTTTTTACATCTTGATCTTTCTGTATAATGGCTTTTGCAGGGGAAAATAATTAGCTACATTTGAAGTATCGAACTTTGTATCACAGGCAATTAATTTCAGATATTTGCATATCTCAATTTAAAATCCGTGATATTTTAAATAGTATCTAAAAAGAGCAAGCAGTGAATCATTGCTTGCTCTTTTAGCATGGAAAATACTATAAAATTCCGTTGTGGGTCGTATACGGGAACATACGTACGATGGTGTGAGAGATCGATAATTAAAATAATCAATTACTTCCTGTTTGATTATGGTGATCATTATCCCAATGCGTGTTGATATGCCGGTACCAAAAAGTCATCAATGAGTAGATGCAAGGTTTTATCCGTAATCGGTTCATTAGCAAAAACTCGGTAACGGAGCCAGTCGAATGGCATCAGTTGTAAGTCACGTGGTAAAGTTCCAACTTGCAATTCACCACGTTTCTGTGCGCGTTGACACACCCGTTCGATTGCATGTGCATCAATTTGTTTCACAGAGTTAAGCAGATCCTTGACTTCTGGATTGTTTTGCTGGTCGGAATGTCGAAACCAAGCAATAACCAGTGCTTGATTAAAGGTGTCAATACTGACGGTGAACCGTTCGAATACTTGAAATAAATCATCAGCAAGCGACTGTCCTGTCAAAACTACCTCATCTAATTGACCGTGATTTTCTGTGATAATTTGATCTCGAATGGCCGCAATTGCGAGTTCGAATGGAGAACGCCAGCGTCGATAAATGACGGGTTTACTCGTGCCAGCCCGTTCCGCTACGTTGGCGAATGTCAATTGTTCAAGACCGTCTTGATTTAAAATGTCGCGAGTAGCTTGATAGATAGCGGCTTCGAGTTCGGTTCCGCGACGGCGTGTTTTGGTCATGAAATATCCTCCTTCTTTTTAAGATACTAAAAGTTTCTTATTGATTTTTTCTCTCTATAGTGTATTATATCAGTTATGAGCATAAGATACTAAAAGTTTCTTAATCAGGAGGAGAATATGCAAACACAAACTAAAATTTCAAAATCTACCATGACTATTGCCTGGGTCGTGGTATTTGGGGCAATGGCGCCACTATTAGATTCGACCATGATCAATATTGCGATTAACGACTTGGTTACTAGTTTTCATAGCAATATAACTACGGTACAGTGGACAGTTACAGCTTATTTATTGGCAACTGGGGTAGCCGTACCGTTTTCAAGTTGGTTACTAAACAAATTTGATGGCAAGGCAGTCTTTATGGCTGGAGAAATCTTATTCGGTCTTGGCTCAATTTTTGCAGCTCTGGCACCTAATATTCAACTATTGATCGTTGCTCGTTTAATTCAAGGTTTCGCAAGTGGACTAATTATGCCATTGCTAACAACTTTACTTGTGCAAACGGCGGGTGCAGCCGTGATGGGACAAATGATGGCAACAGTTGGTTTACCAATGATTCTTGGACCGCTGATTGGTCCAGTCATTGGTGGTATCATCATCAAATTTGCATCATGGCACTGGATTTTCTGGATTAATGTACCGGTTGTCTTGATTTCATTGGCGTTGATTATGTGGAAAATGCCGCACTATCCTGCGCAAAATCGAGCAGCCAAAATGGATTTTGCAGGTATACTATTACTAATCGTGGCCTCCAGTGCGATAATTTATAGTTTAGTCAACGTAGCCCATACGAATCGATTTAATAATGCTACGAGCATTAAAATGTTGCTATTAGGTGCAGTCGCCTTGATTAGTTATATTGCTTGGGCAGCTTGGCGCCAAGAACGAGCCGTGGTTCCATTGCGACTGTTTAAATTTCCATCATTTGATGGTGCTGGCCTAGGGTTGTTTATCGCTGGTACGGTTTTGAACGGTGCGATGCTACTGTTTCCACTTTATTTCCAAAATGTCCGGGGCATGAGCGTGATTAGCGCGGCTTTGGCATTGTTGCCTCAAGGGTTAGGCATGCTATTTTCACGAACATTAACAGGAAAATTAACCGATCAAATTGGCGCTAAATATGTAGTGTTAGGAAGTGTTGTGATTACCTTTATTGGAACCTTACCATTTTATTGGTTAGGCCAGCATACAGCATACTGGCTCATCGTATTAATTTTATTTATTCGAGGAATTGGCGCCGGTGGTATTTTAATGCCATTAATGGCCGATGCATATACCGGCATGCGCCCAGAGCAGACTCCCGCAGCAACGGTTGGTACCCGAATCATCCAAAATATTGGGAGTGCATTTGGGTCCGCATTGATTACGACCATTGTAACAGCATATTCTACGCACCAAGTCAATGTGTTCAAGCAACATTTGAAGGCAGGTGTATATCACGTTAATCCGGCTCATCTGCAGTCGTTTACAGTAAGTCATTTGCAAGCCATCCGGTTAGCGGCTTTCCAACAGGGCTTTCTCGTAATTGCAGTTGCAGCGCTGGTAATTATTTTGCCGACCTTGTTGTTAACGAACAAACTTAAAGTAGTGAAGTAATGCCATTTCAGCATTAAGGTCGATCGCATAATTGCTGTTTCATATACTGATTCAGACTTCCTTTTAATACCAGCACTATTTTCCAACAAGATATTATAGTGAGGTCGAGGCCATAGAGTAGAGCTAACGTGAATTTTGCTAGTCTAATTGGCAAACCACAATCAACCATTACTAGAATTGAAAAGGAATCAATCGAATGCTTTGACTAAGGTATTATCAGGCAACTAATCAAAGATTAACAATTCAATTTATCCCTATTTTTAAAAGGCTGCTAATACTAATGAAAAATAAATACCCCCTGTCCTAATATCTATAATGTGAATGTTAGGGCAGGGGTTGTTATATCAATATTTTTGAGAAACTATTTTATTTATACTCCCTAAATATTTTGATTTTCGAGCTAGTTAGTTAAGAGAGAAGAATTAATCTTGTCTAAATCGACTATTTTGATTCAATGGAACTAGTTTCTGCAGGAATTTTCTAAGAATCTTACCAGCGTCGTAGCGTTTTTTTAGAATCAGATTTTCTTTTTCCAATCGTTTAATTCGGTTGGATAACGTTTTGCCACTATGAGACAGTTTTTTCTTAATTGGAAAATAATTTTATACTCTCACAAAAGTTATCTTAAGTTTTATACTAACTTCACCGGACAAATGATTAACTCTTGCGTACCATAAAAAATTCGATAATTAAATAAGCACTCATTGTGAGTCCAATAAGGCTTACATAAGTACTAGTAATACTCAAGCCAATGTTTTGAACAAAACCCATCACAAAAACCGTTGCTGCTGCTAAAATATTAGTAAACACATCTTCAACAACAAAAATTTGAGTTCTACTTTCATCGGCAATTTGGGTCTGAATCATATTGTCTAACATATTCCCACTGATCGTTGACCCAATTGCTAAAAGCACATATGAAAATAACACCGTTGCCAAGTTTCTACTTACAACTAATACAATTGCATAACTCACAAAAACTAAAGCCCCAATTTGAAAAACAAATCGATAAGGAAATTGCAGATTAACAAAAGCTAAGATTGATGAAACAATTAAGAAAACAATTGCTAAAAAAGATAATGAGTAAGCATATTGGGCTGAACTAATGCCGATAATCTTGGTGACAAATATAACCTCGAACGAATCAAGTCCTGTTCCCATATTATCAAAAAGTATATAGATCAAATAAAATCCTGCTAACCCCTTAACAGCATTAAGAGCTTTTAGAGAGTGAACTACATCTGATTTCACATTTCTTTTGAACTCTTTTGATAGCCGTTGATTATTAAGTTTAATTGACGGTAACGCAAACAATGTTAAACCACCTAAAAAAGTAATTATGCCATACAAATAGAATAACATTGCCTGTTGTTGCCCTTGAAGTAACCCTACCAACATTGGCCCTAAAAAATAGGAAATAGAGCCAACACTTGTAATGGCAGCATTAAACCGGCTCAACCCTTTTTTATTAACCAGCTTAGGTATCAGAGCAACTAAATTTCCACTAAAAACATCACCAATGATTTCAATTAAAAGAACCCCAGCAAAAAGAATCCAATGATGAAAGAAGAATGGCAATAATAAAAACATTCCTGACTTGACTAATTCTAAAATAATTAATAAGGGCTTCTTATTCTGAATGGTATTAAGCCAAGTATTCGCAGGAACTGACAAAAAGCTTCCAATAATTTTGGTACACCACAAAAGCATAACAGAATTGATTGAAATTTGTGCTAATATAATATTTAAAGCAACTGTATATCCGTATTGAGCAGTTAATGAAATCATCCGATTCAATAAAATAGGTATATTTTGTGTATTATAAACTCGTGAATTCGTGTTATATTCACCCCTTTTTTTAAAAAATATATTTAAAACATGTTGCTAATTAAACAGAAACTTTATCTCCAATTCAAAGGGTGTTAAATAATTAATAGCAGAGTGAAACCGCTGGCGATTTTAAAAACAAAAGGCATAGTCAAATAAACTAGTTTTTGTTATCTCAAAAGTGGAATAGATCAATCTTTTACCAACAGCCTAAACGCTTTTTTAGAATCAGCTTTTCTTCTTCCAATCGTTTAATTCGTTGAGATAGTGTTTTGACATTATGAGACGACTCTTTCTTATTAAAAAGTAATTTTACACTCTTGCAAAAGTTGTCTCAAGTTTATTTCGGCTTCAGACTATGGGCCAAAATTTTAGGATCAACAAGGATTGTCGCAGAATTGGCATTACAGGGACTATCGATGTTAGGAGATGAAAGATGAGTAAAAAGTTAAAGAGACTATTAATAAAATTTACTTTACTTACATCTTTATACAATGCAGCATTGGGAATCTGGAGTGGCACGATATATCTATTTATGCGACATATCCAATATACATACGCAGATATAAATGTATTTCTGTCCGTTTTTTGGATTGTAACTTTTTTTTCTGAATTGCCATCAGGAATCTTGGCAGATAAATTTGGAAGAATCAATGTTTTTATTTTAAGTTGTTTAACGAGAAGTATTGGATTATTATTTCTTTTCTTCGACACTGGGGATGGATGGTCACTTATTATTAGCGCAATTTTGACGGCATTGGGAGACTCTTTGTATTCCGGAACGCTTGATTCATGGTTCATTGATAAAGCAAAATTTATTGATAAAAATTACCAAATTAATAATGTATTTTCATTAACAACATCTATTTCCACAGCAGTGTCGTTAATTAGTGGATTTATTGGAGCTCAGTTTCTCGCAAATATTAATTTAGGATATCCAATATTAGCTGGAGCAATTTTACTTCTATGTCCAATCCCGTTTGCTTGGTCGGAAAAAGGATTGGAACAACGATCTCAATTAAGGATTGAGGATTTTAAACAGTCTCTTAGCGCGGAGATAATTAATTTAAAGTCGATAAAAGCCATTATTAGAAATAATAAAAGTTTCTTTTTGTATAGTCTATCTTTTTTACCAATAACATTAATCGTTACTGGTCCATATAACCAATGGCAATTATTTTTTCAGCAGGGACTTAAAACTGTCCAAACTGGATGGATCTTAATTGGAGTAAATTTTCTGGGAGTATTGGGAGCATATATTGCTGGTTATCTTTTAAAAATGAAAAGACAGATCATGCTTCTCACATTGCTTAGCTTTATTAACGCTGGAACAATTATATTTGCTTCCAGTGTTGGAGTTAGGATATTAGCGATTATGCTATTCTGGGTTCATGTATTATTTACATCATCTGATGAAGTTGTTAGATATACTATATTACATAAACAAGTCAACGGGGCTAAAAGGACAACTTTAATTTCTATAAATAATACATTAAATGCTGCAGCGACACTAATTGCTCTCGGCATCAATGGTTGGTTATCTGATGCATATTCAATTGGTCTTGCTTGGACAATCACAGCAATTGCTGGACTGCTACTGACGATAGCAGGATACCTAACGATCTCTTATGTAACTAAGAAAAGCTTGTGACAATAAGGTGAAACAAGGATTATTGCTAAAAAACCCACATTTAGGTAGATTTTTGGGGGTGTTGAAAAGTAAAAATGTACAGCTTATCTCAATCAATAAGTATTAATTAGGGTTATTGTTAAAAGATACGGACAGACATTGAAGGTAAATATGCTGGTGGGTAGTGACTAGGAAAGGAGGCAAAATAATTGTTTAAATCAGATAAGGGGAAATATTTACTAGACTTTCTAGAAAAACATCCAAATTTGAATAAGCTTGAGCAGCGGCTCATTGTTGAAGCCTCAGAAAATATCAACAATCCAAAAGTTGTGCAAGAGCGGGAAATAGTCAAATTAACTAATGCTCTTAAAAACTTATCTTTAGAAAATCATTTGTCAGACGATGGACGAATTTTATTAAAAAAATTAAATAGAAGTGATTGGATTAACGGTATTATCTACAATACAAATCTTTTTTAGAAATTAGTAGTCGTAGTATGGAAGCAAGATTCGCTTTTTGCCACCCCAATTTTCAATCTTTAATTCACTCCTGTATTTGCTGTGGTACAGGCAAAAAGTAGGGGGAAAATTATTTCTCTGATTACACTATGTTATAAGTGGATCTGAGTCAAGATTTTAGACACGATTATGTAGGATTTCTAACTGACTAATTGTTCCTTTTCATCTGGAGTTAAATAGCCATCGGCACTAATGATCCGCCGAGAATTATAGAATCCCTCAATATAACTAAACTGAGCTAAATCGGCTTCGTGGTAGTCTTTGTAAGTCCGTTGGTAAACCTTCTCTTTCTTGAAACTGGCATGAAATGATTCCACCACAGAATTGTCATACGGATAGCCACGTTTACTGTAAGAGTGCCGGATAGCGTGTTGCTTCAATGCTGTTTCAAGGGCAG
>NZ_AZGB01000015.1:0-5043 GCF_001435235.1 Liquorilactobacillus ghanensis DSM 18630 | reverse complement strand
GCCCATTTTTGATTAGGTTTGACAGCCTTAAAGTCTTGTTTTAACAGGTTAGGGTAGGTCATTTGGTCAATATAGTTATTGTGGTCATAACGCCACTTCTTGACGACAATTAGGTGTCGCATCAGCTTTTGAACCAGTTTCAAACTGGCGTGATAGCCCTCACGCAGAAGTTCCTCGTGAACTTTAGGAGCGCCATAAACCCGCCGATGATCAAAGTAGATGCGTCGAATTTGCTGGCATAAAACTTGGCGGCGCTTAAACTGTCTGGGCTTAGTCTGGTGCTGGTACTGATAGTAGGTTGATCGGCATAAGTGCAACGTCTGGCAGACTTCTTTAACGCTATGTGCTGGTGCCGTTACTTTAATAGCTGACTGCCAATCTTTGATGCTTACTTTTTTGCGAATATGGTTAAGGCTTTTTTTAGGATATCGTTCTCACTTTCCAGCTTGGCAATTCTTGCCTGCATTTCTAACAATTCGGCCTTGGAGGCTCCGGTATCATCATCTTTCTTGTACAAATCATTCCATTTATAAATGGTGGCACTGGCAATCCCATATTCGCTGGTAAGATCAGTGACTGATGTCCCGCTTTCATACAGCTGAACGATCATCTTCTTGAATTCGACAGAATATTTCTTCCTTTTGCTCATAAGACACGATCCTCTCTAGTAGAAATTCTACCAAATCGTGTCTATACTTTCATCCTAAGTCCAAATCATTATAATAACAAAGAGGAGTAGATTATGAAAAAATCCACAATTTCTTTTATCTCATATATTTTATTCTTACTTGGAATTGCATTTATGCTCTTTGCTTATGGATCGATGGTAAAATGGATAGCAGCTGTCGTTTTAATGTTTTTAGGTATTCTAACTGATCCTAAGCTTCCTTTGTATAAAGCAACCTTAGGTAAAATGATGTTTTTTAAAAAGGAATAATAGTTTTTTAGAAGTTGCTTATATTCGAGAAAACTAAAAATTTAAAATTGATTTTCTGCACAAAAGAAGTTTTCAAAAAATATTGATTTGGAAACTTCTTTTGTATTATGTTTTATTAAGATTGGAAAAGGAAAAATTAAACGAATGCTTTACTTGATAAATTATGCGAAGCACGGCAGGCAAATGATTTTTTTTATGAAAAAATAGTTGTGGACATTTAGACTTGGATAATTTAATTTGGGGTGGTCTTTACAAAATATTAATTCAGGAAAATTTCGCAGTCAACAGAGGAGATTGATTGATGTAAATTCCTTATGAAAAGAAATACTCGGTTATCAAAAAAGCATATAATTCAACTAGGTCAGAAAAACATTCTAGAAAAAGCAGGTTGGAAAAATGACAAGTAAAAATATAAATGGGGCTAAAAAAGTGTTCAAATCCTTTTTGAAGATAAATTGGTTAATTGGTTTTGTTACTTTTATTTTGGTGTCGATTTTTTATTTTAAACTTCCACAGAATGTTCCTAATCATATGGATGCCTTGTTTCAAATAGATGGATCTGGTAGCAAAATTATGATTTTTGTAATTCCAATTAGCGTTTTTGCATTGGGAATTATACTAAATTTGAGCTCTCAAAAATATGACATTTATTTCAGTAAGTTCAATAATCTAATTAAGTACTTATGTATATTGGCGTTGATATTGTTATGGATTGTTTGCTTCAAGTTTTTGATTATTTATGTTCAAATAATATTTTAGAATGAACTGTATTAATGAACTCATAAAAAATATTAAAGTAATTTAATGATTTTTTCTCTAATCATTCAAAAGATTATTTATCTGACAAAATAAAAAAGTTAGCTGTTTTTTAGTTGATTTTTTAATATTATGTTTTCGTTTATAGTTAAATTGTATCATTAAAATAGACCTAACTGTATGAGCTAGAGTCATGAGTGACATGATTGATTAAATCTACTAAAATGGTGTCATCTCAGCACAAAAATAATGTATTTATCGGTCTATAGGTATACAGTTTTTTTATGATTTGTTTAAATTATAAATAGACTTAAAGCCCCTAACGATTCGTAGTCGTTAGGGGCTTGGCGGTATCAATAATGTTCTATTTTTTTGCGGAGTTTTTATAGTATGAAATAAAAAAGAAGGGCAGAGAAGTAAGATCAAAGCAAAATGATTTTTTACTCTGAAATCTATTTTTCATAATTTTTATAGCCCTCAATAAAATTAGTTACTTCTAAAGCTTTGTTTTTTGAAATCAAATTGACCAAGTTTATTAAATTTTCCGGAAAGTGCTTAAATGTATGCTGTTCTTGATAGTCTTTTTTAGCTTGATTATACCCTCTGGTGTAATCATCACTTTCGTCTACATCATCATGGTACGAATAGTCGTTTGTATCTTTCCAATTTTTATAAGCTCGTTCGGCTTCTTGATAATCACCATTTACATAATGTTTTGCAATATAATCATGCAGTTCTTTAATGTCTTTCATTCTCACTACTCCCCCAAATATTTTTTTAATTATATCATAGATAAATGTATAGGTTGTGTTTTTTTTGAAAAATGATTGAATGAACGGAATTTAAGATTTACAACAGATTTGTGATTGTCGGTCCGAAAGTACTATTGCAGCTGTTACTTGTGTTAAAGAACATGATGCTAGTTTGATTTAGTACACAGAAAAGCCTCTATATTAATATTGAGAATTGACTTAAAGTCTAAATTTATCCATGGAAATTACCATTATATTGGTTGACAGTAACATAGGGATAATTACCAGTATTTATTTCATCAACCCATACTTCCCAAAGACCATTTCCATAGTATTTATAGCATTTAGGAGTCACTTTATAACCAGCATAAAGATTATGTTCAAATGTTATCACCCAAGCTCCTTGTGGTCGTGTAGTAACTGTACCAACTGCTGGTTCAGTAGAACTTGATTGAGCAGAGGAGGGCGCTGATTGACTATTACTGGAACTAGCTGTTTGTGATTGTTTATTAAGCAGCAACGGCAGAACTTGAATTAACAGAACTTAAATTAGAATTACTTTGACTGTTAACAAAGCTACTACCACTTGAACTGGAATCGGCACTTAATCTACTGGCGGAATTCTGATTATCTTTTTTTGATGAAGTAAGTTTTTTGCTAGTTCGATCTTTGCTATTAGACTGTTCAATTTTTGCAGAATTACTAGAATTATTTGAGTTTTGATGGTCTTTTACTATCTTGATGATAAAAAACGCAGCAAGGATAATAATGATTAAGGTACTCAAAATGTATGACCACCTTAGTTTTTTCTTATTCATAACTGTGCCTCTCTTTTTTTCATGGAGTTAGTATAAAACTTGAGACAACTTTTACTCGTATACTGAGTACCTTGATCAGTATGAAAAATTAGTTGCCCATTGATCGTTTGATTACTAATTGCCCAGTCCAAGGTGCGCAGCACTAAATCTGTATCCACCGTCTGTCTTGCTAAATGAATATCCAATAATCATTTTAGAATGCAAGTCCATAATCGTTGACAAATAGATCCAACCATCAGCTTGTGTTTCAATATAAGTTATATCAGCACACCATTTTTGGTTGATTTCATTAGTTGAGAAATCCTGATTAAGGAGATTAGGTGCTCCTGCGTTGCCTCTTCCTTAATGGTAACTGGCCGCTATTTCTTGTGTGTAATGGATCGAATACCAATTGTTTCATTAATCGCTGAAGCCGTTTTATACTACAAGTTCGATCCAGCGGGACTGGTTTTGTTTAAAAAAAATCTCTCATAAAATGTGTCTCAAATATTGACTTCGTTCTAGGTCTTTTGCGTGTTAATAAGCTTAAATAAAAATATAAAAAAATGATAGTACAAATAATGGAAATGGTTAATAACAATAGGTTTAATTGATTAATATTCAATAAAAACATCTCCTATTTTATTTATTCAGTGTATCAAATAAATCGAACTTATAGAAATAACTTTTACTCCTCTGCATGATATTTTTCAATAAGAGTTGAGAAGAATTGGAATGAATCTTCTTTTTTTGCTCTTTGTTTTCAGACCAAACAGCTACGTACCCACTCCAAGCTAATACACCGTGTCTCATAGTTACGATTCAAAAAAACATGTGCAAATTAATTTTTGTTAATAATATCCCAATGTGTTTACACAGGGATAGTATTGTGAGATGATTAAGTTATCAGATAGAAAGGAGCGGTTATAAATGGCAACCCCAAAGAAAGAAACTCGCTTGAATATTCGTATTGATCCTGAATTAAAGAGTGCTGCTCAAATTGTAGCAAATGATATGGGCATAGACTTGACCGCAGCTGTTACTATGTTCATAACAAAAATGGTGAAAGATCACGCCCTCCCGTTTACCCCAACTAGCCTACCGGTTGAGACCTTACAAGCTTTGAAAGAAGCAAAGCACCCAGAGTTGCTCAAAAAATACAGCACTCCTGATGATATGTGGAGAGACTTGAATGTATAACCTGGTTCCGACCTCAGCATTTAAGCGTGATATAAAACGTCTCTCCAAAAAACATTGGCCGGTTGCTGAGCTAAAGACAGTTGTTAATTTTTTAGCCGCTGGAACAAACGCCGAACTTTTAAGCAAAAAGTATGCAGATCATGCGTTATCTTCAAGCAGCTCGTGGAAAGGATACCGAGAGCTACATGTTGATGGCCCTCGTGGGGATTGGCTGCTAATCTATAAAATTGAGCAACAAGACCTTATTTTGACCCTAGTTAGAACTGGATCTCATAAGAACCTTTTAGGTAAATAGGAGCACAAAGACCGTCCAAAAAGGACGGTCTTTGTGCTGTGAGTTATCAGCAGATTCATTGGACTATAATCGTATTTCATTTGTAAGCACCTAATAACCGACCGTTCAAAAAAAGACCAATTGATCTTATTTGAAATCAGTTGATGACCGTGTTCGCAATGTTTATTGTCTCTTCAACAGGCAAATCTTCAGAAATAATCTCACTTCGTGTCCGACGATGTCTTTTGACTAGTACAGCTGTTTGATTTTCACTTATTTCTTCGCTTTGATTTCCAGTTTGCTCTGGATCGGTAAAAGAATTATCAA
>NZ_AZGB01000014.1 GCF_001435235.1 Liquorilactobacillus ghanensis DSM 18630 | reverse complement strand
ACCTCTCAAAACTAAACAAAGTTTCGTGCTTGTGCAGGTTCCGTTTCTATCCTTAGAAAGGAGGTGATCCAGCCGCAGGTTCTCCTACGGCTACCTTGTTACGACTTCACCCCAATCATCTGTCCCACCTTAGACGGCTGGTTCCTAATGGTTACCCCACCGGCTTTGGGTGTTACAAACTCTCATGGTGTGACGGGCGGTGTGTACAAGGCCCGGGAACGTATTCACCGCGGCATGCTGATCCGCGATTACTAGCGATTCCGACTTCATGCAGGCGAGTTGCAGCCTGCAATCCGAACTGAGAACGACTTTAAGAGATTAGCTTAACCTCGCGGTCTAGCAACTCGTTGTATCGTCCATTGTAGCACGTGTGTAGCCCAGGTCATAAGGGGCATGATGATTTGACGTCATCCCCACCTTCCTCCGGTTTGTCACCGGCAGTCTTGTCAGAGTGCCCAACTGAATGCTGGCAACTGGCAATAAGGGTTGCGCTCGTTGCGGGACTTAACCCAACATCTCACGACACGAGCTGACGACAACCATGCACCACCTGTCATTCTGTCCCCGAAGGGAACACCTGATCTCTCAGGCTTGCAGAAGATGTCAAGACCTGGTAAGGTTCTTCGCGTTGCTTCGAATTAAACCACATGCTCCACCGCTTGTGCGGGCCCCCGTCAATTCCTTTGAGTTTCAACCTTGCGGTCGTACTCCCCAGGCGGAATGCTTAATGCGTTAGCTGCGGCACTGAAGGGCGGAAACCCTCCAACACTTAGCATTCATCGTTTACAGCGTGGACTACCAGGGTATCTAATCCTGTTTGCTACCCACGCTTTCGAACCTCAGCGTCAGTTACAGACCAGAGAGCCGCTTTCGCCACTGGTGTTCTTCCATATATCTACGCATTTCACCGCTACACATGGAGTTCCACTCTCCTCTTCTGCACTCAAGTTCTCCAGTTTCCAATGCACGACTTCGGTTAAGCCGAAGGCTTTCACATCAGACTTAAAAAACCGCCTGCGTTCCCTTTACGCCCAATAAATCCGGACAACGCTTGCCACCTACGTATTACCGCGGCTGCTGGCACGTAGTTAGCCGTGGCTTTCTGGTCAGATACCGTCACTGCACGAACAGTTACTCTCGCACACGTTCTTCTCTGACAACAGAGTTTTACGATCCGAAAACCTTCTTCACTCACGCGGCGTTGCTCCATCAGACTTTCGTCCATTGTGGAAGATTCCCTACTGCTGCCTCCCGTAGGAGTTTGGGCCGTGTCTCAGTCCCAATGTGGCCGATCAACCTCTCAGTTCGGCTACGTATCATTGCCTTGGTAAGCCGTTACCTTACCAACTAGCTAATACGCCGCGGGTCCATCCCAAAGTGATAGCCGAAACCATCTTTGACACAGAAACCATGAGGTTTCTGTGGTTATGCGGTATTAGCATCTGTTTCCAAATGTTATCCCCCACTTTGGGGCAGGTTACCCACGTGTTACTCACCCGTTCGCCACTCAGTTGTTTAAGTCGGTGCAAGCACCAGTTAAAACAACTTCGTTCGACTTGCATGTATTAGGCACGCCGCCAGCGTTCGTCCTGAGCCAGGATCAAACTCTCATTTTAAAAGTTTGTGACTCAAATTTATTACTAGCGAATTGACTTCGCAAATTTTGTCCTTGTTTTTAGCAAGGCCCTGCACATTTGCTTATCGAAACTTTGTTCAGTTTTCAAAGGTCTAC
>NZ_AZGB01000013.1 GCF_001435235.1 Liquorilactobacillus ghanensis DSM 18630 | reverse complement strand
ATATTAATAATCTTACCGGATTTTTGTTTAGCCATCGCCCGAGCAGCCGCAATTGACATATAATAAACAGCATTTAAATTAATGTTGATCACTTGCTGCCAATCTTCATCTTTTGACTCCAGTAAAGGATTCCGTCGGATCATGCCTGCATTGTTAATTAAAATATCAAGATGTCCGAACTTTTTGATTACTTCGGCAACTACTTTTTCAGGAACGCCTTTTTTAGTCAAATCAACATCCATAAATTCAACTTTACGTCCCCGTTTTTCGATCATCGCTCGAGTTTCATCCCATTC
>NZ_AZGB01000012.1 GCF_001435235.1 Liquorilactobacillus ghanensis DSM 18630 | reverse complement strand
GAGAGTATAAAATAGTTTGTGTAAATGAATAAAATCCTATTGAAAAGGGAATCCCTTCCCCGTATGATTAAATCGTCAAACCAAACCAAAACGGAGGGATTCCCCATGGAACAGTTTACCAAAAATTTAACCAAAACTCTATTATCAAATGGCGATGTTAAAGAACTTTTTCGCCAACAACTTGAAACAGCTATTAATCAAATCTTACAAGCTGAGTTAACTTCGTTACTCGGTTATGATCCTTATGAACGTAATGGTTTTAAGGCTAACAATTATCGGAATGGTCAATACTTTCGGTTAATTGATTCCGAATATGGTAAGTTGAAAATTGCTGTGCCGCGTGACCGACAAGGCAAGTTTCATAATCATTTACTTCCAGCTTATTCTCGTCGTCAAGATACTTTAGAAACTACAATTATTCAACTTTACTCTAAAGGTGTTACCACTCGTGAAATCGCTGATTTGATTGAGAAAATGTATGGTTCTTATTATTCAGCTACAACTGTTTCTAACATTACTGCTCAAGTAACTAAGCAGATTGAAGCTTTTCATCAGCGAACCATTAAAGCAAACTATGTTTGCTTATTCTTAGATGCAACTTATTTACCTTTGCGTCGTGACACAGTTCAAAGAGAGGCGGTTTATATTGCCTTAGGAATTGCACCCACTGGAATTAAGGAAGTTCTTGATTATCGCATTGCACCCAGTGAAAATGCTGAAGTCTGGTCGGAAATGGCAGCAGATCTTAAGCAGCGAGGGCTTAAACAGGTTCAATTAATTATTGCGGACGGAATGGTCGGACTTCAACCAGCGCTTTTACATGCTTTTCCTAAAGCAAAATTTCAAAGATGTTTAGTTCATGTTATGCGTAATATTAGTACACATGTCCGTTTAAAAGACCGTGAGGTCATTTTAAATGATTTCAAACAGCTTCATTCGGTAACTAATAAAACTGAAGCTCATAAAATACTTGCCGATTTTTATAGTACTTGGGAAAAACAATACACAAATCTGATTAGTCACATTAGGTCAATTGAAAAGGAATTATTAGCTTTTTTGGCTTTTCCAGCCGCAATACGCCCAACCATTTATTCAACAAATATTATAGAATCGCTAAATAAAAAGATTAAACGCAAGACTAAAGCAAAAGAACAGTTTCCCAATGAAAAATCATTAGACAATTTCATTGGAGTGCAAGTAATTAGTTACAACGAAAAGAACTTTAATCGAATTCATCGTGGATTCGGACAAGTTAAGGATACATTAGAATCACTTTTCGACTGAAAAGATTTAATTTTATGGAGAAAGGGCAATCCCTTTTTACACAAACTTCTTGACACTCCC
>NZ_AZGB01000011.1 GCF_001435235.1 Liquorilactobacillus ghanensis DSM 18630 | reverse complement strand
TCAAATGAGATCAATTGGTCATTTTTTTGAACGGTCGATTATTAGGTGCTTACTTTTTAACGGTCTGTTATTGGGTGCTTACGAAATAACCGGTCATGGTGTTAAAGCTTTTTTGCAAATGAAAATGCTAATAAATAATAAGCTGCTTATCTTTATTCAAATAAGGATAAGCAGCTTTTGATGTTGAAGCTTATTAAATTTGCCAATAGGCTAGTTAATATTTCGTGAATTATTAATTATGATCTAGCAATCAGGTTCCAGCAGGATTTTAACAGCAGGAATAATAATAACTGAATTAACCCCAGCAGACTTAGCCAGGCAGCTAGTTTTAATCCCGGTGTTTGATATTTAAAAACAATCTGGTGCGAGCCGGTTGTTAAATGCAATCCTAAAAAGGCTTGATTAGTTTTTAAAACTTTAACCGGCTTGCCATCAACACTTGCATGCCACCCTGAAGAATAGGGAATTGATGAAGTTAAAATTCCGGCTTGGGTTGTTTTAATGTTGCCTGATACTTGATTGGTAGTAAATTTTAAATTCTTCAGGCGATTTTTTTGTATTTGCTGGACTTGTTTTGTATAGTTATTGCTGATTTTCACAGCTGTTATTTTAAGTTTAAAATGATAATAACCTAATTTGGAAAGATTTAGTGTTAGGGTCTGCGGAAAATCTTTTTGGAAATAGCCCAGATTTAAGACGCCACCAGTTACAGTTTTATAAAATGACAACTGATCTTGTTGTGGCTGTGACAAACTTTCGCTACTTAAAGGAGAACTAATAGTCAGTTTGAAACTATTATCAGGTGTTCCTTGTAAAATATGGTAGCGTAAATAACGATAATGTTCTAATTGATTATTCGTTGATAAAATGCCGGTATTAGCAGAAGTCTGCTGATGAAGTTCTTCTAGTTTAACTTGCTGATTTAAGGTCAATGGTTGGTATTTTAAATCGGAAACTTCCAGCTGAAGTTCAACATTTTTCAATGATTGTGTTGGTTTTAAGAGCAATTGATAAGTTTCTGCGCTATCAAACTTTTTTAACTGCTGGGAATTGATCAAATTTCCACGACTGGAAATCAGCTGGTAATCGATTGTTTGTTTTTTATCATCAGTAACTTTGGCCGACTTTAAGCCGTAACTTTTGGATGAATAAACACCAGCAGCTAATGCTTGTTCCTTTTGGGTAGCTGAAAGCTGGGAATAATTTTTGGATGTAAAGACTTTATTTTGCCAATAGATTAAAGGAAAAGCATTTTGTGTAACATACCGTTCAGTTTGATTATTAAGCTTGCTGTCTTGATTAGCATCTGTTAATTGATCTGATACACGATCAAGTTGGTATCCAGCTGGAATTTTCTGATCATTTTTCTGATTCTTTTTTACAAATAAGTATTTAACACCCAGAAAATTGTTTAGAATTGTTCGATCATCAACTTGAGCCAGCGGAATATTAGCTTCATATTGGTTAATACCTAAAGAGTTTGCCCATTCCCCCAGATATTTGTTTTGCAAAGAATAATAAGAACTGATGGAATTTAATTTACTGGGAACAGCATTGTACATATGAACACCATTTCCCAAATAATAATTTTGACTGATAGTTGAAACGCGGTAGCCTTTGCCGGTTAATTTGTGATCTAAATCAGCATAGCGTTCGCTAACTAATTTTTGAAAACCATCAGTCGGGAGCATTTCATTAGAGTAACCACCATTATATGGTGCTTCAAAGTAAATAGCATTACCGATGACATTCAATAAGATTGATCCAACAAAAATTATTTTTGTTAACCGTACAGGAATCTTTTGGTGGACTGCTGTTGAAATTAAAAAATAACTCAAAAATAAAAAAATTAAGGGGATAAATAAGCGTTCATTATTCTGAAAATAATAACTGACAGCTAACCAAACACTATAAATCAATAAACACCCCGTAAAAATTTTTAGAATTTTGGGGGTAATTTGATTTAAATGCTCAATCGTAATGGCCACAGCTAAGGCTACCGGAAGACACAACATTAGCGTCCAACGATTGGAAGGAGATAAGAAACCATTTAAGCTGGCACCAGCCGCCGGTAGTAGTAAAAATAAGCCACTTAAAATAAAGCTGCTAACGATCACTGGGTAGCGGCGTGTCTTAATAAAGATAAAGATGATGGCAAAAAAAGTGAAACTAGCAAAACCTAAAGCACTCCAAAAATAAAAATCACGATTACCGCCATTGATCAGCTGCGATGGCAGTGCAATATAGTAATAAAGCGGATAAAGCTTTAAACCATTGGCAAATGGACCATTGCTGCGAGTTGAGTTTTGCACGGCTAAGACTTCTGGCAACCAGACAACTGCGGTAATTAACAGGCTGGCCAAGCTGCTGTAAGCTAGTTTGCCAAGTGTTCGCCAAAAGGGTATCCGTTTGCGGTAGTTAAACCAGTAACGCAAACACAAAAAGATAAAACTGCCAATACCTAAAATATAAGCGAAATAAAAGTTACTAAAGAGCATCCAGCTAAACATTAAAATTAAGCTGATTACCGACTTGCCTTGTAAAACTTTTTCGATAGCTAGCAGCAGTAACGGAAAAATAATAAATGGCAGAGTAAAAAAAGGTTGTGCAACATTTGAGTAGAGTAAAAAAGCATTAAACAAATAAACCAGGGTACCAGCTAAAATTGCTGGCTGTTTTAAATCAAAATGATCAGCAAAAAAACAAAAAGCTAATCCAGCACAATATAATCTAAGGACTATTAGAATTTGGTAGGCTAAAACAATTTTAGTGGCTGGAAATAGTAATACCAAGTAATTGAAAATGTCACCAATGGTATAATATGCAAAAATTTGGTATAAATCGTTACCCAGGCCCATTTTCCAAGACCATTGTTGAATGGGACTGAAAGGATGCTGCCAGCGAAAAACTAAAAATTTGCGAAAGGCTTGTAATAGTGGTAAGTGCTGTTGTGCACCGTCAAGCCGCCAAATCAAAGCATGACCGGTTAAAAAATAAGTTCCGTAGACAAAGATAGCAACGAAACAAAAAATTAAACTGTAATTTAAATATAATTTTAAATTTTTTTCTTTTTTAAAGACAATCGGCAAAGAAAAACCTCCTTACTTCAACTATGCTATTGTAACTTAAAGCGGCATAATTGCGAAGTAAGGAGAGAAAAGTTTATTGTTATTTTATTTTTTTTCTTGAATCAAGTAGATTGGTCGATGTTTGACCTCTAAGAATATTTTACCAATATATTTGCCAACAATTCCTAAGCAGAAAAGCTGGATACCACCAACAAATAAAATAAAGCAAACCAACGATGGCCAACCAGCTGTTGGATCACCATATACTAAAGCCCGAAAAATAATCCAGATAATAGCAATACCTGATCCAATACAAGAAAACAGACCAACGATAGCAGAAATATCCAGTGGAATTTCAGAAAAAGCTACAATTCCATCAATTGAATATTTAAATAAACTCCAAAAATTCCAGCTGGTTTGACCAGCCTGTCGTTCAACATTGGGATATTCAAGGTAGGTTGTTCGAAAACCCACCCAACTAAAAATACCCTTTGAAAATCGATTATATTCTTGCATTGACAAAATAGCATTGATCATTTGGCGGTTCATCATACGAAAGTCGCGGGCACCGTCAATGATTGGAGTATCAGAAATTCGATTGATGAGTCGATAAAACAGTTTAGCAAAAAAAGAACGGATCGGTGGTTCATTTTTTCGATTTGTCCGGCGAGTACCTACGCAGTCATATTTGCCGCTTCGAATCAGCTGCAGCATTTGTGGTAATAGTTCTGGTGGATCTTGTAAGTCGACATCCATAACAACAACTAAGTCACCGGTTGCTTGCTGCAGTCCACAAAAAAGACCAGCTTCTTTACCGAAGTTACGTGAAAAAGAAGCATAGTGGACATGCTGTGGATCTAGTTGATTTAATTTACGTAATTCGGTTAGAGTTTGATCTTGCGAACCGTCATTAATAAACCAATATTCTAATTCAATTTGTTCTAATTGCGGCTGAATCTGTTGAACGGCTTGGTAAAAAAGCGGAATTGCTGCTTCCTCATTATAACAAGGAACAATTATTGACAATTTTTCAGGCATTATTGCTCTCCCTTTTAAAAATTATGAATGTGATTTTTCGTAAGTTGCAACTAGTTGATCAGCAAAGTCAGTTAATTTTTGAATATCTTCATCTGAGTCGGGAGCTAAATTAATTTTAACTGCTGGGGCACCAGATACTGCACCGGCTTTTTCAAATGCTTTAGCAAAATCATCAACAGCTGTACAGAAATATTCACCGTAAAACGTGTCTCCGGATCCGGCAACACCAAAAATTTTCCCCTTTAAATCCATTTCATTTAAATCATCGTAAAAATCCATACCTTCATCAGGTAATGCGCCTTCATCATAGGTATACGGGGTAACAACACATAAATCAACATCTTCAAAATCAGCAGCATCGCATTGTGAAATTTCGTCAGTTTCAACCTCAACACCTTTTTTTTCGAGTTCTTCTGAAATAATATCAGCTACATCCTCGTTGTTACCAGTAATTGAAGCAAAAACCACTTTAGCTTTAACCAACTTAAATCATCCTTTCTATAAATCTTTCACTCAATTATAACAAAATAGATACAATGTTGGGTAAGATAATGGGTAAAAAGATTTAAGATGGAAGTAAATCTGCTCTAACTTTAATTTATAGGTTATAATGATTATTGAATACTAATTGGAGGCATTTAAATGATTACATTAAAGTCACCACGGGAAATTAAAGAAATGGCAAAATCGGGGGCTATTTTGGCAGGAATGCATCGCGGGTTGCGTAAAATAATTAAACCGGGAATTTCAAGTTGGGAAATTGAACTGTTTGCACGGAAATATTATAAAGAACATGATGCAATTGCTGCTCAAATTGGTTTTGAAGGCTATAAGTATGCAACGTGTGTCAGCATTAACGATGAGATTTGTCACGGATTTCCGCGCAAAGATTTAATTTTAAAAGACGGTGATCTGCTTAAAGTTGATACAGTGGTTGATTATCATGGAGCAATGAGTGATTCATGCTGGAGCTATGCAGTTGGTAAATCAACACCAGAAGTTGATAAACTAATGGCAGTTACTAAAAAGGCCTTGTACTTAGGAATTGACCAAGCTCAAGTCGGCAATCGTCTGGGTGACATTGGAGCAGCAATTCAGCATTATACGGAAGATGAAAATGGATATGGCGATGTTCGCGAATTTGTCGGTCACGGTATTGGACCAACAATGCACGAAAGCCCAAATGTTCCGCATTATGGTGAAGCCGGTCACGGATTACGGCTGCGTGCTGGGATGACAATTACAATTGAACCAATGATCAATGCGGGAACTTGGAAAGCTGAAATGGATGATCCGAATGGCTGGACTGCTAGAACTGCAGATGGCAGTTTGTCTTGTCAATATGAGCATACTTTAGTAATTACCGATGATGGTCCTAAAATATTGACTTCGCAGGATCCAGAATTTGATCAAAAATATTTGTTGAATGATTAAGAGCAACTTAAAAAATTTAAAGCCAACGTTTTTTTTCAGTTATAAATCGTGATATAATACTTTTGTTCTGTTAAGAAGCGATAAAGGAGTTTTTTAAAATGAGAGTAAGAAAAGCAGTTATACCGGCAGCGGGTCTGGGAACTCGTTTTTTGCCGGCAACTAAAGCTTTAGCTAAAGAGATGTTTCCAATTATTGATAAACCGACAATTCAGTTTATCGTTGAAGAAGCAAGAAAATCAGGAATCGAAGATATTTTAGTAGTTACTGGCAAGGGTAAGCGGTCAATCGAAGATCATTTTGATTCTGTACCTGAATTGGAACAAAACTTGAAAGAAAAAGGAAAAACAGACTTATTAAAATTAGTTGAACAAACAACTGATATTAATTTGTACTTTATTCGCCAGCCACACCCTAAAGGGTTAGGTGATGCTGTCTTAATGGCAAAGGATTTTGTCGGCAATGAACCTTTTGTGGTAATGCTGGGTGATGATTTAATGCGTGATCGGGTACCATTAACCAAACAGCTGATTAACCGTTATGAACAGACACATGCTTCCACTTTGGCAGTTATGCGGGTACCACATGATCAAGTTTACAAATATGGTGTAATTGATCCTGGTTCAGAGACTAGCCAAGGGTTATATGATGTAAAAAAATTTGTTGAGAAGCCACCGGTTGCCAAAGCCCCAAGTGATTTGGCAATTATCGGTCGTTATCTCTTGACTCCTGAAATTTTCGGTATGCTGGAAACACAAAAAGTGGGTGCTGGCAACGAAATTCAGTTGACTGACGCAATTGATCGTTTAAATAAAATTCAACGGGTGTTTGCCCATGAATTTAAAGGCGAAAGATTTGATGTTGGTTATAAATTTGGTTTTCTTAAAACTTCGATCGAGTTTGGATTGGATCATCCAGAAGTAAAAGACGATTTGAAAGCATATATTAAAGAACTGGCTAAAAACCTGAAATAATTAGTGCCATCTGAGGGCTGCAGTAAAACTTTGATTTTGCTGCGGTCTTTTTTTATGATATCTGTTCATTGAAATAAATTTAACTTGAAATTAAGACAGTAATATTCGATAATTATTATATAATTTTAGGTTGATTTTGGAGGGGAAAGAATGTCACCAAGAAGTTCACATAAGGTCAATAAAAAAGTAAGCTTTTGGGTTTTATTAATCATTGTTATTTTGATCCTAGGAATTATCGGTTTCCGCAGCCGAACAGTCAATGCAAGAGTTCAAAGTTTTTTTGGGGATAATCGAACAGCACAAAAAGCAGAGTATCAACGGCAAAAAAAAGCAGCACATGCAAAGTATAAGAAAAAAACCAGTCAAAACGAACAGGCAGGCTCAACTACTAAAAAAACGGCTAACAAAAAGGAATCCACAAGTTCAAGTTCAACAACGACCAGTTCAACATCGAAGTCTAAATTTAAAACTGATTCAAAAAGTGGTTCGTATCGTTACTATGTGGTAAAATCGGGTGATACATTGTCCAGTATTGCAGCTAATTATGGAACAACAACAACTGCAATTATGAATCTTAATGATTTGACGACCGGGACAATTTCATCAGGAACAACTTTGAAATTACCGGCCGCTAATTCAACAACTGGAACTACATCATCATATTCAGCTTCAAGTGACACAACCAATAATGAATAAACTGTGTGGCTGACTGCTGATGCTAGCGGAGGTAGATTAGCCTGAGAAAACCCAAAATTAATTTTATTAAGCAGTTATTTAAGCAGATTTTAAGCCGGGCAGCAGCAATTAATATTAATAATGCTGCAATTGTAATTGCTTATTATACTTTATTAGCTATTTTTCCCACTATTATTTTAATTGGGAATATATTGCCGTTGCTAAATATTAAAGCAGCAACAATTTTGGCCTATTTAGAAAGTGCAGTACCCAAAACGATTTATCATACTTTGAGTCCAATTATTTTGTCATTTTTAGATCATGGCAGCGGTGGTTTGATTTCAGTAAGTGCATTGGTGGCACTTTGGGCGGTCAGCCGGGGAGTCAATTCGCTTAAGCAGGCATTTAATGATGCTTACGGCGTTGAAGATACTCAGAATGTTTTGATGACTAGACTGTTTTCATTGATCATAACTTTTTTATTGCTGGCATCATTGGCGATAATAATTATTGCTTTTAGTTTTGGTCAGTTAGTGTTAGATTATTTAGCACCTATTTTGGATATTTCCGAAAAAATAACCGGCCTTTTTACACAAGTCAAATGGCCGGTAACAGTTTTGGGGCTGTTATTTATTTTAGGAGCAATGTACTTTTTCTTACCGAATGCTAAGGTGCACTTTTGGTTAACTATTCCAGGAACGGTTTTAGCTACGATTACTTGGATTGTGTTAGCTCAAGGTTTTTCGATTTATGTGCGATACTTTGCGCGTTCGGTTTTAAGTTATGGAACTTTAGGGACTTTTATTGTGTTATTATTCTGGTTGAATTATTCTGGCTGGGTCGTTATGTTGGGAGCGGTTTTAAATGCAAGCTTGGAAATGCTTGTCTATCATCAAATAATTCCGCGCAAGAATCGGCTTAAACACTATCTAATTAAAAAAATCAATAGTAAGAAGGCCTAATCGTCGGTCAGTTCATTTAACGCTTGGTCAATATCATTGAATGTGAAACCTTTACGAAACAAGAATTGTTTACATTTTTGCTTTCTAATTTCGAGCGGCAAAGTATGGTATTTTTGCCAAACCTTTGCCAAAAGTTTTTGTAAGGTTTGGTATTCCTGTTCGGTATCTTTAGTTGGAACAGTTGCAGTAATGGCTGTTTCAATTGCTGCGTGATCAAAGCCCTTGGCTAATAAGCGCTGTTTGGTTTTATTGATTCGTTCTTTGAAAGAACTATTATGATAATGATGAAAATATTTTTCAACTAATTTAATAAGTAATTCTTGCTCACTAATGGTATCATATTCAGCAAATGCTTTCTCAATCAGCTCAGGCGGAATTTTTTTTGCCTGTAGCTTTTTTTTAATCTCATAAGGTCCCTTATCTGATGTTTTTTGCATCGTTCTTAAATAAGCTAGGGCAAACTGATAATCATTCAGCAATTTTTGCTGTTTAAGTTTTTCAATTGCAGCAGCAATAACGTCTTCGGTATACTCTTTACTTTTTAACCGGGCTTCAACTTCTGCACAACTGCGCATTTGATAGGAAAGATAATTCAAGCCGGTTTGATAAGCTTGATTTATATGTTCATTATTTTTTATTTCTGCAAGCGTTTCTTCATTTAGAACCTGCCCCTTATGAAGCTGAAAGTTAAGTAAGGTTTCTTCACTGATACCGAAAGCAAATTTTTGATTAAGATAGAGATTAAACCGATGAAGTCTTTTTTGAGCTTCAATACTGGTAATTGTTAGTTCCAAATCAATCACTCCTTTATAATAAAAATATACCATATACATTTAAATTACAGGTTAGAAGGAAAAGATAAAATGAATAATTTTAAAAAGCAGCGAGTTAAGCCAGTCCAGTTGGTGCCTGGACAAAAGATTCCGTTAACGATTAAGCGCTTAGGAATCAATGGTGAGGGTATTGGTTACTTTAAACACAAGATCGTTTTCGTGCCGGGAGCGTTGCCGGATGAAGTGGTGGTAGCGAAAGTTACTAAGGTTTTACCCAAGTATGCTACCGCTGAGGTTCATCATATTCGCAAAGTCAGTCCAGATCGGGTAACTCCCCGAGACTTATATGATGTGGGCGGAATTGAGTTAGAGCATTTGAGCTATCAGCAACAATTGGTTTTCAAAAGTGATTTGGTTAAACAAGCATTAGAAAAATTTCGACCGCATGGTTTTCAACACTATCAGATTTTGCCGACAATTGGCATGACAGATCCTTATGCTTATCGAGATAAAGCACAGTTTCAAATCAGAGAACAAAATGGCAAGGTAATAGCAGGTTTATATCGCCGTGGAACACATGAGGTAGTTGACCTACCGACCTTCAGTACCCAGCGACCATTGACAATGAAGGTCATTCGCCAAGTATGTCAGTTAATTGAACAGCTGCATATTCCAGTTTATAACGAAAAACAAAATTCAGGTATTATTAAAACTTTGGTTGTTCGTGAATCATTCAGTACCCAACAAGTTCAACTGACGATTATAACTAATTCAGCCAAATTAATTCATCAAGCTGCACTTATCAGAGCTATTCAGCAAAACTTGCCAGAAGTTGTTTCAATTTTACAAAATATTAATCCGGGTCGGCAATCACTAGTTTGGGGTCAACAGACTAAATTGTTAGCTGGTCAGGAAAAAATCAGTGAACAGTTAGGAACAAAAAAATATAATTTATCAGCTCGGGCTTTTTTTCAATTAAATCCTGAGCAGACGTTTAAATTGTATCAAAAGGTCTCAACAGCCTTAGCTTTGCAAAAAGATGATGAGCTGCTTGATGCTTATTGTGGAGTTGGTACGATTGGAATCTTTTTGGCTGAGCAGGTAGCAAGTGTTCGCGGGATGGATACTGTTCCGGCAGCAATTGCTGATGCTAAAGAAAATGCTGCTATCAACGGCTGTCAAAATGTCAGTTATGTTTGTGGTCCAGCAGAAACGGTTTTACCAACTTGGTTAAAAGCTGGTTTTCATCCGACGGCGGCAGTAGTTGATCCACCTCGGACCGGATTAGAACAGCAATTGCTGTCAGCTTTATTACAAGCGCGACCGCCAAAATTGGTTTATGTATCATGCAATCCATCAACATTAGCACGTGATTTGCTAAAACTGGCTAAATATTATCAAGTCAATTATTTACTGCCGATCGATATGTTTCCGCAAACACCGCGCGTAGAAGTGGTTGTTAAATTAACCTTGAAATAAACCAATTAATGATGAAATGTTTTTTAAATTTAATTAGTTTTGGGATTTTACTTCTTTGTTTGGTATAATTAACATTGATATCGGTGTAAAGTTGCACCTGTCTGTTTTAGAAAGCAGGTTTTTTTATGCGGCAGTCTAAGGAACCTAAGGAAGGTGATTTTATCACCATCAAAAGTTATAAACATGACGGAAGTTTACACCGAACTTGGCGTGACACAATGGTTCTGAAAACTAGCGAAAATGCTTTGATTGGCTGTAATGATCATACTTTGGTTACAGAAGCCGATGGTCGAAGATGGGTAACACGAGAACCGGCGCTTGTTTACTTTCACAAACATTACTGGTTTAACATTATTACGATGATTAGAGATAATGGTATTTCTTATTACTGTAATTTAGCTTCGCCAGCTGTTTTGGATCGTGAGGCACTTAAATATATTGATTATGATTTAGATGTCAAAGTATTTCCCAGCGGAGAAAAAAAACTGCTAGATGTTGATGAATATCAATTACATGGAGCGCAGTGGCACTATTCAGCTGAAATTGATCGAATTTTAAAACACAATGTTTTGACTTTGGTTGATTGGATTGAAAATAAAAAGGGCCCTTTTTCTCGAGAATATGTTGATATTTGGTACAGTCGTTATTTAGAATTATCACGCCAAGAACAGTAAGCAGAGCCAAGTTGTGTTTATAACGATACTGTGATCACTCGGACAGTGATCGCAGTTTTTTTAACGGTGAATGATGATTACTGGGAAATAGTTCAATAATTAGGTTTTGTTAAAGCCTATTTAAAATTATCATGAAGCTTTCAGTTTAATGATAATTATTAAATTAATGTACAATATAGGAAAATAATAATTAATCCAGCGCGTAGTTCATTTTTAATAATATAAGGAGTGACGGTATGCTTGATAAAATCCAGCGTTCGAAATTATTATGGGTAACACTTGAATTATTACTATTAGCAACGCTAATTTTTGTTTGCAGTAAAATCAGTTTTATTTTTAGACCCTTGGGTACTTTCGCTTCAACTTTGTTTGCACCGGTTTTGATTGCTGGCTTTTTGTATTATTTAGTCAATCCAATTGTGAAACTTTTAATGAAAATTAAGTTGGGAAAACGTAAGATCTCGCGAACACTGGCGGTTAGTATTGTATTTATTTTATTAATTGGCATCATTGGTTTAATTGCAGCGATTATCGTACCATTACTGATTAATGAAATTAGCCAGTTGATCAAACAGATGCCACAATATATTGACGGTTTGCAAAAATTAGGGAATGATTATTACCACAATTTAAGCCAAGTTGAGTGGATGAAAAAATTAAAACTTACGAGCTATGCAACTAAAATGCAGAATAATTTTTTGCAGATAGTTGAAAATTTTGCCAGTTCCTTAACAAATAGCTTGGGTGTGGTAATTGGAACGATAACGACGATTACAATCACCATTGTTACAATTCCATTTATTTTATTTTATATGCTAAAAGATGGTCAGCAATTAATTCCCAATCTACAGAAAATGTTTCCTTCGCGGCATGAAGCTCAAGTTGAAGAATTAATGAAGAAGCTTAATACAACATTATCGCGTTATATTGCTGGTCAGGTTATTGAGTGTTTATTTATTGCAACTTTTACGTCGATTGGATATTGGATAATTGGTATGCCATATGCTTTTTTATTGGGTGTGACAGCCGGCATGACCAATATTATTCCATATATTGGACCGTATATTGGTATTTTACCCGCTTTGGTCTTGGGATTGACTTTTTCGACTCAAAAAGCTTTACTGGTAATTGTTGTTTGTGTAATTGTACAGCAAGTTGATGGGAATTTAGTTTATCCAAATGTTATTGGTAAGTCTTTATCGATCCATCCGTTAACCATCATTATTTTATTGTTAGTGGCTGGGAACCTAGCCGGAATTGTTGGAATGATTCTGGCAGTTCCAACATATGCTGTTTTAAAGACCGTTGTTAAATATTTGATCGACTTATACCATTTGCGTAAAGCGGAATGAACCTGGGGTTACTTGACGATTAATAATTAGCGTGATAGCTTTATCTTATGTAAATAAAATGAATCAATTGTAAAGGATAAGTAAAAATGAAAACAGTTTTAACGTATGGAACATTTGATTTGCTGCATAAAGGACATGTTCGCTTGCTTGAACGTGCAGCTGCTTTGGGAGATAAGCTGATTGTTGGGCTATCAAGTGATGAGTTTAATGCAGTAAAAGGTAAAAAAGCTTATATGTCCTATAAAGATCGTAAATATGTTTTAGAGGCAATTAAATATGTTGATTTAGTCATACCAGAAAATAATTGGGAACAAAAAGTTAAGGATGTACTGAAATATAACGTTGATGTTTTTGTAATGGGCGATGATTGGAAAGGCAAATTTGATTTTTTATCTGATTATTGTCAAGTTGTTTATTTACCTCGCACAGAAGGAATTTCGACAACAAAAATTAAAGATGATCTGGGTACTAAATAGTGCTTAAAAAACTTTGGACTGCTATAAATTTATTTGGCCAAAGCTTTTTTATGATGGAGAAAAATTTTGGGTGCAAATATGAAAAAAATAGAAATTAAATATATAACTAAAGAACAACCACTTGTGACTGAAAAAAAGGAGCTCGCGGCTAATAATAAAATGAAATCCTTTTGGACTTTACAAGGAGTTTCATTGACTGTTAATCCAGGAGAAGCCGTTGGTTTAATTGGAATTAACGGTTCTGGTAAAAGGACACTGACTGAAATTCTAGCGGGAAGATTGAAACAGACAACAGGTTTTACAACACTTGATGCTAAAATAAATTATGCCAGCAGTCGTGCTGGTTTGAGTGAAAATCTTACTGGTTTAGAAAATATAAAAAAACAGATTGGACAGGCCGATATTGATGAACTTAAGGCTAAACATCTGCTTAATAGAATAATTGATTTTTGTGAATTGGGCAATTGGCTTTATCGTCCGGTTAAAGAATATTCAATTGGGATGTATGCTCGGCTTTCTTTGGCGATTGCGATGTTTTTGGAGCCGGAGATGTTGGTAATCGACAATGTTTTAAATGTACTGGATATTCCTTATAGCCAACAAGTTAATCAGAAATTACGAGAATTGAAAGACGCCGGAGTTGCCTTGATTATTGCTGATGTTAATCTGGTAAATGTTGAACGTTTCTGTGAACGGACTTTATGGCTGCAATTCGGCAAAGTTCAGCAATTGGGACCAACAGCTGATGTAATGCTGCAATATGAATATTTTCAGGATTGGTTGCGTAATGCCTCACTGCCTGAAAAAAACGAGTATTTTGCTAAAAAACAGCAGGCTAGTCAAGATTTTGATATTGCTAAAGTATATGAAGAATTTAAAATTGAGCAATTTAAGCACGGTTTTACACGCAAAGATGAACCAAAGATGCGGCGGGCATTTTTTAAGGAAAAAGGTTCTGATCCGATAGCTGATGCAAGTAAGACTCCAGCCAAAGGCACTGTACAGAATAAAAAACAGCACTTTAAGAAAAAAATTATTTTAGCTGTGATCGCATTTCTTTGTGTGGTTGGCATTGGCAGCTGGGGATATTTGTCACGAGCTAATAAGCAAACAGCTGTTGATAAAAAAGAAACAGTACTCACAAGCAGCCAAAAGCGTACTAGTTCTTTGAAAAAACAAAGTGTGGCTAAAGATAAGAAGTCATCGTTGGCAGCTAGCGAATCTTCTGCTAGTGCTAAGCGAGCTTCGAGTAGTTCAGCAAAAGCAGCAAGCTCTTCAGCGGCAGCATCTTCCAAAGCCGCTGCTGCATCAAGTGCCAGTGAATCATCTTTAAAAGCAAATACACAGACGATTAATGTTAATAGTGGTGACACGTTGGAAGGTTTGGCGCAAAAATATGCAACTGACGTTAACACGATAAAGAAAATCAATAATATTTCTTCTGAAGCTGATTTAAAAGCGGGATCAGTTATCCGAGTTCCTAAATAAATTTCAGTTGAATTATAATTAGATTAGTTTTTATTTGGTAAACGTAAGCCAGTAGTTTTAGAAATTTGAAATTTCAAAAATGCTGTAGCATTAGTATAATGTTGCCAATTATTCTAATTTGAGACCAAAATTGAAATTTAATTAATCGGAAAAGAGAGGTTACTCATGGAAAAAGATAAATTAGCTATGGAGGTAAATAAACGGCGGACTTTTGCTATTATTTCTCATCCTGATGCAGGTAAAACTACGATTACAGAACAATTGTTATTATTTGGAGGAGTTGTCCGCAAAGCGGGAACAGTCAAGGCAAAAAAATCAGGTAATTTTGCTAAATCAGATTGGATGGAAATTGAAAAAAAACGTGGTATCTCTGTTACTAGTTCAGTTATGCAATTTGATTATGCTGGTAAAAGGATTAATATTCTGGATACGCCAGGACACGAAGATTTTTCGGAAGATACTTATCGAACCTTGATGGCAGTTGATTCAGCTGTAATGGTAATTGATTCGGCTAAGGGAATTGAACCACAGACTAAAAAGCTATTTCAAGTTTGTCGGATGCGGGGAATACCGATTTTTACTTTTATTAATAAACTGGATCGTGATGGTCGTCCACCGTTGGATTTGATTACCGAACTTGAAGAAGTTTTACAAATCGATGCTTACGCAATGAATTGGCCGATTGGTATGGGAAAGGGTTTAAAAGGAATTTATGATTTATTTAATCAGCGAATTGAATTATATCGCCGCGAAGATAAAAATGAATCTTTCTTGGCTCTTAATGAAAAAGGTGAATTAGCTGAAGACCATCCTTTGAAAAGTGAAAGTATTTATCGTCAAGTCTTGGAAGAAGTCGAGCTGTTGCAAGCGGCTGGCAATCAGTTAGATACAGCTAAGGTAGCGGCCGGAAAAATGACACCAGTTTTTTTTGGATCGGCTCTAACTAATTTTGGAGTGAAAACTTTTTTGGATGCTTATCTCAAATTTGCACCAGCACCTTCGACGCATAAAACAGAAACTGGACAAGAAGTTAAGCCTAACGATGATGCTTTTAGTGGTTTTATTTTTAAGATTCAAGCTAATATGAATCCTAATCATCGTGATCGGATTGCTTTTGTACGAATTTGTTCGGGCTGTTTTGAGCGTGGAATGGATGTTACTTTGCAGCGAACAGGCAAAAAATTGCGTTTATCAAATTCGACCCAATTCATGGCCGATACGCGTGAGACAGTTGAGGAAGCAGTGGCCGGTGATATTGTTGGTTTGTATGATACTGGAAACTTTCAAATTGGTGACACAATTTATACTGGACGGACAGCAGTCAAATTTGAGAAGTTGCCACAATTTACGCCAGAGCTGTTTGTTAAAGTTACTGCCAAAAATGTTATGAAACAAAAATCATTTCATAAAGGAATTGCACAATTAGTTCAAGAGGGTGCAGTTCAGCTTTATCAAAGTTATTCAACTGGTGAATATATTCTTGGGGCAGTTGGTCAATTACAATTTGAAGTTTTTCAATTTAGAATGAAAAATGAGTATCATTCCGACGTGGTCATGGAATCGATTGGTCATAAAATTGCTCGTTGGATTGATCCGGCTCAACTTGATGAGAAAATGTCATCATCGCGAAATTTGTTGGTAAAAGATCGGCATGGGATGCCATTATTTTTATTTGAAAATGATTTTTCAGAAAGATGGTTTAAGGATAAGTATCCTGATGTTAAATTAACGGCAAAGCTCTAAAATTATTTATATAATAAAAAAACAGCGCATTGGGATTGAGTCCCAATGCGCTTAATTCGTTAATTCAAGAACTCCTACTTGAGTATCCAAGCTTTGGGTATTTGCTTGCCTATCCAAGTAGGAGTACAGCCAATTTGGCTGCTTTTTAAAACTAATTAAATTCGATGTAATAGCTAGGAAGCCAACCATAATCTGCTAATTCATACCAGATAACTTGATCAATTTTAATTTGGCGGGTTAACGTAACGGCTGTTTTATCAGCAATTTTTCCGATCCATTGACCATTAGGATAGTCAAAGTAATGGACCGAACGATTATCCGTAAAATTAACGCTGGCTTTTTGTCTAATGGGAGTAGTTTCACCTAATAAAATTGGTGCAGCATCAGTTGCTAAATTTCGGTACTTCTTTTGGATGGTCATTGATTCTGGTTGATATTTAATCCAAAAAGCACCTAAATTATACCAACTTTCTTGCGAATATTTAGTAATTCGACTAAAAGTCTGCCAGACAGTGCCAGCTCTTAGCATTAACACCGGACTGGCAGCATCGATTTCAGCAAAACAAGCAGTGTCTTTTAACAAAACAAAGGCGATATCAGATTTTTCAACTGATTCCCAGTCATGATGACGGTAATAAAGGGTAATTTGCTGGACTTGAGTTGAGAAAAAGCCCTTAATTTTTCCTGATACAGTTTGCAAATTAAAGTTTTTAATTTCTGGCGAAAAAATTTGATAAGTTTCACCAATTTTTCCCTTTAAAAGTTGAGTGGGCTGCAATAGAGTACCTAGATCATAATCTTTAAAGGATATTCTAATTGGCGCGCCATCTTGCTTTCGATAAATAAAAATCATAATTGCATATTGTGTAAAAAAATGATTAGTAAAGCCCTTAATGTTTATCAACGTATAATTGGTCAATTTTCTAAGTCTAAACTGAATTTGTTCTCCCAATAAACCACTAATCAATTGGGGACGTGCAATATCGTCTTGTTGCTCGTTTTGATAAATTAGCAACATAACGGCATTTTGCTTTTTTTGAGTATAGTGGCGCTTGGGTTGTGAAATTACTTCAGATTTAACATCGTTAACCTTCGCTTTTTTTGAGTCATTTGCCGGCATTTCAGTTGTTGATGAGGGTGGAGTCAATTTTGTTGCCAATTGCAATTCATTCGTAATACTTTGTTTGTCTTTTTTTAAAACTCGAAAAACTTTTTTCAAAAAATCGCTAACTGACAAAATAGATTTCACCACCTTTATAACAACTGTCTGCGAGTTCGAATCACTTAATTGGTAAAGTTATTTCAACAACACCATTTGTTCGGGTAATTTTAGCATCTTGCTGTTCATTTTTAGCAAGTTCATTCAATGTAAAACTTATTTCATCATCAGAAACAGCGCGATGTCGATTAGAGATAATTAATTCTTCATTTTGGTGATTTCGTTTAAAAACAACACGGCTGTTACCCAATGTATAAACCTTGATGAAGTGGGTTGCGGAATTTTCTAATTCATGTTTGATTTTTCTTGAGTAACTATTACTAACATCGATTAAATGCATAGATATCTCCTCCTCTATTCTATAAGTTTATTATAGCCAAAAGTGTTGAATAAATGAATTAAAATGTTAGGATAAATTAATAAATTATAATCAAGTAAGTCAAAAAAAGAGATAAGACATTATTAATATTAGTCTTATCTCCAAAAGTAGTCTAATCAGCAGCTGGTTTGTCACTGTTAGTTTGTTTTTTTGCTGGTTGAATGGTAATTTGATTATCATTCACATCAGCAAGTAAATCTTTACTATCAGGATGTTCGAGATAGTAATCTGCGATTCCATCTTCAATTTGTTCTTGAATGACACGCCGTAATGGCCGAGCTCCCATTTTAGGATCGTAGCCTAATTCTACGAGCTTCTCTTTAGCAGGTTCTGAAACGGTTAATTTAATTTCTTGTGGTGCCAGCATCGTTTTAACATCATTCAACATTAACGAAACGATCTTCAACAGATTTGGTTTGGTTAATGGGTTAAATTCGATAATATCATCAAACCGATTAAGAAATTCTGGTTTGAAGTATTTGGATAAACTGTTGATAACAGAATGATTTTTCCCGGAAACAGTTGCTCCAAAACCAACACTAGCGATTGCATCACCACTGCCAGCGTTAGATGTCATAATAATAATCGTATCTTTGAAACTGACAGTTCGACCTTGCGAATCGGTTAAACGTCCATCATCGAGGATTTGCAAGAACATGTGCATTACGTCGGGATGAGCTTTTTCAATTTCGTCAAGCAAAATTAAACTGTAAGGGTGCCGACGAACTTGTTCGGTCAATTGTCCAGCTTCTTCGTATCCAACGTAGCCAGGGGGAGAACCAATTAATTTGGAAACGGAATGTTTTTCCATGTACTCACTCATATCAAACCGAATCAAAGCATCTGTTGTTCCAAATAGTTCGCGAGCCAGCTGTTTTGCAGTTTCAGTTTTGCCGACACCAGTTGGCCCAACAAACAAGAAGGAGCCAATTGGCCGACCTGATTTATTGAAACCGATGCGATTTCGCCGAATTGCGCGCGCAACCTTGTCAACAGCCTGATCTTGACCAATAACATGTTTTTCTAATGATTTTGCTAAATCACGCAATTGTTGTTGCTCTTTTTGCTTAAGTTCACCAACTGGGATATTGGTCTTTTCCTCAATAATTTTTTCCATATCTTTAGCTGTTACAGTTGGAATATCAGTATCAGTTGTTTTCTGTTCGCGCATTTGAGAAAATTTATTAGCTTGATCACGGTAGTAAGCCGCTTTTTCATAATCTTCTTTTTTGAGCGCTGCTTGTTTTTGACTTTCAGCATTCTTGATTTTTTGTTCAATAACTTGGGGATCAACTGCTTGAATTGTTAAGTTCTTTCGTGAACCGGCTTCATCAAGCAAATCAATTGCTTTGTCTGGTAAAAAGCGATCTTGAATATAACGATTAGACAATTCAACGGCTGATTTTATAGCATCGGCCGTATACTTAACATGATGATATTTTTCGTATTTTGTTTGAATGCCTTTCAAGATTTGAACGGTTTCAGCAACGCTCGGTTCATCAACTTGAATCGGCTGAAATCTTCTAGCTAATGCAGCATCTTTTTCGATTTTCCGATATTCGTTCAGAGTGGTAGCTCCGATTAATTGAATTTCGCCACGAGCTAAAGCGGGCTTTAGGACATTACCAGCGTCCATACCGCCTTCAGCGTTTCCAGCACCGACTATTTCGTGAATTTCATCAATGAACAAAATAATTTCAGGCTGTTTACGCAACTCAAGCATTAATTGTTGCATTCGTTGTTCAAACTGTCCACGAATACCTGTTCCTTGAACTAATGAAACTACATCGAGTCGAAAGACACGTTTGTTCAATAGTTTTTGTGGTACATCTCCATTGACGATCTTTTGAGCTAATCCTTCAACTACAGCGGTTTTACCAACTCCAGCTTCACCGATCAGGACAGGATTATTTTTTGTTCGCCGGTTTAAAATTTCAATTACGCGAGCAATTTCATTGTCACGACCGATGACGGGATCGATTCGATTGTTCTTAGCCTCAGCGGTTAAATCGAGTCCATATTGTTGTAAAATACCGCCGCCGCGATGGTTTCCATTCCCTTGAGCTGCTGTTGGTGGTTGCTGAAATTGATGTTGAGCGGCAGAATCTCCACTGCTCATTGAACGGAAAAGATCATCCAAACTTCCAAAGCCGAAAGGATCTTGCATCATTGCTTGTGGATTAGTATGTTGGGCATGTTCTTTAAGTTCACGATAGCAGTTTTGACATAAATCGATCGAGGTTTGCCGACCATTGACATTAGTTGATAAATGAATTGTCGCCGGATTTTGATGGCAATTTTGACAAATCATCGTCTTTCACTACCCTTCTTAAAAAATAAACTAAAGATCTATTTGACTATCTTTGACCTTTGACTTTAGTATACTCTTTCTAGAATTTAGCGCAAGTTGAAAGCTTGTTATGCTATGATAAAAAATGGAGGATGATTTTAGATGGAAAAGCGTAATTATCAAGAATTATTAAATAAGTTGGTGAATGGTGAACTTGATGAATTAAAAATTGAACCACAAGAATTTATGGATTTTCAAACGGCTTTCATGAATTTTCGTCAACGAAAAAGAATTATCGGTATAGCTCAAAGACATGGAACGATTTACTATCATTATAGGAATAATAATACTTTATAAACTTGTTTTATCAATTAATTCATGCTAACATTTACTTCAGCAGGGAAGGCATTGTCAATTCAGATGAAAACGCGTTCTTAAAACGCGTTTCATGAAATGAAGTGCTTATTCTTGATTTTCTATCAACATTACAAAGGAGCTTGATTTAAATGGAAAAGAAAGACTTTCATATTATTGCAGAAACAGGTATTCATGCACGTCCGGCTACTCTATTAGTTCAGGCAGCTAGCAAATTCAACTCAGATATTACTTTGACTTACAAAGATAAGTCAGTTAATTTGAAATCAATTATGGGTGTGATGTCACTCGGAGTTGGTCAAAATGCTGATGTTACAATTGCTGCCGATGGCGATGATGCTGCAGATGCTGTAGCAGCTATTGAAGAAGCAATGAAGAAAGAAGGACTTGCTGAATAATGACGAAAGTGTTAAAGGGAATAGCTGCCAGCGATGGAGTTGCTGTTGCTAAAGCGTATATGCTTGTGCAGCCAGACCTGACTTTCCAAGAAAAAAATATTGAGGATTCAGCTGCAGAAATTGCGCGATTAGATCAAGCAGTTGCGGATTCCAAAAAAGAATTGCAATTGATTAAAGAAAAAGCAACAGCTAATTTAGGTGAAGCTGAAGCTGCTGTTTTTGAAGCACATTTGACAATTTTAGCTGATCCCGATTTTTTCGGTAAAATCAAAAATAAAATCAAAGACGAAAAAATAAACGCAGAAAAAGCGTTGCAAGATGTTGCTGCTGAATTTATTTCAATTTTTGAAAATATGACTGATAATAAATATATGCAGGAACGTGCTGGCGACATTCGCGATGTTTGCAAGCGGGTCTTGGCGCATCTTCTGGGTGTAAAGCTACCTAATCCAGCGTTAATCGATGAAGAAGTGGTAATTGTTGCTCATGATTTGACTCCGTCGGATACGGCTCAGCTTGATCGGAAATATGTCAAGGGTTTTATAACCGATATTGGAGGTCGGACCTCGCATTCGGCAATTATGTCTCGGACTTTGGAAATTCCGGCAGTTGTTGGTTCACAATCAGCGACTCAGGACATTAAAGAAGGACAATTGGTAATCATTGATGGTATTGGCGGTGAAGCATTGGTTGATCCAAGCGAAAGCGAGATTAAACAATATCATCAAAAAGCGGCAGATTTTGCTAAACAAAAAGCTGAATGGAAACAATTAAAAAGTGCTGCTTCAGTTACAGCTGACGGTAAAAAACTGATTTTAGGAGCGAATATTGGTACTCCTAAGGACGTTGTAGGTGCTAATGATAATGGTGCCGAAGCTGTTGGCTTGTTCCGTTCTGAATTTTTGTATATGGATTCGAGCGAATTGCCAACTGAAGACGAGCAATTTGAAGCATATAAGCAAGCTGTCGAAGGTATGAACGGTAAACAGGTTGTGATTCGGACAATGGATATTGGTGGAGATAAGGAATTGCCTTATTTACCTTTACCTGATGAGATGAATCCATTCTTAGGATATCGTGCAATTCGAATCAGTTTGAAACGTCAGGATATTTTCCGGACACAGTTACGTGCATTATTACGAGCTTCGCATTATGGTAAGTTAGCAATTATGTTTCCAATGATTGCTACGGTTAAGGAATTTAAAGCAGCTAAAGCAGTTTATGAAGAAGAAAGAACTAAACTGATTAAGGCTGGAGTTCCTGTTGCTGATGATGTTGAGGTAGGAATGATGATGGAAATTCCTGCTGCTGCGATGATTGCAGATAAGTTAGCTAAATATGCCGACTTCTTTAGTATTGGAACAAATGATTTGATTCAATACTCAATGGCGGCTGATCGTGGGAATGAACGTGTATCTTATCTTTATCAACCATACAATCCGTCTATTTTGCGCTTGATCAAGAACGTTATTGATGCTTCACATGCAGAAGGAAAATGGACCGGTATGTGTGGTGAAATGGCGGGCGATCAAATTGCAGTTCCGTTATTGGTTGGTTTAGGCTTAGATGAATTTTCAATGAGCGCGACATCAATTCTTAAAACACGTAGTTTGATGAAAAAACTCAATACAGCTGAAATGAAGCAATTAGCTGAGAAGGCTGTTACTGAGTGTGAAACGACTGAAGAAGTTGTGGCATTAGTTAAGAAACTGTCACTTTAATCTGTCAAATGGTTTTTATTTGTTAGAAAAAGGGGAGCATAAGCCTTTGGGCATAGCTCTCCTTTTTCTTTAAAGATAATTAATCGTTTTTGTTAGTTCAACAGCAATTTTTCTTTAAGATTTTGTGTTAATTTGCACGAAGGCCTTTTGAATGATTGCATATATTTGGCAGAAACAATATAATTAATGTGATTACTTAGTTAAGGAGGATGCACGTGAATATCGGAATTTTTACAGATACTTATTATCCGCAAGTCAGCGGTGTGGCCACCTCCATTAAAACACTTAAGGAACAACTAGAAAGTCAGGGGCACCATGTCTATATTTTTACGACTACTGATCCCAAAGTAGCTTCTGATGAGTATGAACCCAGTATATTCAGGTTTACCAGCATTCCGTTTATCTCCTTTACAGATCGCAGAATTGCGGTGCGTGGTTTATTTAGGGCCTATCAAGTTGCTAAGGAATTGCAATTAGATATCGTTCATACACAAACCGAATTTTCAATGGGATGGATTGGAAAGTTTGTAGCTAAAAATTTAAAAATTCCTTGCATTCACACTTATCACACAATGTATGAGGATTATTTACATTACGTTGCAAAAGGGAAGCTTTTGAAACCGCATCATGTTAAGCAGATGTCACGTTCTTTCTGTTATCATATGACGGGCATTATCGCTCCAAGCGAACGAGTTTTAACAACTTTGGAGGGATATGGGATTAAATCCCCAATTACAGTTATTCCAACAGGTGTTGATTTGCAAAAATATCATCAATCAATCAAAATTGATGTTCGAAAAAAGTATGGTATTAAAGCAGACACACCATTATTACTGACGTTAAGTCGTTTAGCTTATGAAAAGGATATTGATCGCTTAATCAACGTCATGCCGCAATTACGACAGCTGTTGCCAGATATTTTGTTAATGATCGTTGGTGATGGACCAGCAAGAGAAGATCTGGAGCAGCAGGTGAATATGTTGAATTTACAACAGAATGTTTTATTTACAGGAGAAATATCACATGATCAAGTAGCTGATTACTACCACGCAGCAAATCTTTTTGTATCAACATCAGTTTCAGAATCACAGGGGCTAACCTATATTGAAGCGCTGGCTTCGGGGCTAAGAGTCGTTACGACGCATAGTCCATATACCGACGAATTGTTGAATGATAAAGAATTTGGTATGACTTTTGAAAGATTATCAGATTTGGCTGAGATATTATATAAATATTTAATTAAAAGTAAGAAGCCAATTGAGCCTGATAAATTAGATCAAAAATTAGCAGCAATTTCCGCGGCGAGTTTTGCTGAAAGAGTTGTTCAATTTTATCATGATTGCCAAGCAATTTATTTGAAAGAAAGAGAAACAAGCCATTCTGGAGAAATAGGTTAAAGTTTATAAAGGGGTTTAGCTGATGTTGAAAGTGCATATGTTTTCTTCTGCTACAAAAGTCAAAGGCCAAGGAGTGGGAAGTGCCTATACTGAATTAATTGGATTGCTACAGCGACATTTTTCAAATGTGTTGGAGATTTCTTGCAATAATTATTCGCGAGCAGATATTAGCCATTATCATACAGTTGATCCGCAATTTTATCTATCAACATTTTTTCCTGGTCGTGGCAGAAAGATCGGCTATGTTCATTTTCTTCCAGAAACTTTGGAAGGTAGTCTGAAACTGGTTCAACCTTTTAAGACGATCTTTTACCATTATGTCATTTCTTTTTATCGTCGGATGGATCAGTTAGTAGTTGTCAATCCGAGTTTTATTCCTAAATTGGCTAAGTATGGAATCCCAGCAGCAAGGGTGACATATATTCCTAATTTTGTTTCAAAAAAACTTTTTCACCCAGTTGATAAGACAGTTAAGAATGAATTGCAAAAGCAACTTAATATTCCAAGTAATAAATTCGTTATTTTAGGGGTCGGTCAAATTCAGGAGAGAAAAGGTGTTTTTGACTTTATCAAACTAGCACAGCAATTTCCTGAATTACACTTTATTTGGGTTGGCGGTTTTTCTTTCGGTAGAATAACTGATGGCTATGACCAATTAAAAAAAATTGTGAAAAATCCACCGCATAACTTACAGTTTACGGGCATTGTAGAACGAAATAAAATGGGCGACTATTATGATGCAGTGGATTTGTTTTTCTTGCCCTCATTTAATGAATTGTTCCCAATGAGTATTTTAGAAGCTGCCAGTTGTGGATTGCCAATTTTATTACGCGATTTGAGTTTATATCAAGCAATTATTAAGGACGATTATTTAGCAGGAAAAGATATCCAGCAGCTAGGAGAAAGAATTTCTGAATTATCTCAAAATTCGCAGTTGTTAAATGAATATCGATTTAAAGCTGCCCAAATTGCTAAAGCATATTCTGAGGAAAATCTTGCTGGTCAATGGCTAGATTTTTACATACAGCAAAGCAGGTTGAATAAAAAATGACGAATCGAAATAAATTGGTTTTGATACTAATGCTGATACTAGGAGTAATTATTCTAGCGTTTTCGTTACGAGATGTTTCATTCAGGTCTTTAGCAACTGATTTATTGACCTTGAATTGGCGTTGGCTATTGGTAGCGATGGCAAGTATGTTGATGTCCTATTTTTTAGAAGCGATAGTGGTGAAGATCTTATTACAGCGAGAAACGATGGAGTTCCCGTTGAGATCGGCTGTAAGAATTCCTTTAATTGAACAATTATTCAATGGAATCACACCATTTTCTTCTGGTGGACAACCTGCACAACTATTTGCTTTAATTCAATCTGGAGTTGACGCTGGAAGAGCAACCTCAGTCTTATTAATGAAATTTGTGGTTTATCAATCAATGATAGTCATTAATTTTATTATTGCTCTGTTTATCGGTTTTCATTTTGTGGCAAGTAAGATGCATGCCTTGTCATTATTTTTTTTATTTGGATTTTTAATTCATTTTGCGGTAATTGTGGGTTTATTGCTGGTTATGTATTGGTATTCGTTTACTAGAAAACTAGTAGGAGTTTTTTTTAAACTTCTCAGATGTTTTAGTCATTCTGTCAGAATAGATCATTGGGAAATGGTTCTTGACGAAAAAATAAATAATTTCTATCAAGAAAGTCTTCGTTTGAAGCGTGATAGTTGGCTGTTGTTAAAAATCGGTTTAATAACATTAATTCAGTTACTATTTTATTATATTGTTCCTTACTTCATATTATTAGCATTAGGGGAAAAAAATGTCAGTTTATTGCTGGTAACGACTTTCCATATTTTAATTGTGATGGTTATTTCGCTTTTTCCAATTCCTGGTGGATCTGGCGGAGCTGAGTACAGCTTTTCAACAATATTTTCTAGTTTTATCACTAATTCCAGCAAATTAGTTTTAGCAATGCTGTTATGGCGTTTATTAACATATTATTTAGGAATTTTGCTTGGAATGATTGCATTAGTTGTGCGACCGCAAAAAGTAAAACAATAATCTTGTAAAGTTTTTATAAAAAGGTTTCTTTTTACTGGCGTAGTGTTTAAATTCTGGTAGAATTGATAAAGCACAGCATTTAAGATGTGGAAATTTAAAGGAGTGTATTAAAGTGAGTTCAAAGTTAGCAGCTATTATTTCGCGGCTTGATTCAATGACAGCCGATACCGAGGAAGATCAAGCGAGTAGACGTTTTGAAAAGAACGGTCAGCAGGTTGCAATTGTTACCTATAATCAAGAAACACGAACTTTTAATTTAGCTGAAGTAAAAAGTCAGCAAGAATTCGAGTTTGATGATATTGATTTAGTGGCTATCGAAATTTATGATCTTTTAACAGACTAATCATTAAAAATTAGTTATAATATATAGTTAAAGATTGCAATTGGAGGATGTTAGATGAATTCAATTTTGAAGCCGTTTAGAGCTTTGCGGAGAAAAAGTTCTGATAATTTTCAAAAAAATAGTTCCAATAATTCTTCCAAAAATTGGAAGAATATTTTGAATACCAGAACCGGTTTTTTCCTGTTGACACTGTTTTTATTCTGGATGAAAACATATTTTATTTATTTATCCAAATTCAATTTGGGAGTGAGTGATACAGCTCAAAAGATAATTTTGTTTTTTAATCCGATTCCAACAGCGTTATTACTGTTGGGGATTGCTTTATACTTTCGCGGCAGAAAATTTTATTGGACTCTGTTAATAATTGATTTTTTGAGTTCTCTTTGGTTATTTTCTAATATACTGTATTACCGTGAGTTCTCGGACTTTCTATCAATTGGAATTATCAAGTCTTCAGGCTCTGTTTCAAATAATTTGGGACTGAGTATTATGGAAATTATTGATCCAACTGACTTTATGGTTTTTGCGGATATCATTATTTTGGTACTGTTGTTAGTTTTTAAAGTCATTAAAGTTGATAAAAGCAGAGGAAAATTACTTAGTTCGGTTAGTGTCAGTTTATTGGCAATGGCTTTGTTTGGTTTGAATTTAACAGCTGCAGATAAGGATCGTCCACAATTATTAACACGAACATTTGACAATAACTATATTGTTAAATATTTGGGAATTAATTTCTACGCTGGCTACAATGCTTATCAAAATTATCAACAGAGTTCAACTCGTGCCAATGCAAGTAGTAATGACTTAAATAATGTGCTTTCATATTTAAAAAATAATCGTGTTGGTGATAATGTCAGTTATTATGGTAAAGCCAAGGGTAAAAATGTATTTATTTTTCATTTGGAAAGTTTCCAACAATTTTTAATTGATTATAAAGTTGATGGACAAGAAGTTACTCCAAATATTAATAAATTCTATCATGATCAGAATACTTTATCTTTTGATAACTTTTTTAATCAAGTAGGTCAGGGAAAAACCTCTGATGCTGAAACAATGTTGGAAAATTCCTTATATGGCTTGCCGACAGGTTCTGTCATGACAGAGTATGGTACTTCAAATACATTTCAGGCATTACCAGCAATATTGGATCAAAATGGTTACTCAACAGCTGCTTTTCACGGTGATGTCGGTAGTTTTTGGAATCGTGATAATACCTATAAATCGTGGGGATATCAGCATTTCTTTGATGAAGATTTTTATAAAGAAAAAACTAACTACAACATTGGTTATGGTTTAAAAGATAAAATTTTCTTAAAGCAGGCTGTTCAGTATCTTCAACAATTGCCGCAGCCATTTTATGCTAAGATTATTACGTTGACTAATCATTATCCATATGAATTAGATAAAATCAATCAGAGTATTCCGAAAACAAAAACTGGTGATCAAACGGTTGATGGATATGTACAAACGGCACATTATCTTGACCAGGCATTTGGCGAATTCATTCAGTATTTAAAGAAGTCCGGACTGTATGATAATTCAATGATTGTAGTTTATGGAGACCACTATGGTATTTCAAATAATCATAAAAAGGCGATCGCGCAATTGCTGAATAAAAAGTCTGTTTCTAGTTATGATTTAGCAATGTTCCAAAAAGTTCCGTTTATGATTCATTTAAATGGACTTAAGGGTGGAGTAAACCATACTTATGGTGGTGAAATTGATGTAATGCCAACCTTAATGGACTTGATGGGCCTTAAAGACGATGACTATATTCAATTGGGACAAGATTTGTTGGCTAATAATCGTAATCAAACAGTAGCCTTTAGAGATGGTGACTTCGTATCTCCAACATACAGCAAGATTGGAAGTAAGGTTTATAATAATCAAGGTAAGCTGATGACCAATTTGTCTGGAGCAGAGAAGCAACAAGTTGATACAATGCAAAATAGAACTACCAAAGTACTTTCACTTTCTGATAAGATTGTTACAGGAGACTTGTTGCGCTTTTATACACCGAGTGGATTTAAAAAAGTTAACCGCAGTGACTATAATTATAAATATAATGAAACGATGAAAGAACTCAAAGAGGAGCAGAAAAAGAAGAAAACCAGTTTGCTTGATGAAGATCATGGGAAATCAACTGTTGATTTATTTCAAACTGATGCACCAGAGTTGAAGTAGTTTTAGTAAGTGTTAAGTGAATTAATTTGGATATCTTGTTAAATTTTATAGTAGGTTTACAAGTGTCCGTAAATTAGTCGTATCTAATCTCCTGCATAATGATTCTTGTACTGAGAATTATTGTGCAGGAGATTTTATTAATACGTTAAATAAACCACAAGTTTTACTTGTAGGGGTCAAAAGAGCTTTAGCGAGAAAAACTTCCTTTCGATATAATATTTGGCTACCAACCAAAACTATACGAAAGGAAGTTTTTGCATTGTCAAAAGACGATAATAGTTTAGCACATACAAGGTGAATTTGTAAGTACTATATAGTTATATAGTGTTTACGCCCAAGTATCGAAAAAAATATTTATGGAGAGCTTAGAAAAGATATAGGCCATATATATTTGGAAGATTGTTTCGGCTAAAAGAAGAAAAGATCATATTCATATACTTGTAAAATATCATCGAAAATAAATGTTACAAGTTTTATGGGATATTTAAAAAAGAAAGTGCATGCTAATTTAATGATTTTAATTTTCCCTAAGCATTGAAGTAATAACGTGTAGCTTTTTTATTTAGGAACAATTATGTTTGGTTTATTGAGTTTGTGGGGTAGATATAGAAGTAAATTGTAAGCAGATGTCGACTAGTTTAAATTAGACAAGGTAACATGTATAAGTAAGTTTGATAATAACTCTGAATACTTTTTTGGATAGTTTGTTATTTAGGATAAGCATTGATTATCAATTATTTTGTGTTTAACTACTCATGAAAGATGGAATAAAATTGTTGATATAACGGTAATTCAGAAAAAATATCTGGTGAATCTAAAAAAAGTCTTGACCTGGAATAATAATGTTGGTATTATATTAAATGTCGTTGAGTTACAAAAGTTAATTGTTTCAAGTGATGTTGGTAATTAATTTTTTCTTGACTATCAGCCGTATAAATGTTATAATTAAATGGTTGTTGAATTTAAGTAGACCTTTGAAAACTGAACAAAGTTTCGATAAGCAAATGTGCAGGGCCTT
>NZ_AZGB01000010.1 GCF_001435235.1 Liquorilactobacillus ghanensis DSM 18630 | reverse complement strand
TCAAACTTGTTCTTTGAAAACCAGATAATATCTTTTTATATAAACCGAGAACACCGCGTATTAAAAGAGTTTTGAACAAGAAGTTCTTAACGCAAACTCATAACCGTTTTACCGCAGGTAAAACAAGGTTAAGTTAATAAGGGCGCATGGTGGATGCCTTGGCACTAGGAGCTGATGAAGGACGGGACTAACACCGATATGCTCCGGGGAGCTGTAAGTGAGCTGTGATCCGGAGATTTCCGAATGGGGCAACCCAATAGCTGTAATGGGCTATTACTACTAGTTGAATTCATAGACTAGTCAGAAGCAAACGCGGGGAACTGAAACATCTAAGTACCCGCAGGAAGATAAAGAAAAATCGATTCCCCCAGTAGCGGCGAGCGAACAGGGAACAGCCCAAACTAGAAAGCTTGCTTTCTAGGGTTGTAGGACTGAACATTTGAGTTATCAAAGAAAACAATAGTCGAATGATCTGGGAAGGTCAGCAAAATAAGGTGAGAGCCCTGTAGATTAAATTGTTTTCCCTCAGTTCAGGATCCTGAGTACGACGGAACACGTGAAATTCCGTTGGAATCTGGGAGGACCATCTCCCAAGGCTAAATACTACCTAGTGACCGATAGTGAACCAGTACCGTGAGGGAAAGGTGAAAAGCACCCCGGAAGGGGAGTGAAATAGTTCCTGAAACCATGTGCCTACAAGTAGTTAGAGCCCATTAACGGGTGATAGCGTGCCTTTTGTAGAATGAACCGGCGAGTTACGTTTGTATGCAAGGTTAAGCCGTAAATGGTGGAGCCGTAGCGAAAGCGAGTCTGAATAGGGCGAATCAGTATGCAGACGTAGACCCGAAACCAGGTGACCTACCCATGTCCAGGTTGAAAGTGTGGTAAAACGCACCGGAGGACCGAACTCGTGTATGTTGAAAAATGCTGAGATGAGATGTGGGTAGCGGAGAAATTCCAAACGAACTTGGAGATAGCTGGTTCTCTCCGAAATAGCTTTAGGGCTAGCCTCGAAGTAAGGATAATGGAGGTAGAGCACTGTTTGAACTAGGGGCCCGTCTTGGGTTACTGAATTCAGATAAACTCCGAATGCCATTTATTTATCTTCGGGAGTCAGACTGCGAGTGATAAGATCCGTAGTCGAAAGGGAAACAGCCCAGACCACCAATTAAGGTCCCTAAATATATGTTAAGTGGAAAAGGATGTGGAGTTGCACAGACAACTAGGATGTTGGCTCAGAAGCAGCCACCATTTAAAGAGTGCGTAATAGCTCACTAGTCGAGTGACCCTGCGCCGAAAATGTACCGGGGCTAAACATATTACCGAAATTGTGGATGCAACCGTCAGGTTGCGTGGTAGGAGAGCGTTCTAAGGGCGATGAAGCTGGATCGTAAGGACCAGTGGAGCGCTTAGAAGTGAGAATGCCGGTATGAGTAGCGCAAGACAGGTGAGAATCCTGTCCACCGAATGACTAAGGTTTCCTGGGGAAGGCTCGTCCACCCAGGGTTAGTCGGGACCTAAGCTGAGGCCGCAAGGCGTAGGCAATGGATAACAGGTTGAGATTCCTGTACCAGCGATGACTGTTTGAACGATGGAGGGACGCAGGAGGCTAAGCACGCACACTGTTGGAGGTGTGTTCAAGCAATGAGTCTGTGAGTGAGTAAAATGCTTGCTTGCATGAGGACGAGTTGTGATGAGTAGCGAAATTTAAGTAGTAAAGGTGCTGATGTCACACTGCCGAGAAAAGCTTCTAGTAAGGTCAAAGCTGCCCGTACCGCAAACCGACACAGGTAGTCGAGGAGAGAATCCTCAGGTGAGCGAGAGAACTCTCGTTAAGGAACTCGGCAAAATGACCCCGTAACTTCGGGAGAAGGGGTGCTGAGCGTAAGCTCAGCCGCAGTGAAAAGGCCCAGGCGACTGTTTATCAAAAACACAGGTTTCTGCAAAATCGTAAGATGACGTATAGGGGCTGACGCCTGCCCGGTGCTGGAAGGTTAAGAGGATGGGTTAGCTTCGGCGAAGCTCAGAATTGAAGCCCCAGTAAACGGCGGCCGTAACTATAACGGTCCTAAGGTAGCGAAATTCCTTGTCGGGTAAGTTCCGACCCGCACGAAAGGCGTAACGATCTGGGCACTGTCTCGACGAGAGACTCGGTGAAATTATAATACCCGTGAAGATGCGGGTTACCCGCGACAGGACGGAAAGACCCCATGGAGCTTTACTGTAGCTTGATATTGGGTGTTTGTACAACTTGTACAGAATAGGTAGGAGCCATTGAAGCCGGAACGCTAGTTTCGGCAGAGGCATTAGTGGGATACTACCCTCGTTGTATGAACACTCTAACCCGCGCCAATAAACTTGGCGGGAGACAGTGTCAGGTAGGCAGTTTGACTGGGGCGGTCGCCTCCTAAAAGGTAACGGAGGCGCCCAAAGGTTCCCTCAGAATGGTTGGAAATCATTCGCAGAGTGTAAAGGCACAAGGGAGCTTGACTGCGAGACAGACAAGTCGAGCAGGGACGAAAGTCGGGCTTAGTGATCCGGTGGTTCCGTATGGAAGGGCCATCGCTCAACGGATAAAAGCTACCCTGGGGATAACAGGCTTATCTCCCCCAAGAGTCCACATCGACGGGGAGGTTTGGCACCTCGATGTCGGCTCATCGCATCCTGGGGCTGTAGTCGGTCCCAAGGGTTGGGCTGTTCGCCCATTAAAGCGGTACGCGAGCTGGGTTCAGAACGTCGTGAGACAGTTCGGTCCCTATCCGTCGCGGGCGTAGGAAATTTGCGAGGATCTGTCCTTAGTACGAGAGGACCGGGATGGACACACCGCTGGTGTACCAGTTGTTCTGCCAAGAGCATAGCTGGGTAGCTAAGTGTGGATGAGATAAACGCTGAAAGCATCTAAGTGCGAAACTCACCTCAAGATAAGATTTCCCATTCTTTAATAGAAATAAGGTTCCTGAGAGAAGATCAGGTAGATAGGCTGGAAGTGGAAGTTCAGTGATGAATGGAGCGGACCAGTACTAATAAACCGAAGACTTAACCAAAGAAGAAGAGTAAGAACGGAGTTCAAGGTAGA
>NZ_AZGB01000009.1:103727-241714 GCF_001435235.1 Liquorilactobacillus ghanensis DSM 18630 | reverse complement strand
AGGGATTCCCTTTTCAATAGGATTTTATTCATTTACACAAACTATTTTATACTCTCGAGACATTAGCTCCCGAAATGACTACTAGTTATGATGTACGTACAAAAATGACTAGTTCTCGTATGATTTGGTCGGCAATTGCTACATTTTTGGTTTCTTGGCTTCCAGGAAGATTCTTTGCAGCAATGGGGAAAAATAATCCAGATGCTTTCTTAGCAAATGGTATTACTTTAACTGTTATTTTTATGATAACAGTTTTGCTAACTTATTTTACTACATGGGAACGAAAAGGTGATCCGGAAACAGTTGTTGATAAATCAAAAACCGGTCCATTTCATGCTTTAAAAGATATTGGATCTGTGTTTAGAGTAAAAAGTTACGTACTTCATCTAATTATTTATTTATTTACTTTTACTGCAAGAGATATTGTAAGTGCGGTTTATGTATACTTTGTTGTTTATGCTGTTAAGAGTAATTCGGTTGAAGCATCCAATTTATTAACCTTTGGATCTATTATTGGTATTCCATGTAACTTTATTTGGCCTAAGATAATGACTAAGTTTGGTCCAAGTAAAATGTTGAGAATTATGTACTTAATGATGTTTGGTACAGTTGCAGTATACGGATTATTATATCTTTCACCTTTCGTAGGCACTGTTCAAATGATCATCTTTTTATATGTTTTGCAAGTTACTTGGGGAGTTTCAAATTCAGGGACTGGGTATGTTCCGTGGACAGTCTTTACATTTATCCCTGATGTTGATGAAATTATGACTGGTAAAAGACGTGAAGGAGATTTTGCAGGTATTATGACATTTGCTCGCAAGTCAACTTCATCAATCGCTCCATTTGTTACAGGTATTGTGTTATCAGCGTGTGGTTTTAATTCAAGTGCAAAAGTTCAAACAGGTTCGGCTTTAAACGGTTTAGTGTTATGGCTTGTTTTAGGTGTTGGTGTTCTTTTATTGATTGCTACCATTACTACTTACTTTTTTAAATTAGATAAAGATAATCATGCTATTCTTATAAGTGAAATTAGTCGCTTGAAGTCAGGTGGAAGCATGAAAGATGTTTCCCCAGATACCAAAAAAGTTGTTGAAGATTTAACAGGTATGAAATATGAAAAATTATGGGGTAATAATAATCTACTCTAACTTTTGTAATATAAATATATAACAAATTAAGGTGATAATAATGAGTGAAAAAATGAAATTGGATCCAGAAAAATTTGGTTATGTTGTTATGAATTCTTGTTTGGTATCAGATGCACAAAAAAAGGATCCTGAAAAAGTGGCTAAAGAAAAATTATTACAATATTTAAGTGGCTATTATTTGGCAACGAAATTCAATTCTTATGAACTTCAGCGATTTGAAGAAATGGATAGCAAAAGGTCATACCCAACTTATAGAGATGTATTGAATACGATAAACAAAGTAAATTGGTATTCATAAGCTGTGATATTGGTAAGGACAGGAAGCTTGTGTAAAAAATTATAAAGAAAATTTGTTTCGTAAAAGTAGTTTCTTGAGCTTTTTCTGCAAGCGGTACTAATAAATACAGTATTTAATTTATAATTAGGATTGAATGGTTAGGCTATCTGTTCTACGGAACAGATAGTTTTTTTATGACGATGGAATTCAAGTTTAGGTGATTATTTTTAATGAAATTAAAATGTTGAAATAAAAATTTTAAAAGTTTTTAAATCCATAGATTGACCGTTTAATAACATTGCTTGTATTATTTGTTTCTTCTATTTAAATTGATTGAATTTTATTTGTAGTTAATATCCGATACAATTCTGAAGTTAGAATATCTCATTTTTCATAATTATATATCCGATTATAAAAATTATCAGCATCTATTCCGAATAAGCAATTAGTGTTAACTAAATATTCAGTTTAAATACATTGAAACTGAATTCAATAACATTACGTTTCTTTTGGATTTTATTAAGTAAAATATATTGATTTTTAGTAAATAAATAGTAGAATTGAAAGTGTAAATAAATAAAGTAGGTGAATGATTATGGAAAAAGAAAAATTAATTAGCAGTTTTGAGCAAGTTTTTACAAATAAGCCAGAGAAAACATTCTTTTCACCAGGAAGAATCAATTTGATTGGAGAACATACCGACTATAATGGTGGACATGTATTTCCCTGTGCAATTAGTTTAGGAACTTATGGAGCAGCAAGAATTAGAGAAGATCATAAAATTAGAATGTATTCTGAAAATTTTAGTAATTTGGGAATAATTGAAAAAGATCTGGATCAATTGCAATTTGCTAAGCAGGACAATTGGACCAATTATCCTAAGGGCGTAATTACACAGTTGATTCAAGCTGGATATTATGTAAATAAAGGGATGGATTTATATTTTAATGGTGATCTGCCAGATGGTGCGGGGCTTTCTTCATCAGCTTCAATTGAATTGTTAACTGGGGCAATGGTTGCAGCTTTATTTAACTTAGAAGTTTCAACACTGGATCTGGTGAAATTTGGTCAAAAAACTGAAAATGAATATATCGGAGTTAATTCTGGAATTATGGATCAATTTGCTGTTGGAATGGGCAAAAAGGACCAAGCGATTCTCTTAGATACTAATACACTTGAATATTCATATGCAAAATTAAATTTGAATAATAATGTGATTGTTATTATGAATACAAATAAGAAAAGAGAATTGGCTGATTCAAAATATAACGAACGCCGCCAAGAGTGTGAAAGTGCACTTAAAGATTTACAGGCAAAATTGGCGATTAAGTCTTTAGGAGATCTATCAATTGCCGAATTTGATCAGGCAGCTTATTTAATTAAAAATAAAACACATCGGCAACGAGCACGGCATGCGGTTTTCGAGAATCAAAGGACTTTGCAGGCTAAAAAGGCATTGGATGACGGCGATTTGCAACAATTTGGTCATTTAATGAACGCTTCACATATTTCTTTAGAAGATGATTATGAAGTAACTGGAAAAGAGCTGGATACATTAGTTCATACAGCTTGGCAGCAAGCCGGCGTCTTGGGAGCACGAATGACCGGTGCTGGTTTTGGTGGCTGCGCAATTGCACTGGTTGATGAAGGTACAGTAACTGAATTTAAGAAAAACGTTGCTGAAGTTTATCAAAATGCAATTGGTTATGCACCTTCGTTTTATGTTGCCAAGATAGCTGATGGAACCAATGCTTTAAACTAAGCAGGTGGAATGGATGGAGAAAAAAACATTAATTACGGCTTTTGTCGCGCAAATTATTGCGAAGACAAATTTTAGTGAATTAGATCAAATTTATTTATATAATCGAATTCTGAATTTGGTTAATGGTTTTGATGAAACAGGTGATTTTTCCAATAAATCTTTATTGGAATTGGCTGATTTATTAGTAAATGGTAGTAAAGATGAATTGACAGCAGGGCAAAAGGATATCTTAAAAACTGAATTGTTGAATTTCTTGGTACCGATTCCAAGTGAAATTAATCGAATTTTTTGGGATAAGTATCAGCAGCAAGGGGTCAATGCTGCTTTAAAATATTTGTATCAGCTTGATCAAAGCAGTAACTATATTAAAACTGCTGAAATTAGTAAAAATAAATATTTTCGTTACCAGTCCGATTATGGAGAATTGGAAATAACAATTAATCTGTCTAAACCGGAAAAAGATCCCCGGGATATTGCCCGGCAACAGGCAGTTAAAGCAACTAGTTACCCACAGTGTCAGCTGTGCTTTACTAATGAAGGGTATCAAGGCCGAGCGGGATATCCGGCTCGCAGCAATCACCGGATAATCCGCTTTAATTTGTTAGATGAAACATGGGGATTACAGTATTCACCGTATGCATACTTTAATGAACATTGTATCTTTGTTGATGAACACCATCAATTAATGAAGATCGACCAGAAAACTTTTAGTAGGCTGTTAGCAATTCTGGATTTATTTCCGGGTTATTTTGTCGGTAGTAATGCTGATTTACCAATTGTCGGTGGTTCTATCTTGAGCCATGAACATTTTCAAGGTGGGCGTCATGTATTTGCGATGGATCAAGCAACTATCAGCCAGCAGATTCATTTTGCCGGCTTTGATAATGTTAAAGCTGGGATTCTTAACTGGCCAATGTCGGTGATTCGTTTGGCAGGAAAAGATAAAGCCGCAATCGTAAAGCTGGCGACCAAAATTTTAAATTGTTGGAAAGAATATACGGATGAAAAAGTATCAGTGATTGCTTCTTCCAATCATCAACCGCATCATACGGTTACACCGATTGCACGAAAAAGAGCGGATGAGTATGAACTGGATTTAGTTTTACGCGATAATCACTGTACGAAAGAATATCCGGCTGGGGTTTTTCATCCACATCCAGATGTTCAAAATATTAAACAAGAAAATATTGGCTTGATTGAGGTCATGGGACTGGCAATTTTGCCGCCGAGACTCCAAAAAGAATTAGCAGAAGTCAAAAAATATTTATTAAATCAACCGAATCAGCTAGCAGATAAACATCTTCAATGGACAAAAGATATTTTGCAGCATTCAGCAGAAAAAATTACTGCCGAAAATGTTGCTGATGTAATTAAACAGGCTCTGGGAAAAACCTTTGTTCGTGTATTGGAAGATGCTGGTGTTTTTAAAACGGATACTAATGGTCAACGAGCTTTTGCTGATTTTGTAAATTATGTAAATAAACAAGAAAGGAGCTAGGTTATGCGAATTGAGAAAAGTCAAATTGGCAGTTACCAAGGCCAAGCGGTGTATAAATATAAGTTGATTAATGATTATCAAAATTATATTGAAGTGCTCTCTTATGCAGTTACTTGGCATAGTTTTGTAATAAATGGGAAAAACTTGTTGGCACATTTTAATAAATTGGAGGATTATTTTGGGACTACAACTTATTTGTGTCAGGCGGTTGGTCGAGTAGCTGGTAGGATTTCAGCTGGGAAAGCAGTGTTAGCAGGGGAAAAATTTCAATTACCGCAAAACGAAAATAAGAATACTCTCCATGGTGGGCCGCATGGCTTTGCTTCAACTAATTGGCCAGCTGAAGTGATTGAAAGTGAAACTGAAATTAAGCTGCGTTTTTCAAAAAAAATTACCAATGAATTTGACGGTTTCCCTAATGATTTAAACGTTGTAATAACAGTTAGTTTTGATAATTTGAATCAGGTTAAGATGACTTTTACAGGTCAAGCTGAGGGAATAACAATTTTCAATCCAACTAACCATGCTTACTTTAATTTAAATGATGAGCAGACAAATCTAGCTGACCATTGGCTGCGAATTCCAGGAAATCAACGACTAGAGCTGAATCAAGCTAAATTACCCACAGGTCGGATCTGCCAAACGGAGCAGACTGGATATGACTTTTCTCATGGTCAAGAATTAGGAGCAGCTTTAAGGGCGATCAAGCAAGAAGTCAATCGCGGTGAGTTAGATGATGCATTCGTAGTACCTGCAGAAATGACACAGCCAGTTGCGGTTTTAACTAATCAAGCAACTAAAGATGAAATTCAAATTTTTTCCAACCGCAAAGGATTAGTGGTTTATAGTGCTGATCTTAATAGTGATGGAATTTTTGATGCACTTGCTTTAGAGGCGCAGTCTTTGCCGGATGCGGTAAATCATCCAGAGTGGAATGAAGATATTGTTTTAAAAGATGGGCAGACAAAAACAGCGGAGATCGTTTACAAGTATAGCAAGCTAAACTAGTTAGTTGATTAAATAAATTTACCATTAACTACCCATTAACAGTAGAAACTGGTAAAATAACAAGGGTGGAAAAGGCAATAGCCGAAATTTCATCAATTGGATTTTAAATTAAAAATGAAAGACTTTTTTGATTTAGGAAGTTGTAATTTAAATTTACGATTAAAGTAAATTTCTTAGGGAGGAATTATTTATGGCAATTTTAGTTCTAGGAGGAGCTGGTTATATCGGTTCGCATACGGTTGACCGACTTGTTGAACGTAACGCTGATGTCGTTGTCGTTGATAGTTTGGTTACTGGCCACCGAGCAGCAGTTAATTCCAAAGCTAAATTTTATCAAGGAGATATTGCAGATCAGCCATTCATGCGCCGAGTTTTTAAAGAAAATCCGGCAATTGATGCGGTGATTCATTTTGCAGCATTTTCTTTAGTAGCAGAGTCAATGAAAAAACCGTTGAAGTATTTTGACAACAATACTAGCGGAATGATCAAATTATTAGAAGTTATGAATGAGGTTGGGGTTAAGCGAATTGTCTTTTCTTCAACAGCAGCAACTTATGGAATTCCTGAACAAGTGCCGATTAAAGAAACCGATCCACAGCAGCCGATTAATCCGTATGGCGAAAGCAAATTGATGATGGAAAAGATCATGCACTGGTCTGATCAGGCATATGGTATCAAGTTTATCGCTCTGCGCTACTTTAATGTAGCTGGTGCTAAACCTGATGGTAGTATTGGTGAAGATCATAATCCAGAAACCCATTTATTACCAATTGTTTTGCAAGTAGCTGCTGGGACACGTGCTAAATTACAGATTTTTGGTGATGATTATAACACCCCCGATGGGACTAACGTACGAGATTATGTTCATCCATTTGATTTGGCAGATGCACACATTCTTGCAGTTGACTATTTACGACAAGGTCATGACAGTACTGCCTTTAATTTGGGATCTTCGACAGGATTTTCAAACATGGAAATTTTAAAAGCAGCTCGTGAAGTTACGGGGAAGCCGATTCCAGCTGAATTAGCTCCACGTCGTCCCGGTGATCCAGATACCTTGATTGCTGCTTCAGATAAGGCTCGCAAGATCTTGGGTTGGAAGCCGCAGTTTGATGATATTCATAAAATTATTGAAACGGCTTGGAAATGGCATGCAACACATCCAAATGGTTATGAAGATCGTTAATCAGCAGTTGGATAAACATTTTTGAACAATCAATTGATATAGCGCTACTAACAATAAAGCTAATTATTGTTAGTAGCGCTTTTTTTGTGCTTTCAGTTGAAAGTGATAACAAATATATTATTATGCAAAAAAATGTTGTTTTTATTTGTTAATAATAAAATCAGCAATTAAAACATTTTGTTATTGTTTAAAAAAATACCGTTTGACAAATGAAAGCGCTAGCTATATAATCCAATTAAACATAAGGAAACAAAAACAAACAAAAACAAAAATTGAAAGGAGGTGATAATTAATGAGTGCGAATATTTTATTAACTAGAATTGATAATAGATTAGTTCATGGACAGGTAGGAGTAACTTGGACGAAATCGATTGGAGCAAACTTAATATTAGTAGCAAATGATGAAGCAGCATCGAATCCATTACAACAGAAATTAATGTCGACAACAGCGGATTCTTCTGGAGCTGGCATTAGATTCTTTTCTTTAGAAAAAACAATAAAGATAATAAATCGAGCTGCTGATAGGCAAAAAATATTTATTGTAGTAAAAACTCCTGAAGATGCAAGAAAACTAGTAGAAGGTGGTGTGCCAATAAGAGAAATTAATGTTGGAAACATGCATTTTTCTCAAGGGAAAAAGGAAGTAACAAAGAAAGTTTATGTTGACGAAAACGATATCAAGAGTCTTTTGTTTTTAAGTAACAGCGGAATTGATGTGTATATTGAAGATTATCCTGGAGATAAAAAGTTTCCTGTCAATGAAAATTTATTTAAATAAGGGGGGAAGTAGTTATGACAATTACACTTGTTCAAGGCCTTTTAATAGCTTTACTAGCAATGATTACGGGCCTTGATTGTTGGTTGCAAGCATTTTTCATTTTCAGACCAATTATAGTTTGTACATTGACAGGCTTAATACTTGGAGATTTACGACTAGGAGTTATAGCAGGAGGATTGACTGAACTCGCTTTTGCAGGTCTCACTCCCGCAGGTGGGACACAGCCGCCTAATACAGTTCTATGCGGAATTATGACAGTTGTAATCGCAGCTACAAATAATACTTCTCCTGCGACTGCAATTGGTTTATCATTACCGTTTGCGATGTTGATGCAGTATATACTGTTGTTCTACTATTCATCATTTTCATTATTTATGTCGAAATTTGATAAATATGCTGCTGAAGGAAATGCTCAAAAATTTAAAAGGCTTAATTTTGTTCCTTTAATCATAGTTACCTTGTCTTTTGGAATATTTGCATTTTTAAGTGCTTACGCTGCTCAAGCACCTATGCACGCTTTAGTAAATTCAATGCCACAATGGTTAACTCATGGATTTGAATTAGCAGGGGGAATTTTACCAGCAGTAGGTTTTGCAATGTTATTAAAAGTTATGTTAAAACCAAGATATTTTCCATACTTATTATTAGGTTTTGTCATAGCAAGTATGATTTCATTTTCAAATGTTTTACCTGTTGCATTAATAGGTGGTGTTTTTGCTGCTATAGAGTATTTCAGAACTCGAGAAGTCAGCGACTTGAAAGAGCAGATTAAAGATATCGATAATGGAGATGATCAAGATGGCATCTGAAGCTTCAGAAGTGGGGAAAAATAAACCCTCTAAAAGAAAAAGCATTTTTACAAATCATGAAATTTCAATGTTAGGAATTAGATCAAACTTAGTTCAAGCATCTTTTAGTTATGAAAGAATGCATGCTCCGGGTTGGACATGGGCGCAATTACCTTATTGGGAAAAAATTTATAAAGATGATCCTAAAGGATTAAAGCGTGTAATGACCGATAATATGGAATTCATTAATAGTTCACCACCGCTTTATCCAATATTAATGGGATTACTTTTAACAATGGAAGAAGATCATGTTGAACCAACAACTATTAAAGGTTTGAAGAACGCTTTGTTTGGCCCTATGGCGGGTATTGGTGATGCAATCTTTTGGTTTACAATTATGCCCATAGTTGGAGGAATATCAGCTTCTATTGCCAAAAATGGGAACGCTTTAGGTCCAGTACTATTCTTTGCAGTTTATTTATTTCTATTTTGGTCCCGAATTCCTCTAGCACATTTGGGATACAACTTAGGAACTAAAGCAATTGATGTTATTCAAGAAAACTCTAAAGTCATTTCTCATGCAGCTTCGATTTTAGGATTAACTGTTATTGGTGGGTTAATAGCGTCTTATGTAAAGATGTCATTAACTTTGAAAATTGGGGCAGGTAATAGTGTTATAAGTTTACAGAAACAATTACTTGACAAAATATTTCCTAATATTTTACCTTTTGCGTTTGTTTTCTTGCTTTATTGGTTATTAAAAAAGAAAGTAAATCCTATTTGGTTGATTGTTGTGACGTTTGTTTTAGCTATTTTGATGTCTTTTATTGGTTGGATGTAAAAATTAAGGATGTGCATCAATGAATTTACATGTAATTATATGTGGTCATGGGAAATTTGCTTCTGGATTACAAGGAGCTTTGCATTTGTTAACGAAAATACCTTCTAATTGGAGTTTTATTGATTTTAAAGAAGGTATGTCGGATGAACAATTAAAAAAACAAATTTCAGATATAGTTTCAATTAATCCTAATGATCAATATCTGTTCTTTACGGATCTACTTGGCGGAACGCCATTTAAAGTTACTTCAAGTATAGCCTTCAAAAAAGGAAACATGGCCGTAGTTACAGGGTGTAATTTAGCCTCTCTTTTAGAAATAATGTACGCCAGTTATGATTCAATTGAAACGTTAGCAGATGCCGTAGTTAACAATTCAAAAAAAGCGACTGTATATTTTAAACTTGAAGATGATTTAGAAGAAAATGTTGATCAAAAAAGTGATGGGATTTAGTTATTAAATTTTATAAACCAAGGATTTTTATTTAGAGAATTCTTGGCTTTATTTTTAAAATGTTCTTTATACAAACAAATTATTAAACAAAAGTAAACAGTTTAAAGCCCGATTATTGACTATTTTTTAACAAAGTGCTAGCATTTGGCTTATTCAAACAAAAACAAACAACAAAGTATAAATTTTAAGCTGAATGAGAGGATGAAAGCACTTGTTAAAACGCGAACGCTTAATGACTATTTTAGAATTGGTAAATGAAAAAGGAATTGTTACAGTAAATGATTTAATTAATCGGGTTAATGTTTCCGACATGACGATTCGTCGTGATTTGGATGAATTGGCTGCCAGCGGTAAATTGATCCGAATTCATGGCGGAGCTCAAAGTATTGAGAGTAATGCTTCAGCAGAGCTTTCACATACTGAGAAAAAAGAGATTCATATCAATGAAAAAATTGCAATTGCTCGCAAGGCTGCGACGTTATTGCAAAATAACGATACGGTCTATATCGGACCTGGAACCACACTTGAATTAATGTGCAAGTACATTGAGGGAGTCCAAGATTTACGAGTAGTAACTAATAGTTTACCGGTTTTTGAAACTTTGAAAGATAATCAGGCAATTGAATTGACTTTAATTGGCGGTACTTATCGTGAACGTTCAGGTGCTTTTATTGGTGGTTTAACTAGTTCAACCCTATCACAATTCAAATTTAATCGGGCTTTTATCGGTGTAAATGGAATCCATAATGACAGTATTATGACAGCCAGTATGGAAGAAGGCAGCTCACAGGCAATTGCTTTGAATAATGCTAATCAAAAAATCGTTGTAGCAGATTATCACAAGCTTAATAAAGATGACTTTTATAAATTCTACGATTTGTATGATATTGATTGCTTAATAACTAATAAAGAAGCAGCTGGTGAAAAGATTAAGCATTATCAGCAGTATACAGAAATAATTGTTAGCGATTAGAACTTTAGAGATGGAGGATTTGAAATGAAAATTGCATTGGCAGCAGACAAAGCAGGTTTCGCTCTTAAAGAGCACATCAAAAAATTTTTGACAGATAAAGGATACGATGTTTTGGATCTAACAGCAGAACCAGCAGTTGATTTTGTTGATTCATCAGTTAAATTAGCACAAACAGTGTTGACTAAAAAAGCTGATCGCGGAGTGATGTTTGACGAATATGGTGTTGGCTCAGCCATGGCAAGCAACAAAGTTCATGGAATGGTAACAGCAAATGTTACTGAAGAAAATACTGCCCATATGACTACACAGCATAATGGCGCGAAAGCAATTGCGATTGGAGCAGGTATCGTCGGTCCCAAATTAGCTGAAAATATTGTAAAAGCATATTTGAGCGTTGATTATGCTGGCGGACGTCATCAGATCAGGTTGGATATGCTGGAAAAAATGTATTAATACTAATAATTTGGACGGAGGGAATCGATAATGATTATTGCTCTAGGAAACGATCATATTGTTACAAGCGTAAAAATGCAGATCTCAGATTTTTTAAAAGCTAATGGACATCAAGTGATTGATGTTGGCACCTATGATAATACGCGGACGCATTACCCGATTTATGGTTTAAAAGTAGCTGATTTGGTGCGTGATGGTAAAGCTGATTTGGGCGTAGTACTATGTGGAACCGGTGTTGGAATTTCAACTGCCGCTGATAAGAATGTTGGTATTCGGGCTGCTTTAGTCGGCGATGTAGCATCAGCAAAATATGCTAAAGAAAAATTGAATGCCAATGTTATTTCCTTTGGTGGTGCGGTTGTTGGTGAACATCTAGCTGAGGATATTGTTGCCGCTTTCTTAGCAGCTGAATATCACGAAACACCTGAAAGCAAAAAGTTGATTGAAAAGATTAATCAAGTTGAAGAAGATAATGCTAAACAACATGATAATCCGCATTTCTTTGATCATGAAATGAAGTTATGGTCAGAGGGATATTATCACGATTAAGGGGGAGATAACCAGTGAATGCTTTATTAAATGTGGTTGCAGAAAAGAAGCAGTATTTAAAAAAATTGGCAAATGAAAACGGTGTAATTGCGGCTTTGGCGATTGACCAGCGTGGTTCACTTAAAAAAATGCTGGCACAAGCAGCTGGAAAACCAAGTAATGAAACAGATATCGTTGAATTTAAAAAATTGATTTCCAGTGAACTGACACCCTATGCTTCAGCTATTTTGCTGGATCCAGAATACGGCCTGCCGGCTGCTGACGAACGAGCAGCTAATGCCGGGTTACTGATTGCCTATGAAAAGACCGGTTACGATACTACCTCACCAGGACGGATGCCGGATTTGTTAGCGGATTGGTCAGCCTTGAAGTTAAAAGAAGCTGGGGCAGATGCAGTTAAATTCATGCTTTACTACGATGTGGATGAACCAGAAGAAATCAATCGCAAGAAACAAGCCTTTGTTGAACGGGTTGGAGCTGAAAGTGCAGCTGCCGGCTTACCATTTTTCTTGGAGTTGATGTCTTATGATGCCAAAATTGCTGACACGAAGAGTAAAGAATATGCCAAAGTAAAACCGCATAAAGTTAATGAGATGATTAAAGAATTTGCCAAGGATCGTTATCTGGTAGATGTCTTGAAGGTTGAAGTTCCGGTTAATATGGCTTATGTAGCCGGATATAACGGAGAAAATACTGCCGTTTATACTAAAGAAGAAGCTACAGCCTACTTTAAAGAACAAACTGCAGCAACAAATAATGTACCATTTATTTTCTTAAGTGCCGGGGTCAGTGCCCAGCTTTTCCAGGAAACACTGAAATTTGCAGCTACAACTGGTTCGACTTTTAATGGAGTACTTTGTGGTCGGGCAACATGGCGTGGAGCGATCGAACCGTTTGCCAAAGAAGGCAAAGAAGCTGGCAAGCAATGGTTGGATGATCAAGGTCGGAAGAATATAGAAGAATTAAATACTATTTTGAAGACTACCGCAAATTCTTTATTTGAAAAATAAGCTGATATATTTTAAGTAGTGTTAAGAATTAGTGCGAGAAAAACTTTCTTGCACTAATTTTATTTGAAGTTAATTTTTTATAATGTGATTTCATTAAAGTAAACCAAAAAATACCAAGCCGCAAAATCCTGAAGATTTTACAACTTGGTATTTTCAATCTGTATGACTGATTACCATAGGTAGGTATATTTCAGATTTTTATTTTTAAACGGTAGACTAGTCTTTTTTAGCTAATAATGGTTTTGCATCTTCTGCATTCAATGGTAAATAATCCAAGCCGATTACATTTTGATCTAAAACTAATGAATAGTTGTCCTTAATTCTCTCGACCAATTTATGCAATTCATTTAATTGCTCTGATTCAAAACGATTGAATGAAAAGTTGCGTTTGCGCTTCATTTGATTCTCCAAGTTTTTATCAAAAACTACATCCAAAAAATGACCATTTACTTTATTGGACAAACGCCAAACAGTGCTTTTTTCAGCCCGCGCCTCTGTTCGTTCAATCATCATATCATTCATTAGTAAATCCTCCTTTAGCTCCTCTGTGTTAACAGGTATACCATATCATTAATTTCTACTAGTTTCAAGTGAAAAAACTAAATAAGTGAAAGTTAGTATTTTTAATTATTTGTGGGTATTTCTAAGCTACATCAATGTTTTGTAAGTGAAAATACGTATTTATTATGATTTGAAATTTTAAGTAATAGGTGTATATTATTTACTGTACCAATTTGCTGTTATTCGAAAAAGGAGGCTTTAAAATGTCATTTACGCAGGAGCTGCTGCAAGAAAAATTTCCTACTCGTCAAGCAGTGATCACTGAAATAACCAACTTAGAAGCAATTTTAAATTTACCCAAAGCAACCGAGCATTTTGTTAGTGATCTGCATGGGGAATTTTCTGCGTTCGATCATATTCTGCGCAACGGGTCAGGAAATATCAAGCAAAAGATTCTTGAAAATTTTGGTGGAAAGTTAACTACTAAAAGTATTCAGGAGTTTGCAACCCTGGTTTATTATCCAGCTGATAAATTAGCTTTTCAAAAACAGCAAATGACCGGTGAAAAACTTGATCAGTGGTATCTGGACACCTTTTCCCGGGTAATAAAGTTATTGAAAGTATCAGCCACTAAGTATACGCGGTCTAAGGTTCGCAAAGCGATGGATCCCAGCTTTGTTTATATTACTGAGGAGCTGCTGTATACTGACCAGCAACAACTGGATAAACGTAATTATTATAATCGTATTTTGCAGAACTTACTTGAACTTGGACAAGCTGATAAATTCATTATTGCAACCTGCAATACTATCCAACGATTAATTGTCGATCATTTACATGTGATTGGTGATATTTATGATCGTGGCCCGCAGCCAGATAAGATTTTGGATCGTTTAATTAACTACCATTCAGTTGATATTCAATGGGGAAATCATGATATCATTTGGATCGGTGCTGCATCTGGTTCAGCATTATGTATGATGAATCTTTTGCGAATTTGCGCGCGCTATAATAATCTGTCGATCGTTGAAGACAGTTATGGCATTAATTTACGGCATTTATCAATGTATGCAGAGCACAATTATCAAGATTTGGCTGCTTTTTATCCACGGATGGTAAAAGGTGAAAAAAGACCTAAAGAAAGTGAGTTGCGGTTGATTTCTCAAATGCAGCAGGCAACAGCAGTTATCCAGTTCAAGCTTGAAGGACAATTGAAACAGCGTCACCCAGATTGGAATCTTTTTGAGGTTGGTTTATTAGACCAAATTGATTGGGAAAATAACACAGTTAAAATTGGTGAAGAAAAGTATCCACTGATAAATACTTGTTTTGCTACAGTTGATCATGCCCATCCTTTTGAATTAACGGCGGAAGAAAAAGCAGTAACAGTTGGTTTATTGAATTCATTCAGGCGTTCTACCCGATTACGCCGTCATTTGGAGTTTTTGATGAAAAAGGGAAAAATGTATGAAACAGCTAACGGTAATTTGCTATTTCATGGGTGTATTCCAGTTGATGAAAAGGGAAATCTGCAGGCTCTTGAATGCCAGCACGAAAGTTATGCTGGACAAGCGTTATTGAATTTCTTTGAAAAGCAATTACGGACGGCTTATGCTCATCCAGAAATTCGTGATGATTTGGCAACTGATTGGACATGGTATTTATGGCAGGGACCATTATCGCCGTTATTTGGTAAACATGCTATGGCAACTTTTGCACGTTATTTTGTTAAGGAAGAAAAAACGCATGCGGAACAAAAAAACGCTTATTTCAAATTACGTCATCAAGAATGGTTCTGTCGACAACTGCTGCAAGAATTTGGTTTGAATCCCGAAACAGGCCATATTATTAATGGACATACACCAGTTAAAAAAGGTCATCAGCCGATTATGGCTAATAAAAAAATGATTGTAATTGATGGCGGATACTCGAAAGCTTATCAGCCGACAACCGGCATCGGTGGGTATACGCTGCTGTATAACTCCTATGGACTGCAGTTGATTACACACCATCCATTTACTTCAAAAGCTGATGCGATCAAAAATGGAACGGATATTATTTCGACTAAACGGGTCGTTAATCAAGAACTTAAACGTCAAACAGTTGCTGATACGGATACTGGGGCGGCTTTAAAACAAAAAATTCGTCATCTGCACCAGCTACTAGCCGATTATGATAAAGATTGAATTGGAGTTTTTGGTCGGCTTAATGTAAATATTTTGTGAGAGTGAAACTAGCAGAATCACTCTTTTTGTTTAGGTAGGAGTTTTTGATTACAATCAGTTAAGGGTTATGCTGAAAAACATTTTGCCAAGGTTTACAGTCATTGAAAAAATTATTTGTCAGAAAGTTAACGCTGTAATACTTTATTTTTACTTAAAATCAGCCAAGAAAAGTGCTTTTTATAAATAATAAGTAAATCCGGATTTAAATTTGTTACAATAAGAACAAGATTTAAATTAGGAAAGGGTGATTTTTTGGGGATTTGGCAAAAGTTTTTAAATAATGTTCGGCTGCGACGGACGGTGGTACTGCTGATAGTTATCTTGGTTTTATATTTAATGCGCAGTTTACTGAGTTTGATTTTGCTGACATTTATTTTTACTTTTTTGGTTTTGAAATTAGCTGGTCTTTTAAAACGCAGAATTCATTTACCGCTGGTAGCCGGTGTGATTTTAATTTATTTGGCAGTTGTAACTGCTCTTTACTTAGCGGTTACTATATACTTTCCAGTAATCTTTAAGCAGACAGAAGCAATGGTCAAATACTTGATTGATTTTTACCAAAAGCCCTCAGTTGATGCTAACGGAGTTATTAAGTTTGTTGGTAACTACATCAGCACGTCAGATATTGCAGCGCAATTGAAGAATGGTGTGACATTGGCGCTCAAATATCTAACGACGGTCGGATCAATGGGAATTACATTTGTGTTATCTTTGATTCTCAGCTTTTTCTTTACCATTGAGAATAATCGGATGACTAGCTTTTCGCAAGGCTTTTTGAGCGGACCATATGCATGGTTTTTCCAAGACATCTATTACTTTGCCGATAAATTTGTTAATACTTTCGGTGTTGTAATTGAAACACAGTTTATTATTGCCATTGTTAATACGGCAATTACAACGATTTGTTTGGCGGTAATGCAAATGCCGCAGCTGTTCAGTTTGTCGGTATTGATTTTTATCATGAGTTTGATTCCGGTGGCTGGAGTAATTATTTCGGCAATTCCGATGAGTGTGATCGGTTATTCAGTTGGTGGTGTAAAGTATGTTTTATATATTATCATCATGCTGTTAGTAGTCCATATTTTAGAGTCGTATGTTTTGAATCCGAAGCTGATGTCTAATAAAACAGAATTACCGATTTTTTATACATTTGTAGTTTTATTTGTCGCAGAACATTTATTTGGTATGTGGGGCTTAATTGTCGGAATTCCGATTTTTACTTTCTTGTTGGATATCCTAGGGGTCAAACCGATTCGAGTGACAAAAGCATATCTCAGCCGCTTACAGCGTTATAAGAAACCTAAGGAGGAGAAAACGAAGTGAAGGTAAAAGATTTTGTGGAACGTTATGCTGTTGATCGGCATAACACAGATTGTTTCAAATGGGATGGCTTACAAAATGAATTCGGCAGTACTGATCTGCTGCCATTGTGGGTGGCTGATACTGAATTTAAGGTTCCTGAAGCAGTGACCCAGGCTTTACAAGCTCGAATTGCACATGGTGTTTATGGCTATTCGCAAGTGGTCAGTGGTTATCAGCAAGCATATATTAATTGGCAGCAGCAGCGCTACCAAACTGAAATTCATCCTGAATGGATGCGTTTTGGAACCGGTGTTGTTCAATCTTTAAGCACGTTGATCAATGTTTTAACGGAACCGCAAGAAGCTGTGATGGTTTTGCAGCCCGTCTATTATCCTTTTATGCAGGTTATTGAAAATAATCAGCGGAAATTAGTAGTTTCACAATTAAAACGGGCTGATCATCATTATGAAATGGATTTTACTGATATCGAACAGAAAATTAAACAACAGCACGTTAAATTATTGATTAACTGTTCACCACACAATCCAGTTGGTCGGGTCTGGAGTGAGGCGGAGTTGACCAAATTATTAAAAATTTGTCGTGAAAATAAAGTCTTGTTTATTTCCGATGAGATTCATCATGACTTGATTGTTGGACAACGGCCCTTTGTTTCGGCATTATCAATTGACAATGGCTTGTACCGTGACAATATGGTAATGGTTGATTCGGCTTCAAAAACTTTCAATTTAGCAGCTTTGCAAAATAATCATTTAATTATTCCTAATCCGCAGATACGTACACGCTATGATAATTATATTCAACGGCTCAAGTCTCCGGCAGGAAGCTTAATGGGGCAGGTAGCAGCTAAAGCAGCTTATGAGAATGGAGCAGAATGGTTAAGCGGAATGTTGGCGCTTATCAAGCAGAACTTTACTTATTTGAAGACACATTTGGCGGCTGAGAATCCGGCAATTGAGATTTTTGAATTAGAAGGAACATATTTAGCTTGGATAGATCTTAGTCAGGTGATTCCGCCTACTGATTTGGAAAGAGTTATGAAAAATGATGCTAAATTAGCTGTTGATTTCGGCAAATGGTTCGGTCAAGGCGGGGATGGTTTTGTGCGGATCAATTTGGCAACAACACCGGCTAATATTGAACTGGCAGTTAAACGCTTGAAATCAGTTATTAAAAAGTAATGATTTTTTTCACATGTTGCAGGCGGTTGGCACTATCAATTTTCAGAAATTCATTGTAAAATATGAAATGTAAACAAATAAATAATGAAAGAGGTTTTCGCTAGCTATGACAAAATTAGTATTTATTCGTCACGGACAAAGTGAATGGAATTTGAAGAACCTTTTCACCGGTTGGGTCGACGTTGATCTAAGTGAAAAAGGTGTTGAAGAAGCTAAGGAAGCAGGCCATAAAATTAAAGAAGCAGGTCTGCAGTTTGATCAAGCTTATACATCTGTATTAACTCGTGCTATCAAAACTTTACATTATGCATTGGAAGAATCCGGTCAGCTTTGGATTCCTGAAACTAAGACATGGCGCTTGAACGAACGTCATTATGGTGCATTACAGGGCAAGAACAAGGCTAAAGCTGCTGAAAAGTATGGCGATGAACAAGTTCATATTTGGCGTCGTTCATATGATGTTTTACCACCATTATTGAGTGCTGATGATGAAGGTTCAGCAGCACAAGATCGTCGTTACGCTGATCTTGATCCACGTGCTATTCCTGGTGGCGAGAACTTAAAAGTTACTTTGGAACGTGTTATCCCATTCTGGGAAGACGAAATTGCTCCTAAATTATTAGACGGCAAGAACGTTATTATCGCAGCACATGGTAACTCATTACGTGCTTTGACCAAGTACATCGAAGGTATTTCTGATGCAGACATCATGGGTGTTGAAATGGCTACTGGTCAGCCAGTTGTTTACGATTTGGACGAAAAATTAAATATCGTTAACAAAACAAAGCTTTAATCAAAGCTGATATAACAGTAAATAGCTCCGGTTTCTTTGAAGGAAACCGAGGCTATTTTTGTGCGCTGTGATTGGTTGCTAGGATGACTTTTTGTTACTTACTGTAACTTTAAACTGGCAATTGTTGGCAAATGAAAAAACTTAGTTGGCATTTTTGGGGCAAGATTTCCAAGATTTAGCGGGCAGAAAATGGGGTGAAAAAAGTATACTGAAGTTTCTGTCATTTAATAATTTATAGTTAGAAAAGCTTGCATTTTTTGTGATAATATAAATTAGTAGGAATGGGTTTAAAGTAACATTGATATGAAGGGTAAGAAGAAAAATGTATATTTATCTTAGATTGGTTTATTTTTTTATTTTTTCAGGCTTAAATTTTATTATTTGTCATAAATACTATCAAAGAAAAAAGAAAGAGCAGAATTTGCGTTTTATTGTGGCTATATTTATTATTTTGGAAATATTCTGTGCCTTTCTGTTATACCAATTACAGAATATGCCAGCCGTTTTTCTAGATGAGTCGCATGGAATGTACGATTCTTGGTCATTAGCTAAATACGGGGTTGATAGTAATCTGATTCACAACCCGGTATACTTACAATCTTATGTAGGTCAGGGACAGTCAATTTTGTATTCACTGCTTGCAAGACCATTCTTGGGGATATTTGGATATCATCTATTTATTTTTAGAATGCCAATTGTTATCGTTAGCAGTTTGACATTGTTGTTGTTATTCTTTACTTTTTCAAAAATATTTAATGAACCTAAAAATGTGATGTTTCTGATTTTGGTGATTGCTTCTTCACCATGGTTGCTGACGACTTCACGTTGGGGAATGGATTGCAATATTTCACCATTTCCTTTAATTATTGGAGTAAGTTTTATCCTTTTAGGAACAACTAGAAAATCGCATGAATTGTTTCAGTCAATTTTTTATTTATTAGGTTTTTTAATGCTCGCATTGACAGCCTATGCATATAATGTTGCTTGGCTATATTTACCTTTTATTTTTCCATTAATCTATATATTATTTTTAAAAAAGAAACTAATCAATTGGAAACAAGTCATTATCACGGCTGCTTGTTCTTTAATTGAAATATTACCGATTTTGATTTTTGCAGTTCGGAGTAATATCAAATCGCTTAATCATACAGTGAAAATTTTATTTTGGACATCTCCAAAATTACCACTTGGAAGGGTAAATGATTCTTTTATTGATTTTCATCATCAAACTCTGCTTCATATTTTCATAAATATTAAGAGTTTTGTAAAAATAATGTTAGTAGGTAGTGATAATCTTCCCTGGAACAGCATACAAGGTTTTGGCGCATATTACTTATTTGTTTTGCCATTTTTCATAATAGGCTTACTAAGTATTTTAAAGAGAAGAGCTGTAATAGACTATTTAGTCTTTTTCTTATTTATTTCTTCAATTCCAACTTTACTTTTAGTAATTCCTAATTTTAATCATTTAATGTTTTTGCACTTTCCGGTTTTACTGATAATTGGGATTGGAATAATAGAAACAATTAAGGGTGAGAACAAAAATATTATGTCTGGAATACTATTAAGTTACTTATGTATGTTTGTATTTTTTACGCATGAATATTTTAATCAGTCTAGATATTTAAGGACGGGTTGGAATGTTTCAACGAGTCAAGCCATAATGGATATTAATGCTAAAAAATACAAGAAGGTTTATTTTGCAACAGATTTGGACCAATTTCTGTTAGTCATTCGCGATTTTTCACCGGTCCCGACATCACCATATCAATATCAAAAAACTAAAGAGAATCCATATCGTGTGGCTGATTTCCCTAAAGAAAAGTTTTTGAATTATCAAAAAATTATGCCAGTAACTAAGTTTGCAAAGAAATCTTTAATTTTAATAGAACAAAGTTTATTACCGCAATACATTAATGTATCTAAGCAGTATCAATTTGTCAAAACTGTAAATATCGGCGGGGCTGATTATAATGTTTATCAAACAAGTCAAACTAATTGAAAAGGACTGACCTAAAATGAGGATTCAAGAAGGATATATGCCATTTCATCAATATCAAACTTATTTTCGGATTGTTGGAGAAGCTAATCAAGATAAAGCACCATTGTTATTGATTCATGGAGGACCCGGATCTTCCCACAATTATTTTGAATTAATGGATGATTATTCTAAAACGGGTCGGCAATTAATTATGTATGACCAGATTGGTTGTGGCAAATCATCAATTCCAGAAGATGAATCAATTTATGTCAAAGAAACTTGGGCTCATGAATTAATCGCGTTACGCGAGTATTTGCATCTAGATGAAGTTCATTTGTTAGGCCAGTCCTGGGGGGGAATGTTGGAAATGTATTATTTAACCAATTTTGCTCCCAAAGGAATTAAGAGTGTGATGATCAATGGATCCCCAGCCTCAATTAAGCTCTGGGTCAAAGAACAGCACCGTTTGCTTAAATACTTAAATTACGAAGACCGCCAAGCAATTACTGAAGCTGAAAGGATTGGGAATTTCACTGGATCTAAATATTTAGCGGCAAATGATCGTTATATGGAACGTTACTGCTGGGATGATCCCGATGAAAATTCGCCGGAACCTTTAAGAAGACCAACAAATGGGAAAAAGGCGAGTTTAATTGCTGAGGGGCCGAACGAGTTTACGGAAAATGGAACGATTAGTGACTTTGATGTGACTAAACAGCTTAAAAATATTCAGGTACCAGTTTTGGTGACTAATGGAACAGATGATCTGTGTACGCCTTTGATTGCAAAATCGGTCTATGATCATATTCCGGGAGCTAAATGGCATTTATTTGCTAACAGTCGCCACTTAGCATTACTTGATCAACATGATGAGTTTATTCAGGTTCTAGATCAATGGTTGAAAGAAAATGATTAGCAGGTAATTTTTAACATCAATTTGATTGGTGATGATTTATTGTGGTTATTAAAAATAAAATGTTAACCTGACGAAGATAGTCGGAGATAACGATGGTTTTATAAAGTAAGCAACAACTAATTACTTAGATTTTTACCAGTGTAATGGTATATGTAAAAATTGAATTTTTGAATTAAGAAGTTGTCTTTGCTTAAAATCACAAAAAATTTTAACTAAGGAGAAAATATAATGCCACTAATACGCTTTGATTTACAAAAAGGTCGTTCACCAGAGAAAATAAAACAAATTTTGGATGTAACTCATACAGTAGTTGTGGATGTTTTTAAAGTTCCTCAAAGAGACCGATATCAGATTGTAACCCAACATGAACCTTATGAGATGGTTATCCAAGATACAGGTCTAGGATTTGAAAGATCTGAGAAAGTTGTCGTTGTTTCGATAACGAGTAGTCCACGAAAAAAAGAAGATATAATTAAATTTTATAAAACTTTGGCTGAACGATTAGGTGCTAATCAATTAGTGGATCCAAAAGATCTAATGGTCAATATTGTTTTAAATACCAAGGAAAACTGGAGCTTTGGTTATGGTAAAGCCCAATTTTTAACGGGTGAACTGTAGTATTTAAACTACACAGAATATCTGCGAGCATTGAAAATAGGGAGTTTAAAATTCCCACACTTGTTGTGTTGTCTCGAACTATCTGGTGTTGAAATGTGTGTCAAAAGGCAGCTAGTAGCACTTAATTCCATAAATCAGACAATCACAAGACTGGATTATCTGGTTTATCTGGTTTATGATGTGTTAATGCTCGCTAGCCAATTGCCTTTTGTTCCATTCGTTAAATTAAATCTTATAAATTACAAAAATAGCTCAAGTTTACTTAATCTCGAGCTATTTTTGTTACTATTTAATTAAGGCAGATTTTCAAAAGGACTTTGGAGGAATAAGTTTGTATGAAGTATAAGTAATTTTCTGGGTATCGTATTTTAAAAGCGGAACAACATGGTTCTGATCAGTATGTCCATCAATGAAAAAATGATTTTCTTTATCCCAGAATATTTTTCTAGATAGTTAGAATTTTGTGCAACTTCGTTAGAGTAGACATATTCATAAATAATTATTTTAAAAAATTTACCAGTCGGCGGCGAAGACTTGTTAGTAAGTGTTTCTAGGGTAGCTATACTATTTCCAATAGCCGCCAGCATCTTCATCTATGCCGGCATGAACAAAAATTTAAATATCAATTATATATAATACTAGCTTGATATTTTTGAGTAAATCAGCTCAATAAAGGCCTATTTACGGGCTTTTGTAATATTTCTTGGCGAATTAAATTGTCCAATTCAAAAGTATTCGCCTTTTTTGTGAATTTTGCTACAAGCTTGGAATAGTTTTCAATCCCGAAAAGTTATTAATTGTTTCAAAAAAATCTAATCAAATTAATTAATATCGTTTTAAAGCTAGTCAGGGTATAATGAAGTTGTCCTTAAATAGTACTATTTTGTTTTGTTAATATATTCACAATAAACTAAAAGTATCATAAATGGAGGAAAACTATAATGACATTTAAAAAGGAATTGGCCAACAATAATTTTTCAGACGTAATTTTTAATCGCCATTCAGTTCGGCTTTTTGATCCCCAAGTAAAGATATATCGAGATGAGCTGCAGGAAATGATTGCCCAGGCAACAACTGCTCCGTCGGCTTGCAATCTTCAATCATGGCATTTTGTGGTTATTGATACTCCAGAAGCAAAAGAAAAGTTTAAGAAAGCAGTTTTGAAATTTAATTATCCTCAAGTTAATACAGCATCAGCAATTATTTTTGTAGTTGGTGATACACAATCACATACGGTTTATCGGGAAGTTTGGCAAAAAGTTTACGATGATCATAAGATAACTAAGGAAAAACTGGACCAAATTTTTGGAACATTTTTACCAATGTATGAAAATGCTACTCCTGAGTTTTTACAATTGGATGCAACGATTGATGGTTCAATTGTCGCAATGCAATTATTATTATTAGCGCGCGCCCATGGTTATGATGCCAATGCTTTTTCGGGTGTTGACTTTAAAGCAATCATCTCAACGCTAAGACTTGATCCTAAACGCTATATTCCGATTATGGGAGTTGCTATTGGGAAAGCAGCTGAAAAGCCATTGGAAACAACCAGATATGATTCTAAGACGCAAGTTGATTTTTTGTAGAAGTTTATATAAGCAGTTTATCTGCAACTTGATAACATTTTAATTATAATTTTTTAAAAAAGTACTTTTAATAGGGATTGTTAGAGTGCTTTTTTATTTACATTTTAAGTAAAAAAACAAAAAAATAAGATTTTAAAGGGGATGAAATATTTTTAATGGAAACGGTATTTTTTTTAAAAGGGGAATATGATATATTAAGATTATCTTAAATTTGGGGGTAATTTTTTTGAAGAAAAGTTTTACTGTTATTTTATTCGTTTTGTTTTCTAGTTTATTTATTGCAGCATGCAGTTCAAAAAGTACAAAATCTGGCGATCGTACGATATACAGTACTAAAATTACAAAAGTTAGATCTACTTCTGATGGCGATTGGATTGTAAGTGGCACAACTAGTGCTCCTGATGGAACTAAAATAATTGCTGTTTCAGCTACAAGCTCAGATAAAGAAAATGCATCTGCTACTTCTGATTCTGATAAATGGCCAAAAGCAAAGAACGGAAAATTCAAAATGCATGTAGATGCAATTACAGCTGTGGATGGAACAACATATAAAAAAGGGAAAAAAGTAAAAGTTGATATTATGGGTATTTCAAACTATAAAAAAGATAATGATAGTGAAATTCCATCTGAAATTATTAAGAACTTCAAAAAAAATTTTCAAGCTGATACACTTACTTTGACATCAAAACAAGTGTCTTATATTAATAGTCTTGATGATTATGAAGATGATTACGATAGTGATTCAACATCTGATGATAATAGCGATTCTGGCGATTCATATGAATCAGATGTTGATGATGACTCAAGCTCAGCTTCAAACAGTTCAATTGATTATCAGTCTGTGACTTTCGACCAATTGGCTCGTACCCCAGATGATTATGAAGCTAAAGGTGTTAAGATTCAAGGGCAAGTTATGCAAGTTCAAAACTCGAAAAAAGGAACTGTTATTCTTTTATGGATGAATGATGATTCAGATTCGTTGGTAATGGTAGAAGTAGGCAAATCTTATTTGCCTACTAATGGGAATATTTTAGAAGATGATGAAGTAATAATAAATGGATTAGGGGGAGGTACTCAAAAATACGAAACAACAAATGGAGATGAGAATGAAGTACCACTTATTTTTTCAACTCAAGCAGTTGTGGATAACGGCAAATCTTCTAATGCATATTAAAAAAATTTATTATAGCTAGAAGAATAAAGTGAATCCACAAGTTTATACAACTAAATTAAGCTGTTAATTGATTGGCAAGTTCTCGGTATTTTACCGGTGACTTGCTTTTTAGCTTTGTCCTGATTCTATTATTATTATAAAATTCAATCCATTCACACATCGCTTGCACGATATTTTCTGAATTTTCAAAGTGTTCATCCATCATTTCAGCCTTCCTGATCGTAAGTTTTCGCTAATGATCTATTTCCTTGAGAATGAACGTTTTGATCAACATATCATTCAAAATAAAGTCAAGCTTACGACAACTATCCAAGTTTTGATGTGGTGTAAATAATCAATGATGCACCCGGCTAAGAGACAGGTCAAGCGTTGCCAGTTCTTGACGTCATTCATAATACTGCGTGCCATACGGGAGGTGAACCATTTCGTTTAGTGATCGTTGCTGAAAAATAGATGCCATGAGCCATGATAAAATGGCTATTGAAGAAATTTCAGAATGCCGGTGATAGTTGAGCTTTCGAATAATCTTAAACAATTCAAGTATACTTCGCAGGAGTAACTTGTATTTTATTTCTCGCAAAAACAAGGCTGACATTGCATAATGATAGTCTAAATAAGAGCTTTCAAGTTTCAGTTAGAATCACTTTTCGATTAGAAAATTAATTTTTTACAGGGAAAGGGAGCTTCCATTTATACGAATTTCTTGACACTCTCGAATTATTCACATCAGTTTCTGTTTTTTATTTTGTAGGCTAAGGGGTTCTTGAATTTATTTACAAGTGGTAAACTGAAATAGTACATACCAAGTGATGACTATCTGGAAAAGTAAGTTGGAAAGATAATTAACAAATTAGTGTATTGTGGGTGGTAACAATGGCAACAATTAAAGATGTTGCAAACGAAGCTGGGGTGTCAATCTCAACGGTTTCACGTATCCTGAATTTTGATGATACCCTTTCAGTAGGGGATGACACTAGGAGACGGGTACTTGAAGTTGCAGAGAAGCTTGAATATAAGAAACGGAATAAACGCAAACCCAAACTTAGTAATCAGATTGCGATTGTTCAATGGCACACCGATAAAGAAGAATTGTCAGATTTGTATTATTTACAAATTCAATATGGAATTGAAAATAAAGCATCCAGCATGGGTGCATCAATTGAACGAATAACTTATGAGTCAATTGATAAGAGTCACATTAAAAGTTTTGATGGAATTATTGCAATTGGAAAATTTGATCATACTGAAGTTACTCATTTAAAGTCATTTGGGTTGCCGATGATTTGTATTGGTGAAAATTATTTGAGATATAATCTTGATTGTATCCGCAGCGATTTTGAAACACCGGTTCGTAAAATTATTGATCGGTTTATTCAAAACGGTATCGAGGATATTGGTATGATTGCAGGGCGGGAAATAACAGTTACTGAGAAACAAAAAGTTCGTGATCCCCGAGTGGAAACTTTTAACCAATATTTATCCAGTAAAAATCTCTATAATAAGAGTTTTGTTTATCAAGGAGCATTCGGACCGGACTCTGGATTTGCCTTAATGTCTCAAGCAATTGCTGATCTGGGTGATTCTTTACCCCATGGATTCATGATTGGTAGTGATTCAATGGCTGTTGGTGCGTTGCGATCTCTTCAGCAGCATAACATTGATGTGCCGAAACGTACCAGTATCATTAGTTTTAACGATGTGGCAATTGCCAAATATACCAGTCCGGCCTTGACAACGGTCCATGTACACACTGAATTAATAGGTGAGCGGGCGATTGAATTATTACTACAGCGGATAAAAAATCCTAAAAAGGTTCCAGAACTTGTTATTATTGGAACTGAGCTGATGGAGCGGGAAAGCAGTCTTTAACGATTAGCTTTAAAATAGCAGTACGTAATACTTCATAAAGTTAATAATTAACGAATACACATGAAAAGCATCAGCATGAGTAAACAACTTATGCTGATGCTTTTTGACCATTACAGATAAGAATTTCAAGGAATAATACTTATCAGTTGAATAATAATTAAGACAATTTTAAATTTGAAAATCAGAAAAGTTTTACTAAAAAGTATTGATTATTTCTCTGATTATAGTAAAATTATCTTGGATATAAAGAAAACGCTTGCGCTACACTTATTAATTAAATGAAACATTACTAAATGGAGGTACTAGAATGGAAGATAGCTTACTATACCCAGTCATTAATAACTACCGATCTGATCAAAAATTGGACGGCTTATGGAATTTTAAATTTGATCCGACTTCAGTTGGTGGGCAAAAAGGATGGCAGAATGGGTTCAGCGATGGCATTGAGATGCCTGTTCCGGCTAGCTTCAATGATTTCTTTACTGATAAAGATGCTCGGGAATATACTGGTGATTTCTGGTATTCTAAGAGTTTTTTCTTACCAACCTATTTTGAAGGTCAGGATATCCAAATTAGATTTGGTGCCGCAACACATCGAGCTGTTGTTTTTGTGAATGGTCAAGAGATTCGCAGCCACGAGGGAGGTTTTTTACCTTTTACTGCTGAAGTTAGTGATGCAGTGAAATTTGGCAAAGAAAATGTTGTGTCAATTAAAATTAATAATGAACTTCATCGAGATGCGCTCCCAGCAGGGGATACACTAAAGTTAAAAAACGGTAAACGAGCAGTCAACCCTTTTTTTGATTTCTATAATTATTCTGGTTTAAATCGTAGTGTACATTTATTGGCATTGCCGAAAGATCACATTACTGATTATTCAACCACCTACGATGTAAGTGATGATCAAGCTACCGTCCATTACAACATAACGGCTAATACAGAGGCTGACTTTAAGGTTAATTTAGTGGACGAAAATGGTAAAGTGGCTGCAACCAGTGAAGGTCAATCCGGTGATCTTACCGTTACAAATCCAATTCTTTGGAATGTACGTGATGCTCATCTGTACACGATTATGATTGATTTGGTTAAGGACGGGCAAACACTGGATGAATATTCAGATGAAATTGGTTTGCGGACTATCGAAATTAAAGGTCACGAAATTTTGGTTAACCATAAATCCGTATATTTACGGGGATTTGGCCGCCATGAGGACAGCATTTATGCTGGACGTGCTTTTGATCTTAATGTTGAACGGCGCGACATGAATTTAATGAAATGGATTGGTGCCAATTCATTTAGAAGTTCACACTATCCTTATGACGAACAAGTTTATAAGTTTGCGGATCGGGAAGGTATTTTAGTGATTGATGAAGTACCGGCGGTTGGATTTAAAATGGCTGCAGCCAGTTTCTTGGGTGGTTTGGATCAATCGTTTTTTGATGGTGAATGGGTTACTGAGTTGTACAAAAAGCATATTGATCAGGTACGAGATATGATCAAACGAGATAAGAATCATCCAAGTGTCTTGGCTTGGAGTCTGTGTAATGAACCGGATACATCAACTGACGCTGCTGTGCCTTACTTTACGAAGTTATTCAACGATTCTGTAAATTTAGATCCAGAAAAACGACCACGGACATTTACCCTGAATGAAGATGATACTTTTGAAAAATCAAAATGCAAGCAGTTTCCGGACTTCTTTTTATTAAACCGTTATCCTGGCTGGTACCATAAGTGGGGTTATGAAATTTCTGATGGTGAAGCGGGTTTACGAGCAGAACTTGATGAATGGAAAAAATCCGATATTGATAAACCCGTTGTCTTTTCAGAATATGGTGCCGATACGGAACCAGGTTTGCATAAACTGCCATCGATCATGTGGAGTGAGGAATATCAAATTGAATTATTAGAAATGTTCAACCGAGTATTTGATTCTTACGATTTTATTCGTGGAGAGCAGCCGTGGAACCTTGCTGACTTTCAAACTGTTGAAGGTAACATGCGAGTTAATGGGAACAAGAAGGGACTCTTTACTCGTGATCGCCAACCCAAAGCAGCAGCCTTTTATCTAAGAAAACGTTGGAATAAATTGCCATTGAATTATAAAGCAGGTCAATAATGAGGATGAGAAAGGTTGAAGTTTACTGTGTGATTGGTAGACCAGGCCTTTTTTTTAATTTGGAAGAAAACTTGTGCATGTTTAGTTTGCAATCTATTTCAGAAGCTTTTTACTAAAATTAAGGGTATTCTAAACTTGTAGAAACGCTTACAAAATGTTGAACGAGGTGCATGTTAATTGAAACAAAAATTATTTAACGAACAAATTAAAGATAATCCATTGCGCAGCAAGGCAGATGTAGAGGCTGCCTTAATCGATATTCTGACTCCAGCAATGAGTGTGTTGGGTCAGCAAAAACGAAAAGGACGCTTCCGAATGAGCGACAGTGGGGCAGTTTATATTCAAGACAAAACCGAAGTGGAAGGTTTTATGCGTTTACTTTGGGGACTTGGACCTTTTTTTAGTGATAAAAAACGGATTTACGAATGGCCCGGATGGTATGAGTTGACAACTCAAGGAATTCTTGCAGGTACCGATCCACAATCTCCTGATTACTGGGGGAGTGATCTTGGTGACTACGATCAGGTTTTTGTTGAAATGGGGGCTTTAACGGCTTTTCTATATGAAACCAAAGCAACCTTTTGGGATACTTTATCGGTTCCCAAGCAGAAAACTATCGTTAAGTGGATGGATCAGGTTAATCATAAAACAATTCCCAAGACTAATTGGCTGTTTTTCCGGGCAATGGTTAATCAATTCATTACCGATTCAGGATATATGGATAATTCGGAATTAATTACCAAAGATTACGCAATTACTAACAAACAATATTTAGGCAATGGATGGTCGTACGATGGTTATGTTAATCAAATTGATAACTATATTCCATTTGCCTACCAGTTCTTTACTATTCTAACAGTTGGTTTAGCTCATACAGATAATGAACAATCCAGATTACTTAAAGAACGTGCTAAAGCATTTGTGCCAAGCTATGCTAATTGGTTTGCAGCCGATGGAGCTGCATTACCTTATGGTCGCAGTTTGGATTATCGATTTGCTCAGTCAGCTTTCTGGGCAGCTTGTGCATATGCACATATTAGTCTTCCAGAAGGTTATACTCTTGGTGACATTAAACATTTGTTATTAAATAATCTACGTTGGTGGTTCAAACAAAATATTTTTCAAAGTGATGGTCTAATTCCAATTGGTTATGCGTATCCAAATATGAATTTTGCAGAAGGATATAATGGTCCCGCATCAGCATATTGGGCTCTCAAAACGTTTATTTTCTTTGCCTTACCAGATGATGATTTGTTCTGGACAACTAAGGAAAGTGATGACTTTAAGTTTGTATCCCTTAAAAAGCAATCTGAACCAAGAATGCTAATTGCACATAGTCAAAATGGCTTAGAAGTTCAATCATTTACTGCAGGCCAGCATTCACACGAACACGCTCATGGTGAAGATAAATACGAAAAGTATGTTTACTCAACTACTTTTGGTTTTAGTACAGCTAAAGCTAGAACTTTGTTGAAGCAGTGTGCGTTTGACAATACGTTAGCAGTTTCGGAAAGTGATTATTTCTGGCGAACAGCTTTTAAGTATGATGACTATGCAATTCATGATAATTATGTGTACTCTGAGTGGAAACCGTGGAGTGATGTTAGGATTAAGAACTATATTGTACCAGCAATGCCATGGCATGTTCGGGTTCACCAAATTAATACTAAACGGACCTTGCATTTAGCTGAAGGAAGCTTCTCAGCACCTGATTATGGTAAGGCTTATCAACAAGAGTTCCAAAGCGGTGTGGATAATGCTGTTTTCTACAAAACTGAAGTCGGTATTACGGGGATTGTTGGCTTATCAAAGGAGTTAACTGCTCAGCTTTCGGTTCCTGAACCAAACACTAATTTGTATTTCCCAAAAACTAAGATACCAATGCAAACCGGAATTTTGCAACCTGGTCAATATACCTTGGTTTCACTTTATCTTGGGGATCGTGAACTAGAAAGCATCGGTGATGATGGTAAATTAATTATTCCAGATGTTAAATTGAACGGTAATCGGTTGACTATTGCGTTTAGTGACCATGAAGTTAGGACTGCTTTTTCTGAATTCTAGAATATTAAAATTACTTAGAAAAAGCTATGATCGAAGATATATACTTCGGTTATAATCATTCAGTTCACGTGTCCATCCAGTTCTGATTTTTGAAAATATCAAGAAGTTTGTATAGAAGGGGAATTGCACTTTCTCCATAAAATTAAATCTTTTTAGTCAAAAAGTGATTGCGCAAAGGTGTTAACTAAATATAACCTTTCCATACGGATGCTAATAAAAAGTAGTTAAACTTTTTTGGCTTCTATGACTATTCTAAATCGTAACGTATATTTATTGACATTACCAAAAGAGAGTATTGCCGACTATTCGACCACCTACGATGTAAGTGATGATCAGATTGTTTGCTTTAATTTACAAGGCTATTCAATGACTTTGTAAATTTAGATTCAAAAAAACAAACATGGACGTTTACCCTGAATGAAAATGGTATTTTAAAAAAATTAAAACACAAGCAGTTTCCTGATTCTTTTATATTAAATCGTACTTGGCTGATATCATAGGTAAGGTCATGAAATTCATGATGATGAAGCCGATTTGCTAGCAGAACTTAGATAAATAGTAAAAGTTCGATATTGAAACAAAAAGGGACTTTTTATCCGCAATCTACAGCCTTTTATCTAAGAAGCGATTATAAAGCAGGTCAATAATGAGGATGAGAAAAGGTTGAAGTTTACTGTGTTGTTGGTAGACCAAGCCTTTTTTTGAATTCGGAGGATAATAATGAACAAGACAAGTTTTATTATTGATGGAGAAAAATTAGATTTGAATGCTATGAATGCTAATACATTCAAAGGATTTGGCTATATCAGCTGTAACAATTCTTCAAGATTGTTACTTGATTACAAATGGGAACATCCAGAAAGCTATCAACAAATTTTAACGATTTTATTTGGCGGAGCGCATCCATTAATGCGAATGCTGAAGGTTGAAATGGGAATTGATGCCAATACATCGTCTGGGACTGAGCCAGCCACCATGCGAACAGCTGATGAAGCCGCAAATGTCTGTCGAGGGGCTGGTTTTCAATTGATTGCTGATGCTAGGCAGCTGCAGCCGACATTGAAAACAGCTATTTTACGATGGGGTGAACCGGGTTTTTTGCGAAAATTATGGGCTAATGTTAAAACCGATAATCCTGATCAGGATGTGCTCGAAGCTGCCTACGAGCCGATGTATCAATGGTATAAAAAAACAATTATCGCGGCTTACGAAACATATGGTTATTTAATCGATTATGTAGATCCGGATCGTAACGAAACTAAACACCCGATGTATCGCTGGATCAAGTGGTTTGCCACCCGATTGAAGACTGATAAATCTGAATTTCCAGAGGGCTTTCCAGTTGAAAAATACAATGACATTAAACTTATCGCAGCCGATCAGAATTATGAACGTGATTTTGGAGATCAGATGGTAGCTGATCAGGACCTTCGCGTGAAAGTGCCGGCGGTTGGTTTTCATTATAATACTGACGATAGCGCAACTCAGTCATTTACCAAATTAGCCGATGAATATCAACACGAGGTTTGGTACAGTGAAGGAATTGCTCCAATGACTAATGGCAAATATCGCGTTCACGCCAGTAATGGTGAAGGAATTGGTGGTACTCAAAGTGGGTTGGACATCGCAAATCGGCTTATCAAGAGTTATGTTAAATCCCGACGGAGTCTGTATTTGTTCCAGCCGGCAGTTTCTGCCTATTATCCGGGAGTTAATTACAGTCATAAAGAATTAATTGCCGCCAGTCGTCCGTGGTCTGGTTTTTTTGAAGTAGATAACGTTGGTTTGCAATGCATGAAGCATTTTAGTGATTTTGCCAAGGCTGGGTGGGATGATGAAGGTGCTTGGCGCTATTTAACAAGTGCCTGCGATAGCGGTGTAGGTGGAACTGAGAATCTTGATCATAACCAAGAAGCACCTAGTTATCTGACCTTGATGGCACCGGATAAACAAAATTATTCAGTAATTTTTGTGAATGACAGTGCACAACCTCGAATGTATCATGTAACGATTCAGAATGTGGCTGTGAATCAATCTCAGCAATTAGATGTGTGGGAAAGTATTGGACCAAAGTCAGTTGAAGACGGCTATGATAGTCGGATGAAGAGAATTCGTGAGACGATCCAACCAATTGATGGAAAAGCTGATATTTTGGTTTATCCGCACTCAATTGTGACTGCAACAACTCTCAGACTACGAAATGATCAGGAAGTTGTCTATCATCGGTTGGCGGCACCTTGTACTGATAAAGTTTTAAAGGGAACTGGCGACATGCTGTATATGGATGATTTTTCCTATGCTGATTACTCCAGTGATTATCTTATGAGTCGAGGTGGCACGCCACGATATATGACTGATCAAGGCGGAGCATTTGAAGTAGTGCGTGAAAATGATCGTAATTTTTTGCAGCAAATGATTTCTGAAAAGCAGCGTGCTTTGGACTGGGAGTATTCTTACGCTCCTAATCTGACATTTGGGGATGATCATTGGACTGATTATGCAGTAATGGTTTCGGTTAAGTTTGACAATCACACTCAACAAAATAGCCCAACTGGGAACTATTTTGGCATTGGGCTTCGGGAGCTTACTGATGTGAAGGGTCGGTTAGAAAGCGCACCATATGTTTTTAAAATTTTTTCGGACGGATCGTGCCAGCTTATTAAAGAAGATCAAATTGTGAAATTAACCTATATTGATAATTTTGATTTAAGCATTGACCATCAGTTAATCTTTCAAGCTGAAGGCAATCATTTAACTGCCAGTGTTGATAATCAGCACATTATTGATTTCGTAGATACTGGCAATCCGCACTTTAGTGGTCGAGTTAAACTTGGTAGTGGTTATTTCCACACTAGAATTAATTGGATTGAAGTTAAAAGGGTTAATCGTGACACAGCGTTGATCAGTGAACGTTTGGATAATCTTGACGATCGCTTAGTATACACTGGAAATTGGTTGCATGTCTGCGGTTTGGACAATACAAAGTGGAATCGTACTCTTTCGTATGGGACAGCTGATGCTGAAAAGACACCGATACTGAGTTTCTGCTTTGTAGGAACGGGGTTCTCATTAATTGGTAAGCAAAACACAACATCAAGTTTGCAAATTACGATCGATCATCAAGTTATTAACTGGAATTATCATCCTCAGAGTGGAAGTGATCGCAGTGAAAACACGCGAATTATTGGATTATTGGCGGGAAAACATCAGGTTACAGTAATGGTTACCGATGGGAAATTCACGTTGGATGCCATTGAGTTTATTGAATAATTAATTTTGACTAAATATGGCAATTGAATATACTGCTGCACGTTAAATTGATAATGATTCATTGCCAAAGATCTTAAGGTAAGAGGTGCCGAAATTGTATGACAATTTTGGTACCTTTTTTATGCCCAAAGTAAGGTTGTGGTTGATAGTACAGATGATCGTTAGATCTGAGTCAGAGTTTTAGATATGATTGATTGCGTGTGTAAAGTTTTTTTAATCTAATTAAATCGAAGATGATTAATCACTTTAAGCATTTGATAACTTTATTATTCTTTTAAAGGTAATAAAACTTTTAGAGTGAACCAATTTTCTTTCAGATTGATTATCATTTTCCCGTTATATTTTTGAGCAATATAGTTAATACTTCTTAAACCATAGCCATGGTTTTTGCTATTTTTTTTAGTTGAGTGTGGTAATCCTTCAGTTGTTTGGATAATATTCTCTGTGTAATTTTCAACGCAAAAAATGATAAAACCAGATTGTTTGTTCAGTCGGACATTGATTAATCTTTTTTCTTCTTCTACAAGCTGTAAACTTGATTCGATAGCATTATCTAGCGCGTTTCCTAATAAACTACAGAGATCCATAGTGTCAATCCGATTTAGTAATTTTCCATTAGCAATGCAAGTAAAAGTAATCTTATTTTTGATACATTGAAAATTTTTATGAGTCAAAATTACATCAGCAATTGGGTTTCCAGTTTTGACGTAGGCTTTATATTGTTGAATGTCTTTTTCAATTTGATGCGCGTACTTAATTCGTTTATCGATATTTTCTTCAAGCGAAATTATTGCAAGTTGATGTTTTAAATCATGGAATCGCTGATTAACCAATTCTGTATTTTCACGAAATGTTTGATATTGTTCATATTGAGATTGAAACATATTGTTCATTTCAGTTAGATCCTGATTTAAGAAAATTTCATAACGCTGATTTTCCTGTAAAGAAAGCAGAAGAACACCACAAATATCAATTGAAGTGCGTAGTATAAAAATTGTAAGTGAATCACCCAAATTAAAAAAAGTTCCATTAAGAATAAATCCTAAATTACTGATGAAAAAAATAATAGCAGCAGTAATAGCCGCACTGTAAGAATCTCGTAAAGAGACGTTATTAAGTGAATAACGATAATTTGGACGTTTTTCCATACGGTAGAAAAACAGAAATAAAAATACATAACTTGTTACTACGAAAAAAGTTTCGATTGTTCGAAGCTTTGTAAATGGTAAAATTAGCCAACAAAATAGTTGCCAAGTAATAGAAGCCCAAAATTCTGCCAAAATAAAAGCTTTACAAAGATGGTAAAAAGAAATTTGGAAGGGAACTTTTTCTATTAGCCGTAGTGTGAAAAACATATAGCAAATATTAAGTAACATTCCAGGTATCCACATCCATAAAGGTAATTTTCCGGCTAAAAGTTGAAAAAATATTTGTCCTATGCTAAGTAATATTAATTTAATAGCCCAAAGATCTTTTCTTTTACTTGTCGGAAGTTGAATTATCATTAAAAAAACAGCTAAAACTTCAGCAAAACCTGTAAAAGCACGAGGAATATTAGGCAAAATAGTGCTCATCTTAATGTCCTCCTACCCTTCCTAAATAATTAGTAAGTGCTTGAATAAACAATTTTTTTCGCGGTCGACTAATTTGCAACTTATATTTGCCAACTTGAACGATGTTATTAGTAAAATTTTTAACATGATTTAAATTTATTAAATAGCCATTATTACAACGAAAAAAATTTTCTGATTCTAATTTGCTTTCAATTCTCTTCATTGGCCCCATAGTCTCTATATCTCTTTCAGTAGTGTGAAATATTAGGTAATGACCTTCACTTTCTATGAAGTAAAGACTATCTAGGAAAATTCGACTTATCCCATTTTTTTCTTTGATTAAAATAGATTTGCTGTTTTCTGCAATTTTATGTTGAATTTTTTTAAAGTGCTCAGCAAAACTAAAATAAGATAGCGGTTTCAAAATAAAATCAAAAGCATTGACAGAATAGCCTTCTACTGCCCATTGAACATAATTAGTTAAAAACACTATTATAACATTTTCATCATTTTGACGTATTTTTTTTGCGGCAGTCATTCCGTCCATGATAGGCATCTGTACATCGAGGTAGATTACATCAAAATTGGAACGGTAACTATCTACTATTTCTAATCCATTGGAAAAGAAAGCAACATCAATCGATACTTGTTGTTCTGCACCATATTTTTTTAGAAATTCTCCCAACTGTTGTTGCACTTCTTTTTTATCATCAACAATTGCAATTCGCATGTTTAATCTGCCTCCCAAGTAGTGTTGTATAAAATTATTATAGCAACTTAAAAAAATTTGTTAAAGACTGAATTATACATATTTTAATAATTCATGCAGCTTTTTTGATAATTATTGACTTTTTTATTGTGCACTTGTTGTAAGAAATTTAATTTTATTGATATGATCAATATAAATTTTTTCTAAAATAATGTTTACTAAATTAAAATTCTATAAAGTAAAAATAATCTACTATAAAAAAATATTTTCCCAATGCACGTAAAGAATTACATGAAATCAGCAATTTATGATTGAATAATGTTTTTATGTTGCCTTTAAATGAATATATTTATAATTTGTTTTTACAGATTATGCATTAAAATAGTCAAATTATGATAGTTTCATTTCTAAGCGCTTGCATTTTTGGTAATTTAAAATTGGTGGTGAAGAATTATGTTAAAAAATACAGACTTAATCAGTAAATTATCATTAGAACAAAAAGCAGGACTCCTGTCAGGGAAGACTACTTGGGAAACTCTTGCAGTTGGTGGTTTAATCCCTAGCATATTTTTATCAGATGGACCACATGGATTAAGAAAGCAGTCGGGAGCGACGGATCATTTGGGGTTAAATGCGAGTGAACCAGCAACATGTTTTCCAACTGCAGCAACTCTTGCTAATAGTTGGGATCCCGAAATTATTGGCGAAGTAGGAGTTGCATTAGGAAATGAAGCGAAAAGTTTAGGTGTGCAGGTAATACTGGGACCAGGTCTAAATATTAAAAGGAACCCATTAGGCGGACGTAATTTTGAATATTATAGTGAAGATCCATATTTAACTGGGAAATTAGGTGCTGCAATTATTCGAGGAATTCAAAGTACTGGGACATTCGCTAGTCCTAAACATTTTGCCGCCAATAATCAGGAATATAGAAGGATGGCATCTAATTCTGTAATTGATGAGCGAACGTTAAGGGAATTATATACTACAAACTTTGAGATTGCTATAAAAGAAGGAAATCCAAAGGTTATCATGTCATCATATAATCAAGTTAATGGAGTTTATGCTAATGAAAATCATTATCTTTTAAAACAGATTTTACGCAATGAATGGAAATTTGATGGATTTGTTGTGACGGATTGGGGAGGAGACAATGATCATGTTGCAGGAGTTATTAATGGAAGTAATTTAGCAATGCCTACCCTTGGAATTAATGGTCCTCTAGAATTAATCAATGCTGTTAATAGTGGCAAATTAAAGGAAGAAGTTATTGATAAACGTGTTGATGAGCTATTATCTGTTATTTTAGAATCTACAGCTACTGATAAACAAAAACAAGTAATTAATTGGCGTCACCAACATCAAGTTGCTCATGATGCTGCAGTAGAAAGTATTGTACTACTAAAAAATGATAATGGAGTTTTGCCCTTAAATAAGGAAAGCAAAGTTGCTTTAATTGGGGATTTTGCACAAAGACCACGTTATCAAGGGGCGGGTTCTTCATTAGTTAATACCAAAAATTTGGAAACAATTACTGAGTGTATTAAGAATTATCCGCTAACAACAATTGGCTTTGCACAAGGATATACACGTGCTAATAAACAAAGTGATAAAGAACAATTAAGAAATGAAGCAATTAAATTAGCTGAAAAAAGTGACGTAGCAATCGTTTGTGTTGGTTTAGATGAAATTTCTGAAAGTGAGGGAGCGGACCGACAGAATATGCGGCTTCCTGGTGCACAAGAGAGTTTATTAGCTGAGCTATTTAAAACGACTACTCCTATTGTAATAGTTTTGTCTGCAGGTTCCCCAGTTGAAATGCCATGGGCAGATCAAGCTACAGCTTTAGTTCATGGATACTTAGGCGGTGAAGCTGGAGCAAGTGCAATGCTTGATGTTTTAACAGGCAAGCATAATCCTTCAGGTAAGTTAGCTGAAACTTATCCGATGAAATATATCGATACGCCATTTGCTAATGAATTCCCTGCTAAGGGTAAAGATTCCTTTTACAAAGAAGGACCATTTGTTGGATATCGTTACTATAACACTATTAATAAAAAGGTCCGTTTCCCATTTGGATATGGTTTAAGTTACACAACTTTTAGCTATGAAAATTTAAAAGTCGATCAAGAAAAAGTTAGTTTAACAATTACAAATACGGGGGCAGTTGCTGGTTCAGAAATTGTTCAATTGTATGTCGGTAATAAAAATTCATCTCTTATTAGACCAGCAAAGGAATTGAAAGGATTTGCTAAAGTATATTTAAATTCTGGTGAATCACGTGAAGTTACAATTTATTTTGATGATAAAACATTTAGATACTATAATACTGATTCACATACTTTTGCGATAGAAGATGGAATCTATCAGATCTATATCTGTGGCAATGTTAACGATATTCGACTTTTTACAGAAATTCATGTTGATGGTACGAAGGCTCAAAATCAAGCACTATTATTTCCTAAATATTTTTCACATAGAATTTCTGAGATAACATTAACAGATTTTAGTGATCTTTACGGTAAAGAGGTTAGTAAAGAAAATAATACAGGTTTTTTAATGTTAAGACAAAACAATACAATTTCAGAAATGAAATATGCTAAAAATTGGATTGCTAGAATTATAAGCAAATTTTTAAAAAAATTACTAAAAAGAAGCGAGAACAAAGGAAAACCAGATTTAAATATTTTATTTATTTATAATATGCCGTTTCGTGCAATTAGTAAAATGACTAATGGAACAATTAGTTCCCAGATGGTTGATGGAATTTTAGAGATGGTTAACGGTCATTTTTGGCATGGATTGAAAAAATTATTACAGGAATTTCGTATAAATAGAAAAAGGATTAAAAATACGACTATTTAGGAAGGTGATGTATGTGACAAATATTGTGAGTGCAGTAAAAAAATTCAAAAATAACCATCCAGATTTATATGAATTTATAGTATTTAATATTATGAGTAATGTTGCAACTATTACAAATTTTTTAATGTTATGGATAAGTACAGGGCTTTTATTCAAAAAAGTAGATGGATATTTTCATTGGTGGATTTTTGATTATGGTACTGCTCAAGGCGGTTTAGGTGGTTTTTTGAGTTTTTTACTGGCATATATTTGCGCACAATTTGTTAATTTTTTCGTTCAACGCAAAGTAGTTTTTGGTGCAACCGTCCAAATTCGTAAAGTTATTTTTTGGTATGTTTTAACAGTTATAGTTGCTGGAATTATATCAGTCTGGTTGCCACCCTATGTTATTAAACAGTTAGCACCAATTATGGGGGGATGGGCACCAACAGTGGCAAATATTGTTAATATTATCGTCCAAGTTGTTATTAATTATCCAATGATGAAATTTGTGATTATGAAGTAGGGGAGAATATGAAATTATTAAGTGTCATTGTTCCTTGTTATAATGCAGAAGATTTTATGGAACGTTGCATTAATTCGCTTATTTTAGGTGGTAATGAAATTCAAATTATCTTGGTAGATGATGGTTCGATTGATAAAACTGGAAAAATAATTGATTGGTATGCAAAAGAATTTCCACAAATTGTAACTGCAATTCACCAAAAAAATGGTGGGCATGGAGAGGCCATTAACAATGGGTTAAAAAAAGTAGTGGCAACATATGTAAAAATAGTTGATAGTGATGATTGGCTTGATATTCAAGCTTTGCATCAAGTATTAAATTTTCTTCGATCTAATATTTCAAGGATAAAAAGTATCGATATGATAATCAGTAATTATATTTATGACAAACAAGGAAGTAAGCATAAAAAAATTATTAATTATCCTAGGATTCCAACTAATCAAATATTATCATGGGACAATTTACATTTTTCGGTTGGTAAATATCTTTTAATGCATTCGGTTATTTATAGAACTGATATTTTAAAGAATAAAGCCAAATTGAAATTGCCACAACATAGTTTTTACGTTGATAATATTTATGTATTTGAGCCTTTAATTTATGTAAAAAAAATATATTACCTTGATCTGAATTTATATCACTATTTTATTGGGCGTGAAGATCAATCGGTTAATGAGCAAGTAATGATTGGTAAAATTGATCAACAATTGGCTATTAATCGGCAAATGATAAATTTCTATACGGACAATGTGGATCCTGATACTTCTGTTGGAAAATACATGGGGAGATATGTTGAAATTATAACAACAATTTCATCAATACTTTTACTAAAAGAGAATTCCTTACGAAGTTTACAACTTAAAAAATCTCTCTGGAATTTTATTAAGCGGAAAGATGAAGTGTTGTATAAAAAAATGCGACATCGGGTATTTGGAATTGGTGTTAATTTACCAGGAGAAGTTGGAAGAAAAACAGCGATGAGTATTTATCGTATAGCGCGAAAAGTTTATGGTTTTAATTAAGCGAATTTTAGTTATTAGATAATATTAAGGACAAAGTGTGAAGCAAAAACGACAGGTTATGAAAAAAGCACCAAAGTTTATTGTTTTTTGCTTAAAATAAAAAAGTAAGCAGTTACATTTACAATTTATAGGGAAGGACAAGAAAAAATGAAAAAACATCGTGGTCTTATTATTTCTCTTATTATAGCAATAGTGATAATTGGTGGTGGAGGTTGGTATTTACACGGATTACTTTCTGGCGGAGTAGTTACAATGGCAGATATTATGGTGACCGTGAATAAAGTTGCTAAGTATCTTATTCCCATATTACTACTATTAGTAGTAATTATAATTTTGTTGATTGTATTTAGAAAGCGCGATCCCCAATTTAAATTTTGGTTAAAATGGGAATCTGGTATTATTCTTTTAGTGGCGATAGTTTTAACTTTAAATATCGTTCTTTTGGAACCGCTATCAAGCTTAATTAATTTGAATTACGCAAGGATGGGGTCAGTAAGTGAAGCAACTCTTAAGCAAGGTGATAATGTTGCACAAGATATTAGTGAAGAAGGAACTGTTTTATTAAAAAACACAAATAATTACTTGCCACTTAAAAGCCAAAAAAATATTAATGTTTTTGGATGGGCATCTACTAATCCAATTTATGGTGGCACTGGATCTGGGGGTTCAGCTTCTGCTAATTCAGTTAATATTTATCAAGGCTTGAAATCATCGGGGTTTAAAACTAATAATTCTTTAAACAAATTCTATACCAAGTATAGGACTAAGCGACCAACACTTTCAATGATGGCTCAAGACTGGACACTGCCAGAACCTGCGCGTAGTCAATATTCTAAAAAACTAATAGCCAATTCAAAGGCATTTTCAAATACCGCTTTAGTTGTAATCGCACGCCCAGGGGGAGAAGGAGCAGATTTACCTAAAGACGTTAAGGCTAAAGGAGTTACGTACAAGGGAAATAAGGGGGATTTTAAAAAAGGTGATACATACCTACAATTAACCAAATCAGAGCGTGATATGTTAAAAATGGTTAATTCAAATTTTAAGAATGTAATTGTTTTAGTTAATTCTGCAAATCCAATGGAACTTGGCTGGCTGAATAAGTATGATCATATAAAAAGTGCCTTGTGGATGGCAGGACCGGGGGAAAAAGGTTTTTCAGCTCTGGGTCAAGTTTTGCGAGGAAAAGTTAATCCGTCAGGACGTACCGTTGATACTTATGCATATAATATAAAAAATTCACCATCTTTTAATAATTTTGGAGACTTTAAGTATTCAAACGGAAAGTATAGTTTTGTAAATTACTCTGAGAATATTTATGTAGGGTATAAATTTTATGAAACGTATTATAAAGGTAACGAAAAAGGATATGAACAGGCTGTGCAGTATCCATTTGGCTATGGTATGAGTTACACTACTTTTACACAGAAGATGAGTAATTTAAAACAATCAATGGATGGAAGTATAAAATTTACCGTAACGGTTAAAAACACTGGGAAAACTGCGGGTAAAGATGTAGTTCAAGCTTACTATACAGCTCCATATAATAATAATGATACCGAAAAGGCAGCGACTAATTTATTGAGTTTCAAGAAGACTAAAAAATTACAGCCGGGTGCTAGTCAAACTTTGAATTTTAAGCTTAAACGCTCTGATATGTCATCATATAGTGAAAAAAATGGTGGCGCTTATGTTTTAGATCAAGGTGATTATCAAATTCAAATCAAGGAAAATTCACATAAAGTATTAGACTCAAAAGATTATAATGTGGCGCAAACTGTTGTGTATAATAAGAATAATAAAAGATCTTCTGATAAAAAAGTAGCAACAAATAAATTTGCGGATGCTAGTGGTGATGTTAATTATTTAAGCCGCAAAGATAATTTTGCTAATTATAAACAAGCTACAGCTGCACCTAAAACAGAAAAGTTAACTAACAAACAAAAATCAAATTTGGTTGCTTTATCTACTGCGAAAGACAATGGTACTAATGAAAAGATGCCTGTTACAGGTAAAAAAGGTTCTCTTGAATTAGCAGATCTTCGAGGAAAAAGTTATAATGACAAGAATTGGGATAAACTGTTAGATCAATTATCTATTAAAGACATGAATAGATTAATAACTTATGGAGGGTATCAAACAGTTTCTATTGGATCGATTAAAAAGGCTCATACCTATGATTTTGATGGACCTTCTGGTTTTACCAGTTTTATTATCCCTATTAAAGCAACGACATTCCCGGTAGCGACAATGATTGCAGCTACGTGGAATACGAAACTTGCAAATAGTCGTGGCAAGGTAATGGGGAAACAGGGGAATGAACTAGGAGTTTCAGGTTGGTATGGTCCAGCAATGAATATTCATCGTAATGCTTTAGCAGGAAGGAACTTTGAGTACTATTCTGAAGACAGTACCTTGTCTGGTGATATGGCCGCTAATGAAATTCTTGGAGCAAAACATTATGGTGTTTATGCATATATGAAACATTTTGCAATGAATGATCAAGAAACAAATCGTCTTAATAAATTGTTAACATGGTCTTCTGAACAAGCAATTCGTGAAATCTATCTAAAACCATTTGAAATTGCGGTTAAAGATGGAAAAGCATCAGCAGCAATGTCATCATTTAATTATATTGGAGATAAATGGAGTGGCGCAAATGATGTATTGTTGCAAAAAGTACTTCGTGGAGAATGGGGATTTCATGGGATGGTTGAAACTGATTATTTTGGTGGATATGGGTATATGAGTGGTAATAATGCAATTAAAAACGGCAATGATCTCATGCTCTCAACCACTGGTGAAAGTGGATCAGCAATTGTGAATACTAAAAAATCAGGTACTGTTAAGGCTATGAGAAATGCTTCGCATAATATTTTGTATACAGTGGTTAATAGTAGCGCATATAAAAATTATCAAAAAGGTGATAGTTTGAAATTACCGTGGCAAAAAACATTAATCAAATACGATATTATTGTAGCTATAGTGTTAGTTGCTTTACAATGCTTGGTAGTTGTACTATATCGAAGAAAATTCAATAGATAATTATTGAAAATAGCTCTGATGATTTTAGCAAATCAGGGCTATTTTTGTGCCTAATTAGAATTCGAAAGACAATGTTTTAAATAATTTTTTCACTTTAAGGTAATACTTAGCGAGGATATTTTATGATAAAATTAAAACATGATTATATAATAAATTTATATTAAGGAGGCGATATTAAAGTTATGAAATTTTCTATTCGATTGAAGTTTATTTCACAACAACATGACCCTGTAAAATTAAACATAGATTATCATGCTGCGTTTTTATATCTACTTAAATCTGGCTTATCACCTGTTGACGCAGACATCTTTAATCAGCTATATAAGAAAAACACTATCAGTCTATTTCCCGCAGGCAAAATTTTCGCGCAGTACTGTAATTTTGGGTGAGCAAAATAATGCCTTCAGTTTTTGAGGGTGAATTGACAAAATCTCAACTCCAAAAATTAACAGTAGAATTCAATAACTGGATTAGAGATGATAAAGACTCTGTAATTATCTTTAAAAACAGAAATAAAAATTGGTTGACAAAACAATTCATTGGAATGGATACATCAGCAGCTACTTCTAATTTTTTTAAGATAATAGGTCTGTCGACCTGTCATAGTGCATTATTACCGCGACAGATGTTAAAAACCCTATGTTGACAGTTTTGAAAGTAGATATAGAAAAAAGTACTATATAAATGTGGAGACGAAAAAATGTGATAGACAGAAAGCGTGGCAAGAAGTACTGATCTTATGCTATTTTCAAGGGATGCTGATCATATTTAACTTTAGAGGAATGTAAATCAAGTTCTGCAGATATTGATGTAGAGGAGAAGAAAGTTATTGACAAAACACCAAAGATTATTTTTTTGAATGTTAGTTCATTTTATTTAGTCAATAGTATTATTAGTATTTCTGAAAGGTGTAAGTCAAGTGTGAAGGTACCATTGTTAATAAATCCTTCGGAACTAATTAATTATTATACAGAGGTGAGGTAGTTGGAGCGTTCAATTCTAATATTTCCTGAATTTGATAATATAAAGCTAGTGCAGGAAATTCGACAAAAGTATGATTCGCTATATATGCACATAAGACCGCATATTTCTTTAGTTTTTCCATTTAAAAGTACTTTACAGAATAGCTTAATATTTGATGTGCTTTGTAAAACTAGTCAGAATATGTCATCGTTTTCGATTGATATTTCTAGAGTATCTGGTGATTATAAAAATGGGTATGTTTGGTTAGAAATTGGGAAAAATGAGCGTGATATAAGGGAACTTCACCGAAGACTTTATGATAATGAGCTATTTTCTTCGTATGAACTGAAAAGTAAAAAATATATCCCACATATTACTGTTGCGCAAGGATTACAGCGAGAAAGAGCTTTTTCCCTAGCAAAGGAGTTAAATAAAAGAGGTAACAGTATTACCGCAAAGGTTAAAAGCATTTCCGTGGAAGAGATATTAGCTAACGGGGATTCTAAGGAGATATTTAGTAAGAAACTAATTACGTCTCGGTAGATTAAATAAGTTCTATTATACTATTAAGTAGCTGGTAATTGTTTTTATTTATTAAGAATGAATCGTATCTAACTTTAAAAGAATGTAAATGCAGTTTTCATAGTACCCTCAGTGGGTCATATTTAACTTTAGAGAAATGCAAATTAAAACGGCCGGAATTAGTCATTATTTCGATTAATCACGACCGTTTTTTATAATAAATATTTGTAGATCTAAAGTTTAGTATTATTAGAAAGTGTTGATGCATCAACTTGGATTCCCCAAAATTCAGGTAGCTTATAACTAATTGTATATTCTAAAAGTGCAGATTGGGCAAAAGGAAGATAGGTCGATCGTTCTTGTTTAATGAAAGTAGAAGGTGATTTTTGATCTGGAAAGTATTTTAAGATATCCTCGTCTTCAACAATTTTTCCAACCGTTTTTTGCGAATAAATTAACAAATAAGGGTCAATGCCGCTATCGTTTCGTATTCTTTGATATATTGAAGTAAAAGCTTCCAATTTGTTTATTAAGCTTAAATCAATAAAGTTTTGATTAATAAAACTAATTGAGTACTGCACTACTTTTTCACTAAAAAAACGTAATCTTCTAATTTTAACGTAGTTATCATCAGCTTTTAGTGACATAATTTTTTTAATTTTTGAATTATTATCAATTTTTACAGATAGTACTTTGACATTTTCCGGTTTCCCATTTGCTAAATTTAAATCGGTTAGTAAGACAATGTTTTTATGACTTTCTTTAGCAACAAAAGTTCCTTTCCCTTGGACTCTAGTTACTATGTTTTTACTTTCGAGGTAATTTAATACTTTCACTGCTGTTGTTGAGCTGACGTTAAATCTTTTTTTTAATTCAGCTTCACTATAAAAACGATCACCTGGTCTTAATTGACCTTTTTTTAATTCTTCAACTAAAATTTCAGAAATTTCTTTATATTTTGCCACCAACATTTAGTTTCCTCACCTAATAAAAATTTAAGTTAGTTTGGCAACTCTAACGACCCAATTTGTTCCATAATCAAACCCAGAGGCATCTACAGCTAATGTTTGATGTGAAATGTTTTGAGAAAACTTTAAGGTTTCATTATTATCCAGCCAGGTTATTTTATTGATTTTCTTATTTATATTATCGAAAATTCGTGTGCTGGATTTTTCACCACCTAAAACAACATTTTCATTTCCTCGAATTTGAAGATCAAAAATAAACAGATAAAGACTGTCATTCATTTTGAGTGCGAAATCTTTAGGGTGTCTTGCCTTTACATCAACAATCTTACCATAATATAACACATTACCAACCATTGACGTCCACTTACCAATTAAAATTAAATAATTTTCGCATAGTGCTGGTATTTTACCAGTTCCTGTTAGGCCAACATTAATGAGAATATTTGCTCCAACCTGTCTAGCATGTGCAATACTTTCTATGATCTCTCGCGGAGCCTTGTAATCTAAATCATTGAGTGCTATTCCCCAATGTTTATTAAGTGTTAAAGACATTTCCCCGGCAACATATTTTTTTTGCCCACTATGATTAATTTTTGGGGGAAAACCGCGCTCATAAGTAACAGCATCGATTTCTGGATTACTTACTTTACCACGATTTTTAAGCCCAGTATTATTAATAATTATAGCATTAGGTTGATAGTGTCGAATCATGCCGTAGAGGTCATTTAAATGCCAATCAGCTTCTTTTTTATTCCAGTTACCATCAAACCAAAACCCACCAATTTTTCCATAATTTTTACATAGAATTTCGACTGAACTTTGAAGGTAATCCAGATACTTATTAAAATCTTTTTCATATAATTCAGAGTGCCAATCATAGGTTGCTACATAAAGAAATGGTTTTATCTTTGCATCATTGCATGCTTCAATGAATTCGCGAATTAAGTCTCTCTTGGCAGGTGAGTGCAATGCATCAAAGTTACTTAATCCTTTTGTGTCATATAAATAAAATCCTTCATGATGTTTTGTTGTTAAAACAATGTATTTAGCACCAAGCTTTTTAGCAGTATTAACAATTTCTTTAGGATTGAATTCCTCAGCAGTAAAGGACTCTTTTAATTTTTCGTAGGATTTTTTATCTCTTTTGTGCAATAATTCAGTCCATTCACCCATACCAAGTTGAGAATAAAGTCCCCAATGAATAAATAGTCCAATACCAAGATTTTCATAGTCTGTAATTCTTTGTAAAGTCATTTATTTCACTTCCTAATTTTCTTTTATTATATTAACACGTTAAGTTTTAAATTGCTATTATTAATCATTAAATTAGTATATTGATTTTCAGATTTTGTTAAACAATCTTTTTTGGATTAATGCTGGTATTAAAGGAATCTATCGTGCTTATTTTGTTTTATATATTTATTGATTTTACAATAATTGAATGCTAATATTTAGTTGTCCCTAAGGTTAACACGTTAAGTATAAAAATGGGAGATGATATTTATGTACATTTTGCAAGTCATGGTAATTATGCAGCGGCAACACTGCATAATTGTGAGCTAATTACGGGGAAACTAAGTGATTTTAAAATAGTTTCTTTTGAAGATCCGATGGGTGTTGAAGATGTAGTAAAAGCTTATCAAGACATTTGTGAGCAAGTGCCTAAAGATGAATCCATTATGATAATTACTGATATTTTTAACGGTACTCCGGCGAATGCAGCTTTAATTTTTAAGCAAAAGTATCGATTTGTGCGAATTTTCGCAGGACTTTCATTAAGTTTGATTTTAACTTTAGCAACAGGAACTGAAATAACAGATGCTTTAAAACAAAATCGAAGTTTTTTAAAAGAAATTGATGCAAATGATCCGATTGAGGAAGTGATAATTTCTAATAAAAATAAGGAATCAAATAAAAATAGTAAAGGCAAGTTTTACGTTAGAATTGATTCTCGTTTGATTCATGGACAAGTGGCTACAATGTGGGCTCATGAATTAAATCTGGACAGAATTATGGTTGTAGATGACGGAATAGTAAAGGACAATATTCAAAAATTGGCGTTAAGAACTGCTCGACCTGCAGGAGTACATCTGAGTATATTGACTTCTGCGGGAGCAGCTGAACGAATTAAAAAAAATTTATATGCAGATCAGAGAGTTTTAGTATTAGTTAAGGATCCGCTTATGCTTAAAAACTTAATTAATTTTGGAGTTAACTTTTCTGAAATAAATGTAGGCAATCTTTCAATGACAGCTGAAGCAAAGCAGGTTTTTAAGAGCGTTGCTTTGACAAGTGAAGACGAAAAAATTTTTCGCGATTTTAATTCAAGGGGAATTAAAATCTTTCATCAAATGGTACCATCCGACAGCAGAGAGGATTTAATAAAAAGAATATGAAAGGAAGTAATATTCAATGACTATAGCATGGTGGCAAATATTATTATTAACGATGCTTGCTTTCTGGATGATTATTGACCAAATAACAGTTGGAATTCTATGTAATTATCCTTTGCTGATTGGATTTGTAGCAGGAATAATTATGGGTGATTTAAAAACAGGATTAGTTGTAGGTGCGACATTACAGTTGATGGTTTTAGGAGTTGGCACGTATGGTGGAGCAAGTATGCCTGACTTTATGACAGGTGCAATTATTGGAACTGCTTATGCTGTGATGACTAACAAAGGCATTGATTTTGCGATTGGTCTAGCAGTTCCGGTAGGATTATTAATGGTTCAATTAGATGTTTTAGCCAGATTTATTAATACTTTCTTCTTACATCGAGTTGATAAGTATATTCAACAGGGGAATGATAAAAAAGTTGCTCATAATATAGTTTATGGTGTTTTCCCTTGGGGATTATCAAGAGCGATTCCAGTATTCATCATGTTAATTGTTGGCAGTAAATTTGTCAAATCAGTTGTAAACGCATTACCTCAATGGTTGACTACAGGACTTTCTACAGCTGGTGGTATTTTACCAGTAGTCGGAATAGCAATTTTACTTAGATTTTTACCTACAAAACGTTTTCTTGCCTATTTTATAATTGGTTTTGTAGCCGCTGCTTATTTAAAGATTCCAATGTTAGGGATAGCTTTGGTCGGAGCTGCAATGGCACTTATTTATTATAATCGTGATGCAACGTCTCAAATTGAAAATAATGAAAATGTTGCAACCAAGAAAAAAAGTTTAAAGGAGGAAAACGAATATGACAATGGAGAATACGAAGATTAACGAACCTTTAATAACCAAGAAAGATATTTTTCGTACTAATTGGAGATGGCTATGGTCTAGTCAGATTTGTTGGAATTATGAACGAATGATGTCAACGGGATATTTATATACAATGTTGCCAATTTTGAAAAAAATATATCCTGAAAAAGATGATTTTATTGAAATGATGTCAATTCATAACCAATTTTTTAATACTAATGCTTATGTGGGTGGCTTTATCGTTGGAATGGATATTGCTTTAGAAAAAAAAGTGGAATTAAAGCTAAAAATGCTGTTATCGGGTTAAAAACTGGCTTAATGGGACCATTTGCAGGTGTCGGTGACACAATCATTGGAGTGATTCTTCCCACAATTTTTGGATCAATTGGATCTTATATGGGTTTGAAAGGAAATCCAGTCGGAGCTTTACTATGGTTATTCGTTAATTTTATGGTTTTATTCCTAAGATTTGGTTTGATGCCATTAGGATATCTTCAAGGAGAAAAATTAATTTCTTCAACAGAAAATAAATTAAATCGAATTACAGATGCTGCCATTTTATTAGGTGTTACTGTTGTTGGGGGATTAATTCCTAATGTTGTTTCAACTAAAGTTCCGCTTGTTTTTGAAATGGGAAAAGTTACTTTGAAGGCACAGACAGTACTTGATGAAATTATGCCGTCGTTAGTTCCGATAGTGTTGGTTTTGCTCAGTTACTGGTTGTTAGGTAAAAAGAAAATGAATTCAACTAGATTAATCGTCTTAACTATGATAGTAGGTATAATTTTAGGTGGTTTAGGGATATTAAGTAAATAGTCAGTTTAACTATTGAGCGTAATTCTAAAAATTAGTTAGGCTAGGTTACGGTTTGAAAATTTAATAAAGAAAAAATGTCGATAATTGTGAGCGTATCAACAATTATTGACATTTTGTAATAGTGTGGTTGGTAAAAATTTACATAGTTAAGTAATTTCCAATTATTTGATGCGATATTCCGTCCATGAATTATTATTCCCTAATTTATAACTAGAGTAACTTTTTTCCTCAGTATCATATTTTAATATTGGTATAACATTGCTATTGTCAGTATTTCCATCGATGAAAAAATGACTTTGTTTATCCCAAAATACTTTCCCTAAGTAAGCGGCATTTTGAGCAACTTCATCAGAATGGACGTGACCGGAAATAATAGTTTTAAAAAATTCACCGGTAGTTGATGGATATTTATTAGTGAAAATTTCCTCGGCTGTTCCAGTTTCCCAAAATTTACCCATCTCCTCGTCAATTCCAGCATGAACAAAAATTTGACTTTCAGTAACAAAATAACGTTTATCTTGATACTTTTGTTTAAACCAGTTAAGTAATAAATGATTCTTTTCAGCTTGTAAAATATCATGGCGAATTAAATTATCCAATTTTGGTGACTCATCTTCTTGTGTAGTAAAGAATAATTCTGAATATCTTTCAATGCCAATAAAACTATTAATAGTTTCAAAAAAATCGTTAAAATTGAAACTCGAATTTGGGGTAAATAACCAATCATAAAACCATTCGTCGTGATTACCTAATAGTGTAGTAACTTGTTGTGGATATTTCATTTCCAGTTGTCTAAGCTTATTCAGAACTTGGTAGGAATATTTTCCATTATCAACATAATCTCCAAGGAAAATTAATTTATTATTTTTGGGATTTAAATTTACATTTTCTAGAGAGCTCAGCAACTCAGTATAATGTCCATGGATATCACTCATTGCATAAAATTGTGCCATTTTATATTGCTACTCCTTTGAAATGTCGGAATATATGAATCTAGTCTCTTACATAATTTATTATATTATGATTCAACAAAAATTGTACTAAAAAATTAAAATTCAAATTTCGGATATTTGTTCTATATTAGCTGAAATTTGTGTTTTTGAGTATCTTTAAATGTAAGTAAAGGTATTTAAGTGATTGGAAAAAGCAACTAAAAGTATTAAAATGGAAACTGCTTGATTTTTACTAATTTATCACCGTGCCGCTTTCCAATTGAAATTTGACTTTAGTTATACGGCAATTTAGGCTTATAAACTAGGAACTTACTATTAAATGAACGTTGAGAGGAAAATAATGAAAAAAATTCAGCAGATTATCTTTTGGATATTATTAGCTATTGTTATTTTTGGAGGCGGGTATCTATTTTATCAGCATCAGCATGCAGCTGTTGAAGAACAAACATCTACTGCTAATTATTCAGTAAAAGATATTGGTCAATTAGATGTTGAAAATGTCTTCTATGATAAAACGGTGAATCAAGCTGAAAGTGGTTCGTTTTTAGGAATCAAGGTTGGCAAAGAAACCTCATTGTATATATTTCATTTTAAGGCCCAGGTTTACTATGATTTGGATAAGGCTCACAGCAATTACAATGCGGCTGATAAAACGCTAACTGTTCAGATGCCCCAGCCTGAAATTAAATTATTATTGAAGGATTCTAAATATCATATGAATTATGATTATTATAAAGTTCATAACTCGATTTTTGTTAAAGACAGTGATGATAAAGGGCTGAAAGTTGAACAGCAAGCTGCTGATGAAGTGAAAAAAGATATTTTGGCTAAACCGGATGTAATTGCATCAGCCAAGTCAAGTGCCAGGAAAACATTAACGCAAATGTTTGCAAGGGATAATGTCAAAGTAAAATGTGTCTTTTCATAATGACAAGCAAAAAACATTACGATTAAAAATACGGTGTCAGTTTTAATAATGTCCATTAAAAATCAGTAGTATTGCTTTTATAATTAGCGGTGGTCTTGATGTTGCTTTTAATTATTATTTTCTGATCGGAACAGATCTAGCGTTAATTAAGCTATTTTCAAGTTCAGCATAAAAATTTAATTTTATAAGGAGAACTCGCTTCAGTCAAAGTCAAACAAGACTTTTCTGAAACGAGTTTTTTGATATTAACAATAGTAAGATCGTTAGAGATATGTGCATGTGACACTGTGGATTATACAAAGTCTTCATAGTTTACTTCAATTTTAGAAATAGAAAAATAACTCTTTTGAAGGATTGTCCAGTAATTAATTAAAGTTACTGGGCAATTTTTATGCAAAGAGGCTTGAATTAAGCTGATTCAGCAAGCTAACAAAGAACAATTGCTAAGTGTTGGATTAAATAATAAAAGCTTTTAATTGCTAGTAAATGATATTTTTGATGTTTCTTTTAGTAAGTATATGTCAATATTACTTTTTTTAATTAACAGCAAATGCATATTTAATTTCTTTTTAATCAAAATCAAATCATTGGATTGATTTAAGTATAAAAGTAGATTATGATCAATAATCAAAGAATGAAAGCATTAATCAAGCTCTATAAATGATAACTTCATTAATGAATTATCTAAGATTGTTGAAGACAGTTGTGAAACAGCAAAGGAGTGGTAACTTGGAGTTTCAGTCACTTTTTGATGGACAAGAAAAGAATTTAAAAGAAGTAATTTTAAAAAATTCAAATATTTCATTAACTGAATTCATAGCGGTGGCTAAATATAAGGCAAAAGTATCTTTTTCGGATGAATACATCGAAAAAGTAAATAGTTCTTATAGAGCATTAGAGAAAGTAGGAAGAAAAGAAAAACTTTATGGTATTAACACGGGTTTAGGAGATAATTGCGAAGAAATAATAACAAGTAAACAAGAGGAGACATTTCAAAAAAACATTTTAAGATCCCATGCTGTTGCAATTGGTGAACCATTAAGTTTTCTAGAAACTAGAGCAATTATGCTAATGGTTCTACTAAACCTTGGAAGGGGATATTCAGGAGTATCGATTGAAACTTTGCTAGTAATAAAAGATATGTTGAATAAAGGTATATATCCATACGCACCTTCGGAAGGTTCTGTCGGCTATTTATCAGTTGAAGCGCATATGTTTTTGACATTGATTGGGGAAGGAAAAATTTATGTTAAAGGGAAGTTGGTAAACAGTAAAACAGTTTTTGAAAGAAATAAAATTAAGCTTTCCTCATTAAAGCGAAAGGAAGCTCTTTCGTTAGTAAGCGGAACTACTTCTGTAACTGGTATTGCTATTTTGTCCATTTACAATATGTATATTAATTTTGAAAATATTAAAATTGGTTCGGCTCTAAGTTTTGAAGGGTTGCAAGGTTCTGTTAATGAGTTGGATGTTGATGTGCTTAGTCTAAAAAATCATGCTGAACAAGTTGAAGTTGCCAGTTTTATAACTAAATTACTACATGGAAGTTCCAACTTGACTAAAACGAAAAATAAAAGAACTCAGGATCCGTTATCTTTGAGAACCCTTCCGCAAGTATTAGGTGCTTTTGACAGGATTTTTAAAGAAACTATTCAAAGCGTTTATGAAGAACTAACAAGTGTCAGCGATAATCCAGTTATAATCTCAAAAGAAAATAAGTATTACGTCAGAATGAACGGTAATTTTGATGCTTCATATGTTTCTTTGCATTTAAATGCCTTATCGATTGCAACAGTTTATCTGACAAATTATATCGAAAGAATTTCAAATCGTTTTTTAGATACTGAGCTAAGTGGATTTCCAGCTTTTTTAATTAATAATCCTGGTTTAAATAATGGATTAATGATTGTTCATTACACATTAGCGGGTTTATTAAATGATATGAAGGCCTTGGCTACACCAAGCAATATTTCAAATAATACTATGTCTGCTGATCAAGAAGATGTTGTAACTTTTGCATATTCAGTTGCTAAAAGATTTTATAAAATGACTGAAAAGTTGGAGTACATAACAGCAATATGGTTCTTGATTTGTAAACAAGGTTTATCGTTTATGGATGAAAAAAGTTTAGCTCCAATAATTCAAAAAGTTTTGGGTTTGATGGCAGAAAAAGTGTCTCCAATAAAGAATGATAGATTATTTTATGAAGACATTGAGCGATTAAAAGTGATGTTGAGTAACTCTAAAATTATAGATCTCGTGACTAGTGAGATTGAAAATGATTAAGGGTATTTAGAAGGAGAGAAAATGCGTATGAAAAAAAAGCGAATTCTGATCGTTATGGTTGCCATGTGTCTGCTAACCATTTTTGTAGCCGGATGCAGTTCTAAGAGTAGCCGCCAAGATTCTACAGTTTCAATAAAAAAGGTAGGTAGTGTAAAAGAAAATAAAAAATTACATGCATTATTGCCAAAAAGAATAAAAGATGCTGGTGAAATAAAGAATGGAATTGATGATGCTTATCCCCCAATGGACTTTAAAGATGGAAATGGAAATTTAACAGGTTTTGATATTGATGTGGATAAAGCCTTGGCAGCCAGATTAGGAGTAAAAATAAAAAATACACCGACAGATTGGGATGGAATTATTCCATCTTTGCAATCAAAAAAATTTGACATGATTTTGTCGGCTATGGGAATTACAAAAGAAAGAGCAAAATCAGTTTCGTTTTCTAAACCATATTTTAATGGTGGGGTGACGATCATTCTTAATAAAAAGACTAGCAATATAAAAAATGTTAAAGATTTAAATAGTCTTAAAGGGAAAATAGTTGGAGTACAAGCAGGAGCTCAGGCAATTGTAGATCGAGTTAGCAAGATACCAGGTGTCAAAGAAGTTAAAAAATATGATTCGGCAACGTTAGCTTTACAGGATTTGGCTAATAAACGTATTTATGCATATGTTGATGATTTTGAAGTAGCTAACTACTACATGCAGAAAGTGCCGGGAACCTATTCTAAAAAGGTTTTGAATATAAAAGAGCCTTATGGTATTGCATTCCGAAAGAACGATAAAAAATTACAGAATTCAGTTCAAAAAGCGATGGATTCACTGAAAAAAGATGGAACTCTTTCAAAAATTTCAAAGAAATGGTTTAAATATGATGTTTATAAATGAAAGTGAGGAAATTACTTTATGAATTTACAGTTTACTTTAAGCAAGCTTCCAACCATGTTGACAGCCAGTTTAATGACTATAGAATTAACGGTTCTCTCTTTGATATTTGGAACTATTTTAGCAGTAATTATAGCGTTTATGAGAATATCAAAGAATAAATTAATTAAAAATATTGCTAGATTTTATCTTTGGATCTTTAGAGGAACACCGTTAATACTTCAACTTTTCTTTCTTTACTATGCGTTACCAACATGGGGAATAACATTAAGCCCCTTTGCAGCTGCAGTAATTGGATTGTCCTTAAACAGCGCTGCATATACGGCTGAAATAGTTAGAGGTGGCATAATTTCTATTCACGAAGGACAGTATGAAGCAGCAAATGTACTTGGAATGACATATAGACAGACAATGTTTGAGATTATTTTGCCACAAACTATAAGAAATATTTTACCTGCCATGGGAAATCAGTTTATTGGAATGCTCAAAGATACATCGCTGGTTTCAACGATTGCGATGGTCGAACTTATGCGGCAAGCTCAGCTTGTAGGTTCAGCTACTTTTAAATATACCGAAGTATATATTACTGCAGCTTTAATTTATCTATTATTAACATCAGTTTTTTCATATGTATTTAGCAAAATGGAAAGTAAGTTATCGATTTATTAAGGAAGTGAAAATATGCCTTTAATGGAAATTAAAGAATTAAAGAAAAATTTCAATTCACAAACGGTATTAAAAAACATTAGTTTAGGTGTTGAAAAGGGAGATGTGGTTGCAATAATTGGACCATCTGGAGCAGGAAAAAGTACGTTTTTAAGATGTTTGATCAATCTCGAGAGAAGAGATGGGGGTTCCGTAAATGTAGAAGGAATTGAGCTGAACCCAGACGACAAAAAATCTGTTAAAAAAGTGCAACAAAAGATGGGCATGGTTTTTCAGAGTTTTAATTTATTTCCCCATATGACAGTTTTAAAAAATGTCATGATAGCACCAATTAAAGTGAAAAAAATTGATAAATCTATAATTAGTGAAAAGGCAAAAAATTTACTTGCTAAAGTAGGCCTGTCTGATAGAGGAGATTATTATCCTTCTCAATTGTCAGGTGGTCAACAACAACGAGTGGCAATTGCCAGAGCATTAGCTATGAATCCAGATATAATGTTGTTCGATGAACCAACGTCAGCTTTAGATCCAGAGCTTGTTGGTGAAGTTTTAAAAGTTATGAAAAAATTGGCTGATGAGGGAATGACGATGATCGTTGTTACCCATGAAATGGGATTTGCACGAGAAGTAGCCAATAAGGTCATATTTATGGAAAAAGGAAATGTGGTCGAAGAAGGAACACCTGAAAAAATTTTTAATAACCCTAGCGAAAAAAGAACTAAGGAATTTTTGGAGAAGATAATTAAGTAACATATGAAGAAGGTTGATAGTTTGGTAAAAGGTGAGTTGCTTGAGTTAAAAATTAATAAAAGCCGAATTCAAAACAATATACAAGAACTGGGTGAAATTGGATTAAGTGAAGAAGGAGGCGTTAACCGCTCATTAGCATCTCAAGCTGATGCTGAATCCCGAAATTGGTTGAAAGCCTACTGGAAAAAATATTGTGAGATAGGTACTTTTACTGATGCGGCAGCAAATTTATGGGGAGATTATCCTTATGTTGATGAAAAAAATTTAAAACCGATCATTATTGGATCCCATAATGATAGTGTGCCTGAGGGAGGAAAATATGATGGAGCATTAGGCGTATTGCTGGCAACAGAGATTTTTCAAACTTTGGTGGAAAATCATGTTTATTTAAAACATCCCTTAAAACTAATTTCATTAACTGGTGAAGAACCAAATCCATATCAAATTTCTACATTGGGCAGCAAAGCTATTTCCGGCGTTGTCAGTAAGCAATATTTAGCACAATTTAAGCATATTGAAACGGGTGAATCACTGGGAGAAGCAATTAATCGCTTGGGTGGAAACTTCGAAAAATTAGAGGAAGCTCAGTGGCCCAAAGATAGTTTTTCAGCTTTCATTGAATGTCATATTGAGCAGGGAAGAAGATTATTTGATAGTGGAGATCCTGTTGCAGTTGTAAAAAAGATTACGGGAATTTATCGTGAGTTGGTAATTATTCACGGTCAGGCTAATCATGCCGGGACTACTGATGTATTTCACCGCAAAGATGCACTTCTAGCATTGAGTTGGTTGAATATTAAATTACGTGAATATCTGAAAAAAATAAATATTAGTGAACCAGTAGTGGGAACAATCGGTTTTGCTGAGGTAATTCCCAATGCGGCCAATATTATTCCTGGTAGTGTACGCTTTAATATTGATCTGCGATCTGGTGATTGGAATTTAGTGGAAAAGGTCGTTGAATATCTGGACTCATTATTTTCTGAATTAAAAAACAAGGGAATTGCTGCCACTAGAAAGATAATTTTAAATCAAAAACCGGTTGATCTTAATTCGCGAATTATAAATGCTTTATCGACAACTATTGAGCAAGACTCGAAGCTTAATTTGAAAGTATTTACAAGTATGGCGGGACATGATGCTGCTAATATGGCAAAAATTGGTCAATCAGGGATGCTTTTTGTTAAAAGTATTGATGGGAAAAGCCATTGTAAGGAAGAGTATTCCAAGATTGAAGATATTGAGGTAGCGGGGAATGTTTTACTGAAAACATTGTTGAATTTAGATAGGGAGCTTGAATAATGCAAAAAATATTATTGCCAAAATATTTATATACTCATGAAAAATTTGAAAAAGATTTCGGTATTCTAATATCAGGTAATTTGGTTAAAGAGGTAGCAAAACAAAAAGAACTTTTAAACAAGTATCCTGAAGTTCCAATCAAACGTTATGATGATATGGTTTTTGTGCCCGGAACGGTAAATACGCATAATCATTCTTTTCAGAGTCTGTTACGTGGAATTGCTATTGATCAGCCTTTTTTAAAATGGCGAGATAATTCGTTGTACAAGTATTCACCTGCAATGAGACTGGAAGACATTTATAATGGCGCTCTTTTCGCATATGCAGAAATGATGAAGTGCGGTGTAACGACTGTTTGCGACTTTTTCTATTTGCATAATTATGGCAATGAATCTGATGAAGCCATCGTTCAGGCGGCTAAAGATGTTGGAATTCGTTTAGTGCTTGCAAGAACGATGTATGACTGGGATGGTGCACCCAAGGGTTACTTAGAGTCAGTCAGTGAAGCAGTGAAGAATACGAAACAGTTAGCTGCTAAATATCAAAGTGATTCAATGGTTACTGTTATTCCAGCACCACATAGTTTACATGGTGCTAGTCCAGAAATGATCCAAGCAGGTCATAAATTAGCTATTGAGATGGGGACCAAGTTTCATATACATGTTGCCGAGGAACCATTTGAAGTAAAGGATACATTAAGAAAACACAACAAAAGGACAGTTGAATACTTGAACGAATTAGGAGTAGTTGATTCTTCACTAGTTTTAGTCCATGGGGTCTGGCTGAATGATGAAGAAATTGAATTACTTGGTCAAAGACATGCAGCTTTGAATTATTGCCCATCAAGTAATATGTTTTTAGCAGATGGAGTTACCAATATTCCTAAAATGGCAGCAAATAAAATTAATATTGCACTTGGCAGTGATGGTGCCTGTGGGAATAATCGAATTAGTGTTTTTGAAGAAATGCGGATGACTGCCTTGTTACAAAAAGCGACCACACACGATGCGTTGTGCGTAAAATGCAAACAGGCTTTTGATATGGGAACGATCAATGGTGGAGCACAGCTTGATTTAGATATTGGTGAAATAAAAGCAGGTTCACTGGCAGATTTTGTTGGCATAAACTTAAATGATTTTTCAATGAAACCTCTGAGCGGGAATCTTGAACAACTATTACCAAATATTGTTTATTCAATGCAGCCAAATGCAATAAAAACGGTAATTGTAAACGGCGAAGAAACAGTAAAAGACGGTGAATTAGTTAAAGTTAGCGAAGAAAAAGTGATGGGAAAAGTTGATCAAACAATGGATTACTTTGCAACTTTAGATTAATGGAAGGAGTTTTATTTTTATGAGCAATGTAAAAAACAACGAAGAAGCTATTTCAGATGTTTTGAGTAAAGTGCAATTACATGAAAAACCGATTGAATTGTCTTTGATTACTGACGGCGAGTTACCTCAATACCCTAAGTTTGTCGAAGGTATTCGGCGGGCCCCTTCCCGTGGATTTCGTTTAACGCCGGCACAAACAAAAATAGCCTTAAAAAATGCTTTAAGATATATTCCTTCAAAATTTCATAAAACGTTGATCCCTGAATTTTTAGATGAATTATATACCAGGGGGAGAATTTATGGTTATCGTTTTCGCCCAGAAGGCCGAATATTTGGTCATCCAATTGATAGTTATCAAGGAAATAGCCTTGAAGGAAAAGCTTTTCAGGTTATGATCGATAACAATCTGGATTTTGAAGTAGGTTTATATCCGTATGAACTGGTAACTTACGGTGAAACGGGCAGTGTCTGCCAAAATTGGATGCAATATTGTCTAATAAAAAAGTATTTACAGCGATTAACTGATGAGCAGACTTTAGTAATTGAGTCGGGACATCCGGTAGGACTTTTTCCTTCTGAAAAGACTGCCCCAAGAGTTATTATTACAAACGCTTTGATGGTTGGTGAATTTGATAATCCTAAAGACTGGGAAATCGCTGAGGAAATGGGCGTTGCCAATTATGGACAGATGACAGCTGGTGGTTGGATGTATATTGGACCGCAAGGAATTGTTCATGGAACTTATAACACCCTACTGAATGCCGGACGTCAAAAACTAGGAATTCCGCTCGAAGGTGATTTAACTGGCAAATTATTTATAAGTTCTGGTCTTGGCGGAATGAGTGGTGCTCAACCCAAAGCAGCTAAAATAGCTAATGCAGTTTCAGTAATTGCTGAAGTTGATCTTTCAAGAATTAAAACCAGATTAGATCAGGGATGGGTAGATACTTATTCAGATAATCTTGATTATATTGCAGAAAAAGTCGAAAATGCTAAGAAAAGCGGCGAGGCTTTATCGATTGCCTATTTTGGGAATGTTGTCGATTTATTGCAATATGTCATAGATAACAATATCCAGGTTGAATTGTTATCTGATCAAACTTCATGTCATGCTGCGTATGAAGGAGGTTATTGTCCACAAGGGATTACTTTTGCAGAACGGACAAAGTTATTAAAAGATGATCGACAAAAGTTTGTTGAACTAGTTGATCAGTCATTGCGCAAGCATTTTGAACTGGTTAAACAGTTGCATCAAAGGGGAACCTACTTTTTTGATTATGGCAACTCATTTTTAAAAGCAGTTTATGATGCAGGCGTCAAAAAAGTTTCCAAGAATGGTGTGGATGATAAAGATGGATTTATCCTGCCTTCCTATGTTGAAGATATTATGGGTCCGCACTTGTTTGATTATGGTTATGGTCCATTTCGCTGGGTATGTTTATCAGGTAAAAAAGCAGATTTGATTAAAACTGACCAAGCAGCAATGGATTGCATTGATCGTCATCGTCGTTACCAAGACTTAGATAACTATAAGTGGATTCGAGATGCAGAAAAGAATAAGTTAGTTGTAGGAACACAAGCTAGGATCCTTTATCAGGATGCTGAGGGCCGCATAAAAATTGCTTTGAAGTTTAATGAATTAGTACGTGAAGGAGCAATTGGTCCAGTAATGATCGGTCGAGATCACCATGATGTTAGTGGAACAGATTCTCCTTTTAGAGAGACATCCAATATTTATGATGGCAGTAACGTTATGGCAGATATGGCTGTTCAGTGTTTTGCCGGAAATGCAGCTCGCGGGATGAGTTTAGTTACGCTTCATAATGGCGGGGGTGTTGGAATCGGTCGCGCAATTAATGGCGGATTTGGTTTAGTTCTTGATGGCAGTCAAAGAGTTGATAAAATTATTAAAAAAGCGATTCTTTGGGATGTTATGGGAGGCGTTGCTCGAAGAAATTGGGCTAGAAATAAAAACGCGATGGATACGACCCAAGAATTCAATCAGAAATTCCAAGGTAAAGCACATATTACAGAGCCATATTTAGTCAGTGATAATTTGGTAGATGAATCAATTGAAAATACCTTTCCGAAAGAGTGATTAAATGAAAAATTTATTAATACTGCATGCAAGTCAAATTGCCACTCCGACTGGAAATTCAATTAAGCATGGCCGAGAGATGGATCAAATTAAGTGTATATCAGATGGTGCGATCTATGTCGAAAATGGAACAATTAAAGAAGTAGGTAAGACCAATGATGTAGTAGAAAAATTAAAAAAGAATAACATAAACAAATTTGATCAAATTATAAATGCCGCTGGTTCGGCAGTTCTGCCGGGATTTATCGACTCGCATACTCACTTTCTCTTTTCTGGTTATCGCTTAGAGGAATTTTGCGAAAGAGTTGGCGGATCCACTTATATGAAGATTATGGAAAACGGTGGAGGAATTCAAGCAACTGTTGATGAAACTCGCAAAGCATCGTTTACAGAATTAAGAGATTCCGGGATGCAACGTTTAAATGAAATGCTGCAGCAAGGAATTACCACAGTTGAAGGAAAAAGTGGTTATGGCTTAGATGAAAAAAATGAAATGAAGCAATTAGAAGTTTTCCGGGAGTTAAATCTCATTCAACCAGTTGATATTTCAGTGACGTATTTAGGAGCACATGCTATTCCTCGTGAATATCAGGACAAAGCTGATGATTACGTTGATTTAATGATAAGTAAACTGTTGCCTAAAATAAAACATGAAGAACTGGCAGAATTTGTAGACGTATTTTGTGATAAAGGCGTATTTGATTTAAAAAGAGCTGAGCAGTTGTTAAAAGCAGCTAAAAAGCTGGGCTTTAAATTAAAAATGCATGCTGATGAGATCGCTAATTTAAATGGAGTTAGTTTAGCAGCAAAACTAGATGCGGTTTCAGCGGATCATCTTATAAAAATATCTCCAGAAGAAATTAAAGAATTAAGCAAAAAAGAAAATACTGTAGCTACTTTGTTGCCATGTACAGCATTTTGCTTAAAAGAGAACTTCGCTCCAGCGCGTGATTTAATTGATAGCAATTGTGGGGTAGCATTGGCTTCCGACTATAATCCGGGAAGTTCATTTACATGTTCAATTCCATTAATTATTGCTTTAGCAACCTTTGAAATGAAAATGACCATGAATGAAGTTTTAACGGCCCTTACTTTAAATGGAGCAGCTGCTTTAGATTTAGCAAATAAGAAGGGAACTCTTGAACCAGGCAAAGTCGGTGATATTATATTTTTAAAATATCCTGATTTCCGTTACTTGTTATACAATACGGGCGGCAATTTAGTTTCTAAGGTTATTAAAAATGGTGAATTAGTTTATGAAGGTTAATTAAAATGACAAAACGGATAAATTATACCAGAAGTAATAATTTATCCGTTTTTTTAAATAGTAGGAGTTTTAAAATAATAAGGTGAGATTATGGTTGAATTTATTAAAAAGAATAAAAAATTGTATAATCTGAGTAATTGGCAGGGAGGAAAAACTTCGGAGGTATACATATACCCTGAGAATACAGAATATAAAAAAAGAAACTTTGAATTTAGGTTTTCCTACGCTAGCGTGGAGCTGGCTGAAAGTACTTTTACATTGCTAAAGGGCTTTAATCGAATACTTATCCCAACTAAACAGGGAATTACGTTGCTGAATAATTCTAAAAGGCATAATCTAAAACTAGAAGAAAGTTTCTATTTTAATGGCGGCGAGCAAACAACGTCCATTGGAAAATCAGAAGACGTTAATTTAATATATCAATCACAGTGGCATGCAAGTATGCAGGTCATGAAAGAATCGTCAAAAATATTTTCTACTGCTGAATTTGTAGGTATATTTTCATTAAATGGAAGTAATGAAGTCTTGGTTGATCAAGAACGAGTAAAGCTTTTGGAAAAAGAATTTTTGTTGATTAAAAATTTTAGCATGGAAAAACTGCTACTTGAATTTTCGCTAGATAATAATAATCGGATCGTAATTTTTAAATTGAAAAAAGGGAAAGCCTATGGATAAGAAAGTTAAAGAAATAAGAGATAAAAAAGAATTATTTGATCGTTTAATGGTTGCGGGAAAAACATCTGAAGTTAATCAGAAAATAGCAATGTATATTGAAAAAAATTATAATTCAATTGTATTTATGACGGCTGATAAAATTAGTAGCGAAATTGGGGTAAGCCAAGGTAGCGTTTCGAGGTTTTGTATTAAAATGGGCTACTATGGCTACAATGATTTTTTAAGATATTTGCAAAAAATTATTAGTTCAGAAATGACGATTTTAAAACGGCATTCGATTATTGATAAAGAAGGAGATAATGATCGAAATCTCAATATATTAAATCAAGAAATTAATAATTTAAAGGAGCTTCAAGGATTATCTCAGTCCCAGGATTACCAAAGTGTTGTACATTTACTAGTAAAGACAAAGAAAGTGTTTTTAATGTCAAATCGCATGTCCGCAACTTTATTACCGTACATGTATTATATTTTGAGTCGTTTAAGGCCTAATGTTTTTGAATTAGCTTATGGAACACCGGCATGGGAAAATGTTGAGTTAGAGGCGCCAGAAGATTGTTTGATTTTTACAACGGTATTTCCGCGTTATTCACGCTCATTACTTGAAAAAATGAAAAAGCTAAGTGAAAAAGGATTTAATATTGTAGCAATTACTGACAGTAGATTGTCACCAATCGTTAATTATTCTCAGTTGTCACTGATAAGCCCAATAACTATTTCTTCAGTTTTCGATGTCTACAGTACGCCGTTAACATTAATAAATTTATTAATGCGTGATGTTTCAAGAAATATTCCGAATATTGGTCACCGGTTAAATAAGCTTGAGAAAATTAATGAAAATGAACATTCTTTTTGGATATAAACTTAATATTTAATCCGGCAGATGATGTGCGGTTGCGATGTACCCTCCCAGATGAATTCCAACTATGTGAAAATTAAATAATGTTTTACAAATCAGAGACTGGATAAAATTAAAATTTTATTCAGTTTTATTGTTGTTATTTAACGTTTTAATCAATAATTAACTTTTTAATAACAATTATCCACATATTTGGCGTGTATAATTATTATTAAATTTTCAGAAAGAAGTTGGATTTAAAATGGATAAAAAAGTAGCCGTTAAGATTAAACTCAGCGGCTTAATTTTGATGATCTTTTCATCAATTTTTGGATTCAGTAATTCATTGACGGCATTTTATCAAATGGGCTACTCCAGTATTATTTGGTATGTCATTACCGCACTGCTCTTTTTTGTACCTTCAGCCCTAATGTTTGCTGAATATGGAGCCTCCTTTAAAGCTGCCAAAGGAGGTATTTTTTCATGGCTGCGCGGTTCAATCGGAGAAAAGCCAGCATTTATTGGTACATTCATTTGGTTAGCAGCTTGGGTCGTTTGGTTGGTATCGTCAACACAATTTTTACTGGTTTCTGTTTCAACAATGATTTCAGGACAAGATAAAACTCAGACTTGGCATTTGTTTGGTTTGAACTCAGACCAAACGCTAGGGTTGCTGGAAGTTATTTTTTTATGTATTGTAACCTTGATAGCTTGTCGCGGAATTAAAAATATTGCAAAAATAGCTTCTTTTTGCGGAATTTTTACCTTGGGAATATCAGTGATTTTCATCGTTTGCAGTTTGTTAATATGGTTATTGAACCATGGAACTTTGGCTGAACCTTTAACTAAAATGAGTTTGATTAAATCGCCAAATGCTGATTTTATTTCACCAATTGCAATTATTTCATTTATTATTTATTCATTATTTGCTTATGGTGGATTGGAAACAATGGCGGGAGTAATTGATTCAGTAGACAAACCGGAAAAAACATTTCCGCGAGCATTGATTGTTGCTATGTTGTTGATGACCTTGATTTATGTGTTAGCTATCTTTCTTTGTGGAGTCAGTACTAATTGGCAGGCAGTTCTTGGGAAAAAGAATGTTAATTTGGCTAACGTCGAATATGTATTGATCAATAATATGGGATTGACTGTGGGTGCTAAATTTGGGTTGAGCCATGCCGGTTCAATCGGCTTGGGGCGGATTTTTTCTCAAATTACTGCGCTGAGTGATGTTTTGGGCGGTTTGGGAGCAGCTTTTGTTATGATATATTCACCAATTAAATCTTTTATTGAAGGTTGCGACCCACGATTATTGCCGAAAAAATTGACGAAAATGAATAAATTTAATATGCCGGCAACGGCTATGTGGACCCAGACGGTAATTGTCAGCTTAATTACAATTTTTATTGCCCTTGGTGGAGATGCTGCTAATGAATTTTATACAATTTTGACCGATATGATGAATGTTTCGTCTTCAGCACCATACTTATTTTTGGTGGGAGCATTTCCATTCTTTAAAATGAAACAAAATTTAGATCGCCCGTTTGTTTTTTACAGAAGTATGAAATGGACTTGGACGGTTTCCATTGTTGTTTGGTTGGTAATTGCGATTGGAATCGTCTTTACGTGTATCGAGCCGCTACTTAGCGGAGATTACTTGACGGCTTTTTGGACAGCATTTGGACCAGTTTTCTTTGGAATTGTTGCTTGGATTTTTTATACCAGAGCAGAACGAAAGCATATTTTGGATAACTGATTTATTGATTGCTTGTGAACAGCTTTGATAAGGAGAAACGAATGAATAATAAAGCAGTGAAGTTAAATTTGCAGTTTCATCATATTGGGAAACCCGTACCTTTATCGGAAATTGAGTCAAATCCTCAGACAAGATATGCCAAAATTTATGATATGTATACGTTAGATGTGCCAAATAAGTTTTCTTTGCCAGTTCAGATGCATGCTTTTGGTAAGGACTGTTCATTGGACTTGCGAATTCAAACAGAATCACATGTGGCCTTCACCTGTGAAAATATCGAAAAAGCATTGATTGATCAGGAAATCATCATGCCTTTATATGAACCATTTAAAGGATATAAGTGTGCAATGATTTTAGTAAACCAACAGCCAATTGAATTAATAGCAACGACATTATCCGAAAGAGAAATCTGGGGTGATGGAATTTTTAAGGACAGTTTACTGTATGACGAGAAAAAATAATTTTACACGATTTTTTAACTATAGCATAGGAAATTAATTTTCGAAAAGATTGAAATGGATAGTTCTTGTATATTTAAGTTATCTTTTTTCAGGATTGAAAAACCCTCAAGATTGGACATCAAATCCAACCTTGAGGGTTAATTAATAGAAAGTGATAAAGAATTGAATGGTTGCTGCAGCCACTACAATTAAATAGATTATTTTTTTAGGTGGAAGCTTTTTTGCTGTGTTTGTTTGATTTCAACTAATAATTGTTTTTCAGCAGAATTGTCAGTTTGTTGTGCCAGATTTTGCAGTAAAGCTGCGTTCACGTGAGCGTCAGTGACCACGCCGCAGACATTTTGAATTTTTTCAGCTTGTCGGCGGCTTTTTTTGGCTTTTTTTGAAGCAAATTTCACAAAATAAATGGCAGCATAACGCAGTGTTTTAGCTTTTTTACGAAGTTGATGGGTTTGCTGATACTGTGCAGGATCGATTTGCCGGAATTGCCAACTGAGCTTTTTGCTTCGTCTGGTTAATTCGTAGTTAACTGATTGCGACCATTTTTTTGTTTGATTAAACTTTAGCTGATTTAGTTGAATATCAGCTGCAGTCAGTTCGCTAGTCAATTTGTGCCAAACGGCGGGAGTTAAGATTCGCTGCATTTCAGCTGTTCGTTTATGGTGTAGTTTTTTCAACAATTGAAAATAAACGGTGTTTTCTTGCGGATGCTCAAAAGCGTAACTGCCGATTTCTGCTAACAATACGTCAAGTTCACGCAGCGGGCCAAAAGTTTGAGCAGCTTCACTAAGCGTTTGATCAAGTTCATTAAATGTTGCCGAATCCAGCTGAGGCTTCAAAAATTTCAGTAAACTGCGGAGTGTCCGGATAGCTACTCGGAGATCATGAGCACGATTGGGATCATAAGGGTTATTGCGAAAACGAATTAATTCCGTTTGAATAGCTGTTGATCGTTGCTGTAAAATAGTTAAAATTGATGTCATCATTTTGTCCCTCTTTTCTATTGAAAAACAGCGTAAAATCCAACATATTAACCAAAACAACCGTTTTCACTATAAAAGTAACATAGTTTGGGGGATAAGCAAATAAATCTAACTAAAGCAAAAATGATTGCTTTTATTTCAAAAAAACAATAGAATTCATTAAAGTGCAATTTTTAACAATGATTTTTTTGAATAATTTTTTGGGGGGTGATGAGATGAAAATTGCTGGATTTGGAGTTGAGGCTTGGCTAAATCAATATGAAAAAAGTGCTGTTTATGATCTTTCTCAAAGTACTATCGAATCATTGAGTTTAGCGGAAATTTCGAAGTTAACCGGCTTAACGCTTTCTGAGTTATTTGGTAAGCAAAAATTGGATTATGGTTGGATCGAAGGCTCACCGGCTTTTAAACAAGCTGTTGCGCAGCTTTATCAGCAAGTTGAACCGGAAAATGTTTTACAAACAAATGGAGCAACTGGTGCCAATTATCTGGCACTTTATGCTTTGCTTGAACCGGGGGATCAGATAGTTGCCGAATATCCATCTTATCAGCAACTATCTGATATCCCCAAATCTTTTGGGATAGAAACTGTTTATTGGCGCTTAGATCCGCAAAATAACTGGTATCCGGATTTAAACAGGTTAAAACAATTGATTACAGCAAAAACGAAAATGATTTGTTTAAATAATGCTAATAATCCAACTGGTACTTTATTGCAGCGTGATTTTTTAAATGAAGTGGTCGAACTGGCCAAGCAGGTAAATGCTTATGTTTTAGTTGATGAAGTTTACCAACCGTTGTCTGCGGACGCATCATTTGTTTCAATTGTTGATTTGTATGAAAAAGGTATTTCAACTAATTCACTTTCAAAAACTTACTCGGTTCCGGGAATTCGCGTTGGCTGGATTGCGACTAACGATCAAAAAATCACGGATATTTTTAGAAAATACCGTGACTATACGATGATTTGTGCTGGGGTATTAAATGATACATTGGCAGTGGCATTATTGAACAATCAAGCTAAAGTTTTAGCACGCAATCAGCAAATTGTTAAAGAAAATGCTGAGATATTAACTAATTGGGTTCAAAGGGAAGACAAGGTTGAATTAAAGCATTTTCCTGCCATCCCATTTGCATTTCCCAAGTTTGAAATTAATGGTGATATTGAAACATTCTGTGTTAAGTTGCTACAAGAAACGGGAGTGTTACTGGTACCTGGAAATCGTTTCGCTATCTTAAATCATGTTCGTTTAGGTTACTGTACAGACAAAGCAACCTTGAAAAAGGGTTTGCAGCTTTTATCGGAATACTTGCTTAATTACTAGCCGAAAACCACTGCTTGATATGGTTTTAATATCAACTGGTTTTGGTTTAACTGCAGCTTGGTGTGGCTGTTCAGCAAAACAGATCCAACTGGTCGTGACACATTTTGAACAGTTGCTGCTAAATTAACTAAAACGGTAATTGTCTGATTAGCTGATCGGCGTTGATAACCGATGACCTCGTTAGGCACCGTCAGTTCGCGCAACTGTCCGTCAATAAAGGTTGAGTGATAGCGCTTGTCTTGGCGCAGCTTTCCCATGCGACGATAAAAATTTAGCACTGATGCGGAGTCTTGTTCTTCAGCAGCGACATTGATCCCTTGGCGGTCGTTGCCCAATTCTAACCATGGTTGGGTTTGCGAAAAGCCACCGAATTGCGTATTATCCCACTGCATCGGTGTTCGCGCATTATCACGCGAACGGTCATTCAATAATTTTAATGCTTGTTTAGGTTGAAGCCCGGCTTTTAATGCCGTTTGATAATTATTAATTGAAGAGACGTCATTAAATTGCTTAATACTGGATCGCTGGAAATTTTTCATGCCGATTTCTTGGCCTTGATAGATAAAGGGGACGCCAGGTAAAAAATAATACATAGCAGCTAAAGCTTTGGCGGCTTGTGGAGTCTGTTCGGCTGAATTTTTGATTAATTTTGAAAGTACTCGTGGTTGATCATGATTTTCCAATACATTAGCTGTCCAACCGCCCGCTTGTTTGATTGCTTTTTGAGCTGAAAAAATAGTTTTTTTCAAATCTTTGATAGTCCAGTCAGCCTTGCCACGATACCATTCATCAACATTAGCGATATCGATATTAAGGTAGCTAAAGTCGAAGATCATTGAGAAATAGCCATCAGGTCCGATAAATTGTGGCAGGTTGGCGGCAGGAACGCCATAAGCTTCACCAATTGTTACAGCATTATATTTCTTAAAAGTTGCTGTTTTTAATTCATCTAAAAATTTATTTAAGCCGGGCCGATTTTGGCCTTTTTTAATTACAGAAACCAAGCCATCCTTTCCATCAGGCGGCAAACTAGCCCAGTCGAGATCCTTTTTTAAATGGGTAATGGCATCAATTCGATAGCCGGCAATGCCTTTATCCAGCCACCAATTGATCATACGATAAATGGCTTGCCGCAATTGCGGATTTTCCCAATTCAAATCAGGCTGTTGGGGAGCAAAAGTGTGAAAATAATAAGTTCCGGGTTCATTGGGCACGGCTGTCCAAGTTGAACCGCCAAAAATACTACGCCAGTTATTGGGAACTTGTCCATCAGTGGTCTTTTTGAAAATATAATAATTGCGGTAAGGGCTGTTGGAATCAGCTAAAGCTTGTTTAAACCAAGTGTGCTGGTCAGAAGTATGGTTAACAACTAAATCCATAATCAGCTTAATCCCACGTTTTTTAGCTTCTTTCAGCAACTCATCAAAATCAGCCATTGTTCCAAACTGTGGATCAATGGCTTGATAGTCAGAAATGTCATACCCCATATCAACCATTGGTGATCGATATACAGGAGATAGCCAAATCATAGTTATACCTAATGTTTTAAGATAATCCAGTCGTCGAATGACACCTTGAAGGTCACCAATTCCATCGTTATTAGTGTCTTGAAATGATCGCGGATAAACTTGATAAACAATTTCATCTTTCCACCAACGTGTAGTTGCCATAAACTCACCTAGCCTTTTTTCTATTCTATATTCTTTATTCAAATATGCCTAGTTAAAGGCTGGATAAAGCTAACAATTGTGCTGAGTAAAGCTGCTGATAAATAAACATTTAAAAGTTATCCGTGACTTTTGATAAGCTGTAAACGCATTCGAAAATTTCTTGAAAGAATCTTATCAAAAGACTTAGAAACGATTTTTTTGCCGCCAAAATCCCCAAATTGCAATTATGATTAGCAAAAGTGCAATTACAATTGAAATCAGTGGTCGATGCAAGGTTAAATCTCGTAGTAGTAAAAAAATCCCACGAATCAATTTTAAAATATGATACATATTCGCACCTACTATATAAAGTGTGAACAGACATGGTTATTTGCAATAATCATGTTTGAGGAAGAAATATAGTTTTTCCTTTCTTAATGTTTTAATTTGTTTGATTATTATTATTGTCATAATACTAGCTGCAATAAATTTTGTACAGCTTCTGCAACCTCAACTTATTGCGTTTTAGTTATTGCTGAGAAATTATGCGCATGCTTTTAAAAATCAAAGGTAAAGCGTGATTGGTCAAAGCCGGCTTCTCTTTCTTGTCGGATTGCTTTTTGAGCAACTTGATTAAGATAATTGAATGATTGGTTAAACACCGGTTGGAAAAACATATCCACAAAAGCCAGGTCATCGATTGTATTATGGTTTTGGATAGCTAAAGATATCGTGTTGATTGCTTGAATCAAATTAGTGTTGCTGTCAAGCTGTGCCCCCAAAATTCGGCGATTATCACGATTATAAACTAACGAAATAGTAAGTTCAGCTTCACTATGCAAATAATTCGGCAATAATTTAGTTGTTAATGTCGCCTCAAAGACATTTAATTGATGACGTTTGGCATTTTCGATGGTTAAACCGGTCGTAGCCCAGTAATGGTCAAAAAGTTCTAAAGCTGATGTTGCTTGGGTCCCAACGTATGGGTAGCTATTTTTAAAAATATTGTGAGCAACGATTTTACCTTGGCGAATTGCATTAGATGCCAACGGAATATATGTTAGTTCATTGGTTGGGTTGAAATGAACTGCCGCGCAATCGCCAGCGGCATAAATTTTAGAATCTGATGTCTGCAAATAATTATTTAGCAGCAGGGCACCACGGCTATCTGTTTTGAGCTGATCTTTAAGTAAACGGGTGTTCGGAACAAAACCAGTACAAACGACTACCATGTCTGCTAAAAAAGTTCCTTTATCTGTTTCGATTTTTAACGTCTGATCCTTTTCTTCAAAAAACTTGGCAACTTGGGTCTTTAATTGAATTTTAACGCCATGTTCTTCTAATAAATGAGTAATACGCAAGGCGGTAGATTGATTAAAGTAATTATTTAAAATTTGTTGATGAGATTGAAAAAGTTGAACTTGGTGTCCATTATTAATGAAACTTTCTGCTAAGCCGATACCGACATAACCACCACCAACGATCGCGATTCGTTGACGATTTTGGGCTAATTTAATAACCTGTTTGATTTGCTGGTAGTTTTTACATAATAAAACATGCGGATTATCAATGCCCTTAATTGCCGGCAGCCGGACATTGGCTCCAGTTGCAATGATCAGCCGGTCATAATGATCAGCGATAATGGTTTCTTTAGCCATATCAGCAGCTAAAATTGTTTGCTGTTTTGGATCGACCTGTAAGACATTGTGATTATCACAAACCTTAATTCCCAATGCTCGCAGTTTTTCAGGGGAAGAAGCAAAGGTGTCAGCTAAGTGGTTAATCGAATGGTTCAGATACAGAAAAATTCCAGCAGATGCGAAAGAAAAGCCATTGGTCCGTTCATAAATAGTTACTGCTGTTTCAGGATGAATAGCTAAAATTTCTTTAGCGGCAACAAGGCCGGCATGAGTACAACCAATAATGATTACTTTCATTTTTGCTCCAATCACGTTTTTAAAATTGAATTTAATAGTTAGGTCAGCTTTCATTATATAATTTTTGCTGATATTCAGAAAGTCAAAATATGCTAAGCTGATTTGATGTGATAAAATCTTTTTAAGGGCAATAGTAAGGGAAGGAAGAAAGATCATGTATCGTTTTTTTGCACAGTCGCAAGTCAATACACGAACAAGATCATTGATTGGTTATGAGATGCTGATTCGCGAAGGCAACGACCAAGGATGGCAATTGCCGCAAAGTTTTGCGGCTATACCATTAGCTGAACAGATAAGTTTGATTAAACGTGCCGGCAGTGAATTGGCATTAAAAGTTGAATCGATTTCTTTTAACTTGAATCAAAAACAGTTTATGAATGATCAAATGGCTGAGGCTTTATGTCAGGCACAGCAACAGATCTATCCAATAACTTTGGTAGTTGAATTGACTGAAGATCAGACCGCGGGAACAATTAGCCAGCAAGCTTTAAAACGGCGAGCAATGACGTATCTTCATTATGGGATGGAATTAAGCATTGATGATGTCAGCACCGGAGAAAACACTTATGAGAAGATCAAGTTTTTACTGCCGATTGCTTCTGAGATAAAAGTTCCTTTGCAGAATTTTCGTCAAGAACATCGTGAAGCGGAAATTCCTGGTCAATTAATTTTTTGGCGGCAAAAAGCGCGCAAACAGAATTTGCGCTTAATCGTTGAAGGAATTGAATCACCAATTGATGAAGAATTGCTGGACGAATTAGCTTTGCCTTTGCGTCAAGGTTATTATTATGGGAAACCGCATTTGTTTAAACTACCTAATCGTGAGATATAATTAATGAAATCACCTAATTGTCTTAGTTAACAATCGTGATAAACAGTCTATTCATTATAGTCCGGTATAAGGACTATTTTTTTTTCGATTATTTATGCTGCCGCTTGCTTTTAATTTAAAAAGTAGTTGTATAGGTCACCAATAGTTGTTCCTTTGAAGTTAACATCTTGGCTGCCAGCAACTTTTACTGCTATAACACGATAATAATCTTGCAATGAAGGAACTTCTAATTGTTCATCAGCCACAAAATCAGCCGGAGACTTGAATGAAATGGTACGCTTTTCACCATTTGCTTGGTAATTTATTTCTAACATAATATTTCACTCCTTTTTGAATTTACGCTTAGTATACGCTTCTAATAGTGCAAATAAAAGAATTTGATTTGCTGATTTTTAGTTATTAAAAAAAGTTCTTGACTTGTTAGTGAAATGAAACTAAGATGTATTTGTAATCAAAAAGGTAACAAATAAGGAGGAAAAATTATGACAACAATTAATGGCTATGAACAAAGTGATCGTGAACAAAAATTAAATATTTTAAATTTACCGGCTTTAGAAGCTGAAGCAAAAAAGATTATCCCTAAGGGTGGATTTGGTTATATCAGCGGTGGTTCTGAAGATGAATGGACTTTACGCGAAAATACCAAAGCTTTTAATCATGTGCAAATCGTTCCGCGGGCTTTGACGGAAATGGAGCATCCGACAACGGAAACAACTGTCTTTGGAATCAAGCTAAAGACACCGATCATGATGGCTCCTGCTGCAGCTCAAGGTTTGGCTCATTCACGTGGTGAAGAAGCTACTGCTGAAGGTTTGGCACAAGCTGGTGGGTTGATGGCACAAAGTACTTACTCTTCAACATCAATTGCTGCTACAGCAGCAGCTGGAAAAGGAGCTCCGCAATTTTTCCAGTTATATATGAGTAAAGATTGGGATTTCAATCGTAGTTTGCTGGATGAAGCAGTTAAAGCTGGTGCTAAAGGAATTATTTTGACGGTTGATGCCACAGTAGATGGGTACCGCGAAGCCGACATTATCAACCAATTTCAATTTCCTATTCCAATGGCTAACTTAGCTAAGTTTTCTGAAGGTGACGGCAAGGGTAAAGGTATTATGGAAATCTATGCGGCAGCAGCACAAAAGATCGGTCCAGATGATGTTCGTAAAATTGCTGAATACACTAATTTGCCGGTAATTGTTAAAGGAATTGAAAGTGCAGAAGATGCTTTATTAGCAATTGGTGCCGGAGCACAAGGAATTTATGTATCTAATCATGGTGGTCGACAGCTCAATGGTGGGCCAGCAGCTTTTGATGTTTTGCATGAAGTTGCTCAAGCGGTTGATCATCAAGTACCAGTAATTTTTGACAGCGGTGTTCGGCGTGGATCGCACGTCTTTAAAGCTTTAGCCAATGGTGCTGACTTAGTAGCCTTAGCTCGTCCAATAATTTATGGGCTGGCGCTAGGTGGTGCGCAAGGAGTTGCATCAGTAGTTAACCACTTAAATGATGAATTGAAAATTGATATGCAGTTGGCCGGAACTAAGACAATTGCTGATGTTAAACAGGCTAAATTGATCAGACATTAGTCAGTTAAAGAGATTACGTATTTATGCATAAAAATAGGACTGGACAAAATCTTAATTTTGTTGCAGTCTTATTTTTTTATGAATGGGCTTGCACCCGATAGGAGATTTTGGTTTAATTGACGTGATAAAGATAGTTAGAAATAAGGAGCAGGCTGAAAGTGAAAACTGATCTTAATGATTTAACACAGGCAATTATACAAGATCCGGCTAACAGAACTTATACACAGCGTTCAGTTAAGCCGTTGTTTTCAGTTGATCCGCAAGCTGAAATTTTAATTGTCGGCCAAGCACCGGGAATTAAAGCGGAAAAAACGCAAAAAATGTGGAACGACGCCAGCGGTCAAAGGCTGCGTCAGTGGATGGGAGTCAGTTCGGCACAGTTCTACTGTGCAACTAAGATTGCGATTTTACCGCTTGATTTTTATTATCCAGGTCGGGGTAAAAGTGGTGATCTACCACCAAGAATGGATTTTGCCGCTAAGTGGCATCCGCAATTATGGGATTTTTTGCCAAATATCAAATTAACTTTATTAGTTGGAAGTTATGCGCAAAGATTTTATCTGCAACAACCAAGTTCAACTAAATTGACTTTGACAGTTAAGCATTATCAAAAATATTTGCCGAAATATTTTACCTTAGTTCATCCGTCACCACTAAACTATGGCTGGTTAAAGAAGAATCCTTGGTTTGAAGAACAGGTTGTTCCAGACTTGCAGCGGCGCATCAAAATGATACTAAAATAATTTTTTACAACAAGGAGCAAAGCTGAATGGAAATCAAATTGGAAAGAATTTATCAGCAGCCAGCTGACCTGACTGGTTATCGGTTGTTGGTTGATCGATTGTGGCCGCGAGGGATCTCTAAAAAGAATGCACATTTGGATAAATGGTTTAAAGAAATTGGTCCAAGTAATGAATTGCGGCAATGGTTTGGGCATGATCCAGCTAAATTTGCCGAGTTCAATAAAAGATACACGGCTGAATTGATGAAAAATCCGCAGACACCGATTTTTATGCAGTTAGTTGCTGAACAATTAAAACAACAAGCTGTAATTTTCTTGTATGGTGCCAAGGATCAACAGCATAATCAGGCGCTTGTTTTAAAGAAATACGTTGAAGAACACTTGTAATTTTAAATTAAGTATAGTATTCTCAACATGATAACTGAATAGATTTCTTCGGGGCAGGGTGAAATTCCCGACCGACGGTGACAACTATTAGCAAGTTGAAGTCCGTGACCCGCGTATTGCGGTGGACCCAGTGTGAGTCTGGGACCGACAGTAAAGTCTGGATGAGAGAAGAAAATTTTTAATTTACTGGTGAGATTTACTGGCGGGAATATTTTAAATATTTCTACCCAGTTGAAGTCTTATTTGGTTTAAAAATAAAACTCTGCCCCGCATTTAGTTGCGGGGCTTTTTTTGTGAGGTGAGTTAAATTACTACCATAAATTATTTGCAGTTGGCTAGCGAACTGGCGCAAAAAGGTCGTGGTCATACTTGGACTAATCCTATCGTAGGTGCAGTAATTGTTAAGGGTGACAAAATATTAGCTTGTGGCTATCACCATCAATTCGGCAAAGCGCATGCTGAAATCGATGCCTTAGCTCAACTAGCCGATATTAAATTAGCTCGTGGAGCAACCATGTATGTGACTTTAGAACCATGCAGCCACTATGGTAAAACACCGCCGTGTGCAGTAAAACTAACAAAAGTAGGTATTGCTCGAGTAGTAATCGGCCAGCTTGATCCCAATCCTTTGGTTGCTGGCAAGGGCTGCCAAATATTACGGCATGCGGGTATTCAAGTTACCGTTTTGCAGCAAACAGAACAGCTGAATCCCAGCTACAATTTCTTTTATCGTCACCATCGACCATTAGTGACACTCAAATACGCGATGAGCCTTGATGGCAAAATCAATGCCAAAACTGGGATTCGCAGTAAATTAACGGGTAAAGCGGCTTACCAAGATAGCCAACAGCTGCGAACACAGCAGCAGGCAATTCTAATCGGAGAACAGACACTGAAGGTTGATAATCCGCAATTAACGGTTAGAACAATTGCGACTGCATACCCACCATTACGAATCGTGCTGGTTAATGATGCCGATCAACTAGACCTAAGGCAGCAGATTTTTCAGACCAATGAAGCAATTTTGCTGCTCAGTCGAAGAAGATCTTTTCGGCAGTGGCCACAGCAAGTCGAAATTCAGTCTGGTTATGATTGGTCTACCAAACAAGTGATGCAATTGCTTTATCAACGTGGTGTTCAGTCGCTATTGATTGAAGGCGGATCACGGGTTCAAGCGACGTTTTTAGCGGCCGGTTTGGTTGATCGAATTATTGTCTATATCGCTCCGGTAATTTACGGCGGTGGTGGTTTGCCGGCAGTATATGGTGAAAAGGCACTATCTTTGGCAAACTATCAGCTGGTAAAACAACAACAACTGGGAAATGATTATCGCTTTGAATTAAGGAGGAATTAAATGTTCAGTGGAATTATCAGTGGTCAGGGACAAATTGCTGACTTGATCAACCAGCAAGAAAAGATTCGTATGACAATTAAAACACCACTTGCTAAAAAACTGGCAGAGCAAGTTGGAGATAGTATTGCGGTCAACGGTATTTGTTTAACTGTCACGAGTTTAACTGCAACAGAATTCAAGGTTGATTTAATGCCAGAAACTTTACGCCGAACTAACCTGCAGCAACTAAAAAGGGGTCAAAAAGTAAATCTTGAAGCAGCTTTGCGGCCGACAACAAGAATAGCGGGTCATTTTGTCTTGGGGCATATTGATACGACCGCTACGGTGGTGGAAAGAAAAATGGAGCAAACAGCACTGGTTTTGACTTTTCAGTTACCTAATAAATATTTGCCGTATGTAGCAGAAAAAGGTTCAGTTGCTGTTAATGGCGTTAGCTTAACAGTAACCATGACTGTTCAACAAAATTTTAGTGTCAGTTTAATTCCATTGACTCAAAAAATGACTAATTTGGGAGCTTTGCAGATTGGGGATCAGGTAAATATTGAGGTAGATGTTTTGAGCCGTTACCTTTTAAGACAGGAGGCATTTAAAAATGAAATCAAATAAGATTATACAGCGTGTAGAACAAGCTTTGACGACGTTAAAAAAAGGTGGATTAGTAATTGTAACTGATGATGAAAATCGGGAAGCTGAAGGTGATATGATCGGTTTAGCTGAATTTGCCACCGCCAAAACTGTAAATCGAATGGTTACCAAAGCACGTGGGTTAATGTGCGTTCCGATGGATCCAAAAGTTGCCCAGCGCTTGAATTTGCTGCCGATGAGTGCAGATTCGACCGATGCTTTTCATACCGCTTTTACTGTTAGTGTCGATGCTAAGACGACTTCAACTGGAATTTCAGCTTTTGACCGAGCAGCAACTATCAAAAAATTAGCTGATCCTAATGCTCAGTTGGCTGATTTTTACCAGCCAGGGCATATATTTCCCTTAATAGCAAGAAAAAATGGCGTACTTGAACGTGGTGGTCACACTGAAGCAGCAGTTGATTTAGCCAAATTAGCTGGAGCTCAGCCGGTTGCTTATATTATGGAAATTTTGAAAAAGGATGGAACAATGGCACGCCGCAAAGACTTAAAAGCTTTTGCAGAAGGGATGCAGCTGCCATTATTGTCGATTGCTGATCTTAAAAAATATCGTTATTTGAAAAATATTGGAGTTGCTGATTCAGCTGTAAAAGTTAATTTGCCAACACGTTATGGGAATTTCTTAGTTGAAGCTTTTACAACTTATAACAATCAAGAACCAACTTTGCTGATTTCTAAGGGTGAAGTTAAAGCTGGCCAGCCTTTGTTAGTCCGGTTGCATTCAGAATGCCTGACTGGAGATTTGTTGGGCTCGAAGCGATGTGATTGTGGTGATCAATTGGATTTGGCGTTGAAAAAAATTGCTGCTGAAAAAAGCGGAGCAATTCTTTATTTACGGCAAGAAGGTCGGGGAATTGGTCTTTTAAATAAATTAAAGGCTTATCAGCTGCAACAACAAGAAGGTTTGGATACGGTTGCGGCTAATCTAGCTCTCGGCTTTGCCGCTGATGAACGCAATTATGGGATTGCTGCCGCGATTTTACATCAAAAAGGAGTTGCAGCAGTTGATTTGTTAACCAATAATCCTGATAAGATTGCACAACTTGAATCTTTTGGGATTAAGGTTAGACAACGCATCGGTCTAGAAGGACAGGTTTATCCAGAGAATTTATCGTATTTACGAACAAAAAAACAACGGATGGGACATTTACTCAGGGAGGTCAATTAATGAACGAATATACTGGAGATTACATCGGTCGTAAACAAAAAGTGGGAATTGTGGTTGCCAAGTTTAATGATTTGGTTACCAAGCGGTTATTGGCAGGAGCTTGTCAAACTTTAAATCAAGCCGGGATAGCAACTGAAAATATCGAAATTTTCTGGGTACCCGGGGCTTTTGAAATTCCACGAGTTGTTAAATTATTAAGTGAGTCCCAACGCGTGACTGGCATCATTGCTTTGGGCGCAGTTGTTCGTGGTGAGACAGCTCATTTTGATTATGTTTGTTCAGCTGCAGCTAATGGAATTGCCGAGGTTTCTTTAAATGGTCCGGTTCCGGTAATGTTTGGTGTTTTAACGACGGACACGATGGAACAGGCACTGAATCGAGCTGGCGGCAAAGCTGGAAATAAGGGTAGCGAATGTGCATTGGGCTTATTGGAAATGATTTCTTTGCAGCAAAAAATTAATTTTAAATAGTAATTCAAATGTTGCTATTGGTTAGCTTGAAAATGTCACGAAGATCAAAAGTTAATGAATCTAACAAACACAGAAGGTGGGTTAATTTGAAATTAACTCGCTTTTTTACATATTAGTAATGTTTTAAAACTTTTATCAGGCAAATTATTCACTTAATTAAAAAGTAATTATTACTATTTACATTTGTTTGAATTGAGTTTATACTATAAAAAGTAATCATTACTATTTAAAAGGAGAGAAATTTATTTATGGCAAAAAAATCAAAAATAGCCAAACTAAAACGTCAAGAAACTTTAGTAGCCAAATATGCAACTCAACGACAAGCTTTGAAAGTAAGCGGTGATTATCAGGGATTAGCTAAGTTACCACGAGATAGTTCGCCTGTTCGGCTGCATCATCGTGATCAGCTTGATGGCCGTCCGCATGGATATTTACGAAAGTTTAAGATGTCGCGGCTGAATTTTCGAGAATTAGCACTAAAAGGGCAAATTCCTGGAGTTAAGAAGGCAAGTTGGTAAAAGGAGAATAAGCAATAGCAGTTCCAAGAACCGAACCTGCTCAAAATGAATTTACTGAATTTTATCTGATGTTCGCAAGCTTGGCGACGGACTTTGAAATAATTACTGGTTTTTGAAATTAAAAAATAAGAAATTAGAGGTTTTTTATCTGAAAGGTAGGTTTTTTGAATGAGAGCTCATGTGATTTTAGAGTGTAAAGAGACTGCGGAACGGATTTATTTAACTAGTAAGAATAAAAAAATACACCTGAACGATTACGCTTAAAAAAATACTCGCCCAAACTAATGCGAAAAGCATGGTTTGTAGAAATCAAATAAAATCTGGAGGGTTGACATGGAAAATTTAACTTTGGCAGGAGCATATCGTGAACTGAAAAGTTCAAACAAAAAAACTAAAAAGCGAGCTTTGCGGTTAATTCATGAAGCAAAGCGTAAACAACATAATAAGTAAAAAATCGCGGGCTAAAGAAATGTTTATACTTCTTAGTCAGCGATTTTTAATAACCTCGATTTTTATAAAAGTCTAAAACTTGATTTCATCTAAAGGACGCAAATGGCGTTTTGAAATTTCTTTAACCTTATTATTCCGGCGTAAATATTTTTCTTCAGTCAGTGGATCAGTGGTCATCCAAGTTTTGACAATTTCAGCCGCAATTGCTGGACCAATAATTTTACCGCCCAAACATAAAACATTGCTGTTAGTGTGTTGCCGTGCTAATTTGGCACAGAAGGGATCTTGACAGACAACGGCATCAATTCCGTAAATGCGATTGGCGATCAAAGCACTGCCATAGCCAACGCCATCAATAAAAATTCCCCGATCGTATTCATGTTTAGCGACTGCAAGTGATGCAGGATAAACAAAATCTGACAAATCAACTGATTCGCTGCTGAATGGACCAGCATCTTTAACCGTATGGCCCATAGCGGTTAGTTGCGCTGCAATTTCTTTTTTCAGTTCGTACCCAGCATGATCTCCAGCTAAAATAATCTTCAATTAAATCGCTTCTTTCTTATGCGTTCTCAATGAGTTTAAGATGCAAAAGCATCCTTGGTTATTATAACAGGAAATCAGTTAAAAGTTATTTATATTTTTTTATACTTATTCAAGTTTCATAATAATTTGATTAAGGATGTTTGACAGTTCATGCGGTTCAGTATCAGAATCTTGCATAAGCCAGTTAACAAAAATATTAATGGCACCAGTTACGGTGAACAAGGTTTCAAAATAAGCTTGCTTGTTATACTGACTAATTTTTTCAATTTTTAAAATGCGGTTGGTAAATAGGTTAGTCAAATGATTAGTTAACTTATTTTCACTGTCTTTTTGGAATAATACTTGGAAAAGCTGCTTTTGTTCGGCTACATAATTGATTAATTCCTGCATGAGGTTTTTAAAGCTGCTTGCCAGCGGTTTTATGGGATAGAAGCGATCAAAACGGTTAGTTAAGCTACTCAACAAATTATCAGTAATCTGTTCATACAAATCATAGATATCTTCATAATGCAGATAAAAGGTGCTGCGAGCAATGTCGGCCTTTTTAGCAATATCAGCTACAGTAACTTGATTAATTTTTTTATGGCTTAGCAAATCAACAAAACTTTGTTGGATAGCACGTTGAGTTTTAGTGATACGACGATCAATTCTCATAAATTTCTCCTATTTTTGCGGTTAATTTTAAGCTAATGTTTGTTAAGCGGTAACTTGTCTGGAGAGTAGTTGGATGGTAATACTTTTATAAACATAGTAAATAATGAATTTTGATTTCTAGTTATGCTCCTGTTTAATTAAATAGTTACTAATATTAATAAAATAATACAATTATTAATAATTATCAAAGATAAAGAAACTGTGCAAAATTAGATCTGCACAGTTTCTTCTGCTTTCTGCAAAAATAACATGTTAAATACTATTTTTAAAATGATATGTTTTAACGCTGGAGCGTTGGCAAAGTTGAACATTAGTATAGGCATTTTTTTTACTACCTGCAATTAAATAATTAGTTCCTAAATAACCCATTTGAAAAAAGTTTTGAGTAATACTTGTCAGGGGAGGTTGAACTAATTGACAAAGATTTGTTCCATCAATTGTTATAATCGATAAATCGTTAGGTACATTTAATCCTAATTTAGTACATTGATTTAAAATACCAATTCCTACTAGATCACTGGCGGTAATTACAGCAGTAACATTAGTTTGAGAATAAGATTTCATGGCAGTCAGACCAGATTCATAACTGTAATCACCAATTTGCAGCCAGTCATGCTGAAAAGCAATATTATTTTCCGTTAAAGCTTGTTGATAACCGTTAAATCTTAAATTACCGGTATGGTCACTGGGGTCAATACCTAGACCTGCTAAGCCAATTTTTCGATGACCATGGTTAATCAAATATTTAGTAGCTGTGTAGCCAATTTGATAATCGTCGGAAGTTATATAGTTTAAACCAGTGTCTTTAAAGGATATTGAAATAAAGAAAAAAGGAATGTGAGCTGATTTTAAAAGTAATAAATTTTTTGGATAAAGATCGACTGAAACTAATAAAATTCCTAAAATAGGACGTTCTAAAGCTGTTGTCAGAGCAATTTTTTGTGCAACTTGGTCGTGATCACCAGCATATAAAATAATAACTCGTTTACTCATTTCAGCTGCCTTTTTTTGAATTCCAGTGATAATTTGGTTAGAAAAATTTGTTTTTGTTGAATTAACAATTACTGCGATTACATTGCTGGTTTGGGTAACCAACTCTGTAGCAGCCATATTTTTTTTATACCCCAATTCAACAGCAGCTTTATGAACAGCGTTGGCAGTTTCTTGGCTAAAAAAACCTGTTTTATTTGATAAAACTCTTGAAACAGTAGCAACGGAAAAACCTGTTTTTTTGGCGATGTCTTTGATGGTTACACTCATATGTTTTCTCCCTACATTTGTTTACACTAATTTTAACGCATGCTGTTTAAAAATAAAATGTTCTCATAAATAGTCTAAGCAAACGTTTGTGCTTTTATAAAAATCTATTGTAAACGTTTGCGTAAGGTATTATAATACTCAATGAAAGCAGTTACAGCTGATTATCAAACTTAAGGAGTGTATGAATGTGGGAAGAAAAGTCAAAGCTCAAACAATCTCTGAACAGCCATCAATTAATTCAAATTCAAAGAATGCTGTTATCACAAATTCGTTACCTTCATTACCATTGAGTACTATTTTTGCAATGACCTTTGGATTTTTTGGAGTTAATATGGCATTTTCGCTTCAGTCTTCGCAAATGGGAAGAATTTTTCAAACGATTGGAGCTGATCCAACTAAATTAGGCTTTTTCTTTATATTGCCGCCTCTAGCTGGAATGGTAGTTCAACCATTAGTTGGAAAGTATTCTGATTTAACGTGGTCAAATAAATTTGGTAGAAGAATGCCTTACTTAATGTTAGGCGCTCCAATTGCTGCTTTGGTAATGGCTTTATTGCCAAATGCTGGTTCGTTTGGTTTTGGCTATGCTTCAATGGCCGCACTAATTTTTGGGGCAATTGCAATTTTATTCATGGATTTATCAAGTAATGTCTGTATGCAGCCGTTCAAAATGATTATTGGTGATATGGTCAATGAAGATCAAAAAGACTTAGCTTGGTCTTGGCAACAATCTTTTAGTAATTTAGGTGGGGTAGTTGCCACAGTGTTTCCCTTTTTGTTGACAATATGTGGAATTTCAAATGTAGCTAAACGTGGAGTTGTTCCATTATCTGTTAGGTTATCATTTTACATTGGAGCAGTAATTCTGCTTGCAATTTCAGTTTTCACAATCATTAAGGTTAAAGAATATGATCCAGAAACTTATGCTAAGTATCATCATATTGATCTTAAGCATCATCAAATGGCTCCTTCATTATGGAAATTAATTAAACAGGCACCGCGATCTTTTTGGGAAGTATCTTTTGTACAACTATTTGATTGGTTTGCTTTTCAATATTTATGGACCTATGCGACTGGAGCAATTGCAAAAAATGTATGGAATACTGCTGATACAGCTTCAGCTGGATATCAGGCTGCAGGAAACTGGTATGGAATTTTAACATGTATTCAATCTCTGGCAGCGGTTGTTTGGGGTTTCTTAGTCTTATCAAAAACAAATCCATATAAAAGAAAATTTTGGTTTCGTATAGGTTTGATTATTGGTGCATTGGGATTCATTGGTGTTTTTATAATTCATAATCAGTATTTATTAATTTTACCATTTTGTTTAATCGGTATTTCATATTTGACGATGCAGACTGAAGCATTTTCAATTTTTACTTCATCATTAGATGGCAAAAATGAGGGTGCCTATATGGGGTTATTTAATTGCGGTATTTGCCTACCTCAAATTATTGCTTCAGTTGCTAGTTTTGCAATATTCCCATTGATTGATCAATCAATGCCAGGAATGATTTTAGTTGCAGGAATTGCAATGCTATTAGGAGCAGTTGCAGTTGGTATCATTAAAGAAGATAAACCACAAAAAGGTACAATTAATCATGTTTAGTTTAACAGTTGACTTAAAGAAAGGATGAAAATTAAGTATGAAGAAAAAATGGTGGCAAAGAGCAGTTGTTTATCAAGTGTATCCACGAAGTTTTCAGGATAGTAATGGGGATGGAGTTGGTGATCTGCGTGGGGTTTTACAAAGATTACCTTATATTAAAAAACTTGGGGTAGATGTCATATGGTTGAATCCAATTTATAAATCACCGGATAAAGATAATGGTTATGATATTAGTGATTATCGTTCAATTCAGCCGAAATTTGGTGACATGAAAGTCTTTGATCAATTACTTGCTGAAATGCATCGCTTAGGCATGAAGATTGTGATGGATTTAGTTGTAAATCATACATCTGACCAGCATGAATGGTTTAAACAAAGTCGATTGAGCAGAGACAATCCTTATCGTAATTTTTATATTTGGCGTGATGGGAAAAATGGTCATGCTCCAAACAACTGGGGATCATATTTTGGAGGCTCAACTTGGGAATATGATAAGAAAACAGAGCAATATTATTTACACCTTTTCGCTAAAGGACAACCGGATTTAAATTGGGAAAATCCTGCAGTTCGAGAACAAGTTTGGAAATTAATGCGTTTTTGGTTAAATAAAGGAGTTGATGGTTTCCGGATGGATGTTATCAACTTTCTTTCAAAAGCTGCAGGGCTGCCAGATGCACCAAATCCTGAGAATTCTGAGTATGCTAATGTCGAACCAATGGTTGCTGATGGACTAAAATTGAATGATTATTTACACGAAATGAATGAAAAAGTTCTCTCACACTACGATGTAATGAGTGTTGGGGAAATGCCAAGTTCAACACCCAAAGATGCTTTACAGTATACTGGATTAGATGCACATGAATTAAATATGGTTTTTCAATTTGATCATGTTACTTTAGCTTTGAATGATGATCCACGATTAGGTAAGTGGAACGATCAACCAATCAAACTTGTTGATTTAAAAAAGGCTCTTTCAAAATGGCAAGTAGCTTTAGATGGAAAAGGATGGAACAGTTTATATTGGAACAATCATGATCGTGCAAGAGCGGTCTCACGATTTGGCAATGACAGTCCACAATATCGTGAGTTGTCAGCAAAAATGTTGGCCACAACTTTGCATATGATGCAAGGAACACCTTACATTTATCAAGGTGAAGAATTAGGAATGACGAATGCTTATTTCAATAGATTAGAAGAGTATAAAGATATTGAATCAATTGAAGCCTACCACCAGATTGTTGATCATGAAAAAATAGTTGATCATGATACAATGATGCGTTACTTGGCAATGGAATCACGTGATAATGCACGAACACCAATGCAGTGGGATGATTCAATTAATGCAGGTTTTACAACCGGGAAACCTTGGTTGAAGTTAAATAAAAATTACCATGAAATTAATGCTAAAGCAGAGTTAAAAGACCAACAATCAGTTTTTTATTACTACCAGAAACTAATTAATTTACGCCATCAAAGTGATTTGATTGTTTATGGGAACTACGTTGAGCTTAATCCAGACGATAATGAGGTTTTTGCCTATAAACGTGAATACCAAGGACAAGTTCTCTTAGTAATCAGCAATTTCACCAGCAAACAAATAAGTCGTCATTTTGAAGTGCCGACAACTAAAAGCCGATTGATTGCCAACTATGATGATGATCAGGGCGATCGGTTACGGCCATATGAAACTAAGGTTTATGCTTATTAATTAAATTAAGTATACCAAAATTGTAATTATCACATCAAAAAAACTGTCAGTTGTATTTTTAAACTTGACAGTTTTTTAATAAAATGATTGCAAATGTAATTGTTAAAAATAAGCTGTAACAAATAAATAACCAGCCAACCCAAAGGCAGCCAAGGCAATTAGAGCCCGCAGCAAATGAATATTGACATGGCGAACAATGATCGGGCCTAAATAACCGCCAATCAATAAACCAAAACCCAAAGGAATGACCATTAGCCAATCAATTCGTGTTTTAAAAATAAAAATCAAAGTTGCGATTGAATTACTAGCAAACGCAATTACGTTTTTTATAGCGTTGATAACAGCAAAACTATCATCTGTAATTAACGAGAGAATTGCTAAAAAGATAACACCACCGGCAGCACCAAAATAACCGGTATAGCCGCCAATTAGAAAGACTCCAACCCAACTAATTAGGTTGACCCAAAAACTTTTCGTGAGTTGACTATTAGCAGGTGCTCCGATTTTTTTGCGGCTGGATAGTAATAGTAAAACACCAGCAGTAAAAATAAAAAATGGGACAATTTTTTCAAAGGATGAAGCTGGAGCAATCAACAATAATAAACTGCCGGCAACACTGCCGCAAGAAGCTAGAATAGTAAATATAATGACTTTTTTCCAATGACCATGCAATTCTTTTAGGGATGATACAGTTGAACCGATTCCTGAAAAAATCAAAGCGGTGGTATTAGTGACGTTAGCTAAAACCGGTGGTAAGCCCACCAGCAGCAGTGCCGGATAAGAGGCCAGTGAAGCTAAACCAGCAATTGAAGATAATAAACCAGCCACTAACCCAGCAATAATAAGAAAGATAAAAGTTAATAGCAGTGACATAAAAGAATCCTTTCAAAAATAAATTTTTTGGCTTATGGGAACAAATTAATTAACAATTTGAAAAGTCTGATTATCAATTAGTATTGACCATTAGCAGTTAATTTGCAATTATTATTTTTTGGGGCAAATGATTTTAATTAATTGAGAAAAAGTCTTGACGAACGATAATATAAATGCTAGGATACTGGAAAAGATAATAATTAGACTTTGATGAGAAGAGTAAGCTTAAATTCATTCTATAGAGATCTCAAGTTGGTGAAAATGAGAGTTTGAATTATGCTGAAGATGAGCTCGGAGTTGCAATCGGCGGTGCAAGCCTTAGATTCGTGAGGATACGATATAATCCCTAACATAATTGTGTTGATGAGGTTTGATCAGTGATGATTGAACGAACTTGGGTGGTACCGCGTATTGACTGACGTCCCTGTAATGCATATTTGCATTACAGGGATTTTTTATTATCAAAAAATTAAGGAGGAAATTAAAATGGTTGCAGAAGATTTTCATTTTGAAACATTACAAGTGCATGCAGGACAGACAGTTGATGAAACAGGGGCACGGGCAGTACCGATTTATCAAACGACATCATATGTTTTTAAAGATGCGCAGCAAGCAGCCGATCGTTTCGGTTTGAAAGATCCTGGCAATATTTATACTCGTTTAACTAATCCAACTACGGCAGTGGTTGATCAACGGGTTGCGGCCTTAGAACATGGGACCAGTGGGGTAACTTTAGCAACCGGTGCAGCAGCAATTTCAGCCGCTATCACTAATATTGCTGGTCAAGGTGATGAAATCGTTGCTGCCAGCACGCTTTATGGAGGGACTTATAATTTATTTAATGTAACCTTCCCTAAGTTGGGGATTAAAACACATTTTGTTAATTCCGATGACCCGCAAAACTTTGCGGCTGCTATTAATGAACATACGAAAGCTCTATACGTTGAAACTATTGGCAACCCAGACATTAACTTAGTTGATTTGGAGGCAATTGCCGAAATAGCACACGCGCATCAGTTGTTGCTGATTTCCGATAATACCTTTGCATCCCCATATCTTTATCGTCCGCTTGAACACGGAGCTGATATTGTAATTGAATCAGCTACAAAATTTATCGGTGGGCATGGGACCACAATGGGCGGAGTGATCGTAGAAAATGACCAATTTGATTATCGTGCCAGCCAACGCTACCCAGAATTTACGACACCGGATCCACAATACAGCGGCTTGATTTTCGCTGATTTGAAAGGTGGAGCATTTACTACAAAAGTGCGAGCAGAAGGTTTAAGAGATACCGGCGGCACGATCAGTCCTTTCAACTCATTCTTATTACTGCAAGGACTAGAGACTCTATCATTGCGGGTTGAAAGGCATGTTGCCAACACTAGAAAAGTAATTGCTTTTTTGCAGGATCATCCGAAAGTAGCTTGGATCAAATATCCGGAATTAGCTGATAGTCCTTATCATTCACTAGCAGCAAGAGATTTTCCTAAGGGCGTTGGATCGATTTTTACCCTTGGTTTGACTGGCGGCGAACAAGCTGGAAAAGCTTTGATTGAGCATCTAAAGATTTTTTCATTACTAGCTAATGTTGGCGATGCCAAGTCCCTGATTATTCATCCGGCTTCAACGACTCATGCCCAGTTGAATGAAGCAGAATTGCGGCAGGCCGGAATTACGCCAGATTTGATTCGGGTTTCGATTGGAATCGAAAATGCAGACGATTTGATTGCCGATCTGAAACAAGCATTAGAAAAGATCGATTAAAAGACTTAGTGCAAGAAATGGGGCAGCAAAGTGAATAAGACATCTAAAGTTGAGGTTAATCAGGATGGCACACAACGGGGACTGACTAATTTAGCTGTGCAAATGATTGCGTTTGGTGGTTCAATTGGAACTGGGTTATTTTTAGGAGCTGGAAGTACAATTCATCGCACTGGGCCATCGATCCTATTGGTTTACGCAGTAATTGGCAGTTTCTTTTTTCTAATGATGCGGGCAATTGGAGAAATGTTGTATGCGGACCCTAATCAACACACTTTTGTAGCCTTTATTCACCGTTACCTAGGCAGCGGATTGGGAAAATTTGCTGAATGGAGTTATTGGTTGGAACTGATTTTAGCAGCGATGGCTGAATTAACAGCAATAGCAGCCTATTTCCAGTTATGGTTTCCTAATTTACCAGCATGGTTGATTCAATTAGTGTTTTTAGTTGCCTTGACACTGATCAACTTGGCAGTAGTAAGTTTTTTTGGCAAAGCGGAAATAATTTTGTCGGGAATCAAAATTATTACGATTTTAGGATTGATAGTTGTTGGTGGCTGGTTGATACTGACACATCATCAGGGAATCAGTGGCGATCGGGCGGCTGTTAGTAATTTAACCGCTAATTTTTCCGTATTTCCCAATGGAATTGCCCAATTTATTTTTGCATTTCCGATGGTTTTCTTCGCCTTTCAGGGGATGGAATTTGTCGGCATCACGACAGCTGAAACCAAGCAGCCGCGTAAAATTTTGCCACGGGCTATCAATCAAATTATTGGACGTATCTTGTTTTTCTATATCGGTTCTTTAGCGGTGATCATGATGGTTTCTCCTTGGCAGCGAATTAGTGCATCTCAAAGCCCATTTGTCCAAATCTTTGAATTAGCTGGGATTCCAGCGGCGGCGATGCTGATTAATTTGGTGGTGATTGTAGCGGCTGCTTCGACACTGAACAGTGCAATTTTTTCAACCGGCCGCCACTTATATCAATTAGCCTTGGAAAGCCATTCTGCTCATATGAAACCTTTGCGCAAGATTTCAACCAGCGGAATTCCGATAGTTAGTGTTTTAGTTTCAGCTACGTTAATGTTGGGATCACCGATTTTAAGTTTGTTTAATCAATTGACCTCGGCTTTTACTTTCGTTGCTTCGGTTTCAGGTGATATTTATATTTTAGTTTGCATTTTGACAATGGTAGCGCATTGGAAATTTCGGCATTCGCCAGCCAGCCGGCAAATAGCTTTTAGAATGCCAGCTTATCGAATAACTGAACCGTTAACGATTTGTTTTTTATTAGTTTATTTTTTGGTGAAGCATCACGCTGGCCGGCAATTGGGGCGGTTATTTGGGCGCTGGGTTTTGGTGGTTATTTAAAATTTACACAATCCCGTTCAGCTGAGTTGTTTGAAAAAAGTAAATAATAGCTGGTGTTGCTGTACAACAATTATCAGATAATAAAATGAAAAATTTACTGTGAAATTATGCGATGCATTTTTCGAAGGTTCTTGCCGAATTTATAGTTAATGATGGCAAGGACTTTTTGCAGTTTAAAATAATTATTAGGGCAACTAAAGAATTGGTAGGTGTTTCAAAAAATATTTGAGCAAAGAGTTAATTAAGTAGTTTAAGGAGGTAAAAAACATGACAGCAAACCAAACAGAATTAAGTTTTGCTTTCAAAAAAGCATTTCCGGTAATGATTGGCTATCTTGTTTTAGCAGCAGGGTATGGTTTATATATGCATAACTTGGGTTTTTCTTTTTGGTTTCCGACGATAATGGCGGCTGTAATTTATGGAGGGTCAGTCGAATTTATTGTTGCTAGTTTACTGGTAACTAGGTTTGCGCCATGGAATGTCATTTTAGTAACGTTGGTTGTTGGATTTCGGCAGTTCTTTTATAGTTTGGCAATGCTGGACAAGTATCGGCATGCACCGCGTTGGCAGCGGTTGCTGTTGATTTTTGGAGAAAGTGATGAAACTTTTTCAGTGAATTATTCTTTAACAATTCCTGAAAATCTGAATGCGGAGCTGGTTTATTCATATGTTACTGTTTTTAATTATTTTTCCTGGATAGCAGGAGCTTTTTTGGGTGGCTTTTCGGGTCATCTTTTAGGACTGCAGATCAAAGGCTTGGACTTTATGATGACAGCCTTGTTCATTGTACTTTTCTTGGAACAATTTTTAAAAGAGCAAAACCATCTCAGCTCAATCAGCGGTTTATTGATTACCGCAATTAGTCTGCTGCTGGTGGGGGAAAATTATTTTTTGCTGGTAACACTTGGTTTACTGGTTATTGAATATGGAATTAAATATTACTTAGAACAAAAGCAGGTGTTTCATCATGACATTGATTGAACAAATAATAACGATTGGATTGGCTGCAATAGCAAATTTTACGACGAGAATTTTTCCGTTTGCCATTTTTCGAACTGAACAAACAACCCCATTCTTTGTGCGAAAACTGGGCGGCTTTTTACCACCAGCGATTATGGCGATGCTGGTAATTTATTGTTATCGAAATGTACCTTGGTTAACTGGTAATCATGGGATACCGGATCTGCTTGCTGGCGGGATCACTATTATCTTACATTTATGGCGCAGAAACTTATTGCTGTCGATGCTGGGAGGAACGTTGAGCTATATTATTTTGATAAACTTTATTTTTTAAATGAAGAGCAATTTACTTACAATTAATCAATTATTGACTTATGATTTGTTTGGTTAAATAAATTTACAAGGAGACCATATGACAACAATTTATGATTTTAATGAAGTTGAAAGTAATGGAACGGAAATAAAATTACAAGAATTTCGCGGACAAGTTTTATTGATTGTTAATACTGCGAGTAAGTGTGGATTAGCACCGCAGTTGAACGGTTTAGAAGAACTTTATCAACGTTATCAAGCTCAAGGCTTAGTTGTTATTGGATTGCCTTCTGATCAGTTTCACCAAGAGATAGCAGAAGAACAGGTTAGTGAGTATTGTCGCCTACACTATGGAGTTACTTTTCCTATGACTAAAAAAGTTAAAGTTAATGGCTCAGATGCTGATCCGTTATTTACTTATTTGAAAGAAACAGCAGGTCATGGCAAAATTAAATGGAACTATACCAAATTTCTGATTAGCAGGACCGGTCAAGTTATTCAGCGCTTTGCACCAATTACTACTCCAGAAAAAATTGAACCGGCCATTATTGCTGCTTTAAAAGAAGCATAATGGTACTATAAAAAACATAAACTTACTGTTTTTACACGACCTAAAAAAGAGTTGGCACAATATTTTTTGTGACAACTCCTTTTTGGCAACTAATAAAAAAAACTACTATTTGATTTCAAGTGGAATAAAATCAGCTTGTTCGAAATCATATAATCCTTGATCGGTTAGCTTGATTGATGGAATTACTGGTAAAGTTAGGAATGATAAGGTAATGAAAGGATTGAAATTAGTATCTGTCGGGAGACTGATTTGCTGATAGGCAGCCGAAATCGCCGTTAATTCTTTAGCAGCTTGCAGATAGCTTTGATTTGACATTAGACCGGCAATCGGTAATGGCATAGCTGCTAAAATATCTTTTCCCTTGGTTACGGCGATTCCGCCATGAGTGGAGCTGATTGCTTGGATAGCAGTATAGATCGCTTGATCATCACTACCAACGGCTATGATATTATGCGAGTCATGAGCGATCGTGGTGGCAATTGCTCCATTGGTAATGTTAAAGCCGTGAACCAGCCCTAAACCGAAAGTTCCTAATTGATGATGTCGTTCAACCACGATCATTTTAGAAATATCCTGAGTTGTATCATTAATAAAATGTCCGTTTTTTAATGATACATGTTTTTTAAGGTGGTCGGTTTCAATGTGGTTCGGAATAACTCCAATAACATTGCAATAATCAGTGGTTAGCGAAATTTTCAAATCAGTTGGTTTTAGCTGCTGATGAACAGTATTTTGCGAAAAATTCAGTGGTTTTGTTGCAGTTGGAGTGATCCATTTGCCAGCTTTCATTACTTTTTCAATGGTTGCTGTCTTTAAATCTTTTAGAACAACCAAATCAGCAATAAAACCAGTGCTTAAAGCGCCGTGATCGGTTAATTTATGTGCTTGGGCGGCATTATAACTTGCCATAGTATAGGCGGTTTCTGGTCGAATGCCATGTTTGATAGCTAATTGAACACAGTAATTGATCGAACCTTCCGTTAAAATGTCGCTGATTAATTTATCATCGGTACAAAAAGCAAAACGTTGGGCATTACTTTCAGTAACTACACCAATAATTTGTTCCAAATCTCTTTCAACCGAGCCTTCGCGCAAAAAAGTCCAAAATCCAGCTGAGAGTCGTTCTTGAGCTTGTTGAATAGTAGTACATTCATGGTCAGTATCAATTCCGGCTTGCCGGTAAACATCAAGTTGTTCGGCATTTAGGCCGGAGCCGTGACCGTCAGCATGATAACCAAATTGTTGAGCATCGTGAATTTTTTGCATGATGTCTGGTTCTTGATTTGCTACGGCTGGATAATCCATAACTTCAGCTAAACCATTGACGCTTGGTTCAGTATAAAGTGGACGTAAATCTTCGGCTTTGAGTGTTGCACCATTATGTTCAAAGGGAGCACATGGAACAGATGAAGGCAACATAAAGAAAATATCAAGCGGTGTTTGAGCAGCATCGTTGATCATATATTTTAAGCCGGCAATTCCACAGACATTAGCAATTTCATGCGGATCGGTTACGATAGTAGTAGTGCCGCTAGTTAATAAGGCTTTACCCAACTCGCTTGGGGCAACCATTGAGCTTTCAATATGAACATGAGCGTCGATCATCCCGGGAACGATATATGCTCCGGCGGCATCAAATGTTTCTTGAGCAATTAGTCCATCTCGCTCACCAGTGGCAACGATCATTCCCTGATCAATCCATAATGTTTTTTCTTCGAATTCACGGCTGAAAACATTTAGAACTTTACCGTTTATACAACATAAATCAACTTGCTTTCTCATCGTTTTCTCCCTCTCGCTATTTCGTTAGCTTTGGCTGTAATTAAGTTGATTTAAGGATCAGTCCTTACAGTCAATTTAAACTTGTGTAATATCTTAGTATAAAGTTTTGGGAGATGCAAGCTCTGATAAAGAAAAATTAGAATGTTTTTCTTTATTTTAGTCTGAATCGTTCGCTTTTTTTAGAGACCGTTCTGGATGCAGTAACCAGTTTCCGAATAAACAAAAACCTATATGAACAGCAAATAAAACGATAAAGGTTATCTGGTAGTGCCAGTATTGAATCATTATTCCACCTAAAAGCGGGCCCAAAGCGCGACCGAGTGAGCCGGCAGTTCCGCCCAGGGCTTGAATCGTAGCCCGATTTTGATCAGTGGCAAATCGGTTGATCATTGCCGGAGTTGTGGTTAGTGTCAGCATATCGCCAAATGACAATAAGGTAATGCCCAATAAAAATTGGCTGTAGTGACTAGCGTTAATCAAGCTGAGATAAGAAGCGCCAAAAAGCAAAGTTCCACCTATGATACGATATTTTTCATTAGTGAATGTTGGTCGAAAGAATAGGTTGAGCAACGGTTGAAAAATAACGATTTCAAAAGTTGAAATGGTAAACAGCAGACTGTACTTTTGGACAGAGATTCCTTGCTGAAGCATGTAGACAGATACATTGCTGTTCCACTGTTCATAACCGATCCAAATCACAACTAACAATAAGCAGACAAACCATAGGCCGCTTGGCAGTTGTAGTTTTGATTTCCAACTGGTTGTAGTCCTGATGGCAACTGTCGAATGAGAAATTTCGTGGAAAAATATTTTTACAACAAGTAAAGTGACAATAAAAATGAATAAGGCGACGCTGAAAACCCAGCGAATATTAAGCGCATATAATATGCCAGACAAGAAGGTTGCTAATCCCATTCCTAAATTGGCTAACCAGTACGCATTGGTAAAAAGATTAGGCGATTTTTTCTGATGAGCGGCGATATAACCGTTGACTGCTGAGTTTAAAATTCCTAGTCCAAAGCCATAACCGATTACAAGAATCGTATATAATGGCCAGATCGGAAAAATGATCAATAAGGTCAGGTTCAGCCAAACGAGTAATCCTCCGAGGTAATGGGTAGGTTTGACCTTCCAGTGATCAAAGAGCCAGCCGCCTAATAAGTTGCCCAGTACCATTGCCAAGGAAAACCCCATTAAGACGTAGCCGGCTGTTACAAGCGTTTGGTGCAGCCGGTTATGGAGAAAGAGAGTAGTGATCGGCATGATTAAGCCGATTCCCATATTGACGAGCATACTTGCCAATAAAATTGGTAAATTCTTTTTCATGATGTTTTCCTCATTAATTCTTAAGATATAGTTAACTTTATCATCTAAAACAAGTTCTGGAAAGTAGGAGATTTTAAGTAAGACCACAATAAAACAGAAACAACCGCACATTATGGTTGTTTCTGTTTTATTTAAAGCATTGAATTAAAACAAATTGATGCAGGGATAAATTATTTCGTCACATAGGTGTCCTTGAAGTTATAGTTAACACCAGCTGAGTTATAGATCAATCCTTTGATTTTTGATTTAATCAGAGTTGCTTGTGTTTGTTGATATAACGGTGCAATTCCTTGATCCTTCATCAAAATCTTTGAAGCATCGACCATATTTTGCCAACGTTTAGCTTGGTTGGTTGCATTTGTTGAGCCGGAAGCGTTAATCAATTTATCATATTGAGCATTTTTCCATTTGCCGTCATTGTATGAATTATCAGAAGTAAATAACTGTAAGAAAGTAATTGGATCACTGAAATCAGCTCCCCAGCCTGATAAGACAACTTGGAAATTACCGTTCTCAGCTCGAGTCAGACGGGTTTTGAAAGGAACATTTTCAACGGAAACATTAATTCCCGGCAGGTTTTCTTCTAATTGACTTTGAATATATTCGGAGACGTTTTTGGCACTGTCAGTATCATCAGCCAATAAGGTGAAGTCAAATTTTTTAACACCTAATTCTTTCAAACCTTCTTGCCAAAGCTGTTTTGCTTTTTGTTTATTGTAGCTGATACCAGCAGAGGTTTTAGCTGCTGCAGCGAAATCTTTACCCTTATAGCTAGCCAAACCAGTTGAAACAATTCCCGATGCGGTGGTAGAACCATCTCCCAAAACTTTCTTAACCAGCTGAGTTCGGTTGATTGCCAGTGAGATAGCTTCACGAATTTTTTTGTTCTGGAATTCTTTTTCAGTCTGATTGTATTCTAAATAATTAATTCGTGATTCTTTGCGAGGAGTAAAGTCTTTAGAATTAGAAAGTTGTTTTGCTTGTTCGGCTCCCAGCAAAGTTTCATCTAATTTGCCGCTTTGATAGAGATTGTAACTGGTAGTAGTGCTCTTGTTGACTTTAAAATTAATTTTGCTGAGTTTAACTGATTTTTTATCCCAATAATCATTATTTTTCTTTAAACTCCAAGTTAAATTAGAGCCAGTCCAGCCAGTCATGACAAAGGGACCATTGTAAACAGAATATTTTGAAGCTGTTCCATATTTGCTGCCATATTTTTCAACTACAGTTTTATTTTGCGGGAAGAAGACTGGAAATCCCATTAATAATTTAAAATAAGGTACGTGTTTTTCTAATGTAACGACTAATTTATATCGCCCATCAGCTTTAATTCCTAAAGTGTTAGCAGCTTTTTTACCAGCAACAATGGCATCAGCATTTTTAATGCCATCAAACAAATAAGCGTATTCAGCACCAGTTGAAGGTTTAACTGTTCGTTGCCAAGAATAAACAAAATCTTTAGCTGTTACTGGATCCCCATTACTCCATTTGGCATTTTTGCGTAAAGTAAAGGTATATTTCAAACCATTATTGGTAATTTTGGTTGCTTTTGCAATGCCGGGCTCGATTTTACTATTTTTGCCGATGCGATACAAACCCTCACCAGTATTATTTAACATATCAAAACTGATCGTATCAGTAGCTGTTGAAATATTCATTGTTGGCAGTTCAGATGGTTCATCCCAATTGATAACTTGTTTATCTGCCAAGTTGCCAGCTGAACCGGAAGTTGACTTGCCACAAGCAGCAAGGAAAAGACACCCAACTACTGTTATGGCTAGCCAAACTTTTTTTCTTAATTTCATTTATGAATCACTCCCTGTGTGATTAAACCGTCGTTACAAATGATTTGATAAAGGTATTTTCTGGAAGCATCGCTTAAAGTTGCAAGTTAATCTGTCATCTTGATAATTGCTTAAGACTTAAATTACAGGTCTAGGCAAAGACTATAAAATTATTGCTTATGGATGATTATTTGTTATAAAAAGAGGCAGTTAAGAATTGCAGTTAAAAACTACTCTGGGATGCTCGCAGAACTTTGAAAATATCCAATTTCAATTGATATGTAGCTAGGTTTTTGTAGTGACATTAATGATAGATTAAAATAAAGTTAAAATCAACCAATAATAAATATACTTAACTAAAGTAAGCTTACTAGAGAAATAATTAAGAAAGCAATTACTTTAATGAATATTTTCGCAAAAAAAGAAGTAGGCCTCATTTTTTCTTACTTTGCTTGTTCGGCAGACACATGACTGATAATAGTTAGAAAAATACAATTTAATGGTTGTAAGCAATTAATTTTTATTTTTGCCTTAAAGTCGTGTTTAAATATCCGATACTTACTAATTGTAACTAGCTATTGAGCTTAAGTTGCAAATAACAAATAAGTAGAAAGAGAAGTTGATCAAAGTGGCAAGAAAAAAGAGTGTCAGCAAATGGATTGCGGGCTTATTGATTATAGTAGCAGTAATTCCGATTATTGTAATGATGACCAGCACATACTTAAGCACCAAGGAAATGTTGGTTGATCGTAGTGATCGTGATAAAAGTGCAGCTGTTGCAATGATTGATCATAGCCAGGATTCTTTACATAAGACAGCTCAAAAGGGCTTAACTGGTATTTTAAAACAACCAGCATTTAAAGGAAGTTTTAATTTAAAACAGATCGCAGCTGTAATTTCAGCGGCTGAAACAGAAAATGGCACGATAGAAAATGCTATTTTTGCTACTTCGGATAATAAGTTTGTTGCCAATAGCAAGAAATTGTCGAGCAATTTTAAACCAACTTCACGTCCGTGGTATCAAGGAGCAATTACTCATCAAGGACAAATTTTCTGGTCGACGCCCTTTGTCGATGTTAATACCGGACAATATGTAATGAGTGTTTCCAAGGCAGTTCGTGATTCCAAGGGACAAGTAGGCGTTTTATCTTTTAACATTTCATATAATGCTGTGCAACAGGCATTAGCTAAGTTGCAAATTGGTCGAACCGGCAATGCAATGCTGGTTTCAAGCAGCGGGATAGTAGTTGCTTCTAAAAATAAGAAATTGATTGGTAAAAATATTTCTAAAACTGAAACTTTCAATCAGGTCAAGCAGGCCAGCTCACTTAAAGGGAGCGTCCTACCAAAACATGAGACAGCCATTCAGCGTGTTTATTATCGCAAAGATGTGAACAGTTCAACTGTTGGAATTGCACAAACACCTAAAAATGAAATTAAGCCGGAGTTATCAGCAATTGTCAAAACATCAATTGTTGTGGCGATCATTATGCTGATTTTGATTGTTTTAATGGCTGGAACCATTACAGCAATATTTAAGCGGGTTATTAATGTCTTTGTATCGGCATTTAAGCAAGTCGGTGCGGGTAAATTTCAGAAGATTTCAACTAAATCATTTGAAAATTCAACAAAGATCGATAAACTTGTCGGTAAAACTGTCCAAGCTGATTTAAATGGTGATGAATTCCAACAACTGACGGCGCATTTTAATAAAATGATCGATTCGACAGGGAAATTGGTCAAAAGTATTCAACAAGAGGGCGGTAAAGTTTCTGAAATGTCTGATTCTTTACTGGGGTTATCGAAGCAAACAAGTAAAGCTACTAATGAAGTAGCGCAAACGATTACGGGAATTGCCAATGTTACCAGCAGTCAGGCAGAGGAAACACAAAAAAGTGTTGAACAATTACAAGATTTGTCAGCAATTGTTAAAACTATGCGTGATAATGTGGTTGGTATCAATAAAAAGTCGCAAGAATCCTCGCAAATTAATCAAAGCAATATTCGAACCGTTAATGAGGTTAAAGATAACTGGCACCGAGAGTTGGCTAAAATGCAGCAGTTAACAGATAATATGACCGAAACTAATGGTAATATTCAAAATATCGGGAAAATTGTCGGGGTTATTAATGGAATTTCGCATCAAACAAACCTCTTGGCTTTGAATGCTTCGATTGAAGCAGCCAGTGCTGGAGAGGCTGGAAAAGGTTTTGCAGTGGTTGCAGCCGAAATCAGTAAGCTTTCAGAACAAAGCAAAAAATCTACTAAAGAAATCGAAGAACTTATTGACAAGATTCGGACTCAATCTCAGCAGATGGTCAAGCAAACGACCGATTCATTAGCCGGTGGCGAAAAACAGACTAACTTGATTAAAAAGTCGATTACTTCTTCCCAAGAAGTTTCTAAACGCAGTCAGTTAGTGATTAATGAAATTCAAAAATTAACAGATGCTAGTCAAAAAATCGTTGCTGTACAGAATAAAGTGCTTGAAAATCTTGAAAACATTTCGGCATCAACTGAAGAAAATTCCGCTGGTACAGAAGAAGTTTCTGCCAATTCGGAAGAAGTCCTGGCAACCATGGAAGAATTTACTGGACACATTGAAGATTTGAATAAGATAGCTGATCAATTGAAGAAGAATTTGGCTAAGAAGTTTCAAATAATATCGGATTAATTAGTAAATATGAATGAAAAAGCGAAGACTTAGAAGGAATTTTAAAATTTCAGATTTAGCTGTTATTTTAAAATGTTCCCCACTAAGTTCTTCGCTTTTTTTAGGAAACAGCATCACTGACAAAATCGGCCAATGCTTGTTCTTTTAAACCACAGCTGAGTCCTACTAGTAATTTTATGCGAGCTTTTTGTCCATTTAAACCATGACAAAAAGTAACTCCCAGCCGACTTAACTGGATGCCGCCGCCGTTATAGCCGTAAACTTCTTGGGCGATTCCATTGAAACAGCGGGAAACTAAAACGATTGGGATTTTTTTGATTAGAAGTTTTTTTAATGCCGGTAAGACAGCCGGCGGTAAATTTCCTGCGCCTAAAGCTTCGATAACGATTCCGTTGGTTGCTGGATTATTCAACATTTCTAAGATTTCGGGATCCATGCCGGCGTAAGCTTTAATCAAATAAACATGTTTGACAACATGATCGATTGGATGGCAACTTTGAAGCAGTAATTTTTCAAAGAAGTGGACACTCTTTTTAGTAACCAGCCCAATCGGACCGAAAGTCGGTGTCCGAAAGGTGGCAACGTTGGTGGTATGTGTTTTGGTTACGTAGCGAGCAGTATGGATTTCATCATTCATAACGACTAATACGCCTTTCCCTTTAGCTTGAGGACTGGCAGCGGTTTGAATAGCTGATTGAAAATTATGCAAACCATCGGAACCAATTTCATTAGCAGAACGCATTGCCCCTGTAATAACTACCGGCAAGTCATTAGGGACAGTTAGGTCAAGAAAATATGCTGTCTCTTCTAAAGTATCGGTTCCGTGAGTAACAACGACTCCATCAATTCCCGCAGCTGCGGCTTTCATGATTCGTTTTTGAATTAACAACATTTCTTCTGGTCTGATATGCGGAGAAGGCAGGTTAAAGAGATCCTCCGTAATCAGCTTTAATTTGCCTTGAAACGGGTTAGTGAATGTATCAAGCGGATTAGCGGAGTTAGGAACAACAGCGCCATCATTATTTTGTGACATGGCAATCGTACCGCCAGTATGTAAAATTAAGATTGTTTTCATCATCAAATCCTCCAAAATAAGATTGATTAATTCATTATAATCAATTGAAGGGCTTACTGTGAAGAGCTAATTAAAAAAAACTAAAAAATGGTAGTTAATTCCCACTTATACAAGTTAATAAAATCACAAATTAAAAAACATGATTTTGGATTTTTTTATCCAGTTTTTGTAACAAAATATCCTTTTAATACTTTTATTGTTGAAATAATAGTGATACTGGATTATCGTAAATTTAACACTTTGTATAAATTTTTTCTGCAACAATTTGCAGAAATCGCTTACTCTATTTAAAAAGATTGTGATAGGTAATACAATATAAATTGTAAAAACAAATGAGTTCTTAAAACAGATTTTGTTTCTACAAATGGTGTTTTTTACTTGAGGAGGCCTTCTCATGATTACACTTAAAGATGTTGCAAAATTAGCTAATGTAGATGTTAGTACTGTATCACGAGCGATTAATAATACTTCTTATGTACATCCGGATACTAAGTTAAGAATTCTCGAAGCGGTTTCACAGTTAAGTTATCATCCAAATTTAATTGAAAAAAATTTGCGAAAGGGCAAACGAAAAACGATTGGGTTAGTAGTACCAGATATGCAGTTAACAATTTACAATGACCTTGTTTGTATCATTGAAAAAAATGCTGTTAAACATGGATATCAAGTTATTTTATGTATTACTAATAATGATGTTTTAAATGAAAAAGCAGGATTACAACGTTTACGAGATAGTTTTGTTGATGGAATAATCATTGTTGGAACAGGAGCTAATAATCGACTTTTGAGAGATATTGCAGTTGGTGGCTTACCAGTAATTCAATTGATGAGAGCACAAGAAAAAACTCTTAGCAGTGTTGGAGCGGATTATAAACAGTCTGCAACAATTGCTACTGCTTGTTTAATTGAACAAGGCTGTAAAAAAATTGGCTTGTTGAATGGACCAGAAAATCTTTATCCTTACGAAAGACGTTTGGCTGGTTATCGGGAACAAATTAATCAAGCAGGATTGCAAGAGTATGTTTATAGCTTACCTACATTAAAATCTCAGTATTACCAATTTGGTTATGAATCAACTTTAAACTTACTTCAGCAAGCAACAAAACTTGATGGATTATTGGTTGCTACCGATACAATGGGAATGGGAGCAATTCGTCAACTAAAAAAGCAACATTATCAAATACCTGAAGAAATTAAAATTATCAGTTTAACTGGATATTCAATAGGCAGATATTTGGAAACGACGATTAGTTCGATTGAATTGCCCTTAAAACAAATTGGCATTAGTGTTTTGAATTTGTTATTTAAGAATATCACCAAGAAGCAAATAGAGACGGAACACCAAACGTATTCCGTGAAACTAATTTTGAGAGAAACTTGTTAAATTTAAGGAGAGCGAATCATTATGTTAAAAAATAAAAAGTTCAAAACCATTTTTCCAGCTATTGCGGTACCTTTTAACGAAGATTATACAATTAATGAGCCTGAATTCAGAAAGTACATCGATTGGATCGCTTCAATTGATGGAATTGATGGAATTGTATGTAATGGACATACCGGTGAAATCACAGCTTTAAGTCGTGAAGAAAGAAAACGAGTTGTTGAAATTGTTAATGAAGAAGCTGGTGATAAATTAACAATTGTCTCCGGAGTTAACAGTGAAAGTACAGAAGGCGCTATTGAAATGGCACGTGATGCCAAGGAAGCTGGGGCAGATGGAATTTTGTTGATGCCACCGCATATGTGGTTAAGATTTGGAATGAACCCTCGGGCACCGTTTGAATATATTAAAGATGTTGCTGATGGTGCTGACATTGATATTATTATTCATCTTTATCCAGCAACGACCAAAGCTTTTTATCCAATTGATACATTACTTAAAATGTGTACAGAAATTCCACACGTTAAGGGAGTAAAGATGGGAACACGGGTTGAACCTATTTATGAACATGACATTCGGGTACTGCGTGCTAAATCACCAGAAACAGTTTTATTGACTTGTCATGATGAAACACTATTAAGTTCAATGTTTCCAGGAATGGATGGAGCAATTATTGGATTTGCCGGCTGTATTCCAGAATTGATTACAGCTGCTTGGAAAGCTTATGAACATGGAAATATGAAAGATATCCACCATTACGATGATTTAATTTATCCAATGGCACAGGCGATTTACGGTGGTGGTCAGCCATCAGGAGAAGCTCATGCTCGTTTGAAGGAAGCTTTAGTTCAGCGCGGAGTCTTCTCAAATGCCTTGATGCGTAAACCAGTTTTACCATTGAATCAAGAAGAAAAAGATTGGGTTGCTAAGGGTATTCGTGATAGTCAGGTAGGTAAAGTGAATTTGCTGGTAAAATAGCAATTTAATAAGTTGACATCTGAAATGGACAGCATAAAAGTAATCAGGATCAAATTAATTTTATGCTGTTTTTTTTTAGGAAAAAAGGAGGCAGTCGGTTATGTCACTTTTAAGTTCTCAAGCAGTTTTAATAATTCTAGGTGTTGCGATTGTATATATCATTTTTACAGGTTATCTGAGCTTAAGATGGAGCGGTCATTCCAACAATGAATTTATGACAGGAAATAAGAATTTACCGACTTTTGTTGTAGCTGTATTACTGATGTCAGAATTTATTGGGGCAATGTCAACTATTGGTGCCGCACAAACAGCATTTACATCTGGTTTTGCAGCGGCTTGGTCAATTTTAGCTGCGGTGGTAGGTTTCGTTTTATATGGATTTTTGTTTGCGGATAAACTTTACAAAACAGGTGGTTTTACAATTTCGCATGCAATTGAACAGAAGTATGGCAAGTCAACTAAAATAATTGTTTCGATTATTATGATTTACGCATTGTTATTGGTAAATGTTAATAATTACATTAGTGGAGCAAGTATTTTATCAGAAATTTTACGATTAAAGTTGCCATTAGCGATGATTATTATTGGAATTATCAGTACATTTTACTTTTGTATAGGTGGAATGAAAAGCGTAGCTTATATTACAGTTATTCATACCTTTTTAAAATATATCGGGATCATTGTTATTTTTATTGCAGCTTTGATGATGACTAAAGGAATTGCGCCAATTAAAGCAGCTTTACCAGCATATTATTTTTCAGCAACAGGTCATGTAGGATTTGCTACGATTATTGGCTGGATAATTACAATTACAGGTGCGATATTTTCGACCCAGTTCATTGTACAAGCAATTTCATCTTCCCGAAATAGTCATGAAGCGCGAAAGGCTTCTTTTATTGCTGCTTTATTAGCGTTGCCTCTTGGATTAATGGTTGCTTTAATAGGAATATGTGCGCGTTACCTATTTCCCAAAATCAATAATTTGTATGCGCTTACAATATTTTTACGGCATATTAATGTTTGGTTATCTGCTTTGGTAGCAACAGGACTATTAGCTTCAGTTTTCATTGGGGTCAGTGCAGTTGCATTAGGGATTGTTTCTCTAATTGTAGATGATTTTTATGTGCCGCATTGGAAACCAGCACCGGAAAAGCAACTCAAAGTTACGCGGATTATTTCTTTAATTGTTGGTTTCATTCCGTTAATTTTTGCATTTGCCACTCCGCAAATTCTTGCACTATCGTTTTTCACGAAAGCGTTGCGAGTTTCAATTACAATTGTAGCAGTTGTTGCTTTTTATCTGCCCGCTTTTAGTGACACTAAAGGAGCAAATATTGCATTAGTTGGAACGACGTTTATTTCAACTGCTTGGTTCTTATTAGGAGATCCATTTGGTATTAGCGATATTTATGTAGCATTATTATCACCATTGATTTTGATGTTTCTCTGGAAAATTTTTGAAATTTTGACTAAGAATATGGATATAATGCACGTTAACAAGAAAAACAATTAAGAGGAAAATATAATGAAACAATTGAATAACGAACAATTAAAGGTTTTAAAATATCATCAGAAAAATATTGGTGTTTTAGAAATCAAATCCGATTTAAAAATTGAAAACCGTGAAGATTTAAGTTTGGCCTATACACCTGGTGTAGCAATTTTATCGGAATTAATTAAAGAGTTTCCTGAAACCAAAAAAGATTATACAATGAGCGGAAAATTGATTGCAGTAATAACAGATGGAACAGCAGTTTTAGGTTTAGGAAACATTGGTCCAATTTCTGGGTTGCCGGTCGTTGAAGGAAAGGCGTTAATTTATAAAGATTTAGCTGGAATTAATGCCTTACCACTGGCGATTAAACAAACGGATATTTTTGAAACTGTTACAACCATTAAGAATATCAGTGATAGTTTTGCTGGAATTCATCTAGAGGATATAGCAGCTCCTCGCTGTTTTGAGATTGAAGAAAGACTACGTCACGAGTTAGATATTCCAGTCTATCATGATGACCAAGAGGGAACAGCGATTGTTGTGTTAGCTGGCCTAATTAATGCTGCTAAAGTCTGTGATAAAGATTTGAAAAAAATGCGTATATTGATTAACGGAATGGGGGCTGCCGGAGTAGCAATTGCTAAGTTACTACATGCGGTGGGATTTGAAAATTTAACGCTACTTGATCGACAAGGAGTAATTACTTCACAAACAGTTACAGCAAACAAATGGCAGCGTGATGCAGCAAGTGGAACAGAAAAAAATGTATCTGGAAAATTGTTAATTGAAGCAATAAAAAATCAAGATGTTTTTATTGGCGTTTCAGTTGGAGGAGTATTAAGTCCTGCAATGATAAGAACAATGAAATCTGATCCAATTATTTTTGCCTTGGCTAACCCTATTCCAGAGATTTTGCCTAAAATTGCGGCTGAAGCTGGTGCAGCTGTTATTGCAACTGGTTCTAGTGAATACTCCAATCAAATTAACAATATATTAGTTTTCCCAGGGATGTTTAAAGGATTGCTTGAACAAGGAATTAAAAAAATAACTTTTGAGCTTGAAGATAGAATTGCCCAAGCAATTGCTGGACTAGTAAAAGAACCTTCTAGAAATGAAATAGTTCCGAATGCACTTGATCCAGCAGTAGTTAAAGTAGTTTCGGAAGCGTTTATGAAAGAAGTTTTGATCAACAATTAAAAAAATTGGCCCTAAAAGTAGATTTAACGTCTAGCTTTTAGGGCCAATTTTATATGAAATATGTCTATCAATTAAGCATGATTAATAATTTGATAAAGTTGACTGGTCAGAGTATTTTGCACCATGGCTTGTGAATTCCAATGATTAGTTAACAACACTACCGCAGTTTGACCATTTGAATCCATGGCAACACTGCTTTCAAAACCGAATCCAATGCCGTGCATCCGATTGAATTGTGTCATTGGATACATTCCAGCTACATATGGATCTTTCAAGCTTTGCTGATATAGTTCAGTTTTGCTTTGTTTTGAAAGCAGAGCTCCGTCACGCAAGGCAGCGAGGGATTGATAAAGATCCCAAGCACTCATATAGATATTACTGGTGCCTAATTCTCGCGTGATTTCGTATTGCTTAATTTTTTGCGGTTGCCATTGATTCTTGTCAAAGTTATAACCAATTGGTTGCTGGCTGTTATTAAGGTACATAAATCCAGTGTCGGTTAAGTTTAATTTATCAATTATATTTTGTTTGATTAATTTTGCATAACTTGTTCCGGTCAACATACTGGCAACACCAGCCAAAAGTGTAAAATTAACCTCTTGATAACTAAATTTTCCAACTTGCTGACTATTAAATTTAAGATGAGTTAAATTATATTTAAGGACACCTTGATCAGAAGTTGAATAATTCATTGATCTGGTTAATTGGTAACCAGAACACATATTTAACATATCACGGATCGTAACAACCTGAGCACCGGGAATTTTAGGATAGAATTTTCCAATTTTATCATTAAAGTTCAGCCGGTGTTTTTGAACTAATTGCATAATTAGGTAGGAAGTTAATCCCTTTTGAATTGAATTAATTGGGTAAACAGAATTGATCTGATTAAGTTTACCGGTAGCGTCATTTGCTCTGCCAAAGGCTTTCAAGTAAATAATTTTTCCATTCTTAACTAAAAGGCAGGTACCGCTGAATTTATTTTTGTCGAGCTGGTGTTGAATATTTTCTTTTTCCGTAGTCGGTAAAAAATCAACACTTTCAGCTGGATTATGATTAACAAATTTAACTCCATCGAGAGTATAAACTGATTGCTGAACTTTTTTTGAAGCAACGGGTCTTTCTTGACCATGCTTAATAGCTGCTCGAAACTTCAAAAAGCTGCCGACCAAAATAAATCCAATCAATAACAGTGAGATAAGCGTTAGCAATATGGCATAAATTTTTTTCATTCAGTTACTCCCTTGTACCGAAAATTTATTATTCACGGGAGAAAGCTTTGAGATTTTGTTGTGTCGGCTCCAGCTGTTGCCAATTTTGCTGCAAGAATTTCTTTTGCAGATGGTAAACGGGTTTTTCGTTCTTCTGAGCAACAAAAGCAGCAACTCGTTTGTCAAATTTTACCCAGCCGGCCCAACCGATATGAATCGTATCTTCCATAAAGTATGGTGTGCTTCCTTGATGCGAGTAATCGGCGATATTGTTAAAACCTTGTTGGTGCAATTGATATTTAATTTTACGGACAGTTTGGTAGTACATCTGCATATTCAAACCAGTATAATCAGCCCATTTGCTATTAACCGGCTGAATCATGAATAATACTTGCGTATGTTGTTTTGCCAGTTGCTGCAAAACTAATTCAAAATCAGAATATTCAGGCGATTTGAGATAACTGAAATTCTTTTCGGCTCCCTTTAACAAAGTCTTATTAGGTTTTACTCGAGTAGAATAAAAATTGTTTAGGATACCAAAATTGTTGTTAGTAGTTTGCCGTTGCGCATCACCACGCGCTAAAGTTTGCAATTTTTGATAATTGTAGTGCTTAGGCAATTGATTGATTTTTGGTACAATACGTTTTTCGTAGTTTTCATTTGGGCGGAAGCGTGAAAATAATTGATCCTCATGAATCAAAAACTTACGTTGAAATGAAATCCATTGATAATTAGCACTGGTTAATTTATGACCAGCTGCAATTTGCGCCGCCATTTGTCCCACACGATCGTTAGGCCCCAATAAGCGAACTAAGCGCCGAGCAAAGTAGCGATCATATGCTGAGTGCGGATCTGCATGCTGCAGCCAGGTGAAATCAGCTAGATCACCGTTATAGTACTTGAAAGCAGGTGGTGTAATTCCTCGTTTAACAAACCATTGCGGTGAAACGATAAAGACCACTTTTCGATTTTTTAATTGCGGCAATATAGTTTCCATTGCCAACACTTGCGGCAATGATTGTGCTCCTTTTTTGCCTAAGAGGAATGGCCGATAATTATGATATTTGGCAGCCATCACAGAAGGGTGAAAACGATCCATTCGTTCTAACTCGCTTGAACCGAAGAAAGGAACATAATTTGTTTTTTTGGTTTCTAATGCTTGTTTTTTTAGAAACTGATTTTTAAAAGTGGCAGTATCTAAAGAAACCGCGGCCTCTTTCAGAGTTTTAGAAGAAACTTTGAAATTTAGCGGCAACATGAATAAACCAATCAGCAACAGGACAGCAATTATGATTGGGCCAAAAATCGGCCACAGTCGGTAATTTTTTTTCACTTTTACAACTTCCTTATTTGATCACAGATTTTGTCCAGAGTATTCCACTGTGAACGATCAAATTCGGATACTGGGACATTAATGTCAAGTTCGTCTTGAATTTGTACTAATAATTCAACAGTTCCCATTGAATCTAAAAATCCATTTTGAAAAAGATCTTGTCCATCCCAACTTCTAACAGTTTCTTCGTCAGTTGAAGTTACATCAGCTAAAATTTCAATTACCTTATTTTTAATATCATCCATTAAAATTCACTACTTTCTTTTTTTTTAGAATTTTCCACCAAACCAGAATCGATTTAAGAAACCGGAAAAGAGCAGAAAACTTAACATTACAAAATTGAAGGTGATTACGATCGCAATAAATTCAGTAAATTTGTTATGCGGTAACCATTTCAAATGTTTTTTCTTCAAACGCAGCCACCAATCGTTGATGATCAGCCCCAAGCCATGCATCAAACCATAGAGGATGTAATACCAAGTTAAACCATGCCAGCAGCCCATAACGAACATATTTAAAAGATAGGCTAGTGATGACAGAGTATTTCGATTTTTAATCCATTTATGGCGAGTAGCGGTAAAAACAAAACGCATGAAGATATAGTCACGAAACCAAAACGATAAAGTCATATGCCACCGATTCCAAAATTCTTTAATATTTTTTGAAATAAAGGGCTTGTTAAAGTTCATCGGCGTTTTAACACCCATTAAATAACTAATAGCTACTGCAAATAATGAGTATCCGGCAAAATCAAAGAAAAGATATAATCCGTAAACATACATTACACCGACTAAATACCAAGTGAAATGCGGGCTATAAAACATAGCCTTTGCTTCCAACTGAGGCAATAAACGTGAACCTAAGAAATACGAAAAGACAAATTTGTATAAAAAGCCTAAAAACAAATAATTAATAGCCTTCGCTACCATCCCTAAGTATTCTTGCCGGTCGGGAACTTTTTGGTAATCTTTTTCAAAACGACGAAAACGGTCAATTGGTCCGGAGGTAATCGCTGGCATAAAAGCCATAAAACGAATGAAGTGTCCGGTATTAAATTCATGAATTGCACCGTCACGAATTTCAATCAGCGTACCAACTGCTCGGAAGGTCAAGTAACTAACCCCCAAGAAACCGATAATTGAATTTTGCCCAGAAACTGCGGGCGTTACCTTAACAATAATAATCGGAAGCAGCAGTAAGAAAGTCCATAAATAGAAGATTTGACTGCTATTAGCACGCTGCCGGTATTTAAAGTAAATTAATACCAGGATTGTTTGCCAAGCTAGGAAAGCGATTAAAGCAATCAGCTGTGGCCAATTGCGAGCATCAAACATCAAATAAATGAAAACAATGTTGACTAAAACTTCGTATTTAACTAAACGTTTGCCAAAATAAAGACTGATGACTAAAGGTGTGATGGCCAACAATAAATAGATAAAATAAATTGGTGTCCCATAAGCTTTTAAATTGGGCAGACTGTTAACGATATCAATCAAGAATTTGCCTCCTTGATTAACTGCTTAACGTCGATTTTGCCATTAGGTGATAACGGCAATTGCTTGCTGAAAATAAATTCAGTTGGCATCATATAAGGCATGATCACACCTTGCAACTCTTGTCTAATAGCCTGAATCAACTCAGTTTTGGATTCAAAATCATTTGGATTAGCGATGATATAAGCAACCAAATGTTTTGGCCGTTGATTGCGGTCGTATTTGGGAACGGCAACAGCTTGTTTGATATAAGAACTTTTTTCTAATGAAGCGCGGACTTCATCTAACTCAATGCGAAAACCATGGAGTTTGATTTGAAAATCACAACGACCGTGATAATATAACAAACCGTCATCACCATAATGTCCTAGATCGCCAGTGTGATACGCTGGTTGTCCATCGAGTTCAAAAAAGGCAGCTTTAGTTTTTTCTGGATTATTTAGATAACCGCTGGAAACGCAAGGCCCACTGATAATAATCTCACCGATTTCACCTTGTTTAACCGTTGATCCTTCATTTTGAATTGATAAAGTAACTTGCGGCTCAGCTTTGCCCAACGGAATCCGTTTTAATTCTGGCAGCTGCGTTTTGTCAACTTCCCAAGCACTAACGGCAACTGTTGCTTCAGTTGGACCATAAGTATTGAAAATGCGAGCATCAGGAAAACGTTTAGCCAGTTTTTTAGCTAATTTAACGGTTAATTCCTCGCCACACAGCAAGAAAAGTTGAAGATTTGGTTTCTTTTCAGCTTTAAAATCAGGTGAAAGACAAAACATTTCAGCTAATGAAGGTGTTCCCACAAAGACTTGGAAATCAAGTTGCGGTAAGATTCGGAATAACGTACCAAAGTCGTTTACGGCTTCACGCGGCAAAGCTTTGATAGTACCACCGCTTAAAACAGAACTTAGCCAATACATATTGGAAACATCAAATGAATATGGAACTTGACCCAAGAAAGCCGCGTGCTGCGGTACCCCAAATTCCGGGCTAAGTAACCAAGAAATGAATAGATTAATGTTTTGATGGCTGATTGGAACGCCTTTAGGTGAACCAGTTGTTCCAGAAGTGAATAAAATATAAAAAGGCGTTGTTTCTGGAATTGTTAATGGTTTGTAAGCATAGTGCTGTTGAAAAATTTCGTGCAGCTGTTTGAGTTTAATAATTTTTCGATCGGCAAAGATGTCAGCATCAAACGGAAAATCATCAATTAAGACAATGATTTTAGGATCAGCAGTTGCCAAAATCGATTTGATCCGCGGCAAACTCGAAGATGAGTCGACCGGGATATATGGATGCCCTGCAAAAGCACACCCTAGAAAAGTTGCAATCATCTCAAATTGATGATCACCAAAAACCAGAATTGGACAATGATCTAGTTGATCTTTTTCCAAAAATCCGGCTAACGACTGAACATCGGTTTGAAGCTCATGATACGTATGTTGCTTGCCGAGTTCATCGTAAGCAGTATTTTGCCCACTTTGAGCAATTGCTGCTGTCAGCTTGGATATTAAATTTTCGGTCATCGAAAATCCCCCTCTAAATAAAGAAGCTAGAATTCATTATAAATAAATGGTTCCTGTCCAGCTCCATAGTAGCCGTACAAATATACTAAAATTAGTAAGACGGCAAAATAAAACAGTGTTTTACCGATAAAAGCAAATATTGGATGGTACCTAGCCAGTTCTTTCAATACTAAATTCCCCTTTTTTTAAAAATTGCTATTTAAGCATTTTTCATTATAAAGGGGTTGTAATAATTTTGAAACATAAATTAGTTAATCTTAGGCAAACGTTAAAGAATTTAAGCAGGACGCGGATTTGTTTAATGGAAAATTAATATTTAAATGGTATTTAGATAATTAAATTGCATTATGTAAAAAAACTTTTTTAATGTTTCAAAGATCTAATACTAAAAAGCTGATGAAACATTTTCTTTTTAAACAGTTTTATTAAACAGAGATTAAAAAAATAGTCTTTTTTAATCTCTGTTTAATTTTTCTGGAAAAAAGTTTTATTCATTTTCTATTCATTCTTTTTATAAATTTCTTTTTTTTGCAATAAAATGAATAAAATAGTTTGAATATACATATGAATAAATACTATTCATGGAAGAATAAAAACAGCGTCATAATAGGGTTTGACAGCGATTTCATACAAAAGTAATATGATGATGTAATAAAAAATATACAGGAGGATGATTTGTGATGGCAGGTCCAATAAATGTTAAATCGGAGATTGGAAAATTGAAAGCGGTTATTTTGAAACGTCCAGGCAAAGAAGTTGAGAATATTACTCCAGATACAATGCCGCGTCTGTTATTTGATGATATTCCTTATTTACCGATTGCTCAAAAGGAACATGATAATTTTGCAACAGTTTTGAAACAAAATGGGACAGAGGTCCTTTATCTTGATGATTTGGCTGCAGAATCCTTAAATGATGCAGCAGTTCGGCAAGAATTTTTACAAAGAATAATTGCCGAATCAGGTTTTAAGAAGGGCAAAACAGCAGAAGTCTTACAAAATTATCTCAACAGTTTTGATTCCTTAACCATGGTGCAACGCATTATGGAAGGTGTCAGAAAAGAAGATATTCAATTAAAGTCTATTGGCTTAAAAGAAGCTTCAGAAGATGGTGATTATCCATTTTTAATGGATCCAATGCCAAATTTATATTTTACACGTGATCCAGCTGCTGCAATTGGTGAAGGAGTAAGCATTAACCGAATGACCTTTGCAGCTCGCCGGAGAGAATCGTTATTTATGGAATATATTATTGCTCATCACGAACGCTTTGCAAATCAAGGAGTGCATGTTTGGCGTAATCGCAATCATGATACTCGGATTGAAGGCGGGGATGAGTTGGTCTTAAATAACCACGTTTTAGCGATTGGTGTTTCGCAAAGAACTTCCGCTGAAGCAATTCAAGATATAGCAGGAAACTTATTTAAAAATGCTTCGGGTTATGACACAGTTGTTGCCATTAAAATTCCCCATAACCATGCAATGATGCACTTAGATACTGTTTTTACAATGATCAACTATGACCAATTCACGGTTCATCCGGCGATCTTAACTAAAGATGGGCAAGTAGATAGTTGGATTTTACATCCTGCTAAAGATGGAATTTCGATTGAACATCATCGAGATTTAAAACAAGTTTTAAAAACAGTACTTGATTTGGATGATCTGGATTTGATACCAACAGGAAATGGAGATCCAATTGTAGCACCACGTGAGCAATGGAATGATGGTTCGAATACTTTGGCAATTGCTCCTGGTGAAGTAGTGACCTATAACCGAAACTATGTATCAAATGAAATCTTGCGGAAACATGGATTAAAGGTTCACGAAATTCTATCAAGTGAACTTTCACGGGGACGTGGGGGTCCAAGATGTATGTCTATGCCAATAGTTCGAGAAGACTTAAAAAAATAATTATATAAAAGGGGAAAATAAAATGTTTAATGTACGCAATAAGAGTTACCTGACACTGATGGATTATACGCCACGACAAATGGAATATTTGCTTGATCTATCCGAGAATTTAAAAAAAGCAAAATATACCGGGACAGAGCAGCCTAAATTGAAGGGTAAAAATATCGCTTTAATTTTTGAAAAAAGTTCAACTAGAACTCGTTGTTCATTTGAAGTAGCGGCTCATGACCAAGGGGCACATGTTACTTATTTGGGACCTTCTGGCAGCCATATTGGACATAAGGAATCTGTCAAAGACACTGCTAGGGTTCTCGGCGGAATGTTCGATGGAATTGAATATCGTGGCTTTTCTCAACGGACGGTTGAAACTTTAGCAAAATATTCTGGTGTTCCAGTATGGAATGGTTTGACAGATGAAGATCATCCAACTCAAGTTTTAGCAGATTTTTTAACAGCTAAAGAAGTACTGAAAAAAGAATACAAGGATATTAAATTTGCATTTGTAGGTGATGGTCAAGATAACGTTTCTAATGCACTGATGATTGGAGCAGCCAAAATGGGTATGACGTACCATGTAATCTGCCCTAAGGAACTAAATCCATCAAAAGAGTTATTGCAAAAAGTAGAAAAAGTGGCAGCCGAAACTGGTGCTAAAATCGAAGTCTTTAATGATATATCGGCTGGAGTTGCCAATATGGATGTTATTTATAGCGATGTTTGGGTTTCAATGGGGGAACCGGATAGTGTTTGGAAGGAAAGAATTAAGTTATTAAAACCATATCAAGTAAATAAAAAAGTAATGCAGCTGACAAACAATCCTAATGCTGTTTTTGAACATTGCTTACCGGCTTTCCATAATACCGATACCGAAGTAGGTAAAGAAATTTTTGATAAATACGGAATTTCTGAAATGGAAGTTACTGATGAAGTTTTTGAAAGCAGTCAATCGGTAGTATTTCGAGAAGCGGAAAATCGGATGCATACTATTAAGGCAATCATGGTAGCAACTTTGGGTGAATAAACGAGGTACCTAAGAATTAACCATAAGAGGATGGAAAATTTATGAAAAAAATAGTTGTTGCATTAGGTGGAAATGCAATTTTGTCAAAAGATGCGAGTGCGAGTTCGCAACAAGCTGCAATCTTTAAAACAGCTAAAGTGTTGGTAGAGTTTATTAAGCGTGGCTATAAATTAGTGATTACGCATGGTAATGGACCACAAGTTGGAAATTTATTATTGCAGCAAGTAGCAGGAAGTACGGTTAAGAATCCTGCTATGCCATTAGATACGATTGGTGCTATGACCGAAGGCAGTATTGGGTATTGGATGCAGCAAGCTTTAGGTGAAATATTACAATCAGAAGGAATAAGAAAAACAGTTGCAACTATAATCACACAAACGAAAGTTGCGGCCGATGATCCTGCTTTTAAAAATCCAACCAAACCAATTGGTCCATTTTACAGTCAAGAGGAAGCAAAAAAAGAAAAAACTGAAAATCCTAATTATATATTTACTGAAGATGCCGGTAGGGGTTATCGACGAGTTGTGCCATCACCAATTCCTCAAGAAGTAATTGAGTATCCATTAGTAGCAATGATGTTGAAAAATGATATGATTCCGATTGCTGCTGGAGGTGGTGGAATACCGGTATCTCAAAATAAGGATAATCAAATTGTTGGTCAAGAAGCTGTGATTGACAAAGATTATGGGGCAGCCAAATTAGCTGAAAGTATTAACGCTGATGAATTAATCATATTAACAGCTGTCGATCATGTGTTTGTTAATTTTAATCAGCCAAACCAAAAAAAATTAACAAATACAACTGTGGCTGAGTTAAAACAATACATTGCAGAAAAACAATTTGCGGTAGGTAGCATGTTACCAAAGATTAATGCAGCTATCGAGTTTGTTGAGGCCACGCATGGGAAAGCCATAATTACTTCTTTGAGTAGAGTGACAGATCTTTTAGAAAAAGGAGTAGGGACAATAGTTACAGCCTAAAACTAGTTTGAAAAAATAAACGATGTTTTCTTCTAGGCTGATTGAGCGTATGGAAATCAGGTTAGTGTAAGCAATCCGCTTAGAAATAACTTGGTTTCCTTTTTTAGAATCTTTGAAATTGGGAGATGAATTTATGAAGGACGATAAATTAAGCTTAACTGAACTAGTCGGGCTTGTTATTGGATCAATTATTGGCGGTGGAATTTTTAATTTAATGCGGGATATGGCGACACCCGCTTCAGCAGGTTCTATCATTGTCGGGTGGGTAATTACAGCTGTTGGGATGATAATGTTAGCACTTTGTTTTCAAAACTTAAATATGAAACGACCAGATTTGGATGCTGGTATTTATAGTTATGCTGAGGCAGGTTTTGGAAAATACATGGGATTTAATTCAGCTTGGGGCTACTGGATCTCAGCTTGGCTTGGAAATGTTGGATATGCAACTTTATTAATGAGTGCAGTTGGGTATTTTATGCCTGTTTTTAAAGATGGTCAAAACATTTATTCAATTATTGTAGCATCTTTAATATTATGGGGTTGTCATTTCTTAATATTACAAGGGACAAAATCGGCTTCTTTTATAAATACTGTTTTGACGATTGCTAAACTGATTCCGATTGGTATTTTTTTAGTTGTTATGTTTATTTCTTTCAAAATTGGTATTTTTACAACTGATTTTTGGGGCACGGTTTCAAATCATTTTGAATTAAAACCGGTTTTATCACAAGTTAAAGGGACAATGCTGGTGACAGTTTGGGTCTTTATAGGTATTGAAGGAGCAGTTCTTTTTTCTGGTAAAGCCAAAAAAAGATCTGATGTTGGTAAAGCAACAATCCTTGGAATTATTACAGTTATTTTAATTTACATGCTAGTTACACTCTTGTCATTAGGTGTAATGACTCGACCGGAATTAGCTAATTTAAGACAGCCAGCAATGGCGTATTTACTGCAATCAATAGTTGGAAAATGGGGAGCAGTGCTGGTTAATCTAGGGCTAATAATTTCAGTTGCTGGTGCGTGGTTGTCTTGGACAATGTTTGCTGGACAATTGCCGTACGAAGCGGCAAAGAATGGAACATTTCCGAAGTTCTTTGCTAAAGAAAATCAACACCATGCACCGGTTAATTCACTGTTATTAACAAACATATTGATTCAAATATTCTTTTTTACGTATTTAATATCCAGTAGTGCATATAACTTTTTTTACTCACTAGCAAGTTCGGCTATTCTGATACCATATGCTTTTTCTGGTTTTTATCAGTTAAAGTATTCATTGAAAGAAGATAAAGCAACAGCAGGTAGAAAAATTAATATCATTATTGGAATTGTGGCAAGTATCTATGCATGCTGGCTTGTATATGCTGCTGGAATGAAGTATTTGTTGTTAACTACCCTTTTATTTGCTCCAGGAATTGCATTCTTCTATGTTATGCAAAAAAATGATAATCATCAAACTCAAGTTTTTACACATAAAGAGCTGATCATTGCTGGTTTGATCATTGTTTGTGCTATTTGGTCTCTTTACTTGATATTCCTTGGGAAAATCACTTTTTAATTTAACAGCAAGTAAAATTGATTATCAATTTAAGTTAAGGAGTGATTATTTTTGAACAGAGAAAAAAGAAGAAAATTAATTGAGTTATTAATTGTTCAGCATGAAGTTTCTACTCAAGATGAATTATTGAATTTACTTAAAGAAAATGGTGTTGAATCGACACAGGCTACCATCTCTCGCGATATTCGCGAGTTGAATATTGTTAAAAGAAGTGATGATCAGGGGAAAATATACTATACACAAGAAAGGATGGACCGAAGAAAAGAAATTGAAAAACTATATCAATCAATTGAAATATCAGTTTATAGTATTCAACAAATTCAATTTATGAATATAATTCGAACCAGTCCCAATTACGCTAATGTGTTAACTGCTATTTTAGATGGTTTAGAACTAACAGAAATAGTTGGCAGTATTGCTGGATACGACACAATAATTATTATTAGTTCAAATATTAATGATGCAACAACTATTAATAATTTGTTTAAAATGCACATAGATCCAAATTTACAATAAACTTATTAATGATGCACAAGGACTTTGTTTGGATAAAGAGAAAATAAAGCTGTGGTAATTTGCCGCAGCTTTATTTATGAAAGGACATTTAATGAAGTTTTATGGTCAAAATTCAAAAAAGATTGGTTTAATGTCTTTAATTTCAATAGTTATAAGTTCAGCGCTGGGATCTGGTATCTTTACGATTAATACTAATCTAGCAAAAGTTGCTTCGGCTGGTGCAGTGTTAATCGGATGGTTATTTGTTGGTTTTGGAACATTAATGTTAGCATTATCTATAAATTATGCGGCTACAAAAATGCCTAAACTTGAAGGAATCTTTGCATACGCTCAGATTGGTTTTGGTGATTTTACAGGCTTCTTTTGTGGTTGGGGCTACTGGCTTTCTGCTTGTTTGGGTAATGTTGCATTTGCAGTTATTTTAATGAGTTCTTTTGGCTTTTTCTTTCCCGTTTATCATACAGGGCAAAATTTAATTTCAATAATAACTGCTAGCGTTATTTTATGGGGATTGGTAATTTTGGTTAATCATGGGGTCGAGAGTGCTACAATTTTAAATACAGTTATAACATTTTGCAAGTTGATTCCATTGATTTTTTTGATTTCATTCGGAATTATTAATTTTGAATTTCCTGTTTTTTTAAAAAATCTTTGGCAAATAGGTGATTTTTCTAATGGAAAAGCAAATCTTTTTTTAATCAGCAAGCAAGTTAAAAATTGCATGTTAACTATGGTTTGGGTCTTCGTAGGAATAGAAGGCGCAACAACTATGGCAAAACGTGCTCAAAGTAAAAAAAATACTGGGAAAGCAACTATAATAGGAATGATTTGCTTGTTAGTACTATATGTTTTAGCTTCAGTATTGCCATATGGGTATTTAACACGTTGGAACTTGTCAACTCTATCTCAACCATCAGCCGCTTATATTTTTAAATCAATGGTTGGCTGGTGGGGTGGTCCATTCATTAACTTTGGAATTATAATTTCAATATTAGGAGCATGGTTATCATGGACTATGCTACCAGCTGAAACGACAAGTTTAATGTCTGATAAGAAATTATTGCCTGAGATATTTGCTCGAAAAAACAAGTTTGGAGCACCAACTTTTTCTTTAATAACCGAAGGGATAATGTGTCAAATACTTTTGTTAGTAATTTATTTTGCCTCTGACGCATACAATTTAGCTTATTCTCTATGTACATCTTCTATAATTGTTTGTTATATTTTTGTGGGACTTTTTCAAATCAAAATTTCCTTAAGGATTAAAATCAGAAAGGAAAAAGTTGTCAATTTTTTTATAGGTTTAACGACGGTTTCTTTTGAAGTTACGGTTCTTTTTTTAGTAGGTCTGAAGTATTTATTTTTATGTTTCATTGCTTATTTGCCAGGATTATTTTTCTATATTTGGATGAAAAGAAAAAAGTTATCTGCATTTTCTAAATATGAAATTGCAGGTATTTCATTGTTGGTGATTGGTAGTATTTACGGAATATGGATTGTTTATAATTTATGATTTGAATCACTTAAAATTAAGGAGTTAAGAATGAGAAGCTTATTTAAAAACGGCAAAATCTTTTTGGGAGTTAATGAAAAACAATTTTGCTCAGCCATGGTTATTGAAAATGATTTAGTTCTTTGGACTGGTAACAATTCTGAGTGTTTTAACAAAAAAGTTGATCGGATAATTGATTTGAAAGGAGCGACAGTACTACCCGGATTAATTGATATACATACGCATCCTAAATATATTGCAGATGCTTTGCATGGTGTAGCTTGTACTCCTCCCAAGGTTAATAGTATTGCTGATATACAGCGAGAGTTGAGAAATTCCAAGGAATATGGGAAAGGACAAAACTGGATTGAAGGATGGGGATTTGATGAAACTAAATTGGCTGAACATCGTTCTCCAAATTTGATAGATTTGGACCAAGTCTCAGTTAAGCAACCGATATTTATATATCGTTCAGATTGCCACTCTTCTGTTGGAAATTCTAAAGCACTGGAACTGGCTGGTATAAATGCGAATACACCCAATCCTGAAGGTGGTGAAATTAAACATTTTGAAACTGGAGAGCTAACTGGATTTATGAAAGAAATAGCTGCAACTCAATTATTAATCAAAGCTAAATCTAGCCAAAGTTATTTTGATGATGTTAATAACATGGTAAACAGTAGTCAGCATTATTTGAAAAATGGAATTGTAGCGATTGGCGAGTTAATGGGGAGAAAGAAGCCATATGACACAGCAAAGCTTTATGAAGATGCAGTTAAGCGTGGCTTTGTTCCCAAGGTAGCAATTTATTATGTTTATGATGAGCTTATCAACAATGAACAGAATTTAACTAAGTTGATGAATTCAAAATTTGAAGACAAACGAATTATGATTCGTGGAATTAAAATCTTTATGGATGGTAGTATTTCAGGGCAAACAGCCTATACTAAACAACCATATTATGAGAATAATTGTGGATTATGTTTACTTGATGAAGCAGCATTAAAAAAACGAGTTACTTTTGCATGCAAACATCATCTCCAACTCGCAATTCATGCAATGGGGGATGCTGCAATTCAGTTAATTTTGGATGTTACAAAAAATTTATCCCCATGGTTGAAAGATCGTCCTTCAATACGAATAGAACATGCAACTTTGTTATCAAATGAAATGATTCAGCAGTTAAAATTGAGCAAAATGAATTACGCAGTTGTCACACAACCCATTTTTTTATTTGCAGAAAGTGATTCCTATTATAAATACTTAAATCAACAGCAGTTGTCATTAACTTATAGATTAAATTCATTAATAAAATCTGGAATTTTAACAGCATTAAGTTCGGATGCTCCATGTACACCATGGTTTGAACCAGATAGTCCATTTTATAATATCTATGCTGCAGTTACTAGGAAAACAGCAAAAAAGACTACCATTACGCTAACTGAAAAAATAACAGTTAACCAAGCAATTTTAGGTTACACTAAATGGGCTGCAGAAATTGGTGGATTACATGAAAATGGTGAGCTATCACAAGGTAAAAAAGCTGATTTTGTCATTTTAAGTGATGATGTTTTTGAAATACCAGAGGAAAGTTTAAAAAATGTTTATGTAACGGAAACATGGGTAAACGGAGAAAAGGTATACGGCAATTAATGATATTGTTTGAAAAAAGAGATTAACTTTATTTTTCGATAAAATTCATTTATACTAACAACTGTGCATTTATCAAATGAGTTATTAACTCGACTGGTTCGTGAACTTCCCAGGATAAAAAACCAAGTATCTCAGCCCAGAAAGGGTGTAAGGAGGTTGGAAAATGAATGCAAAAAAAGCCAAATATCAAGTTATTATTGATTGCGATCCTGGAATTGATGATTGTTTAGCATTATTGCTGGCATTAAAATCACCAGAGATTGAAATTTTAGGGATTACGACTGTCAGTGGTAACGTTCCCGCAGCTTTGGGGGCTCAAAATGCCTTAAAGCTGCTTAATTTTGCGCATAAATTAAATATTCCAGTTTATCGTGGCTCTGAGTTTCCGCTAAAACGTGATTACGTCAGTGCACAAGATACTCATGGAATGGATGGTTTAGGCGAGAGCGGCATTCCACAGGTAACATCTGTTTCACCACAGGCTATAGATGCAGTTAGTTTCATCAAGCAAACATTGACTGCTAACTCAAATGTGACGGTGATCGCGATCGGACCGCTGACCAATTTGGCAAAATCAATGAAACAAAATCCGACAGAGTGGAAACATTGTCGTGATTTGATTTCAATGGGTGGAACTTTTAAAAGTCCAGGCAATTGTTCACCAGTTGCGGAATATAATTACTGGTGCGATCCAGATGCTGCCGATTATGTGTTTCACCACAGTCTAGTGCCAATAAAAATGGTTGGCCTAGATGTGACACGTAAAATTGTCTTAACACCGAATATTTTGGAATATATTCGTCAAAAAGAGCCACGGACTGGTAATTTTATTACTGCAATTACGCGCTTTTATTTTGATTTTCATTGGCGGCAGGAAAAAGTTATCGGCTGTGTAATTAATGATCCATTAGCAGTAGCCTATTTGCTTGATTCGACACTTTGTCAAGGCTTTTCGGCATATACAACCGTTGAAACTAACGGCAAAGCAATTGGTCAAACAATCATTGACTCACAAAATTTCTGGCAGCGACCAGTTAATAGTTTTATTTTAACCAAAGTTGACACTCAAAGATTTATGCACATTTTTTTGCAACGGCTGATTGGAGCCGCAGACCCGGAATTAACTGAGGTTCTGCAACAAATTATGGTATAAAGGGAGTTTAACAATGGTAAAAAGACATCTTTCACTGCAAGCTATAACATTTATCGCCTTGGCGGCGGCTTTGAATATTGTCGGCAGTAATTTAGCATTACTGCTGCGGTTGCCAGTTTATTTGGATACGATCGGAACAATTCTAGCAGCGGCTTTGCTGGGACCGTTAGCAGGCTGCCTGGCTGGCGGTATCACCGGTTTGATTGTTGGTTTTACAACAGATTTAATGTCACTTTATTTCTTGCCAGTACAATTGATAATCGGTTTAGTTGCGGGATTGGTTTTTCGCAAGTGGCAGCCGGATCATTGGCAGTCGCTGTGGTTGACAGCTTTGCTGATTTCACTACCGGGATCAATTATTTCTTCAACGATTGCTTACTTCTTGTTCCATGGAGTTACTTCTTCAGGATCAAGCATCATTGTGCAGCTATTAGTTGGGGCAGGTGTCAATAAGGCAGCTGCTGTTTTAATTATTCAATTTATTACCGATTATTTTGATCGTTTAATCGGTGTCAGTGTCGTGGCTGCACTATATCGTGTTTTAAAAACACGGGTACGCCATTCACTATGGCAATGAAAAATAATATTTATTAATAGCAAACAAGTCTAGACAAATGTTAGTTTTGCTTAGACTTGTTTTTTTTATTTGGAAAACATGATATGTTTAGATTAAAGGATAATATTGAAATTAAATAAATGATTATGATTTTAAACGTAGTTAAATTAAAAAATGATAGGAGAAATCAGTATCATTATGCAAAAGGTTTTTATTGTTGAAGATGACCAAGCGATTATTCGCGCTTTACAGATCGGACTGAAAAAATGGAATTATCAGACACAAATCGTAACTGATTGGCAGCAAGTTGCAGCAGAAATTTTGTCAACTCAGCCGGATTTAGTAATTATGGATATTACGTTACCAATGTATGATGGCTTTTTTTGGACCGGAAAATTGCGAGAAAGTTCCCAAGTGCCAGTGATCTTCTTATCAGCAGCCGAATTAGATCCGAATGCAGTTCGGGCATTAGCAATGGGGGCTGATGATTATTTAACTAAGCCATTTTCAATTAATGTGCTGGTTTCAAAGATTCAGGCTATTTTTCGGCGCATGAAAATTAACCAAAATGATATAAACGATTTAATGTTTGAAGATTATCGCTTGAATATTTTGACAAATAATTTAAAAATAGGCCAAAAACAAGTTAAATTAACACCGACTGAGGGTGTAATTTTGAAATTACTATTTTTAAATGCTGGTCAAGTGGTTTCCAAAAAAACGATTATGAACGAGCTTTGGCAAGGCGGCAGTTTTATTGATGAAGGAGCTTTGAATGTTAATCTAAGTCGTTTACGGAAAAAATTAGCAGCAGTTGATTTGGAAAATCGACTGGTTACCGAAAGAAAACAAGGTTATCGATTGGTGGAAAAAAATGAAAAATAGGCATTTTCTATTGCGGGTAATATTAGAACAATTTTCATTGATAATTGCTTATGCTTTATTGCTGCTTTTGGGATGGTCATTGGTCAAATTGCATGAACCAACAAAGTGGCTGATTTTTGATTTATTGCGTTTTTCGTGGCCGCCGTTAGTATTTTGGCTTGGTTGGCGAGTGTATCGTGCTTATCGGTCGCAGCGATATTTGCAAGAAGCACAGCAAAATAAGCAATTGCCAGTCAAACGTCCGCCAACGGCCTTGGCTGCTAGTTATTTTCAGGCTTTGCGGCAAAATGAACAGCAACAAAGGCAATTACATCAACAACAACAATTACAAGCTGCTCAGCGCATGGACTATCTGCAATTATGGAGTCATGAAATCAAGCTGCCATTGACGGCTTTAAAATTAGCGGCTGAAAATACTACGCAAGTTAATAGTGAGGAAGTTGTGACCCAATTGGGATTGATACAAAATCAATTGGATTTGTTATTAAATTATGAACGGTTGGCTGATTTTCATCATGACTTAACGTTTGAAGAATTTTCATTACGAACTTTGCTGGAAGATTTGCTAAAAGAAAATGCAATTTTTTTCATTGATAAACAACTTAAACCCCAAATTAATATGAATAAGGAAATTAAAGTGGTATTAGACCGCAAATGGCTGCGATTTTGTTTGCAGCAGGTAATTTTTAATGCAATTAAATATTCTTCACCTAAGGGAAAACTGCTGATTAGTTGGCAAACAGATACTTTGCTGATTCAAGATTTTGGTTGCGGAATCAATAGTGCCGATTTACCGCGGGTTTTTGAACCGGGATTTACCGGTGAGAATGGTCGCAAGCAACAAGCTGCCACAGGAATGGGACTTTACCTGGTTAAACAAGTTACTGAAAAATTAGGGGTGAAATTTAAATTAGAATCAGTTGCAGGGCAGGGAACGAGTGCTTATTTTTTTTTCCGGCAACATTAATAAATAACAATTTGTAAGGTTATCATGCTGATTGTAACTAATAATCAACTTGATAACCTTTTATAATTTGTTTTAGAAAATCAAAAGGGGGAAATTTAAAATGACACTTTTAAAATTAGAACATGTACAACGCGTTTTCGCGGAAGGTAAATTTCAAGTCCAAGCTTTGCGGGATATTTCATTTGATGTTGCTGCTGGTGACTATGTTGCAATCATGGGGGAATCAGGTGCCGGCAAGACGACACTTCTGAATATTATTGCAACGCTTGATCAGCCAAGCAGTGGGAAAATTGAGCTTAATGGTCAGGATCTTAGTCAAATGGGGGAAAATCAGGCGGCACGTTTTCGCCGAGAACATTTAGGCTTTGTTTTTCAAAATTTTAATTTATTAGATACTTTTAACAATCGAGATAATATTTTTTTACCGCTGGTGTTAGCCAAAACGCCATATGAAAAGATGGAACAGCGCTTAAAACCAATCGCCAATCAGCTGCAAATTAGTGATTTGCTGGATCGTTTCCCTTATGAAATTTCTGGTGGGCAACGGCAGCGAATTGCTGTTGCTCGAGCGTTGATTACGCAGCCGGAATTGTTGTTAGCTGATGAGCCAACTGGGGCACTGGATTCTAAAAACACCAATATTCTGCTTGATTTATTTGATGTCGTTAATACGACTGGTCAAACGATTTTGATGGTAACGCATAGCGCACTAGCGGCCAGTTATTCTAAAAGAACGCTCTTTATTAAAGACGGTGTCATTTACCATGAACTCTATCGCGGAGAACAGTCACGGAGTGCTTATCTAGAAAAAATTTCGCTGAGTTTGACAGCTCTGGCTAGTAAGAAGGTGGGCAAATGATTCAATTTCGTTTGGCTAAAGCTGATATTAAGCATAATTGGCAGCAGGTTGGATTATTCATTTTGGCCAGTTCTTTAATGATTGCGATAAACTATATTTTTTTAAATTTGCTAGCTAATGATGATGTGTCTAAAAGTAATTATGGACAAGTAATTGTTGAATTATTAAAAATGGGCAAAAACTTCACTTTAATTGTTGCAGTGTTTTTCATGTTGTATGCGAACAGTTTCTTACTGCGGCAGCGGGATCATGAATTGGGTTTATATAATATGTTGGGAATGACAAAAAATAATTTACGCCAACTATTGCTGTTGGAAAAAGTGTTTTTATATATTGTCAGTTCGATAGTTGGTTTGATCTTAGGAAGTACATTCATTAAATTGGCTTTTATTATTTTGCAGAATTTATTGAATAACAAGCAGCTACAAGAACAATTTTCAGTTACGCAGTTAGGTCAATCGGCTATTATTTTTGGTGTTGTTTTTATAGCATTGTATATTTTTGACTGCTGGCGGTTGCGGAAATTAAAACCAGCTGCTTTATGGCAGCAAGCAGTTCAAGCTGAAAAAGAACCACAGGCAAAACGATTGCTGGGGATTGGCGGTTTATTGGTTTTAGGTTGCGGCTATTGGATCGCAGTTAAAACAAAACCAAACATGGCCGGAGCTTCTCACTTTATGTTGGCAGTCATTTTAGTAGTAATTGGAACTTATGCAGTATTTATGGCCGGCAGCATTTTGTTGTTGCAGTATTTGAAGCAAAAGCGCAGTTTTTATTATCAGCCGCGGAATTTTATCGGAATTTCCGGAATGCTTTATCGAATGAAACAAAATGCAGCTGGTCTGGCAACAATTTGTATTTTATGTACTACGATCTTGGTAACTTTGACTGCCAGCATCAGTTTAGTTGCCGGACAAAAACGGCTGATTTCGTTCTGGAATCCGTATGATTTAATGATTACAACTAAACAACCGCTTGATACCGCGACTGTTGATCAGCTTGCACAGAAAAATCAAGTGACATTGAAACAACAGCAGCAATTAAAAATTACCAGTCCGCTTTATGGTGTTTTTAATAAGAACGGTCACTTTAAAAATGGGATGACAGCTGATGCTTCAATATCATTATCAGTTTTAACACTGAAGGATTTTAATCGAATTCAACACCAAAAAATTAAACTTAAACCTAATCAAGTGTTGATTGATAATGCTACCGGTCAGCGTTTTGCGAAACTTAATATCAAAAATAAAAATTATCAGGTTAAGGGATATGTTAATTTAAAAGCCGGGAACTTGTATCATTCGATTTTTCAACCAGTTTTTCTAGTGACTGCTGATGCCAAAGCTGCACAGCAAATCGGAACTTCGCAGTGGCTTTATCAATCTGGTATTAATCTTAGTGGTTCAGCAAAACATCGTCGACAATTTGCGACCCAGTTGCAGCAGCAATTAAAATTAGATAATGGCAGCTTTTCTTATCGTAATGAAATACAGCAGCTTTTGCAGGGAGTTTTTGGCAGTTTATTATTTGTCGGGATTTTGATTAGCTTTGCATTGGCAATTGCAACGGCTTTGATAATTTATTATAAACAATCTGCTGAAGGATTAGCAGATCAGCAGCGTTTTAAGACTATGCAGCAGGTCGGGTTAAGTAAGGCTGAAAGTCGGCAAGCGATTTACAGTCAAGTTTTGCTGGTCTTTATGCTGCCGATCATTGGAGCAGTAATTAATACTGGATTTGCTTTGCCAGCTCTACGCAGTGTTTTAAAAATCTTTTCATTATATGATGGTGGATTGTTGCTGCGAGTTTGTGCAATGACGGTTGCAGCGTTGCTGATTGGCTACTTATTGGTTTATGGTTTAACGACCAAAGTTTATCAACAATTGGTTAATCGTGGCAATTAACTTTAGAAAATTAATTTTTAAGCTGCTAATTGTTAATTAAAAAAGGTGTTTGACAAAAAAGATGAAGATAATTATACTAGCCTTAATAAATAATAAAATTCTTAGAAAGAAAGATTAAATTGTCGTGATATAGCAGTTAAAAGAGCTGACTAAGCTGCAATTAAGTTGATTTTACTGGGAATTCATATTTATGACAGTTATTTAATTCATTTAAACTACTATAGGGGGAATTATTATGACAAAAGCAGTTGCTGCAGACATGGATTGGAACAATTTAGGATTTAAATACTGGGATTTGCCATATCGATATCAGGCGGTTTATAAAGATGGCAAATGGCAAAAGGGCGGTTTAGTTGAAGATTCTAATTTGACCCTTTCAGAAGCTGCTGAAGACTTTCATTATGGTCAGGAAGTTTTTGAGGGATTAAAAGCTTACCGTTGTAAAGATGGCAGTGTTAATCTTTTCCGACCAGAAATGAACGCTAAACGAATGCAGGATTCCGCTAAACGAATGTGCATGGCGACTTATCCAATTGAAGATTTTGTAGCGGCAGTAAAAGAAGTTGTTAAAGCTAATCAAGAATTTATCCCACCTTATGGTACTGGTGGTTCATTATATATCCGGCCTTTCATGATTGGTACTGAACCAATGGTAGGTGTAAAGCCGTCTAAAACATATGTCTTCCGAGTATTTGCAACTCCGGTTGGAGCATACATTAAGGGATTGACCCCAATGCCATATTTTGTTAGTGAATTTGATCGGGCTGCTTATGCCGGAACTGGTCAAGCAAAAACAGCTGGCAACTATGCTGGCAGTCTTTATCCGTCAATGAAGGCTAAAGGTGAAGGCTATGCTGATTGCCTTTATCTTGACCCACGGGAACATAAATATATTGATGAATTTGGTGGAGCTAACTTTTACGGTGTTACCAAAGACGGTCAATTTGTAACACCCAAGTCAGACTCAATTTTACCATCAGTAACTAAAAAATCATTGTTGGAGATTGCAGCTGATTTGGGAATGAATCCAACAGAAAAGCAGATCAAAATGTCCGATTTCGATCAATTTAATGAAGCCGGTGCGATGGGAACTGCAGCCGTTATTTCACCGGTTGGTTCATTGACTTATAAAGATCAGAAGTTTGTTCCATTTAGTGAAACGGAAACCGGTCCTTATACTAAGAAACTTTATGACGAATTGACTGGTATCCAGATGAGCGAACGACCAGATAAACGCGGTTGGGTACAAAAGGTAGAACTATAATAATCGGGGGGTGAGATAATGGCACGTAAGATTGGTGTAATCGGTTTAGGAAATGTTGGCGCAGCCGCAGCTCATTATATTGTAGCAAATGGGTTTGCTGATGAGCTGGTGTTGATTGATAAACGCGTAGAAAAAGTTCAAGCTGATGCGTTGGACTTTGAAGATGCTATGGCAAATTTAAAGAATCATACTAAGATTATCGTTAATGACTATGCAGCATTGAAAGATGCTGATGTTATCATTTCCGCAATTGGTAAAATTGAATTGGAAGATAATCAAAATGATGATCGGTTTGCCGAGTTACCTTTTACGCGTACAGCAGCTAAAGAAGTTGGTGCTAAAATTAAGGCGGCTGGTTTTAATGGTGTCATAGTTGTTATTACTAATCCGGTTGATGTCATTACCTCGATTTATCAAGAAGTTACAGGCTTACCAAAAAATCGAGTTTTGGGTACAGGAACATTGTTGGACTCATCAAGAATGAAGCGAGCAGTTGCGCGTGAATTGAAGATCGATCCACAATCAGTTTATGGCTATAATTTAGGTGAGCATGGCAATTCACAGTTTACTGCGTGGTCAACTGTACGGGTATTAGGTCACCCAATTACAGAGGTTGCTAAAAAAGCCGGTTTGGATTTGGCTAAATTAGATAAAGAAGCACGCGAAGGCGGTTTTAAAGTTTTTCGTGGGAAAAAATATACTAACTATGGTATTTCGACAGCAGCTGTTCGACTGGCATTAGCTGTTTTGAATGATTCGCGGACAGAATTAGCCGTCTCTAATTACCGTCCAGAATGGGAGACATATCTTTCCTATCCAGCGATCATTGGTCGTGATGGAGTTGTTGAACGGCTTGATTTTGATTTAACTGATGATGAAATAAAAAAATTAGGTAAGTCAGCTGAGTATATTAAAACTAAATTTGCTGAATCGAGATAATTTTTAATAACAGAGTTTTAAATTGCAGTTTGCCAATCGGCAGGCTGTATTTTTTTGTCTATTATTTGATTAGGCCACTTGTCCTATAAACGATTAGTGGTCTTTTTTGTATGCTGAAAATCTAATTAAAGTAATCTATAAACATCTAAAATTAAAAACATCAAAGTAGAGCTTAATCTTTAGGAACTTAGTCGGTTTCTGTAAATCAAATACTACCAACTGTATATAGGATATAGAAAGCGCTATCAATAGAATATAAAATTAAATACGTAAAGTTAAGTATGCAGTGTAAATAAACAATTTAAAAAAAAGGGGGGATAATCCTATGCAAGCTAAGAGTGAAGAGAATAAAAGTATTCCAATTGTGGCGAATAGTATGTCAGCTTTTGTGAATAATTTATCATACCTGCTAGGTAAGCAAAATAAAATTGATTTAGCTTTTAAATGGCATGTCTACACAGACGAGACGTATACCGATGATAGTTTGAAAATAGCACTTGAATTTCGCGATCTTTATAATAGATTAATTTTTGCAATTGCAATTTTAAATGATAGCAAGCTTGTTTATTCTGTTAAGGGATTAAGTAGTGATTCTACAGTCATTGGTGGAAAATTTGAACCGCATTGGGAAGATATTATTAGTTCGAAAACGGAAAATTATATCTGTCAGGTACATTTAATGATTGACTTCTCAAAGCGAAATAACGGCTTGGAGTTTGAGGTTTTTACAAGCGAAGGCAGAAAAATATTTGAGAGATGGCAATTGTCGGTCAATGGAACAAATTTAGCACAAATAGTTGCAGTTAATTACTCGCGAACAGAGGTGCCGATTAGTCACAATATATACGATATACATTTTAAGAAGGTTGATTATTCAATTAATGACAGTTTAGTTGGGAAAAGAATCTATGCTTTTGGAGATAGCATTATTTGTGGTCATTTATATTCAAAAAAGGGCTTTGTTGACTTTTTAGCCCAGCAGGAAGGAATGAAATTACGTAAATATGCGGTGAATGGCGGTAGTATTTTACCGGGGAAATTGAATATTTTGCAACAAATATTTGAGGCTCCAGATCAAGAACCTGATTTTATTATTTTTGATGGGGGGACAAATGATGCTTTCAAACGTAATGAGCAATATTTTGGCAGTATTTTAAAAGATTCCAAGGTAAACACATATGATTTGGAAAGTTACGCAGGAAATTTTGAAAAAATTATTCAAACAATGAAACAAAAATGGCCTAAAGCAAAAATTGTTTTTGTAGCGGTACCCAGACTATGTTCCAGAAATGGTGCAGTTCAAGAAAAATTACACCAGCTGCAAATAGCAGCTGGTAAAAAGTGGAACATTACGATAATTGATATGTTTGCTGATTCAAAATTAAACACAGTTGCTGATCAAATGAGGAAAAAGTACACCTTTGACAAGTTAGGTATTGATAATTTACCTGGCACGATGAAGACAACTATAAGCAATGATAAGACACCGTCAGGAACACATCCCAATTTTTTGGCGATTGAAAAGTACTATGTTCCGGAAGTATCTCGTGTTTTATACCAGTTAGTCGCAGATTCTTAATAAGAATGGAGGAAAACGAAATGCAGCTTTTGAGACATGAAAATAGCATTACTATGAAGAATAAAAAAATTGAATTGACAATGGGAAATGATGGTAAAGCTAAAAGATTATTATATCGGGGATGTTCACTGATTGATGATTTAAATGGAAATGTGATTGATGCTGATCGACATCATTCATTTTACTTAGACTATCATCAAGACTTGAAACAGTATTCACCCAGTTTTAATGAAGTGAAAGTGTTAGAAGACACTGAAGCTATCAAACATATTGTCTTTATCGATGATAAAAGCGAATTAGGGTTAGAGTATCATTTGCTCATGAATTCCGAGGATAGCCGTCTTTACTCATATGTTATTGCTAAAAATAACACTGATAGGAAATTTGCAATTAATGAGTTGCGAACAGTTTATCGACTAAACAAAACGCTTTTTCCCAAAAGTTATACAGCGTCACGAACAGGATTTCAGCCGACGAGCAATTATACAAATCAATTTACTAAATTACAAGATGAAACATATCTAGTTAAAGATGGTGAACTTTATTCTACCAGTAAAATCTATTCTAAATATGATTATGCCGATTATTTTGCTGATAATGCTTTTTGGGGTTTTTTTGGAGAAAAATATGGTTTTTGGTTTGTTCCAGTTAGTACAGATTATTATCCATCAGGTCCCTTAAAACAAGAATTAATGGTGCATTATGACGGTATTTTATTGAATTATATGCAGGGAGCCCACTTTGGAACGGGAGATTTTATGCTTGAACCAGGCTGGCAAAAGATGTACGGCCCTTGGTGCATATATATAAATGACACGCCAGACAAAATAGCTGATGCAGCCCAGACAGCTCAGGCTGAGCAACAAAAGTGGCCGTATAAATGGGTAAATGAAAAACTATATCCTAAAAAACGTGGTCGAGTTGCTGGTCAGCTAAAAATTTCTTCACGGGAGCAGATAAGGTTAAAAATCGTTTTAAGTCAGGGAGCGGGTTCTTTTGAAAAAGCAAGCAGTGGCTACATTTATTATGGTGAAACTGATGAACAAGGAAACTTTGAATTGGAAAATGTTCGCTTAGGTTCTTACAAAATGGAAGCGTATACAACTGAAGGGCATATTACAGATGTGTTCCAAAAACAAATTGAAGTTTCAAAAGAAAACACTAACCTAGGCCAATTAGTGTGGCAAGTACCCAATGAAAAAATTATTTGGCAACTTGGTACAGCCAGCCATACAACCTATCCGTTCAAATTTCATGATCAGTTAAGAAATACGATTTGGCGTTCTTTAGTGCCAGCTAATCTGACATTTGAAGTGGGGGTTAGTCAAGAAAAGGAGGATTGGTATTGTCTGCAAACTGACAAAGGCAGGTGGAATATTAATTTTAGATATTTTCCTAATTTTGAAAAGAAATTGATTTTAAAAATTGCTTTGGCTGGAGCAAGCAAAAAGGCAGCCCAAAATGAAAATGACCGCGGAAGGGGTGATCCATGGTTGGAAGTGAGTTTGAATGGAGTTCCTATTGGACGAAAACAATTTTTAGATGATGGATCTATTTATCGTAATGCTTTAAAAAATGGCAACTATCATGTTTGGGAAATCAAACTAAACAGTAAGTTGCTGGTGGCGGATGAAAATGTACTCTCAATGAGAGTGGTAAATGGATCGATTATGTATGACACGATTTTATTAACTACGAGAGGTAGTGAGGAGAATGAGTGATTTAAAGCTGAGTGTCAATGATGGACGAGTCAGAATGTCTAATGCAAATATTCAACTTGTTTTAAATGCAGAAGGAAAAGCAGATTCATTAATATTTCATGGACAAGAATTATTGGAGAATTTAAAGGGTGAAAAAGCTGATCCTGATGCGCAGCATACTTTTTACTGTGATTATCATGTTAAAGGTAAAACCGTTAATATCAAACCTAATAAATTAGTAGTTATAGAAGACAGTACCGACAGAATACATGTTGCTTATATTGACGATGTTAGTCAGTTGGGAGTTGCATATCACTTTATTTTACCGGCCAAAGATGACGCTATTTATTCATATGTCAAAGCTTGGAATAATACACAATCAATGATAAAAGTTGATGAATTTCGGACAGTGTATCGCTTAAATCATGATTTATTTTATTTAGGAAAAAATCATGAACGGATCGGGTACCAACCAACTTCAGCACATATGATTTCAGGCAGCCGAATTCAAGATGAAACTTATGAGCTTGATGATGGCAGCTTATATTCAAACAGTAAGATCTATTCCAAATATGATTACGCAGGTTATTTTAAAGAAAATGATTTTTGGGGGCAATTTGGTCACGAATATGGATTTTGGTTTATTCCGGCAAATCGTTCTTATTATGATGGTGGGCCATTAAATCAGGATTTGTTATTGCACTACGATGGTTTAATTCTAAATTATATGGCAAGTTCTCATTTGGGAAAAGATCAATTCAAAATACCAGTAGGCTGGTCTAAAGTTTATGGTCCGTGGTGCCTTTATCTAAATGAAGGAAAAAATAAAATTAAAGATGCTCAAATTCGTGCAAAAAAAGAACAAGCAAACTGGCCTTATCAATGGGTGAATGAAACAGGATATTTTAACGAAGCAGTAACGATTAAAGGAAAAATAAAGATTAATCAGCAGCTTCCTAAAGACCAGCTGCAGCTGGTTCTCAGTCAAGCATGTTCAAATAATGATTTTCTGAAAGTTCAGGATGGATATTCATTTGATGCGGTAACTAATAAACAGGGAGATTTTGTGTTAGAAAAAGTTCGTCCAGGTAATTATGTTGTCTATGTGTATTCCATCGGTGGGAAGATTGTTGGAACTTATAAACTGGCGGATAAACAAGTTACCGGTGAGTCGATTCAAGATTGGGGTACATTGAATTGGCGCATTAAAGAGACAAAGACAATTTGGCAGATTGGTGAAAGTACACATACAACTGCGGGATTTAAGTTCAGCGATCAATTAAGAAATTATATTTGGCAAGATAGTGTTCCAGCTAATTACGATTTTGAAATTGGGGCGGCTGATAACGATTGGTATTATCTGCAAAATGATCATGGAGTTTGGAAAATAACTTTCTCAGGTCAATTTAGTGAAAAATCTAGCAAAGATTATGAACTGATACTTGCTTTTGCTGGGGAAACCCAAAAAGATATGCAAGATAAAAAAGGAATAACAGTTAGAGTAGCTGTTAATGATCGCGAGGCACAAGTAAAGAGTTTTGTTAATGATAAAGCAGCCTATAGATCAGCACTGCGAAGCGGTTCTTATGGGCTAATGAAGGTAAAAATAGCAAGAGATAGTCTGAAGCCCAATAGTGAAAATACAATAAGAATTTCAACTAATGGTTATCTACTCTATGATACTTTACTGCTGACAGAGGCTGATTGATTAGGAAGGAAAAAATAAAATGGATAATAAAATTTCTTCGGTAATAAATAAAAAAGTACCATTAAAAACTAAAATTGGATTTGGAGCATATCAAGTTTCTATGATTACGGATCTAATGATTACCGGCTGGCAGATGTATTATTTTACGACTTTTATAGGAATGACTATTTTAAATGTTACGTTGTTAACGACGATTGGTAAAGTTGCTGGTGCAGTATTAACGCCGATATATGGATATATTTCTGATCATTTGTATCAAACAAAATTTGGTAAGCGATTTGGCAGAAGAAAAGCAGTAATGTTGATTGGAATTCCATTGAAATTAATCTTCTTTATGCTGATGTGGATTCCAGGTCTGCCAATTGGAACATATTTTGTATTGTTCTTGATACCACAATTGATGACCCCAATGTTGACCACAGTTCAATTAACATTTTTATCAGAAATGACCGAAAATTCACAAGAACGGGCACAATTAGCTGGTTCCAATCAAGTTGGTGGTGCAATTGCAGGAGTCTTTTTTGCAGTTTTTACCACTTTCCTATTCAAAGCTTTGGGCCAAAACACAGCGCGGACATTTGTGATTGCAGCACTGATTTATGATGTAATTGCCTTTATCTGTTTAGTGATTTTTTATCGATCAGTTTATGAACGACCGATTGATGAATCAACCATCTTGAAAGAAAAAACTGAAAAACCGTCTATTGGCAAAGATTTAGTAAGTATTTTTTGGAATTTTCTGTCGGCAATGCGTCTGAGATCATTTGTTTTATACCTTGGCATGTACGTATGTGAACAGATGTTTAGATCATTGCGTGGAACGATCAATACGTATTTTATTATTTTTGTACTTTTATTAAGTCCGGCAACGGTAACGACTTCGACTGGATTAGGTTTTGTTTTTGGTTTGATGTTCCTAAGTTTTTATATCTGGTATACAGCTAAAACCAATGGTCCGAAATCTTATCGGTTGGGTGCTTACTCATCGATTGTTGTATTTGCTATCGTCTTCATTCTAGCGATTACACGCCCGCCGCATTTGGCAATGTGGTTTACCATTATGATCATCGCTATGAACTTTGGTATTACCGGGGTAGTTAATTCGACGCAATTCATTTTCACCTTTATCCCTGATGTTGATGAAATGGTAACCGCTAAACGGCGGGAAGGTCAATACTCTGGAGTGCAAAACACACTGGATACGATTTTTACTGCACTTGAAACAATTATCATTGGGGCCGTTTTAACGGCGACAGGTTTTGTAGAAAAATCATCATCACAAAATCCGGAAACAGTAAAATGGTTGTTGATTTTATATACATGTGTTCCAATCGTACTTTGCATATTTGGGATTATTATTTCTCATTTCTTCAAGTTAACAGTTCAAAATCATAAGATATTGATGACGGAAGTTGAACGTTTAAGAGCTGGCGGCAGTATGAAAGACGTTACGCCGGAAGCTCGTCAGGTTGTAGAAGAATTAACAGGATTTAAATATGAAGATTGTTGGGGAAATAACAATATGGTAGATATTGCCAATAGAAAAGGTAAAGATAAGTAAAATCTATTTAAGCAAAAATTTGTTAAAGCAGTAAATTACGTACCAATATAAGGAGATTTGAGATAGATGACTAATTTTAATTTTGAGGAAAAACCATACGCTGATTTATTCTTTACTAGGTCTTATTCTAAAAAATCAGCTGGTTGGGTAAAAGGGGTGTATCAACCACGTACACCTACAATAAGAAAAAGAAGCCAGCCAGATAGCCTAGTTAAGTTCACATTTTCAGGATTTGAAGAAGAGTCTGGAGCTTTAAATGGTGATGAATTGACAGTCGGAAAATTTAGATATTTACAAGGAGATTTTTTACAAGTCTCGACTCAAGCTGTTAATTATTCGTTAAAAGTTACTTTATATAATCCAAGCAAACAAAAAATTAAGCTGACATTGGTAATAAACGATTTGGATGAATGCACTTTTACTATGCAGGGGCATGAAACAAAACAGCTAGTTCAAGATGTTTATTTGTCACAACACAAAATGACATTAACATTTATTAATGCAGCTGATATTGAAGCGGGTGGATCAATAGAGCTTTTAGCAATGGATCTTTTTAAAAATGAATTGGCTGAAGCAACAGTGCCGCATATTTATATTGCATCTGACTCTACCGCCCAAACGTATGGTGAAAAGCAATTTCCACAGGCTGGCTGGGGTGAGCTACTGTACTATTATCTTTTTCCGCACCGTGATGCAGTTATAACGCCAGATAAAAACAGTTCTTATGAGTATTCAAGAGTTTACAGCTCTGGTGATTTGGTTATTAATAATAAGTCAATTGGCGGTCGCAGTTCAAAATCGTTTATTCTTGAAAATAAACTCAGGCAGATTAATAAGACTTTGCGACCTAAAGATTATTTGTTAATTCAATGGGGAGATAACGATGCAACTTCGATACGACCGTTACGTTATGTTGCTGCTGAAAAATTCATTGCCTATATTAAGCAATATGTTGAGAGTGCCTTGGACAGAGGAGCTATTCCAGTCTTAATTACTCCACCACAGCGGTATAGTTTTAAAACAGAAACGGAAGCAGCAATTAGTTTTGATGCGTACAGACAAAAACTTCTGCAGTATGCAAAAGAAAATCATTTGCGTTGCATTGATTTGGGCTTGAAAAGTAATCAGTTACTAAATAAATTGGGAAGATTTAACGGGCGCTCTTTGTACATGAAACTTCCATATGGTCAATACGAGAATTATGCTGAAGGGATTGATGATGCAACACATTTTAGAAAAAATGGAGCCTTACACTTAGCTGAAATTGTGGCTAAAGATTTGCATGAATTATGTCCTGAACTTCCATATTATGCTAAACCGATTTTTAAACAATTACAACAGCCAGAGCAGTTGTTGGCAACAGTAGTTGATAAAGATATTGCTGATGGAAAATATGTGCGGCTGTCATGGCAATTAGTACCTGGGGCAGACTACTACGTAATTACCAAAAAAGATCAGGACAATAAGATCATTAGCCAAGTATTAAGTACTAAAAATATTTATTTGGATTTTCCACAAAACAATCAATATCATAAATTAGTTATTTATGAAGTGGCTGCACACAATGATATCACGACTTCGGAAAGTAATACAGTTTCGTTATATTATCCATTCAAATGGAAGAATGATAAACAAAATAGTATTTTGGGTTTGAATATTTACGAGGTAGACAAAACTACTATTAGTGACAAAATCAGTTTTAATATTCGATTCACAGAAAATCCGGCAGTTCAAAAATATAAAGTGATTTTAATTGATTCAGCAATTGGTCAACAGTTGGTTATTGATGAAATTCCCCAAAAAGAGGTTGCGGAACTGCATAGTTATTCCATCAATAAAGAGAAGGCATGGGATGTTTTAATAACTGGTCAAGATTGCAAAGGAAATACGTATTATAGTTCAAAACAACAAATAAAATAATTGAGGAGCAGAATAAATGAAACAATCAATTGAAGAAATTAAAGCCAATGAAGCAGCGTTAGATAAGTTTAAAATGGATTTTTTTAGCCTGAAAGGCAAAGTTGCGGTCATTACCGGCGGCAACACCGGCTTAGGGCAAGGTTATGCAGTTGCACTGGCTGAAGCGGGTGCGGATATTTTTATTCCGACTTTTGGTAAAGCT
>NZ_AZGB01000009.1:0-103590 GCF_001435235.1 Liquorilactobacillus ghanensis DSM 18630 | reverse complement strand
TCAATTGCGGCTGCTCGGGCGATGGCTAAACAAAAATCCGGTAAGATTATTAATATCGGATCGATGCTGTCATTTCAAGGTGGAAAATTTATCCCATCGTATACTGCTTCCAAGCATGGAGTAGCCGGGTTAACCAAATCATTTGCCAGTGAGCTGGGAGCTTATAATATCCAAGTAAATGCGATCGCACCGGGATACATCAAAACAGCCAATACGGCTCCGATTCGCGCAGACAAGGCTCGTAACCAAGAAATATTGGATCGGATTCCAGCAGGTCATTGGGCAGAACCACATGAATTAATGGGAGTAGCTGTTTTCTTGGCCAGCAAAGCTTCCGACTATGTCAGCGGTCACATTTTAGCAGTTGATGGTGGTTATCTGGTTAGGTAAAATTTGAAAAAAATGAATTGAATTAATTAAGCCGGTTGTTCTTGTATAGAATGAGCGGCTTTTTGAGATTGCAGATTTAAGAACAACAAAAAACTATCTGTCTTGAAAACAGATAGCCTAAGTTACTACAAACTATACCAATTGTTATTAACAATTAAATGATTTTACTTATCAGATAATTTATTTTTTAAATTTTTAGCTGCACCTTTTACGCTATCTTTTGTGTCGTTTAATTTTTCCTTGGCTTTACCGAGTACGTTTTGAGATTTTCCTTCAGATTCTAGTTCCTTGTCTCCAGTGACTTTTCCGCCGATCTCTTTTGCTTTGCCAGACAGCTGCTCTTTTTTGTTCTCAAACTTTTCTTCTTGAGACATATTAGACCTCCCTTCTTTTTTATAAGTTTAATGTACCAGAAGTGTCGGTACTTTATCAAATATTATGCTTAATTTCATAATCATTTAACGGCAATTGATTGTCTTAATTCACTGTCAAATCACTTATTCAATAATTTATCAGTTGCCTAGGTAATAAGAATAACGAACTTAAAATACAGCGACCTTGAGAAATCAAGACCACCGTATTTGGACATGATAATGTTTTTTTCTGTCAGATATTTAATAGGCTTGAGCTTTTCAACATTCTCATAAATGGTACTTTTACAATTTGTTGATTGTCTCGGTAATTGCCATATTCCGAATCTGTTTTGCCGGAGGATAAGCTGCAGTGGTAGTAACGATAACAACAAATAGAAAAATCATCATAATAGGAACGACAGGGATAGTCCAAGTGGCATAGCTAAAATGAGCGGTAATAAGGTGATCATATAAAAATTTACTAATTAGTAGACCAAAGATACAACCGACGACACAACCGGATACAGCATAGGTTAACGCTTCGGCCACGATCATTTTTGTTATTTGAATCATTTTCAATTTTTGCGGGGACTTAGGGATGTATACGATGAGGGTATTATTATTTACATAATTTTTACTGCAATCCCAATCTATATTGTATCGAGTGATATCTGGATTTACTTGTATTTTGACACTTCCATTATTCTCAAATAGTTTGTTTGTTTAGCTTAAAAAAGTAGATTACTTTTCCTATAGTTTTAAATTTAATTTCTTCTTAATCACTCTTGCTGATAATTAAGCACAACATTTCAGTGACTTTTTAATGAAATATACTTAATATAATCGTTGTAAGCATTTTCTTATTTAAAGTAGGCAAGTAACTAGAAAATGTTTTTGCAGAATTAAATAAACAGGAGGGGGAAAAATTAACACAATGATTTGGGGATATAGCTCCACATAGTTTAAGGATCATTGTAGTTAAAAATGTATTTTGTGTTTTTTAGTGAGGTGAGATTTGGATTAAATATTTGCTATTGGTTAGTCGTGGTCTAGCTAGTTTATTAATTTGCATATTTTTATTTAAATAATACAGCTTATTTTATTAGGCGAAGGAGGAATATATTTTGAAATTCGCATCAACTAAAGAACATTATAAAATGTATAAAAGTGGTAAAAAATGGATTTTTGCAAATATAGTTGTTGTTACTTTTGGATTGGAAACTATTAATTTATTACCAAATGTTGAAGCGAGCAATGTAGGTAATGTAAATACAGAGAATGTTAGATCAACGTCAACAACAAATGCAGATTCAACGAGCAAGAGTTCGACATCAATAACAAATGCGGATTCAACGAGCAAGAGTTCGACATCAATAACAAATGCGGATTCAACGAGTAAGAGTTCAACTTCGGCAGCAAATGCGGATTCAACAAGTAAGAGTTCAACATCAGCAACAAATGCAGATTCAACAAGTGAGAGTTCAACTTCGACAACAAATGTGGATTCAACAAGTAAGAGTTCGACATCAGCAACGAATACAGATTCAACAAGTGAGAGTTCAACTTCGACAACAAATGCAGATTCAACGAGTAAGAGTTCGACATCAGCAACGAATACAGATTCAACAAGTGAGAGTTCGACATCAACGACAAATGTAGATTCAACAAGTGAGAGTTCAACTTCGGCAGCAAATGCGGATTCAACGAATAAGAGTTCGGTTGCTCCTGCTAAGATCTATTCAACTGGTGAGAATTCAACTAAAGTAAGTAGTGTGACAAACACGGTAGAAACTACAAGTAGTGACGTGTCAACTTCTGAACAATATAACGAAGAGTATCGAAATCAGTTTCACTATTCTCCTTCTAAAAATTGGATGAATGATCCAAATGGAGTTTTTTATGATGATACTACAGGTTTATACAACCTTTATTATCAATATAATCCAGATGGGAATCAGTGGGGAAATATGTCTTGGGGACATGCAGTAAGTACAGATATGATCAACTGGAAAGAAGTTGGGATTGCAATCCCAATGCTTGAGAATCAAGGAAAAGAAGATTTTACGTATACAAACACAACTGGTAGTCTATCAAGCTATGGTCAAGTTAGGTATGTCGGAGTACCAACAACAAATGGGGGAAATGGGGCCCCTGATGGAAAGAAAATGATTTTTAGTGGATCTATCTATGTTGATAAAAATAATGTAAGCGGATTAGGTAAAAATGCAATTTTAGCTTTTTATACTGCTAATTATTCCATTGGTACTAGAATTAATGATGGTAAAGATAATGGTTTAGGGACATGGCTTGGTTATACAGGAATACAGGAACAACAGTTAGCTTATAGTTTAGATGGTGGCAAGACATTTATTCAATATTCTTCAGATGGAAATTCAAGTGATCCTTTGCCAATTATCCCAGTTACTGCATCGCGGGGTGGAGATGCCGCTAATTTTAGAGATCCTAATGTTGTGTACGATGAAAAAAATAAGGATTTTTACATGACAGTGGTTTCTGACCAACAAGCACTAATTTATAAATCAAAAGATTTACTGCATTGGACATATTCTTCAAATATTGTAAGGCAAAATGATGTTGGAGATGGCGTTTGGGAATGCCCATCATTGATACCAATGACAGTTGCTGGCACTAATGATCAAAAATGGGTGTTTTGTGTTAGTGTTCAACAGGGGACACATGCAACAGGATCAGGTATGCAATATTATGTAGGTACAATGGATGCAAATGGTAAGTGGTCTCCAGAAAGTGATCAAACAATGATAAATCCGATGACAATGGATTATGGTGAGGATTTCTATGCTGGAATTCCGTTTGCTAATTTAAAAGATGGTAGAACTGTTATGATTGCATGGGAGTCAAATTGGAGTTACACAGGAGATTCTAATACTGACCCATGGTATGGGAATATGACTTTACCAAGAGAATTAACTTTAGTTAAAAATACAAATTCAACAGATGGATATTTGTTGGAAAATCAGGTTGTTCCAGAAATCAGTCATAACGAACAAAACAATGTAATTCCCGTACAAAGTGCGAATGTTAATTTGTCTGCTAATGAACTTAAAAAAGTAAATTATTCTGGTCATCAGTATAAAATAAGTGCAACTTTTTCTTGGAATAAAAACAATGAGCCTAAATCTGTAGGTTTTAAACTTAGAACATCAGATGATGGTAAGTATGATATGTTTGTAGGGTATGATTTAACAACAAAACTTTTATTTGTTCAACGACTGAACAGTGGCGAACCAAATATGGGAAATCCACGAGATCATATGAATGCTTATGTTGATACTGAAGATGGAACAATTACCATAACTGTTTATGTGGATGAAACAAGTGTGGAAGTATTTGCAAATGATGGGGAAAAGTCAATTACACAAAACTTCTTTATGCGCCCAGAATATATCGGCAATCAAGATACTGGTGATATTTATTTATATTCACAAGATGGAAAGACTGCAGTTACTAATCTTACGGTTAATCCAATTTCTAGTATTTGGAAAGAAAATTCAGCAGAAGTCTTGTATGTTGATGATACTACAGGCGATGTATTAAGTGTTCAAGACTTATATGGTCAAAGTGGGACAACAGATTCGTATCGAACAGCTGATACTATTAAAAAATATGAAGCTGAAGGATATGCATTGGTGAGTGATAACTATCCTAAAATGGGTACAGTGTATAATCAAAGTAATGTGATTAAAATGTATAAAGTACATTTTATTCATAATACAGAAAAGTCCACTGAATTTAAAACAGTCAATGAAATAGTCCATTATATTTATAAAAATGGGAAAAAAGCGGTAGACGACTATGCTGCTACTCCAATTAAATTTACAAGAACAGTATCAATAGATGCAGTAACAGGTGATAAGACATATGGAGCTTGGACACCAGTTAAAGGAACAAGTTTTGCAGCAGTTGTATCTCCAATACTCAAGGGGTATACAGCTGATAAGTTACAAATCGACAAACAAATAGTAAATGGTAATTCTAAAGATTTAAGTTCTACAGTAGTTTATACGAAGAATAGTCCTGTGGTAACCACTGAGTCTAAAACGATCAATGAAATAGTCCATTATGTTTATAAAAATGGGGAAAAAGCGGCAAATGATTATGTTGCTATTCCGATTAAATTTACAAGAACAGTATCAACAGATGCAGTAACAGGTGATAAGACTTACGGAGCTTGGACCGCGGTTAAGGAAACAGATTTTGCGGCAGTTGCATCTCCGATAATCAAGGGATATACACCAAATCAAACAACAATCACAAAAATTAATGATGTTAACGAAAATACACCTAATATTGTCAAAACAGTTATATATGTTAAAAATGAGGGAGCGATAACATCAGCAACTTCGAGTAGTTCAGTAGATTCTAATAATCAGTCAATTATTTACGGAAATAGTGAAGGTGATAATTCAAATCCTAAAACAGTAACTAATGCGGTTATTAGAAAAGGTGCCGTATCCAATTCAAAGGTTTCAGTAAAAGAAAGTTTGCCACAAACAGGTGAAGAACGAAGTGACAGTATAAGTATTTTAGGAATTATCCTAATTGCATTAGGAAGTATTGGATCATTGTTTGGATTTAGACGTAAAGAAATAAAATAAATTAGTAATTGATGTAACTTGATTAAGCTACCTATTTATAATTAAAATAGGTGGCTTTTTGACGTTGCTTTGCAAACTCACTTAAATTATTTAGAGTTCATTTAGTGATTTCTTCCTTAACAGCTGTTAAAAAAATTGGTACTAGACAGAAATTATTTCTATCAGTACCAAATTTATAGAGCTATAAAGATTGTCTTTTTAACTTGGACACATTTATTTAACTTATATGCCGATGTTTAAAAATGATAATACCACCTGCAATCAGCAATAAAACCACTCCTAACAGAACTAAACCGGTTGTTGGTTTTTCACCTGTTTGTGGCAATAAATGATTCTTGACTAACCACTTAACAACTTTGTTTTGATGTACAGCCGTGTTAGTCGCTGGCGCTGAATTAGCAGCCGGCGTTGTAGGTTTAGTTGGCGTTGTAGGTTTAGCTGGCGCTGCTGGCTTTGTTGGTGTATGGCTGTTAGTAATGATAATATTTCCTTGGTTTTGATCATCAACTGTATTAGTATAACCAGTTACTGTACCAACTTCCTTAACGGTGTAAGCAATAGCTTTACCGTTTTGTTTAACTGCTAATCCCGTCCATGTATGCGTCCAGTTAGCAGCTTTAGTCAGAGTGACGATATTACCTTGTTTTTCCCCATTGGCATAAAGTTGGACCTTTACACTGTCAGGACGCAAGCCGTCTTGATCATTGCCATCATTCCAAGCTTTGGTAACTGTGACACCTGTTTGTTTAGGCGTGTAACTATTAACTAGATTATTTCCGGCTATGGTTGTGGTATAGTCCTTAACTTGATTTTCGGTAACTGTATAGACGATTTTCTTTCCGTCTTTGTATTTCGGTAAACCAGTAAATGAATACTTCCAACCGTTAGTAGCAGTAACAGTCTTAGTTTGAATGACTTTGCCATTAGCGAGTAAGTTTACCTTAATGAAATTAGGACGTTTTCCGTCTTGGTTATTGTTATCCTTCCAAGTTTTAGCTCCACTAACGCTGGTTACTTTAGGAGTATAAGTATTAGTAAGGATTATGTTTCCTTGGTTTTGGTTATTAATTGTACTAGTATAACCAGCTACTGTGCCGACTTCTTTAACGGTGTAAGCAATAGTCTTGCCATTTTGTTTAGCTGCTAATCCCGTCCATGTATGTGTCCAGTTAGCAGCTTTAGTCAGAGTGACGATATTACCTTGCTTTTCCCCATTGGCATAAAGTTGAACCTTTACACTGTTGGGACGCAGACCATCTTGATTATTGCCATCATTCCAAGCTTTGGTAACTGTGACACTTGTTTGTTTAGGCGTATAACTATTAACTAAATTATTTCCAGTTATGGCTGTAGTATAATTTTTAACTTGATTTTCGGTAACTGTATAAACGATTTCCTTTCCGTCTTTGTATTTTGGTAGTCCAGTGAATGAATACTTCCAGCCGTCAGTAGCAGTAACCGTCTTGGTTTGAATGACCTTGCCATTAGCGAGTAAGTTTATCTTAATGGAATCAGGCCGTTTACCATCTTGGTTATTGTTGTCCTTCCAGGTCTTGGTTCCATTAACACTGGTGGTTCCATTTAAAGTATTAGTAAAGTTATTTCCATTTTGCTGTGAATCATAGTTAGCTACTCTTTCTTCTTTTACAGTGTAAGTATAAGCTCCACCTTCACTATCATATTTTGGTAACTTTTTGAATGAGTACATCCAATTATCTTGAGCTGTTGATTTTTGAGAATTAATTTTAACTCCATTGCGATACAGGTCAAATGTAACGAAAGCGGGGCGAAGACCGTCGGCGTTGTTGTCATCAACCCAGATCTTTTGTCCAGCAATATTTACAGTGGTTGAACCATCGCCGCCACCGCCATTTTCCGGCGAATATACAGTTTGTTCTTCCTTTTCAATGTTATCTCCAGTTAATTGAGCAGAATTTTCATAATGAAATGATGCGCCATTATCAGTGGCTTTAGTTTCATAATCAACGACATAGGTTTGATTTATATCACCAAGATTAATATGGAATTTGGTGTCTGAGTCTTGAAATATTTTGGAATTATCAACCTTGGATATTACATCGTACCCATCAGAGTCGGTATGATATTTAACTTGCTCTGCTGAGATGGTGCTAGGGATTAATTTTTGGTTTTCTCCCACAAAATCTGTATAGACTGCATTATTAATATCTTTTTGAGCGTAATTTATTCGAGTTTGCCAATGAATGATTGTGGGATCTGTTGCATCATACCATCCCCACTTAACCAGCTTTTCGGTTGGGTCAGGTTGATTATTACCTGGGTCAATATGGACAGTAGAACTGGAGGTTCCCCAATTAATGGGAATATCTTTATCGAAATCTATTTTTGTTTTATTCCAGCTTACCCATAAATTAAATTCACCATCGATTCCGTTAACCGATTCTTGAGCGGCATAATCCGTAAATGTAATAATAACTTTTCGCGTGTTTGGATCAGCAGTGGCTTTACCGATAATATTTCCACCAGCATCTTTGATGTCAAAACTTAGCTTTGTATTCAAGTTAAAGACATCAGGAATACTGACTTCCATAGTATCACCGGCTGTAATTTTCGTTCCTTCAGGAATATTAAAATGCCAATATGCCTGCATGTCGTCATAGTAACCAAAATGATCCTGCTTTTTCCCGTTAGCATCTCGCAGCTCGTTATTCGTAATGAATTGGTTTTCCCAATTTTTATTAGAAGTTGTAACTTTACTTGGGGCTTGTTTTTGCACTATTGTATTTGATGCTTGGCTATTTTTATATTCTGATGAGCTTTGACTATTGACTTTTGAGGAACTTTGAGTCGACTGAGAGGTACTGGTTGTCTGTTTTGGTTGTTCAGTATGTTCAGAGCTTTTAGCTGAAGACGCTGAAGACATGTTAACTGCTGTAGTGCTAGTGGCCTGTGAACTTTCGGTATTTACACTAGCCAAGGCAGAAACTGGGCTGGCAAATAAACTTAGTAGCAACACCAGCGAAGCAAAATATGAACTTAATTTTCTCTTCATGATAATCCCCCTGTGTTATTTCGAATAAAATAATAGAAAAATTGAATTTAACTTATTACCAAAATTGATGACGCATAATCTGCGGCTTACAACAAAAACTACGAATAACTATTGACTATGACCTAGGATACTAATCACTATTTTACTGACTTTATGTATAATATCCGGTCATAAAATGATCCCACAGGTGATAATAACATAAGTTGTAATTTTTTAAAATTATTAACGATTAATGAAGAAACATAATTTGTTTTGTGTAATAAAAAGAGTAAAAAAATATCCATCTTTATTTTGGATAGGGAATTCACGATAAATGGAAAAATATTCAAGCTGTTATTATAGTCGGTGAAGGTAGATATTTTTGTTGAAGGACTAATTGGCATGTTTTTAATACATAAGCATTGTTAATAAGAAGGTTACTCTATGTAATTTAATATATGAGTGGGCAGCTAATTCTGCAGATTTCTTTATTTTGTGATATGCAGGAAAATTCCAAATTAGCAGTTTTTCTCAAAACAAAAAAAATCCCTCAATGTAACGTAATTATTACATTGGAGGATTTTTTTACTATAAATTTTAGAACGAGTTGTAAAATTTTGGTGTAAGCTTCATAGATCACAGCAGACTCCATGTTTAATAAACATCTCACTGGAAAAAATTCTTTGTAAATTTAATCTTCGGCCATTAATAACCACAAGATTAAATAGACAATTAGACCTGGAAATGGGGATAAAGTTAATAGCACCCAAATAACTCGTAAAACATTAGCATTCCAATCATATTCTTGGGCAATACCACCTAAGACGCCGGCAATTACTTTGTTGTCACGAGAACGGTGTAATTTAATATGCATTTAAAAAACCTCCTTTACCATTATTAAAACATATATTAAGCAATAAGAGGGTATAAAACAATTTGTGTAAATGAATAAAAGTTTGATTGAAAAAAGAAATTTCTTCTGCACATGATTAAATCATCAAACCAGAACAGGGGAATTTTCCAAGGAACATTTCCCCAATGAAAAGGATTTTAATCGAATTCAGCGCAAGTTGATACCCTAGAATTGCTTTTTAATCAGAAAGATAAATTAATTTTAATAAGTTGTTGGATATAATAATATGTTCAAGTATTTGACAGTGATTTTTGTCGTTGTAAACTGAAAGTGAAATATAAATTACAACAATAGTTTGGAGGATATTATGGAAAATAGCAGAAATTTTGATCCGTTTAGCCTTGTATTAGGTATCTTATCAGTTATCCTTGCTTTTTTTGTACTAAAGCACCCTGGGTTTTCATTAGTAGCAGTTATCTTTACAATTGGCATATTTATGCTTGCAGATGGTGTTTTGCACTTCTTTGGTAGAAATAAATTGCGGGATTTTGGTATGAGAAGTACTGGTTTTATTACGTTTGCTGCTATTTTGGATATTGTGGTAGGCGTTTTAATGATTGCTATGCCAAGGACTTTTGGCATGGCCTATGTTTGGATAGTTGTTGCAATTGGATTGCTTGTAGATTCCCTTTTTGAATTATGGGCAGCAAAATTTATAAGGCTAGCTGGAAAGGGTTATTATTGGTTTACTGTCATTACAGCTGTTTTAGGAGTTGTTTTGGCAGTTATTATGTTGTTTAGCCCAACCTTAGCAATCACATTTGTTTTGTCATTATTAGCATTTTACCTTTTGGTTTTTGGTATTATGCAAATTGTCAAATCATTTTAATAGGATAGCTGCTAATTATAGAATTAGCATAAATTTATTGACATGATATTTTTATAAGAGAAGAAGCGTGTTTGAAATTATTTCATATTAGCTTTAAAAGAAAAATTTGTCAGTAAAGTTATCAAGATATTGAAACAATTAATGGTTATCCAAACAGTGACCTCCAAAAGTTAGATTTTTGATCTAACTTCTGGGGGTCACTTTATATTCAGATTATAGATATCGAAGACTATTTTGAAAATTTTTTTGCAGTATTATTAAAATAATAGGTTCTAAAACGTTTTGAAGAAGCAGAAATCAATGGCCTTTATGTTTTTGAATTTTTTTAGCCTGACGTAATTTGAATATTTTTTCCTGATTAGAAATTTTCGTCATACTTTTTTCCTGCTTTCGCGTTGCTTTGCGGTTCTCAAGCTGTTTTTGAAGTGTTCTTTGTGCTTTAGTGCTGACACTGGGGATAACGCTTTTTCGAGCTAAGCGTTGTAGCCGCTTAGGGTTAACTTTCTTTTCGGAAAGTGCTGAGTTAGAAATTTTTTGTTGAAAAAAGTTAATTTGTGACCAATGCTGGGTAACTAGAGCATAAATTAAAGTTATTTTAGGTTCTGAAGTCCCTAAATTCAACTGACTAACTTCATAAATCGAGTCAGAACATCTTTCAAAAATAGCTTTATAAAATGGTGAATCGAAGACAATTACTAACGAACTTTTGACAATAGACATTAAACATCCTCCTTAAAATCAATTAAGAAAGATGGACAACCAAGGAGGCAGGTTACTGATAGCTAAATAACTATGTTCGGACTACCAACCGAACTGTGTTTTTTCTTTCCAGCTATAGTTTAAACTAAAATATCTGCTTAGGATAGCATTATTGCTCTGTTTACTGAATAAAAATATTAAAAATGTTATTCAAACCATTCGTCAATAATCACTCTAACAATTTTTATCAAGTATGCAGGTTATTACTGAGTTATTAGTCAGTAATTTTTTAAACAAGCCGATATTCAGTAATTGTTTATATCTATTTGCATACTTTTGAACAATACATCTCAGTTTTACCTTGAACAAATAATTACCATGGCTTGAAACTCTTTCCAGCTAGCTTCATGAATGCTTCAATAAAAAAATAATCAGCATAGATAATAGGGTACTCATGGTGATCCTCGTGGTATTCAGCTGAGCAGCGGGTAATTAAGGCATCATGATCGTTATCCCAATCAGCATCATTGCTAAGCGTAGTTAACAGACGAATTGCTGCATTTAAGTAAATATTACGGTCAGTTTTTTGAACACAATTAGAAAGTTCAATTAAACCACTAGCTGCAATTGCAGCCGCGGAAGCATCTTCCAGCTGAGGATGAGTAGGTTGACGAAAATCAATCGGAATATGACCGTTAGTCGGAATATTTGTAATAAAATAGTTAGCAATCCTCTGAGCTGTAGCCAGAAAACTGGCATTCCGAGTGTGTTCGTAACTCAAAATGAAGCCATAAATTCCCCAAGCTTGACCACGAGTCCAAGAAGACCCATGCTCGTAGCCTTGTCCGCTTTGGGAGTGCAGATACTCACCTGATCGAGGATCAAAAACGGCAATATGTTTAACGGAACCGTCTGGACGAATCATCTTAGTTTGGACGGTTTTAGCATGTGCAGATGCCAATTCAGCGAATCGAGGATCATGTTCAGTTTCACTTGCCCAATATAACAGTGGCAGATTCATCAGACAGTCAATGATAGCTAAGTTTGCTCGATTACGACCATCTTCGTCATTCCATGCACGAAAGTACCGACCAGCCAAATTAAAGCGACCAGCTAGATTGTTGGCTGCTAGCAAGGCACGATTTCTAGCTTGTTCACTCTGATTATCTTGATAGTGAGCGACCGCTGTCAGTGACCATTTAAAACCATTATCGTGATCTAAGTGGTCAGCAGACATCAGGTTAGCATCCAACTTAGTTTCAACACTTAGCGCTTGTTCACGATAAATAGCTGCACCGGTTAAGTGATAGAGTTCCCACATGATGCCGCCCCAAAATCCGTTGGTCCACCAAAACGGGTTATTTTTGTAGATATTAATAAATTGCTGATTGGCATCAGTAGTATATGGGATAATATTTGGATTACGTTTAATTACTGATGCCATCTTGGTCGTTATTTTGGTTAAAGTCTGTGTTGCAAATGCTTGATAATCTGTCATGTTGTACCCCTTCGTTCGTTTAGTGTTGTAGTAATGGCGTACATAATTATATTAATATACTTGTTTTGGCCTAGATGTCATTAAATATTTGTTTGAAAAATTATCCAGCTTAAGATAAAAAATTAATTTACATAGTTATTCTACACTAATTTAAGAGCGCATACATAATTTTAACGGTCAACTTGGTTTGAAATTCTTTTCCGTTGATAGAGCTTGCAATTTCCGCAGCTATTAATACTAAGCTTGGTATCCTATCGCATCAACTTATTAATTATTTATTGCTAAAATCCTGCTTTTTACAAAAGTATATACTTTTATTACAAAGATATTGACATTTTCTAAATACTAAATTATACTTTAGGTGTTCTCGAGAATGAAAACGCTAGCAAAAGAGAGCGAGGGATTAAAAATCAAACGAAAAATGCCGCAAGGATTCTTTTGGGGAAATTCTGTGTCCAGTATGCAAACAGAAGGTGCGTGGAATATAGACGGAAAGGGACCATCAGTTTATGATGTTCGTCTGGCAACTGCCAATACAAGTGATTGGACAACAGCTATTGATGAATATCATCGTTATGAAGAAGACCTTGATTTATTAAAAGCAATGAATATGAATATGTATCGAATTCAGATTTCTTGGTCGCGGGTGAATCCAACCGGGGATGGTGATTTTAATGCAGCTGGAATAGCGTATTATGATCGTTTAGTAGATGCAATGCTGCAAAGAGGAATTACGCCGATGATTTGTTTGTATCATTTTGATATGCCATTAGCGTTAGCTAAAAAAGAAAACGGATTCATTTCAAGAAAGACAGTTGTTGCTTTTGTTCGTTTTGCTAAGAAGATAATTGATCATTTTGCCGAAAGGGTTAAATACTGGCTAACTTTTAATGAACAAAATCTGTATTTTACCAGTACTGCATTTCGAATTTCTGGTTATTTAAAGGGAAAACGGACATTAACTGAGATGTATACTATTTTTCATCATACGATTTTAGCACACGCCATGATAACCGATTATCTGCATCAAAAGTATCCGGCTTTAAAAATCGGAGGAATGACTGCTTATACCGGGGTTTATCCAGCAAGCTGTAACCCACATGATATCATGGCGGTCAGAAAGTTGCAGGAATTTCAATATGATAATTTAAATGAGATTTTTGCTAATGGACATTATTCTCCTGAAATTTTGCAATTTATTCATGAAAAGCAACTGGATTGTGATTTAAAAGCAGCAGATTTAGCACTGATTGCAGCAACTAAAGTCGATTTTTTAGCATTCAGCTATTATCGTAGTGAAGTTTTGGCCGCTAGCAAACTTTCAGCTGAAACGCCGCCTAACTTATATGCTGAAACAGCGACGGTCGACAATCAATTCTTGCAAGCCAATGATTGGGGATGGACGATCGATCCACTGGGGTTTCGTAATATACTAACAATGCTTTATAATCGCTATCAACTTCCAGTTTTTCCTGTTGAAAATGGCATCGGCTTGCGTGAAAGCTGGAATGGTGAAGATATGATTGCTGATGAGCAACGAATTGCTTATCATCGAGAACATATTAAAGCGTTGAAAGATGCCATATTTATCGATGGCGCAAAGGTTCTTGGTTATTTAGGATGGGGATTAATTGATATTCCCAGTTCACAAGGAGATATGGAAAAACGTTATGGTGCAGTGTATGTTGATCGCGGTAATCACGAATTACGCACATTGCAGCGGGTTCCTAAAAAGTCGTTTTATTGGTTTAAGTCATTACTCGAAAAAAATGGAGATGAATTATAATGGCAAAAAATAGCTTTGGGGAGTTTATCAATAAAAAAGTTTTACCGCCGATTATGAAATTTGTTAATACAAAACCGATTACTGCTCTAAAAGATGGTATGGTTTATGCTTTGCCGTTTATCATTATTGGATCTATATTTTTAATTTTGTCGAATATTCCAATACCAGCAGTAGCAAATGCCTTAAAAGCTTCTGGTTGGTCGGCAGTTTTTAGCCAGGCTTATACTGCATCATTCGGTTTGATTTCAGTTTGGGCTTCAATTGGAATCGCTTACGTTTATGTTCGTAATGAGGGATATGAACCCTTACCGGCTGGATTGACTTCTTTATCAGCCTTTTTAATTCTGCAATTTTTACAAGTTGATAATCCGTTAGTTGCTTCAATGGGAAAATCCGGTTCAGGAATTACTAACGCTGCAGGTAATGTAATTATGTCGGGCAGTCAGGTCGCACAACATATTGATAAGCTGCCACATGCTTTGCAAACATTTCTGTCATCACCAGTAACCAATGCCATTAACATTACCTGGCTGGGTGGTCAAGGAATGATCGCAGCAATTATTATTGGTATTTTAGTTGGCTGGTCATATACCAAAATGTTAAGAGCCGGTTGGAAGATTACGTTGCCGGAACAAGTTCCAGCTAATGTGGCCAATCAATTTACTGCAATGATTCCGGCCGGAGTGATTTTGACAGCGGCAATGTTGTTGTACGCCTTTTTCAAAATGATAATGAGCACCGATTTATTGCAATTGATTTACAAATTATTGCAGACACCGCTGCAGGGATTATCCGACTCGCTGGGTGGAGCATTGATTATTGCTTTCTTAGTACCATTCTTCTGGTTCTTCGGCGTTCATGGTGGACTAATTATGGGAGCAATTACCAGTGGACTACTGATTCCTAATACATTTGATAATGCTAATTTGTATCATGCAGGAAAGTTAAGTCTGGCAAATGGTGCCCACATTGTTACTAATGAATTTTATAATAACTTCATTAATTTAACTGGATCTGGAATTACAATCGGTTTAGTAATTTTCACTTTATATGCTGCTCGATCGGCTCAAATGAAATCGTTAGGTAAAATTGAGCTGGTACCGGCTTTATTCAATATTAATGAACCGTTTCTGTTTGGACTGCCACTGGTAATGAATCCGTTTTTAGCAATTCCATTTTTCTTAACGCCAGTAATCGTTGCATTGACAACGTATTTGGTAATTTATTTTGGAATTGTGCCACCGTTAAATGGGGTAGCGGCACCATGGACAACTCCGCCGGTTATTTCAGGATTCTTGATAGGAGGTTGGAAGATGGCAATTTGGCAAGCAATTGTTTTAGTAATGTCAACAGCAATGTATTTTCCGTTTGCTAAGAAATATGATAATTATTTATTAGCACAAGAGCAAGCAAAAGCGACGGAAGAAACCAAATAATTATAGAAAGTGAGTTGTTTTTAAATGAGTGAAAAAACGATTATGTTAGCCTGCTCTGCAGGGATGTCAACTTCATTGTTAGTTTCTAAAATGCAGGCTGCAGCTAAGCAAGCTGGCAAAGATTATCAAATTTTTGCTACTTCAACCGCCGATATTGATCAGCAATTAGAAAGTACCAAACCAGATATTTTATTATTGGGGCCGCAAGTAGCATATATGAAAGATACTGTCAAAAAGAAGACCGATAAAGCGGGAATACCAATGGATGTAATTAATATGACTGATTATGGCATGATGAACGGTGCCAAAGTATTGACGGCAGCCGAGAAACTGCTTGAAGGGAAATAATTATGGATGAAGATAAACGCATGCAAGTTATTATGGGCTTGATCATGGCGGGTGGAAATGCTAAAGGAAGTAGCGTTGCTGCGATTCAAGCAGCTAAACAGGGTGATTTTGCAGCTGCTGAAAAGCAATTAACGGCTGCTGATCAGGCATTGACTCAAGCTCATAATGTGCAAACGGAAATGTTGACCAAAGAAGCTCAAGGAGAAAAAACACCCGTTGATCTTTATTTAGTACATGCTCAAGATCATTTGATGACAGCCATTGCCTTTAAAGACTTAGCCCAAGAATTTGTTGAAGTTTACCAGAGAATGGCAGTTAAATAACCAAATAAGATATTTTTGAATCACTAAAGTTTTTTGCTTATATTAAAGCATAAGAAGGAGAAGATTAATGCAAAGTTTTCGTTCTGATTTTTTGTGGGGAGGAGCAGTAGCAGCTCATCAGTTTGAAGGTGCCTGGAATGAAGCCGGAAAAGGGCCTTCCGTCGCTGATGTGATGACAGTGGGTTCAGCTTCTCGTCCTCGTGAAATTACTACTGGAATTCAAGCGGGGAAAAATTATCCTAATCATCAAGCAATTGATTTTTATCATCATTATCAAACGGATATTAAATTATTAGCAGAAATGGGGTTTAAATGTTTCCGCACCTCGATCGCTTGGAGCCGAATTTTTCCGCAAGGGGATGAGCCGGTTCCAAATGAAGCGGGACTGGAATTTTATGATCGGCTATTTGCGGAGTGTTTGAAATATCAAATTGAACCGATTGTAACTTTGTCTCATTTTGAGATCCCGTATCATTTAGTAACTAAATATGGCGGTTGGCGTAACCGAAAAATGATTGAGTTTTTTGTCAGATTTGCTGATGTCTGCTTTAAACGTTATCGCAAGCAGGTTAAGTATTGGATGACATTTAATGAAATTAATAATCAGACAGGTTTTCATGATGAGTTTTGTTTGTTTACAAATTCTGGCATTAAAGTTAAATCAAATGAAAATGCCGAAAAACTAATGTACCAAGCAGCTCACTATGAATTAGTTGCGAGTGCGATCGCTGTGAATCACGGGCATCAAATTAATCCTGCATTTAAAATTGGCTGTATGTTGGCAATGGTGCCGTTATATCCGCTTAATTCTCAACCGCATAATATTATGCTGGCGGAAAAAGCAATGCAAAAACGTTACTGGTTTACCGACGTGCATGTTAATGGTTATTATCCAACTTTCATGGAAGCATTTTTACAGCAGCATCACTATCGAACGGACATTACGGCTGCAGATCGATATAATTTAAAACACGGAACGGTTGATTATATTGGTTTTAGTTATTATATGTCAAAAACAGTTAAATATGATGAAAATAACCCAGCTTATGACTATGATGATTACAGCAGTGATGTTCAGAATCCGTTCTTACCAGCGTCAGAATGGGGTTGGACAGTTGATCCTGAGGGGTTGCGTTATGGAGCTAATTGGTTTAATGATCGTTATCATTTACCGCTGTTTGTAGTTGAAAATGGATTGGGAGCTCGTGATGAGATAAGTTCAGATGGTAAAGTCCATGATGATTATCGGATTAATTATTTGCGAGAGCATCTGCTACAACTGAAGAAGGCAGTTGTTGAAGATGGAATTGACGTGTTAGGTTACACTCCTTGGTCAGCAATTGATATTGTTTCGGCTGGTACGGGTCAGATGGAGAAACGTTATGGTTTTATCTATGTTGACAAAGATGATCAAGGAAAGGGAACTTTAAAAAGAATCCCCAAAGATTCTTTTTACTGGTATCAAAAAGTAATTGCTTCAAATGGTGAACAACTGTAATTGTTTTTAAGGGTTGTGAATTTAGCCATGAACATAGCTCTCGCTGCTGAGCAAGCTGGAATCATTTTTGATTTCAGCTTGTTTTTTAAAAACTGTTTCTTTTTGAGAAAAATTCTAGCTTTTTTATTAATAAAGTACAATTTAGCAAGGAAAAAGATTAAAATAGCAATTATATGAAAAATTAATTGTTAAGGTTGGATGAAATAATGAAAAAAACTAAGTATCAATTAGTTGCTGAAGAAATTCGACAACGGATCATCAAGGGAACTTATCAAGCAAAACAATTTATGCCTGATCAAAATGCACTGGCTAAAGAATTTGATGTTAGTCGCTTAACAATAAAGAAGGCGCTCGATACATTGGCTCGTGAAGGTTTGATCTATAAACAATCAGGTTTGGGAACAATTGTTTTGGGGATGATCCCCATCAAAGCGGCAAATGATTCACCAGCAAATGCCTTTGACGGGATGAGCAAACAACATGTTGGCGAAAAAATCGAAAGCAAAATTATTTCATTTGAAGTCCATTTTCCTGATAAAGATCTACAGGCTAAACTTGATATTGCAAAAGATGAACCGGTTTATGAAATTGAGCGATTACGGATATTAAATGGAGATCCGTTAATTTTGGAACATACTTTTATGCCGGTTAAGTTAGTGCCGGGTCTTAATGAAGATATCATGCATCAATCAATTTATGACTATTTGCACCATAAGCTACATTTGAAGTTTGGTGGGGCTTACCGAAAAATTCGTGCAAGTTTACCAGATGAACTCGACATTAAATATTTAAATGCCCAAAAAATAGATCCTATCTTAGAATTTGAAGAGATTGTTTGGTTGAACAACGGTGAAAATATTGAATATTCAACTAGTCGTAATCGTTATGATAAACGCAGCTACACAGTTTTAGACGTCAATAATTTTTAAATGAAATAGTAAGGAAACAAAATTTGTTTTATCAAGATGCCGCTTAAGTTTTTTTGATTTATCAAATTGATTTCACGGTTTTGCGATAAATGAAAAATATTCAGAATAAGTAATTATAAGTAAGTTCAACTGAAAACCAAGCAAATAATCTTGACATTCACTATGGCTTAACTTACTATTAACCCATAACATTAGGCGTTGATGAGAAGAGTAAGTTTTTGGCGAGAGAGGTAGCGACCGCTGATAGTGAAAGGGCGGCTTTCAAAAGGAACTGAAGATGAGCTCGAAGCTGTAGTCAGGTGCAAGCTTGACTACCGGGAACACCCGTTATAGTGTGCGAGTATATCCTTTTTGGCTGTACTTAAGAGGTATTATTTGCGAAAATAATACAAATTCGGGTGGTACCGCGTATTTTACGTCCCTCCATGTTTTTTAACATGGGGGGATTTTTTTGTAAGGAGTGAATAATATTGAACAAAAATTCAGTAATTTCAATTCTGGTGCTTAATTTAATGCCAGATAAAGCTAAAACACAGCAACATTTAACAAGTCTTTTTACAAAAAGCGGTTTAACGATTAAAGCAACTTTTTGTTATCCGGCAACTCATCGGTTTCGAACTAAGAAATCATTAATTGATATTAAGGAATATGTTAGTTTTCCAGAAGTAAAAGCGGCTGATTTTGATGGCTTGATTGTAACCGGAGCAGCGATTGAGCAGTTGCCGTTTGAAGCGATTGATTATTGGCAGGAACTATGTGAGATTTTTAATTGGGCGCAAACTCATTGCCGAAAAGTTTTGACAATCTGCTGGGCTGCACAAGCAGGAATGTATTATTTTGGTGGGGTAGAAAAACATTTGTTGAATAAAAAAGTTTTTGGAATTTACCCAGCGGTTACACGAACAGTCCATCCGCTGCTTAATGGCTTTAGTCAGCAAATTATTTTACCATTTTCGCGCTATACAACAAATTATATCGCAGAAGTAGCAGCATCTCCGCTCAAAGTGTTAGCTGATTCAGCTGAGGCGGGACCAGCGATTTGTGCAACCACAGATGATCATAACTACTTTGTTACTGGTCATCCTGAATATCAGTTGACAACTTTATTAGAAGAATATCAGCGGGATCAACAGCGACAGCAAATAATTGCTCCACCAGAAAATTATTTCATAAACGATAATACGGCAATTATTAATTCAGCGTGGCTGCCGCAAACTCAACAATTATTCAAAAATTGGTTTGGATTATTGGAGCAGGCTAAAGTCTGTTAAAGTGTTTTTAAGTGTTTTTAAGGGAAAATCATAATTTATCGGTGAAAAGGGCTTACAAAATGATGAAAAGCATTGTATAATGAATGCAGTTACAAATTATAAAGGAGAGATTCCAATGGCACATATTTCTTTTGATAGCTCTAACCTCGAAAAATTTGTTCATGATAACGAACTTAGTGAAATGCAGGCAATGGTAACCGCCGCTGATACAGAATTGCGGGAAGGTACTGGTGCCGGTAAAGATTTTCGTGGTTTTTTAAATTTACCAGTAGATTATGATAAAACTGAATTTGATCGCATCAAAAAAGCTGCTAAAAAAATTCAAGCTGATTCTGATGTCTTAGTTGTAATCGGTATTGGAGGTTCTTATTTAGGTGCCCGTGCTGCAATTGAATTTTTGCATCATAATTTCTTTAATTTATTACCAGCTGAAAAACGCAATGCACCTCAGATTTTCTTTGCTGGCAATTCAATCAGCTCATCTTATGTTTATGATTTATTAGATTTGATTGGTGACAAAGATTTTTCTGTTAATGTTATTTCTAAATCAGGAACAACGACTGAACCATCAATTGCGTTTAGAATTTTCAAAGAAAAATTGCTTAAAAAATATGGCACAGCTGGTGCAAAAGAAAGAATTTATGCAACAACTGATAAGGCGCGTGGTGCCCTTAAATCTGAAGCAGATGCCGAAGGATATGAAGCATTCGTCATTCCTGATGATGTCGGTGGTCGTTTCTCAGTATTATCTCCAGTAGGTTTATTGCCGATCGCAGCTTCTGGTGCAGATATTGATAAATTGATGCAAGGGGCAGCAGATGCACGTGATGCATATAGTGATGCTGATTTGAACAAAAATGAAGCTTATCAGTATGCAGCTTTGCGTAATATTTTGTACCGCAAGGGCTATACCACTGAAATTTTGGAAAATTATGAACCATCACTCCAGTATTTTGGTGAATGGTGGAAACAATTGATGGGTGAATCTGAAGGTAAGGATCAAAAGGGAATTTATCCTTCTTCAGCTAACTTTTCAACTGATTTGCATTCATTAGGTCAGTATATTCAAGAAGGCCGCCGCAATTTGATGGAAACAGTTATCAAAGTTGGTCAGCCAAAACATGATGTTGAAATTCCTAAAGAAAAAGAAAACTTAGATGGTTTAGCTTACCTTGAAGGCAAATCAATGGATTTTGTCAATACTAAAGCATTCCAAGGTGTTGTATTAGCGCATACGGATGGCAATGTGCCGAATATGATCGTTAATATTCCTGATCGAACAGCTTATACATTGGGATACACAATTTATTTCTTCGAAGCAGCTGTTGCAGTTTCAGGTTACTTAAATGGTATTAATCCATTTAATCAGCCAGGTGTTGAAGCTTATAAACACAACATGTTTGCTTTGCTGAACCGTCCTGGTTTTGAAGAACTCAGCAAGCAGCTTAATGGTCGCTTAAACAAATAATTAGATTTGAATTTAGTATAGAGAAGGCACTGTGAGGTGTCTTTTTTATTTTGCAATCTTGTTTGAAATGATTTTAGTGTTAAGATTGTTATTAATTAAATTACTGATTGGAAGGGGTAGAAAATTGTCACACAAAGATCGGTTATTTTTGAAAATATTTGCGGGGGCTGCGATCGGCTCTTTTGTTTTTAGTGAATATTTATTTAAGATGGCATTTGGCCGTGTGAATGAAGTTCCGGAAACATCTAAAGAAAAGCAAAAGTATGCTGACAGCTATTGGGATTTTGTTGATTGGTTTAAAAAAATCAATAAAGAGCACTGGACGTTTACTTTAACTGGTGAATCAGAACAGATGTCAGCGTATTTTATCCCAGCTGCCGATCCGCAAACAAAAAAAGTAGTGGTTATTTCACATGGATATAAGGGTAATGGTGAAACAATGGCAAACTTTGCCAAGATGTTTTATGACCTTGGTTTCAATATTTTATTGCCTGACGATCGAGCTCACGGTGAAAGTGCTGGTAAATATATTAGTTTTGGCTGGCTGGATCGGTTGGATTATTTACACTGGTTAACTAAGATTATCCAGCGAGTTGGTGAAGAAGCTCAGATCGTATTGTTCGGAGTCAGCATGGGAGCTTCAACAGTTGAGATGCTCAGTGGTGAAAAATTACCTCCGCAAGTTAAATGTCTGATCGCTGATTGTGGTTATTCAAGTATTAACCAAGAAATGACATACCTATTAAAGCATCAATACCATCTGCCCAAATATCCATTTTACCCGTTAGTTAGTACGATCAACCATCATCGCTTAGGATACTATTTAGGGGATGTGTCAGCAACTGAACAGTTACAAAAAAATAAATTACCGATCTTTTTTATTCATGGAGAAAAAGATAGTTATGTTCCAAGTGAAATGGCTTTGAAAAATTTTCAAGCTACAACTGCACCAAAGGAACTTTGGATCGTCAAAAATGCTACGCATGCTGAAAGCTATTGGATCGATCCTAAAACTTACCAACAACGAGTTACAGCGTTTTTGAATAAGTATTTTTATCACAAAGCAAAGTGAGGAGGGATTTCCTTAATGAAAATAATTGATGGTCATACTCATACAGAACTGTGTCCCCATGGTAGTGGTGAGAAAACAGCAGCCATGATTGAACGAGCAATTAAATTAGGATTTGATAAGTATTGCATAACCGAACATGCTCCTTTGCCACGACGTTTTGTGAAAGATTACCGTGGTGATCCGGCGGGCTTGACAACTGCTTCATTAACTTGGAATCAGTTGGATGACTATTTCCGTTTAACTGATAAATTAAAGCAGCAGTATGGGTCACAAATAGAAATTTCAGTTGGTTTTGAAGTGGATTACCTACCAGGTTATGAGTCAGAGATTCGCGATTTTCTTGATCAAGTTGGTTCGAAAACAGAACAAAATATTCTTTCGATCCATTTTATGCCTGGGAAAGATCATGGCCTGTGGTGTGTTGATTATACAACGGAGGATTTTGCGGCTGGCTTTTCACAATGGCTCGCGCATCCACAGGAACTCTATCGGCAATATTTTCAACTGGTTTTGCAAGAAGTGACAGCTGATTTAGGAAAATTCCGTCCACAGCGGTTGGGACATTTTAATTTAATTCAAAAATATCAAGATTATTTTCAGTTGCCAGCAGAATTTGATCAAACCAATTTAGAATTATTGAAAAAAATTCTCGTAATAATTAAACAGCAGCAACGAGAATTGGATTTTAATACTGCTGGTCTATATAAACCTTATTGTAACGAATTTTATCCTGGAAAACAGATTACTGGTTTAGCAAAAAAGTTGGAAATCCCGTTGGTTTTCGGATCTGATGCTCATGCTATCAATGAAGTGGGTCGCGGTTGGCATTTATGGAGCAGCTTCAATAATTAGAAATTAATTAATAGTTTTAGGTTGACAAGCAAAAAACCAAAGTGTATGCTAATTACAAATTAGTTGATTTCTAATTATTGTCTAATAATGATGAACAGAAGAGTAGCTGGCAATAGCTTGCACAGAGAGTTTCCGAAACTGAAAAAGGAAATCAAGTCTGACAGCGAAACACATCTGGGAATTGACCAGCTGAAAGACAGTAAGCTGGTTCCGGTCGGGACCGTTATCCTAGCTGATTAAAATAGCAATGAGGCTTATTTTGAAAAAAATAAGTAAATTGAGGTGGAACCACGTTTGAACGTCCTCTTGGCAAAATGCCAAGGGGACTTTTTTGTTAGGAGGGAAAAATCAGTGCATAAGGTTAACTTACCGCTGGGAACCAGAGATGAATTTGGCATCCGTGCCCGGCGCAAAACTAAATTGATCAATTTGATCGAAGAAGAATTACAAGCACGACACTATATGAAAGTTGCTACACCTTTGTTGGAATACCAAGAAGTTTTTGCCGATTTTGATTTGAAACAATTGCGAACCTATCAGTTATTAGATCACAATAATGAAACAGTTGTGTTACGACCGGATCTGACTTTGCCAATTGCGCGATTTTTATCGGCTAATAATTTGAAATTACCGCAGAAATTTTATTACGTTGGAGATCATTTTAAGATTGCACCACCCCTTTCAGGCAGATACAATCAACTCACGCAAGCGGGAGTTGAAATGGTCGGTTACGCTTCTAATAAAGCTGAATGTGAGTGCTTGCTGCTGATCAATCGTTTGAGTCACTGCTTACGTTTGAATAAGATCCAGTTGGAACTTGGTGATGCGCGATTTGCTGATAGTGTTTTAGCAGCAATTACTTCCAATGAAAAATTGAAAACGCAAATTAAAGAGGCACTTTACCAAAAAAATCTGCCTCATTATCAGCAATTGATTGCGCCATTTGCTTCGCAAGCGGTAGCTCCGTTTTTAAAAATCTGGCCGCGATTGTTTGGCAGTTTTGAACAGGTTTATCAACAATTGACAGCAGTTGAATTACCTGATGCAGCTAATGAGATTTTTCGCGAAATTACTCAGTTTGCTGTTTGGGCGCAAAAACTGCCAGACCAGCAAATAATGTTGGATCTAAGTACAGCACCGCCGCAAGCATATTATACAGGACTGACTTTTAAGGTGTTTATGCAGGACATACCTGATTATTTATTCAGTGGCGGTCGATATGATAAATTGCTGAAAAACTTTCAAGCACAATTGGAACCGGCTGTGGGTATGGGAATTGATATTGATTTGTTAGTTGATCAAAAAACCTTGATTACTACTGATGAAAAACATGATCTGCTGTTTTTTGAACCGGAACAACTAGCCCAAGTGGCTAAGATTTGTCAAACATACCCAGAATTAGAATTGAGTTTGGCTGATGATTTACGTCATGCGCAACGAAATGCGAGAAATTCACAGGTTAAACTTTACCGTTTGACCGCTAAAGGAGAATTAGAAGATGCCACTTAAAATTGCTTTAACTAAAGGAAGAGTTGAACGTCAGGTTTTACCGTTGCTGGAAGCTGCGGGAATTGATTGCTCATTATTAAAACAGAAAAATCGCAAATTAATTATAAATACGAGCGATGGCAATTTTCAGTTTATTTTGGCCAAGGGACCTGATGTAACAACTTATTTGAATGCGGGGGCGGTCGATGTTGGAATTGTTGGCAGTGATATTTTGACAGAACAGCGTAACCAGCAAGCTGAACTATTGGATCTGCAAGTAGGGTGTTGTCAATTTGTTTTAGCTTCAACGAATAATTTTAACCTTAATCAACCTGGTCGAAAGGTAATCGGGACTAAATACCCGTTGATTACGCAGCGTTATTTTGAAACTTTGGGTCGCGATGTTGAAATTATCAAAATTGAGGGATCAGTTGAATTAGCTCCTCTAATCGGCTTAGCAGATGCGATTGTTGATATTACTGAGACAGGCAGCACGCTGCGGGAGAATAATTTATATGTTTATGATTATTTAGACTTAGTATCAACTAGGCTGGTAGCTAATCGGATGTCTTTAAAACAACATGCTGCGGAAATTTTTACTTTAGTTGATCAATTAGCTGAAGTTGTGCAACTAACAACTGATCAGCGTCAAAATCAAGGGAGCGGAGTTAAATGAAAATTTACCAAGAATCACTAACAAAAATGAAACAAGTTGTCAAAAATTATACTCAGCAAACATCGGATTTTACAATTGAACAGCAAGTTAGAGAAATCATTGAAAATGTACGAAAAAGACAAGATCAGGCATTAAAAGAGTATGAATTGAAATTTGATCAGACGGCGATTGAAAATTTTGCCGTTCCAGCAACTGAAATACAACAAGCTTTACAGAAAATTTCTCCTGAATTACGTCAGGCGCTTGAGCATGCGAAAAAAAATATTGTTAGTTTTCATGAAAAAGAATTGACTTCCGGTTTTATTGACACGGCTGTTCCCGGAATTATCCGTGGTCAAAAAGTAACACCATTGCAACGAGTTGGAATTTATGTTCCGGGCGGCACAGCAGCCTATCCATCTACAATTTTAATGAGCGCATTGCCTGCCAAGATTGCCGGAGTTGACCAAGTAATTATGGTTACACCACCACAAAAAAAAGGAATTGCGCCAGCTGTTTTAGCAGCGGCAGCGATTGCCGGTGTTGATGCAGTTTATCAAGTTGGTGGAGCGCAAGCGATTGCCGCTTTGGCTTATGGAACTGAATCAATTCCAGCGGTTAATAAGATTGTTGGACCGGGAAATATTTATGTAGCAACTGCCAAAAAGCAAGTCTTTGGTCAAGTTGCGATCGATATGGTTGCCGGGCCATCGGAAATTGGCATTTTAGCAGACGATACTGCTGATGCAGCTGAATTGGCAGCTGATTTGTTATCGCAAGCAGAACATGACCGGCGTGCACGACCAATGCTGATTACTGATAGTTTGACTTTAGCTCAAAAAGTTAGTCAACAAGTTGATCAACAGCTGGTTAACTTGCCGCGACGAGCAATTGCCCAAGCGGCTGTCGAAGATCGCGGCTTTATTGCTGTCATGGAATCAGTTCCAGAAATGTTTACTTTGATGAATGAAGTTGCACCGGAACATTTGGAAATTCAACTGGCTGATCCAAGCCAATATTTAAGTTATATCCGTAATGCCGGTTCAGTATTTCTTGGCCGCTATGCTTCAGAACCATTAGGCGATTATTTGGCTGGACCAAATCACGTTTTACCTACTGGCGGGACAGCTAAGTTTTCTTCCCCACTAGGAGTATACGATTTTGTTAAGAAGACTTCATTTATTCAATTCTCTAAGACAGCCTTGCAGGCTGATTTGAGCGATATTACAGAATTAGCACGAACAGAAGGTTTGGAAGCTCACGCTCGTGCAGTGGAACAGCGGTTTGCAGCTGAAAGGAAGGGAAAATAATGCGAAGTGCAACAATTACGCGAAAAACGGCTGAAACACAGATTACCGTTAAGCTGGATCTGGATCAGCAAAACAAAATTGACATCAATACCGGAATCGGCTTTTTTGATCATATGCTAAACTTATTTGCCAAACATGGGCGGTTTGGTCTGACGGTTAAAGCACATGGTGATCTGGAAGTTGATCCGCATCATACGGTCGAAGATACTGGAATTGTTTTAGGTGAATGCTTTAAGCAGGCATTGGGTGATAAAAAACAAATTGAGCGTTATGGAACAGCTTTTGTTCCCATGGATGAAACTTTGGGGCGGGTCTGTGTTGATTTAAGCGGACGAGCTTACTTGGTATTTCAAGCTGAATTGACTAATCCGCGCCTTGGCAGTTTTGAAACAGAAACCACGGAGGATTTCTTTCAGGCTTTTGCTTTCAGCAATCAGATGAACTTACACGCTACGATTCTTTATGGGCGCAATACACATCATAAAATTGAAAGCTTATTTAAAGCACTGGGGCGTGCAATGCGGACAGCGGTAACAATTAATCCAGAAATCAAAGGAGTTAATTCGACAAAGGGCGTGATTTAAATGCTGGCAATTATTGACTATGATGCAGGTAATACTTATAACTTAAAAAAAGCGTTTGATTATCTGAAAATTCCGACTGTTTTGACTGCTGATCCTCAGCAAATAAAAACCAGCGATGGTTTGATTTTACCGGGTGTCGGAGCTTTTGCACCAGCAATGGCTACGCTGCAGCAGCGCGGTTTAGCAGATCTAGTCAAACAAGAAGCCCTGGCTGGTAAGCCATTATTGGGAATTTGTTTGGGGATGCAATTATTATTTGATAGTTCAACCGAATATGGTAAGCATGCCGGATTAGGACTGATTCCCGGTCAAGTGGTAGCTTTTCCTGAGAAACCCGGCTATAAAATTCCCCAAATGGGTTGGAATCAAAATCAATTGCGGCAAAAAAATTCTGATTTTGCTTTTCTAGCAAATGAATATACTTATTTTGTTCATTCGTACTATGCCAAGTGTGAAGCTGAGTACGTCGTAACAGCTGTTGATTATATGGTTCAAGTCCCAGCTCTGGTTCAACGGCAGCAAATTTATGGCACACAATTTCATCCCGAAAAAAGTGGTGCAGTTGGTTTGCAGGTATTGCAAACTTTCGCACAAAAGGTGGTGGGTAAATGATTTTTCCAGCAATAGATTTGCAAAATGGGCAAAGTGTTCGTTTATTTCAAGGTGATTTTAATCAGCGGACGTTGATTGATCAAAGCCCGGCAACCCAAGCACGCCGTTTTGAAGCAGCGCGAGTTGGTTGTTTGCATTTAGTTGATTTGGATGGAGCTAAGACTGGCAAACCACAAAATGCGGCAGTAATTACTAGTATTCGGCAAGCTTTCAGTGGACTACTGGAACTTGGTGGTGGTATTCGAGATTTAACAACGGTCGCCTATTATTTAAATTTGGGAATTGATCGCGTCATTATTGGTTCGGCAGTCCTCAGTGATCCTGAGTTTGTCAAAGCCGCTTTGAAAAAATATGGTGCGGCTAAAATCGTAATAGGGATCGATGGACAGAATGGACAGGTTGCAGTCAATGGCTGGCTGGAACAAACACAAACTAAAATGGCAGCATTAATCGGTCAGGTGGCAGCCGCTGGAGCAAAAATTTTTGTCGTAACCGATGTTAGTCGTGATGGTACATTGCAGGGGCCAAATCTTAAGTTACTAACTGAGCTGCAGCAGCAATTCAAAGATTGTACGATTGTTGCCTCTGGTGGTATTCGGGATTTAGCTGATATTAGACAATTGCGGCAGCACCAAATTCAAAATGCGATTGTCGGGAAAGCTTTATTTACTGGTAGCATTACATTAAAAGAGATCGCCGAGGTGAATGCTGATGTTGGCTAAACGAATCATTCCGTGCCTGGATGTTGATCAGGGACGAGTCAAAAAAGGAATAAATTTTGTTAATTTGACCGATGTTGGTGATCCAGCCCAAATTGCTGCCGAGTATCAGCGGCAAGGAGCGGATGAATTAGTTTTCTTAGATATAACTGCAACTAATCAACAGCGAAAAACAATGGTTGATGTGGTTGAACAGGTTTCCCGTCAAGTTTTTATGCCGTTGACTGTTGGCGGTGGAATTACCTCAATTACCGAGATCCAAGCCTTGCTTAAAGCGGGGGCTGATAAAGTTTCTTTAAATTCGGCGGCGGTTGCTGATCCAGGCTTGATTACAGCCGGAGCAAAGAAGTTCGGCAATCAATGCATTGTAGTTGCTATTGATGTTAAAACCGATCCCAGCAGTGGCAAACAGTTGGTCTACACTCATGGCGGTCAGCAAAAAACCTCTCTTGAAGCAGTTGCCTGGGCAAAACAGGTGGTTGCTTTAGGGGCGGGAGAATTGTTAGTTACCAGTATGGATCAAGATGGAACCAAAGCTGGTTTTGCAATTGATTTGTATCGGCAATTGGGTGCGGCCGTAGATGTGCCAATTATTGCTTCCGGTGGAGCTGGTAGCTTGCAAGATTTTGTTGATGTTTTTCAATCGGCTGATGTTGCAGGAGCATTAGCAGCTTCTGTCTTTCATTATCATGAGTTAACGATTGCTCAAGTTAAGTCGACACTTAGACAAGCAGGGGTGAATGTACGATGATTAAACCGGATTTTTCAAAAGGATTATTAACGACAGTAGTGGTTGATCAGGCAACAAATGATGTATTAATGGTTGCTTGGATGAATCAGACCAGTTATCAAAAAACATTGGCAACCGGTCAGACTTGGTTTTGGTCGCGTTCCCGTCAAGAGTTGTGGCACAAAGGCGCAACTAGTGGAAATACGCAGCAAGTCGTGGAAATGGTGTTGGATTGTGATCAAGATACCTTGCTGGTAAAAGTGATTCCAGCAGGACCGGCTTGCCATACGGGTCATCGCAGTTGCTTTTTCAATCAAGTCAAGAAATTTTCAAAGGGAGTTAATTAATTATGAAACAAGAAATTGATGAATTATATCAAGCAGTTTTAGAACGTCAAAAAAATCCAGTTAAGGGATCGTATACCGATTATTTATTTGATAAGGGCTTGGATAAGATTTTAAAAAAAGTTGGTGAAGAGTCAACCGAAGTGATCGTTGCCGCCAAAAATCCTGATAAAAGTGAAATAGTCTATGAAACGGCTGATCTTTTGTATCATTTAATGGTTTTGTTGGTAGAACAAGGAGTTACCTTTGACCAAATCAAAGAAGAATTAGGAAAACGAGAGGGGTTGATGAGTAAGACCCAAGAAAGACGTGAAATTAAAAAACTATAGTTACGATAAAGCCAAGGAGTGATTTAATGAAAGAACAGATTAAAAAACTTGCTAATTATATTCCCGAAGAACCGTTAGCTAGCGTTAAACAACGTTTGGGGTTAAAAAAATTGGTTCGGCTGTCAGCCAATGAGAATCCCTTTGGTACGTCTGACAAAGTTGAAGCTGCCGTTAAGAACTGGAATTTTGCTGAGGGTAATCGTTATCCAGATGGTGATGCGACTGATTTACGGCGCGCAGTAGCAGAAAAATTACAGGTTTCGCAGGCACAATTAGTCTTTGGAGTTGGATTGGACGAAATTATTACCATGATTTCACGAATCTTTTTACAGCCAGGTGATCAAGTAATTCAAACTAGTCCAACTTTTTCAGAATATGCTCTACATGCTCAGATTGAAGGAGCTCAAGTTATTGATGTGCCCTGTGATCCAACCACTGGTAAACATGATTTACCAGCACTATTAGCACAAATTACTGATAAAACACGCTTGATCTGGGTCTGCAATCCTAATAACCCAACTGGGGCTTATACTTCGGTTGCTGATTTAACGAAATTCTTAGCTGAGGTTCCACCAGAAGTTTTGGTAGTGATTGACGAAGCTTATATTGACTATGTAACTCAAAATTCGGCTCCCAGTGCAATTCCGTTGGTTCAACAATTTTCTAATGCGGTTGTGCTGCGGACTTTTTCAAAAGCTTATGGTCTTGCCAACTATCGTGTTGGCTACGCATATGCTGATCCGAAAATAGTCAGTTATTTGCAGTCTGTTCGTTTACCGTATAATTTGAATTCTTTGACGCAAACTGCTGCATTGGCAGCTTTAGCTGATCAAAGTTTTGTAGCGTCTTCAGTCAGTCAAACAGCAAAAGAACGGGAAAATTGGGCAAACTTTTTCCAAGAACAGCAGATTAAATTTTTCCCTAGTCAAGCGAACTTTATGTTCTTTTATTATCCGGGAGCGTTGTCTTTAGCTGACTACTTGCTGCATCATGGTTTTCAACTGCGGAAGGGCTTGCAACAAGATTGGTTGCGGTTAACTATCAGTGGTGCTGCCGAAGGAGCTGAATTACGAAAATTAATGTTAAACTATCGCAAATGACCAGTTTTTTGATCTTTTAGCATACGAAACTGCTGAATTGTCTGTTACAATAGCAATAGGAAGCAGATGATTGAATTAACTTCAGATGAGGTGAAAAAATGGCAGTTAAAATTAAATATGGTGTTATTGGATCAGAAGCTGAAGTCGCTGAATTAGCAGCTGCATTGGCGGCAAGTCAGACGGGAAAATTGGCAGGAATTGTCGGTAATAGTTCAACAGCGGCTACATTAGTTGCTCAAGATCCGCAAATTAAAATTTATTCAAATGAACAGGCTTTGCTGCAATCGGATCTTGATGTAATTTATTTGGCAGAAGTGCAGCAACCACGTTTTGAAATTGCTAAACAAGCTTTATTAAATGGCAAGCACTTATTATTGAAAAAACCGTTGACCCGACATTTTGTCGGAGCCAGTGAATTATATCGGTTGGCAAAGCAGCAACAACGATTGGTGGTTGAAAATCAGGCTCCCTTATTTTCACCGATTATTGCCAAGGTTAAAGAACTCTTAGCTGCTGATCAAATTGGTCAAATTAAATTTATTGATGTCAAATGTTATTTAACTGATGTCCCGGCTAACTTTAGTGATCTCTCGGCGGGTGGAGGAGCTTTGTTTAACGGTGGTCCAGTTATTCTAGGGATGATTCAATCACTAACTGGAAATAAAATTGCTAATTGGAATGGTTTTGAAATTAATCAAATTGGTCAAGCAGATTTACAGTGCAATTTAGCTTTGACAGCAGGGGATGTTTTGGCGAATGTCATGATTACGGCTAACTTCCCGGTTAAAACTAATTTAACAATTTATGGTACCAAGGGAACTATTCGCTTACCAGAATTTGATCAGCAAACAGATACAGCTATTTTAGAAAATGCTAGTGGCAGTCAACGATTTGTGATTGAAAATCAGCGTGGTAATTTGTATTATGCTATTGAACATGTCAGTGATTGTCTGCAGCATAAAATGATTATTAGTCCGGTAGTTTCACCTGAATCGGCTTTAACTGGAATTAAAGTAATTGATTCTTTGTACCAGCGCTGGTATGGTGATCCGTTAAATTAATTTATTTTTAATAAAAATCAACTATAATGCACTTATGCTGATAGTTGATTTTTGTTGTAATAGTTGGTTTAATACTGCAAATACTCTAAAATAAGAACAGCAGTACAAGGAGGTTTACGATAGTGATTGCCAAATCAGTCGAACATTTGTTGAATCAACGTCAAGATCATTTTTTGATCCCAGCTGAATTAGTTGCTAATGTTCAAGATACGAATCACCTTGATCATGCTTTTTTAGTTTTGACGAAGATTAAATATTCAAAAATTCCCGTTTTGGATAATCAGCAGCATTTTAAAGGCCTTTTGTCGTTAGCAATGCTGACTGAAACGATGCTGGGATTAAACGGAATTGATCCATCAACACTGGGACGACATCGGGTTGCCGATGTCATGCAAACAGATATCCCAACGATCCAATTGCCGTATGATGTAGAAGAAATACTGCATTTGCTGGTTGATCAACCTTTTTTAGTTGTTGTCAATCAAGATAATATTTTTACAGGAATTGTTACGCGACGTGAAATTATGAAGGGGATTAACTACTTGGCACATGAACTTGAAAAAGATTATGTTATTTCTCCGAAAACACAGCCAACGTTGAATACTGACAAATAAATTAAGGGAGTAAGATAAATAATGGTAAAACTTGATGCAAATGAAATAATCAAAACAATTGCAACCGCAAAAAAACAAACCCCGGTAAAGGTTTATTTAAAGGGTCAACTAGACCAAGTACAAGTTCCAGCTGACATTGAAGCTTATTTTGGCAATCAAGCAGGAGTCTTGTTTGGTGACTGGAAGGATGTTGAACCATTTTTGAAAGCCAACCAAGCAAAAATTACTGCTTATCATCTTGAAAATGACGGACGTAACACTGGTGTTCCATTGCTGGATAAGAAAAAGTTTAATGCGCGAATTGAACCGGGAGCGATTATTCGAGATCAAGTCGAGATCGGTGATAAAGCTGTTATTATGATGGGCGCAATTATTAATATTGGTGCTGAAATTGGTGATGGATCAATGATCGATATGGGAGCAGTTTTAGGTGGCCGAGCAATCGTTGGTAAAAATTGCCATATTGGTGCCGGAACAGTTTTGGCTGGTGTTGTTGAGCCACCGTCTGCACAACCGGTAGTAATTGAAGATAACGTTTTAATCGGTGCTAATGCAGTTGTTTTGGAAGGAGTCCATGTTGGTAAAGGAGCGGTTGTTGCTGCTGGCGCGGTTGTAGTTAAAGATGTTGCACCTGGAACGGTTGTTGCGGGAGTTCCAGCCCGTAAAATCAAAGATGCAGCCGATGTTGCAGCTGGAAAAACTGAGTTAGTTGATGATTTACGCAAACTTTAAAATATTTTAATTTGAAGAGAATGGAAATGATGATATGAGTTTAAGCGAAACCGAGTTAATTTCCTTGCGGCGTAAATTGCATCAAATTCCTGAAATTGGGATGGAAGAACATGAAACTCAGGCATTATTACTGCAAGTGATTCAAGCAATGCCACAAAAATGGCTAGAAATCAAAACTTGGAAAACGGCAATTATGGTGCATGTTAGTGGGCAAAAACATGACTATACAATTGGTTATCGTACTGATATTGATGCTTTGCCAGTAACTGAAGCAACAGGTTTGCCGTATGCATCTAAGCATCCGGGCAAAATGCATGCTTGCGGCCATGATATTCATATGACAGTAGCAATTGGCATCTTGAGTTACTTTGCGGAACATCAGCCAGCCACCGATCTAACCTTTATTTTTCAGCCAGCCGAAGAAAATGCCAGCGGTGGCAAACAGTTGTATGATGCTGGGGTTCTAGGTGATTGGCTACCGAATGAAATTTACGGCTTGCATGATAATCCGCAATTACCAGCAGGGACAATTGGTTGTCGGCAGGGGACTTTATTTGCCGGCACTTGTGAGATTCATGCCCATTTTATTGGGAAAAGCGGCCATGCAGCTTTTCCGCAAGCAGCCAATGATATGGTTGTCGCTGGTGCTGCTTTTGTTACGCAAATTCAAACAATTGTTAGCCGCAATGTTGATCCGATTCAATCTGGAGTTGTAACATTGGGACACTTTGCAGCTGGTACAACTGGAAATGTGATTGCCGGTAGCGCCCAAATTGATGGTACAATCAGAGCTTTGACACAAAAAAACAATTTAAAAATCCAACAGCGAGTTCGTAAAATCGCGGAGTCAATTGCTGCTGGGTTTGAATGCCGCTTGGAATTAGATTTGCATCAAGGCGGTTATTATCCAGTTGAGAATAATCCTCAAACAACGGCTTCATTTATCAGCTACATGAAGAATACACCTGAGGTAGATTATCAAACAACTCCTCCGGCAATGACTGGTGAAGATTTTGGTTATTTGTTAGCAAAGATTCCCGGGACAATGTTTTGGTTAGGTGTAGATAGTCCGTATTCACTGCATTCAGAACATTTAGCTCCTAATGAACAAGCAATTCAAAAGGGTGTTTCTGCGATGATTGGTTTTATTTTGCAGCGGCAAACAGAAATTAATTAAAAAAAGACTTGGATGCATCAGCAATAGATATCAATCTTTGTTGATTGCATTCAAGCCTTTTAATTAGCAGCGGTTAAGTTCAACGGAGAATTAGCAATCTTGCAGCCGGCTTTTGTTAATTCTTCCAAATAAGCAGCTAAAAAAACTCGCTGAACTGTATTTTGAGCACCGTTTTTAGTATAAATAACTACTCGCAATGCTAATTGACCATGACCATTGTCAACAGTTCCAAGTAAAGTTGGACCTTGGGTAATTTCAGGATACTTGGGAGCTAATTGTTGATTGACAGCTTTAATTATCTTCGACATCTTAGGAATATCTTCATTGGGTTCAAAATAAACATCAATTAACGCGCGCATATCATTGCGCGAAAGATTGCTGACGATGGTAATGTTTCGATTGGGTATAAAATGAAGGGTTCCATCATAGTCAATAATTTGCGTTGTTCGTAATCCAATAGCGTGAATTGTACCGCTGATCGTACCGATTTTGACGGCATCACCGACGTCAAATTGCTGTTCTAGTAAAATGAAAAAGCCAGTTACCACATCGGTTACGAAACCTTGTGCCCCTAAACCAAGAGCAACACTCAAAATTCCAGCACCGGCGATCAGAGTTCCAACAGGGATGCCTAGGGCTGATAGAACACCATAAAAATAAAAGAATAAAACACAATAATGGAAAATATTTAATGATAATGTATAAATAGTGTTCATCCGATTGGAAGTTAGATGTTGGCCACGTTTAGTATGTTTAAAGCTATGGCTGATAAATTTTTTTCCAAGCCAGTTGATGAAAAAAAACAATACCGATAGTAAAATAATCGAAATAGCAACACTAATTATTTTTCCGATAACGCCGTCCCAATTGATATTGGTAAAATAATGAGTTAAAACGTTTGTTTGTCGGTTCATTTGTTTAGATACAGTTGAAGTTACCGTATCATTTTGTTTAGTTAAAAAGAAAGTCTGCATCTTTACCGCTCCTTTACGTCTTGATTTCTATCATAACAAAAAAATTTCAGCTGTGCAGAATTTTTACACCGGATATGTATCCGCTGTTTTGATTGCAGTTTTAAGTCAGCAATGCTATTCTAAAAGCAAGTGAAAAGATGGGGAGGAAATATCATGACATTTACGCTTGGACAGCTAGCAGGTTTGATCGCAGCACTAGCATTTTTATTGTTAGTCATTTTTTTGTGTGCTGTCTTGATTAAAACAGTAAAGATTATAAAAGAAACACAACAAAGCATTAAATCGTTAACTAATGATGTCGATTCAATTTCACATGAGGTAGAATCATTACTGGTTAAGTCAAATGATTTGTTAAATGATGTGAATGGAAAGGCCAAAACAATTGATCCGCTTTTCCAAACAGTTGCCGATTTAAGTGAGAGTGTTTCCGATTTAAATGATGCTGGCCGTTCCTTAGCAACTAAGATGACCTCATCTTCCAAGAAGGCTGGTAAAACAGCAATTGCTTGGAATCTTGTTAAGTATTTTTATAAAAAGCATAGTTCAAAGAAGAATATTTAAAAATAGATTTCGTTCAATCAGGAGGAATTTATATGGTTAAAAAGAGTTCGGTTTTTTTTGCAATTACGGCAGGAGTTGCCGCGTATGCAGTTACTAAAAAGGTTTTAAGTTCTGATCAGAGTAAAGTGAAAGCTAAGTTACAAGAATTCAAAGAGGAAAGTGCGGAAACAGGAGTTCGCTATTATAACTATGCCCGTGACTTTTTTAATGATGAAGCTGCGAAACCTTCTTTTGACGGCTTGAAGAATAAGGTTGTTGAAACAGCAAGTGATTTAAAAAATAATGAAAAAATAAATCAGGCTTTTTCGTCATTGAAGTCGGCTACAGCTGATTTGCGTTCAGAACTTGCGGCGCAAAAAGAGGCTGCTAACGCTGCAGATGAAGAAGAAACAGCTGAAGATGAAATTATTATTGACGGACGGTCTGCTTTTGGCCAGGCAAAAGCTGCTGCTGATTTTGAAGAAGATCATCCAACAGAGACTTTCTTTCCACATGGAGAATAGTTTTTAAAGGGAATTTTATAATCACTAGCTGCCATAAAGTGATTTGGCAAAATTTAGATTTTTGTAAACAGGAGTGGGAAACCGCTCTTTTTTGTTTGGATAATAATATTATTTAAGTATAAAAAATACCAATTTCTGAAATTCAAGTTTTCAGAAACTGGTATAAAATATTTGAATTTGAAAAATTAATTAATTGAGGTGATTTTATTTAACTGGTAGAACTTGTAACTCTTTGTTAGTGTGTGTGAAAGGTTCAACTCCGTCAGCTGTAACGTGAACACAATCCTCGATCCGAACCCCAGCAACTCCTGGAATATAAATTCCTGGTTCAATAGAAAAACACATTCCTGGTTGCAGTTCCATATCGTTTCCTTCCATGATTGAAGGAAATTCATGCTCACTTTGTCCCATTCCATGGCCTAAACGATGAATGAAGTATTTACCAAAGCCTGCTTTATCAATAATATCACGCGCAATTTTATCAAGCTGTGAAGCTTTCATTCCTGGTTTGGCAGCTGCTTGGGCTGTTAATTGAGCTTCCAAACAAACTTGATAAATATCTTTGGTTTTTTGATCGATTTCACCAAAAGCAACCGTCCGACTGGCATCTGAAATATAGCCTTGATATATCACGCCTAAGTCAAATAATACCAGTTTGTTTGGCTGGATCAAATCAGTTTTAGGGGCACCATGTGGTTCAGCTGCATTAGTTCCGCCTTGGACGATGGTGTCGAAACTAGTATGTGTGATTCCTTTTTTCTTTAAAGCATACTCAATTTCAGCTACAACATCTTGTTCGGTTCGTTTGGTCGACAAAGCATCAAAACCGACTTTAAAAGCAAAATCAGCCCATTTTCCAGCAATTTTCAGTTTTTCAATTTCATCAGGTGTTTTAATCAACCGTTCCTGTTCAATTACGGGCGTTAAATTGCCCTCAAATTTAGCTTGTGGAAATTTTTGCTGCAGTTGTTCGAAACGGGAGACATTTAAATTACCCTTTTCAATTGCCCATTTGACGGGATGCTGATTGCGTTGCAAAACTTGAGCTTTAATAATTTCGTATGGATCTTCGTGGTCTAAGTAGCCATAAACTGGGTATTTCCAGCCAACTTCTTTGACAGCTTCAACCTCAAGCGCTGGTGCAAAGATGAATGGTTCTTGGTCGGCAAAAACAAAAAGTGCTAAAGTTCTTTCTACCGGATCACTAGAAAAACCGGTATAGTACTGAATATTTTTGAAATCACTAATATAGCCGATTTGGTAGCCATTAGTACTTAACCAATTTTGTAAGTTTTCAAGATGTGACATTTCATCGCTTCCTTGTTATTGATAGTCTGATTATAACATAAAAAGTTTTTTTATCGCAGGTAACGAAAGAGCTCATTAATGAAAATAATATGAAAATAGATGATTTCATATGATTAACCGCTTGCAATTAGTGCTATATTTTGCTAAATTAGATAGTGACAGTGAAAATGAAATGAAAGCGAGAACTTTACTAATGGAAAAACATACAATTACAATTTATGATGTTGCTCGTGAAGCAGCTGTTTCAATGGCGACAGTTTCTCGGGTTGTTAATGGCAATCCGAACGTCAAACCTGCTACACGAAAAAAGGTTTTAGAAGTTATTGATCGTTTAGATTATCGGCCTAATGCTGTTGCTCGTGGCTTAGCCAGCAAAAAAACAACGACGGTTGGGGTAATTATTCCAGATGTAACAAATATCTATTTTTCATCCTTAGCGCGAGGAATTGATGATGTTGCTACTATGTATAAATACAATATTATTCTGGCTAACTCGGATGGCAATCCGCAAAAAGAGTTACTTGTGTTGAATACTTTGCTGGCAAAGCAAGTTGATGGAATTATTTATATGGGCAATAATATCAGCCCTGAATTGCGTGCCCAATTTTCTCGCAGCAAAACACCAATTGTACTGGCTGGTTCAATTGATGATAAAGAAGAAATGGGCAGCGTGCATATTAACTATGCAGCAGCCGTTGAAGAAGCTGTAGCTGATTTATTGAACCATGGCAATCAGCGAGTAGCCTTTATTTCTGGACCGTTGAGCGAACCAATTAACGGTGAATATCGTTTGAAGGGCTATAAAAACGTTTTGGCTAAAAATGGAATTGATTTTGATTCAGAGCTGGTTTTTGAAACAGACTATAGCTACCGGGCCGGGGAAATCTTGTGGCCAGCAATTGTTTCAGCTGGAGCAACAGCAGCTTTTGTCGGTGATGATGAATTAGCAGCTGGTGTTTTGAATGGTGCTCAAGATGCCGGTGTTAAGGTCCCAGAAGAATTTGAATTGATTACGAGCAACAATTCAAAGATCACTGAGATCGTTCGTCCAAAGATGTCATCGATCACTCAGCCACTTTACGATATTGGCGCAGTTTCAATGCGTTATTTAACTAAAATGATGAATAAAGAAGAAATGACTGAAAAAACAGTTGAACTGCCTTACGGTTTTATTAAGCGTTCAACTACTAAGTAAGCAATAACGAGGAAAAACGGTGATCAAGGTTTTAAAGAAAAATACAACTAAATTTTATATTTTGTTAGCTTTGGGGATTATGGCGATCCTGTTTGTTAGTTCTTCGATGACTTATCATCAGCAAACAACCGTACCTTTGCTGGAACGCTACTTGGCAGCTAAACCATTTGAAAATCAATTGTCGCATATTTCGTTTACTTATGGCGGACAAGTGGTTAGCGTGCAAGTTGCCGGCTATTTTAAATTTATTGAATTTTTCATGCGAAAAGCAGCGCACTATTTTATTTATTTAGGTTTAGGAACTTGCTTTGCCTTAGCTTTACGGAAACGTTTAGATGGGAAAATATTGACAATTTTCGTCTGTACTTTGATGTCGTTGGGGTATGCAGCGCTTGATGAATTTCATGAATTGCTAACAGGTGGTCGAACACCGTTGTTTCAAGACGTTATTTTAGATGGCATTGGGGCATTAACTGGGATTTTGCTGGTAGTTTGGTTTAAGCGTAAGTAAGCGATTGTAAAACAAATTTGATTTCAGTCGGAGATTTTGCTAGAATTTAACTTGACTGTAACGTCGATTAGCGACTATTAATTTGGAAAGAGGTATTGGAAATGTCAGGACATTCTAAATGGAATAACATCCAGGGCCGAAAAAATGCTCAGGATGCCAAACGCGGTAAAATTTTCCAAAAATTATCACGTGAAATTTATATGGCGGCTAGAAGTGGCGGTCCTGATCCGGATGGTAATCCGCAATTGCGCTTAATGCTTGATAAAGCGCGTGCTGCAAATATGCCGAAGGATAATGTTAAACGTGCGATTGATAAATCAACTGGTGCAGATGGTGCTAACTATGAAGAAATCACCTACGAGGGTTATGGCCCAGGAGGCGTTGCAGTCTTAGTTCATGCATTAACTGATAATCGTAATCGGACAGCATCCGCAGTCCGAGCTGATTTTACGCGTAATGGCGGCAATTTAGGTGAAACTGGTTCGGTTAGTTTTATGTTTGACCGACGAGGCTATATTGCAATTGCTCGTGAAGGCTTAGATGTTGATGAAGATCAAATGTTTGAAGATGTTATCGACGCTGGAGCTGAAGATCTTCAAACTTCGGATGATGTTTTCGAAATTTATACAGATCCGAAAGATTTTACCGCTGTTCGAGATGCGTTGGAGAAAAAGTACGATTTAGCGAATGCTGAGTTGACAATGATTCCTAAGAACTATGTACCTGTTCCGGCTGACAAGGTTGAACAGTTTGAAAGAATGTTGGACCGGTTGGAAGATGAAGATGACGTCTCCGAAGTTTATCATGCAGGCGAATTACCAGAAGATTAATTTAATATAAAAATAATTAAAATACAGCTTGAAAGCGAAATTTTCGTTTTCAAGCTTTTTTTTGTCAAAATTTTTTTTACTGCGTATTTAATTACAACAGGGGGGTGAAAAGATGATCGAAAAATTAATAACTGAAATGTTGCAAGATTTTGTAACGCAAACTGCGACAGATGTTTATTTTATGCCGCAGGGTAGCGATTTTGAAATAAAAATTTTAGCACAAAATAATTTAAAAATTTATCGGCGTATTCCGCAAAATTTTGGCATGCAGATTATTAATTATTTAAAATTCAGAGCAGGATTAATGTTGAGTGAACATCGCCGGCCACAAACCGGTTCCTTGGTGTTTGACGGTCTACAGGCTTCAAATCATAAAGTTTTTGGCAGAATTTCAACAGTGGGTGATTTTCAAGGAAAAGAATCAATGGTTATTCGGTTAATTTATCAGTTGCCACTGATGCAGGACAGCTTTTTCTTTGAAAATCAATATCAATTTCTTAAACAGCAGCTCCAGTCCAAAGGTTTAATTTTGTTTTGCGGTCCCGTTAGTTCCGGTAAGACAACTACTATGTATCAGTTGGCAAATTTATGCAGCCAACAGCAAGTGATGACGATTGAAGATCCGGTTGAAATTTATGAACCAACTTTTTTACAATTGCAGGTTAATGAAAAAGCAGGAATGACTTATTTAAATTTACTGAAAGCAGCTTTAAGGCATCATCCAGATCTTCTAATTATTGGTGAAATCAGAGATCAGGCAACAGCTCAAGCAGTGTTTGATGCAGCATTAAGCGGTCATTTAGTTTTTACAACAATTCATGCTGATTGTGCCGCAAGTGCTCTGCGACGGCTATTGGATTGGCAGATTCCAGCAGCTGATGTGGCAGCGGCTGTTCGCGTGGTTAATTATCAGCGACTTTTACCAACTATAAACCAGTCATTTAAAGTTTTGTGTGAACAAATGGTAGTTGACCAAACAAGTTTAATTGCTTTAAGTAGTAGTTCAATTTCAGCTGAATGGGGGCAACAACTTAATGAATGTTTTCAAAACAATTGGATCTCTTTATCGACAAAGAAAGCTTTTACAGCAGGCTAAACAAAAGCGTTGGACTTTGCAGCAGCAAACAGAGTTCTTTCAGACATATTATGCTTTGCTGCGTGAAGGATTTTCTTTAAAGCAAATAGCAATTGATTTGCCCTTACTTTATCCGCATGACCAAGCAAGATTTAGCAAGTTGGCTGCTGAGTTGAATAAAGGTCAAACGTTAAGTGCCAGTTTACGACCATTTATTAGTCGTGATGTAGCTGATCAATTATGGATTGCTGAATCTCATGGAATGCTGTTGCCTTGTTTGCAACAATTAGGAAAGTTTTATACACAAAAGCAGCAACATTTACAGCATCTACGGGCAGTATTATTATATCCATTGATTTTAATCATAATGATGCTGTTTTTACTGTTCAGCATAACATTTTGGCTGAAACCAGAATTGCAATTGATTCAACCTGATTCGACAGCTCCGAATATGACACTTTATTGGTTAAAATTAACGTTATTAGTTATTTTGGGTGGAGTATTTCTTAGCGTACTTATTTATTTAAGTAAAATCAGACAAAATTTTAAAAAGCGACATTATATTTCGCGATGGGATTGGTTCTGCGAAATACCGATTTTAGGAAAACTATTTCGGACATATGCATACTATTATTTAGCTTTTAATTTGGGCTTGTTACTAAATGGTGGGCTGGATCTTAAAAGTATTTGTCAGCTTTTAGATCGATTTGATCAAAAATCACTACTTTATCAGTTTAATTTGAACTTACAAACTTTGTCGGCTTCAGGTAGTGAATTACGTTTTTTGGCTGAGCAAAAGAAATATATTCCACCAGAATTTCGTTTATTTTTCAGTAAAGGAAGCACACTTAAGGATTTAAGCCACGAATTATTATATTATGCCGATTTAACTTATCGACGATTACTGCTGGAACTGAATCGGATGATCGAGCTTGTTCAACCGATAATGTTTATCATAATTGGACTGGCAATTGTTTTTATTTATTTAAGTATTTTATTGCCAATGTATCAAAATATTGGAGGTTTGAATTATGGAAAAGAATAAGGCACGTTTTCAAGGTTTTACTTTAATTGAAATAACAGTTACTAAATGTTTTTATAGTTCAAAGCGCCAGCTAACACTAATATCATGACCTTTTACTATTATTTCTTTAATCAGTTTTCTAACAACTAATTTTTGTTTTTCATAAGAAAGCTTCTCAATGTTTCCACATTCCTTTAAAATTGCAGTCGCTCCGTCAGGACTTAGCTCAGGAGTTTTGTTTTTAATGTCTTTGATTTGCTCGTTTATTTGAGCTCGTTCTTGCTGAATCTGTTTTCGCTTTTTATCAAGCATTTTTAAGTCAAACGAATCAGAATTAATGTATAGATTCATCAGACGTTCGGATTTAACATCAATCTTTTTTAATTGCTGTTTTAACAGTTTGATATTACCAGAAATGTTATTTTGCTCATGGACAATACTTTGAGGATTTAACTGTAGCTTTCTGATTTCTCTGATAACATGTTCCTCTAAATCCTTTTTATTTAAAAATGGCTGACTACAAAAAGAATATTGGCGATTGGTAAATGTTTTTTTCTTAATAGAGCTTGGACATTTATAAAACTTTGATTGTGATCCATCTTTGCGTGGTACATAGATATGCAAACCTAAGTTGGCACTGCAATATCCGCATTTTAGTAGCCCCGATAACATGTATTTAGACTGAAAAGGACGTGGATTATTGTTCTTTTTATAAGCTTCAATTTGCCTGACTTTTAATTCTTTTTGCACTTTTTCAAAAACATCTTTAGAAATAATTGCTTGATGTATACCTGGATAAACTTTCCCTTTATATTCGTTAAAACCGGTATAAACTCGGTGTTCTAAAATTTGCCTGACGGTTCGATATGACCAGGGGACTGACTTTCCTAAATGGCCTTCTTGGTTCAGTGTGTTCCGTAGCTTTGTAATGGATATTCCACTTAAATAATCGTTATAAATCCGTTTAACTACGTTTGCCTGAAACTCATCAATTTCAAATTTACGATTTTTATAACGATAACCAAACGGTGCATTGCGCCACGACATCGGTAATCCATTTTTAGCACGTCCGATTTTCCCCATTTGCATGCGTTCTTTTATCTGTTCACGCTCCAACTGGGCAAACACCGAAAGAATTCCGATTGACGCTTTCCCAAACGCTGTGGACGTATCGAAGTTCTCATTTAAGCTTACAAAAGCAATTTCATTAGCATTAAACACATCTTCTATTAAGTGCAAGGTGTCTTTCTGGGAACGGCTCAACCGGTCTAATTTATACACCAGAACAGCTTCAAATTTATTATTTTGGCAGTCATTAATCAACTGCTGCATAGCCGGCCTTTCGAGATTAGAACCAGAAAAGCCTGGATCCTTGTACACTTTGTAAATAGAGTAATCTTTAGCTTCACAGAATTTTTTCAGGCGGTCAATTTGCTGTCCAATTGAGTAACCTTCTTCGGCCTGATCAATGGTTGAAACTCTTACATAACAGGCAACTTTCATGTTCATGTTGCATTCATTCCTTTCGTAATTTAAAATAGAAAAAGGGTGTTGAGTGTGCATATTGCGCACAGTCCACCTCAATATTTTTTTAACAGGGCACATCTCAAACTTTGGTCGGGGAGGGATGTGTTTTTTGTATCTACAGATTTAAAGTAAAGTCGTATGTGTGATCTGAATTATTGTCGTCATAATCATTTGTATTGTAATTGCCATCAAATTTAATTCTTACAGTTTTTAAATTTGAAACATCTTTAATAGGCACAGTGACACTTCCATTTTTGGTTACACCGTTGCTAATATCGCCGTCCCATGTTTCTCCGGCATCAGCTTCATGTTGTTCAGTATTATTAAAAATATAAGTGCCTTGTGTTGGATATATGCTAATATCTCTATTAGCTTTTACATTAAAATAAATTCTCACAAAGCCAGTAGCCTGAAAAGTACCATCGTTTGCTGATTTGTATTTAGTTGGATTCTTAAGCGTATATACAACTATCTTTGCAACTTTTACTGTTGCTGCATTCCACATAGTATTTTCGTAGTTAGTTAGATATGTTTTACTATGTGAAATTGAATAATTTTGATAACTTACAGTTATTTTCTGAGGAGAAGTGGTATTTCCCTTTTCTTTATTTGTAGTTGAATGGCCAGAAACCTTTTCTGTACTATTCTGCTTAGTATTGTTATTAGATTTAGAATTACCAGTACTACCAAAAGAACCAATTAAAAAAATAATAACAACAACTGCTAATACCCATACCCACCATTTTTTATAAAATGGTTTATTGAGTTTTTGATTTTGGCTATCTTTGTAAGAAGTAGAGCTTTCATCTGAAACTGGATTTTTTTTGTTTGATATTAAATGCCAAACAAAGAAACCAACTCCGATTATAAATGCAAGCCAACTCCAAACAATTAAATCACCATAAATACCTGACATAGTTATTCCAATTAACCATGCGATCAAAAGCATTACCATGCATGCTATATCGCTTCCAAGAGATGTTTTGGATTTGTTAACTATGTAAACAATTCCTGACGCTAAAAAGAGAATAGCAAATATTAAGCCTGATCCTTCACTTGTTCCGCCACTGTTTGTTAGTGCGTCTCCAAAACCAGCAAGCATAGATTGAAATACTATGTAAACTGATAAAACAATCATTAAAATCCCCACAACTAATTTAGTTGTTTTCATATAAAAGCCCCCAAGAATAAGTATAGTTGTTTACTGAATATGTGTATCTAAAAAGATTATATAACATTATGTAAAAAATATCCGAGTTATGTTAAAATTAACTCGAATACTTACTAAACTCTAGCTTGCTACCTTCACTCTTGCGAGCTAGAGTTTATTTTTTATAACTCCGCTGTGTATTTAACAGCTTTCCCCAAAATCCTAACTGGATTATCCTTGCCGACAATAATTGGCGTGTAATCCGGATTGTCAGGCATTAAGAACATGGTCTTTCCTGAATGCTTAATCCTTTTTAATGTAGCTTCATTAGTATCAAGCATCAAAACAGCTGCTATTTCATCATCTTCAACAGTTGGCTGCTGACGAATTAAAACTTTTGATCCACTTGGAATAGTCGGTTTCATCGAATCACCCTTAGCTTTTAAATAAAAGCACTTCCCGCTTGGCAAGTAATTAACCGGTTCGTCAATATATTCCTCAATGTTTTCCTCAGCTAAAATCGGATCACCACAAGCAATCTCTCCCAATAATGGTACTTTAACTGTCTTAGTTATTGGGATTATATTATCTGGCTTTTCGCTGATTAATTCTGAACGTGTAATATGGAAAAAATCAGCTAGTTGTTGAATTTTTTCAATTCTTGGGTATTTTTCAGCATTGGCCCAACTTCTTACTGTTGAATCCGAAATATCAAGAGCCTTTGCTAGGTCTGCAACAGTCATTCTTCTTTTGCTTAGTTCTTCTTTTAAATTATTTGCAAGCGCTAATCTAACTTTATTTTCTTTTGCCATATTTTTTTACCTCCTTTCAAGTTACATATTACACTAAAAGTGTGGTAATGTAAATACACTTCTTTTGAAAAAATAGTACTTTAAGTGTTGACATCTTACTTTAAGCGTGATAAATTGAAAATGTCGAAAGGAGGAATGTAAAATGACAGCAAAAATTGAGCCAAGAGATATGAGTTTGAAAGCTGCTCGGATAAACGCGGGTTATTCTCAAGAAGAGCTTGCTGATTTGCTTGGTGTATCGCCAAAAACAATATCTTACTGGGAAACCGGTAAAGTGAAAATTAAGCCAATTAATCTTTATGGTATTGCTTATGTTTGCAAATTGAATGCTGATTTAATTAGAGCCTAATTTTTTATATCTTCAATCACACTTTAAGTAAGAAAGGAACGGTTTTATGAAAACAGAAATCTGGAATGGACATCAAATAAGATTTGTTCAAGTCAAAGAAGAATGGTGGGCGGTTCTTTCAGATGTAGCTAACGCTATGGAACTTAAACCAAAATATGTAAAAGAACGTTTAGATGATGAGGTCGTTTCAACCGACCACGTCCCAGACAAACTTGGAAGAATGCAAGAAATGCTAATTGTAAATGAGTTTGGTATTTATGACACCATTTTTTCAAGCAAGAAAAAAGAAGCCAAACAATTTAAGCGGTGGGTTTTCAACGTTATTAAAACTCTGCGTACTCAATCAGGCTTAGAAGGATTTGAAATTTTCAAAACACTTGATAAAGAACATCAACGCAAGATGATGAACCAACTTAATCAATCGCTGTCACACCCAGTTCAGTTAAATTTTATCAAAGCTAACATAGTGGCTAACAAAGCAGTATCGAACAAATTTGGTTTTAAGAAAATGGTCAAGAAAAACAATATGACGCCGCAGATGTTAGCAGAACGTGAACATATTTTAGAAGATGTCGTAAACCTAATGGCTTTGCAAGATAAATACGGCTTGAACATTTCAGTCAGCAAGACAATTTACAATTCTGAAAAGTCAAAAGAGCCACAGCCAGTTTAGAAAGGAGCGATTTTATGGAGTTTACAGTAAGAAACTTTGATGCGAATGGAAAGGAATTTGACCCGGCGAAAGTCGTTTTGCCGTTGGAACTTTCACGAGAAATTTTAGCAATTGAAAGAAGCGGAAGTGATTAGGTGCTATTGGGGGTGTTGGCTGATCAAAAAAATAGAAGCCTATTGCGAGTAGGCTTCATTACAAATATTTCTTACAGAAAGTATACCACAGAAAGGACAAAAAACATGAACAGAATAAAAGAGGTTAAAGACAAAATTAGAGTAGTTAAGCACTTCATTGGATTGATCTGGGTTGGAGAAACTGAAACACTTACAAATTCATACAAAATGTTAGGCGTGTTAGAAGATGAATTATCAGAATTAATTTTGGAAGAAGATGAAGTAAATGTCAGTCAAGATTAACAAACTCGAAATCGAAAACGTCAAGCGGGTTAAGGCAGTAAAACTTGAACCTAGCCAAAATGGATTAACTATCCTGGGCGGTGCTAACAACCAGGGGAAAACAAGTGTACTTGATGCGATCGCTTGGGCACTCGGTGGTAATAAATACAAACCGTCAAAAGCAATGCGAGAAGGTTCAGTGATTCCGCCAAAATTGCATATTGTTATGAACAACGGCTTAATAGTTGAACGGACTGGGAAAAATTCAAGTCTGAAAGTAATTGACCCCAATGGAGAAAAGGGTGGTCAACAGCTACTAAATGATTTCGTTGAAGAATTAGCCTTGAATTTACCAAAGTTCATGGAATCGACGAATAAGGAAAAAGCAAAAATCTTACTGCGAATCATTGGTGTTGGTGACAAGCTTTACCAGCTGGAACAGCAAGAACAGGAAATTTACAATCAGCGTCGTGCGATCGGACAGATAGCTGATCAAAAAGGTAAGTATGCTAAAGAACAGCCTTATTTTCCGGATGCGCCTAAGCAGCTAGTTGATGTTAGCGAGCTAATCAAACAACAACAAGCAATCCTGGCTAAAAACGGCGAGAATGCTCGAAAGCGCCAGCAAGTCAAAGAAATTCAAGGACGTTTCGAGCTTGAGAATCAGCAAATCAAGCAACTTCAGGAACAACTAGCACAGCTACAAGCCAAACACGCTAAAACTGAAGCAGATTTGCAAATAGCTCAAAAAGACGCGCTAAGTCTGCACGATGAATCAACGGCAGAGCTTGAGGAAAATTTATCGCAGATTGACGAAATCAATCGCAAAGTTAGAGCTAATCTCGACAAAGATAAGGCCGAGGACGATGCAAGACAGTACGCCAATCAGTACAACAAGCTGACTGAACAAATTGAGCAAGTTAGGAAAGATAAAGCCGCACTGCTGGATAACGCTAAATTACCTTTGCCAGGATTATCTGTTGAAGACGGAGAGTTAACTTATCACGGTCAGAAGTGGGACAACATGAGCGGTTCAGATCAACTGAAAGTATCGACTGCGATTGTTCGTCAGCTGAAACCAGATTGCGGATTTGTTCTTTTAGACAAGCTTGAGCAGATGGACCTAAATACTTTGAATCAGTTTGGCGATTGGCTCAAAGAACAAGACTTACAAGCTATCGCCACACGAGTTTCAACGGGTGGGGAATGCAGCATTGTAATTGAGGACGGTTATGTTAAAGGACAAGAACAAACTGTTGAACAGCCTAAACCAGCAACGGGTTGGACAGGGAAAGGAGCATTTTAAAAAAATGAGCAGATTTATCGACCGTACTGGTAAAAGATATGGAAGATTAACTGTGATTAGTAGGATACCACATGAAAAATATGAAAAACGTCCTTTATGGCTTTGCCAATGTGACTGTGGAAACGAGATTGTGGTTCCTTCGAATAGTTTAGTTTCTGGGAATACTAAAAGTTGTGGATGCATCCATTCAGAACAACTAGCAAAAAGAAATAAATTAAATGGAACACATCATGGATCTCATAGTCGTTTATATAATGTATTTCATTCTATTCAACAACGCTGCTATGACAAAAATCGTAAAGATTATAAAAACTATGGTGGGCGTGGGATTGTAATGTGTGATGAATGGAAACACAATTTTAGCGCTTTTAAAACATGGGCTTTATTAAATGGATATAAACCAAATGCTAAATATATGGAATGTACTATTGATCGTATTGACGTTAACGGACCATATGCTCCAGAAAACTGTCGCTGGGTAGACGCAAAAACCCAAGCTAATAATCGAAGAAAGAGAGGTTCAAAAAAATGAATATTACAAGCGGAATCATTCCAAAACCGCAAAAGGTGGTGATTTTCGGAGTCGAAGGTATTGGTAAAACTACTTTTGCAAGTCAGTTTCCAGATCCGCTGTTTATCGACACAGAAGATTCAACTTTATATCTGAATGTTAACCGATTTGACAAGCCCACCAGCTGGGAAATGCTATTACAGCAAGTTGAATATGTTAAGACGAATAAGCCTTGCAAAACATTAGTAATCGACACGATGGACTGGGCCGAAGAATTATGCAAACAACATTTGATGCAAAAAAATGGGTGGAATGCAATTGACGCTACTGGATATGGAGCACGGTACGTAGCATTAGCCGGCGAAATTGGAGGGCTGCTCAACAAATTAAGTGAAGTAATTGAAGCTGGCATCAATGTTGTAATCACTGCACATGCTTGGCTACGGAAAAAAGAAGAGCCTGACGAAATGGGCGCTTATGATCGCTACGAATTGAAACTTGAAAAAAAGACTGCACCACTCGTTAAGGAATGGGCCGACATGGTATTATTTGCCAATTATAAAACTCTGATTTTAACAGATGAAAAAACAAACAGCAAAAAAGCAACCGGTGGGCAACGCGTTATGTACACTACGCATCGGCCAACATGGGATGCAAAGAATAGATTAGGTTTACCAGATGAATTACCATTCGACTATTCTCAAATTGAACAGGCATTTATGAAAGCTACTACACCAGTAGCACCGCCAGTCAGTGAGCCAATTCAACCAGCAACTCCACAAGCTAAAGCCACTGATCAAGAAGTAGGGCCGGTTCCACCGAAACAACCAGATCCAGTCCCACAGCCAGACCCAGCGCCAGAATATTCAGAAGATATTCCAGATGTAATTCCGCAAAGTGTAGCTGATTTAATGAAGATTAACCACGTGACTTCTGATGAGATTACACAAGTGATTTATCAAGGTGGGTTCATGCCGGCGGACACGCCACTAGAAAATATTCCGGCTGATTTGTGGAAATATTTGGCAACCAACTGGGATAACACTTTGAAATTTCTAAAAAACAAAATAAGGAAGTGATGAAATGATATTAATTAATGAAGCATTATCTAAAAAAGAAATCATGTCTGAACTTGAAATTAGTACCGTGGGTAACGAGTTTAAAATAGTCGCAAGATCACAGAAACGTGGTCAGAAACTTCATGAACATGAATTTTACTTCACTCACAATGGTATTTCGGCATTGATTGGCAATTTAGAGGCAATTCAAAAAATAGCTGAAGCAAGAAAGGAAGATTAATAAATGAATAATAACGAAAACGAGTTTCTAAATTGGAATGAAGGTTGGGTAGCTGAAGAAAGTGAGTTCACTTTACTGCCTGAGGGAAATTATCCATTCCAAGTAACAAATTTAGAACGCAAAATCTATTCTGGTCAAAGTAGCAAAATTCCCAACGGTGCGCCTTATGCGGAGGTAACAGTCGAAGTTGATGGCGGCGAAAAAGGTAAAACGACTATCAAAGAACGATTGTACTTGATGAAAAAATTCACCTGGAAACTGACACAGTTCTTCAATTCGATTGGGCAAGTGCAAGAAATCGGTCAGCCCTTCCAGCCTAAATGGAATCAAGTGATTGGAGCAAGCGGCCAGGCGAAACTAGAAGTAAATAACTATACAGACAAAGACGGCAACAAAAAACAGAATAATCGTGTAAAAGAATTTTTGAAACCTACCGCCAACGCTGGTGTAGTTCAGCAACAACCAAACTTCAACCAGCAAGCACCACAACAGCCAACACAACCTAATCAGCAATGGGGACAGCAACAGGGACAACAGCAAGGCGGATTCCAAACAGGAGCATTTTAAAGGAGGTTAAAAATGAGACTCAATACAGGAATTGAGAAAGGATTGAAAAACGTTATTAAAAATGTTGGCGAAGCACGTCCAATCCTTCAATGCGCACACTTTGAGAATGGAAACGTCGTTGCAACTGATAGCCACCAACTTATCAGATTTAGAAATATAGCTCCTAAAGATTTAAGTTTCAATCTGAATTTAACTAATTTTTATTTTGACGATGGAAATTATCCGGAAATTGACGAACTAATTCCAACCAAATTTGCTACTAAATTTGAAATAAACATCAACAAAGCTGTGGAACTTATTCCGCTATTAAAAAGTTTGCCAAATGATTTTATTAATTGCACAAAAATGTCGGTTGACAATAGCAAGATGATTTTAGAAAACGAAGTGCTAGATAGTACAAACATTAATCAAAAGCTAAACGTTGATATTGAAAATTTCTCTGGTGAGGAAATGAGCATTAAGTTTAACAGCAAATGGTTAGTGAACGCCTTAGAAAGCATCAAAGAAATAAAGAAATTTGGAAATGTTGAATTTAAACTCCAGGAAAGCATGTTAAAACCATTCTTACTGGTTTATGAAAACTTAGACTATTTGATTACACCAATGAGAACTTTTAGGGGGTGAAAACAATCGAATTAAGACCATATCAACAAACAGCACGTAAAAAAGTTGAATCAGAATGGGAAAAGGGACATAAGAAAACCTTATTGGTCCTCCCAACGGGATGTCACTCGTTAGAACAAAATTTATTAATGTCAGATGGTTCATTAAAAAATGTTAAAAAAATAAACGTTGGTGATGAACTATTAGGTCTTGATGGAACACCAAGGAAAGTTCTTTTTAAACATGCAGGTTCTGAACAAATGTACAAAATAATTCCTATTAAAGGAAAACCATTTATTGTTACAGAAAATCACAAATTAACTTTAGTAAGAATTAATGAAAAAAGTAGAAGAAAATACCCATGTGATTTTTTAAATGGAAGATTAATTGATGTTTCAGTTAAAGAATATTTAACTTGGTCTAAAAATAAAAAGCATATTCACAAGTTAATAAGAAGCAGTGAAATCAAAAATTTCAAAGGAAATAAAAAAATTACAATTGATCCTTATTTTTTAGGGCTGCTTTTAGGAGATGGAGAAATTAAAAATTCCATCGAACTAACAACAATGGATAAAGAAATAAAAAAAGAAATAGATGAGCAATGCAAAGTTTACAACATGAAATATGTTAAACATCCTACAGGAAAAGCTTTTACTTACACGTTTAAAACAGGAAAACTTGGAGTTAAAGGAAGCAAACTGCATAGACAGTTAAAAGAATTAGGCGTAAGAAGAAAGGGTTCTTATGACAAAGAGGTTCCATTTGCATATAAAACCGGATCTTTAAAAACAAGATTGAACGTTATTGCAGGACTAATTGATACTGATGGATCCTTAACATGCAATGGATATGATTATATTTCAGCTTCAAAAAAGCTTGCTTATGACATGACTTTCATGTGTAGATCCGTCGGATTGGCGGCTTACGTAAAAAGCTGCATCAAAAAATCACAAAATGGATTTAAAGGAACGTATTATCGAGTTTCTATTAGCGGTGAATGCTCGAAGATTCCTTGCCACATTGAAAGAAAAAAAGCTTTGCCTAGAAAGCAGAAGAAAAATGTTTTAAGAACTGGATTTAAGATTGAAAAATTAGATTCAAGAAAATTTATAGGATTTACTGTTGATAAGGATAATAGATATTTACTAGATGATTTTACGCTTACACATAATTGTGGAAAGACGATCGTGTTTGCCAAAGTGATTGAAGATTGCGTTAGAAAAGGCGAACGTGTTCTAGTCCTGGCACACCGTGGAGAGTTGTTAGAACAAGCTTCAGATAAGCTAGCCAAAGCGACAGGACTTAAAACAGCAACTGAAAAGGCTGAACAGACTAGTCTAGGCAGTTTCTATCGCGTAGTAGTCGGGTCCGTTCAAACATTGCAGAGGTCAAAAAGGCTGAATCAGTTCTCTAAAGATTACTTTGACACGATTGTAGTCGATGAAGCACATCATTGTATTTCAGACGGTTACCAACGAGTTCTAAATTATTTTGAAGGTGCCAAAGTTTTAGGCGTAACTGCTACAGCAGATCGAGGCGATCAACGAAACTTAGGCGAATATTTTGATAGCTTGGCTTACGAGTACAGCTTACCAGCCTCGATCAAAGATGGGTATTTAACGCCAATCAAGGCGCTGACAATTCCATTGAGATTAGATATTTCAGGTGTTAAGCAACAGGCCGGAGATTTTAGCAGCAAGGAACTAGGCACTGCATTGGATCCATACCTGGAACAAATAGCTGACGAGATGGTTAAAAATTGCATGAATCGCAAGACAGTTGTGTTTTTACCGCTTGTCAAAACGTCAAAGAAGTTCACTGAAATTTTAAATCGACACGGATTTAAAGCTACTGAAGTCGACGGAGAATCAGATGATCGTAAACAGAAATTAGCTGACTTTGAAGCTGGAAAGTACAACGTCTTATGTAATTCAATGCTGCTGACGGAAGGCTGGGACTGCCCAAGCGTTGATTGCATTATCGTTCTAAGACCGACAAAAGTCCGCGGTTTGTATTCGCAGATGGTAGGGCGCGGAACTCGACTTTCACCAGGTAAGAAAGAACTGCTGTTACTAGATTTTCTGTGGCACACGGAGCGTTTAGACCTATGCCATCCAGCACACCTTATTACCAAAAACAACGAAGTTGCTAAAAAGATGACTGAAAACATCCAGGATTCTACTGCGCCAGTTGACATTGAAGAAGCAGAAAAAGAAGCTGCTGAAGATGTTGTCGCGGAGCGTGAGGAGTCGCTAGCTAAGCAATTAGCTGAAATGAAGCGTCGTAAGCGTAAGTTAGTTGATCCGCTACAGTTTGAAATGTCAATCCAAGATGAAGATCTTTCGAGTTACGTTCCAAGTTTTGGCTGGGAAATGGCTCCGCCAAGTGACAAGCAGAAGAAAGCACTCGAAAAAATGGGTATTATGCCAGATGAAATTGATAATGCTGGGAAAGCAGATATTTTATTGACCAGATTATCAATGAGACGTCAAGGCGGTTTGACTACACCTAAACAGATTCGATTTTTAGAAGGCCGAGGATTCCGACATGTAGGAACTTGGCAGTTTGAAAGTGCTAGCAAAATGATTAACCGAATAGCGGCGAACGGTTGGCGCACACCACATGGCATTAAGCCAACTGAGTACAAGCCTGAAGAATTAATGACAGTATAACCACCACAGTCTGGTGACATCAGCATGGTTCGATTCCATGCTGTGGCATAGTTTGGCCAAACTAAATATTTTTTTGAAAGAGTGACCGAAATGAAACGGATCAAGAAAGGAAATCATTTAGTTAACGTTAAAGATGTTCATGGAATACTTCATGAAAAGGCAGTAATTACAGAAATTTATAAAAGTACAGTAGTAATTTTAGACTGTGATACGAAAACAAAATGGATTGTTCATAAAAAAACAATCGGGGTTAAGCCAGATAAACAACCTAATTGGCTAAAATCTAAAAACCACTTTGATTTAGAAGCTAGTCAGAAACGAGGTAGTATGCCGCATTTCGATGAAATGAATCAGTCAGTGTTTAAGAAAAAGGTGTATTACTAATGGAAAAATTCAACTTATTGGACCCGTTAGCTGCAATTGACCCAACAATGCTTAGTTATCAGGAGTGGTGCGATGTAGGCATGGCTTTAAAGCATGAGGGCTATTCAGTTAACGACTGGGACAGCTGGAGCCGAAGCGATGCAGGTCGATATCACGAAGGCGAATGCGAGCGGAAATGGAATACTTTCAAGGGTACTAATACGCCTGTTACGGGTGCGACAATCACCCAGATGGCAAAAAATAACGGTTGGCAGCCACATGGAAGTAATCCGGATGGCAATGAATTTATTGGCTGGAATGACAGTTTTGTAACTTCGATTGATAAAGATTATAAGATTATTAATCCGGATTATATTGGTGGGCAAGCCATTAAAGAACCGACCGCTTGGAACCCAGCACAACAAATTATTGATTACTTAAAATCATTGTTCGACATGGGCGAAGTAATCAGATTCGTTAACGATGCTTGGTACGACGATAACAACGATAAGTGGAAACCAGGCAACGGAGTTTACACACAAACAGCTGGGACTATTATCGAAAAATTGCAGAAGTCCAACGGAGACATTGGTGCGGTAATGGGTGATCCAGAGCCTAACGCTGGAGCGTGGATTTGTGTGAATCCTCTGGATGGTAAAGGTACGAAAAACAATAACGTTACTGACTACAGATACGTTTTAGTTGAAAGCGACACGATGGAATTGGAAAAGCAGAACGAATTATTGCGAAAATTGGAATTGCCAATAGCAACACTATCTTATTCAGGCAGTCGCAGCTTGCACGCAGTAGTTAAAGTTGATGCAGCTAATCTTCCGCAATACCAGGAACGCGTGGACCATTTGTACAAGATTCTTGAAAAGAATGGCTTACGAGTTGATAAGCAAAACAAGAACCCAGCAAGACTTACCAGACTTCCAGGCTTTCAACGCGGGGAAAAGAAACAGTTCTTAATTGCAACAAATCTTGGTCAAGATTCCTGGGACGATTGGAAAGATTACATTGAAGATATGAACGACAATTTGCCAGAAATGGAAAATATGTCTGATTTATTCGATAAGCCGATCATCTTAGCACCGGAATTGATCAGTGGAGTTTTGCGACAAGGACACAAGATGCTAATTGCTGGTCCGTCAAAAGCTGGTAAGTCATTCGCGTTAATTCAGTTAGCAATTGCCATAGCGGAGGGCTGGAAGTGGTTCAACTTCCAGTGTCAACGTGGGCGAGTTCTATACGTAAATTTAGAGTTAGACGAGCGATCAGCTAAAAAACGTTTTGTTGAAATTTACAATACATTAGGTCGCGGCCATGAACATGTTTCTAATATTGATGTATGGAATTTGCGTGGGAAAACCAGTCCAATGGATAAGCTAGCACCCAAGCTAATTCGTAGAGCAGAAAAAGCCGAATACAAAGCAGTCATCATTGACCCGATTTATAAGGTGTTAACTGGCGATGAAAACAACGCTCATGATATGTCATTGTTTGTTAATCAATTTGATTTAATCGCTACGGAATTAAAGTGTTCAGTCATTTATGCGCATCACCATTCAAAAGGGGCACAAGGTGGAAAAGCTTCGATGGACCGCTCATCCGGATCCGGAGTATTTGCCCGTGACCCAGACGCAATATTAGATTTAATCGAATTGCCAGTTGAGGAACCACGATATGATCAACGCGAAAATGAAGCAATTTGTAGTGTGTATCAGTCAGCTATCAAACACTTCAATTCAACTTATGAAATACCGCTTGATGACACGTTTAGTTTGAAACAAATGTCGCATCACTTATTAGCTGCACTATCCGGATTACCGAATTCAAAGCAGATTTTAAAACAAATAAACGAACGTAAAAATGCTGCAGTGACAGCGATTCGTCAAGCAACAGCATGGAGATTATCCGGAACACTGCGCGAGTTTCCTAAATTTGCGCCAGTCAATGCCTGGTTCCAATATCCTATTCACGTTTTGGATGATAGTTTGCAGGACATCAAAATTGATGATGATCAAAAAACAAAGTGGAAAAAAGGGACGCAGAAAGCTAATCAGTCAAAAAGCGAAAAAGCACAACAAGAACTTGAAGAAGCATTCAACGTTTTGAGTGTTGACGGTGGACCAATTGAGGTTAATCAAATTGCTGATTACTTGGAAGTAAAAAGAAATACAGTTTATACACGAGTTAAAAAGAACAAAAAATTTATTATTGAAGATGGAATGATAAGAAAAACTAATAGTAATGATAATTAAAAATGTGTCGGCACTATTAGCTCCGACAGCTCCGACAAATCATGATTGTTCGTTGATAGCTAAATAGCTCCGACAGCTCCGACAACTCTCAAAAGCCCTGTCACACCGCTGTCCGTCTGTCTTGTCGTAGCTCTCCTTGGGAGAGTAGCTACGACAACAGACAGGAACGGACAATGAAATAAAATGAAAAATTAAAACGTAATAGATAAAATTAATAAAATAAAGAGTGATGAAAATGACAGAAAAAGTAATTCAGTTTTTTGTACCAATGAAGAAAATACCGACAGTCACACATCAGGAAAAACAGGTGTCAGTCGTAAAGGGCAAGCCAGTATTTTATGAACCAGCGGAATTAAGAAATGCACGGCAGTTATACATGGATATGTTTGGACAATACACACCCGAACAAAAAATGCCTGGTAAAGTTCGGATGACAATTAAGTATTGTTTTCCGTTAAAGGGTAAACATGGTGATGGGGAATACAAAGACACCAAGCCTGATTTAGACAACATGACCAAACTAGTTCAGGATTGCTTGACTAAATTAGGATTTTGGAAAGACGACAGATACGTAGTCAGTTTGATTGCTGAAAAATTTTGGGCACAGATGCCAGGAATATTTATCAGAATTGAGGATGTGGGATGAATGAATTGGAGTTTGGTATTTGCAGACGTTCAAAAGTGGATGCAGGCTTCAAATGTATTTATGCAGCAGCACCCGCTGGATAGCCAGGAATACTGGCACTGGTTAGTTGGCTCACTTGCACATTTAGAACAAAAGTATGACAGTCATCCGCTAGTGATTGAATTTTGCGTGGCGTTGATGAATTATCAGGAATACAACTGGAAAAAGCTGAAAGGTGAGGAAAAATGAAAAAAACGGTTATTACAATTGGAGTTATTGTGGTTGTTGGTTTGATGAGTTTGGGGTGGTGTTCTTATTGGTTTTTAAGCCATACAGCAACTGGTATTAGAACAGTTAAAAATTTTCAATCTGAAACAAATAACGGAATTGAACGTGACATAACAGTTTATAACGCTGACGGCAAAGCGATTATGCACTTCAAAGGCAAATTTGATGTTTCACATCAAAACAGATCGCTTCAATATGTAGATCAGCACAATCGTAAACACAACATTTATTTTGGTGATAACACAACGGTTATCGTTAATGAATTGAAGTAGGGAGAGAAGAAAAATGAAATACGAGGATGTTAAAAAGTTAGAAGCTGGCGACAAAATAGTTATCAGACTAGCCATTGATGATGTTGATAGATTAAATGAAATTTTACCTAATACAGATGAAAAAGAATGGTTCTCTCTCCAGCTTTATAAAACACAGATTTTAGGTAAGGTGTCTGATTTCTGGCAGCAGAAAATCAGATTTACCAAAGCTGAGAAAGCGGAATTTGATGATATTCGTACGAGAACAAGAGAACTCTTTAGGGCATTTGAGGCTATCGGAAGCCCTGACACTTACTATCCACACTTGAAACATTGGATAAAAAAAGATGACTATCCACTTTATCGCAATGACCGTGAGATTTTATTCGCAAAAGCGTGGTACTGCCCCGAATGGATCCAAGTAGAAAAAGAGAAGGAATATTATATTAAGATTTTAGGAAACTATTTAGTGCGAAGCTCCAGTATTGAGTTAGTTAATAAAAAGGCTGCCGATAAATTTACTATAAATGAAATTTTAGAAATGAACTCATGGCCAAAATTTGCAGAAGTTGATTTAACCAAGTGCAAGGAGGTTATCGAAAATGAAAACTAGAGAAGCATTACTAAAAGAGTTTGAAGAAGAACCAACTGCTAAAAAGTTCAGTAAGTCCGATAAAGTAATTCATTTTACACCGGCAGAGCTTAAGCAGATTTTAGATGCTCCAACCAAGGCGCAGACAATATGTGGGTATTGCCATGATGAACTTGGGGTACCAAAAAGTAGAAAGGAATGTGTTCATGATGTAAAGGCTATTGGTAAGGATGTATATAAAGAAAGCTATTTAAATGATATTAAATATTGTGATGTGTGTGGACGCAAGCTAGGAGAGTGATTGAATGAAGCATGGAGCAAAGGTTGTTTTTAACAGTAAGGGTGAAATGATCTTAAAAAGCAGGCTATCTAATAGGGATTTATCGGCCTTAATTAGACTTGCCGCTAAATTAATTCTTGAAGATTCTGATTCTAAATTTACAGTTGAATAAGTATTGCTTGGATTGTCTATGAACTTAGATTATAAAAAACAGTATGGATATTGTGATTTCTGTAAGGATGAATACCCGACTATGGAGTATCAAGGATTTAAGTTTTGTCCTCATTGTGGAAGCCATATAGGAAAGTTTGGAGATGAGTAACATGTGGGTGTCGATATGTTTAATTGCTTTTATGATTTTATGCGGTTGGATTGTTTATTTAGATAAGAGGTGAGTTAGTGAGTGATTGAAGAAAGATTATCAAGTAAGGAAATGGCAGGGCTTGAAGCAGATTTTATGAAGATCGCAAAGGTGGATAAATTAATCAAACGACGAGAATTTGAAATTGAATGGCCTTTTCGTGAATTTGAAGATGAAAATGTGGGTGGTGGCCGAAGCTCCGTAACTGTGAACAAAGCAGAAAAAATTCTTGAAGCTAAAGAAAAAGACAATTACTTGCAACGTTTATATTATTTACGAAGCGTGAGAGATACTGTTTTAGATGTTATGACTGAACAGCAGAAAGAAATTTATAAGCTGAGATTCTGTACGAATGATTATTACGATTGGCTCATGGTCGGCAAGGTATTGAAACCTCAACTTAGCCGTGCGCAGATCTATCGGAAACGGGAAAAGTTATTGGAGCTTTTAGCGAAAGAAGAAGGAATATTGCCGAAATGAGACTATATATTGTTTTTTCTCATCGAAAAAAGCATAAAATGATAGTGTGGGATTTGTAAGTAATCTTACACTTTTCATCCTTTCACATTCTAATGGCAGCTAGGAAAGACTAGCGGGTTAGTGCATATCCCGTCTGAAGCTGGAGGACTAAAGCACATAGCTGGTATGAACCCGCAAAAAATCCATTTATTCTGATACCAGCTAAGAAGATGTAAAGCATTTTAATTTTATTATGTTTAATAAGATTGAGGTGTTTGAATTGTAAGCCGGTGTGAATCCGGCAATACATATTTGTCCTGAATGACGCTAAACTATCAAACCTCCACAATTATTTTATCAGTAGCAATCAGCGATGGTTGCTATTTTTGTTGTATAATTTATGAGATAAAATAATTATGATAGGGGAAGATGTTATGGATTTGAATTCTGTTGTAAAAGATTGTCAATCTGTTATTGAACATGTCCTTGAAAAGATCAGAAGTAAAAGAAAGATTGAAACGTTTGATATTGCTATTTTAGGACTATTAATTTCTCAAAGAAACAAAGCTGATTCTATTAATATTCTTTTTGAAAATTCTAAATATTCAGAGATACCTATACTTTATCGAACTTTCTTTGAGCAGGAAATGTATTTGAAATTTATATTTCAAAAAAACACTATAGAAAGAGCAAAAGTGTTTTACCTTCACGAAAAATATTTAAATGTAACGAAAACAGATAATATAATAAAATCTTTAGGAAAAGATAGTAAAAAAGCTTTGCACTTAAAGGCAATAGTGGACCAAAAAATCAAAGAAGATAATTCGAATTTTAATAATTTTGAAGAATTATATAAAGATCGTTGTGAAAGATATGAAAAGTATTTTAAAGGTATAGAAAAGAAAAAGATTAGAAAAAAATCTTGGTATTCATTTGAAAACAAGAGTATCTCTAATATGAAAAATTTAATGAAGAGTTTAGGAAGTGGGGAGTTTTATGATGGAACATATGGGCTATCATCTGATGCGGTTCATGGTTCAAATGCACCGGGTATATTAAAACTAGTAGATATTGACAAAGAAAAATCAATTGGAAATTTAACGGAATCGGTTCCAATACCTGAATGGGTATTAGAAAATATCAGATCTGCACTATATTTAGAACTAATTGAATTTATTAAATTTTATAAGATAGATAAAGATAAAGATATGCGTTCATTGAAAGCGAAAATAGAAATAAATACTTTATTACAACATTAGCACTTTTGCAGCTATTGAGCTGCTTTTTTTATGCGCAAAACAAAACACTTTCAGGAGGTGGTGGACATGAATGCCTAGAAAAAGAAATCCAAAACGAGAACAAGCACGACAGATTTGGCTTGATTCAGGTGGCAAAAAGAAATTAGTAGATATTGCTGATGAACTCGGTATTAGTCCATCACAGATTCGCAAGTGGAAGTCACAAGATAAATGGAACGATGATTTAAAGGGTAACGTTACTAATAAAAAGGAACGTTCCTCTATGAAGGGCAATCAATACGCCAAAGGCAATCCAGGTAATCCACATGCTTCACCACCGAAAGGGAATAAGAATGCGGTTAGTCATGGATTATTTGCCAAGTGGCTTCCGGAGGATACTCGTGAACTGGTCCAAGAAATTTACACGTCTAAGCCGGAAGATATTATTTGGAATAATATTATGATTCAATATGCTGCAATCATTCGTTCAGTGAAAATAATGAATGTGGCTAGTGAGTTTGATACTACTAGCGATGTTACTGAAGTAGATTTAAATCCAATGATTGTAAATAAAAAAACTGGCAAGCCTGCTCAAACTAAAGAGGTTAGACAGTATCAATATGCCTGGGATAAGCAAGCTAACTACTTGCAAGCTTTGTCACGTGCCCAATCAACGTTAGGAAACTTGATTAAACAGTTTGTTAAGATTGCTGATGAAACTGACGAGCGGAGAAAGAAGCTTGCGTTAATGGACCAGCAGCTTAACATACTTGAAGCCAAAGCGAAAATCTTAAACGACAATGGAAACGATACAGAAACAAAAGTATCTAAGTATCTGGATAAACTTGATGAAGCGTTAGGCGGTGACGCAGATGGCGCTAAGTAAGCTATACACACCTAAGCAGATTCAAGTATTGCAGACTTTAAAGCGTACAGATTGGCGTTTGCTGATCAACTACGGCGCAGTTCGTTCAGGCAAAACTGTTGTGGATAACGATGTGTTCTTATTTGAACTAAGGCGAGTTAGAAAGCTAGCTGACAAGTTAGGCGTGGACGAGCCAATGTACATTCTGGCTGGTTATTCGAGTAAGTCACTCCAAAATAACGTGCTGCAGGAATTATCAAACAAGTATGGTATTGATTTTAAGTTTGATAAGCACAATTCGTTTAAACTATTCGGCGTTAAGGTCGTTCAAACATTCACCGGAAGTATTGCTGGACTTGGTGCTATACGTGGGATGACAAGCTTTGGTGCATACATTAATGAAGCCAGCTTAGCCAACGAAGAAGTATTCAACGAAATTCTTAATCGTTGTTCAGCACCACATGCACGCATTATCTGTGATACTAACCCTGACGTACCAACGCACTATCTTAAAGCTGATTATATCGACAATGATGATCCAAAGGCCGGTGTAGTCAGCTATCATTTTGTACTTGATGATAATACGTTTTTACCACACGATTACATTCAACATATGAAAGCCGGAACGCCTAGCGGAATGTTCTATGACCGTTCGATTTTAGGATTGTGGGTATCTGGCGAGGGCATGGTGTATCGTGACTTTAACAAAGATGTGATGGTTATTCCTAAATCAAAATTACCAGGTAACTTGACTTACTATGCTGGGGTCGACTGGGGCTACGAGCATAAAGGAACGATCGTAGTTATGGCTGATGATGATCAGGGCAACACCTATTTAGTCGAAGAACACACGAAGCAGTACAAAGAGATTGATTATTGGGTTAGAGTTGCTAAGGAAATCCAGGGCCGATACGGTAGCCGTATTCGTTTCTGGGCTGATTCAGCAAGGCCAGAACATGTGGCACGTTTCAGACGCGAACATCTGAATTGTTATAACGCAAATAAAAGTGTGCTGAGTGGTATTGAATCAGTTGCAAAGCTGATGAAAGATAGCCACTTTTTTGTTGTAAAAGAAGCAATAGATAAGTTCTTAGATGAGATATATCAATACATCTGGGACGAGAAAACAGGTATGCCAGTAAAAGCTAATGATGATGTGCAAGATGCTGTGCGTTATGCAATTTACAGTCAGCATAACGAATTAAATAAAGCAACGGTGGCAGTAAAGCCGATGTGGTTAAGAGGGTGATTAAAATAGATTCGATTAGTTTGTTAAACTGGGGAAAAGATAGAAGTTCAGATGTTGCAGTTGATCCAGAACTGCTTGGTGATATAAATAATCCAAACTTCGATGCTATTAACTACGCTATCAATGCACAGCAGCAAAGAATTGAGCGCTTCGACTTGCTAGAAGATTACTATCAAGGAAATCAAACAATTGTTCAGCGGCAACTAAGCAATACGCTAGGAAAAGCCAATCAGAAAGTTTTAGCTAATCATGCAAAGTATATTACTGATATGAATGTAGGATTCACAACTGGTAACCCTCTCTCAATTGCTGCAGCGGAGGGTAAAAACATTAAGCCTATTCAGGAATCGTTTGATGAGATGGATGTTGATTCACACAACACAGAACTAGAAAAAGACTTAAGTGTATTAGGTTCAGCATATGAACTGCTATACATTAAAAAGACTGATGCAGAGAATACCGAGATGGCTATTCAAAAACTAGATCCGCGAAGAACTGTTTTAGTAACTGACGACACAGTTGATCATAATCCACTATTTGGGATTTACTATTTTCCTAAATTGGATTTGTTAGGAAACCCGAACGGATATTTGATTACTGTTTACACACAGAAAAGTATTATTGCTTATCGTACAAAAATAGGATATGGACTGTCTGATACCAATATCGTTGATGGATATCCGCAAACTACGCCGCATTTTTTTGGTGATGTGCCAGTCGTAAGCTATCAAAATAACGAAGAAAAACAAGGTGATTTTGAACAAGCAATTAGTTTAATTGATGCGTACAATGAATTGCAATCTGATCGAATAACCGATAAGCGAAACTTTGTTGATGCTATTCTAGTCCTATTTGGATTCACATTAGATGATGAAAATAGTATTGACAAAGCACACTCAGTTATTCAAGCACCGCCTAAGACAGGCGATAATGCGGCAGACGTCGAGTGGCTGACTAAGTCTTTCGATGAGTCACAAATGCAAACGCTAGCTGACTCAATCAAAAATGATATTCTACAAATGACATATGTGCCTAACTTGTTGGATCAAAACTTTTCAAGTAATGCCAGTGGTGTGGCAATTAAGTACAAGTTGTTTGGGTTGTATCAGCTGTTGGCTACTAAAGAACGCTATCTCGCAAAAGGAATACGCAGGCGCATGCAACTAATGCAAAATGTTTTAACTCTCAAAGGACAGCAATGCGATGCCAATGGTGCAATCATTCATATTAATCCCAATATTCCGGTTGATATGTCATCGATTATTGGCGACATTAAGAATGCTGATGGAGTAATTCCTCAAAAGGTTGCATTGAGTTGGTTGCCTGGTCAAAATGACCCAGACGAAATGATTAAAGAGTTAAATCAAGAAAAGCAAGAGAATATTCAGCAGCAACAACAAGCGCTTGACGGTGATGCACCGACTGAGGGTAAAACAGTTGATGATAATGGCAACGTGGTAGACAAACAGCAGAAATCAGATGATCAATCATGATTAAGGCTGTTTTTTTTGTACGTAAAAAAGAAATCATCGGATTTGAAATAAGCGGACATGCTAATTATGCTGCTAAAGGTTCAGACATTGTGTGTGCAGCTGTTTCAGTTTTAAGTGAGTCTGTTGCTAATGAATTATCCAATACAGTTGTATATCAAGAAAGTGGTTTAAAAGTTAGCTTGATACCACCAACGTTAGGTAACAAAGTGTTATGTAAGTTGCTGCTTGATAGCTTAAAAGAAATTAGTAAGGAGTATCCCAAAAACTTGGAGGTGACAGTATATGGCAAATGATTTAATTGGTGAAAACATTAAAAGAATCAGATTGTCGCTTGGAATGACTATGGAAGATTTCGGAAAAATGTTTACGCCCCCTGCTGCGAAAAGTATTGTATCAAGGTGGGAAAAAGATGAGAGCTTGCCAAGTCCTAAAAGGCTTAGAAAAATAGTTGAATTAGGTAATACTACTATTGAAAATCTGCTTCATGGCAACTCTAAGAAAGGCTCCTTAATAATCTGGTTCAAGAATGGTCAGACTGCGAAATTTAAAGATGTTAAAATCACTGGACGCGGTTCACTTTTAACTTTCACCTACTTTTCTCAATCGGATTTGGTTAAACGTGATGCAGCTTTTAGCTTTGATTATATTGCTGGTTACTCGTTCGGATATGAGGACTCGCCATGGACTTAATTAAGATTATCAATATATTGATTGGCATTCTAGTTGTTTTGGGAATAATAAACATAGTTTGGTTAATTTACTTGCTGATGCTTTTGTTTTGACGAGGAGGTGTGATTATTGGCAGACAAGAAAAAGTTAACTTACTGGCAGTTGCGTGCAATCCGCAATGAAGAAAAGTCACATGAAGCTGCTAATAACAAAATACCGATAATCACTAATGCTTATATTCGTGCGCAAAACTATTTAACTGGTGAAGTACAACAGATTTACCGCCGATATTTCACGAATGGTCCATACACTGAAGCTCAAGTGGAAGAAATTCTGAATACTCATGTCAGTCCCACTGAGTTAGTAACTCTGCGAGCATTAGCCAAGAATATTACTGATAGCGAGTCAAAGAAACAAGTTACTGATTATCTGTCAGCACTAGCTGCTAAAGAACGGATAACTCGCTTGGAAGAGTTGAAAGCTAAGTCATACATTGCTGTCAAACAGGTTTCAAGCGTGGAAGTGCAGGAGTCAACTGATCTATACACAAAAGTTATTCAGCAAGCCTGGAATGAAGCGACTGCTGAAGGTGTGATTGGTGCTGTTGGCAAAGATGTGAAGCTATTTGAAAAAGGTTATGTGCCCCAGATTGACAAAGAAACCAAGCAAATTAGCATATTAAATCCTGAAACAGGTAAAGAGGTTACTAAGGTTAAAGCAGTACCAGAAAAGGCGATAACGAGCTTTAAAGAACTATCAGGCAAGTATGTTAAAGCAGCACTCAATACACCTTTTTACGGCAGGAACTATTCGCAACGTATTTGGCATAATACTGACAAACTGGCTGAACGACTGAGTGAGCTGTTTACTGCTCAACAAATGAGTTGGATGAGTGAACGAGATATGGCCAAGGCTATATCTGAGGAGTTCGGCAGTGGCATGGCTAATGCCAAGCGATTGATTAGAACAGAAGCTAATTTCTTTCACAGCACAACTAAAGTAGCTGGTTGGAAACAGCGAGGTATTGAAGAATACGAGTTAGTAGCAGTCTTGGATAAACGTACGTCGGCTATTTGTAGGCATATGGATGGTAAGGTGTTCAAAGTTAGTGAAGCCAAAGTTGGCATAACTCTGGATCCATTTCATCCACATTGTCGGACCACACCAGTTGTACATTTTGCAAGTAGTGAGTATGCAGACACACGAACAGCAAACAATCCGAATACTGGCAAGCAGTTTAAGATTGACCAGGACAAAACCTATCGTGATTGGGAGCAGATAATTAACAGTGAAAGGAAGAAATAGTCATGAAAACATTCAAACCAAGTGATTTAAAAATTAAAATCAATGTAAAACACCATAAACTGCTAGTTTTATGGGCACTTGTAGCTAAAATCTTCAGATTCGATATTAAATGGTTATTTAACTTTTGTGTGAAGGTAGGTTGATAATTATGCGTTGTTGTAGCGGCTGTGGGTGCATGGCATTTTTTGTCGTTTTATTTTGGTTGTGCGTGTTAATGGCAATATTTTAGGAGGTTGCAAGGAATGGAAAATGGAATTGGAACTAATGTTAAAAAGATAAGAAAAGCAATCGGCATGACTCAAGATGAGCTAGCTTTAAAAATAGGAATTACTTCTACTGCACTCGGAAATTACGAACGTGGAGAAAGAAGGTTGCCATCTAGTTTAATTATTCCAATTTCAAGAATCTTGGAGGTTGATGAACGAGATATATTAGGAAGCCAATATCGAAGAAATAATAAAAAAGCCAAACAAGAATTAACTAGCGTTTTAAAACAGTTAAACATTTTAGAAAAACAAGTCAGGTCAATTATCGACACACTTAATTAGTTTTCACTCTAAATGTGAATGCACATAAAATAAAATCACCAAGGAGGTTGTCAAAAATGAAATATCAAAAGAAGCCAGTAGTTATTGAAGCAGTTCAATTTTTACCAAATGAGCGGAATTTAACAGAAGTTCAGAATTTTTTGAAAGATACTCATGCTAAATATTCAATTGGACTCAAATCTGGAAAAGTTGAAAGAATTTTGATTTCAACACTTGAAGGCATAATGACTGCTAGCGAGAATGACTATATTATCAAAGGGGTTCATGGGGAGTTTTATCCATGCAAGCCAGATATTTTTGAAGAAACTTACGAGCCAGTACAGGTGAGCTTTGCAGAAAAGGTAATTGGTTCATCGTCCTTAGAAAGTCAGAAAATAACAAGCGGAACTATAAAAGCTGATAAACTAGTTTTTAAAAATTTATAATTAAATAAGGAGAAAAATAAAAATGGATAATCAAAAATTTATCGATAAGTGTAAGGAATTGGTTGTAAATTATGCTAATGAACACTTAGATAAAACAGATAATGTTTCAGTTGAATGTTGTGTGGCTATCTAAAACACTTCAAAACAACAAGGCACTACTAAGTACCGCGTTGAACGATGGAATGTACTATGAAGCAACTTTTAACGGCGATAAGAATGAATTGTATCTTGACGCTTATAAGAAGTTTGAAAATAAGAAATATTATTTTTGAAATTAGTTAACATAAGATTCTCACTTTGCTATATTATTAGTGAGGTGATGGAAATGGAAATATTTTTGCTAGGGGCTGTGAAAGCTAGTTCTCCTTGGTATGATAATCCAAACTTATGGCAAGCATTAAAATGGTTATTGTTGTATATAGCGATACCAATAGCGGTAGCTTATATTGGAAGTGCAATAAGAGTAAAAAAGTTAGAATTTAAATTAAAACAAATAGAGAAACAATCCGCTCTCATATTAAAAGCATATAAAAAAATAAAGACCGTTGAATCTTGGGGCAACAGGGCACCATCGGAATATGGGCTTCAAGAACTTGAAGACATATTAGATGAAACTGTAAGCTTTTTGTATGAAAAAGAATTTTATATTCCAAATCATATATATAAAAAGAGCCTAAATCTGTTAAATGGATGGGGGCATATTTCCGATAAATATAGTCAGTATTTGAAAGGAAAAAAAGGCGAAATAGAGTATCGTGATTTGGATGTAGGAAAAGATATAGAAAAATTAATAAAAAAAAGAAAGTTATTGGAAAAAAGCATAAAGAAGAAAATTGGATATGCTTAGTTTTTGACCTGCCAAATGTCACTAAACTGGGTAACAATTAAATAGCATGCGTGGGTCTGTTGAAGACATCATGATTAAATCAGCACAATGTGTGGGGCGTAAGCAATGCATGGGGTGCTTTTTTTGTGGACTGAATTAACAGAAATGCGTGGGCGAAAGGAGTTTTAACAATGAAAAAGCTACTAAAGATGAATTTACAGATGTTTGCTGAAGGTGGAGAAGGCGGTCAAAGTGGTGGAGATCCAGCACCTACTGACCCAAAATCAGTAGATCCGAATGCTAGTGATCCAAAGCCTAATGACCCTAAGCCAAATGATCCAGCATCAAAACCATTTAAGTCATTTGCTGATGAGAAAGAACTGCAAGCATACACTGACAAATTAATTCAGAGTGCAATTAAGACACATGATGAAAAGAAAGCCAGTGAAGCAAAACAGCAAAAAAATTATGACAAAATGACTGACTTGGAGAAAGCTCAATACGATAAAGAACAGCTTCAAAAACAGTTAGCTGAGTCACAAACTCATGCTAAGGTTGTTGAGAATCGTGCAAAGATTACTGAACGACTTGGCAATGATGATTTACCAACTGGGCTGATCAGTGTATTTGGTGAAGGTGTTTTGTCTGATGATGATGCGCTTGAAGAAGCATACAAGAATGTGTCAAAAGTGTTTGCTGATAGCTTACAAAAAGCAATTGATAAACGTATTGCTGCTTCAAGTACATCTGTTCCAGGCTCAACGAATGCTGCAAAGAAATCTGAAGGAGCGACAGTCGCAGAACAATTTAATAAGCAACAGCAGCCTATCAAAACGAATTTTTGGGCTACTAAATAAAGGGAGGAAATATAAATGGCTTATGTTAAAGCAACAGAAACAGTCAACGAAACTAATTTCTTAGCTTCAGAAAAGTTTGTATCTTTTCCACGCCAGGTTGATTCAACAAGTTACGCTGTAACAACTGATGGACGTGGTCACAAGGTGATTCCAGCAGGTACCGTTTATCCAACCAATGATGCATCTGCTGAAGGGGTAACAATTGATGAGGTCGATGTAACAAACGGTGCTCAACCAGTTGGAGTTATTGTTGATGGCTTCATCTATGGCAAGAAGTTACCAGTTGAACCAGCTGCAGCGGCTATTACTGCATTAAAACGAATCAGTTTTGTTGATGAGGCTGCTACACCGGCTGCGCCAGCAAATGGAACTACAACTGGAAAATAATAAAGGGGGAATTTAGTAATGACAACAATCGGAGATTTATTTTCACAACACGATTTAATTGACTTTTCGTTAAATCGTCAGTATGCACCATTTCTAGGCGATTCACTGTTTCCAGCAACTAAAGTCAACTCACTAACTGTTGATGTATTGAACCGTCAGACACGTGTACCAATCATTGCTTCAGTAGCAGCTTTTGATGCAGAAGCTGAGATTGGTAGCCGTACAGCATCAGAAAAGGCTATTGAATTAGCTTTGATCAAACGCAAAATGCAGATTAAAGAACAAAATTTATATGCATTGCTTAACCCACGGACACCAGCCGAAGGTGCATACCTTAAACAACACGTATTTAATGACTTTGATGTACTTAATCAAGGCGTTTTAGCTCGCGTTGAAAAGATGTCAATGGACGTTTTAGCAACTGGTAAAACACTCTTAGCAGATGAAAATGGTAATTTGAGTATCTCACTTGATTATAGTGTGCCATCAGCTCATCAAGAAGCATTGTCTGGCACAGCTACATGGGATAATGCCGATGCTGATATCTTAGGAGATATCGTTCGCTGGTGTGATTCACTTGATATTGCACCAACACGTGCTTTAACATCTCGCAAGGTATACCGCTTGATTACCACTAACGCTAAAGTGTTACAGGCAGTGTTTGGTACTTCAACACGCGCTCTTGGACAAGCTGAATTCGATGCATTCATGCAATTGCAAGGTTTGCCAATCATTCGGACTTATGATCAGAAATACAAAGATGGCAAGGGCGTTTCAAACCGTTACTTCCCAGAAAATCGGATTGTTTTAATGAATGATGATCCATTAGGCAATAAAGTGTTCGGACCAACACCGGAAGAACTGGCGCAGTTTAATGGCTCGGCACAAGTAAATGCTGTGGGCAATGTTTATGACATGATTTATACCGAATCACATGACCCAATCGGTACATGGGAAAAGGCTTCGGCTGTAGCATTACCTGCATTCGCAGCAGCTGACGAAGTATTCCAGGCACAAGTTTTAGCCTAAGAGGTGCTTTAAATGAAAGTTAGAGTCAAAGATATGCCAGTGCGGCATAATGGTAAACGTTATAAAAAGAATGAAGAGCTTGTCATTGATCAGAAACATTTCAATGATAAGCTTTTTGTTTGCCTTGATTCAGCCAAAAAAGACAAACAGTCAATTAAAAAATAGAGGTGATTGTATATGCCAACACCAAGTCCGCCAGATAAGGCGGGTCAACTTACAAAGTTGTATGCACGCTTAGGAGTGGCTGCCGATTCAAATGATGCAGCAGTTGTTTCAGATATGTTCGATGATGCAATTCAGATGTGCCTTGATTACACAGGACGAGCTAATTTAACTGCACCAATCTTGATTCAAGCCAAGCGGCTAGCAATTGTCATGTATAACCAGCAAGCCGATGAAGGCGAAATTGAAAGAATTGAAGGTAGCGTAACTCGAACCTTTGAAACTGGCATTCCTGCTAGTATTCGATCGTCACTTGCACCATACCGAGTTGGTAAAGTGAGGGGATTTTCATGAGATTAAGGCCTACCGATTTGACTACTGCTTATGTGAGAAAGCCACAACAGACAACCGACGATGAGGGCAATGTTATCACAGGCGGTTGGTCAGATCCGATTGAAATCAAGATGAACGTTCAAAGTGCTGGTGGTCAAGTTAATGCACAAGTATGGGGAAAGCAGCTTAAGTATATTAAGTCATGCAAGTATCAAGGCAATGTGCTTAATGAAAATCAGAGTGAAAATTGGGGCATCTGTTTGAATGTTAGCAAGGATGATGATCCAGACTATTTGATTAATCAGGTACAAACATTTGCTACGCACAAAAATATAACTCTCGAAAAGCGTGATCAAGATGGCTGAATTTGAAATCAAAGGAATGGATAGCTTAAAAGCAAAGCTACAGAAATTACCTGGCATTTTTCACGATGCAATTTGGGATGGCGCTTTTGATGTAGCTGAAAAGGCTGAAGGCTATGCAATTAAAGAGCTTCAATCATCTATAAAGCATGGCAATGGTGAATTAGCTCGAAGTTTGAAGTATGAAGTAGTTGAAAAAGACGGAAAGATTGTTGGTCGTGTTTGGTCCGATAATGCAGTTGCATGGTATAGAGAGCTAGGAACTGGGCTTGTTGGCCAAATGTCACCGAAAAAACTGCCAGATGGTTTTGAACCATCATATCGGCAAACGCCTTGGTTCATTCCGGCTGATAAGGTAGACGTTGATTTAAATGAAGTTTATGGGATGCCAGTAATCACGATTAAAGGAAAGAAGTTTTATCGGACTAAAGGTCAACCAGCAAGACAATTTTTAACGCCAGCTATTGATCAAACGTCTTCTGAAGCTGACAAAATAGTTGCTAATCGAATAAACAGAGCCTTACACGATAAGTTGGGAGGATAACTAATGGAAATAATTAATATGAAGACGATAGCTTATCAGACTATTAAGTCGATTGCAGATATTAAGTTAGTTACTACCAGTTATCCTGATACGTTTACTGTTTATCCGGTTGCCATTTATTCAACTCAACATAAATCTCATTTTAGAGATTCAGATATGAACGAACTGCTAACAAAATGGACAATCACAATTGATTTATTTTTAGATCAAGGAAGTTTAACAGGTATTACCAATCAGCTCATAGCGAAATTTTCTGCTATGGGCTTTTCTAATGATGTGGGCGATGAAAATTTGAGTGGTATATCACGTGTGTTTATCAAATTTACAGGAATCGTGGATAACGCGATGAACAGAGTTTACGAAAAATAAGGGGGAACAATTAATGCTTAAAATGATTGATTTACAAAAATTTGCAGTTGATGCAAGTGAAGGCTTAGCTGCAACAGGAACAACGCTAGCAATTTCTACAGATAATAAAGCTTTCACTCCAATTGCAGGTATCAAAACTACGCCTGACATTGGTGCGGATCCTGAAACTATTGATGTCACCGACTTGTCTGATACAAAGAAAAAGAGTGTAGCCGGTATTCAAAACACACAGAACTTAGCATTTTCTTGTGTTTATAAGGGAAGCAACTTTTCTAGCCTTGTTTCTCAGGGTGATGGCCAAACGCAGTACTATTGGAAAGTAACATTTCCAGATGGGCTGACAGCAACATTCCAAGGGTCATTCACCTTGAAAATTGAGAATGTGGCTGTTAATGGGGCAATGGGTTTCACAATCACGGTAGTAGTTTCTGATGGGCCTGATTTCGGTACACCTTCAGCACCAGCACCGTCAAAATAATAGCCCCTGCTGAGGTCACGGTAGCGCCAACAGCTACATCTACTGTAATTAGTTCTGATGCTGATAATTCAGTTGATAGAAGTAATCAGTACTTGAAGATTAGCAATCCTACAACCCATGCGTTATTTGCAGGAGCTAAGGGTGCTAAATCTGTAACATTAACGACCTTGACCGCAGGGGATTACGCAGCCGGGACATATGAAGCATTTTATGATTCTGTTGCAGGAACTGATATTGGTGAGGATGCTAGTGACCACGTTCCAGTACCAGCATTCACAGTACCAACTTCGCCGGCTGGAAGTTAGAACTTAATTAATCGATTCAACAACGCAAACAGAGACGAGAAAGATGAAACGGATTTAGGAGGAATATTTAATGACAGTAAAAAAAGCAACTAAAGAATTTAATTTTGGCGGTTTAAACCTTGAGTTAAAGCTTGCAGCACGTGACATTTTGGAAATTGAAAAACGTTTAGGCAAGTCAATGATGTCACTGTTTATGTCTGGAGATGGTGAGATGAAATTACCACCAATCAATGAAATTTTGATTGTATTGCAAGGTGCAAATCAAACTCACGGAGTTACCGATAATGATATTTTTAAAGCATTTGAGAAATATCTTGATGAGGGGCATTCACCGATGGAACTTTTTCAGGTATTGACTGATTTATTCCAGGAATCAGGTTTTTTCGGCAAAAAGGCTTCGGCTTCGAAGACAATTTCGGAATCTCAACTGAGTCTACTGGACAACAATCAGTAAAATACCAGACAGTTAGTGAACTACTAAGAGCTATTTATCCGTTAGCTGTTCAATATGGTGTAGATGCTGAGCAATTTTGGGAGATGAGCTTTGAAGAAATCATGGTTCAAACACTTGCTAATCGTAAAAACCGAGTAGATGAGATGAAGTTTAAAGCGATGATGGATCACCAGCAAGCTAATCTAATTGCATATGCATTTAATGATCCAGCTAAAATGCCTAAATTGGAAGAAGCTTATCCATTTTTGAATGAATCAAAACAGACTGAACAGGTGCCTGAGTGGAAGAAAACACAAATGGCTCTAATGGCTAGAGCAACTCAAATTAAAAATGCTAGAAAGTTAATGAAAGGGGGAAAATAACTTGGAATTAGAAGAACTTGAAGTGTTATTTAAAGTTAATACTGAAGCGCTGCAGCCAACTCTTGATAAGATTCAGTCAGCTTTTAGTAATTTTGGTATGAAAGTATCTGGTACAACTAAGTCCAGTATGGAAAAAACAGAAAGTAACCTAGACTTGTCAAAAGGTTTAGCCAAAGTACAACAACAGTTAGCTAAGATGAATGAAACTGTTAGTAGTTATTTTAATCGGGCGGCTGAAAGTGCAAATCAAGGTGCTGGCAAAGTTTCTCAAAATGCTGGGAAGATGTTTAGCGGGACCCAACAGAAAGTTAAGAAAGACCTTGATTCAGTAATTTCAACAATTAATAGCAAAATGGATCAAGCACGTGCTGCACAGTCTAAAGTCAATGAATTGCTTAGCCAAAAAAATTCATTAAGCAATGATCAACAAAAAGGCAAGCAAGGTATTCAGATTGATAACCAAGTAGCTTCAGCACAAGCTCAAATGACCAGGTATCAAAACCAAGCTAAAGCATTAGCTCAGGCAATGCAGCGTGAATTCAATGCGATTCCCGATTCGCTTAAAAGAATTGCTTCAGCAATGGACGAAAATGAAGTAAAAATCAATACCTTGCGTAATCAACTAAAAAGATTGCAGCAATCATATCAAGATACACAGGGTGCTGCTGAAATTGCACCAGGTAATAAACGTACTCAAAGCAATTTAACTTCACTTGAAAACTCGATGATGTCTACACGAGACAAAATGAGTAAGCTCATTAATGCGAACGATGAATTAGCACAGTCGTATGCCTATGTCGAAGATCGTGCTAAGCCACTGAAATCAGCACTTGCTCAAATTAGTACTGAATTAAATTCAACTGAAGCTACTGCAAGCAAATCATCAAACATTTTTAGCCGTTTAGGTAGTTCGATGGGTAACTTTGGCAATCGAATGCGAAACATTGGCAGTTCTATTCGTGAAGCAACGAGTGGAATGAATATGTTTGGGAACAGTAGTGAATCATCGATGAATCGGGCAACTAGATCTGGTCGTGATTACTACAGTGTTTTAGGTAGCATTAAATCGCAGCTAATGTTTTTGCCATCCATGCTCCTGGTGTATGGCTTGCTATATAACGGAATTATTAAATTGACTGGTGGAATGGCAGCAGCGCTTAAAACCAATCAGCAATTTGCTAGCAGTTTAAATCAGATCAAAGCTAATTTGATGATTGCATTTTATCCAATTTATAGTGCTGCTTTACCTGCTATCAATGCTATGATGTCAGCAATTTCAAAAGCAACATCCTGGATAGCTCAATTTACATCTGCTTTGTTTGGAATGAGTTATTCTACTGCTAAAAAAGGTGCTTCTGGTTTGTATTCACAAATTCAAGCAATGAATGACACCTCTAAAGCATCAAAAGCAGCAGCTGATCAAATCAAAGAAGCCAACAAACAGATTAAAGAGCAAAACAGACAGCAGGCCGAAGCTGTTAAGCAAGCTAACGAGCAAATCCAAGCTCAGAATAGGCAACAAGCAGCAGCTGTTAAACAGGCAAATGAACAAATTCAAGCACAAAACCGTGCACAAGAATTGTCCGCTAAGCATGAAAATGAGCAAATCAGAGAACAAAACAGACAAGCGTCTGCTCAGGTTAAAGCTGATAACGCTCAAATTACAGCTTCAAATAAAGCAGCGGCAGAATCATATGAACAGCAAAAGAAAGCCGCTGAAGATTTATCAAACACTTTAATGGGATTTGATGAATTAAATGTTCTTGATAAAAATCAGGCTAATGATCTTGAAGCACCTGAAAAACAAGCTCTTGAGTCCTATCAAGCACAACCGACTGTTTCTTCACCGGATTTAACTCCAACACAGTCTGCACCTGATTCAACACCGACTCAACCGGCACCAGAATCAACGCCACTTGAAAGTGCTGATGATGCAGGAGATGCGGGTGATGATAGCGGCATTAACTTTGATAACACGCCTAACACTATTTTTGATTCAGCAGCGGACTCAGCCAAGAAACTTAAAAAGATATTAGGCGAATTGTTCGATCCAATGAAAGAAGCCTGGGATGCTAAGGGCAAAGATGTAATGGATGCTGCTAAATACGCAGCTGACGAATTAGGAAAAGATTTCAAAGATGTTGGCAAATCGTTTATGAATGTCTGGACTAATGGCACTGGCAAAGAAACCATGGAAAATCTGCTGCAATTGGTGGCTGATTTACTGAATATCATTGGAGATATTGGTAAGGCCTTTGATGAGGCATGGCGTCATGGCGATGCTGGTACCGATTTAATCCAAACGATGTTCAATTCTTTAAATGATGTGTTGAGGTTGTTGCATGATATAGCCACATCGTTTAGACAGGCTTTCAATGATAATGGGTTAGGCGAAAAAATATTTGCTAACTTAATTCAACTAGCAACTGACATATTTAAGATAATTGGTGATATAGCAAAAGCCTTTGATAATGCATGGACACATGGAGATGCTGGCACTAAGCTATTTCAAGCAATGTTGACGCTTGTTAATACCTTTATTAAGACACTTGATGGAATTGCTAAGGTGTTTGATGAGGCTTGGAACAAAGGGAATGCTGGTCAGAAAGTATTTTCTGCTTTGATTACATCAGCTACAAAGGTTATTGATCTGCTGAATGATATTGCTACATCATTCAAGAATGCATTTAACGATAGCACTGGCCAAAAGATTTTATCTGACATCTTAGGCATTGCCAAAGATGTAGTTCAAACAATTGGTAATTTTGCAGGTCAATTTGATAAAGCTTGGCAACATGGTAATACAGGCACATCAATTTTTAAAACATTACTTGGTATGGTTAGTGATATAACAGGTGCTTTAAAAGATATGGCTGATTACACTGTCCAATGGTCATCTAAGCTTAATTTTGCTCCACTTTTAAAGTCCATTGATAACTTATTACAAGCTATTAGACCAATTGCTAAAGATGTGTGGGATGGTTTAGATTGGGGTTATAAGAATGTATTATTGCCACTAGCTAAGTTTACGATTACACAGCTAATTCCTAACTTTTTAAATTTAGTAGCTGCAGCATTGAAATTGCTTGGAAGCATTATTAGTGCAGCTAAGCCTGTGTTTAGTTGGTTATGGAATAACTTTTTACAGCCACTTGCTAAATGGACTGGTGGGGTAATTGTTGATGCACTTAAAACTTTAACAAGCGCTTTAAGTGGACTGTCTGATTGGGCAACCAAACACAAAACTATTGTTGAGTGGATTCTGTCAACAATTATTGCATTGATGGCTGTTAAATATACTACTAAAGCATATGCTAGCTTAGGAACTGATTTAACTAATATCGTTAAAAACATTGAAAAAAGTGGTGGTCTAAAATCAATAGTTTCTAGTTGGTTTAGCAAAATAACAGGCCTGGATGATTTAAAAGAGGCGGTTGCGGCTACTAAGGAATTATGGGGATTTGCTAAACTAAAATGGGTAAGTTTCGCTAGTTCTTTAAAGGATATTTGGACAGCGTTTAAAAACTGGAGCATTTGGGGCAAAGCCGCTGCAGTTGCGCAAGATGCTTTAGATGCTGTTATGGATCTTAATCCTTATGTATTGTTGGCTCTCGCAGTAGCCGCTGTTGTTGCTGCTTTAGTTGAATTATATAAGCATGATAAGAAATTCAGAGATTTCTGTAATGACATTTATAAATCAATAACACAATGGCTGGGTGATGCCATAACTTGGCTCAAAAAGAACTGGGCGCAAGCTGCTGTAACCATTATCAATCCGATAGCTGGAGTGGCAACTTGGTTCTTGAAAGATACATCAGTTGGTCAAAGTATTACTAAGTGGGCTTCAAAGTTACCTGGTAAAGCTGCTGATTGGGCTAAATCTGTTGGTACAACGATCGGGAAACACGTTACTAATGCTAAAAAAGATATTCAACAGGCTGGTCAAAACATTGGAAACTGGATTTCAGAATTTCAGTCTGGTGCTAGTAAAAAGATGTCCGGTTGGGCTAGTGGTTTAGGCCAACTAATTAGTGATGCGATTAATGGAACTAAAGATAAAGCGTCTGATGCTAAGAAACTAATTCACGATGCAGGCAATAATATTGGTACGTGGATTAATGACTTTCAGTCAGATGCAAACAAGACCATGTCTGGCTGGGCTGCAGGATTGGGGCAGTTGGTTCATGATGCGGTTGCTGGAGCGAAAGATAAAGCTTCAAGCGTGAAAAAATTAGTTGAAGATGCTGGTAGCAAAATTGGCACTTGGATTAACAATTTTCATGATAGTGCGAATAAATTGATGTCTGATTGGGCTGGAAGACTTGGGACAGTTGTAAGAAATGGTGTTAATACAGCAAAATCATTAGCTCAACAGGCTGGTACAACATTAGGCGGCTGGGTCAATAATTTTCGAAGTGGAGCTAGCCAAACTGCAAGCAAATGGGCTTCATCACTTGGTAGTACAGTAAGAAGTGGAATTAATGGAGCTAGAAATTTAGCACAACAAGCAGGAAGCACCTTAGGTAACTGGGTCAATGATTTTCGCAATGGTGCAAGTCGAACTATAAGCGGTTGGGCAAGTGGCCTGGGTAGTACAGTCCGAAGTGGTGTCAATGGTGCACGTTCTTTAGCTCAACAAGCAGGTTCCGCAATAGGAAGTTGGATTTCAGAATTCCGTGGTGGTACGGCTCAAAACTTATTCAGTTGGGCTGGTAGCTTAGGCGGTAATATTGCTAGAGGTGTTCGCAATGGTCTAAGTGCTATTAAAAATGCTATGAACGATGTTGCGGATGCGATTAAATCACCTGTTAAGAAAGCTGTTAACAAAGTTAAGGATGGTATTAACTGGGTTCTGAAAAAAGTTGGTGCAAGCGGTCTTAGTTGGGGAATATTCAACTGGGCCAAAGGTACAAATAGCCACCCTGGTGGATTAGCTATGGTCAATGACCAGCAAGGGCCAAGCTATCGTGAATCATTTGAATTACCAAATGGTAAGCAAGGAATTTTCCCAGATGTTCGAAACTTAGTATTGCCATTGCCTAAAGGTACGAAAGTTAAAACTGCTTCTGAAACTCAAAAAACAATGAGCCAGATCATGCCACATTATGCTGGTGGAATTGGTGATTTCGATTTTGATTTTAGTGGTCTTGATGCTTTATCTAAAATTAATTGGGCCGATCTATTTAGCGGAATCGGAAGCGGAATTGGTGATATGTGGGATGGCGTAACAGACGAGTTTGATAGTATTCTTTCAGATGTTTCGCACCCTAAGAAATTGCTTGATTACATGGTTAACAAGTTCATGGATTACGATTACAGTTGGTCAACTATGCAGACCAATTTAGCTAAGGGAACCGTTAAAACGGAAGAAAATGGCTTGATGAGTTGGGCTAAAAACATCATGAAAAAATTTGGTGTTGGTACACAAACTGGTCCTGGTGCATCAGGTTGGACAGATGCTGTTAAAAAAGCACTTGCTAAGTTAGGACTGCCAACAACTTCTAATTATGTTAGTGCTTGGGTTCGGCAAATCCAGACTGAATCTGGTGGCAACGAGAAAGCTATGGGTGGCACTGATGGTTTATCTGATGGACACGCTGAAGGGCTACTACAAGTTAAGCCGCCTACTTTTGCAGCTTATCATCTATCTGGTTTCAACGATATTTGGAAGGGCTACGATAATATGCTTGCCGGTATTAACTATGCAATTCATCGTTACGGACGGACAGGTATGCTTGGCGTTATCGGTCATGGTCATGGCTATGAAAACGGTGGTTATGGTGATCAACAAGGTCTATATCCATTGTTTGAGGGCAATAAACCTGAAATTGTTTTACCATTAACCAATAAAGAACGTACTCTCGACTTGATTCAGCAAGCCTTGAAATTTATTGGGGTCAACTTTAGTAACGGATTTCAGATACCTAAAAGCTTGACTAATCCAATTTCTTTAGCAGCTGTTGATTCTGTTTCAACGCAATCAACAGCTGCTAATATGTCTGGTGGTGGTGTTAGTGAACTTGGCACCACGATTGTTAATGCTTTAATGCAAGGATTACAAATGAATAATCTTGGTGGTACAAATTCTAATCAGCCAATCAACATTAATTTAACGTTGAATGTGGGCAATGATAAATTTGGTGAGGCGGCAATTAAAGGTATCAACGCAGTCAATGCTAAAAACCACCGCAACATGCTAAATCTTTAGGAGGTGAGTAACTTATGGCTTATTATCTATCAATCAATGGGGCACAGGTGAAAGCCCCTAAAACCTTATCAGTTGCAGTTCAGGATATTGATGCTAAAGCTGATAGGGATGCCAATGGATTGTTGCACCGGGATCGAGTAGCAATAAAACGTAAACTAACAATTGAATGGGGACCGTTAACTGTTTCTGAATGTAGCGTGATTTTAAAAGCTATTTCAGGGCAGTTTTTTTCTTGTTCATACCTTGATCCACAAGAAGGCAGCATGGTCACTAAAACATTTTACACAGGTGACCGAACGACGCCTGTCTACACATTTAATCCAGTGACATCTGAATATGTTTGGCAAAATTTATCTGCAGATTTTATTGAACAGTAAGGAGGTGAATTAAATTGATAACACAAAGTGATGCCGCATTAGCAGCATGGCGAGCTACCGAGCGAACGCTTGATGCAAAAGTCGTCATTACTGATAGCAATGGAAAAAGCACAGAATATGGGACAGCAGATATTACCTCAATCGGTTACGATTCTGGTGCTTGGACTGGTGATACTTTTAGCATTGGTTCAACCTATGAAAACAATATTACAGTTGCTTTTGCTCATTTAGTTGAAGGATTGAAACAAGGATTCAAAGTAACAGCTAAGATAGGAATTAAGTTGCCTGATGGAACATATGAATATGCTCCGTTAGGTATTTTTATTATTAGCGATGAGATTACGATGGATCGGAACAATGATGCAACAACGGTTAAAGCATATGATCAGATGTGCGTTATGCAGGGAACTTATACATCTAAGTTAACTTATCCAGCTAAAGTTGTAGATGTGATTGCTGAAATAGCGAACATGGCAGGTGTTGCATTAAACACTGATGATATTGCAAGATTACCTGTTTTACAAGATTTGCCTAGTTCAATTACTGGTCAAAGTTACTGTACAGCTATTGGCTGGATAGCACAATTTTACGGTGGCTTTGCTACTTTTGACCGTGATGGAAAACTGACTATTAGGCAAGTTACTGATGCAAGCTATACTTTAGACCCTAGCCAATATTTACAAGCTGGTTTAACTAAAAACGAAGCTACTTACCAGATAGGTGGAATTCAGTGCCAGGTCACAACGACAACTAAAGATTCAACTGGTGAAAGTAGTGAAAATACAACAACCTTGCAAGCCGGTTCAACTGCTGGTTCTCAGATTCAAATAACTAATAATCTAATGACTCAGGATAGACTGGATGCCGTTTGGAATAGCATTAAGGACATTACATTTTATCCATACTCATTAACGTGGTTTGGTAATCCAGCCGTTGAAGCTGGCGACTGGTTGACTCTCCAGGACACTAAGGGCAATAAGTTTAATGTACCTAACAATTCATACACTATGACTTTTGATGGTAGTTTATCGGCAACTTCTAAAGCAGATCAGACCTCAACCTCTAGTAGCAGCTATTCGTATTCAGGTACATTGTCACAAGTTGTAAAGCAATTAGCTGGACGTCAAGGGGCAACAGGTAATTATATCTATGGAACAGATATAACAGTAGCTCCCGCAAATGCAAAAATCGGTGATTTATGGTACAAGCAAAATGGCAATAAAGTCGAAATGTGGCTATATGAGAAACAGCCAAATGGAACTGGTAAATGGATTAAAAAAGTTGATGACTTGACTGGTACAGAAATATCAGAAAAAGTTAATACAGCCATGTCCGATGCCAATGTTGCTAAGCAAAATGCAAATAATGCTGTTGAAACAGGCAATCAAGCACTGGCTAAGGCACAAACTGGTATTGATACTGCAAACGCAGCTGCAGATAAAGCTAGCGATGCCAGTGTGGATGCAAACAAAGCGATTAACGATTCTGCGTCCGCAATTGCTCAAGCACAACAAGCAGCAAATGATGCCAGCACGGTGATTGATCAGGCGCAACAAATAGCCAATAGTTTGACTACATTGCAAAATACTGTCAGTGACAATAGTAGTGCAATCAGTAAAGCACAAAAAGATATCAATACTGCACAATCTAATATTTCACAAGCTCAAACAGATTTGGCTACTGCTAAAAAAGATATAACTACTAATGCTAATGCTATAAAAGATGCTAATGGCAATATCAGTTTATTGCAGACAAGTGCAAGTAAATTTCAAAATAGTATAACAGATGTTCAGGGTGATATTAGTATTCTGCAACAGGATTCGACTAGCTTTAAGAGTGAAATCGGGAGTTTGCAAGCTGATAATGGTACTAATAAACAAAACATTAGCATTCTGCAAAATACGGTTAATGGATTTAACAGTACAGTAGCACAAGTTCAACAACAAGTTAATGACAGTGCAGTTGGTACTAACTTGCTGTTGGGTACTGGCACATCGTATACAGCGAATAACTCCGGTGGCGCGACAAATGTCAATAATCCTATGTATGTCTTGGCTTCTGACCTGAAAGTTAATGATAAGATAACAGTTAGCTTTGATGCAGTTGCAACGGCTAACGCTCCTATTCAGATATACAAGCGTTCGGACCATAGTGGTGATGGTATTTGGGATGTTTTAGGTACTGTTAATGTAACTACTAAAGTTCAACATTATTCATTCCAATATACCATGGCTCATAATTGGAATAAGGTTGATTATCTAGGATTTAGATTAGATAGTGTGAAAACTATTGTTACTATATCTCATATGAAACTAGAACTTGGTTCACACGCCACTCCGTGGTGCCTAAATCCTAATGAACAAGCTACAGTTACACAAATTTCAACGCTGTCTAATACAGTTGATGGATTATCCTCCACTGTTTCTAAGAAAGCTAATCAATCTGATTTAAATTTAACAAGTACTCAGCTCAGTAACTTATCTAACACTGTTAATGGGTTGAGCTCAACAGTTGCAAGTAAAGCGAATAATTCTGATTTGCAAAGCACTGAAACAAAAGTTTCTAATCTTCAGAATACGATTAATGGATTAGATACGACTGTTTCAAGTGTTCAGAGTACGGCTAATCAGACGAAAACCGATGTTACTACACTTAAGCAGCAAGCTAGCGGATTCCAAGCTAATATTACTAGTTTGCAACAAACCAAAGCTGACCAGAGTTGGACTACTAATCAAATTAACGCTACCTCAAATAGCTTGAAAGTTACAATTGCTGATATTCAAGGGCAAGTAAATGACAGTGCAGTTGGTACTAACTTGCTGTTGGGTACTGGCACATCGTATACAGCGAATAACTCCGGTGGCGCGACAAATGTCAATAATCCTATGTATGTCTTGGCTTCTGACCTGAAAGTTAATGATAAGATAACAGTTAGCTTTGATGCAGTTGCAACGGCTAACGCTCCTATTCAGATATACAAGCGTTCGGACCATAGTGGTGATGGTATTTGGGATGTTTTAGGTACTGTTAATGTAACTACTAAAGTTCAACATTATTCATTCCAATATACCATGGCTCATAATTGGAATAAGGTTGATTATCTAGGATTTAGATTAGATAGTGTGAAAACTATTGTTACTATATCTCATATGAAACTAGAACTTGGTTCACACGCCACTCCGTGGTGCCTAAATCCTAATGAACAAGCTACAGTTACACAAATTTCAACGTTATCGAATACTATTGATGGTCTTTCTGCAACTGTTTCTAAGAAAGTTGATACTACTACTTTTACCAGTTATCAAACTCAAACAGCAACGGCAATAGCTGATAAAGTTTCATCAAGTACGTTCAATTCTTACAAGACGCAAACTGATTCAGCTATTCAATCAAAAGTAAGCAGTGCGGACTACAATACAAAAGTTACCCAGTTAAGCAATATGATCAATAGTAAGGTTAGCCAAAGTGATTGGACTAATAGTGCGGTTGGGGAAAATCTAGTACCTAATTCAAACGCTGATACCAGTGGTCTCCCTTATGGCTATAACTCTGTAATAGGAAAACATAGCTTTTACAACGGCGGAAAATCGTATTTAAGTATTATTCATAACACATCGTCAACCGCAGAAAAAACATCTGGAGGGCAAAGATTCTTTATTACAGCTGGGCAAACTTACACGCTAAGCTTCAAGGCTTTTAATAATGGCCTTTTGTCAAGTACCGATGTGTGGTTACTTGGCAGGCCAAATTCAAACACTACCGATGATTACACAGTTGCACAGCAATTAGTGACCTCTGTAAAATTTTCGACTAGTGGGATTCAGTATTATAAAACTACTTTTACCGTTAAGTTAGGAATTGAAAATGCATATTTGCGTTTCGATAATAACGGCACAACTGCTAATGGCTCATCTGCTGATTTGTATTTTAATGAAGTAAAAATTGAAAAAGGTGAAATAGCTACGCCATGGTGTCCAGCGGCATCTGAGATAGCTAATTATTCTCAAATCCAGCAGCTTTCCGACAACATTAATTTGCGAGTTCAAAAAAACGATGTTATTAACCAAATTAACGTTAGCTCTGAGTCTATTTTAATTGCTGGCAACAAGGTTCACATCACGGGTCAAACGACGATAGACAATGCGGTAATTAAATCAGCAATGATTGACAGTCTTTCCGCCGATAAAATTACGGCTGGGACCCTAAATGCGGCAAACGTAAATATCGTTAATATGAATGCTAATAATATTAGCACTGGAACGCTGACAGCTGATAGGATTTCAGGTGGTACCTTAACCGGGGTAAGCTTCCACCAAAGTAGTAATAACAATCAGACATGGATTGATAATAATGGTATTCATAATTATGATAATTCAAACGAAAGCGTATGGATAAAAAATGGGTTAATCTCAGTTGCTGGAGGAATCGGCAATAATATATACCTTGGGGGATATAATGCTTCGATGATTCTAGCAGATAATAATACGAAACAAGGTAATTTGGTAATTGATTCGAATTATGGAATAGCTCTCTGGTCGGATTATGATCTGACAACTTTGGGCGGTAAAGGGACACGATACGGCGGAATAGATTTTGACAAAAATTATGGAATGAGCATTACTTCTGAATATGCAATAAACTTTCTGTGCACTGAAAATGGATCTACGAAAGCTAGTCTCGGACTAATGGACGGAAGTCTGATAGTGAATGCTGCTATTACGACATTCTATGGTAGCACCGGAGTCACCGGCGATCTTTCTGTTACTGGTTCAAAAAACGCTATTGTCGAAACCTCTGCCGGCTGGGCTAGAATCAATGCTTATGAAACAGCGGAGTACTACTTTGGAGATATTGGTGAAACTCAGACTGGTTCAGGTTGTGAAGCGAAAATAATGATGGATAGTTTGTTTTTAGAAACAGTGAACACAAGTGTTGGTTATCAAGTATTTATTACACCTTATTCGAATGCAAAAATTTGGGTTGATGAACGTAACTTAGATAATTTTGTAGTTAAATCAGACACCCCCAATGCTAAGTTTAGTTATGAGATTAAAGCAAAACGCAAAGGCTACGAAAACGTACGTCTTGAAATTGATAAAGATTTTAGAAAGGAAGCAGCTTAAAATGACAAAAACAATTGAATTACAAAATGCAGATTTAGTACCGACAGGCAATTTCTTAGCAGGTTTAAAACTTAAAGGAAAGGCAAGTCGAGGACGTACCAAGCTAATCAAACTGCTTGAAGCAAAAAACAAAGAATACAACGAGGACCGCGAAGAAATTCGTGATCCTTATTTTTTACATGACGATAAGGGCAATCGAGTAACTAAAGATAACAACTATGTTCTAAAAGACGAAACGAAAGGAAGTGATTTAAACAAAGAGTTAGCGGACTTAGCAAAGGAAAAAGCTGTTATTGAATTTACGGAATATTCGGAGAAACTTCAGGCACTGTATGAAGCACTTGCTAATTACGACTACGAGCTAAGCAATACAGATGCCCTGGTATACGACTTATTGATGGATGAACTGGAAAACGATTTTGAAAAGGAAGGTAAATAATTATGGAAATTACATTAAATAGATTGGCATTTCAATTCGATAATAATGGCAACACTTCAAGCGTTTCGGTTGGCTTAAATGGTTCAGAAGATAGCAACGCAGTTAGTGCTACTTTACAAATTACTCCTAACGATTTACCAAGTGGAAAAACTTTAGATGATTTGACTAAAGCTGATTTTGGAACACTTGCAAAAACTAAATTGGCTGGTTTGACGGCAGTGAAGAGTGCTTAATAAGGGGTTGGTCGCATGGACGATAAAGAGAAAGATGATGTAAACGTAATTCAGTTGTTGATGGATATTCAACAGCGATTAGCCAAAGTTGAAGCTAACACATCAGGAATTAATGATACTTCACGAAAAGCAGAAAAGGCTTATCAGCTAAGTAAGCAAAATGAAGAGGACATTAAGGAATTGAAACAGAATAGTCAATGGTGGTCACGCACGATGTGGGTGGCTATTATTTTGCCATTAGCTTTGTTTTTGATTGAGCAACTGTTACCACACATTAAATAGGAGAGTGAAAAAATGAACATTAATAACATTTCAGATTTAGTAGTTGCAATTGCGGCCGCAGCGGTACCATTGGTGTTTGCGTATATCACTAAGTTTTTTAAGGACAACAAGCAGGCAATGTCGATTTTAGATGCAGTAGCTCCACTGGCTAAAGATGCGGTAGTTGCTGCTGAAAAGCTTGGTGTTGATAAATATGTTGATGGTGCTGTTAAAAAATCCAAAGCAGTTGAGTACGTGATGAATGGACTGAACGCATTAGGCTTTGATAAAGCAGATCTAACTGTAATCGAAAATGCAGTTGAAAAAGCTTATGCCGAAGCTAAGGCTACCTTAGAATCTGTATACCCACAGAAAACTGAAGCAGAACAACAGGCTGATAATGCAAAAGCCGTTGCAGATGCCAAGGCTAAAAAGTTAGAGTTGGCCAAAGCTGACTTGGAAACTAAGCAGAAAGCAGCAGCCGACGCACAGAAAGCCGTTGAGGAGTTATCTAAATAGGAGGCTTAAAATTGAAATTTGAGAAAATACTTTTGGGAGCAGCTATTATGGTTGCTCCTTTTTTGTGGAGTCAATTAGCTGCAGCAGACACTTTGCCAGTGTACGACATGAGCGAGTGGCAAGGCCAAAAAACTGAACAGCAATTCAAAAATGTTAAGTCAGAAGTTTCTGGATTGATTATCCGCCAACAATATGGATCCAACTATATTGATAAGTATGCTTCATACAATACTTCAATGGCTGACAAAGTCGGTATTCCATACGGACAATACGCTTATGCTCGCTTTGTTTCAGCCGACGATGCACGTCAGGAAGCAAAGGACTTCTATAATCGGTCAGATAAAAATGCAAAATTTTATGTACTAGACTTTGAAGAAAATACGGTCAAATATGGCACTACGCAAGCCGCTGTGCAAGCTTGGCTTGATGAAATGAAGTCACTGACCAATAAACACGTAATTTTCTATTCGTATAGAGGATTCGCTAATCAATATGTTGGCCAAACACTAATTAACAAGTTTGATGGCTATTGGCTAGCAGCATACCAGGGAGCTTGGCCAAACCCACGGAATTACGATTTATGGCAAAATCAGAATGACCATTCGTCCGTAGCTTTTGCTACTTCTTTGGATAGCTCGTTAGTTGACACTAATCGGAAATCCGTATCCTGGTGGTTTGGGTCCGAAGCTAAAACACAAAATAAAAAGCTCAATAACGATAGTCGCAAGCAAGGTTTCGATATTGGCCAAACAGTTACTTTAAAACAATCAGCGACTAAGTGGTATCAGCCTAGAGTAAATATTGCCAGTTATGCGAAAGGTCAGACTTACACGATTCATGACACGCAAGATTTAGTTTTGAGTAAGTCTAACCAGGCTGTTCTTTTGTACAAAGGTAATGTGCCGATGGGTTGGGTTTTAGCGCAAGACGTACATCTGACCAGTTCGAATGTATCTAGCCATTCAAACGCAAATACCTACACTGTCCGTTCTGGTGATTCATGGTGGGCAATCGCAAACCACTACGGTATTTCAATGTACACGCTGGCCAATCTGAATGGCAAGAGCATTTATAGTACGATTTATCCAGGTCAAGTTTTGAAGATTTCTGGATCCACAGTAACAAGTTCAAAAGTGTACTACACGGTTAAAAAGAGTGACACAGTTTCGGGTATCGCAAACCGATACGGTGTTTCTGTTAACCAGATTAAAAGTTTATCTGGGTTGAGGAATGTCAATTTGATTTATGTTGGCCAATCATTGAGAGTTAAATAAAAAAGCCCGCTCGGCGGGTATACATAGAAGAATTTCAAAAAATAAAAAATATTGACAAACTAATAGAATAATATAAAATTATCTTTGAATTTTTCCTTTAGGATGTGATAAAAATTTTTTCTGTTATATCTCTTATTATTTCAATATTGTCTTTTTCAATTTCTTTTTTTAGTTTTAAAAGGTATAGTCCTAAAATAGTCCAAATATTACCTGTAGATACTCTAAAAACAAGATTTGTTATACCTGAAAAAGCTATTTATTATTATGATGATGATGAGAAAAGGTCTTATCTAGGAAGGGGGTTTATGGTTAGATTTAATTTCTTGAATTCGACTTCAAGGGATATTGCGTTCTTTCATAGTTGCTTTTATGTAAATAATGAATTAAAAGAATTGTATACTAATCGTACAGTGGCGTGGAATAGTTCAAATCCACACTTCATTTGGAATAAAGGGGATAGCTCTAGTGATTTAATATTTCCAGATAATGTTAATGGAATCTTTAAAGCAAATTCATTAACGCCCTTTTATGCATACATACCTTTGCCAGAAAATGAATCTGTTCCGAAAAAAATAACTTTTAGTATCAAAATAGCTGTTAGAAGATTCCCATATATAACTATAAAACAGCAATATACAGAAATATGTTATGAATATGACTTGACGAATTTTAGTATTGAGCTTTTAATGGTAAAAAACAAATATACACATAATAATATTGAACGATACAAAACAAAGCAGATGCTTAGAAAACAAGAAGAATTAAAAGCAAAAAGAAGACCAAAGAAGAGAAAAAGTTAACTTTTTCTCTTGCGGGTGTTTTCCATTAAAATGGATAATGATCCAGAAGTGAGCAGTATTTTTTATTTACAAATAAAACGTGTGTTCGTATAATTTGCTTGAGGTGATCATATGATTTCAGCAGAAAGGCAAGCTAAATTAATTGCAGAACGAGCAAATAAAAAGGTAATTCCTCATGTGCCAGCACTTTACTACATAAATATAGTGAATAACAAATATGGCAAACGATATAATTTCTTCTTTTATAGCCAAATTAAATATAAAATGACACATTCAGTTCCCATAGCGATTTTAGAAAAATATGATATTGAATACTTAGAAAAGGTTGTAAGAGAACTGCGAAAATTAACCAATCTGACTTTCAGATACACAGATTTTGAAGATCAAAGGTGGCATTCAAACGGGAGATTAATAAGATGAAAAATATTTATTATTGTAAATTATTAAATTTTATATTGAAATGTAGTGTAAAATGTGATACATTTTTGTTGTATCAAGGGTACCACATATTACCCTAAAGCCTTTTTAGTGATTTAACAGTAACAAAAAAGAGGACTAATTGAAGTCTTCTTTTTTTGTATTATTAAATTTAGTAACCAGATATTTATATGTGTAAAAAAGATGAAGTACAAAAGAAAATATTTCAGAAGTTTTCGTTTATAAAACAAGTTATTTTTTATTGACACCGCTTGCATAACAATATAAAATATTAGTTGTAATATATAGCGTAGTTTTTTGGGTAAGTCGGTCGGTAAGCTGGCTTATTTTATTTTAAATTAAAAATGTCCATAATGTATTATTAATTGTACACTAAATCAATAATGTGTGAATATTTATGTTTTTATATTGAAAAATAGCTCGTTATATGATACGTTAGTGACGTGAAATATTTACTTTTCACTCTTTATGCATTACTCTATTACACCAAAAAAGAGGGACTTCAATTAGTCCTTCTTTTTTTAATTCTATACAAGCTTTTTAAATTCTACTAAATTGAGCTTTACAAGATTTTATAAAATATACTGTCATTTACTTATTTAGTAAAGAGATATTTACTATTTATTTCAGAAAAGTTAAAGTGAGTTCCAATAATCAGTAGCTAATTCCAATATTTCCTCAATAGTCTTATCTTGCCAGTCTATATGGTCAACGATTTTTTCAGAGTTTTCTACTATAATAGGGTATTCAATTTCAATGTGTTTGTTCAGCAGCTTTGAATAGTGTTGTTCTTTAATGTAGAGTTCTGATCCGTTTAACAGATTAATCAATTCTTGTTTTGTCATATTTACTACCTCTAAATAATAAATACGCAAAAAAATAAGCTGATTGTCTCAGCTTAAAATAAATACTTTTACTAACCTTAATTGAAATGTCAATTGTTTTGTTTATCATCGCATTGTTAATCTTAATAATCTTGCCAAATGTTGGTTCACAGCGACAACGAGCTCAATCGGTCAGTGATCAAGCATTGGTTGAAGTGGTCCAAACCCAAGCTAATCTATATCGCGATCAATTTGATACCAAGAGTGTTTCATTGGACGATTTAAAAAAAGAAGGTTTTTTAAGTGAAGCTCAGTATCAGAAAGCTGTTAAAGAAGAAATTAAAGTCAAAAATTGATGCCTTTACTTTAGTAGAAATGTTAATTGTTTTAGCATTGTTGGGGATGATCTTATTAATTACTATTAAACCGGCAGCTAATATGGTTCAACGATATCAAGAAAAAATTTTTTGGCAAAATCTGCAGCATGCTTGGAATAAGGAATTATCAACTTTAGCTCAAAGAAAAGAAAACGGTAAGGTTTTATTCAATGATCAAAAAATAATTTTTTATGAGAATAATCAGGAAAAAACAATAATTGATATTCCCAGCACTTTAGAATTATATCGTGGTTATCGGCTGCATATCAATCAAACTGGGCAAATGAATGGCGGAACAATTGTTTTTAATTCAAAAGATCATCAACGCCAGTATTATCTTGTAATTCAATTAGGATGGGGAAAATATTATGTTAAGCAGACAAAGTAAGGCGCCAGCTTTTGTTATGTCAGAGGCCATTATCGGAACGTGTTTGTTTTGTTTGGGATTAGTATTTTTCCTAGAGCAAAATCGTTTTTTGGATAATCAAACAAGACAAACAACTTTGAAAATTGAAGAAAGTCAAAAAATAGTTAATTTGAGTTATCAATTAATAGTTGAAGATAATCATCAGTTGTCCGCAAAAGAACAAAAATTACTTAATCAAATGGTGAAATAAATGAAGTCTTTGAAAGGATTTACTTTATGTGAATGTTTAATCGCTTTAGTTATAACTAGTGGTTTTATTTTGATTGTTCAATTAGGAATTACAACAATGCAGCAACAGACTTTTTCAACTTATCGTCAAGATCAATTAAATTGGGAAAGATTTACTGCGACTTTAACTGGAGACAATTTGGCTTTGCAATTTGTTTCTCAAGATAAACAGCTGATACTATATAGTCCAGTTACCAAGAAAAAGTACCAATTAATCTATGATTCTGGAGAACAGTTATTAAAATTGACTGGAGAAAGTAGTGGTTATCTTCCATTATTATATCAAGTAGAAGCGTGTAAGATTTCAGTAAAAGACGGTTATTTATCAATTAAAGCTGAAATTCATAAGCATAAATATGACTTGGACTGCTACTTACCAACGATCGAGGGATAATTATGAAATGTAAGAATACTGGATTTGTAATAGCAGGAGCAATAACCTTTTTAATTTTAATAGCTTTTTTAGCTGGGGCACAATTGTTTATGTATCAGCAGCATATGCTGACACTAAATAGTCAATTAGAGTATAATCAGGCAGTTATTCTGAGAAATGTTTCAATCGCTAAGCAAATTAAGGATCAGCAGATCATGCAATTTAAGCAAGGAAAGGTACAACGCCGTGATAATTTGTATCAGGTAACGCTTGTTAATGGAAGATCGATTGAACTAAATAGTCCGATTGAATAGTTAACGGAGAGTTCGTCACCCTTGAATTATACCTAATAACTCATTAAACTGTTTAAAGTAACTATAACTATTGCAGGAGTGAGATAATGAATATAGGTAAAATAGAACAAGGATTGAAATTATTTTTAAAATCAATCGATATTTTGCAACAAGCGCTCGATTCTTCATTTATAGATGCAGTGATTGAATCAGGTGACAATTTAAATGATGGGAAAATTTTGGTTGAAAATGGTCAACCAAGTCAATCAAAACAAATTGAACTCACAGCAATCTATGATGAAATTTCACAATTAAATTTGAAACGTGAGCAAAAAAGACAGCTGCTTCAGTTTGCTTTATTAAAAGCAGAGCAAGTTGATAAGATTCAGACTAATCATCAATTAACTCCTGATGTTAGTGGCATTTTAATTAGCTCGTTACTGCAAAACTTTTTAAATAAATCACAGCCATCGCTAATTTTAGATTTAGCTGTTGGAACAGGAAATTTATTATTTACTGTGGCAAATAATTTAGAAAAAGCTGGTTTTAAGAAACTAGAATTATCTGGAATAGATAATGATGATACTTTACTTGCAGTGGCCAGTATGAGCGCTCATTGGCAAAAAACTGCAGTAGAACTGTTTCATCAAGATGCAGTTGAACCTTTAGTTACCCGCAAAGCAGATGTTGTTATTTCTGATTTACCAGTTGGATATTACCCGCTTGATAAACGAGCTGCTAATTTTGTTGTCCATGCAGCTAAAGGACATTCATTTACTCATTTTCTATTAATTGAACAGGCTATGCTGCAATTAAAGCCGGGTGGACTAGGTGTTTTTCTAATTCCTAAGGATGTATTCAAAACTACTCAAAGTAATCAGTTGTTAAGTATGATCCAAGAAAATGGATACTTTCAAGGTCTATTGAATTTACCGAGTGATTTGTTTACTGATGAAAAAGCACAAAAAGCTATTTTACTTTTGCAAAAAAAAGGGAAACAAGCCCATCAGGCTGAACCGGTTTTGATTGGAGAATTTCCTTCAGTAAAAGAACATCAAGAAGTTGCTGATTTTATTCAGCAAATTAAACAATGGCAAAAAGAAAATTTAGATTATTAGATAGGTAAATAGAGGCAAAGAGAATGGTTAAAGTTTTAGCAATCAATGCAGGCAGTTCTTCATTAAAATGGAAATTGTTTCAAATGCCACAACAACAAGTTTTAGCTCAAGGATTAATTGAAAAGATTGGATTGTCTGATAGTCAAGTCAGTTTTATTCTTGGGAAGAAACATTATCAATTTAACTGGATAATTGAAAACCACCGAATGGCCGTAGAAATTCTTTTGAAATTACTGCGGGAATACAAAATTGTAGTGAATTTAGATGAAATAAAAGCAATCGGACATCGTTTTGTAAATGGTGGGAATTTGTTTTCAAAGTCAGTTGTTGTTAACGAACAAGTTTTGCAGCAGTTAGAAACGGTAAAAGAATTGGCACCGTTGCATAATCCCAGCAATATTATGGCAATTAAGGCTTTTGCGCGAGTATTACCAACAGCGATTAGTGTTGTTGTGTTTGATACAGGGTTTCATCAGTCATTACCAATCAAGAATTTCTTATATAGTTTACCGTATGAATATTATCAAAAATTTCATGTTAGAAAATATGGTGCCCATGGTATTAGCTATCGGTATGTTTTCAGTAAATTGTTGGAGTACTCTGATTTAAATGCTGAAGAGACTAACGCGATAATTATGCATTTAGGTTCTGGTGCATCAATTTGTGCAATTAAACAAGGAAAGTCTTTCGATACGAGTATGGGATTTTCACCAGTTTCGGGAATAACGATGCAGACTCGGGCAGGGGATGTTGATGCTTCTTTATTGGTTTACCTGCAAGAAAAACTAGGTATTGATCCACAGCAAATGCTAAAAGTTTTAAATCAGCAATCAGGTATTTTAGGGATTTCCGGAATTTCATCGGATATGCGTGATGTATTAGCTAACGTTACTGATTCTCGGCGAGCGCAATTAGCAATTGAGATTTTTGTCAATCAAATCGTTAAATATCTTGGAGCATATGTTGCGGAATTGCAGCGAGTTGACGCACTTGTCTTTACTGGCGGTATTGGTGAAAATATTCCATTGATTCGGCAATTGATTTGTCAGCAATTAGGTTATATTGGAATAAAAATTGACTCAGCAAAAAATCAGCAGGCAATTAAGAACAGATTGATTAGTTTACCTCAATCAACGGCGGGGATTTGGGTGATACCAACTAATGAAGAGTTAATGATAGCGCAAGATGCGTATCGTTTAGCTGATTTAAAAGCATAAATTTTAGTGGTGAATGTTAGTCAATCTTTATTGAATAAATTGAATTTTACTTCATGCTTTAATTAGTTTACAATTATATAAGATTGTGCTTTTTAAAATGAATGGAGTTAAGTTAATGAAAAATGATCAAAATCTGGCACGTGGTTTAAAAAATCGTCATGTGCAGCTGATAGCGCTTGGAGGAACAATTGGAACAGGGTTGTTTCTGGGAGCGGGAAAATCAATTAAATTAGCTGGGCCAGCGATTATCATTGCCTATCTGTTGACTGGAATTGTTTGCTTTTGGTTGATGCGGGCAATGGGAGAACTACTGTTATCTGATTTGAGTAAGCATTCTTTCATTGATTTCATTAGTGAATATTTAGGAAAGAAAATTGGTTTTGTAACTGGTTGGACGTATTGGTTTTGTTGGATTACAATTGCAATGGCTGATGTCACAGCGAGCGGTCTTTATGTTCAATATTGGTTTCCGACTTTGCCGCGATGGCTGCCAGGATTAATTATTTTAGCAGTGCTATTGATTATTAATATGACTGCAGTTGGACTTTTCGGTGAAACAGAATTTTGGTTTGCATTAATTAAAATTGTTGCGATAGTAGTTTTAATTATTACTGGAATTGTTTTGGTGGCTATTAATTATAAAACTCCGTTGGGGACAGCTTCGATCGGTAATTTGATTAAATATCATGGTTTTTTTCCGCATGGATTGAACGGATTTATCAGTTCATTTCAAATGGTAACGTTTGGTTTTATCGGAATTGAACTAATTGGAGTAACGGCTTCAGAAACACAAAATCCGCAGATTACAATTCCTAAGGCAATCAATGAGATTCCGACTCGGGTAATTCTATTTTATATTGGTTCATTGACAGCCTTGATGTGTATTTACCCTTGGAATCAAATTGCACCAAATCAGAGTCCCTTTGTTCAAGTCTTTAAAGGAATTGGTGTCCCGATGGCAGCTGGAATAATTAATTTTGTAGTTTTAACAGCGGCAGCTTCAGCCTGTAATAGTTCGATTTTTAGTACAAGCCGGATGATTTTTACTTTGAACTATGGAAAAAAGAATAAATTTGCTAGGTGGTTAAGTCATTTGTCGCGGCGGCAAGTACCGGCAAATGCGATTGCTTTTTCTACTTTGATGATTGGCATAGCAGTAGCCGCTAACTTTATTTTTTCTAATACTGCTTTATTTGCGTTTATCTCAAGTGTCGCAACTACCTGTTTTTTATTTATTTGGGCAATGATTATGTTGGCACACCTCAAATTTCGGCATTTAACCAGTAACAAACCTACTAAATTTTCAATGCCTTGGTATCCGGTCAGCGACTATGTTGTCTTAATATTTTTGATTTTTGTTGCCGTAATTATGTGTTTAACTAAAACAACATTTTGGGCTTTGGTAGCTTCAGTCGCTTGGTTAGGAATTCTGTGGTCATTACAGTCCTTTAAACGAACTAATAATAATTGAGATTGCGAAGGGGAACTTGTGATAATTTAAAAATCACAGGTTCTTTTGTTATCTTGAAGTAAGTTGTAAGATAATTAGTAGAGAAAAGGCGGTGGTCGAAATGCTTTATTTCACTGCAGACATGCATTTTTTTGACCAAAAAATGGTATATAGCCCGTTTTTTGCTAAACGAATGTTTTTAAATGTTGCACAAATGAATCAAACAATGATTAATAATTGGAAACAAACAGTTACTGATGATGATGTCGTTTATCATCTAGGTGATTTGGCTTTAATTCCGAGCAAAAAAGCAGCTTATCAGCAATTGTTTATGATTTTACAGCAGTTACCTGGTAGGATAGTTTTAATCAAAGGAAATCATGATTCACGGGCTTTGTTTCGCTACTTGGCAAAACATAATTATCAGTTTATTAATGGAGATTTTAAATTTACTTTTCATGATGTTGGTTGTTTACTAAAATTTGCACATCAGCAATTTTTTTTAACACATTATCCGATGATGCTGGGTAAAGGTGGAAATCGAATCAACTTGCACGGGCATATACATCATGCAAGCTGTAATACGGTCAATAACATTAATGTTGGTGTCGACAGTCCAGAAAAAGAATATTTAGCAGCTCCACCTCTTTTCGGGGCACCTTTTAGTCAAAAACAAGTTTTAGAAATGGTTGATAAAAAACGGCAAGATTTTCAAAAAATGCAATTTTGATTTGCATTGTATATGGTTTAGGAGGAGAAAAAATTGACAGTAGAACGAGTAGTAGTTTTACACACAAATGATCTGCATTCGCATTTTGAAAACATTCCTAAAATACGCAGATATTTGCAACATACTAGAAAAAAACTGGAACAAGAACAAGTTACTGTAATTACGGTTGATTTGGGTGATGCAATGGATCGGGTTCATCCATATACTGAGGCAACTGACGGGAAGATTAACATTAAATTAATGAATCAAATTGGATATGATGCAGTTACAATTGGTAATAATGAAGGAATTGGTAATTCGCATCAGCAGTTGACAGATTTGTATACACAAGCTAATTTTCCGGTAGTTGTTGATAATTTGCTTGACAGAACGACTGGGAAACCGCCAAAATGGACTTGTCAAAGTAAAATTATTGTTACTCAAGCTGGAACCAAAATTGGCTTATTGGGGTGTACAGCTCCGTTTGCTGCGACTTATGATATGAATGATTGGCAGGCTTTAGCTGTTGATCAAGTTTTACCGCAACAAGTGCAAGCATTGGCTGCTAAAACAGATTATATTATTTTGTTATCTCATTTAGGAATTAACTGGGATCGAAAAATAGCCCATGAATATCCACAAATCGATTTAATTCTTGGAAGTCACACGCATCATTTATTGGAAACAGGTGAACAGGTTGGTCAGGCTTTGCTTTGTGCAGCTGGTAAGTGGGGACAATATGTTGGTCAAGCAACACTGACTTTTGATAAGCATCAACTTAAATCTGCTCAAGCTAAAGTGATTAAAACTGAGGATTTACCAGAACAAGTTGGTGATCAAGTTGAAATAGCTAATTATCAACAAATGGGGGAAAAATTATTACAACGTTTTAAAGTGGCTAATTTGCCAACTGAACTTAATGCTGCTTGGCAGAGTACTTCACCATTAATGCAGGCAACACTAGCTGCTATTGAACAATTGACCGGAACCGATTTAGCAATTTTAAATGGCGGATTGTTTTTAGGTGATCTTCATCAAGGAATTGTTACCCGAAATGATTTACATCGTATTTTACCGCATCCAATGCGAGTGGTTAAAGTCCGTTTAAATGGATACAACTTATGGCGCTTAATTCGAGAAATGGAAAAGAATCGCAATCATTTGCGGAATGCAATTGTTAAGGGAAATGGTTTTCGCGGTAAAATTTTTGGAGAATTAGTCTATGCTGGGATAAAATTCGATTCAGCAGATAAAATGGTAATGATTAATAATCACCCAATTAATTTAAGTGCTGATTATGAAATTGCTACAGTAGATAATTTTATATATTGTCCATATTTTCCAACGCTTGAAATAGCAGGGCATGCTAAATATTGGGGTGATCGTTTTTTACGGGATATTCTTGGCGATTACTTAGCAGATTTGTACCCAATCAGAAAGGAGCAGGGGGTTGAATAACGAGAAAAAAGAACGTCGTGAAGCGCAATTAGCAAAAAAAGCGGCGACACTGAAAGAATATGCGAGTGTTGTTAAGGTAACTGGGAAAAATGAGTTAACTATCGATGGTCGACCGTATTTATTGATTAAAGATTGCCGTGAAGGTTTTCAAGTTGAAAAATTGGAAGAAAGATTCAGCCAAATCTTGACAAAATATGATTATATTGTCGGAGATTGGGGTTTTGACCAATTGCGTTTACATGGATTTTATGAAGAAAATAGTCAAAAAGGGTTACCAACGCAGAATATATCGCATTTAGAAGATTATTTGTATGAGTATTGTAATTTTGGCTGTGCATATTTTATTTTGAAAAATCTGGCAGTGACAACACCGGCTAAACGTAGTCGGAAATCGCGTCGGAAAGATAATTCGTCACGACAAGAAAACAGAACAAAAGAAACAGGCAAGTCAACTGCAAAGAAGAATTCAAAATCTACAAATGCTAAACAGAAGTTCGAAATTCATCAACGAAAAGATAAGAAAAAACAAACTAATAATTTAAAAAATAATGCCGTTAAAAAAAATAAACGGACACACCAACGTCATTTTACGATTCGGCAAAAAAACAAACAGAAATAGTTGAAAAGAGAGAATAAGAGAATGCAGCAATATCAAGGATATTTGATTGATTTAGATGGAACGATGTATCGTGGTAGAATTAAGATTCCTGCAGCTAAGCGGTTTATTGAACGCTTGCAGCAAGCAGAAATTCCGTTTTTATTTGTAACTAATAATAGTACGCAGACACCGGAAATGGTAGCAGCAAATTTGACTGAAAATTTTGACATTCATGTTTTACCAGAGAATGTTTATACTACTGCTTTGGCAACCGCTGATTACCTTGCTGATCTTGATTCGAAGAAAAGAACAGTTTATGCGATTGGTGAGTTAGGATTGAAACAGGCGCTTTTGGATAAGGGCTTTCGCTTTGAAGAAAAGACACCAGATTATGCTGTTGTCGGATTAGATTATGACGTTACGTATCATAAATTTGAACTAGCAACTTTAGCAATTAAGCGTGGAGCAAAATTTATCGGAACAAACGCCGATACAAATTTGCCAAACGAGCGTGGTTTGGTTCCTGGTGCCGGCTCGGTGATTGCGTTAGTTGAGTGCTCGACTCAACAAAAGGCAACTTATATTGGGAAACCAGAAAAAATCATTATGGCAAAGGCTTTGAAAAAAATAGGTTTGAATAAGGAGCAGGTGCTGATGGTCGGTGACAATTATCAAACTGATATTAAAGCCGGTATCAATTTTGGAATTGATACATTGCTTGTTTACACCGGAGTTTCGACTCGTCAACAAATAGCACAACAAAAAGTTAAACCAACTTATGAAATAAATTCACTTGATGAATGGAAAGTTAAATGATATTAATCAGTTGGAAAGAATTATTTAGATGGATAGTTTTGGGTATTTTTATAATCAGTTTGGCAATTACAATTACGATAAATTTTACGCCACTTTATTATTATTTTGTCTATCATTACCAGTTAGCCTCATTAGTAAATTTAAGTAGTGGAGAAGTGATAAGTGAATATCATCGATTGTTGGCTTATTTGAATTTTCCGTGGATTACGCACTTAAAGTTGATTTTTCCAAGTACTTTGGCTGCTAAACAGCATTTTGAAGATGTTAAACATTTATTTTTAATTAACTATCTTTGTTTAGTTATGACAGTTTTCCCGGCAAGCAAATATCTGTCTGAATTGAAAAAAACTAGCAGTTGGTGGCGATTAATGCCACTTTGTAGAATGGTTGTCAGCATTTTGATAGTAATTTTATTGTTTGCTGGGGTAGACTTTAATGATTTTTTTATTTTTTTTCACCGAGCTTTATTTCGTAATCAAGATTGGTTATTTGATCCCTCGAAAGACCCAATCATCAAAGTATTGCCTGAGAATTTTTTTGCGGCTGCCTTTGGATTGTTCTTTCTAATTCTACTTTTTAGCTTAAGTCTAGGTTTCTTTCTAGGAAAGAAGAGTTTAAAAAAAAGAACTGAACAATAGTTGGAACATTAATTCCACTATCATTCAGTTCTTTTTACTTTAGTTAGATAATTTTTTTTTCAAGAAACTAATAATTGCTGGCAATAAGGAAACGACGATGATTCCAATTATTACCAAGGAAAAATGTTCTTTGACGATTGGAAAGTTTCCAAAATAAAAACCACTAACGCAGCAAAGGGCCATCCATGAGGTTGCTCCTAAAAAATTAAATTTGAAAAAATCTTTAAATGGCATACCACTCCCACCTGCAATGAAGGGTGCCATTGTACGAATAATCGGCATGAATCTAGCTAAAGAAATGGCAATTGCACCGTGCTTTTCAAAAAAATTTCGCGTTTTAATTAAATCTTCTTCTTTAATGAATCTTCCAAGAAAAGACCCCGGTTGGACGTGACTTCCAGTTTTTTGACCAATTTTGAAGTTTAACGAATCGCCTAGCAATGGCGCTAACCAAAATAATAAAACTAAAAGCCAGATATTTAGGTGGTAGCTAGGATTCGCAGCTAAAGCACTGGCTGCAAATAGTAATGAGTCCCCAGGTAAGAATGGTAAAATGACAGCACCTGTTTCAATGAAGATGATTAAAAATAAGATTAGATAGGTCCAGTCACCAAATGTATTAATAATCGTGACTAAATGATTATCAATATGCAAAATGAAGTCGATCAAAAAATTCATACTGCTCTCCTTAAATATTAGTTAAAATGTTCACTTTTTGGCAAAGCCTTGACTAACTGTGTGCTATGCATTGGTTGTCTTCTATCAGGGTATAGCTCCAGTAGAGCATTATTAACAGCAATTGGAGCTTCCCCAAAACCAGCGGCGATCAAGTTTAATTTGCCATTATAGTTTGTTACATCGCCAATTGCATATATTCCCGGAATTGCAGTTTCCATTTCTGAGTTGACACTAATCAAGCCATGCTGAACAGCTAAATTCCAATTTTTTAAATATTTGTTATTTGAAACAATACCATAATTGACTAAAAGATAATCTGCTTCGATCTCTTTTTGTTGTGTACCGCGGACTTCTTTTAACGTAACCTTAATTCTTTGCTGATCACTCGGAGTGATCTTGTCAATTAAAAATGGTGTTTCGATTACTGCGTCCGTTTCTTTTAGTTTTGCGACATTGCTTTCGAGCGCACGAAATTTATTACGTCGATGAACGATATGCAAAGATTTAGCTTTAGGCATCAAATCTAAAGCCCAGTCAACGGCCGAATCACCACCACCAGCGATAATCAAATCTTTGCCAGAAAATTCATTAGGATCTTTAATAAAGTAACGCAGCTGGTTATTTTCAAACTGACTTGCTTCGGGTAAATTTAGTCTGCGCGGCTGAAAAGCACCAACGCCAGTAGCAATAATGATTGCTTTGGTAAAGGTTGTACGTTTTGAGGTAATCAATTTGAAAAATTTGTTTTCCTGGTGGATTTGTTGAACAGTTTCGGCTAAATAAAACTCAGGATTAAATTGTTCAGCCTGATCAACTAAATTTTTGACTAGGTCTGTACCGGTAATAACAGGATATCCTGGAATATCATAGATCTTTTTGGCTGGGAAAAGTGCAGCGACTTGTCCGCCGAGCTGATCAAGACTTTCAATGACTTGAACTTTCGCTTGGCGCATCTTGGCGTAAGCTGCTGCGAAAACACCAACAGGTCCGCCTCCGATAATTGTAATGTCGTAATATTTATCTGACATTAGAGTTACTCCCTTCATACTAATTACACTATGTTACCTTAGCATAGATAGTATACAAAATAAAATTGAATTGGAAAAAATTTATTTTTTTAGTACAATTAAAGTAATATTGATATTAATCGAAGGAGTTAAGCCAAATGTATCCACAAATTAATGAGATTGATCCAGCTAATCCGGTAGTAGAAATTACAAGTGATCTTGGGAAAATTATAATTGAGCTTTTCCCAAAACAAGCACCTAAAAGTGTTGAAAATTTTTTAGGACTGAGTAAAAAGGGTTATTACAATGGTACTATTTTTCACCGTGTTATTAAGGATTTTATGATTCAAGGTGGCGATCCTATGGGAACGGGGATGGGTGGCCAGAGTCTGTGGGGAAAACCATTTGAAGATGAATTTTCAAATGAATTGTTTAATCTGCGTGGGGCTTTGTCAATGGCTAATGCTGGGCCAAATACTAATGGAAGCCAATTTTTTATTGTACAGAATCAAAATTTGCCTGCTCAAATGGTAGGTCAGTTGAAAGCAGCAAATTATCCACAAGAAATTATTCAAGCCTATCTTGAAGGTGGAACGCCATGGTTGGATCATCGTCACACTGTTTTTGGACAAGTTAGAACTGGAATGGCGATCGTGGATAAAATTGCGACATTAAAAACTAACAATGATCGACCAGTTGAGGATGTAACAATTAAAAACATTGTTATTAAATAAATTTGTAAGCAATTTTTAGTAGGAGTGTGATAGATTGGTTTATAAAATTGGAATGACAATTATCGGCAAAGTAACTGGAATTCAATCCTATGGTGTTTTTGTCGGTTTAGATGATCGAGTTCAGGGACTAATTCACATTTCTGAGTGTCAGCAAGGATATGTAGCGGATATTCATAAGCTGTTAAAAGTTGGTCAACAAGTCAAGGTAATGATTATTGATATTGATGAATATACAAAAAAGATAAGTTTGTCTTTAAGGTGTATTACTAAACCACCTCAAAGGGCGGTAAAAACTAAAGTTAAGTGTCTTCATAAACATTACTGGACTAGTCGGCAAGTTAATACAGGATTTGAACCGATTGCAGTTAGAATGTCGACTTGGATCAGAGAAGGCATAGGATGTATTGAAAAAAATAATAAATGAAGTTACTTTTCTTGAAATTTTTGCTTGACTTATTGAATGCTCAAAGGTATTATTTAATATGTTGCTGCTATGCAAACGAGCTTTTAAATAATAAACGATTTAAATTAGTTGTTGACTATTTTTAAATTACGGTGTATGATTTAAAAGTTGTGTTATTAAAGCAGTAGACCTTTGAAAACTGAACAAAGTTTCGA
>NZ_AZGB01000008.1 GCF_001435235.1 Liquorilactobacillus ghanensis DSM 18630 | reverse complement strand
AATAAAATTAGCACAAATTGCCTTTAAAGGCAATTTGTGCTAATTTTATTAATGTTAGTTTAATTAGTTAGCAAATATTTTCACTTTAGAGGTGAAAATATTTGCTCCACAGTAAAGAAGGGAAATCCTATATGGATAATAAAAAGAAAGCAGCATTATTAAAAGAAAATTACAAGCAATGGAAACAGGATGCTTTAAATAATAAAGGATTTTTTGTTATTTTTAACGGCTTTTTAGAAGAAGGAAAACTAAGATCTATTAGTGGTGGAGCACTAAAACTATATATTTTTCTAGGAATTAGATCCAATAATTTAACAGGGGAATCTTTTTATACAGTAAAACAAATAGCCCAATACTTTCTTACTAGCGAAAGAACAGTTTCTAATTGGATTAGGGAACTGGAAAAGATGAATTTAATTTTAAGACTCCAGTTGAAGTATAATGGGGTTACCCATACATTTCTAAACCCATATAAAACATCACAAAATAGGAAATCAAATAGATAAAGAAATTGCATCTCAGATATCTCGCAAACTTCAAGATTTTATAAAGAATGTGGAAACGATAAAAAGTGAAATAGAAAACCAGTTTCCTCTCATTCACTAGACACTAGAAAAGGATTAAGGACGACTCGATTTTCAAAAGTGTTCATAGATTTATCTGTGGAAGGATAAAAGTATAAAATTACCAAAAGTGCCACCAGACACTTTTCTTTTCTTTTAAATCGTTTTTACTCCTAAAATCTGAATGATTATTAGAATCACTTTGGTTAGAAGTAATGGCCTTAATTGCTTCTATTTTCTTTTCAGCTATGAGATGTAGCTGTTGTGATTGATCTAATAATTTTTGCATTGCTTTCAATTGGTCATCTTTTTCTTTAATTTGTTTATCCTTGATTGATAATTGTTCTTTGAGTAGTTCTACGGTGTCTGCGCCTTTGTTACCAGTGTTACTAGCAAGTAGTTTCCTACCTGATTTGTGGTTGTTACCACTATTAAAGTGTTGCTTTAACAGTAAATATCCAGAATCTGTAACGACTAAGGTTTGTACCCCGTTTCTGGTAACAGTTTGCACATAGTTTGCTCTAAAATTTTCATCCAATTTTTTTCTAATAGCTTGCTTTGATACACCAAACTCATCGGCAAGTTCTCTAATTGTTTTAGACATTATTTCCAAACCCCTTTCGGAGTTCAGCAAGTACTTCTTGTCTTGTCTGATCTCTGATTTTTTGATCATGTTCAGCTTGTTTTTCAGCCAATACCTGTTTTTCAGTTGTTCCTAAAGGCAAGCATTTAACTTTGTCAATTGCACGCCACTTTTCTTTATCTGATAATTCATCATTGTGCTGAATGTTAAAGAGTTTTTGACGCTCATCTTGAAACTTGCCTTGAGAAAAATCATTTGCGTCCTTTCTTTCAGGGTTCCAAGTAAAAGAATAACCGATAACTGGTTTTCCTCTGCCTTTACCATATTTTTTTCTAATCGTTAGACCTCTAAAAAGCGGGGTTAATTCTTCTCTAATTGGCTTAATAACCTTTTTGTCAACATTTGAAGGACTATTCCAATAACTTTTAGGTATATCAAGCAATTCAAAAAAATCTTCTTTAGAGAAATAAGAATAGCCAGTAGTTCGAAATTGCTTAATTAGACGAAACATTGTTTTAGCGTAACTGCTTTTTAAATTTCTAAATTCTGTTAGGGCATAACGAACCCAACTTTCTAAATCGTTTAGCAAGTGCAATGCTTTGGGATAAATCTGAATATCAACATAAGGTTCTTCAGCTTCACCTTTAATTTCAAATTCAGTAAACATAACAAAAAATTCACGATTTAAGCCACTCTTACTTCTACGGCCAAACCTAAGGCTGAGGATCTTTTGGTATGTATTTTCAATATCATCAATAAAACGTTTATTTGCGGTTGGTTTATAGTTACTAAGCTCTTTTAATTGATCAAAAGAGAAACGAACAGTTTTATTCCCTTGATCCCGCATGCGGGAAACAATTGAAAAAAATAAATTCATCTCAATTGGGGTAAATTTTCTCAAGGGAATAGTATTCAACTCAGGATCATACTTAACTAATTCATTAGACATGATTATCACCTCAAACACATATTAAAATAAAAGCACCTTTTTATCAAGTACAGAACTTATAAAGGTACTTGATAAACAGACAAAAGGTACTTGATAAACAGACAAAAGGTACTTGA
>NZ_AZGB01000007.1 GCF_001435235.1 Liquorilactobacillus ghanensis DSM 18630 | reverse complement strand
AACGCCGATAGTAGTTGGGGGATCGCCCCCTGTGAGGGTAGGAAGCTGCCGTGCTCTGGAGGATTAGCTCAGCTGGGAGAGCGTCTGCCTTACAAGCAGAGGGTCACAGGTTCGAGCCCTGTATCCTCCATTGAGTCGTTAGCTCAGTTGGTAGAGCATCTGACTTTTAATCAGAGGGTCGACAGTTCGAGCCTGTCACGACTCAT
>NZ_AZGB01000006.1 GCF_001435235.1 Liquorilactobacillus ghanensis DSM 18630 | reverse complement strand
GGGATTCCCTTTTCAATAGGATTTTATTCATTTACACAAACTATTTTATACTCTCATACGTTGAACATCAAATCGTACAAGCTAATATTATTTTGAAAATAGGTTCCTATTTAGAAACTAAGTCTTATAATTAACATAGAGTGACTAACTCTTTATCAAAATACCCACAAGGGGCCTGCTCAACTAATAATTGAGCGGGCCTTTTGTGGGTCATATTGATTTTTATAACAACTAATATTAATAAACAGCTAATATAGATAGTTCCTCCAATTTAAAAATAAATTTTGCTTAAAAACTAGTTAAACCAAGTGATAATCCTTCTATATGAGTGGTTATTTGAGTCTTCATTTTTAAACTATTTAAGCCATCTTGAGTAATTTTAGGATCAATCTTTTGCAATTCTTAGCATACCTATTTTTCAATTAACTTAAAACGTCGCTGCTGCGTGCGTTTACTAATCCCCGTCTTTCGTTCAATCATTTTATAGGTCATGCCCTGTTTTCGTAATTCGTAGGCAAATCTGATCTGTTCATCAGAATACGTTTTCGGTCGCCCTTCTCGAAACAACGGATCGTGTTGCTTGGCATACAATTTACCTTCTTGTGTGCGTGTGACAATCATATCGCGTTCAAACTGTGCAAAGGCACTAAATATTGTAAAAATGAGTTGGCCAGTCGGCGTATTATCAATTAACCCCATATTCAAAATGTTGACTTTGACATTTTCTTTAAACAACTCTTGTATAATTGCTAAAGCTTCGCGTGTATTCCGCGCAAACCGATCTAACTTAGTCACAATTAAAGTATCACCTGTTTTTAGAACCCGCAATAGTTTTTGGAACTCTGGTCGTTCAGTAGTTGTGCCGGTATACTTTTCTTGGAAAATTTTTTGGGCACCGGCTACTTGTAATAGCTCAATTTGATTTGCTAATTTCTGATCAGTGGTACTGACCCGCGCATAGCCATATTTCATTCTTTTATCTCCTAACTTATGTCATTAAGTAATGACACGGCTCTGGCCCTTTAATTATACAGCATCAAAAAAGAGGCCACAACTATTAAGTTGTGACCCCTTTTTACAATCTACTGATTAAATAATGATTTTGATTTCCATAATAATCAACAATACCCCCATAATTGGTGGTAACCAAGTTGAGCTGTGATTGAACTTGATCATTATATAAGGGGCAATAAAAGCTCCAATCATTAGTCCAATTTCGACATTCCAGTCAACTTGACCATTAGAAACATGTAACAGCGCACCAACTATTGAAGTCCCAATCAACACATAAGCCGATGTTGCCGCAGCGTTAATCATGTCTAATCCCATTAATAATAAACCAGCTACAATTGGACCTCCACCGCTGAGACCGTCAATTCCGACCATTAAGCCACTTAAGAAGCCATAATCAATTGCTTTAAAAGTATTATCATGGGTAGCATCTTTAGAAGCATTAGACTGCCGTATTTTTAAAAAGATTTGAATTCTAAACTTATGAGTATTAACCCGATAATAATGGTGTAAACCATTTTAGAAATTAAAGGGCCAATAAAGAACCAATAATCACAGCTGGTAGCGCTACAATTAACATCTTATTTCCAATTTTGAAATTAACTTCACCTTGACAATAATAAGCATATGCTCTTAATAATAGGGAAGGAATAGCCGTAATCAAAGAGATTGTTGCAGCAGTTGCAGCCGGCAAATGAAAGAGTGTCGTCAAAACACCAAGATAAATTGCACCGCCACCACCCATTGAAATGACGAAGAGACCAACTAAGATGCCAATTGTAAATAGTATTAGTATTACTATTTACATTAGTTAAGCCCCAATTTTTAGCGATCAGCAACTGTGAATCGTTCTTTTTGATGTTGTGGTTTTTCAATTTCATTAAGAATAGCAACAGCCATTGTACCTGCAGAAGTTTCAGAAACACCTTTTTCATTAAATAAAAGTTCATCTTTACCCAAAAGAAGTTCAGTTGCAGCACCTGGATGGAAGTTAATCGAAGGTGAAACACCAACCCAATCAACATTCTTAACAGTTCTCAGGAATGTTAATTCAGCAAATTGATTACGTGGTACTTCAATAATTGCTTGTACCTTAGGATTCTGTTCCATATCATGAACAAACAAATGATGATCTTCTCCAGTTTTTAAACTTCCAGCTCCTAAAATGAAGACCAAACGCTGCTTAGCACCACGAAACATAGCAATTAATTTGGTAGCTAAATCAACATGCAAATATGCTTGGTCAGGACTTGAAGCAAAAGCATCAACAATAACATCACTGTCTGCTAAATCTGCTTTAGTCAATGCAAATACGTCTTTAGCAATTGTCATTAATTGTTGGCTGTCTTTGCTAGTAGCTAATTTAGCTAATTTTTCTAAGGAACGTCCAATTGCGAGTACGTGGTGCCCACGCATTAAGGCCTCATTAACAAGAGCCTTCCCTGTCATACCAGTTGCACCAATGATAGTTATGTTCATTTATCTTGTCTCCTAACCATATAGTCTTTGAGAAGAATAAAATTTTTTCTTACTAAAATAAAGTGATTGGTAAATGAGCGTAATTTTATTCGTTTATTAATGTAGTCCTTTCTGTTTGGATAGTCACTATTGTTTCCGTTGGGTAGGTAGATTGTAATTGAATCGTTTGCTAAAGAAAATTTGGAAATCAATCAACCTGATCTGGAATACAACCAAAGCCTGAAACATTAGCCAGTTTTGTTAAGGCATGCTACAATGGAAATAGAAAAAGGAAAAACTGATGGAATAGGGATTCCCCTACAAGCCGCTTTGAAGATAGTGACATAATTACAAATTACATTAATGTCGTCCCGTAACTTGCCAAAGTTATGATTGTGGCGGCTTTTTTATTTGGGGGTGCTTGTCGATATAGCTAAGTGGCGCAATTAAAAACGTGCCAAACAACATCAACGAGAACTCATTGACTGTGAAACCTTCCTGAAGATTATTCCATGTTCCCATGGGCCTCACCTCGCAAGGAAAAAGACAACCACCACCCTTAAGCCTTCTTGTTTAATCTATTATACAGTGGAAGCTAGAGATCAACTAACTCTAACCAAAACTAGTTTTGAGTTAAGAGCCATTTGTTAGCTTGAACAATTGGTTTGTGCGTTTGCACGTCAGGCTTGATTTTATTATTGAAGAGCTCTCGGCCATTATTTTTCTTGATTTCTTCAGCAGTTATGTTTACTTGGGCACCATTTTACATAGTGATAATGACCCACTGAATTCTGGTAAGTGGATGTATAAGATGTTATTTTTAACGTTGCTAGTTGATGCTTGGAATTGTGAAATTTCTTTCTTTACTTCTGCTGGAGTTATCAAAGAAGCATGCTTACCAACCTTAATTTTCAAGGCTTGTTTTAAACAGTGGATAAATTTCCTTGTAGGTATTTTTATTTGAAATCTCATTGCAAATCTCTGTTAGTCTATTTTTCTGTGCTTGATTTTCTGTATAGACTCCTGTGGACGATATTTTATTAAAAGCCAGTATGACATCTCTTTTGGGAGTTGGTGGAACCAAATAGAAGTTGAATTTAGGACCGTACTGATATCCTATGTATAATCTTCCAGAAATAACTACTAGCAAAGATACTATTATCAATGTAATTAATTTTTTGTGTTTTTTAAAAGATTCCACTCTTTAAGTCTTAGGTTGCTCTCAACTTAATTTTAACATATTGAGAAATACGCCTAACTATCATGAAATATTGATAAATGAGTTAGATTCAAGAAAGGGCGCTATCTTACGTAATCGTTGTTCTGATGAAGTTCGCCACAAAAATATTAGACGTGATTTTCTGGAAGAACCATCGCTAGATGCAATCAGTTACGACCAAGTCTTTAAAACCTAAGACAGGATAAGTTATTCTTGTAATTATAATCAATATTCTTTTGTTTAATACGGAAAAACAGGCAACGCAACATTGTAATTGGTAGATTACAAATCTAGGAAAATTCTATAATTAATCCGAACCAAAATAAAAAAGCAAAGTAATCACTTCTTATGTTTGCAAACGGGTAGGATTCACTTCTTATAGATTTTACTATTGAGACAGCCTTGAAAATAATAGATGTATGCTTTATAATCCTGAAGTTTTGACAAGCATCCAATAACTATTTTTTAAATAATGCGGGGGAAATTATGAAACAAAATATTCAGTCTATCGGAAATACTATGCTCAGTATTATCAGTAGTACAGTTGTTGTATTACCATTTATGATTTTTTTGAAATGGGGAAGTAGTCATACTGTTGTTGCAGTTTTGCCATTTGTCATCTTTTACACGTTTAGAACAACCGGAATTTTTTTCATTCGTGGCATAGGAACTAAGATAAATAGCTATATACTATTAAAAATAGCCATCTATTGTGGTCTTTTAGGTTCATTATTTGGTGTGGTTGGGGTGGCCTTTTCGGAATTAGAGCTTTTTTCAGGATTATTTCTCGGGTTGAGTGCTGCTTGGCTACCAATGGCTAACAACACTATTAATTATTATAAATTTGAAAACCATTTAACTGGCTCAAAAAATATAGGGATTACAGTACTGTTTTTAACTTTTCTTGGGATTGTGTTGATGTTACCAGATAACTATAGTTTTGCGATTTTCTTTGCAATTTATGGGCTTATGTATTTTCTGTCTCTATCATCACTAATGAATATTAAAAATTACGAAGTTCAAGTTCATGACTTAGAAGGCTACTCCTACCAATATATAATTTTGTTTTTTGTTTCATTCATCTTAGTTTTCCTTCTAAGATCTAGCCGCCTACTCTTGAATACCCTTCAATTCGATTACTTTGTGTACGGAACGTTCTTTTTAGTACTGTGTATGTTAATATGGAGTATGTTTTCGAGTCATCGGCCTCAAAGACGAGTGCCTAGTGATCTACGCTATCTAACGACACTTAATGGGGCACTTGGCAATTACCTCTTTTTATTTAGTTCACTATATGCAGCCGGATACTATGGTCATAGTCAACTATTCGTAAGATTTTACTTGCCATATGTTTTGGGTATAGTAATAGCGCCCATAATAAGTGGCTTAATTGGAAAAGAAAGCAAAAAAATGTCTTTAATTGGAATGACAGGTGGACTAATACTAGTATTAATCACGCCATTTTTTACAAGTAGTGTTTTAATATTAAGCACTTTTAAGAGTGTTTTTAATGGCTGGTTGACTAATGCGTATAGGCATCAAGATGAGTTACCAAAGGATAAACGTATCTGGGTTAAGTATACTATCCAAAGTATGGGGAGTATCGTACATCAGTTTGTTTTAATGATAATAGGTTCTTTACTTGTTCTGGACAATCAATCATCCATTAAAACCTTTTTTGTTATGACTAGTCAAAAAATCCCTACAGTAGAAAGCAGAGCTTTGATGAACAATTGGAATGGCATTGCAACAGGAATCCTATTGATTGCTCTAATCGGCTATGGATTAGTTTCAACAATAAATCGGCACAATGTTTAGTTGCATTTACTATTCCCAACTGAGAAAATAATAAGAACGCTGTCTGACACATAAAAATGGTGATAATGGATAAAATCCATCATCACCATTTTTTGGATTGTAGTCAATACGTGAGACAGATTTTAAGAGAGATCAAGAACCGCGTTTAGCTTCCACAGCTCAAATAAATCATTAATTTCGATTAATAACTTATTTGAACCATGGAAAGCATTAAATCATGCGGCCATTTGGTTCGCAATCGTTGTGATTTCAACCTGCAAGGGGGTCTGGTAGCTGAGTGAACTATGAATTCTTTTCCTATTATAAAAGGAATGGACATATTCAAAGAGGACTGAAGCTGCCGCTTCATAATTTTCAAAAACTGGAATTGGGTAAACGCATTCCTTTTTGAGTGAAGCATGGAAAGATTCCATTGGGGCGTTGTCATACGGGCAACCCTTACGGCTGTACGAGTGGCGGATATGTAGTTCATTTAAGCGTTTGTTATATTCATCGCTGGTGTACTGCGTACCCAGGTCACTGTGAATGATGAGGTCTTCAGTAATTGTCCGATTCTGAACGGCACTTTCAAGTGTCTTTATGATCAGCTTGGTAGCCATTTTTTTAGAAAAGGAATACCCGATAATCCGACGGGAGTGCAGATCCATGATGGTTGATAAGTAACACCAACCATCACGCTTAGTCTGAATATAAGTAATATCAGTTGTCCATTTCTGATTTAAGCCAGTGGTGGAGAAATCCTGCTTAAGCAGATTGGGACGCTGTTGAATCGCTTGTTTGGAGGAAGAGGTGGCCTTCCACTTCTTGATGGCAATCGAGTGAATATCCATCTCCTTCATGAGCCGAGAGACTCGACGAGGACTGCAGCGGCGCTGCAGAGGTTGAAGTTCCTTACTTAATTCATAGTGAATCTTCATGACGCCATATCTTTGTTTGAATTCAACGAAGATGCGGAAGATCCGCTGTTTCAGATCTTTGTCTTCCAGACTTCTTTTTGAGGGCTTGTGGGCTTTATAGCGATAGTAATGCGCTCTTGAAACCCCGAGGACTCGGCACATCTTAGTTACCTGGTAATTTTGGCTTTCTTGTTGGATATAATCAAAGATATCGGTTATCTCTGCGCAAGGAAGCCGAGGGCTTTTTTTAAGATTTCGATCTCCTCGGATAAAGCAGTTAAGCGTTTCTCCATTGCTTTAATCTCATCAGGAGTCTTACCTGACTTGTTTTGAGTTTGGGCTTGGACCCACTTATGAACAGTGGAATAGCCAATGCCATATTCTCTGGCAAGTTGAGCAGCGGATTCACCTTGTTTATAGAGATTGATAATATTCTGTTTGAATTCTTTGTCATAATGAGTGGTCATGTAAAAATTCCTTTCTTTTAAGAGACGATTGACTTATTATACCCTCTCTTAAAAGTTGTCTCAGGAACTAGCTTACATCCAATTTCTTCGATACACTTATTTTACCATAGAGGTTTAAGTTTTATAATAAGTAAATTTTTTATTGACACCGTTTACAATGTAATATAAAATATTAGTTGCAATATATATAGCATAGTTTTTTGAGTAAGTCGGTCGGTAAGCTGGCTTATTTTTCGTGTCTATTATTTGAGTTGGTTTTTATAGTGAGAACGAGGTCAAGGGTAGGTGTGGAGATTTTTTGCGATTTTCAAAAAATACTACCCGACCTTGACGAAGTGGAACGACAAACTACCGGCTGGCCGGAACAAGTAAGCCCCATACTTGTTTCGCCTGCCTAACGGCGAGTGCTAGGGGGTGCGGGGGATCCCCGCAATTGAGTTTAGAAGATTGCCCCTTTTTAAAGGGGCTAGGTTTGCAATTTTTGAAATTGTTTTTGCTTTTTAAAACAATAAAGTTCGTCAAGCGGTGGTGGTGGCTGGAGCGCCGACGGGCTTTTTTACAATAAAAAAGCGATTCTTTTTCAGAACCGCTTTTTATTAGTTAAATAGCTAATTTGTATTTTCCTTTTTCAATTCTAATAAATTCTTGACTGGTATTGATAGTTTGACGTATTTTCTCTTTCCAGTGTTGATTGTTTGCTGATTTTTTGCAACCGTCTAAGACCTTATAGACCTGTTGTAAATATAATTCCTTGCCTTTTTCTTCAAATACACTTCGAATTAAATCACGCCAAGTAATTTTGTCTAATTGCCTGATACTCATTTCAAAATCTTTGGTGTATTTTATGTTTAAAGTCCAGATTCCATTTTTCCGAAAAATAAGCAAGTGTTCATGCGCTATTGCAATCAAGGGATTTTTTGTAATGTAATTTTTCTTAGCAGAATAACAATTATGCTGAATTTTTATAATGTGTTCCTCTAGGTCGCCGAACCAAGTCATATCTTTAATTAAAGAATAATACTTACCTTTTTTTCTAACATCTCCAAGCAAAATAGCATGACGGCCACCATTCACTAGACAGTTGTATATCTTCTCGTTTATTAAATCTAACTCATTAATAAACTTATTATATGGCATTTTGTTTGATAAATCGTCCTGGTCATATGAGCTACGTTGCTGATTGTAGTCGATAATATCAAAATAAGGAGGGTGGCTAAAAACGAAATCGCTTGAAGCTGGTATGTCGTCTTTTAAAGCATTCCAACCATTCGCTAAATCTAAATGAATGCTGTTAGAATATCCTAAGTCCTTGGCAACGTCTTGGCCTGTACCACCGCCAGAAAAAACTTCAATAAAGTTTTTGGGCTTAAACGTATCTAGTAAATCATAAATTACGTGACCGCTGCAATTTCCACGCCACTTAGCATTTCCCCAATTTCCTCTGTCTTGATAGTCCATAATTGAATTATTTAAAATCATTTTTGACACTCCTTTAAATTATTAATGGCTAGTTTTCATTATTCTTTAAATATTGTTCAAAACGTTTTTAGCATTTTGAGCTTCTAAAATTAATCTAAGCGGTGGTTGGTCACCAATTGGAACAAAGCCATTGGTCATGGTAAAATTATCTAAATAATCAGATAGTTCAAACTCGTGTTGACTAGTTTTAAGTATGTTTGCTATTTCTTTTTCTTTATCTTGTTTTTGAATTTCAATTAATGTATCTAGGATATGATTAGCGTATCTATCACTTCTGGTTATTATTAGATTTTGCTGCAATATTTCTTTGTTAAGAGCCAAAACAAGATTATCTAAATCGGTCAGTGTTGGTTTTTCTATAAAAGGGGGAACTAAAAGATTTTCGATAATATAAAAACTATTTCTTTGTAAGTGCCTCATTAAATTGATTACTTTCCTTGAATAGATAGGCGTTTCAAGATATTTATTAATGCTTAATCTCTTTAAAAATTCCTGGGCTTGTTTGGTTACTTCTGCTGTGTTTTTCATTTATATCAAAACCTTTCTTTTTGCTTTTGGAGCTTGCTATGTGAGCCAAAAGGCTGTTTTTTTGCCTTTTGTTCGCGCAGCTTAAAACATCAAAAAAAGAAAAGCACAAGGGAATGCTGTAGAGAAATTTTTTGTGTTCTTCCAAAAATTTCTCGCCCCTTGTGCTTTGATTAGCGTTTCTTGGTGCTTTCAGTTTAGGCAACTTGGTTGTAGTGCCTGGACTGAAATAAGCCTAGAAACGCTTTTTGATGTTGAAGCCGACAATTTTGTCGGCGTATGCCAAGCGACAAAAGGCAAAAAATAAAAAGGAACTAAGATTACTTTTAAGTACCAGACTGGTTCTTAGAGTTTTGATGTAAACGATTTTTGAATAGAAACGGTTTTTGTGAGAATTTTGCTTGCAAAATTCTTTAAAGAGCGAACGGTGGAGGTGGTTGGAGTGAGTGAATTAACTAAATAAACATTTGATCTGATTTTCTTATGTCTTGATCTTCCTGTATAATAGCTTTTGTAGAGAAGTTAAGGCGGTGGCGATTCCTAAACAAAGGGGGTGGTGCTTATGGTGTAATAACCATTAAGCCCATAATTCCTGATGAAAGGAGTAGCCCTGTGTCTGTTTCAGACGCAATACAATTAATGCTGGCTTTCGGTACTTTTACCGTGACCTTAATTGCATTAATTGTTGAGTTGATTAAAAATCAGCCAAAAAAATAACCGCCTTAGCTCTGCAAAGCTAGCGGTTATTCGATCGTTTTAATTTTGCTACCGTCTAAACGGCTCTACGTGGGAAGCTCCGCTGAAACGGAGCTTCTTTTTTCTTTCTACATTGTAGCATGAATCTTTAGAACTTGGTACTAACTACTTATGTTAAATTAAATTTTTAATTGATGTTGTTGATCTTTCTCGGGTTGTTTAACTTCTTGATGTTGTTTTGCAAACTCATTTAAACTTTTTTGAGTTCGTTTAGTGATTTCTTCTTTAACAACTGTTAAAGAGTTGCTTAGCTTATTTTTTGATTGTTGATTATCTTTAACTTCTTGTTTTATGTTTTCAACCAACTTTTGATTATTTGTTTTCTTTGCCTGATCCAACTTGGCAAGGCTGATTTTTTGCTGACTTTCAAGTTTCTTTAAACCAGTATCTAGACTGATGTATTGACTGTTTAGTTTTTCGGTTGATATTTTGGCTACGTTTTGTAATTCTTCTTGTAAACCTAATTTGTTTGTTAAGATGTCTGTTATTTCAATAGACTTGTTGCTGACGTTTTGAATTTCACTTAATGCACTATGGATCAAATCTTTATCTTTAGCCCAGGTAGCCACATAGCCTAGTGAATAATCGCTCGTATCGACACCGATATTTTGCATAGCTACGTAAGCTACAGCTTCCGCTTGAGTTTCTTGGTATTCTCGTGGTCGATCTTTAAACTCTGATGTTAAGCCATGCAGTTGGCTATGGGCGTATTCATGATATAAGGTTTTCAGTTTTAAAGCTGTATCAGGTTCATCTTCACCAATGACGATTTCATTAGTGCTTGGTTGAAAATAACCTTTTGCTCCTCCAAGTTCAGCTAGGGGTTTTTCACTAACTTTAAGATTGGTGTTTTTATTCAAATATTCTTTAAATTCATCAAACAATGCGGTTACGTTTTTGTGTTCTGCTAAATGCTCTTTAACAAAATCTTTTACATTTATTAAATGTTCGCCTGTCGTTTGTTTAATGTCAAAAACTGGAATATAACGATAGCCAACAATTCCTCGTTCATCTGTTGTATTCAACCGCTTTTGATCTTCTGGAGTTAATTTTTTTATAATAGGGGCGGCAATTCGGATCGATTTTGCGCCTTTTTTTACTTGACGGTTAAAATCAGTTTTCCATTTTTTATAACCTGCAACCTCTGAAGCTGTTGGATCTTGCGAGTAAATCAGAGATACATTTCTGGAACTGTACTGATGAAACTTTGCTAAAGTATCTAAATATCCCTTGAATTTATCACTATCTGTTAAATCCAAAATTTTTTGTTCGGCATCATCTACAAGCTTTTTCCGCCATGCTTCTGCTTCGGCTTTAGTTGGTCTCATTGCTAAGCCTCCTCTTCCGGAAAATCAATTTCCAATAACGACTGGTTATCGCTTATTTTTAACTCTTTTTGACCATATAAGGCAACATAGCCATTAGCGACTTTTTGCCATGCAACTTGCCGATAACGTCCGTCACCGCTAACTTCTTCAATGTATTTAAAATCCTCTTTGCTATCCAAAACAGGCAACTCACTTGCTAAAACGTCTAATTCACTTGGCATTTTACTCACTCCTTATCTATTAATTAAAATCAAAACTAATTTTTCCATTTGTTAACTTCAATTTTGCGTCAAACTTCTTACCAGTTTTTTTACTTTTAAAGCCTTTTAACTTGGTGGTTGTACCTTTGGTAATCAATGCTTTAATTGCCGTTTTTCCAATTGTCTTTTCACTCCACTTCTTTGGTAAAGTAAATTTGCAAGATTTGTCAGCTTTGTAATTAGTACACCCATAAAACCTGCCTTTATCAACAATTTTACCTTGCTTGCAAAGCGGGCAAGTTCCTAATTGTGCTTGTTCATTTGCTTTAACTTCACTAACTTGTTGTTTTTTGACCTGATCGGTCAACGACTTACTCTGTTCCATTTGTCCTGGCACGTCATGAATCATTTTGGTTACAAACTTCTTGATTTGTTCTAGGAAATTATCCTGGGTTCTTTTCTTTTGACTAATTTGTTTTAATGCTAGTTCCCATTTAGCAGTCATAGCAGGGCTTGTTAGTAGGGGTTCTAATTCTACTGCCTTACACAAGGTCACGCCTTGATCGCTGACGTGCAATTTATTCTTTTGTGTAATCAAATATCCACGTTTCTTTAAAACTTCTAATACGTTGGCTCTAGTGGCTTCTGTACCGATCCCCTCAACGTCCTTTAAGACAGATTGCGCTTCTTCATCATCAAGCGTTTTCCCGGCCGTTTTCATAGCCGTAATTAATGTACCCTCACTGAATGGTACAGGCGGTGTTGTTTCCTTTTGTGGCGTTTTTAAATCCACTTGAACTTGTTGTCCTTTTTTGACTGCTGGCAAAGTAATGTTTTTGGAATCTTTTTTTTGTGAGTTTTCATTAAATAATGTTTTCCAACCTTGCTTAGTTGGTACATTTCCTGTAGCTTTAAAATTCGCTTTAGCAACAGCAATTAAAATATTCGTTTCCTCATACTCATATGGTTCAGCGAACATAGCTAAAGTAGTCCTCAAAACAAGATCATAGATTTGTTGTTGCAATTTTGGCAATGCTGCTAACTTTTCTTTAGTTGGCACAGTTTTAGTCATGATAATTGCATGATGTTCCTGGACTTTTTTTCCATTAACGTATCGTTTATTTGGCTCTGTCTGATTTAAAGATACATTGGCAGATACTAAACCCAGATACTTCACTAGATTTGAAACCAAATAATTAAATTCTTCATTAGTGATGTAAGCACAATCGGTTCTAGGATAAGTGAGTAGCTTAGCTTCATATAATGCTTGAACGGCTTTTAAAACATCACTGGCGCTAGCATGGTATTGCTTGTTAATCGCACTTTGTAAGCTAGAAAGTGAAAAAAGTCTAGGACTAGCACTTTTTTTAGCCGTTTTCGCTACACTTTTAATTAAACCGGGCTGTCGGCCTTTCTGAACGTTTTTTTCTTGCATGAATGTTATTAGGCATTTTTCATCTTTAAAACGTTGATAGGGGTCTAATTTTGCGACGAATTTTTGTTGATTAGCTAAAACTTCGGCAGTTAGTTCAAAATAGGGTTCTGGTTTAAAATTTTTAATGGCTTGATCTCTTTGATAAACCATATAAAGAGTTGGGGTTTGGACCCGGCCAATTGAGTACACACCATGAACGCCTTTTTTCCTTAGCAGTAGGGTATAAAGCGGACTTCCATTCATTCCAACTAGCCAATCGCTAATTTGACGTGTTTGAGCTTCTTTATAAGCTGGGTAGTATGCCCAACCGTCTTTTAAGTTTTTAAAACCGTTTAGGATAGCGTCCTTTTCAAGTGAGTTGATCCAAAGGCGTTTAATATCTTTAGTTTTGAGATTGATTTTTGCTTGATTCATGATCGACCAAGCAATATTTTCGCCCTCACGGTCACTATCTGTGGCAACAATTATCGTATCTGCTTTACTCAATAAATCTTTGACAACTTTAAATTGAGCTTTTTTGTCTGTTGGCACAATAAACTTGTAATTGTCGGGCATAATCGGTAAATTAGATAACGTCCAATGTTTGTACTTTTCATCATATTTTTCTGGTGTTGCTAATTCGACCAAATGGCCGAACCCGTAAGTGATAAAAGTATTTTGGGTCAAAACAGGGTCACTAACTGCATAGTAGCCCTGTTTTTTTGTGCTTTTTTGAAATACTTCAACATACGATCGAGCTTGACTTGGTTTTTCTGCTAAAATTACTGTAGTCATTTCATCTGCTCCTTTTTTAACCACTAATCTTGTTTTTCAGCATACTTGTAAGGCCTGATAATCCTGCACGTCCTGCGCTTTTAGTAATTCCAGTTGAAGCCCAAAAGTCTTGAATAACATGAGGTGTGTGTAGTACTAGCCAACCGAACCCGATTGCTCCCATAAAAGCTATAAAACCATTTTTGGCTAAGTGAGTGAAACACCAAATACAAAGTGTTAGTGATAAAACCTGTGAAAGCATAGAGCAATTATAGTAAACTAGTTTTTTCCACCAAGTTGTTCCATAATCAAATGTTTCTGTAGCGATTGATACAGCTACAATTGGAATAGTAATCGTATACCATGCCATATCAGCATAATAGATACACATTTTTATCATAAAGGCAACTGTAACTATAGCGAAAAAAACTAAAAAGATAATCGCCATAGTACCACTAATTGGAATAGTGGTCGGTACTTTGGCAGTGGGATCAATTGTTATTTTATTGACACTTAAAATAGCATCTGATGAGTATTTGCCACTCATACTGAACATATATTTTGCTAATGGGAAAATGATTTCGCTTTGTAAAAAGCCCTGTAAAAACACCATGATTGGAATTGAAATAGACGCTTTGAACGAATCCATTAAAATGTTTGCCCATGTCACATCGGTACTATCATCTGCTTCTTTCATTAATGTTAAAATGATTCTGGCTAAAACAACTACTATCAGTAAGCTACAAGAGAAAGCGAAGAATACACCATACCAAGTTTTAATGCCTGGTAACGTTTGATTAACTTGGTCAATAATCGCCTTACAGCCGCTCACTGCAAAATCCATAATATTTTTAAAAATGCTTTTAATAAAGGAATTTATAGCGTCTGAAATTATATTCGTCATTTACTCACTTCCTTACTTTTTTGGAATTAAAGTAACATTTCCTGTATCTGATTTTGCTAGAGAATTAATTGGTGTTAATTTGTATTCATCATTTGTTTTTTTAATCTCAAATTTTCTAACTTCGTTTCGATTTGTTATGCTGTTCTTATCAACAAAAGTTATTACTTCTTTACTGCTGTTTTGGCTAATTGTGTACGAGTATACTTTGTTTAAACTTCCCTCTGATAAAGTAAGTTTCTTTGCACTAAATTGTGCTGTTGGATTTGTTCCGTCTTGATTTTTTGTAGAATCAAACGTCCACTTTTGGCTTTGAAGTGTATCGCTAGTGCTTTTACCGCAAGCACTAAGGCCAATTATTACTAAAATCAAAACTGTCATTAAGCTTAATATGTGTCCCCATTTTTTTCTCATTTTGGTAACTCCCCTTTAAATGAAGAAATCATTATCTTCATTTTTACCTGAAATTTCTTTGTCTAAGTTATCTTGTTCTTGTTGTTCTTCTTCTGGATCAAGCTGATCTTTTTCCTTTAATTTCTTGCGTCTCTCTAACTCTTTTTCCCACTTAGCATTTAGCTTATCTAGTCTTTCTATTTGCTGTGATTCTGGGCGACCTTGGTAATCATTTTGTTTTAAATTAATCATATCCGCCGCTCCTGGAAACAACTTAAATTGAAACGCCTTAGTGGCTTTAAGCGGTCGTTGATTACTAAAAATTAAAATGCTTTGTTCGTCTGGCATACGCATTATTTCATCAGGCGTCATTAATGAGCGACTTGTATAATTGTAACTATCACTTTTGCTGGTGCTCGTTTCCTTACTATGACTAGTGCTTTCACTACCAGTTTCAACCTTAACCGTTGCTTTTCCTAAAAGATCACTAAAATACTTTGCGGTCACATCATTAGCTGCGTTCAAGCAAATTTTAACGGCATGATTACCTAGAATACTTTCAGCTTTTTCTTTTCCATACAGGGCTTGTAATTGAGTCAATGTTTGGCAAATTGTTGTTACGCCAATACCATATCCCCGACAAGTCGCTAAAAATTCCTCATACTTTGGAAATTTTCCCAAGTTAACAAATTCGTCAAGGATAAAATCAACTTTTTTCGGCAGTGTAGCGTGATTATCTGCTGCTAGCTTGTATAGCTCATCAAATAACTGTGAAAAGAACAAATTAATCAAGCTCTCAAAAGTATTATCCATAACTGGAATTATCACATAAACAATCATTTTTTGTTGGCCAATATCTTGCAAATTGAAATCAGAAAAGCTAGTGAATTTTGCAACTTCATCATCAACAAACTTGCTGATTGTTGCTAATAAGCTTTCAATGATACTAGCTTTCATCTCACCTTTGGCTTTTTTAAAACCTAACTCATAAGCCCGCCGTGCTGGGTGATCAAAATTCAAGCCCAAAAATATTTTATCTAACGGACTATCTTCACCTTTTTCTTCGGCTTCAACATCATTTTCTTGTAAAACCTGGGTAACTCCCGCTAAATTTCTTTTAGCTGGTTCACGTTCTTTCATTACGTACAAAATCAACGCTTTTAGTAATTGACGTTGGGTACTAAACCAAACATCTTTTTTGCTCTCCTTGTTCTCGCTCTCAACAATCTTATTAGCAACATTTTCGGCTTGAATATCACGATTAATGTAATCAAAAGGATTGTATCTGTCGCTATTAGCCATGTTGGCAAAGTTAACGACATGAACTTGATAGCCTTGCGCTATTTTAATTCCCGCTGTTTTCTCGTAAACCTCGCCTTTAGGATCAGTCACAATAATGCTGTTTTTTGTTTCATTAAAAACATTTGTTAAAACAACTGATTGTGTCTTAAAAGAGCCGGGCCCGCCGACAACAAAAATATTGCGGTTAGGCTTTGTTTGATTATCTTGATAAATCACTTGTTTATCAACTACGCCTAAAATTGTTCCATTCACTTTTCTGTTCCTCCTCTCTGCTTTAATTGCTCAATTGTTTCTTGATTTATCGACTGTGAAAATTCATCTTGAACATCACTTGTTTTTTTTGCTAAATAATAATGCTGTAATAACTCTTTGTAACTTCCCCAGGTAGCACTACCATGTGTTTGTGTATCTGCAGCTTCCCAATCTTTTGTTTTCTGCTTTCTTTTTAGTCCAAAGTAAATTAGATAGAATACCCAAGCAATACTTAAAATGATTAGTAAAGGATTTTTTTGGCTTAAATACATAAAGAAATTATGAAATGGGTGGATTAAAGCATTCATTGCTATTCCGCCGGCATATTGTCCGATTGTTAACTTGTATTGTGACAGCGCCATAAATTCACTAACTAGAACCTGAATCACATACAATCCAAGCAACAAGGAAACTGCATATCTTAAAGTTCCCCAAAGCAAACTTTTTTGTTTATCAGTCATTAGAACCCTCCTTGTTTATGCTGGTATTGTAATTAATCTTATTAATCTTCCACTGACCATTTTCTTTAGTTAAGCTAGCACTAATTACCATATAACTTTGTGACTGTTTTTTATTAACATCATAATTCATAGTATAAGTAGTTAAAACCTGTTTAGGATCAGCATTAGTTTGGCTTTCTTGAATGTAACTTTTAACAGCAGTAATAGTTGGTAACTTCAAACCGTCGTCATTATCTGCTGTGTCATTGCTTTTAGGCTTTAACTGTTGCTCTGCTTTACCGGTAATATATGGATCAAGCGCATTGTAGCGTTTAGTTAAATTACGCTCTTTATTTTCGTATAATGCTTTAAGAAAGCCTTTCATTTTATTTTGAACTACCGCACTTGTTTGTGTCTGTACTCCATTATCACTTGCTGCAGCTTTTAATTGGCTTATTTCTTTTTTTTGTGAACTGATTGTTGCTTGTTGTTTTGCGCTGTTTGAATTTCCGCAAGCACTAAGCCCCAAGCTTAACGTGATTATTACCGCTATCAATCCATAACTTCTTTTCATTCATTCTCACACCCTTTAATTTGCGGTTGCGAACCCGCCTAGATGATTTTTCCAATAGCCGCTTGTAATATTAGCGTATTTGATTCCACTATCTTCTGAATCTAACATACGGCCATTGCCGATATAAATTCCCACGTGGGTCATTCCTCCTTGGCTATCTGTTCCCTGGAAAAATACTAAATCCCCAGCTTTAGCGTCTTTTTCTGCTACATGTTTCATACCAGCCCATTGTGCCTGGCTTGTTCGTGGAATTTTTATACCAGCTTTGCTGTAACACCAGCTTGTAAAGCCACTGCAATCAAATCCAGTTGCTGGTGTTGATCCACCCCAAACATATGGCTGACCGATATATTTTTTAGCTTCGGCCATAATTGCGTCAAATTGCTTGATACTACCACCGCTTGACGAACCACTAGCGGCTAGATTGTCTGACGACTTACCGCCGAAACTTGCCATTAACTGCGTTACTACCGGAACCCAATTAGAATTTAGATTAGTTGGATCATTTCCTGCACCCACTGGCGCATATGCACTTCCTAATTTTTGAACAGTATTGAGTTTTCTAGTAACTACTAGGTTATGCAACGTCTTTCCTGTTGCATCAATTCCTTGTTCTAAGGTGTCATAATGTAGAATCTTACTGCCAACCATTTGACCGCTTGGGTTATTATCATTTTTGATTGCCGAGCTTTTACCATATGCACTTTCTGTTGCCATAATAGACGCGATTAAAGCTGGATTGATCCCATATTTTTGGGCTACAGTTATGGTGTAATTTCCTTTATCTTTTAAAACGCCGCTTCCATAAACTGATTCCCAATGTTTTAGATAAACAGTCTTATTAAACATTCCACTAACATCAAGCCCTACAGTGCTGTTGTCATTATCTGATTGATCCTGTTGTTGTTTAAAAGCACCTGTCGCTCCGGCTATAATCAAAATGAAAAATGTTATAACTCCGATAATTGAATAAAGAACGAGTTTAATCTTTGCTTTTTTGTACTCATAAATCATCTGCAAGGATCATCACTCCTTATCTAATGCTTTTTTTGCTTTATCTAGTTTTGTTTGACTATCCTTCAAAGCTGAATTAGCACTATCTAAATCTGTCTGTGCCTGTTTAACTTTATTATCCTTATCTTTGTCTTTACTACCATCAATTCCATTAGCGTTGTTTAAATTATTCTGTGCATTGTTGACATCATTTTTCTTATTCTGTACGTCAATCAAAGCCTTTAGGTATCGCCCCTCAACCTTATTACCATTATTCTTTAGCTTTTCAGCTACGTTTTGTGCATCATTGCTATCATTGTTGTTTAAAAATGCTTCGCCCATTCGCAACAAAATCTTAGAATTTGATACAAAAGCCATTTGATTGACTAAAGTTGTCTGTTTGTAGTTGATCATGGCTTTTTCTAATTTCAACTGTGTTTTCAAACTAGATTTAGAATTGTTAGGCATTGCTAAAGTCAAAATATCGTTCTTGTCGCCCTTTTGATAGATTGTTTCGATTACCTTTTCTAACATTCCTGGCTCGTTATTTAAAACATACTGCCAAGCATGATGTTTCATAAATTGATTAGCTATTTTTTGCTTGCTATAGCCAGCTTTCGCCATTAACCCCTCGGCCGCTTTATATTTTTTCTTACTCAAAGCTGTTTTAATCTGATTAACATAACGAACTTGAGTTATTTCTGCGTTTTTACTACTCATTAATGCGTTATAGCGACGCTCGTCTTTTTTATGAACCAAACCAATTAGCAAAAGTGCAACAACTGCGACTATCCCTACCGTATACCCAAGTTTCTTCTTTGCTTGACTATTTTTCTTATCTTGATTCTGCCACTCCTGGTAGCTAACAAAATCTTCAATTCCGGCCATGTCTTTTTTTAAATCACTTACACTTTTAGCCTTAATAATCTGTTCCAATAAAACATCATGTTTCTGGTTCGCTTGTTCTGGGTTATCTAGCAGCGCTTCATAAGGCGCTCCTGTTAAAACACTTAACAGCAAGGCTTTATACTGCGTTAATAGATCATGCTTATTGCTAAATGGCATTAAATCGGTTGCTCGATAAGCATACTTAATGTGATTCATTGGATAATACCAGATGTTACTTGGATTTAAAGATACATGATAGATACTTTCATTGAGAATATCCTGGGTCATAATCTTTTTGGCTAAGCTGGCTCTAATAGCCTTGTTTTCCAACTTAACATCTTTCAAACAGCGATAATGGTCGGGAATTTTATAGGCTAAAATTACCTTTCCATTTTTTTCACTCACACTTTTTATCTGCAAAAATGATGTTTCATCTTTTTTAATGCTATCGATTTCTTTTATATCATCATGTAAAAATTTGTTCCGGTCTAAAGCTAACTCTAATTCCTGCCCCTTAACCTCAAATGTTCCAACTTCAATATTTAATAAGCGACTTGCGTTTTGCTTCATCAGATTTCACCCCCCTTATCAAAATCTGATTCTAATTGCTCAATCTCACTTGGTACTAACTTGATTCTTTCTGAATAGTTAGGCTGTTCTGCTTTTTCACGATTGTACTTTTTCATATATGCTTCTGGGTCAATCAACCTAAGTTCTTCTTCGGTTAATTCAACTTTCATAAATGCTCGCTGACTACCATAGATCATCAAGGCATCTCCCTGGCGTTTTCGATTAAGCAATTTCTTTTCTTTCTCACTAAAATTCATTCTTAATTTAGTAATAACGTCATCTACACCTTTACCGTCTAAACCAAAGAAAACCTTAGTATAACTATTGCCAATAATTGCTTCCCCGATATTTTGGCCGGTATCAGTCGTACCCTCAATCACATCTTGGATTTGTTGTGTGCCAGCAATTGCACCCGCGTTGTATTTTCTAAACCGTTTGTATGCTTGGTGGAAAAATGTAGCGGCTGCTTTATGCAAAGTTAAAAAGTGAAATTCATCAACAAATAATTTTTTGCGTTTCCGCCGTTCTTTAGTAATTTCGTCCCACAAAAACTGAAATGTATTTAAATATGCTCCAGCTTGCACTTCTCGCTCGCTTTGAAGTGGTTTTAAATCGAAAGAAACAATGTTATTATGCAAATTAACATTTGTGTGACCGTCAAATAATGTATTTGAGCCGTGTGTATAACTACCTAAAATTATATATAAACCCTTAATAATCTGATAACGTTCTTGATCCTTTTCTTTTAACTTAGTCATTTCATCATAAACGTTCGTTAAAGTCGGCCATTGTTCATCATGAATTTCGCTAAGTTTTTGATATTTCATAATTCCAGAATTAATGTAGGCAGCCCTTAAAACATCATCTAAAACAGCCTTTTCTTCCTGGGTAATATCACTCTTAATTACTTCAAAGAACCCTTTTAAACGCTGTATTTTATCTTTTACCAACAAGTCTAAATTCGTAACTGCTTCATCAGAGCTGACCGTTTCTTCGGAAAAGATTTGCATTGGATTTATTTTATCTTTAGCATTCGAGCTTAAGTGCAAGACCGCTCCACCTAATAGCTCAACCACCTCTGTATATTCATTCTCAGGATCAATTATATAAATCTGATAATCCTGAATAGCATATCTTAAAATTTTTTGGATCATATACGTTGTTTTACCAACGCCAGAAGTTCCAATAACCACCATGTTTTGATTCAAGGTTTTATTGCGGTCTAACATATCTATCGCAACTAATGAATTAGTATCTTTGTTAACTCCTTCAATATCGGATCGCGGCTTTAAGTCCAAAATTTCGGCATCATCAAACGGAAACATACTGCTGGCGGCTTCGGTATTACTTTCCTTGTACGTATAGTCGCCCAATAAGTTTTCATCAATTGGCATTGCTGACCAAAAGGCTTGAAACATTGCCTTAGTTGGAATTAGCGGTTTCATTTGTAACTTAACTAAAGTATTCTTTACATTTTCGGTTAAATCGTCTAATTCTCTTAATGTTTCAGCTCGCAAATAGATTAAAGTATGCTGAAAAACAAAGGTAGTTGAGCTATCCAAATATTTGTCTAACTGCATATTGGCACTATCAATATATTTTTTTAATATCTTTTTCTTGTAAGGATCAAATGTTCCTAGCAGTTCTGTTTCTTTATTTGTAATTGTCTTTTTGTAGTAACTAATCATGGTATTATTGGCTGCACTGTCAATATACTGTACTATATCAATTACACCTTTTTTGCGTTTTAATTCTGATAACCAGTTACCATAGACCTTTTTAGGATAATCAGCAATCGCAATTATCCGGACAAAGTTTTCTCCAGATTGAATATAATTAGGGTATTGCTCCCAAGAAAAAGGAAATAATGCGTGCAAACTATCACGATCAATAGCATCTGTTACTAACGCTTCTTTTCCAATCACGTTTTTTTCATCGAGTTCATTTTTCTTTGTATTTGGCATAAAGAAATCAATTATTTTATCCCCTGCTCCCATTTTTTCACTCCCTAACCTTTAAAATTAATCAAGTCCTTTAAAATTTCCAAGAGTTCTTGATTGTTTACTACATTAACTGTTACATCAAAATCACTAAGAGATTCTTCAATATCCCTTCTAGCCTGATCTAGTTTCTCTGCTAGGTTCCTGGCCGCTAGCTCTAGGCTTTTCATTGACTTACTTTTAATTGGTACTTTTAAGATTACTAGGTGTTGTTTAGTAGTCATGTTTTTTGCATTTTGAATTTTTGTGAAATGATCAATATAACTGGCTAATAATTGGATTTTAAAAGATTGTTCTGGAGAATTTTCTTTGAGATATAAATACTTGCGTTTTAGTCCATTTAAGTACGGGGTCATATCGACTGGTACAGTCGGTTCATGAAACTGATAGGTATCATTAACTCCGTCACCCAAAGAACTCATTAAAAAGCTATTGTAGCTTTTAAAAACATCTTCTTGCTCTGTATCATTTAGCAAATCTAAGTTAATTCCACTAACTCTTAACAACCCGACAAGATTTCCTGTCTTTGTTACCTCATAGTTATCAAACAAGCCAACAATTAAGCTCATATCATCTATTGTTTCTTTGCCACTATTAATTTGTGGTGGTTGGTAAGTCCAATCTAATTTAGTTTTTCGATTTTTCTTTTCCGAACCTTTGAATGATAATTTCACGTCTTTCATCTCTCTTCTTTGGTGCTAAGTAATAGCGTTTTTGATTTTGATAGTATTTTTTTCTGATCCGATACAAGTCTCTAACTTTGATGTTTTTTCGACTGGCTACTGGTCTAATTGTTAAAATAGCCATGACAATTGTTACCCCAATGACGCCCAAACAAATCTTAAACAAAATAAAGGCTATTCCTGTTGGTGGCAAAACAACAATTATCATGGCTATTATGACAGCTAAGATTATCCAACCTATATCTGCCACAGTATAGTCTTTCCAAACTCCATAGTTTTTATTGACGTTCTCGGGGAAAATGAATTCTTTACCTTTTCTTTTCAAAACGTTCCCCCTCTTTTCTCTTTTAACTGAATAAACTGTAAAACCAAGGCAGCAACCAAATAACCGCCGCAGACAACGCTACTAGTCCAGCAACTCGACCAACTGCGTGATATACTTCTGATTTTTCTCTTGGATCGTCAGCGTCAGGCATACGTTTAATAATGATCCATAAAGCTACGCAAACCCCTGCTAAGACAACAATTCCTGTTAAAATTCCTTGAATAGTTTGCAATGCTTTAGAAATTTTACCTTGAACCTCACTACCACTAGCGGCTAATACTGGCGTTGCAGCCATTAATACTGTACTTGTCGTTACAATCCCTGTTAAAATCTTTTCTTTTGCCTTACTAAATCTATTCATTATTATCTTTCCTTTCTCTTTGTATCTTTGCTGTCTGGGTTTCTTCTTGTTTTGCTGTTTGGCCATAGAATTTTGCCAGTTCACTTTCGGCAATCTCTCTAGTTGGCAATACTTTGCTGGCGAGTTCTAACTTCCCCTCTGGTGCCCGACCAATAAAATACTGTTTTTCATTTTCCTTTCCTAAATCATACTTTTCAACTACCTTCAAGTTTTGTTCATATCTAGACAAAGCATTATCAATTTTCAAACCATAAAATCCTAAAAAGCCTTCTAAAAAACTTTCACCAAAAAACTGCAATTCATTTTTCACTTGTTTGTATTGATGAACAGGTTTGCTGTTAATCAATTTTTTTGTTTTTTCAGCATTAACACTATCATTATTTTCATTAAATGATTTACTAATCTCTAGGGGATCAATTTTTATTTGCTGTTTAACCGTGTTCTTAATTAGTGCTTGTCGTACATCATTAACTGGTTTTCCTTTTTCTTTAAGCATTTTTTTTAATTCTTCATGGTTCAAAAGGGCTTTTTCATCTTTAACTGCGATAGCCTTGTCATCATCAATAATTAGCTTTCCATTAACGTTTTGCCACGCCTCAACTTTCATTTGTTTACCCCCTTTATGATAATTAATTTAGAATTACAATTGGCCTAGACTTCCCCTTGCCCGCCCTTTAAAATGAATATTTGAGAGGATGTCACCTAAAACTGTCATTTTTAGGTGTTGATCCTCGTCAGCACTGTTACTGCTGACGAGGACGTCCTCTTTTTTTATGTGTTTCTTTATCCATTTTATGCCTTCGTCAGATATCAGCTTACTTTTGCCACCCTCTAGAATCATATTCTCGGGCACTTCGTTTTGATGCCGGCGAAGCCATAAGCTGACATAAGAACGACTGCGGCCTAGTTTTTCACTGGCTTGTGCCAAGTTATACCATTTTTTATTTGCCACATTTTTTTAACTCCCTTCCTTAAATCATCTTCATTATATCATTAAATGTATTCTTTGTGTTCATTATTTTTTTACATTTATATTACTTTATTACATATGCAAACCACCTCCTTCATGGCGGTTTTTAATCTGATGTTGCCGCTGTTTCTTCGTCATTTCCCATTCAGTTTCTTTCAACCCCTTCTGCTGTTTTCTCTTTTCTATTTCTTCATTTCTTACGTATAAAACTCGCATTATTGCATTACTAAATGTAGCTGCTAAAAACTGTTCTGGTTTCAACGGTTTATAGTTAGTCGGTTGATAATTGTTTAACTGTTGGCCACGGTATTGGTCCGCTTTCTCTCTTTGTTCGTTCATTTTTTGTTGAGCTTGGGCTATTTGACTTTTTTCAATTGTTTTATCAGTTTGACACTCGCCAAGAAACAACTGCCGTGTTCCGTCATGCCGTAAAACCAACTGTAAATGCTTATTTTTTAGCTGATCTACCGCTATTTTGCCTGATAGACAAGCTAGCCCTTGTTGATGTTCTGTTGAGTTAAACATTACCGGTGGCTCTGTTTGCCAGCGTTTTAAGTCTTGCTGATTAAAAGGTTTAACCCCTGGACTGTAATACATTACGGCTGTATAAGCTTGTTCTTGTTTTGTTATTGAAAGCCGATCTAATTCGCCCTGTGGAAAAGCTCGCTGTAAAATTGCTTGGTATTGTGTCTTAACTACTTGCTTAATTTGAGTAATCGTCCGAATTTCTTTTATTTTTCTAGCAATTAATTGTTGTTGCTTTGGTGTGTATTCTTCTAAAATTCCTCGTTTTGCGTGACGTAAATCTTCCAAAGTATTCCCTTGTGTTTCAAGAACTTGCTCTAATACATTCTTCTCGTTTTCTTCACTATTTAATAAGAATTTCCAGCTAACATAAGGTCGTTTAGTAAATAATAAAATCTGTTGGGTAAGTAAATCCTCACGGATTGCGGCTAATCTTTCTGCTAATTCTGCTCCTTTAAAAACAGTTTCTTCACTGTTAGTTTCTTTGATCAACTCACGCCGTTCTGCCATTGTTGTTGCTTCAAAATCAATTTCTGGATAAAGCTTTTTAACCGTTCGATCCGTGACGGTATTCAAAAGTTGATCAGCCTTTTCTAATGAGTTTTCTTCTTGGCTAACCATTAATAATTGTTTAGTTATATCTTCTCCAACTGCGTGTTTAATTAACAGACTGTTTTTCCAATTAAAAAGCATTCTGCGTTTGTCGTCTATTGTTTCTAAATTGACAAAAGTTTTTAGCTCATGACTAAGCTCTTTTACTAGTTTCTTTTCATTGAATGAAAAATGCTTGCTAAGCATATCTAAATGTCTTTTCCGGCCTAGTTTTTCTTTAACATTATTGTACTGTGCATTTAGCTTTTTATTCTCTTTTACTTGTTGATTAAAGTTTGCTCGTTCATGACGTTTACTATTAATTCCTATATGCTTTGTTGGTACTTCATTAATACCTTGTTCCAAGTATGATTTCTCACTGATTCGATCTGGTAATTTTTTAGCTTCTAAAACCATATTTACACTAATAGCCCAATTATGTCGCCATTGATTAATCTTTCCTCTTTTATCCCAATCAACTAACCAAATTTTTCTATTTTTAACATTACCTGCTGCGGTCTTTGTTTTATTACCATGACTGTCTAAAATATATTCTGTTTTTGATTTTTGACCCCAACTCCCATCTGGGTTAAAAGGGCGGTTAGTTAACATCACGTGTGCGTGTGGATTGTCTGGGTGATCTCTATGAATTGCAATATCTGCAACCATACCTTGATCAACAAAGTTTTCTTGAACATATTTAGTTAATAATTCTTTTTGTTCTTCATTACTTAATTCAATTGGAAGTGCAACATTAAACTCCTTTGCATATCGAGAGTTAGAACGCCGATCTTTCTTTTCTACCTCATTCCACAATTTAGCCCTATCATTAGCCCACTCTGGTGCATTTTTAGGAACTAAAATAAAGCTTTCCGGCATGACTGATCTAGCATAAAAATAACTTCGTCCCTCTTTTTCATCAAATAGTTTTTCGCCACTTCGATAAGCAGCACTAGCAACTGCACTTCTCATTTTTCCAGCACTAATATTACTAAAACTCATGTGAAAAATTGCCATATCAGTCACCACCTTTCTTTGTTTTATGGTTTTGAATTTGTTGTCGCCATAGGCGACTTCTGACACAGGTTTTTAGGTTTTAGCACAACGTCATATTTGATGACGTGTAAGTGCGCATTTACCTCGTTTCACTCGGTCTGCTGATTTCTATTATGATGATTTCAGTATATCATTATTGCTTTATTTTTTCAATATACTATATTGACTTGGCTAGTATGTAATGCTAAAATTGAATATATTTATAATCAATTAAGAAAGGAAAAATAATTATGGCTAAAACCTCAATTGAAAAACAAGAAGCTAAGTTAAGAGAACTTAATCAAAAAATTAAAGACGAAAAAAGAAAGATTGAACAACGACTTGGTAAACAAATTATTAATCAAGCACATTTAGATTATGCTGATTTATCCAATGAGCAAATTAAAGCTATTTCTAAAAAAGTTGCTGATGTTTTAAACAATCAGCAAGACAATCAATTTTAATTTATTGGGGTATTTTTATGGCTAATCAATATAAAAAACTAGTTGATCAACAAGCTCGTTTAAAACAAAAAATTGAACAAGAAGATTTTAAGCTTCGACAATCTAAATATTATGAAAATCAACAAGCTCGCAAAGCTCGTTCTCGTCGCCTAATTCAAAAAGGTGCTTTACTTGAAAAGTATTTTCAAGCCGATAATCTTTCAGTTGATCAAACCGAAGAACTTTTAAAAATATTTGCTGATTATGTAAACGCACATAAGCCTGATAAACTAAAAAAATAAAAACGGTCAACCTAATAACTAGGCCGATCGTTTTTATTTTCTAAATCATTTTGACGTTCTTCTGGTTTTAATTCTGGGTTTTGTTTAACAAAATTATTGAGCTGTTTTTGTGTTCTTCTACTTATTTCGTCTTTAACCAATTCAAACTCTAATTTGTTAGTTTTTTTTTAGTTGTTTGTACATCTGATTCAATTCGTCAACACTTAGTGTTTTATTTGCTCTAATCTCTAAACCTTGAATGGCATTATCATACGTCCACTGCTTAACTTTAGTCATGTCATTAGTCCGATAATAGTCAGCAATTAGTTCGTTCCATTGTTCCCACTTATCTAATGGCACATTGATCAGCCCTGCACCACCGTCAATCATGATTTTATTGGCACTTAAAGTCGCTGTCCGTTTGTTACCGTCCCAGAAAATTTGTTGCCGCATATTATGATACAAAACCGTCAAAGCCTTATCAGTAATTGTCCTCGTTGAATCAGCTAATGTTTTTTGTAAAAACCTCTGTTCTTGTTGTTCATCAATCAGCGGTGGTTCAAAATATTCTTCACTCCCTAAATCAACGCCTCCTTGACCCTGTCTTAATTCACCTGGTACTAATGCATCTTCTGCCGCCACAATTTTGTTGATTTGTTTTTCCATTGCTAACGTTAACGGTTCATTTTGAGCAGTTATATATTGCCACCCACGCTTTAAATTAACAATCGTCAAAACATCTTCAACCGGCACTCCCGCCACACTCATACCGTCCATAATTGTTTGTGTTTGCGGCAAGGTCGTATTAACACCCTCAAAGCGAGAATTTGTATGCACTAGCTTGGTAAAGTTCGATCGTGCGAAGCGTTTATTTTCTGCAGGGGTAAAGTGATACCTATCTACATATACTTGTGTTTCAGCCATATTCTAACCTTCTTTCGTCAATTTAACGTTCAGATATTTGGCTGTTAAATGCTTGTTTTTGTGCCTTGTTTTCTTGTTTAAGCGGTTTTGAATCAGCCTTGGTATAAATCTATGTTAGATAATTAAAATCTCTTAGAAACGTTTTTATAGCCATTTAGAACTAATAATATCCAAGACCGTTGTCGGCTGGTTTCTTTTCTTCTTTGGCGTGCCTTGTAGCATGTTCTTTAGCTATCTGTTTATTCCACCAAACGCCAAATAGATTTTGCATAGTGCCATACAGATAGTTTTCTGCGTTCTTGATTTGTTTTTCATTACTTCTAAGAGCGTTAAAGTAACGTCTTAATGTTTTGGTCATCAAAGGTTTTAATTCTTCATCATCGAGCGGAATTATGACCCCTAGATCCTGATGGTCTTTCTGAACTTTGTATTTAGCATTTAGAATAATACTGATAAAGCGCCGCATTTGTTGTGGTGTTCGACACCAAAAACTAAGTAATTGGACGGCTTCGGGTTCTAGGAAAACTGGTAAACCACTGTCTTCATCAGTCAAAAAGTCTTTAGCATGGGTAACTAAATCACGATTTTGTTTTTCGATTTCTGCTGATGAAAAATTAGCTGTGGAAAAATTCAACTTTTGAGTATCTAATTTAGTATCTTTATTAGTATCTAATTGTTCTTTATATTGATTGTGTGTCATTTTGACACTTCCGCTTGTACCAAGGGTTTGAGGGTCATTTTTTGGAAGTGTCATTTTGACACTTCCGCTCGTACCAAGGGTTTGAGGGGTGTCCTCTGGAAGTGTCATTTTGACACTTCCGCTTGTACCAAGGGTTTGAGGGCTTATTTGTTGGTAAACATCTGTAGCTTCTACTTCCGGTCGCAACAAATATAAACGATTGGGTTTATTTAAACCCATTCTTTTTTGAAATAATAAACCTACTTGTTCAAGTTCTTTTTTTATACGTACGGTTTTTTTATTTCCACATAATAAGAGATTCATTAATTCGCTATTTGTAAAAATAAAATAGATGTTATCTTCTTCATCAATCCAATTATTGCGGATTGAATAATTAAAGCGATCCTTCAAAAGTGCATAAGCTACTTTAGCATCATTGCTTAGATTTATATATTTAGAATTAGTAAATAGAACCTTTGGCAACTGATAAAATGTTTCTCCATAAATTTCTTTTGCTTTATAAAAATTAGATGTCATAACAAATTCTCCTTTTTTTGTAAAGAGAATAAAATTAGTCTGCTAACTTTTTACTTGATTTTTTGTGGTAACTTGCTATAATGTATCAAGTTAATAATGGATAAAGTTAACATCTTGAACTTGTCGGCCGGACAAGTTTTTTTATTCTCTATTTTTTTAGAATAAAAAGGACTAAGTAGCTACAAACTACTTAGTCCTTATCTCATTTTAGTTAATTAGTCTTGGTGTACATCTTGCCACTTTAGGTAAAGATACGGTATAATAAGACCAATCGATAAGATAATATTTCAGTTAGCTTTAACCGCCAAGTAAAAGCTAACTGAACTAAGTAGCTGGCTGATAGCTACTTGCTAAACATAAAGTCTTGACTGTTATTATGTCAGGGCTTTTTTTAGCGCCTTCTTTATTCGTACTAACTTATAAAGTATTTTAGCATATTTTTAATACTTTCAGCAAATTCTATTTTGTTCTATAAACCTTACCGGCTCTAGGTTGAAACCAAAAACAAATTGAACCAATTGGAAAATAGTACATTAAAATTAATAAAATTGCTATGTGTTCTTTTGGATCAATACCCAAACTTATTAGAAAGCCTAATGGCAAAAATAACCAAAATTCTGAGAAAATAAATGTAATAATGTGGAGTATCCTACAAGCAATTCGGCTATTGTTTGTAATTTTTTCAAACCAAAGCTGAAATAGAAACTCTAAGGGAAACAACCATTGACGACATGTAAATCTTTGATCATACATTTTTCTTCGGTTAATCACGACTACTGGTATTATCCAAAGAAGTATGATGTAGATACTAAGGATAAAATTTGTCAAAATAATCACCTTTTTTCAACGTCATTACTCGAAATACCTTTAAACCCATTTATGAGCAGTTTTTTTGTTTGCTTACTTGTGTTCGTTTTTTTAGTGTTTTCAGCTTTTTTTTGCACATTTGGTTCAATTTCTTGTTTTGACCCTGAAAAATCAAGGGTTACTTGCCCTTGCTTAATTAATTCCCGTAAACCCAGCTTAATCAATGTTGTTGCCGAATAGTTTGAGTTTTTAATAAAGTTAATTATGTCTTGGTCTTTCGACAAAGACAGTCTAACACTAACTGTTTTTGTTTCCTTTTCAGCCATGTTATTCCTCCTTTGCTAGGCGTTGCGATAGCCCGTATTTGTAGAAGCCATGCACATTGGCCTGTTCAGGGTTATCTGTCATTCTAATTTTTGTGTTAGTAATTTGATCTTCTAATAAACGTTGATTGATAATGGAAGCGCCACCGCCGGTTAAAACCAATTCATCAACACTGGATAGATTTTTAAATGATGAATTGATCATTTCTACTAATCTCTGTGAATAGTATTGTATTTCAGTATCAACAATTTCTGTCATGTCTATTATATTATTGCTAGACTGACGATAGCTAAACTTTTGAGCTTTAATTCCTTGTCGAACACTTGATTCAATTACATGTATATCAGAGTTAATTCCATATCTAGTATTTAATTTTTGTGCAATCCTTGTATAAAGTTCGTTTGCTCCAGCTTCTGATTGTGTGCGGTTGCTAGTGTCAAACCTAAAACCATTTTCTTCACTAATGATTTGATCTAGCAGTACCGTTCCCCCGCCAATATCTGCAACTGCAAAACGTTTATCCTCTATATCATTTTCTTTTAAATATCCATTTTCATCTAGTAGTAAGTCATAAAGCGTGCCAATCGGCTGCGGTAAGATTTCTACGTTTTCAACTCTGATGTTTATTGGATCATTATTGACCTGGACTAAATATTGACGTTTGAGCGTGTTGATCACAGCTTTTATGTTTTCCATAGTATAGTCACCTGTTGGTAAGCCAGCGACTACGTCAACTTTTAGGATTCCGTCTTTAGCCTGTGGGTACTCTTTAGCTAAGCGTGCTAATGATAATGCAGCTAACCGCTTATATTCGGCTCTATTATATCTACCCTCGAAGCCCAAGGTGTCTGTTAGTTGGTCTTGCGTATACCTTAAAACTCCTTTACCCCAAAAATATTTTTCTTCTTCTGCTGAAATTTGGTATAGATCTAAATCCTTCAGTTTTCCATTACTAAAAAAGCTTTCTAACTCCCTCTCATTCAATAATGATGAGGGTGCTACATATGTTCCTTTTTTATCTTGAAGCTTCGTCTGCTTGTTTCCTAAATCGAGTGCAAATAATTCGTTTGTCATACTTTTTCCTTCTTCCGTATTATTATTAACTATCTATATTTATATTGTAATACGAAGTAATACAAAAAACAATATATAAATACAAAATATTAAAAAAGAATACTATGTATTTATAAAATGCTTAAAGTAATACAATAGTGCTATAAAATGATATAATGAAAGCTGATTTTGAATAATGCAATTGAACGGAGTGAATGATTTGAAAATATCTAAGTCTGAGGCAAATTACATAAAGGAACAGATAGATAATATTGATAATAGTATTCGTTTTTATAATAAAAGTAGCCATAGGTTGTTTATGGGCACTGTAATAAGTGAACTTTTTATTTTGGCATTGTTTATTTTTTTTGTGTGCTCGGGGGTATACCCTATTGGCCAGATTAGTTTAGTCAAATAAAATTTTTAATTGGTTTCTTATAAGTGCATATAATTCCATCATCACTACCTGTCCTGCTATAATTACAGTAAAGGTGGTGATGATTTGCGTTTTATATTTAAGGTTCTAATAGTAGTAGTTATCATCCTTACATTCCCTTTGTCCGTAGTTCTTGTCTTTAAGAATTGGTCAACAGCCATTGGCACTAGCCCCCCCGTTTCATTAAAGTTTGATTGGTTAGATCATTACGAACCGATATACCTTTTTTGGAGTGGAGTAATTCTGGCGGCGGTGTTAATTATTTTATTGCTTATCACACTTTTTTGGCCACGGTCACAGTCATTATATCTTCATCAAAAGTCTGATGGTCAAGTGACCATCAGTAAGAAAGCTATTGAGCACTTTGCTCTTTCAGCACTGCAACATGAACCCTTTATTGGTAACCCCAAGGTATCAGCTAAGTTATCACGGAAAAGGATCACACTTAAAATATCGGGTGATCTACTAAATTCAGTCAATGCCAAGAAACAGACTGCAAATTTTCTCAATCAATTAAAAAAAGATTTGCGTATTTGTCTTGGAATTTCTAAACAGAAAACAATCAAAATCAGACTCGTTGATTTTAATGAGTCGGACGATAATGTGCAACAATCTCGAGTTGTCTAGGAGGTGATAACGTGACCGAACTCATTAAAGCCTATTTTTGGCCATTAATTGGAGGAATTATAGGATTGCTCTTAGCGATCCTTATCATCACTTTTGGATTTTTTAAGACGCTTTTGGTCTTAATTTTTATGGCAATCGGGATTACTGCGGGTTATTATATTCAAAAAACTGGTATCTTAACAAATGTGTTTAAATAACTGTTTGAATTATAAGGAGGAAAAATTATGCAGAACGGAACGCCAAGTGAAAAAACAACCAACGAAAAGTCTGGCATTAAAGGCAATTTAACATTTGATGACAAAGTTATTCAAAAAATCATTGGTATCGCACTTTCTGAAGTAGATGGTTTATTAACCGTAGATGGCGGCTTTTTCGCAAATGTTGCTGAAAAACTAGTTAATACTTCTGATGTCACATCGGGAATTGATGTAGAGGTTGGAAAAAAGCAGGTTGCAGTAGATCTCGACATTGTTGCTGAATACGGCATTGATATTTCTAAACTATATGACAAGATCAAAAATGTTATCGTTCGTGAAGTAAAAAACATGACCGACTTAGAAGTAATTGAGGTAAATGTGAATGTTGTTGATGTCAAAACGAGGGAGCAACATGAAAAAGATTCGATTTCTCTACAAGATCGCGTTAGTGATGCTACAGATAAAACGAAGGAAGCAGTCAGCAAGGGCGCGAAAAAATCGAAGGAAACATTAAGTGACAGCGTTGATAAGGTAACGCCTGACAATAAATCTAGTCGTGTTAATTAAAGGAGAGAGTAACTATGGGACTTATTTGGTCATTAATCGTCGGAGCAATCATTGGTGCAATTGCTGGAGCAATCACTAATCGTGGTGCTGCTATGGGCTGGATTGCAAACATCGTAGCGGGCTTGGTCGGTGCATGGATTGGTCAAGGGCTTCTTGGCACTTGGGGGCCTTCATTAGCTGGTATGGCACTGATACCATCGATCATTGGTGCAATTATTTTAGTTCTGATTGTTTCATTAGTTGTTGGTCGAACCAGTAAAAAGTAAGGGGGGATTCTATGGACGTCTTGAAAAGTGTATTTAAGTTTATGATCGCTTCTACGCTCATTGTAGGTGGTGTTCTCATCGGTGGCACCGTCTTGACTGCTAAGAAGGTAGATGGCATTGGTGATAAATTGCAACAAAAATTACATGGATAATTAGCCAAATTATCTATATTAGGCATCTTAGAACTTAAATAATCGGGTAATTGAAGATCAGTTAATCAATATTTCAATTGGTACGATAATCTTTTATAAATATAGATGGGAATTTTTCGATAATTAATCATAACCACCCGTCAAACGGGTGGTTTGCTCTAGGGCTATAAGCCCTATGTAC
>NZ_AZGB01000005.1 GCF_001435235.1 Liquorilactobacillus ghanensis DSM 18630 | reverse complement strand
GCAGGTGGTTTTTTGTTTCGCACGCACACGAGCTCAACTAGGTCTAAAGACAATAAAAAAAAAGAAAATCAAATGATTTTCTTTTTCAAACTGTTTAATCTTTAATTTGACTCATAACTTCTTCAGCAAAATTATCAGTTTTCTTTTCGATTCCTTCACCAACTTCGAAACGAATAAAGGAAACCAGTTTACCATTCTTAGAAGCAACAAATTTAGCAACTGTCTGATCAGGATCTTTAACAAATTCTTGATCAGCCAAACTAATTTCGCTCAAATATTTATTTAAACGACCAGCAACCATTTTTTCAACGATTTTTTCTGGCTTGCCTTCATTCAAAGCTTCTTGTTTAAGAACTTCTTTTTCATGTTCCAATTCAGCAGCTGGAACTTGGTCACGATCCAAATATTTAGGATTGATTGCAGCAACATGCATTGCAACATCCTTAGCAGTTGCTTCATCAGCACCATCTAACACAACAACAGTTGCAATTTTGCCACCCATATGCAAGTATGCTCCAACAGCTTGATTTGCTTTGGTTTCAACTAAGGCAAAACGGCGCAAAGTAATCTTTTCACCAATAACCTGTGTTGCTTCAATAATCTTATCGTTAATTGTTCGGCCGTCGGTGTTTAAAGCTAAAGCGGCTGCAACATCTGCCGGTTTGTTTTTAGCAATCGCGGTTGCAATTAATTTTACTAAATCTTTAAATTTTGCGTTTTGAGCCACAAAATCAGTTTCAGCATTTACTTCAACTACTGCTGTAGTATTGCCTACAGTTTCAACATCTGCCAATCCCTCAGCTGCGACCCGATCGCTCTTTTTAGCTGCTTTGGCAATTCCTTTTTCACGCAGAAAATCAATTGCCTTTGCAATATCGCCATCGACTTCAACCAAGGCTTTCTTAGCATCCATAATTCCAACACCAGTTTTGTTGCGAAGTTCTTTTACTTGAGCTGCAGTAACTTTTGCCATTGATAAATCCTCCTAAATTTCAAAAAAGCTGCCCCAAACTTTAGGCTTTATCACGCCCGAGTTCGAGACAGCCTCAGTTTAATTATTCAGCATCTTTACTATCTTTTTTACCTTCAACTGCTGCAACAATATCTTCAATTGACTTAGTCTTTGAATTCTGATCAGCTGCTGCAAAATCTTCATCTGCAGCCTGATCTTCTCCCTGACGTCCTTCAACGATTGCATCAGCCATCTTAGATGTAATTAAACGAACAGCGCGAATTGCATCATCGTTAGATGGAATTTTAACATCAATTTCATCCGGATCAGCATTGGTATCAACCATAGCAATAATCGGAATGTTCAACTTACGTGCTTCTTTAACAGCAATTCTTTCTTTACGCGGATCAACAATGAACAATGCGTCCGGCAAATGTGGCATATCTTCAATTCCACCTAAGAATTTCTCCAAACGTTCTCTTTGTTTGATCAACAAAGCAACTTCCTTCTTAGGTAAAACATCAAATGTTCCATCTTCAGACATTGCTTTAATTTCTTTCAAACGTTTAATCCGTTTCTGAATTGTATCCCAGTTGGTTAAGGTTCCACCTAACCAACGGTGATTAACATAAAATTGGCCAGCACGTTTTGCTTCTTCTTCAATTGCATCCTGAGCTTGTTTTTTTGTACCTACAAATAAAACAACTCCATTATTGCCAGCAACGTCCTTTACAAAATCATATGCCTTATCGATTAATTTTACCGTTTTCTGTAAATCAATGATATAAATACCATTCCGTTCGGTAAAAATATATTTTTTCATCTTTGGATTCCAGCGACGTGTCTGGTGACCAAAGTGTACACCTGCTTCAAGCAGCTGTTTCATGGTAATAACTGACATGATATAGACCCTCCAAAATTGTTTTTTTCCTCCCCAAGTGTTAAATAAATCGGACCCGTCACAAACGAGCAACACCGTTTATCATCCACCAAGGTGTGAATTGATGCAGAAAGCACCTTAAGTATTCTATAACATCTAGCTTTAAAGAGCAAGCTTTTTATTATCGAATCTTAACAACTGTATCAGCAGTGCCTTTTTCACAAACACTCTTTGCACTATTTAATGAAATTAAGACCATATTTTCAACCGCAGTTGTAGTGTAAAACGCAATGTGTGGTGTAATCAATACATTTTGTTGTTGCATTAATTCCTTAAACAATGGATCTTTGATTTTCTGCCCACGCAAATCATGATTAAATAATGCACTTTCATTTTCGTAAGTATCCAGAGCTGCTCCTGCTACTTTACCAGACTTGAGTGCCGCCAGTAAAGCCTTAGTATCAATTAAAGTTCCGCGAGCTGTATTAATTAGATAAACTCCTGCTTTCATCTTAGCAAAAGCCTTTTCTCCAATTAAATGGCGATCTGTTGCAGTTGCCGGCATATGCAACGTTATTACATCAGCTTGGGCAAAAAGTTCATCGTATGAATCAACGTAAATTCCCTCTGCTTGTAATTGTGGATTCGGATACAAATCATATGCAATCACTTTTGCGCCGAAGCCACGATAAATGTCAATTGCAGCTCGGCCGATTCGACCGGTCCCAATTACCCCGACTGTTAAACTGCGCAGTTCTTTACCAACATGCGGAGCCCAGCGAAAATCCTGTTCAGCAATCTTTTGCCGAAAAATAGTCGTATTACGCACTAACTGCATTAATTGTGTTACTGAAAATTCAGCAATCGCGTTGGGAGAATAAGCGGGAACATTCGTAACCAGAACGCCGTTTGCCTTGGCTGCAGCCAAATCAATATTATCTGTACCAACATTGCGAATGGCAAAAACTTTGACACCGCAACGCTTGAAATGTTCAAACATCGCTGCTGGATAACTACCGGTCTGTAAAGCTAAGACACCATCATATCCATCCACTTGCTTAAGTGAAGCAGCTGTTAGTGCATCGGCAACTAATTTAACTTCAATCTGATTTTGCCGTGACCAGTTTTCAAAATAAGGTTGTTCGTCTTGACGAACGTTAAACGCGATAAACTTCATGATAAACCTCCAAAATAATCTAAATTACTGTGGTACTCTATCATACGGCTAGTGTTAATTTGAGTTATGATTACCCAAACTCACTTTCATTATTGTACCATGAAAATTCCGCATGCCAAAAAATTTAAACGATTACACCATGTAATTTCAGATAAGCTAATTTTTTTGACCGGGATTGGTGCTTAAATGCATATTCCGCTTTTAAAGCTGCTGATTTAGTCGCAAATTCTTCATGATAAATTAATTTTACTGGTCGATGATTTCGGGTATATTTAGCTCCTTGTCCCGAATTATGAACAGTCACACGCTGTTGTAAATCAGTTGTAAAGCCACCATAAAGTGAATGGTCCGCACACAATAACACATAAAAATAAAAAATTTGTTTATTTACCATAGAGCATTTCCTTAATCGGTTGGGTATATTTTCCTGTTTGATCATAAACTGTCAACGGTGGCAAAAATTTGATGCCAGTTTTACTACCATACTTAATGGCCTCAATCAGCACCATATTAGCAGCCTTAGCAGCTTTAGGATAAACTAACCGGACCTCATTGACAGCTAAATGATACTTAGGAAACAGTTCCAGCAACTCACTAAACCTTTCTGGTCGCTGAATCAAAAAAAGTTTGCCTTTCGTTTTTAATAAGCCACTGCTAATTGCAACTATCTCTTCTAGGTTAATTGCAATTTCATGCCTGGCAATTGCTAAATATTGATTCGGATTCTTCCGACTTTGTGGCAAATCAGCAAAATATGGTGGATTACAAGTTACAGTATCAACTGAATCTTTTGAAATATAATCAAAAACTTTTTGGGCGGCGATTGGTAAAACCGAAACCTGTCCTTCCAAATGGTTAAGCTGGACACTCCGTTGTGCCATATCGGCTAAACGCGGCTGAATTTCAACAGCCGTAATCGCTGCCGGTGTTTTATCTGTTAAAAATAAAGCAACAGCTCCGTTACCCGCACACAGATCCACAATTTTCCCCTTAGCTTTGCGTGGTGGCCGCGCAAAATTTGCTAGTAGTACGGCATCTAACGAAAAAGAAAATACCTCTGGACTTTGAATGACCTTAATATTACTCGCATAAAGCATATCAATTCGCTCACTTGGGTTTAATTCCATCTTGACTCCACCTTTTCAACTTGAAAGATTGCCCAAAATTAGGCATACTATTCCTGAACCGTATTAATTTTAATCAGAAAGGAACGTAACAAATGTTCTATTCTTTTGTTCGCGTTGTTGCACGCGTAATTTTATTCTTAGTCAACGGCAACGCTCATTATCTAAATAAGAAAAAACTTCCTACCGGGAACTATATTCTTGTTGGACCTCACCGAACTTGGTTTGACATGATTTATTTTGCCCTTGGAGCCGCACCTAAGAAATTCTCTTTTATGGCAAAAAAAGAACTTTTCAAAAACCCGATTTTGCGTTTTATTTTAGTTCATGCCAATGCTTTTCCGGTCGATCGCAAAACTCCAGGACCTTCAGCCATCAAAATTCCAGTCCGGTGGCTAAGAAAACGTGATTTATCTTTAATCATGTTTCCCTCTGGTACACGTCATTCACAAAAATTAAAGGGCGGAGTAATTTTAATTGCTAAATTGGCTAAAGTTCCAATTGTACCAGCTGTTTACCAAGGTCCATTAACATTTAAACAGCTATTTACACGCAAAAAGGTAATTATTAATTATGGTGATCCAATCGTTGTCGATTCAAAAGCTAAATTGGATGATCAATTTGAACAAAAAATCATTACCAAAATGAACCAAGCCTTTCAGCAATTAGATCAACAAATTAATCCCGACTTTGTTTACCATGATCCAAAAGAAACTGAAAAAAACTAACAAAAGATTATAGGGAGCTGCAGCAATTTGCCGCAGCCCCCTATTTATGTTCTGCAAAGAACAATTATTTTTTTGAATTTTGCTTGGCACTTTGCGTTTTCATCGCATTCATCATTTGATGCAGTTTACGCTCTGATGGCTTTTGCCCCATCTGCAGCATCATCATTTTTAACATATTTTCATTAATTGGTGGGTTTTTCTTTAAATAACTTTCCATATATTTACGTGCTGCAAAAAAACCGCCAACAAATCCTAAAACCAAAGCTATGATGATTAATAAAATCCAGACAGCCGTTGACATAGCAATAACTCCTTTCAATTCACTTCATTGATAATTTTACACAAGTCCAGCCTAAAAATAAAGCCAAAGTTAATTAATCATCTCGCAACCCCTTTTGTTTCTGGATCTTACGAACCTTTTCGGGAGTCACTTCTTGCCCTGCTTTATTAAAAACACGCATCATTTCAACATCACTACGAAAACTTTTCCGAAATAGGGCTAAGTAAGTTTCACGCAAACTTTTCTGTTCGGCTTGCTCAGACTTGCTTAATCCGACTGTTTTCTTTTTATGTGCCAATTCATTGATTCGCTTAATCAATTTTTGGGGAATTTGTTCTGACATTTTTCAACCCTCGTAATCTATTTATTAATTTGTTAGCAACAATATGTATCTTACTCGAAATCAATTGGATTTTCAAACCTGACGAACGTTTGTTTGCTATGAACAAGCGCCTATGTTATGATAAAAAATAGTAAATATAATTGGAGTGTCTTTCATGACAAAAACATCTGAAAAAAAACAATTAGCCATTTTGAAATTCATTCATGAACGAGTTACCGCTAAGGGGTATCCTCCAACCGTTAGAGAAATATGTGAAGCAGTTAATCTTTCCTCTACCTCCACAGTTCATGGCCATTTGACGCGGCTGCAAAAAAAAGGGTATCTGCAAAAAGATGCTACCAAACCGCGGGCAATTGAACTAACCAGCGCCGGCCTATCATTGCTGGGTATCAAAGCTAATCAGAATAAGATTCCGATGGTCGGAACCGTCACGGCAGGATCACCTATTTTAGCAGTTGAAGAAACAACCGATTTTTTCCCTTTGCCTCCCGAATTTGATTCTGCTGATAATTTATTTATGCTGACAATTCGTGGTGAAAGTATGATCAATGCAGGCATTTTAAACGGTGATCAAGTAATCGTTCGCAAACAGCGTTTTGCCGATAACGGTGATATCGTCATCGCTTTGACAGAGGAAAATGAGGCTACCTGCAAACGATTCTTTAAAGAAAACGGTCACTTCCGATTGCAACCGGAAAATGATACTTTAGCACCAATTATTTTGCCGAATGTCTTAATCTTAGGTAAAGTCATTGGTTTATATCGAAATTTTATTTAAACTTAAAACACTGTTATAGTTTATGATTTTGACTATGACAGTGTTTTTTTGCAGCAAATTAATCATTCTTTTTCGATTTAATGGCTAAGTTCAATAGTTCAGCCGCATGTTCTTTGGTTAGTGGCGTAATTTGGCTACCGGCCAACATCCGAGCTAATTCATCAATCCGCTGTTGCTCGTTTAACCAATGAACCGTCGTTTCAGTTCTTCCTGCTGTGACCTGTTTGTTGACCAACAGCTGATGATCACTGACGGCAGCAACTTGGGGCAAATGTGTAATACATAAGACTTGCGAATGTTTGGCAATCTGTAAAATTTTTTCAGCAATTGCCTGTGCTACTCGCCCACCTACTCCGGTATCAACCTCATCAAATATAATACTAGTCACGTTTTGCTGAACTGAAAAAATCGTCTTAAGCGCCAGCATAATACGTGAAAGTTCCCCGCCTGACGCAATCTTAACCAACGGGCCAACCACTTCACCCGGATTAGTTTGAATATAAAATTCAGCTTTATCAGCACCGTTCAAATCAAGCTGTGGTAATGAGCGAAAACGAACCTCAAAAACGGCTTTGTCCATATAAAGTGCTCGTAATTGTTTATGGACTGCAACTGTTAATTTTTTGGCAGCCTGATGCCGTAGTTTTGTCAACTGTTCAGCTAATTTTTGTGCTACCTTTAGACTTTGCCGGACTTGGAGTTCTAATTGATCACTGTCAGATTCGCTGCTTTCCATTTGCTGCAACTCACGGGTGATTTTTTGATAATACGCTAAAATCTCAGCAACACTATTGCCATATTTATGCTCTAGTTGATTAATCAATTCAAGCCGCTCATTGACCTGCTCTAAACGGTCTTCATCCCATTCAAGTAATTCCAGCTGATTAGACAGATCATGCCCAGTATCTTGCAGCAGATAAAAAGCGCTCGCCAGATTATCACTGATTTTCTTAAAAGTTGCTGAAAAACTGCTAATCTGCTCAAGAGATTCCATAGCTTTGCCCACTTGATCAATTATCGCCGCCGGATCACCAGTTAGTAATTGATAACTGTTAGCCAATGATCGCTGAATCAATTGAAAATTCTCAAGTTTTTCTTTTTCTTGTTGCAGTTGTTTTTCTTCTGCTTTTTTCAAGTCAGCTGCGCCAATCTCTTTGGCTTGAAATCTAAGCATATCTAAACGCTGCGCCCAGCTTTGTTCGTTTTTCTTGCGGCGTTGAAGCTGCTTGGCAAAGTGTTGATATTTCCCAAAAGCAACTTGATATTTTTGCTTAATTGGACTGATTGCCGAGTCAAATTGATCTAACAGCTGTAAGTGATTCTCGACATGCATTAAACTCTGTTGTTCATTTTGACCATGAATATCCAACAAATGCTTGCCGACACGACGAAGAATTGCCCGGGTAACCATCAAACCATTAATTCGGCAAATTCCATGACCGTTGCGGCTATATTCCCGTTGAATGATCAAATTTCCATCATCGGTATTAACACCCAATTGCTGCAGTAACTCATGTACTTGTGAATCATTCGGTAAATCAAACAAACCTTGTAAAATAAACTTATTGGCATTTTGACGAATAAATTCTTGTGAGGCACGACCGCCAGCTAACAAACCGAGTGCGTCAATCACAATTGATTTACCGGCACCGGTTTCTCCCGTAATGGTTGTCATATTAGCCTGAAAATTTATATCCAAATTTTCAATAATTGCAAAATCTCTAATTGTCAGCTCACGCAACATTAATTCATCCGCCCTACCTCTCACTTATTAACTAATCATATCCAACAATAATTGCTGGGTCTGCTTTGCCGCTTCACTACTCTTGGAAATAACTAAAATTGTATCATCATCCCCCAAGGCACCAAAAATTTCCTCAATCTTCAATTGATCGATTAAATTAGCAATTGCCGGCCCGTTTCCCGGTAAAACCTTGATCAGGAAAAAAACATCATGTAGCCGTGAAGAAACATAGGCATCATGCAACGTCTTTTTCAACTTCTTTTCGGCATTTAATTTTTTTTCAGCAGGTAAGCTATACTGGTAGCCTCCGTTAGCTGATGGAAGTTTAACCAACTGCAATTCTTTAATATCACGTGAAATTGTTGCTTGCGTAACAGCAATTCCTTGCTCTTCTAATAATTTAACAATGTCTTCCTGGCGATCAATGCTATACTGCTGGATTAACTTTTTGATTGCCCTTTGTCGCTCCTGTTTTCGCATCATTCTCACAACCTCTCTAATAATACTCATTAACTATTCATATAATAGCCTAAATTGAATAATTATTAAAGAAAATTCAGCAAATTCACTTGAATTATTTTAAATGCTGCCAAGCAGCTGCCAAAACTTGTGAAATATTGATTTTTTCAGCTATCCGTCCAGCTCGGTCACATTTTTTTAAGTGTACCAAGAATTCAATATTTCCAGTTCCACCAGTAATCGGCGAAAAATCTAAGCCTAATACATCATATTGTGCTGTTGTTGCAAATTGCAAAATTTCAGTTAAAACTTCTTGATGAACTTGTGGATCACGAATAATACCATGTTTGCCAACTTTTTGCCTTCCAGCTTCAAATTGTGGCTTGATTAAGGCAACAACTTCACCACCTAGGGGCAAGATTTTATGCAAAGTTGGTAAAATTAATTTTAGTGAAATAAACGAAACATCGATCGATGCAAATTCTGGAATACCTGCTGTAAAATCAGCTGGTTGGCTATAACGAAAATTAGTATTCTCCATCACAATAACTCGCGGGTCTTGCCGTAATTTCCAAACCAACTGATTAGTTCCGACATCTAGGGCATAACTACGTTTAGCACCATTTTGCAGCATAACATCAGTAAATCCACCCGTTGAAGAACCAATATCTAAAACTGTTTTCCCTTTAACTTCAATTTTAAAAACATTCAGCGCTTTGGCTAATTTTAATCCACCTCGGCTGACATAGGGCAATTTGCTGCCCTTAAAGTGCAGTTTAGTCGCTGCATCAATCTTCATTCCCGGCTTGTCAAGTCTTTCTTCATTTGCTCCTAAAATTTCTCCAGCCATAACTGCTCGTTTAGCCTGCTCACGACTGGAAAAAAGACCCTGTTCAACTAATAAAACATCGACACGCTGTTTTGTCATGATTTTTCCACTATATAATTCACAGACAAACACTATATTCAGTAAAAATAATCATGTTTGAAAAAGAATTATAGTTTTTCCTTTCTTAAATTGTTTCTTTCAATTATCCATTATGGTCCAATACTCTGCTATCTAGGCAATTTTCCTCAACAAACTCAGGAGAGTAAAGCACTAGTTTCTACTGTTGCGTTAATTTTCCAAATAAAATTATTCTACTCAGATTAAATATTTATACGCTTGATCAGTCTTTAAGAAAAGTAAACGCCGTTTCATTTAGCGAGCAAAATAAATTGTTCAACTGCAAATTCATTTCTTTCGCCTATGAACTTTTTTATCCTTATTTACATTAATTAAACTGCTCTATATCGCAAAATACCCCAACATTCCCTTTAACAACAAACAATCATATCCCAGCTGTTGCAATTGGCTAACCGCTTGATTTGCTCGGTTGATTGCTTTTTTAAGTGAAACTTGCGCTCCATCAAGACCTAAAAGGCCAGGGTAAGTATTTTTATGTTCTGCTTGGTCCTTATGCACTTGTTTCCCTAAAGCCGCCGTGGTACTGGTTTCATCTAAAATATCATCATATATTTGAAATGCTAATCCAAAAGCCTGACCATATTCAGTAATTAATTTCTCAATTTTTTTATCAGCTTGAGCTAAAATTGTTCCTGCTTGACAGGCATATAGTAATAAAGCTCCCGTTTTTTGCTGATGTAATCGTTGCAATTCAGCTAAGGTCAGTTTCTTTTTTTCACCTAAAATGTCACTCATTTGACCGCTGACCATTCCTTGAGCACCCGCAGCTTGAGCTAATTTTTCAACCATTTTAAGAAGCTCAGTCGGTTGAAGATCAGCTGATGCTAACCAAGCAAAAGTGTTTGTCAGTAATGCATCTCCTGCCAAAACGGCTGCTGCATGACCAAAAACTTTATGATTAGTTGGTTGTCCGCGCCGCAAATCATCATTATCCATTTCCGGTAAATCATCATGAATCAATGAATACGTATGCAACAGTTCCAAACTAGCTGCTGCTGTTAGTGCTCCCTTAGTAATTTTCCCACCTAAATCTTGACAAACTGCCAACATCAACAATGGGCGAATTCGCTTTCCACCAGCCATAACCGAATAAGACATCGCTTTAATTAAATAGGGATTACCAGTCAACGAACTCAAATATTGTTGTAAATACTGTTCAATTAATGAACGGTATTGTTGTGTAAAATCCGTTAACTCTTTACTTTTCATCTTGACTATCCCGCTCAAAATCAGTCATCTTACCATTTTCATCAACAACCTGCGTTAATGTTTTTTCAGCTGTTTCTAATTGCTGCTGCAACAATCGGCTAAGTTTTATTCCTTGCTGAAATTGATCAAGTGCCGTTTCCAACGGTACATCACCTTTTTCCAATTGTTGAACAATTTTCTCCAGAGCTGCCAATTGGGTCTCAAAGGTTGGTTTTTCTGTCATCTGTAACATCCTTTCTAATTTTTAAAGTTTTTGCTGTTATTTGACCATCAGTTACATGATATACAAAGTTTTTATCAACTTCAAAATTGGCTGTCTGTTTAAGCACTTTTCCTTCACTGGTTGCAAAACCATAGCCACGTGCCAAGACTTTCAACGGACTCAAGGCATCTAACTGGATCACCGATTCTGCCAAACGCCGCTGTTGACTGTGCAGATAATTGATTGCATTTTTGTGCAAATTTGCCTGCAAATAATTTAACTGCCGTTGCTGCAGATGCACCTGCTCAAGCGGATTCAAACGATTTAATCGTTGATTCAATAGTACTGTTTGCCGTTCTTTAGTAAGTAATTGCTGCTGCCAAGCTTGCTGAAGCCGGCGCGTTAGTAAATCTAATTTTTGATAATACCCTTCGTACAATCTTCCTGGTTGAGAAAAAATCGGTGTCTGAGCCAACCGCTGCCACTGCTGGTTCTTAGCCCGCAATAAAGCTCGAAACGCCTGATACAAACGTAAACGCTGCTGCTTTAGCTTCAGTAATTCATCACTCAAAACTGGAACTGCCAACTCAGCTGCTGCTGTCGGAGTAGCTGCCCGGACATCTGCAACCAAGTCAGTTAAAGTTGTGTCTGTCTCATGTCCCACTGAAGAAATTACCGGAATTGAACACGCTGCCAAGGCTCGAACAACTTGTTCTTCATTAAAAGGCCAAAGATCCTCAATTGAACCACCACCGCGACCAATAATTAAAACATCAAAATTTCCTATTTGATCAACTTGGTGAATTCTTTTCGTCAGCTCCGCTGCTGCTGCATCGCCTTGAACTTGGGCTGGAAATAAATATAGCTGAGCCGGAGGATAACGGCGATGGGCCGTTGTCATAATATCCTTAATAACTGCACCGGAACGACTAGTAATAACGGCAATCTTTCGCGGGAAATGCGGTAAAATCTGTTTTGGCTGTGAAAATACTCCTTCGGCAGCAAGCTTTTTTTTCAGCTGTTCATAGGCTTGATATAAAGCTCCAACACCGGCTGGTTCCATTTGCTCAACATAAATTTGATAGCTGCCACTAGGCGGATACAGTGATATTCGCCCGACAACCATAACTTTCATGCCTTCTTCTGGCTGAAAACGAATTTTTGCAAAAGCCGAGCGAAACATAATAGCGCTGATTTTAGCATGCTCGTCTTTCAAACTAAAATACTGGTGTGCATTTCGGCGGATTCGAAAATTAGAAATTTCTCCAGTTAGATAAATTCGCCCTAAATATGGGTCCATATCAAACTTTCTTTTTAGATACTGCGTTAATTCACTGACCGTTAAATATTCCTCAGTTGCTGCCAAGCTATTTCACGCTCCGTTCTGCAAAATCAACGGTTTGTTTCATTAACATTGCAATCGTCATTGGGCCCACCCCACCTGGTACCGGTGTCAAATAACTGGCAATATCAGCCACTTTGATTTGATCAATATCTCCAACCAATTTGCCAGCAGCATTTCGATTTATGCCAACATCAATCACAACAGCCCCGGATTTAATAGCCGTTTGTGAAAACAATTCGGCCTTGCCTACGGCCGCTACCAAAATATCAGCTCGTCTAGTTAATTCAAACAAATTTTTAGTATAACTATGCGCAACTGTAACTGTTGCATTATGATTAATCATTAGAGCTGCTAGTGGACGACCGACAATGTTACTGCGACCAACGATGACAACTTTTTTCCCGGCTAAAGGAATTCGATATTCTGCCAATAACTGCATAATTCCATTAGGTGTACATGGAATAGCATATGGAGCACCCATAAATAATTTTCCCATGTTAAATGGATGAAAACCATCAACATCTTTTAGCGGATCAATCGCTTGAATAATTGTCTCTTCATTAATTTGCGGCGGTAAAGGTAATTGCACCAAAATTCCATGAACAGTCACATCATTATTCAATTCTGCAATAATTTGTAATAATTTTTCCTCTGAAGTTGCTACTGGCAATCGTAAATCACTTGTTTCAATTCCGATTTTCTTCGCCATTCTTCGTTTGTTTCGTACGTAAATCTGACTGGCCGGATCATCACCGATTAATATTACTGCTAATTTTGGAGAAACTCCCCTTGCTTTCAATTTCGTTACTCGCTGCTGTAATTGTCCAGCAATTTTTTGTGAAAGTTTTTTCCCATCTAATTTGATTGCCAAGAAAATCGCCACCTTTAAGTCTGCTAAATACTAATCTACATTTTACCATATTTTCACAACGCAGATGGAGCTAAAAAAACTTGGATCAAATCAGTTTGCCAAATTGAGAACCTATAAATAAAAATTTGGTGTACCAATTAAAAAAGCTGTCTGTTCTATTAAGAACAAACAACTTGAGCAGGTTGATTATATCAATCCATTGTAGACTGATTAATTTATTCCATTCTATTACTTAACAACTAATTGAGCTGCAAAAATGTAAGTTATCCTCTTGAAATAATTTTCACAGTAGATCGTTCATCACAAAATTTATAAAAATTATTCTTTTTCTTGCACTAAGTTTGACAATACTCCATTAATGAAGCGTCGAGAAGTTTCATCACTAAATTCTTTAGCTAATTCCAATGCCTCATCAATTGCAACTCGATTAGGAGTTTCAGCGACGAATTCTATTTCAAAGGCAGCTAACTGCATAATCACCAAATCTGCTTTATTCAAGCGTTTCAATGACCAGCCTGTTTTTAAATACTTGATCAATAATTCATTTAGTTCTGTTAAATGGCTTTGGACACCAGTTACTAATAATTTTAAATAATCAGGTATTTCAGGCGTTAATTCAGTATTTTGCAATCTAAGCTGCTGATAAAGTGCTGTCAAATCCGTCGTTTCATTACTTTCCATTGCAAATAATATCTGAAAAGCAATCTCTCTCATCGAATGTCGTTTCATCACTTTTGTTCACCATTTTCTTCAGCAAATAAATTATTTGGGTCAACTGCTGAAGTCTGTTTAGCTGGGACAACACCCTGAACATAAACATTGACTGTCGTTAATTTCAATCCGGTCATAAACAGTAACTGCTGTTTAACTTTTTCTTGAATTTCCAAAGCAACTTTAGGCACTGAAACGCCATAATTCAAAAAAACGTAGATATCCGTACTAAGCTGGCCAGCTGATTGATCGATTTTAACACCCTTGCCGCGACTCTTGCGACCGAATAATTCATTCAAACTTGTAGCTAATGAGCCCCGCATTGAATAAACACCATCAATTTGCGTTGCTGCAATTCCAACAATCACTTCCAAAACCTCAGGGGCGATCTCAATGCTGCCACTAGCTGATTGATCATCGGCCAATATAATATTGTTATCTTCTGCCATTGGTTTTCCTCCTCGCTTTCAAGCTTTTAAGCCCGTGAAACATAACTTCCATCTTGCGTATTGATTGTCAAAACATCGCCTTCATTTACAAAGAATGGTACTTGAACTACCAAACCAGTTTCCATTTTAGCCGGTTTAGAGCCACCAGAAGCAGTATCGCCTTTAATGCCGGGTTCTGTCTCAGCAACTTTCAAATCAACCGTATTAGGTAAATCAACTCCCAAAGTCTCATTACCATGCATAATAATGCTGACAACCATATTTTCTTTAAGATAATTTAATTCATTTTTAATTCGATCTTCTGGTAGTTCCAATTGCTCGTAAGTAGTGGTATCCATGAAAACATAGTTAGTTCCATCTGCATATAAATACTGCATCTTACGATTATCGATCTGAGCCTGTTCAACTTTTTCACCAGCTCGGAAAGTTTTTTCCTGAACTGCACCTGTCCGTAAATTTTTAAGCTTAGAGCGGACAAAAGCTGACCCCTTGCCAGGTTTAACATGCTGAAATTCAACAACACGCCATAAATCTCCTTCAACCTCAATTGTCAATCCATTTTTAAATTCGTTTACCGAAATCATATTGCTCCTCCTAGAATAATTCTTCTGCCCAATATCAAATTCTGCAGAAAATCATATACAATTAATGATAGCAGTTTTGATCATTAAAATGCAAGTTCTCACTCATCTCAAACTCAAAGTTCATGATAATCACGGTCAAAATCAGTTAAAATCTCATAACCGGTATCTGTAACCAAAATATCATCCTCAATTCGAATTCCACCAATTTTAGGAACATAAACTCCTGGTTCGACCGTAACTACTTGACCAGGTTGTAGAATATCCTGTGAACGAGCTCCAAGTGCCGGCATTTCATGAATTGCCAAACCAATTCCATGACCCATGCCATGATTAAAGAATTTTCCATAACCGCCCTGTTCAATAATTCCACGTCCAATTTGATCAAGCTTTTTACCAGAAACTCCCGGCTTAATTGCACTGATCGTAGCTGCTTGCGCGTCTTTTACCAATTGATAAAGCCGTCGAAATTCATTTGATTGTTTTCCAATTGCAAACGTTCGGGTTACATCTGAAGTGTACTTATGTAAAAAATAGCCAAAATCTAACGTAATCATCGTGTTTTCTGCCAAGGCAGCTTGCGATGCTGTTGCATGCGGCCAAGTTGAGCGTTCGCCACTAGCAACAATCGTAGTGAATGATTTATCTTCCGCCCCATTATCTTGCATAAAGTGATCGAGAAAGACAGCTGTATCATGTTCTGTTATTTTCGTAAAATCTGTCTGTTGACGCAAGAATTCAAGAACTGCTTGATATCCGCGACCAGCCAATTGACACGAAGCCCGAAGCGCCGTTAACTCTGTTTGATCTTTAACTGAACGCAGTGACTCAATCACAGCCGTTACTGCTGCTAAATCACCAGGAAATTTTTCATCAAGGAAACTATAATCTGCATAACTAATTGTGCTTTCAAAAGCTAATGCTGTTAATTGAAATTTTTGTGCTAGCTGACAAGCCGCACCCAAATAATCACGGGTTAAAATTAATTGCCAATTTGGACACTCATGTTGAATCTGCTGTTCAAATCGCCAATCAGTGATCAAAAACTTTTCTTGCTCAGTGATCAATAACAGTCCATCATCTCCGGTAAAGCCACTCAAATAAAAGCGATTAACCGGATCGGTAATCAAAAAACTATCAAAATGCAATTCCTGCATTTTTTTTCGTAAACGTTCGACCCTTTGATTATCCATTTCACCCTCCTGATTAAAAAAGACCAATACAAAACTTGCGTTCCGCATTGGTCCATAAATTAAACTTATTCTGCAACTGGGTAAACAGAAACCTGCTTTTTGTCGTGACCTTTACGTTCAAAACGAACAACTCCATTTGCTTTAGCAAACAAAGTATTGTCACCACCCATACCAACATTAACACCAGGATAAATTTTTGTACCCCGTTGACGATAAATGATCGAACCGCTTGAAACAACCTGACCATCGGCCTGTTTTGCTCCTAAACGTTTTGATTCAGAATCACGTCCGTTAGCTGTTGAACCGCCGCCTTTTTTATGGGCGAAGAATTGTAAATTCATAATCATCACAAATCCACCTCCTATTAAATTATTCTGCATTAATTTTCAAATAATCGGAATAGGTCTGTGCTACATCATTCAATGCTAAACGAAGATTTTGCAGCAATAGCTGGGCAGCCGAGTTATCAGGATCCTTTAAAACAACTGCCAAAAAACCACCATTTTGCTCATCTTGTTCAACTGCTAAATCAGCTCCGGTCAACCTTTCTAATCCATTAACCGTACTAATTGCTAATGCTGACACAGCCGCACAAACAATGTCCTGTCCATACTCACCAGCATCAGCATGCCCCGTCAATTCAAAACCGCTAAGCTTTTTTCCTTGACCCTTGAAGACTGCACAAATCATAATTCATCATCCTTATTCTTAAGCATTGATCTCATCAATCACAACTTTAGTATAAGGTTGACGATGTCCTTGCTTTGTATGTGAATGTTTTTTAGGTTTGTATTTGTAAGTTACAACCTTACGTTCACGTCCCTGTTTTTCAACAGTTCCGACAACAGAAGCACCATCGACAAAAGGTTTGCCAATAACTGTTTTTTCGCCGCCAACTAAAACAACTTGGTCAAAAGTTACCTTTTCACCAGCATCAGCAGGCATTTTTTCAACATAAATTACTTGTCCAGCTTCAACTTTAAATTGTTTGCCACCGGTTTTAATAATTGCGTACATTTCTTGCACCTCCTTGAGTTTGCTTAGACTCGCCACAAACAGCAGTCACTGACTTTAAAACTATTTATGTGCGGTTGCAGTTGTGCAAGCACGAATGCAACGTCCAAATGATACCAAATAAATCATTTGGCGTCAATCAAACATAATTAAAGGCCCAGCAAAAACTGGACCCTTTTACACAACGATGGCGCGGGAGAGATTCGAACTCTCGACCGTCCGCTTAGAAGGCGGATGCTCTATCCAGCTGAGCTACCGAGCCATAAACAACGTAATGAATTATACGTTAAACCTCTTTAAATGTCAATCATACTAGTAGGTTTAATTTAATGTAAATTTAAAACAGATCTCTTGAAATGTTTTTGAAATCATGTAATAATAATGTAACACAAAAGTAATAGAAAGAAGTGAATTGAATGACTGCTTTTTTAGCAATAATCGGAATTTTAATTTTGGCTGGTGGGATTCAATTTTTTGAATATTCACAAAAAAAACAGTCAGCATGTAAGCACCTGAAACATGATGACACTCAATTCTGGATGCTTTAGCGACTGTCAATTTGGTTTGTTATGCCAATTGTGACAATATTTTTGTAAAATTGATTTTTAAATCAGTTAATCCGAATTTAATGAAAATATGCCAAGCATGCACAAACGCAGCTTGGTTTTTTTCTTGGTAACTTCTCGACAACAATTCAACCAAAGTCAAATATACTTGTTCAGTCGAAACTTTCAGTTGCTGTTGATTTAATTTCTTCTCCAACTTCTGATCTATCAATAGCTGATATCCCCATTTGTAATTTAAAGCAATTGTTAAAAATGCCGCCAAGGTCGCTTGATACGCCCGAAAAGTCGTAGTGGCATCTGTTTGTTTTAGATTTGCAAAAAGTGCTGCCAACTTTTGCTGCAACTCAGCATATTCTTGTGGTAATCTTTTTTGCGGATCTATTTCTCCTTGTGCCTTTGACTGTGCTAACTGTGCCTGCTGAACTAACGAAAGCATCTTTCTTACGTCCATTCTTTGATGCTCCTCCTATGAAAAATACTGTAAATCTGCTTTAATTTCCAGACTTGGCAAATTATTCAAATACCAATCCCTTAAAAACTGATAATGTAACAATACATCAAACCAACTGATTGTCTGCTGCGGATCCCAAACCTTGAGCAGCCATTCACCAAAATGCGCCTGTTGTGGATCAGCTTCACGGAAAATTGTTACCGTTACATCATTATCCAGTTTTAAAACAGCTGACTGATCAGCTCCTGCTTCCAGCATTTTACCTCCTTTAGCAGCGATAACAAACAATTGATCAATAATTGTTGTCGGCAAATCAGGCTCAGAAATTTGGTAAACGCAACTGTTAATCGGATCTAGTAAGCCAAAATCAACATCAAAACCAAAATCCCGCTTCAAGTAATTGCCAATAGCCAAAAGAATTGTGGCAAACTTTTTAATGTTTTGGTGATCTAATTTAGGATAATAGTCAACTAACAGCAACTGAGTTAAGGTATGGCTGTTAAATCGCAGTAAATGCTTCGTGAAATCCAAATAAAATAATTCTAGCTGACTATTTTTTTCAATATAATATGCCCCACTAGGATCATTTTCAGGAAACTTAAAAACAAAATAACCCGCTGCATTAATTCCTGGATATTCGTGATAAAGTTCATGATATTGATCAGAAGATTGCAAAACGACCCCTGAAAGCTGATGCAAGTCTAGTAGTCGATTCAAAAAAATCAAGTAAAAATCTGAGCGACTATATTGCTGCGGAAATACGATATAAGCCGTATCTAAATGATAAGCTGTCAAGTCTGCAACTGCTTGAAAAAGTTCTTGAGTCGAAGTAGTTGAAATCAATTGATCAAGTAACCGGGTAAAACCAATTCCATTTTGCAAACCTGCTTTTAATTGGTCGTTATAAGACATCAGCCGACCAGTTGTGCTGAGCGTTGCTGGGCTTGGGGATGTTTGTTTAGTTTGATGCGGTTGAAAAGTAACTGTTTTATTTAATGAATCACTCATTTTCAATCTTCACCCGCCCTTTTGTTGCAATCAAATCAGCAATATAATCGCGATATAGTGATTTATTGCGTGCTTCAAAATTTTCAAAACTACCAAATTTAGCAACAATACTTTGCTTTTCATAACCAATCAACGTATCTTCTTTGGAAAGTTTCAAAACATCTTTTTGACTTTCACGAATTAATTTATATGCTTTTTGCGCTTTTTCATCCTGATCAGTTAGTTCTGATAATTGGCTGACCAGCTGTTGTTTATTTTCGCGAATCTTAGATGCTTCCCAAGGGAGAACTTTTTCTTGGGCCAACTGCTTCAATTGTTGTCTTATTTTTTCTTTTTGCTGATCACGTTCAGCTTGGGAATTAATTAAAGCTTGTAATTGATCTGTTTGTTGTGAAATAACAGCAATTTGATCACTATTCAACCGTTTATTTTCTTGTTCAAGTTCAAAAGCACGCTTCAATTTTTGATATTCAATTTCATCAAACTCAAAAGCAACTTTTAAAATATCTAAAGTTCCAAATAAACGGCGATCCCACCAATTGCCGAAGAAAAATTGATAATTTCCTAAACCAGTTTGCTGAAAATAAAAAAAGGGATAAGTTTCTTTTAAATATGAAAGCAAATTAATACTTAAGTATTGACTGATTTGGGCAGTTACATCATTCAGCAAACGTTCGTTGCCAGCATCAGCAGTTCCGTGTTTAGCCTGCATAATCTGATGAGAATAATTTTCCCCATCAATTAGCTGATAAATTAAACGATCATCATGTGCTTGAACCGCATTTAACAGTGTTTGTAAATAACGAATCTTATTTGAAACTTTTTTTTGTAATTCTTTAGCTGATTGTTGAAATTGTTCAATTTCAACTGGACTTACCTCTGCCAAAAAATCCCCTCCTTGAAGCCATCGTTAGTCTTGAGTCTTATTTTATGTAAAAACAAAACCGCAAGCAATTTATTCAATTATAGCATTTAATTGAATTTTGTCCTAAACACACCTCTATAATTAATGAGTTGTATAACTTCGCTGATTTTCATGAATACCAGCAAAAACATACTTTGCAGGATCGTTGGCAAAATCTAACTTCAGTTCAGCTGCTTGTACAGCCTGTTGCCGATAAAGCTGTTCATAGGCAGTAATTGAGATTTCGTGCCGTTCAGCTAATTGCTCTGCCGGATTAATTTGCACTAGCTGCCGCTCAAACCCTGGCTGCAGCAATCCACTGAAAAACTCTGCTTGAGCTCCAGAACCATAACTATAAAAACCGATTCTTTGCCCAGCTTGTAATTCAAGTGAGTTTTTTAAAAGTGACAAAAAGCTCAAATAAAGCGAGCCCGTATACAAGTTGCCTACCTGGCAATTGTACATCCTAGCAGCTTCAAATTGTTTAAATAAACGGACACTAGTAGTCGCGTCAGCTCCGGTAGTTAAACTGCGTAAACCCTTTAAACCTAATTTAGTGTACGGCAAATGAAATAATAGGGCCGCAAAATCCTCAAGTTTGGCACCTGTTTGTTTGATATATTCTTGCCAAACTTGCTGCAAAAGATCCAAATACAGGTTATTAGAAAATTTACCTGCCACTCGAGCTTCAGTTTCACCTAAAGGTCGCCAAAAATCACCAGCATCGCAAGCCGCCGCGGTATTAACATTTTCAAATGCAATAATCCGCGGAGCAGCAGTAACCAGCATTGCAACTGCCCCGCCGCCCTGCGTTGGTTCTCCTGGGGTATTTAGTCCATAACGTGCAATATCAGCCCCAATTACTAAAACTTTTTCTTGAGGATGTAACATTATATATCCCTGAGCAAAATCCAAACCGGCTGTTGCTCCATAACAAGCCTGTTTTATTTCAACTACTCGTAAATTTTTAGGCAGCTGCAATAATCCTGCTAAGTAAGCTGCCGCGGATTTAGAATTATCAACCCCTGATTCAGTTCCAAAAACAACTAAGCCCAACTTGGCACAATCTTTTTCTGTCAAAATTTGGGCAGCAGCATTAGCTGCCAATGATACAGCATCCTGAGTCGGACGAATCACTGCCATTTCCTTTTGACCGATTCCAATCAAATACTTGTTAGGATCTTCTTGACGCTGCTTGGCTAGTTTAACCATATCAATATACAAATCTGATGTAAAAAAACCAATTTTATCGATTCCAACCTTCATAATCTTACTCACTCCTTAAAAAATAAAAGCAGCCCTTAATTATTAACTCCAGGCTGCCTTAATACTCGTAAAACTCATTTGGAAGGAGTACAGAAAAACAAGCCAGTTATTTAATCAACGATGCTATTTTGTGTGACAAACACATGCTAATTAAAAGCCAGTTTCACTAAGTCCTTATTCTCTGCTATCAATTCAACAAACCCTTTGTCTGTTATTTTAACATGAAATCAAGCCTACACAATATAAAACATAGCGTAATCGGTCAATCGCTCAACTTAGGAGTTTCAACTATGAATGTTGCATATAGTTAATCTTGCAGTATCGCAGACAATACCGTAACTATCCTTTATTAAAATATTACCTGCAAACACTAAATTAAGAACTTTTTTTAGCGTTTATCTTAGTGCTGCAAATACTAAAAAAAGTCTTCTACTTTTAATAGCAGAAGGCTTTTGTCATTTTTAGCCCGTATCATCAGCTAATAACTTTGAAAAAAATTGCCAGTAATAAATACTATTGATAAAGCAGTTTTTATGTTATTGCTGGCCAATTGCAGAACACAACCTAAAAATTCCACACGCTGAAGTGCAGAAGAGCGTAAATTATTTATTAATTTTGCCCAGACTTAATAAGATGAAATACCTGTAATACGCTTAATAACCGTATACGATTCACCAAGTAAATAATTAACTTTAACGCTTGAAACAAACAAGCATATTTTAAATTGATTAACTAATCATAAATATAATTACGTGTCATTGGCAGACCAGTTCCACTTGGCGCTTTAACAAGTAAATATTGCATTACGTCAATATTACCAGCCTCAAAGGATGCCGCACACGCTTGTAAGTATAATTGCCACATACGATCAAAACGTTCGCCATATTTCTCGACAACTTGATCTTGAACTTTCTGATAATTTTGATACCACATTTCCAATGTTTTCTGATAATGACGTCGTAGTGGTTCAATATCTGAAAATTGTAATTTAGCTTCCATAATGTGCTTAAGATTTTCGGCAACATTAGGAATATAACCACCTGGGAAAATATACTTATTAATAAATGGATCTACTCCGGCTCCTTCATGTTGACCGGTAATTCCATGAATTAATGCGCGTCCTTCAGGAACCAAGACCTCTTGAATTTTATTGAAATACAATCCAAGATTCTCTTTGCCAACATGTTCAAACATCCCTACTGATGTTACATAATCAAACTGATCATTAATTTCACGATAATCTTTTAGCAACACATGCACTTTGTTTTCAAGATGTCGTTGTTTTATCTGTGCTTGTGTATAATCATATTGCTCTCGGCTTAGCGTAATTCCCGTTGCATCTAATCCAAATTCTTCCGCTGCCGTGAATAATAAAGTTCCCCAACCACTTCCAATGTCTAATAATTTTTTCCCTGGCTGAGTGGCTAATTTACGTAAAATATGATGAACTTTATTAAGCTGTGCCTGTTTCAGTGTGTCAGTATCACGTTGAAAATATGCACAAGAATATGTCATCGTTTCATCTAACCACAGCTTATAGAAATCATTGCCAATATCGTAGTGACTTTGAATATCTTTTGCACTATGCTTTTCTGAATGTGACATTTTAGGCAAGTGCTTTAAAAATGAACTATGAGTTAAAAAACTGTCAGTTTGCCGATAAGCAGATGTGATCAATTCTTGAATACTTCCATCAATTTCAATATCACCATTCATATAGGCTTCACCAAGAACCAATGTTGGTTGATCAGTTAATGACTTAATTGGAATCTCTTTATTTAACCGAACCTTAACGGCTGGTACGCCATCTCCATACTTTTCGGTTTTACCATCCCAATAAGTTACACCAATGGTAATATCAAACGCTTTACTAAACAACTGCTTATAGACCATTTTATCTAACATAATATGCCTCCCTTATTGTTATATTATATACCAAGCTTTTCATTACAGTAGGTTTTAGGCATTAATTGCAAAATAAAACGCCATGTTCGAAGAATTCAATTTTCTTTCTCAATAAGATTTTTGTTCATTTACAAAAAATATTAATTGGCAAATTTCAGATAACCACAAAATGTTGGAGTCAGCTTATTAACTTATTCAAAAAAACAGGTTACAGCCAAGTTTTTCCATTACATTGTAAACGATACCGTCAAAATCCCAATTGATAACAAAAAAATCTGACTAAGATTTCCTTCTTTATTTGCGGGCCTTTATTACGAAAGGCGTGAAGATTGTGAAATATCTCGTTTTATAAGAATTATATAGTGTTCTTTTTAAAAATATTAATTAACTAGTCTTACTAATTTGTAAATAGTTTGATAATATATTAATCTATTATTATGTGATGTTTTTGAACTTCTTATCATCAAGTTAACTAAGAATTTGTTGTAGATGCTTATTGAAATATCGTCAGAATGCTAGAGTAAACTTTCCCAAAATAAACATTTCTCAATCTACATCTAACTAAATTCTATCCATTCATAGCTACAACCGTCTACTTATTTCACAATATATTAGAGGAAAAGAACATGCATAAAAATACTGACAAAGAACAAAATGAAGATGATAGTAAATTATCCCCAAAAATTAATAATGCTTTTCAAAATCATTTCACAAATATTAAAAATAAAAAAACAATCGATCTTTTATTAACAATTTTTACAATTTGCATAGTTTGTTTGACAATACTTTTAACATTTGAAATCTGTGAAAATAACTTTTACATAATTAAGTACGTACACTTATACCTAATATTCACCGTGGTTATGGTTATAACAGCTGCAATAATTATAAAAAGTAATAAATAGTTTAAAAGTGATTCTAACGTGTCCTTGACTTGTCCGAACCCAAGATGAATTTTATTAAAATTATTTTTGTTGCAGCCAATTATTTGCATGCCAATGTTTGTAGCTGAGAAAAAAACTAACAAGCCAATGAAAAATCGATTCTATAAATATTTTCTATCTAGTACCAAATATTATAGAACCGAAATTAACGAATTAGCAGATATGTATCTGGCAGAAAACGTTATCCAGTTTTTTTGGGGGGGTGCATTTTAAGTGTAGCCGGTGGTGCAATGGTAGGCGGTGCTGCGGGAAGCCCTATTAGTGCTGGGATAGGCGCCGCTGTGGGAGCATTTACTTGCAATGAACAACATGTTAGATAATTTATAAATAGCTTTTAGCGATTAGAAATAAAAGATTCTCAATTTAGGTGATGTGCTATTTAGTGGATAGCAGGTCACCTAAATTTAGTTACAACGTATTCTCATAAGTGATAGATGCTTATTTTTTTAATTTAAGTAAATACACTATATACATACAAATTCCGAATCCGATACCTTCAAAAACCGCAGTACAAATATTACTTACATAACTGATTGATGTCCAAAAATTTCCATTTTGGGTGACTGTATCAATTATTGCATTAAGGATATGTGTTGCCACTCCAAAATATATACCTAATCCTATACTCTTCCTTAAATACTTTTTCTTTTTATCTAAATACTCACTTTTATCAACTTCCACAGTATCTAATTTTTTCTTTCTTAAAAAGTAAATGATTGAAAAAAGCGATAAAAAAGATATTAATAAGTTCCCTGCAATAAGGAATATAGCAGCGATTTTTGAATTGTTGACATATAATAACATTGCAACAAAACCTGAAATTAACAAATACCACCAAGTGATTATAAAAGCAATATTTCCAAATTTATCTAATTGGTTTCTCTTGTATTCATCTAATAAACCCTCTATACCGTAAAAAAATTTTATCATCTTGGTTATTATTTTTGTATTCATTTTCTATTCCTCCCAAAAAAGAGTGTTTAAGTCACTGTCTAAAGCTTTAGCAATTTTAAGGCACAACGCTAACGATGGATTATATTTGTTATTTTCTATTAAGGTTATGGTTTGTCTTGTCACGCCAGCTTTACTGGCTAATTCCATTTGAGATAAACCTTTTTCTTTTCTGTATTTTTTTACTTTATTCATATCAATCCTTCCTTTTTTATGCAATATATATATTGCAATTTCAAAATAGCGCTTTTTCTGCTTTGTGTCAATATTAATTTTTTGTACTAGGTTGTTTCATCTTAATGATGGTTTACTTTGTGAAGTTGCATCTTTAGTCCAGTTATGAGTTGATGCAGGAAACATTATATATCCTTCTGAAAGAGAACGAACTGATGTAGTTAGTATAAAACTTGAGACAACTTTTGTGAGAAGGTAAAATTATTTCTTAATTAAGAAAAGAATGTTTCATAATGTCAAAACACTATCCTATCAAATTCAAGCAAAATATTATTGATTTATATCAGTACAAGATTAAGTCAGCTTCTGAATTAGCTAAAGAATATATTGTTGGTTATCCACTATTTTAAAACGAGCTTCTGGTAGTTAAAAGTCGCCCGTTAGTGGCTTCTGATGAAGCTAAGGGTCCAAGCCAAGCGAATTAAACGATTAGAGGAGGAAAATCTGATTCTAAAAAAAGTGCGATGATGCTGGTAAGATTCTTAGAAAGCCTCTGCAAGAATTAGTTTGCCGGCTCGGACTTGTAGTATTAAACGGCTTCAGTGCTTGACGAAACAATTGGGTATTCGATTTATTACATGCAAGAAATGGCGGCCAGTTACCATTATGCCATTAAGAAAGAAGCGACGCAGAAACTGGCTAATCTCCTTAATCAGGATTTCTCAACTAATGAAATTGGTGTTATTTGTCCAACAATTATGGACCTGTACTCTAATGATCATTGGGTATTACGATGGATACAGATTTAGTGCTATGCATCTTGGCCCACGAACTTGGCCACGCCATCGAACACCCTGGAGTTTCAACATCTTTTTTAAGAAATTACTCCCAAGGTGTTCAAATACCAAAGGTTGAAGCTGAAGCTAATCAATTTGCTTTTGATCTGTTGCTTCATGGTTTAACTGAATATGGGGGGTGTTTTAATAAATATGATATTGTCCGAGGACTAGGCTTATCTGACTCAATGGTTAGATTTATCAAATAGACTTTTTCGGGGGAAATTTATTATGAAGAAATGGATGAAAGTTTTACTTGGGGTCATTGTTGCTGTTTTGATTTTGTTTTTTGCTGGATCAGAAATTCATGAATGGTATGTCTGGCGAACACCAAAATACAATTCAACTCAAAGCACAGTTTTGTTATCTGCTGAAGCCGATAAACTAACTAGCGAACAAGAAGAAGCATTTTATAGTTTATCAAGAGCTGCAATCCAAACAGAATTTAAGGATATTAAATTTACTAATCTAGATGATTACAGTTTGTATGTTAGAAAAACCAAAGAAAAACATATGTACTACATCGACTATGTTTGCAAGTCCACTGTTCTTAAAATGAGGTTTGATACCACTATGTATATGAGAATTAAAAATTCTAGTTTGAAAGGCAATACGCATTTTGTTATCTATAATTTTAAATCTGATTTGAGTAAATTTTAGTGAATATAACAGAATAACAAAAAGTGCCTTTTTCAATATGATTGTGTTATCTACATCATCTAGATTTTAGTTTTAGATAACAAAAAGTTTCTGTTATTTTTGAGATTTTGTTATACATTCTGTTATAGATTATGTTATTAAGTTTTTGAACTAAATAAAAAAGCACACTCTCCCTGCCTAAAGTTTGAGTGTGTAGAGTTAGATATTTAGAAAGAGTATGCAATAAGCACACGCTCTTTGCGTACTCTATTTTATGATAGAATAGAGGTAATTTAGATGTTTGAATACAAGAAAAATAAAGCTATCAAAGAAAAAATTTATAAAAACGGCAAAAAGAGTTACTATTTTCAAATTTATTTAGGTACAGATTCTACGGGTAAACCTAAAAGGACCACGAAACGTGGATTCAAAACCCCTGCTTTAGCCAATGCTGCTTATCGTAAAATTCAAACCCAAGTTTTAAATGGGACATATGAAATTACTACACGAAGTAGCAAAACATTCAAAGATGAGTATTTAGAATGGTTCGAAAATCAGTATCGAAATACAGTTAAATCCAGTACACTTTACAAAACCAAACAAATTTTTGATTGCCATATACTACCCGACATTGGAGATTTAGAACTCAATAAGATAACCTCAGATATTCTACAACCAATCGTTGAAAATTGGATTTCAGCATATAAGAAACCAAACATAGTATCTAGATACGCCAAAAGAGTATTTGATTATGCTTATATTAAAAAAGAAATTAGTGCTAATCCATTTGATCATGTCTTGCTTCCTAAAGTTAGGTCAAAGAATGCTAAAGATTCCCACAACTTTTTATCAACTGATGAATTAAAAAAGTTTGTTGAGTACGTTTTGGATAATTCCAGTATTGATGATCCAGGTAAAATTGAATTCTTTAAAACGGTATTTTTTATTACTTTAGCTTATACGGGAATGCGCAAAGGCGAACTCTTAGCACTAACTTGGAAAGATGTTGATTTAGAAAACAAAACTATTGATATTAACAAAACCATCGTCACTAACGAATCTGGTAAAATGGCACTTCAGCCACCGAAATGGGACTCATATCGTAAAATATCAATCAATCAGCTGACTTTTGAAATGCTGAGCAAATTACGAAAAATTAACAATTCAAAGTTAGTATTTCCAAATCAAAAAGATAACTACTTTAATTTGAGCAAGCCAAACAACTGGTTAAATTCAATTATTGATATGGGCTCAGCAGATTATGCAGCAGCTTTTAAATTAACCCATGATCAAAGATATAAGTCCTTTATACCACGGATAACACCCCATGGATTTAGACATACTCATGCTACATGGTTATTTGAAAAGAACCCGGGTATTCTCCCTAAAACTGTTCAAAAACGCCTAGGGCATAAGAATATTGGCGTTACATTAAATATCTATACTCACGTTTCCTCTAATCAAAATGAGCTATTGTCAGAAACTATCAATGATTTATAAGTGAAAAGAAATTCTAAGGTAGTCAAAAAATATTAATTGACTACCTTTTTTATTTTATTGAGGTAGTCATTGACTACATTTGATTTCCACTTCTATCCAATACGGTAGGTTTTAGGCATTAATTGCAAAATAAAAACGCCACATTAATGGAATGCGGCGTCCTAAATCTATCTAAAACGGAATAATAAGGAGAGTACAGGATTTGAACCTGCGCGCCGATGTTAATCGGTTCGCCGGATTTCGAGTCCGGTGCATTACCACTCTGCCAACTCTCCAAACCCAACAACGTTTATTATTCTACCAAAAATAAAATGAAATTGCAATTACTATTTAAATTTATTTAAGACACAAACCTTGACTATGCAGTACTTGCAGCAATTGATCACGTTTAGTGTCTCTTATTCCGAGCTTAGGCGAACAAATTTGATGCGTAAACGAATCAATTCGCCGGTTCGCTTGGCGTAAATCATAATACGTCTTGACAACCTGATCATAATCGGCTAAATCAGAAGCTTTGAACTCTTGGGGATATTCATTTTCAAAAAAATTAAATTCCAATGGTAGACGCGGTTTTAATTGTGGTTGCTGATTAGGTACCCCCACCTGAACTCCCAAAATCGGAAAGGTCAATTTCGGTAAATTCAGCACTTTGATTAGTTCAGTCGGATTATTATTGATACTTCCCAAAATAACCGTCCCTAATTTTAAACTTTCAGCTGCATTCACAAAATTTTGTACCGCTAAAACAGTATCCTCAACTCCCTGCAAAAAGAGATCTGTCCGATGCAATCGTCCATCATCGAATCCAGCCTGTTGGCGAATTTGTTGATTGCGATAAAGATCAACAATAAAAATAAACAAATCCCCTTGGGCACCAACATACGGTTGTCCTGAAATCTCTTGGACACGTTTCCGCTTATTCGGATCAGTTAAATGCAAAACACTACGCTGTTGCGTAAACATACTGGTAGCTGTTTGATTTACAACATTTTCCAGCATGGTTAACTGAGTTGGTGTTAATTGCTGTTTTTTAAACGAACGAATCGAACGATGATTTAACTGCTGCTCAATTGTTTTTGAAATTTCTGTTTCCATTCTATTTCACCCCGAACTTATAAGTTCATCTTTCTACTTTAAATCAGTTTAATCACTTTTAAAACATTAGTATAATTTTACCACAAGTAATGTACTGCTCAATTAAACGGTTTTTTATTATCACAAACTTTACTTTTTCTGATTAATAAAACTACCACATCACTAATTTCAAAATACGTTTGCTTAACATTCAATTTTTGCAATAAATCAGCAATCTTGATCAAAACTCTAGTAAAAAACAGTAGGATTTTAATGTCGTTATGACTTTCCTACTGATTTTTTAGTTAGCTTAATTTTTAAATTTGATTACATTACTTAACGTCCAAAATTTTAACTTGCATATCGCCACCAGGAGTTTCAATTGTTACTTCTTCACCCAAATGATGACCGACCAACCCCTTAGCAATTGGTGATTCATTGGAAATCTTTCCTGCAAATGGATCAGCTTCAGCCGCCCCAACAATTGTATAGGTTTCCGGATCTTCGTCAGGTAATTCTTTAAAAGTAATTGTCTTACCGACTGCAATTTCATCTGCTGCAATATTATCATTATCAATGATCTCAGCATGATTTAACATCTGCTCAATTGTTTTAATTCGACCTTCAACAAATGATTGCTCGTTTTTTGCTGATTCATATTCTGAGTTTTCCGATAAATCACCAAAGCTGCGAGCAATTTTAATTCGTTTGATAACCTCTGCTCGAGTTGAAGTTTTCAAGGTTTCTAATTCATCTTCTAATTTTTTCTTGCCTTCTATGGTCATTGGGTAAGTTTTTTCTTCTGCCATTTATATTCGCTCCTTAAATTTTATTTTTAATTTGCTGATGATTTTGACGTAAAATATCACGCACTTTAGTAACCAGCAAGTCAATTGCTACTGTATTTTCACCGCCCTCGGGAACAATCACATCAGCATAACGTTTAGTTGGCTCAATAAATTGATGATACATTGGTTTAACTGTGCTCAAATATTGATTAATAACTGAATCAAGTGATCTTCCCCGCTCTTGAATATCACGCTGAATTCGGCGAATGATGCGAATATCATCATCGGTATCTACAAAAATTTTAATATCCATCAAATCGCGCAGTTGCGGATCATTCAAAACTAAAATTCCTTCAACGATAATAACTTCACGTGGTTCAACTACTCTGATTTGCTGACTGCGCGTATGGGCAGTATAGTCATACACCGGAACTTGAACCGGCTGCCAAGCCAATAATTTGCTTAATTGATCAATTAAAAGCGGCGTATCAAAAGCATTAGGATGATCATAATTAACCTGCAGCCGCTGTTCCATTGTCAAATCAGCTTGATCTTTATAATACGAATCTTCTTGCAGCATCAAAACAGAATGCCCTGCCAATTGATTGAAAACAGCTTGACTGACAGTTGTCTTACCGCTTCCTGAACCACCAGTCACTCCAATAATCACTGGTGGTTTTCTTGTATACTTTGTCATCAAAACTTCTCCTCACCCACTACTTATTTCTAATTGTTTTGCTTGGCTAATTTTTTGGTCAATGCTTGATGTTCAGCATACGTCTTTGAATAATAAACCTTACCCGTTTTCATATTAGCAATGAAGTATAAGTAATGTTGCTCACGATCTGCTGGATTCAAAACTGCATTAACTGACGCAATGCTCGGATTATTAAATGGTCCCGGTCCGACACCACGATGCAAGTATAAATTATAAGGAGATTTTGTTTTTAAATCTTTGTACGAAACATTTTTTTGATGTTTGCCCAAAGCATATAAAACGGAAATATCGGATTGAATCATCATCCCATCGTCTAATCGATTTTCGAAAACACCCGCAATCCGATAACGATCATTAGCCGTAACTCCTTCTCTTTCAACCAAAGATGCCAATGTTAATACTTTTTGGACTGTCCAATTTTTCTTTTTGATCTGAGCATAATAAGGTGTCAGCATTTGGTCGCTTTTAGCAACCATTTCTTCAACTAGACTCTTCAGACTTTCATTCTTATTCAAATAATAAGTTGCCGGATATAAATAACCTTCTAAACGATACCTGACATTTTTAGCCTTTACCGCTGAGGTAAGCAAGTTCGGATATTTTTTAGCCAATTGCTTCACGAATTGCTGATCGTTAAGTAATTTTAAAAAGCTGGCCTTTGAATATTTCGTTTTTGTTTGGATTACGTCTCCAATTTGATCAGCCGTTACCCCTTCTCTGACCAAAACTTTGCCTGATTTTATTGACTGGCTGGCTCCGCCTTTTTCCAATTTTTTAGCAATTTTACCAAGTGTCATTGACGGTTTAAATTCGTAATATCCCGCTCTAAACTGGTTTAAATTATGTTTTTTAACATAGTAATCAAATACAAAACCACTCTTGATGATCTTCTTATCTTCCAAAATACTACCGATTTGTTTATTTGTACTGCCAATCGGAATTTTAACCTCAGTAACTCGCTCGCTGTGAGGATCTAATGGCTGCATTGCCTCTTTAAAATAATGGTACGCTTGCAAACCGATAACAACTAACAAAATCACAATTAAACAAATAATCCCAATAACTATTCGTTTAGCCAGTGAATTAGTCGTTTGTGGAGTTTCACTTCCAGTAGTCGGCTTTTTCCCGAATTTGAATTTCAAATTATCACTCCATCTCCGCTTGTTAAACGCTATCTGTTATATTATACAAAATAATTCCTTAAAATGCATTAAGATTTACCTAAGCATTTTGTTGTCATCAGTAAATGAGGCTGCAACAATTGTCACAGCCCCAAGGTTAAATCTTATCTTTCTTAAATTTATCTGACAACAGCTCCAAATTCAGCTTCCAACCGACCTAATACTCGTTCAAAATCCTGATTTACCTGTTCATCGGCCAAGGTAGCATCCTGCGCTTGATAAGTTAACTTATAAGCCAAAGATTTTTTATTGGCTGCCATTTTTTTACCTTGATAAACATCAAATAACTGAACTGAGCGTAAGTATTTACCACCGTGATCGTAGAAACAATTAATGATTGCTGCATTTTCAATTGTTTGATCGACTGCTAAAGCAACATCACGCGTGATCGCCGGATATTTTGAAATTGGGTGATAAAGTTCTGCTTGTTTTGGAGCCTCAATAATCTGCTGCAAGTCCAACTCAAAGACATAAGTCCGCTTAATTCGGTATTCCTGACAAACTGCCGGATGAACTTCACCAACAAAACCAATAAACTGCTCACCTAAATAGATATCAGCCGTTCGCCCAGGATGCATTTCTTCATGACTGTCTCCTCTGACAAAACATGCTTGGCTGATTCCTAAACTCTTCAACAAGAATTCCACAATTCCTTTAGTAGTAAAGAAATCGATTCCGTTACTTGGCTCATGCCAAGTACTTGGAGTAAACTCACCAGTTAAAGCCCCAGCAACGTGTTCTACTTCACGCGGACGTACTTGATCAGCTTGGCGATAAAAGACACGTCCCTCTTCATAAAGTGCCACATTTTCAACCTTACGAGCTACATTATAAGCAACATCATCTAATAAACCACTGATTAAATTCATTCTTGCAGTTGTGCGATCAGAACTCATCGGGAAACTCAATTCCGTTACTGCTGAAGGCTCCATCATAAACCGTTGCGCTTTTTTATTATTAGTTAAGCCATACGAAATTGCTTGATCCAGTCCAGCGCTTTCCAGTAACTGACGTGTTTGCCGAATAACCCGTTGTTGATAGGTATAATGACCTGGTGTCAAAACACTGGTCGGCAAGGTAGCTGGCAAATTATCATAACCGTAAATTCGAGCAACTTCTTCGATTAAATCGGCTGGAATACTAATATCCCAACGACTTGGCGGAATAACAACTGTAAAATCAGTTGCCGCAACAGTTACCTGAAAACCTAATCGCTGAAAAATATCTTTAACTGATGCAACTGATAAATTCGTTCCCAAAACTTGGTTGATTTTATCCAAAGAAATTTTAACCGTCACATCTTGAGGTTCAGCGAGTGCTGCCTTCAAGATTCCCTTAGTCAACTGGCCATCACCCAGTTCAGCAATCAGCATTGCCGCTGCATCAAGCGCTTCGGCAACTGTTTTTTGATTGATTCCCCGTTCAAAACGAGTTGAAGCCTCACTATGCAGCTTATGCCGCCGAGCAGTTTGGCGAATTCGCGTTGCATCGAAAACAGCAGCTTCAAGTGCAATTGTTGTCGTCTGATCAGAAACGGCTGTCCGTAAGCCACCCATTGTTCCAGCTAAAGCAGCGGCTCCTTGCTGATCGGCAATTACAATATCTTTTCCTGGACGTAATTGTCGTTCTTGCTCATCCAATGTTTGCAGTGTTTCTCCGTCATGTGCTAAGCGAACGTTTAAATGCTTGCCGGCAATTTGGTCATAATCAAACGAATGTAGCGGTTGCCCATAGTCAAGCAGAATATAATTGGTAACATCAACCACGTTATTGATTGGACGAACACCAGCATTCCACAATCTTTTTTGCAGCCAAAGTGGACTAGCTTTCAAAGTTACATTCTTAATAATGCGAATCAAATAAGTTGGTGCTAAAGTCGAATCAGCCGTTACTTGCAGTAAATCACTCGTTTTTTCAGCTGCGGTTTCGGTAACCTGCGGATGTGAAAAATGTACTGGTTTGTCATAAATTGCTGCCAATTCAGTTGCAGTTCCCCGCATACTCAACATATCGGCCCGATTGGGTGTCACATCAAGATCAATAATTGCTTCATCCATTCCTAAATAGCTATAAACTGAATCTCCTGGTTGAGCATTATTTGGTAAAAAATAAATTCCATTAGCAAATTCTTTAGGAACTACACTTTCTGCAAAGCCGATTTCCTGCAGTGAACATATCATTCCTTCTGAAACTTCACCACGCATTTTACTACGCTTGATTTTTACATTATCGGCAATTCTTGAACCTGGTAAAGCAACGATTACTTTTCGATCAGCTTCCAAATTAGGTGCTCCACAAATAATTTGCAAACTTTTTTCTTGGCCTACATCTACCTGGCAAATATTAAGATGATCTGAATCAGGATGCGGTTTCTTGCTTTGAACATAACCAACAACAATTTTTTTCAAGCCATCAGCCAAGCGATACTCTTCATCAACTTCGACTGCTGTTCGTTCAATTTTTTCTGCTAACTGAGCCGGATCAATCTTTAAATCGACGTAGTCTTGAAGCCATTTTGTTGAAACTTTCATTTTATTTATCCCTTCTGTGAAAATTGTTCTAAGAAGCGAACGTCATTTAAATAAAATTCGCGAATATCGTCAACACCATATTTCAGCATCGCAAATCGATCTGGGCCTAAGCCAAAGGCAAACCCACCATAAACTTCAGGATCAATTCCTGCCATCTTTAAAACATTTGGATGAACCATTCCAGCGCCTAAAACTTCAATCCAGCCAGTTTGTTTGCAAACTTGGCATCCCTTACCGCCACACTTGAAACATGAAACATCCACTTCAACTGATGGTTCGGTAAATGGAAAATAACTTGGTCGTAAACGAATCTCCCGTTCTTCCCCAAAGATTGTCTGCGCAATTTTAGCCAGTGTCCCCTTTAAATCAGCCATTGTAATATGTTTATCGATTACCAGACCCTCGACTTGATGGAATTGATGTGAATGGGTCGCATCATCAGTATCACGGCGATAGACCTTACCTGGAGAAATCATTCTTAAAGGTCCTTGGGAAAAATCATGTTTTTCCATGGTTCGTGCTTGAACCGGCGAAGTCTGTGTCCGCATCAAAATCTGATCCGTTATATAAAATGTATCCTGCATGTCACGTGCTGGATGATCTTTAGGCAGATTCATCATTTCAAAATTATAATGATCCTCTTCAACTTCTGGTCCATCAACAACTTGATATCCCATTCCTAAAAATAATTTTTCAATCTGATCAATGACTTGCATAATAATATGCGGCGTCCCTGTTTTAACCGGCACACCCGGTAAAGTAACGTCAATAGCTTCGTTTTCTAAGCGCTTAGCCGTTAAGAGTGTTTCAATTTTTTCTTTTTGCTCATCGATTGCATTAGTTAATTCATCACGTACCTTGTTGGCAAAGCTGCCAACTTCTGGACGTTGCTCTTTCGGTAATTCACGCATTCCCCGCAAAATCTCAGTAATCGGTCCTTTTTTACCTAACAAATGGACGCGGATTTCATTAATTTTATCCGGCGTTTCAGTTTGTTCGATTTCAGACAATGCTTGACGTTTCAAATCCGTCAATTTATTTTGTAAATTCATGTCATCGTTCCTTTCTGATTGCTTTTTTAGGCAATAAAAAAACCCCATCCCATAAAGGGACGAGGTACGCGATACCACCCTAATTTTGAAGAAACTCTTCTTCAACTCTCAACTTAATAACGGCTTTAACCGGCCAACCTTTCACCGACATACGTCAAATCCCGGCTGACAACTCAGAAAATGAAATTCAAACCACTCTCTCAAGCTAATTTCAGCAATAATAGCTTTCTCTGTGTCGATCGTTGATTTTACTAGTTTTCTTCGTAGTTTTTCAAACAATAAGTTTATACGCTTTAAATTAATTAGTCAAGTCTTAACGGCAATCAGCCAAACTGAACCATTTTTCCGCCCAACTATGAATCTCGCTCATAATCGGTCGTAAGTCTTCACCCTGTTGTGTTAATTGATATGTCGGCCGTCCATCAGCTGCAATCTGTCGTGAAATTAAACCATCATCTTGTAATTCCCGCAAACGTTCAACCAAAACCCGGTCACTGCACTTATCAACCTTTAATGCCAGATCCTTAAAACGTTGCGATCCCTCTGTCAGTAAAACATCAATAATTAATCCATTCCATTTTTTCCCAAGAATTCCAAAGGTTTTCTCAAATTTGGGACATAATTTATACTTTGTTGTACTCATTGCTACTCCCCCTCGAATTTTATATATCATTTTACACTATTTTAACATAAAAAAAAGATTCGCTCCATCTTTTAGGCGAATCTTCTTACAAAATAAAATTAATTAGTTATTCCCAAATGCCGCTTTAAACGTTTTTCATATCTGACTACTAACGGACGACTAAATTCACTAGTAGCTTCATACTTATCAACCAAAGTCACGATATAGCCCTCTGGATAAAGTGGTGGGGCAATCGTTGCTCCCCACATATGCTTTAAAATAATATCACGTTCCAGTTTACTCAAATGGGTAAATTTTTCAGCATTTCTAACTGCTATTCGTGGATGAATCCAAGCATGAGTGCCACTGCTGAATTTTGTTGTTCGCCAATCATAGTAAAACAAATCATGCAACAACCCTCCACGAGCGGTTGCACGAGCATTTAAATTAAGTCTTTTGGCAATTCGATAACTATCATAGGAAACAGAAATCGAATGTTCCAAGCGATTAGAAAAATAGTGCTGTTTATAATTAGCCAACCGCTGGACCTCCGGACGAGCCAACAATTCACCAACATAACTTAAGTATTCTTGATCTTGCTGCCATTCATCTTTTTTCATGCAATACCTCACTTTTAATAGCTACTCTCATCATAGAAATTATTCAGATTTTTTTCAAGAAAAACAGTCGCCCAAACTGAATATTTAAAAAAAATTAATAATTAATCTGCTTGAAAAAGATAAAACATCAAAATACCAGCAGCAACTGCAACATTCAAAGATTCTGCCTGCCCTAAAATTGGAATATAAAGATTCTGATCGGTTAAACTTAGTAATTGCTGATTTATGCCGTTTCCTTCATTTCCCATAATCAATGCTAAATCAGACTGTGGTTTAATTGAACGATAATTTTTAGCTTGCGGACTAACTTCAGTTCCCCAAACTGTTATTTGCTGCTGTTTGAATTTAGTTATCCACTCAGTTAAGTCGCCCTTAAATAAATGAATGTGAAATTGACTCCCTTGCATTGCCCGAACTACTTTTGGTTGAAACAGATCAGCTGTTTGCTGACCAAATACAACCCCAGAAAAGCCAGCAGCATCTGCTGTTCTAACCATTGTTCCAATATTTCCCGGATCTTGGACACTATCCAGCAGCAGCCATGCTCCATGAACTTGGGTAGGAATTGCCAGCGACTCCGACGGAAGCTCTGCAATCGCAAAAATACCTTGTGGCGTTGCTGTACCGCTTAAATGTTTTGCCACAGCCGTAGAAATCTGAATTGTTTCAATCGCCGGATCTGTTAGTGCCGTAAATTCTGCGGTATATCTAAAATCAGCCGTTAATAACAGCACTTTCAACTTAATTCCAGCTCGCAAAGCTTCTTTGACCAAGTGCCAACCATCCAGCAAATAAGCCTGCTGTTGTTGACGACCCTTTTTATTCTCTAATTTCAACCATTGTTTAAGACGTGCATTTTGTACCGATTCAATTTTTTCCATTTAAAACTCCATTTGATTAATTAATAGGTAACAGTATAACATAGATAAATAAAGAAACCATAATCTTTCAAGGAGGTTAGTCAATGATTACTGTTAAAATTTCTGTCTATGGGCTGGTTCAAGGGGTCGGATTTCGCTACTGTACAAAAATGGTTGCCGATCGACTAGGTGTTGTCGGGATTGTCCGAAATGAAGCTGATGGTTCTGTTTATATTGAAGCTCAAGGATCTATTGCTGTAATCAAAAAATTTATCGCTGAAATAAAAAAATCACCCACGCCCAGTGGAAGAGTTGAACGAATTGCAGTTAAAGAATTGTCATCAAAAAACTACCACGGTTTCAAAGTTACCTATTAATAAAGCCTAACAATTTGTCATTTACTGGTGAACTAAATTGAAAAAGACCGCTAGATAAAGTATAGTAAATTACGTAATTCATTTGAAAGGAATTGAATCATGAAAAAAATAAAGCGTTTGACTATACTGCCGGTTTTTTTATCAGTAGCCATCTTCCTTAGTGGCTGCGTTCAAAGAACCAAGAGCGGTAAACCATATGGATTCGTTTATGACAATCTAGCTATTCCCACGCAGCATATCATGCTCTGGCTTTCCAGTCATCTCGGCGACAGTTTAGGTTGGGCAATTATTGTCTTGACCTTTGTTGTTCGCTTGGTACTGATGCCATTGATGCTGCAGCAATCAAAAAAAGCTACTATTCAGCAAGAAAAAATGTCATCTCTACAGCCGCAAATGCGTAAAATTCAGGAACGGCAAAAAGCAGCCAAGTCCAAAGAAGAACAAGCAGCTGTTAGTCAAGACATGATGCGGTTATACCGTGAAAATGGCGTTTCATTGACTGGCGGCATCGGCTGCTTGCCAATCTTGATCCAGATGCCGATCTTTGCAGCTCTATACGCTGCAATTCAATATTCACCAGAGCTTTCTGGTTCTTATTTTATGGGAATCAACTTAGGCCAAAAAAGCTACATTTTAGCTGCCTTGACTTTTCTGATATATTTACTGCAAGGTTACTTATCGACGCTAGGCATCCCTAAGGAACAAAAAAAGCAGATGCAATCCATGATGTTTATGAGCCCCATTATGTTGGGATTCATGACCGTTGTCGCTCCGGCTGGGTTAGGACTTTATTTCTTTATTGGTGGTATTTTTGCTTGTATCCAAGTCATCTTGATCAACTTTATGCGGCCTAAGATCCGTGCTGAAATCCAAGCTGAATTGAAAAAAAATCCGCCAAAGAAAATTATTCATGAAGAAGAAAAAATTGTACACGAAAAGGCTAGTCAAACAGTTACTCATATGAAACAAGAGTTTAACACTGCAAAAAAAGATACACAAAAAAATCGTAAACGTAACGCTGGTAAACAACACCGTAAATAATTCAGTTATATATATATACTATATTGGTATTGCTATAAAATTTAGCAACACCAATTTTTTTGCTTGCTAACAAAATTATGAAAATATTGATTACAGTTGAAGCTTTAAAACCAGCAAAAACAGCCCAAGTTTGAGAAAAATGGGCTGTTTTCAAATTACTACAATTCAGTTTACATTCAGATTATCTACCATTTGACGAAATTTCACTTTTATTTTTAGAATCAACAGTCGGCTTGGCAGGTGCTAAGGGTACAAAAATTCTAAAAATTGATCCCTGACCAACTACACTCTCCAAGGTTAATTGACCATGATAACCCTCAATCAGCCTTTTAGCAATTGATAACCCAAGACCATTTCCACCTTTATCTCGACTTCGTGCTTTATCAACCCGATAAAAGCGATTAAAGACACGGTCAATATCCTTTTGTGCAATTCCTTCACCAAAATCTTGAACGGCTATTTCTGCATAACGATCATTTTTAGAAACTGACAAATGAATCTCCAAACGATCTTTGGAGTATTTAACGGCATTGTCCATCAAAATAATCAGAACCTGCTCCAAATGGTTGCGATAAACTTTAACCGGCGTCGCCTGCTTTAAATCGTTATCTAACACAAATACAAATTCTGGATGAATCATTTTAAAATTATTAAAAACTTGCAAAGCTATTTCACGAGCATCAGCAATTTGATTGCTAAAATTGATTTCAACCTGCTCTGCGCGCGAAAGATCCAGCATTTCTTGAACTAAACTTTTCATGCGATTGATTTCTTGCAAAGATGCTGCAATCGACTCTGCCAAAACTTTAGGATCATCTTTTCCCCAGCGATTTAATAACTCCAAATGACCTTGAATAATTGCTACCGGTGTGCGCAATTCATGCGAAACATCTTCAACAAATTGCTGCTGCTGCTCAATATAACGTTCCATTCGATCTAACATATCATTAAACAAACGGCTCAAGTCCGTCAATTCATCATTGTGATCAGTCACTGGCACTCGAACATTCGCAATCGGATCATCTTGTTCTTGATCATCATTAATCTGCTGAATAGTCTCGTTGATCGAATCAATTGGACGCAATAACCACGTAGCCAAAAAATAACTCAGTAAAGCACTGGCCAAAGCCGCTGTCAGCCCAAATACAATAAAAATCAACAATAATTTGCCGCGTGTTGCATCATAGTCGACCAAGCGGTTAGTTACTTGAATGTATCCAAGCAGATGATGATCTTTTTTAGCAAAAATTGGCTGCCGTTTAACATAGACATCAACAGCCTGCTTAGAGATAAAACTAGCCGTTGTAGCACTGTTAGTTGAAAATTTGACTGGAACGGCACGGGAAGCAAAAACTCGCTGTTTAGCGGTATTATAAATGCTAACACCAATATTCTTTCGCGAAAGTGTAACAAAAACATCATCACTATATAAACTTCCATTGGAACTTCGCTGCTGAGCAACCGAATCAACATTTGAACTTAACAACGGCTGGACATTCTTCCTAGTCAGTTTGCCCTCTAAGTTACTCAACTTATTGCTTGTAACCGCCAATGCATCTTTAGCATACTGCTGTTCTTGGCGTAACAATAGATTGGAGAAACTCTGAAAAAGTAGAACCGAAAAAATGATGTATATGATTAAGACACCGATAGCCGTTCCAATTGCCCATTTCATTTTTAAGGAAAAACGGCGGGAAGTTTCCTGCCGCTGCCGAACTAATTGCATAATTTTTTGACCTTTTCTCACGAACGCATCACGTACCCTGTACCTCTAACCGTTTGAATATAGCTTTCTTCCCCTGGGCGATCAATCTTATTGCGTAAATAACGAATATATACATCAACCACGTTAGTTTCAATTTCTGATTCGTAACCCCAAACTTTTTTTAATAAAACATCACGTGAAAGAACAACATTGATGTTTTCCATTAAAGCCAGCAGTAATTCGTATTCACGTTTAGTTAATTCAATTACCTCATCGTCACGACGAACTACCCGATTTTCTTTTTCAATTGTTAAGTCGCGGAAAGTAACCTTGGTTTGTTTCGAAGCATTTTGTTCACTTTCAATATCAATCCGCCGCAAGAGTGCTCGCAAACGAGCCAGTAATTCTTCAATTGCAAAAGGTTTTACAATATAATCATCAGCCCCATGATCAAGACCTGAAACCCGATCAATTACAGAGTCACGTGCTGTCATCATAATGATCGGTGTGCTTTTTACCTGCCGAATTCGCCGACAAACTTCAAGTCCATTTAAAACCGGCAGCATCAAGTCAAGCAAAATTGCATCCCAATCGCTTTCTAAAGCCGCTTCCAATCCAGTTCGTCCATTATAATGAACCGCAGTTTCATAGCCTTCATGTTGTAATTCCAGCTCAACAAAACGGGCTAAATTTTTTTCATCTTCAATTATTAGTATTCGACTCATCTTTTACACTCCTGTTTAATTAATTATTAATTTCGCTTAGTTACCCAATTTCTAATTTAACACAAAAAAAGTGTTTCGTCCTGAATTTTCATTAACTTTCTATCAATATCTTCTAATTGTAAATTAAACTAGCAACTTAGTTATGCTTAACCTTTACTTTACTGATAATTGTGCAAAAAGAAAAGACGTGACTTGGTCGCGCCTTCTTGTGCTAAATTCATTTCGTTTTATTCTGGATTTTTATTCCTCATGATACCACTCATAATGGAAAATACCTTCACGATCATTTCTTTCGTAGGTATGAGCTCCAAAATAATCACGCTGTGCTTGAATAATATTAGCCGGCAAAACTGCTGTTCGATATTGGTCAAAATAGGTAATAGCAGCTGTGAACCCAGGAACTGCTACCCCATATCGAATAGCCAAACCAGCAATTTCTCTAACTGCTGCTTGATAATCATCGGTTATCTTCTTGAAATATGGATTAAGCATTAAGTTTTTCAAACCAGGCTCTGTTTGAAAAGCTTCTGTGATCTTTTGTAAGAACTGAGCTCTAATAATACAACCGCCGCGCCAAATCTTAGCCAGATCAGCATACTGTAACTTCCAATCATAATGATCCGATGCTGTCCGTAGTTGCGCAAAGCCTTGGGCATAACTCATAATCTTACTAAAGTAGAGTGCCTGGCGAATTTTTTCAATCAACTGCTGTTTTTCTTCAGCCGTAAATATTGTTTTTAATTGCGGCCCATTTAATACCTGACTGGCAGCAACTCGTTCTTGTTTCATCGCTGAAATATAACGAGCATAGACGGACTCCGTAATCAGTGACTGCGAAACCCCTAATTCCAAAGCGCTCTGGGAACTCCACTTACCAGTCCCTTTATTTCCAGCTCGATCAAGAATAACATCCACGATTGGCTGCTCAGAACCCAAGTCATCTTTACGCGTTAAAATTTCTGCTGTAATCGACATTAAATAGCTATCTAACTCGCCTTGATTCCAATCCTTGAAAATAGTTGCAATTTCCGTAACTGATAAACCAAGTAAATGCCGCAGCAAATCGTAACTTTCAGCAATTAATTCCATGTCGCCATATTCAATTCCATTATGAACCATTTTAACATAGTGTCCTGCACCATTTGGTCCAATATAAGTTACACAAGGAGTACCATCATCAGCTTTAGCAGCAATCTTATTCAAAATTGGCGCAACCAAATCATAAGCTTCTTTTTGACCGCCTGGCATCAGTGATGGGCCTTCAAGGGCACCCTTTTCACCACCAGAAACACCCATTCCAATAAAGTTGATTCCCGATTCATCCAGCTTGGCGCTGCGACGAATTGTATCACCAAAGAATGTGTTTCCTCCATCAATCAGCACATCCCCTTTACTCAGTAAGGGTAATAGCTGTTCAATCATGCCATCAGTCGGAGCTCCTGCCTTGATCATTAAAATTATTCGGCGTGGTTTTTCCAATGAAGCAACAAAATCTTTTAAATTGTAGCTTGGTACCAATTTCTTTTCTGAATGGTCAGTTACTACTTTTTTAGTTTTGGCTGCTGTTCGATTGAAAATTGCTACCGCATATCCACGACTTTCAATATTCAATGCCAAGTTTTTACCCATAACCGCCATTCCAATAACACCAATTTGTGGTTTATCCATGGTTTTGATGAAGCCTCCTCAAATAATCATTTTGACTCACTTTTTATACTAGCAAAAATCATCTCAAAATTAAAGCGGCCATTTTTTAAAACAATCGTAAACTTATTTTTATGAAGCCTGCTGATCGCTATTAACAATTTTCGGTAATTGCTTGCCGTCGACACTTGGCTGATCAATCACAATTTCAGCAATATCATCTTGACTAGGAGCATCAAACATAATATCCCGCATTGTGTTTTCAATAATTGATCGTAAACCACGAGCTCCAGTGTTCCGTTCAATTGCTAGGCGTGCTACTTCTTTCAAGGCTGCTGGTTCAAAGGTTAATTTAATCCCATCCATTTGCAATAATTTTTCATACTGTTTAACCAGCGCATTTTTAGGTTCTGTCAGAATTTTTACCAGATCTTCTTCTGTCAGCTGTTCCAAAGCTGTTAAAATTGGTAAACGACCGATAAATTCTGGAATTAAACCAAATTTCAGTAAATCTTCAGGAATAATTTGCTGCATCAAACTTTTATGAGTATCCAATTTTGTTTGTGCATTTACTCCAAAACCGATCGTTTTGTCGCCTAAACGACTCTTAACAATGTTTTCAATTCCATCAAAGGCACCACCAACAATAAATAAAATATTAGTAGTGTCAATTTGAATAAACTCCTGCTGTGGATGTTTCCGGCCGCCCTGCGGTGGAACATTGGCAGTTGTTCCTTCCAAGATCTTTAATAATGCTTGCTGAACTCCTTCACCAGAAACATCACGGGTAATTGATACATTTTCACTCTTTTTAGCGATTTTATCAATTTCATCGACATAAATAATTCCGTGCTCAGCCCGTTCAACATCATAATCAGCGTTTTGCAATAATTTCAGTAAAATATTCTCGACATCTTCGCCGACATATCCTGCTTCTGTCAAAGTTGTCGCATCTGCAATTGCAAACGGAACTTTTAAAATGCGTGCCAGACTTTGAGCTAAAAATGTTTTCCCCGATCCAGTTGGACCAACTAAACAAATATTACTTTTTTGCAGCTCTGTTCCGTCATCATCATCTATGGCTGCATTAATGCGTTTATAGTGATTGTAAACTGCAACTGCCAGTGTCTTTTTGGCTTCTTCCTGTCCAATTACATATTGATTCAAAATATCAACGATCTCATGTGGCTTAGGTACATTAACCAAGTCCTCAGACAATTCCTCTTTGAACTCTTCATCAATGATTTCTTTACACAATTCAATACATTCATTACAAATATAAACTCCAGGACCAGCAACAATTTTTTTTACTTGATCTTGCGATTTGCCGCAAAAGGAACAAACAACTGGGCCATTTTTATCACTATTTTCAAACATTATTATCCCCCTATACTCAGTATTTCAATTCAATTTAATTCTACCAAACAGTTATCCCAAAGGCGAATAGTTGGTTTCAGAAGTCTAATTTGAAAGTTAAAGCTGTAATTGTAATTATTTCAAAAATAATCACGTCAGTCACCGACCGACGTGATTAAATTGATTAATGACCTAATCTAAATTTTAAAAAAACTACTTAGTTGAATCTGCTTTCTTTTCAACTTGTTTGGCTGTATCCGTAATTTCATCAACTACCTTACGAATAGCAATATCATGCTTCAACATTTCATCACTAAGTGCTTTCTTAATAGCATCTGCTTCCATGTTGTACTGTTTAGCTAAATTGTCAATTTCCTGCTTAATTTCTTCATCAGAAACTTCAACATTTTCTTTAGCAACTATAGCTTCTAATACTAAGCTGGTTTTAACCCGCTTTTCAGCACCTTGTTCAAACTGCTTACGCAAGTCAGCTTCAGAACTACCAGTTAATTTATAATAAGTTTCTGGGTTAATTCCCTGTTGCTGCATACCTGAAAGGTATTCTTGTGTTTGACGATCAATATCCTCATCCAACATTGACTGTGGAATCGGTCCGATTTTAGCATTCTCAACTGCTTGGCTGATTGCTTCATCTTGAATAGCATCTTTAGCAGCTTGATTTTTGTCTTCTTGCAATTTTTCTTTAGTCTTCGCTTTTAATTCTTCTAAAGTATCGACTTCTTCGTCAACATCTTTAGCAAAATCATCATCCAATTCAGGTAACTGCTTTTCTTTTACTTCATGGATTTTAACATCAAAGACAACATCTTTGCCTTTCAAATCTTCAGCTTGATAATCTTCAGGGAAAGTTACTTTAACCTGAACATCATCACCAGCTTTATGGCCGATTAACTGATCTTCAAAACCAGGAACAAACGAATTTGAACCCAACTCTAAGGAATAGTTATCCGACTTGCCACCATCAAAAGATTCACCATTCAACTTACCATCAAAGTCAATGATAACTGTATCGCCCTTAGCAGCTGGTTCATCCTCTTTAAGTACTAATTCAGCTTGCTGAGCACGTTTCTTTTCCAGTTCATCAGTAACTTCTTTTTCAGTAACTTCAGTTGACTGAGCAGCAACTTCTAAGTTCTTATATGCGCCAACCTCAACTTCAGGTTCAACTGTTACGATAGCTGTCAAAACCCATGGCTTATCTTTTTCTAAGCTCTCAACATCAACTTTCGGTTGATCAACAGGCTTAATTTTAGTTTCAGCAATTGCTGCACTATAAGCATCTGGCAATAAAATATTTACTGCATCTTGATAAAGAGCTTCTTCACCATACATCCGATTAAAAATCTGACGCGGCACTTTACCCTTTCGAAATCCTGGTACATTTAAATTCTTTTTAACTTTGGTAAAAGCTTCATCCAAGCCTTCTTTAACTTTATCAGGTGCAATCTCAAAAGTAAGTTTGCCTGTGTTTTCGCTTTGTTTTTCCCACTTTGCAGACATTATTTTCCCTCCGCACAAAAAATTTGTACAATTCATGAACTAATTGCATACTAAATCAGTTTAACGTAATTCAAGTTAATTGTAAATGATTCTGCTAAAAAAGTATGCAGCAAGTTTTATAGTAACTCTCAAGTCTGATTCTTCTTAACTATATTCGCTAAGAATTGGTTCAGTTAATTGAAAAGTCGCCTTTAATAATTTTATTATACTCTCTTTGCAAACGACCTACCTTAATTTGCCGTACTTATTATTAGTTATTTAAAATACTAATAGGTCTTTACAGCAATAAATATCAATTAATTAAGATCTCAGCTGGTATATTCTTTAAAAATAACAAATTTTCTCGACCATTTTCATATTCATATTAATTACCAAAACAAAAGAGTACAACTGCTAGTCTAACAACAAAACAGCTGCACTCTTTGTTTAGCGAATTTTAACATTCAAAATTACAGGTACTAAAAAACCCGGGAATCACCCGAGTTTCTTAAAATTAATCTAAGATATCAGTTACAACACCAGCACCAACTGTACGTCCACCTTCACGAACAGTGAATTTCAAACCTTTTTCAATCGCAACTGGAGCGATCAATTCAACTGTAAAGGTAACGTTATCACCAGGCATAACCATTTCAACGCCTTCAGGCAATTCAATTACACCAGTAACATCGGTTGTATGGAAATAGAACTGTGGGCGATAGTTTGAGAAGAATGGAGTATGACGTCCACCTTCTTCTTTAGTTAAGACATAAACTTCACCCTTGAATTTCTTGTGAGTATTAATTGAACCAGGAGCAGCTAAAACCTGTCCACGTTCAACTTGGTCACGGTTGATACCACGTAACAAAGCACCAACGTTATCGCCAGCTTCACCAAGGTCAAGTGTCTTACGGAACATTTCCAAACCAGTAACTGTTGTTTTAAGAACTTCATCTCTCAAACCAACAATTTCGATTTCATCGCCAACTTTAACTGTACCACGATCGATACGACCAGAAGCAACAGTTCCACGACCAGTAATAGTGAAGACATCTTCAACTGGCATCAAGAATGGTTTATCAGTTGGACGATCTGGAGTTGGGATATATTCGTCAACAGTATCCATCAATTTTTCAATCTGTTTAACAGCATCTGCATCACCTTCAAGAGCTTTTAATGCTGATCCACGGATAACTGGAATATCATCACCAGGATAATCGTATTCGCTTAATAACTCACGAACTTCCATCTCAACCAAATCCAATAATTCATCGTCATCAACTAAATCGCATTTGTTTAAGAAAACAACGATATAGTTAACACCAACCTGACGAGCTAACAAAATATGTTCACGTGTCTGTGGCATTGGGCCATCAGTTGCAGCAACAACTAAGATTGCACCATCCATCTGAGCAGCACCAGTAATCATATTCTTAACATAGTCAGCATGTCCTGGAGCATCAATATGAGCATAATGACGCTTTTCGGTTTCATATTCAACGTGAGCAGTGTTAATTGTAATCCCACGTTCACGTTCTTCAGGAGCAGCATCGATTGATGCGTAATCCTCTTCTTTTGCCAAACCCTTAGCAGCTAAAACTTTTGTAATTGCAGCTGTTAAAGTAGTTTTCCCATGGTCAACGTGGCCAATAGTACCAATGTTTACATGGGGTTTTGTTCTTTCGTAATGTTCTTTTGCCATTAATACGAACCTCCTGTAATTTTGCAAGAAAAATCCACAACACAAAAAATTGCCGATAATCCTTTAAATTTTATTATACTACTTCCACTAAGGAATACCAAGTTTAATGTATCCCTAACAGAAGAATCCTTAAGCTATTATATAGACCCGCAACTAATTTGTAAATAGTTAGATTTTGAAAATTAGTTTTTTTATTTTTATCAGCTTTTAAGTTGACCATTGTTTTAATAATTGGGTTAAATTAACAATTAGTTTTCCCTCTTTTTCAGTTAATCCAACTGTTTTACCTGTCAATAAAGCCGTCAACCAATACTGATTCGCTTTAACTAATTGTTCTGCAAATGGATACAACAATTGCAATTTTAACGAAATTTCAGCTTGCTGAACTGAAATTAATTGCTGATCAGTTTGGTCCGACAACAATTGAAATAGCTGCTGTTTAATTTGCGAATGACGATAATCAGCTAACTGCTGTGGACAAATCCGATAATTCTGACCATCAATAAATAAAAACTCCATTGATTGTTTGACTTTTAGCTGGCGCAACGTATCCAGCAAATCGTTTTTAATCAGCGGGTGAACTTTAGCCGCCGGCAATACCTCTTGCGAAATCCGCAAAAAATATTTTAATGGCAAACAATATATTTTTTTCAATAAGCTACGCTGCGAAATTGGCGTTAATAATTCTATTCCAGCAGTTTCAAGCATTATTTTTCTTATAAATTGTCGATCAGCTTTATTTTCCCAGTCATTAATAATCACTAAAAAAAGTTCAATTTCCTGCGGAGTCATATACGGTTTTAATTGCCGATATAATTTGTGCATCGCAATATACTGACCGGCGTGTCCCATTGCCACAAACAATTCCTGCAACAGATCATCATCACTAATATAAGTCGGCAAGTAATCCTGAGCTAAACTCCAAGCAGCTTGATACTGTTTGTTTTTAGTTAAGGCCTGAAATAACAGATAATTTGTCCGAAAATTACGCTGCCTAGTATAACAGTCCGTTAACAACTTAACTGCCAAGAAATATTTTTTCTGATTTATAAATTCCTGAGCTTGTTCAAATTGTTTGCAATCATTAACCACCTGCTGCCTCCTAAATAAAATCATTTTAACAAACAAAAAATATTGTTATTAAATCAGCAAACGACCGTTGCTGTAATGCAATCACACTTCAGCTCGGTCGTTTTCTTTATTCCTTCTCTGCTGGTTTAGCAACTTTGTTTAGAACTGTTTTTTTAGAACTGCGGCGATGATGCTGGTTAGTTTCCATAATAATTGGCAAAATCACCGGATGTCTTTTAGTTTGTTCATACAAATAATGGTTTAAATGCTCTCGTATATCCTGTTTTAAATGACCCCAATCAAATTCCTTATTATCCAAATTATTCTGAACAATCTTAGTAACAATTGCTTCACTTTCAGCAATTAAATCTTGACTGGTTTTCAAATAAATAAAACCTTTTGAAGTGATTTTAGGTTCGTCAATAATTTTCTTCTTACGCCGGTCAATCGTCACAACAGCAATAAAGACACCATCCTCAGCTAATGAGCGACGATCGCGCAAAACAATATTGCCAATATCTCCGACACCGCTTCCGTCAATCAGCGTATCCCCAATCTCAATTCCAGCTGCTGGTAATAATTTATCATGGTCATATTCAAGTACATCACCCTTGCGCAGCAGAAAAATGTTTTCTTTAGGGATTCCAACTGCCCGTGCACAAGCTGCATTGGCTGACATCAAGCGATATTCACCTTGAATCGGAATAACATACCGTGGCTTCAGCAAATTCATCATCAGCTGTAAATCATTACGGCTGGCATGACCAGAAGAATTGAGTTCATCAAAAATCGTCTTGACATCAGCACCAGCACGATAAATCGTATCCTTTGTGCGCGCAACCATTGTTTCCATCGCGTGTGATGGAGTTGTTGTAATAAAGACCAAGTCTCCTTCATGCAGTGAAACTGCTTGATGACGATGAACAGCCATTTTTTGCAATGACTTTAAGGGCTCTCCTGACCGACCAGTCTCTAGAATTACTTGTTGGTCCTCTGCATACTTGTCAATATCTTTTAAAGGAACCAACAAATCATCTTCCGGCAACTGAAGTTTATTAAGCTTCAAAGCCGTATGGATAACCTCTTCCGCATCATGCCCTGTCAAAGCTACCTTGCGTTCGTTATTCGCGGCAGCATTAAAAATTTGTTGAACCCGCAAAATATTAGATGCCACACAAGCAACAATAATCCTGCCATTACGATACTCAAAGCTGTCACTGACTAGATCATAAATTTCTTTTTCATCAACAGTTTCCTTGGGATTTTCAGCATTAGTTGAATCACTCAATAAAGCTAAAACTCCATCTTTACCGATCTCAGCCAGTCGACTAAAATCTGTTTGGTAATTAGATTCTGCAGTTTGATCAAAGCGAAAATCACCAGTATAAACAATACTGCCATTTTCTGTTTTTACAACAATTCCCAGTGACTCTGGAATTGAATGGGTCGTTCTGAAAAAAGAAATTGTCGTATCACCAAAATCTATTTCAGTTCTTTCGTCAACTTGATGAAAATCATCATAATTACGTAATTTTTTGTCGGCTTTTATACCAATTTTGGCTAATGCAATTGTCAATTCGGTGCCAAAAACCGGTACATTAAATTCATCCAAGAAATACGGCAATGCTCCAATTGCATCAGCATGTCCATGAGTTAAAAAAACTCCTACTATCCGACCGGCATTTTCACGTAAATATGAAAAATCCGGGATAACCGTATCTATACCTAAAGGTTCATTTTCTGGATATTTTAAGCCACAATCCAATATATAAATATCATCATTCACTTCAACTGCATACATATTTTTGGCACTTTCACGTACACCGCCAATTGGAATGAGTTTTATCTTGGCCATATTTTCCTCCTTCTAACAATTAAATACTTAATTTATTATACAAATTAGTCAATTCATTTGCTGGATAATTCAGTATTGGCAAGCGACAACCGCCAACTAAAATTCCCAGATGATTCAAAGCAGCTTTGGTTGGACTAGGAGATGGAGCGGAAAACATTGCACTCATCGCTGGTGTTAATTTCCGCATTAAATCAGCGGCAGCCAAATAATTGCCTTGCTCAACCGCTTGATACATCTTAGTTAATTCCTTGCCAAATAAATGGCTGGCAACCGATATTACACCCTGAGCTCCAATCGTTTTAGCTGCTAAAGCATCTGCATCCTCACCGGTATAAACTAAAAAGTCAGCCGGTACTTGCTCAACAATCCGACTTAAATTAACATTACCAGTGCAATCTTTCAACCCAATAATATTCTGGTTTTGAGCTAATTCAGCAATTGTCGCTACTTCCATTGTTACCCCTGTTCGACCTGGAATATTATAAATAAGCAATGGTAACTTGCTAGCTGCTGCCACAGCTTTAAAATGTGCCAACATCCCGCGCTGATCAGGTTTATTATAATAAGGAACGACCACCAATGCAGCTGCTACACCATCAATTTCTGCTACTCGATTGGTAAAATCAATTGTTGTTTGCGTATTATTTGTACCAGTTCCAGCAATTATTGGCACTCTTCCAGCAACCAATTTAACTGTTCGTTTAATTAATGCTAACTTTTCCTGTTCAGTTAAAGTTGGTCCTTCACCTGTTGTGCCCGCAACTAAGATTCCCTGTGAACCCGTAGCTAATAAATGTTCAATCAGCTGTTCCAGACGATCAAAATCAAGATCACCCTGATCATTAAATGGGGTGACCATCGCCGTAATTATCTCAGCATTTTTTAAATCCATTACTTTTTCCTCCGTAAATAAAAATGTTTATTTTTATATATCGTTAAGTAATAATAATCTTTAGCATTACTCTGCAAAATTAATAATGATATTTTTAAAAAATTGCTCACTATTCCTATTAAATCCATATTATAGCACATTAGCTTCAGTAATTAATAACATTTAAAATGCAAATAGCCACTACCAAAACCAGCGAGCAAGCAAGAAGATCGCCAGCTCACACTTAATATTCAAAACCTGCAACTTACCCGTTAATCGCTTAGTAGCTTTGTATAAATATTATATCACTATTTTAGTTTAGCCAGATTCCAGCCTATGAACATATGCAAAATAATAGGCGATTCACCATGTCCAAAAAACATGCTGCCTCGCCAGATGCAAAAAAAGTCCAGTAGCCGCCAAGCATACTGGACAAAAAATATTTTAACGACGTAATCCCAAGCTCTTAATTAACTCACGATAACGCTGAACATCATTTTTACGTAAATATGCCAACAAGTTACGACGATGACCAATCTTCTTCATCAATCCTCGTTGAGAAGCATAATCTTTCTTATGAGTTTGAATATGTTTATTCAACTCATTGATATCAGCTGTTAAAACTGCAATTTGAACCTCTGCAGAACCGGTATCGCCATCATGAAGCTCAAACTTTTTCATGACTTCAGCTTTTTTTTCTTTTGAAATTGCCATAAAATTTATCCACCTTTCATATTATCGACCTTATTCCCGGTAAAGCGTCGGTGAATCATCTTCACTGAGAAAAAGGAAATTAACGTACTTAAACATAATAACCATAGTTTTAAAAAAAAACAAGTAATTATCCATCAAAAGTCATAAAAAATATAAGTCAAGCAAATTTCCTTGACAGAAGCCAACATTTTTATTGCATTGTTTTTGTAGCTCTTGTATAATAGCATATGTTGAAATTTATATGAAATCTACTGGATTCATGAATACTGGAGGTGAAATCTTTGCCTATTATTAAATCAGCCATTAAACGTGTAGTTACCAATGAAAAAGCTAATGCTAAAAACTCATCACAATTAAGTGCTATGAGAACAGCTGTTAAAAATTTTGAAAATGCTAAAACTGCTAATGCAGATAACGTTGAAGAACTTTATCGCACTGCTGTTTCTGCGATTGATAAAGCAAAATCTAAGGGTTTAATCAAGCCTAACAAGGCTGCTCGTGATAAAGCACGTATCACTAAACGCTTAGCCAAATAACAATCATTAGTAAAAAGCTGCAGAAAACAATCTGCAGCTTTTTTTAGTCCTTTTTTGTTACATAATCCAGATAACCAAGTAATAATAACTGAAATAACTTTTCTGGATCTTGTTGACTAGTTTTTAATTGTTCTTCAAATTTTATCAAATTTAAATAGATTTCCCGTAATTTTGTACGTGAAAAATGCGGTGCTTGCTGCAACGCTAATTTCACACGATACGGGTGAACCTTTAAAACGCTCGCAATATCTCCTTGTGCATAACCGTGTTTCATTAAAACCAATGTTTGCAACAGTAATCTGACTTGACCAATCAAAATAGCATTCAACTTCAATGGTTCCTCATGCTGCAATAACAGATCATGATATAAATTCATTGCTTGTTCATTTTTTTCAGCCAAGACTAAATTACTGAGTTCAAAAACATTTTGTTCTAGCGTCTGTGGAACAAGTTCAGCAACCATTGATTGAGTTATTTTTTTAGTTTGAAGCGCAGCCAACTCTAATTTGGGCAACTCGTTCATAATTGTTGAATAATTTGCTTCAGTCTTTTTAATTAGCAATTCCAAGGCATCCTCAGTAAAACTAAATTCATTACGCTTAGTTTGTTCAGTAACTAACTGCTGTACTTTTTTTTCTGGCAAGGCACTACAATCGACTATTACTGAAACTTTTTTTAATAACTTGCTGATTTTTTTTCTAGCATCCATTTTCTGATTACCCAGATCAATAATCAACGTAGTAGTTGGTTCCGGCTGTTTAAGATAGTTTTCCAAGTCAGCTATGTTTTGTTCTGGAACCTTTTTTGATTTAACTGCGGTTAAAAAAAGTGGATGAGAAATCAACGTAATTCGCCGTTCACCAAAAAAGGGAACTGAACGGGCATCGTTAACCGCCGCTGCCAGCAAATCACTTTCTAAGTCAAATTTTCCCAAATTCATTGACCGCTGTTCGCTGGGAATAACCCCAATTAACTGCTCAATTACCTTTGATCTTAAATAAGCCTCATAACCATTTATCAAATAAACTGTTTTTATATTGTCATTTGTTAATTTAGCATTCAGCAGTTCAATTGCTTTCAAAATCTGTTCTCCTTTTTAATAATCATTTACTGTCCAGACTGTAATTTTGTCCTTGGCAGGATAAATTTTAATCATCCCTGCTTCTGCTGTGCAAATATAGGGCACGTTAAAATGTTTTAGTGTTGATAAGGTTTCACGATTAGGATGTCCATACCGGTTATTTTTCCCTGCTGAAATAATTGCCAGTTTGGGATTTAATTGCGAAACATAACTGGCAGCCGTTGAAGTTTTACTACCATGATGACCAGTTTTTAAAACATTAACACGCAAGTTGGGATGCTGCTGAATAATTTCTTTCTCACCAGCTTGATCCAAATCACCACTAATAATGAAGCTAACTCCAGCAAGTTTAAACCAAAGTGTCAGTGAATCTTCATTAGTTCCTTTTCCTGAACCAAATGGATGTAATAGCGTTAACCCGGCAACTTGATGATACTTTTCAGTGCTGATCGCTAAAATTTGATTGGGCATCACTTCAGCTTGACGGCGGCGACGAATAAAAGAAGAAACTTTTTGCATCCCATCCGGTACTAATACCCGCTGAATTTTAATCTTATGCACAATACTATCAAAATTTGCAGTATGATCCGCATCTTGATGCGTCAAAAACAAATTGTCAATTTTAGTTATTCCCTTACTTAAAAGATAATTAGCAACAACTGTTTCTCCATTAGTTTTGCTATGTCGCTGTCGCCATTTTTCATGATTAAATGAAACTTTTCCGCCTGTATCCACCAGTGTCAATGCCTGATTAAACTTTCGTCGAATTAAAGTACAATCTCCCTGACCGATATCAAAATAAACGACTTCATCTTTAAGTGGCAGTCGAATCATGCTTCCGGTTATCAAATAAGCCACTATTATTGCTGACCACAGCAACTGCTTTTTTCGAGAAAACTCCAGGATATTTAAAATAATTATTGTCCCCACTACTAAAATTAATGGTGGTTTCCCAAAAGTTATCACAAATGGCAGTTTGGCCAGCAGGTCGAAAGCCATAACTACTAAATTTAAGAAATAATTTGCTATAACAGCAGTAAATGGCAACAATGTACCACAAACAACTGTAGGCACAATTAACCAATCAAAAATTGGCATAATCGCGATCGTTAAAAGTCCCGTTAATAAATTCCATTGATAAGTATGCCACAAGATCAAAGGTAAACTATAGCAATTCAGTTTTATTCCCAATTTAATTTGATTTAAATTTTTGTTTTCAAGTAAAATAAAAGTCAATAAATAACTCAGTTGAAAACCCAATGAAAAAAGCAGCAGTGGTGAATACGCTAAATTCACAATCAAAACAAGGCACTCAGCAGTCACTCCACTCAACCGGAGTTTCAATCGCTGAAAAAAGATAATCAACCAAGACATTAAAACTGCTCGCAACAGACTAGCTGAGAGTCCACCCAAAACAGCATAAATTGGCAATAACAGCAAACAAAACCACTCATAAGTTTCACGCGTAATTTTTAAATAAGTAAACAGCCATCTAATAACTCGCAATAAATAAAAAACATGCATTCCAGACAAACTAAACAAATATAACAAACCCAACTGATTAATTTGCTGAATCTGTTGGTCATAGTCTGCATTATAGTATCCCAGTAAAAGTAGCTGACCGTAACTTTTTAATGGATTATCGAGTTGATCCAGCTGTTTAAGCAACTGCCAACGCAATTCATGCAGCCGAGCTATCAAGTCCGTTAAAGTTATAGAATTAATATGTGACTTCAAAACCATTTTTTTAACAAAAACTTGATTAACGATTCTCTGAGAACCTAAATATCGCTGATAATCGAATTGGTTCTCATTAGTTGGTCCACTAACAGAGCTAAAATCTCCGGAAACTGTTAAATCCGCAGTTTGTGCTTGATGAAGCCATTTCGATTTTTCTGATAAAGATTGCAAGCGATAATAACCCTGAATCCGTTGATTTTTTTCTTGCCACCTACCCTTAAATTTTACTAAATCTCCGTCTACTTGGATTTCATCAGGAGCAACAATGATATGCTGGTCTGATAACTGCTCATTATGCTGCAAACGATTAGCCAGCTGTGCCTTATTCCAACAAGTGAGCCAACTTAACCAAATTACAACCAACACAATCCATAATAACAATAATTTTCTTTGTCTTAAAAAGAATACTCGAATTGCAATTAAAATTATCAAACTCAGCCAAATAAAGCTGAATTCGAAATATACCAGTGTTAACAAAATTAAGGTAATTGCAACCAAAAAAAGATATCGTTCTTTTATTTTTGTTTAATCGAACTAGCAGCTACTTGGTTATCCAGCAGCTGCAAATATTTAGAATCCAGTGTAACTTGTTCAACAGCAACATTTTTTAATTTCATTAATTTAACAGCATAGTCATCATTATGGTAGTTTCTCAAATAATATATTTTACAAATCCCCGCTTGCAACAACATTTTTGTACACTGCAAACAAGGAAAATCTGTAACATAAATTTCAGCCTTATCAGTGGCTATTCCAAACTTTGCACATTGCAAAACTGAATTCATTTCTGCATGAATCGTCCGCACACAATGTCCACCAACTAAATAACAGCCTTGATCGATACAATGATCATCACCTGAAACTGAACCATTGTAACCGCCGGCAATTATTCGCCGATCACGAACTAAAATTGCACCAACCGACAATCGCTCACAAGTACTTCTTAAAGAAAGCAGCATTGCCTGCATCATAAAATACTGATTCCACGGTATTCGCTTATCCATTTTATTATCACCTAACCTTTATGATTAATGTATAGTATAGCAGAAATTTGCCACAGCTAAAATTTAATTTGTATTTGTAGTGTTGCCCACAATTAAACTTTCAGCCATCACTGCAAAAGTCTTATCACCGATTCCGGTAATATTTTTTAAATCTTCCAACTTTTTAAAACTACCATGTTCTTGCCGATAATTAATAATCATAGCTGCTTTTTTCTCACCGATTCCGTTTATTTGCATTAACTGTTCCTTGGTTGCAGAGTTTAGATCGATCTTTGATGCTGTTTCATCAGACTCATTATTTGCTGTAATTGTCGAACTCGCCGAACTAGTTGTTGAATCAGTTGCATTTGAAACATTATTACTTGCTGATGGGGTTTGCTCAACTGTAGTAGGCAATTGGCTGCTGCCAGCACTAGCATCATTTTGAAAAGGAATGAAAATTATTTGCTGGTCGTGTAGCTGCAATGATAAATTTATTCGATTAGAATCTGCCGTTTTTAGTAAGCCACCAGCCGCCATGACCACGTCATTTACACGTTGACTACGATTGACCCGATAAACTCCGGGTTTGGCAATCGCACCCTTAATATCAACAAAAAAAGTTGATTTGTTCGCGATTGAACTGCTTTTAGACATTGCCGTACTTGATTGGGAAATTTTTGCATTTTTTTCAGTTTTTGTATCTAATTCTGTTAATTCAGTAGCCTGGTTCTTTTGCCACCAACTCCATCCCAAAAGCAATAAAATGATTCCTGCAATTCCACCAATTATAATTCTAGTTCGGTACTCATCAAAAATCGCTCGTAACTTTTTCATCACATCCCCTCCTGTCAATTAAATACGCAAATTACGCATATATTTTTAGAAGGAAATTTTAATTTGCTTACTTTTAGGCAGTTACTTAACAACAAAGTAAAAAACAAGACCAAAAAACCAGTTAAAACGGATTTTTTGATCTTGTATGCTTAATTGTTTACCCATGACTATGTGCTAGGTAATTGATTGCCTGCGTTAAATTTTTGATTGGTACAATTTTCATTTTAGTTTTGATTCGCTCAGCTGTTTTTTGAGCTTCATGATAATTTGCTTTACCTGCAGGAGCTAAAAAAATTGTTGCTCCTGCTTTGTTGGCAGCAATGACTTTTTTATCAATGCCACCAATCTGACCAACTTTACCACTAGCTGATATTGTCCCTGTGCCGGCAATCTCACGTCCAGCCTTAAGATCACGATGGCTCAATTGACTGTACATCTGTAAAGCCAGCATCAATCCAGCTGAAGGTCCGCCAATTCCATCCATATCAGCTTTAATTTGGCTATTTGATACAACATTGGTTTTAGCAACCAAAGAAATTCCAATTCCATGTCGCTTAGAGTTGGGTAAACTTATAACTTTACCCTGAGAAATCTTGGAACTTCCGTGGCGAAGATAATTAATTTTTACTGTCTCACCAGTTTTTTTCGCATTCAAATAATGCATCATCGCTGTCAATGACGAAAAACTTTTACCATTGACCCGCTGAATTAAATCACCCACCTGAAGCTTGTTATTGAAATTAGATTTTTTCAACACTGACATCACGTAAATTCCTTGAAATTTCTGCTGATATTGCTTACCAGCCAATTTTAAAGCACTTGATTGTGCTTGGTTAACAGCAGTTTGCATATAGTAATTTTGTACTAAATCAAACTCCCGATTGTTGACACCGCCAGTAACTTGCTCACTTGGAATTCGTGAAGCATTTCGATCAAAAAAACTAGCCACATACAAAAAGGGAGTTGCCCGAGCTAATTCAACATATGTTAACATCAATTTTCCTGAATGCCGATCTCGTTTCTTAGCAACGGTTACATACTTAGCAACATTTTGTGCACTTCCAACCGTTTCAAGATACACTGGCAATGGAAAAAAAGTCCCAATTGCCAGTAAAATAACCAATAGACCAATTAGCCACCAACGTTGTTTTCTTCGCATTATCAATCAAACCTTTCTTGCAATGCCCGAGCTACCGGAGATGCTACAAGGCTTGACAATTCACCACCAAATTGTGCAATTTCTTTAACATAACTAGAAGAAATTACGGCTAATTCAGGACTGGTCGGTAATAATAATGTCTCAATTTCAGGAGCTAAACGACGGTTTAACTCAGCAATGTCTCGTTCAAAACTAAAATCCCGTTCATTCCGTACACCGCGAATAATTACTTGTCCGCCTAAGCTCCTTACCGCATCAACCGTTAATCGATCTGTTGCTGCTGAAATTTCAACCCGGTGCAACTTTTGTTCAGCAACTACTTGGTTTAATAATTTAACTCGTTCTTCAACCGTAAAGAGTCCTTTTTTGGCAGTATTCTTCATTATTAAGACCACTACTCGATCAAACAAAGCAGCTGCCCGACGAATCACATCCAAATGTCCATTAGTTACCGGATCAAAACTTCCTGGAAAAACAGCAATCAAATCTACTCACCCCGCAATTGATAAAAAGTTACTTCCGTTATCCCATAATCAGCACGTTTCCACAATGTATACCCAGTTATTGTTTCTGGTAACTGTGCTTGTTGATCTGTTTCGCAAACTATAATTGCATCCTTTGCCAATAAATTAAGTTCCCTTAATTGCTGCAAAACAGCAACGATCTTTTGCTGCTTATATGGCGGATCCAAAAAAATATAATTAAATTTATAATTTTTTTCTGCCAGCATTTTTAAAATTCTAAAAGCATCGGCTTTAATGACCTCAAAATTGCTTATTTCCTTAGTCAGAGCAATATTTTCTTTAATTGTTTTGATTGCTTGATATTGTCGATCGACTAAAACAGCAAAATCGGCTCCCCGTGAAACAGCTTCAATCGCTAAAGCTCCACTACCGGCAAACAGGTCCAAAACAGGTCCATTAATTTGTAGACCCAACATATTGAAAACTGCTTCTTTGACCTTGTCAGTAGTCGGGCGAGTACGTAATCCCGGTACAGCTTTAAGTTTGCGGCCACGAAATTTACCTGAAATTACTCTCATACAGCTTTCCTACCAGTTTTATATTTTTCACGATCTTCATCTGTTAATTTATAACGTACCCCAAGTTCATCAGCAAACTTGGTTTTTAACTGCGGCCGCAAAGAAATATCCACTTTTTTAACAAAATGCAATGACTGCAGCCGTTTCACAATTTCCGCTTCGTTTTCAGTGTTAATATACAAAACAACATATTTCATTTTACGCGATACGTAGTGAATCGTCCCAAATTTTCTTAATTGTCGACTATTTCGTAAGTGATAAAGATAGACGATCAAGCCTTCACGCTTTTTTTCCTTAAATTCCATTAGATTCCACCCTTACTGCTAATAATAACTAGGACACCATGCTCGTAATACATTCCAATCCGATACCGACCAGTTTCTACAAAACTATTAATCCAGCTGGAAAGTAATTTAGGCTGATCAAAAATTGTTGAACTACTATAAATGGGGGCAATTACCCACAGCTTTACCTTAGAATAATTTTCCAGTCCTAATAATTTAAGTCGTTTTTTACTCAATTTAGATCGATGTAAAAAAATTGTTTTCTTCTGACTGAAATCATCATTTAAAATACTCTTTAACTGCTTAGCTTGCGCAGATTGCAACCAATTTCGCGGACTTTTAAATAGTTTGTCAGCGGCTGCATGTGTTTGAGCATTTAAATTTGGATCAACTGGTATTACCGCTCGCGACTGCTGTCGTCGCTTAGCATTAACTAACTGCAAAAAATCTGCCGGCAACATCTGTTCTAATTGCTGCCAATCAACTTCTCCCTGATACTGCGCGGGCAGTGGAACTGGTGCAACTAAATGATACAGATTCTTTTTTAATAATGTATCAGTATTTAAATATTCAAGTGCATAAATCTGCTTTGTCTTTGGTTTAAGATAAGCAATTGCATAACTGCCATTTTTAAAACTAATTAGTGGGTGGCGATTTAAATCATTTTCTGATAATTCATATTGAAAAGCTTGTTCGCGATAGTTGAATTTAAAGTTAGCATAAAGCGTCGTCAATTGCAGCAAACGTTTAAACGACAAACCCACTTTTAATTTTCCTTGCGCTTTACTTGGACCAACAACAAAAATTGCTGCTACTTTTTTAGTATACTGATCAATTCCAATTTTTAAATATGACTGATTATTTAAATTATACAACCACCATTTAAGATTTGAAGCACTGGCAACTGTTGCAGTCGGTTGACCAAAATCTGTTAGAATTACTGAGCTTGAAACTCCGATATAAGCTGCCATTTTACTAGTTTTAAGTGCTTTTACCTTCGGGGTCGTCAATTTTATATTATTGTCATCCTGCTTTTTTTCAATTGTTGTTACTTTTTTTGACTTAGAGCCATTTTGCTGGTCCTTTAGAGCAGTATTAACATAAAATATTCCTAAAATCAGCAATAAAACCCATAGAAAGTTAAAAACACTTTTCCAGTAAAACTTTTTTTTCATTCAATTATCCCTTTATCGGTTCCAACTCCAACAACAAATCCTGTGGTGCCAACACATCACCGGCTTTAACATAGACATGACTAACCTTACCAGTAAACGGTGCTTTAATAGTTGTCTCCATTTTCATTGCTTCAGTAATAACTAGTGGATCTCCCTTAGCTACTGATTGATTCTTTTTGACAAGAACATTAAGTACCGAGCCGCTCAAGGTTGCTCCAATTTGGTTTGGATTGGTCGGTTCTGCTTTAAGTGTTTGACTAACTTTAGCTTTTTGACTATTATCATGAACTACAATTTGTTGCGGCTGACCATTTAAATTGAAGAAAAGCGTACGATTTCCTTCTTCATCAATAGGACTAATTGAATTTAATTTGATAATTAAAGTCTTCCCCTTGGCAACTTTAACATATAGATTTTCATGATTTCGCATTCCTTGATAAAAAGTAGTTGTATCCAATAAACCTAAGATGCCATATCTTTCAGCCGACTTTTCATAATCCAACAATACATCTGGATACAGCAGATAGCTTAAAACTTCTTCTGTAGTTGGCGTATGCTTAATCTTTTGTTTCAGTTCAGCCGCAGTTTTCTGAAAATCAGCAGCTGGAGCTAAACTTCCTGGTCGAACTGTAATCGCCTTTTTACCTTTCAACACAACCCGTTGCAGCTCAGGAGGAAATCCCCCAACCGGCTGTCCTAAATTACCAGCAAAAAAGTTAACAACAGATTCTGGAAAATCAAGCGTTGCGCCCTTTTCTAAAATATTATCTGCCGTTAAACTGTTTTGAATCATAAACAGCGATAAATCACCGACAACTTTTGAACTTGGGGTTACTTTTACAATATCACCCAGCAATTGGTTAACTTCACGATATCTTTGTTTAACTAATTCAAAATCAGCAATACCTAAAGCCTTCGCTTGCTGCTGCAAATTAGAATACTGACCACCCGGCATTTCTGTTTCATAGATATCCGTTTGCGGAGCAGTAATTCCATTCATAAAGTCTTGATAGCATGGCTTTACCCCCAGCCAATAACGATTCATTTTTTCTACATTATCAATATTAAGCTGTGGCTGCCGTTGAGTTCCAGCTAAAGCATAATAAAGGCTGCTCATGCTTGGTTGGCTAGTAGTGCCCGATAAAGCACTAGTAGCCACATCAACAATGTCTACGCCCGCTTTAACAGCCTGAACATAAGTTGCAATGCCGTTTCCAGTCGTATCATGAGTATGCAAATGAATCGGTACATCAACTGCTTCTTTCAAACTAGAAATTAGAGCATACGCTGCTTGTGGTTTTAATAAGCCAGCCATATCTTTAATGCCAATAATCTGTGAGCCAGCAGCAACCAAGTCTTTCGCTAATCCTTGATAATACTTCAAATCATATTTGTGTTCTTCTGGATTAATAACGTCTCCAGTATAACACATGGTACCTTCAGCAATCTTTCCAGTATCACGCACATATTTAATGCTTTTTTCCATTTGTGCAACCCAATTCAAGCTGTCAAAAATCCGAAAAACATCAACACCGTCAGTCGCACTTTGCTGAATAAACTTCTCCAAAACATTATCAGGATAATTTTTATAGCCTACAGCATTTGAGCCGCGGAACAGCATTTGGAGTAAAGTATGCGGCATTAGACGACGAATCAGTTGCAATCTTTGCCATGGATCTTCATGTAAGAAACGATAAGCAACATCAAACGTTGCTCCGCCCCAAACTTCAGCTGAAAAAATTTGTGGCAAAGCTTTTTCATAAACACGTGCTGCCGGAATCATATCTTTTGTCCGCATTCGGGTCGCAAATAAACTCTGGTGCGCATCACGCATCGTTGTATCCGTCAGCAATACTTGCTCTTGTTGTTGAATCCAACTTGTTAACGCTGCAGCTCCTTGCTGATCAAGAATTTGTTTAGCAGTTAAAGTTGATTTAGCTGGGGCAAAATCTTTAGCCATCCGAATATTTGGAACATATTTTTTATGATGTTTACCAATTCCCGGGAAACCGTTAACTGTAACATCTCCAATATACTTGAGCAGTTGATTTGCTGTTTGTGGCTTGCGTTCAAAAACAAATAACTCAGGAGTCTTATCAATAAATGTCGTATGTGCTTCACCCGCTTTAAAAACCGGATGATTTAAAACATTTTGCATAAATGGAATGTTAGTTTTAACTCCCCGGATAATAAATTCATTTAAAACGCGATTCATCTTCATCACAGCCCCTTCGAAGGTTCGTGATGATACGCAAGCTTTAACCAGTAAGGAATCAAAGTAAGGGGTAATTATTGAACCAGTATAGGCGTTTCCACCATCCAATCGAACTCCATAACCCCCTGGTGAACGATAAGTTTCAATTTTCCCGGTATCCGGCATAAAATTATTTTCTGGATCTTCGGTTGTTACTCGACATTGGATCGCGCAACCATGGAAAAAGATCTGATTTTGTTCGGGAATTTTTAAATCCTTATGTAGATTCTTGCCTGAAGCGATCAGAATCTGCGACTGAACAATATCAACGTTAGTAATCATCTCAGTTACCGTATGTTCAACTTGAACCCGTGGATTAACCTCAATAAAATAATAATCCTCAGCCGTAACTAAAAACTCAACTGTACCAGCATTTTGATAATGAACGCTTTTCATTAAACGCACTGCTGCATTGCATATTTCTTGGCGACGACTCTCAGACAAAACAATGCTGGGAGCAAATTCAATAACTTTTTGATGCCGCCGTTGAACAGAACAATCACGTTCAAATAAATGAATAACATTTCCATGCTGGTCAGCTAAAATCTGCACTTCAATATGTTTGGGGTTTTCTAAGTATTTTTCAACATATAATTCATCATCACCAAAAGATTGCTGAGCCTCGCTGCGAGCTCGTTCGAAATTTTCTGCAACTTCTTGAGCATTACGGATGATTCGCATTCCACGACCACCACCGCCTAATGCAGCTTTGACCATAACAGGAAAACCATGCCGCTGACCAAATTCGCGAACTTCAGCGACTGATTTGACTGGACCGTCACTTCCGGGAATGGTGTGCAATCCTGCTGCTAAAGCTGCTTCCTTAGCTCTAATCTTATCACCAAAAATTGCTAGCTGCTCAGCCGTCGGACCAATAAAGGTAATTCCTGCTTGCTGACACTTGGCAGCAAAAGCTTCATTTTCAGATAAAAAACCATATCCTGGATGAATTGCATCCGCTCCTGTCTGCTTGGCAATGCGAATAATATCATCCATATCCAAATAAGCCTCAATTGGTCGTTTCCCAGCACCAACCAAATAAGCTTCATCAGCTTTAAAACGATGAACTGATAAATCATCTTCCTTCGCAAAAATTGCTACAGTTTTTAACTTTAACTCATGACATGCTCGAATAATTCTAACGGCGATTTCCCCACGATTGGCAATTAACACCTTTTTCATTAAATTCCCACCTCTGTATAAAATTAATGATTTTTATCAGCAGCACGCAATCTTCGCTGCCGGATTGAAATATTCATTACAATTCCTAAAGTAATTGACAAAACTAGCATACTTGAACCGCCGTATGAAACAAACGGGAAGGTTACTCCCGTGATCGGTAATAATCCCGTAACTGCTCCTAGATTAAAAAAGGTTTCAACTGCAAAAAAAGTCCCTATTCCGTAACAAACAAAAGTTTCATAAACATCCCTTGAACGAATACCGATTAAAAAGATTCTAAGCGTTAACCATGAAATCAAAATCAAAACGACTGACACTCCGATAACACCCAATTCTTCACTAATGATTGCCATAATAAAATCAGTATATGCTTCCGGCAAGTATCCTCTTTTTTGAATACTGTTACCTAAACCCAATCCAAATAAACCGCCATTACTAATTGCATAGTAAGAATTAATCAATTGATGTCCGCTAGAAGCAGCAACTTTGAAAGGATTATAAAAAGCCATTAAGCGACTATACATATAATTATATTTCGTACCCGCCAATGGATTCCAAAACCGCAAGCCAAAGACAAATACCATTACTACACTTAAAAAACCTGTTAAATAAAGAAATGCTCGTTTCGAAGAATGCCTCGTTGCCTGACTAGCAAGGTACATAATCGCAACAATCATAAAATTAATTGCAAATCCACCCAGATCAGGTTCCATTAAAATTAAAAATAACAGAAAGTAAACTAACAGCCAGGGTCTTCGACTCGTCGCTTGCAAAGTGTTCTGGGCAGCTGCTTGTTCACGACGTGATAATAATTGGGCCAGAAAAAGTACCAAATATAATTTGCATAACTCTGATGGCTGTAAACTAAAAAGTTTAAGATCAATCCAGCCATTAGCACCATTAACGGCACGCGTCATAAATTTCGCATACAGTAACAAAAAAGCCAAAATATAAAAGCCACAAATAATAAATTTTTTTGAGGTCAATTTTTTTAATTTTATTAACATTGCTAATGTAAAGCAAACCAACCCCAATATGACATAAGCCATTTGCCGATACAGGTACAAATCGGTCTTCATTCCAGCATATGACAAGTTAATCGAACTAGCCGAATAAACCATTACAATCCCAACAATGCATAATAATAGATATGGTATGAATAAATAAAAATCAAAATACCTTAGTTTCTGTTTGACTTTTGCCATGACTTCCAGCCCTTATTCGTCCTTTCCGACAGTTGCATAAATATTGGCTAATCCTTGCTCCAAATCCTGAATCATTTGCCGACCCTCATCTTCAGCCAAGATTCCACATTTTTCAGCTAACTTGACCTCACACGAAAAACCGTAAATTTGTGTATCCGCAACTTCCTCGAAAGCTGGACATTTCGCCATGCATAGCACGTTGCATTGTTTGCTTAAAATCGATTTGATTTTAGCTGCATCTACTGCAAGCACTGCTAACATTTCATCCCGCGAAACTAATTCCTGCATTGCTTCAGCCCCTTTCCAAACTAGAGCAATTATATCATACAAAACTGCTCCATAAAATCAAACCTAGGTTTCTTTCTCCTTCCCCCTCTCCTAAAGTAATATTATGTCGCTAAAATTTGTTATTTGCAATAAAAAACTAATTTTTTATTAATAATGTTAAGTATTTGCTAATATAATCAAAAAGAAAAAAAGAAAAACAACATTTAGTTGTTTTTCTTTTGATCACAGTCGCTATTTTCATTTAGGCATTCTTTTTAGCAGCAATCTTCTTTTGCTTGGCAGCTTTTTCACGCATATTGGTTTCCAAAATCCGTTTGCGCAAACGAATGCTTTTTGGTGTTATTTCCAATAATTCATCTTCATTTAAGAATTCCAACGATTCTTCCAAAGTTAAATGCGTTGGTTTTTTAATAGTTGCTGTTTGGTCTTTGTTTGATGAACGAACATTGGTCATGTTCTTACCCTTAGTAACATTAACTGAAATATCACGTTCACGTGAACTTTGACCAACAACCATTCCTTCATAGACTTCTGCACCTGGATCAACAAAAATTGTTCCCCGGTCCTCAACGCCCATAATTGCGTAGGTAGTTGCTTTACCACGATTAATTGAAACAAGTGCGCCATTCCGACGTCCAGGTTCCCAATTCTTAATTACTGGTTTGTATTCTGAAAAAGTATGGTTAAAAATACCATAACCACGTGTCATTGATAAGAATTGTGAATCATATCCGATCAAGCCACGAGTTGGTGCTGAAAAGCTTAACCGTGTTTGACCATTTGCGTTTGTTTCCATATTTTGCATTTCTGCTTTGCGCTGAGCCAAAGAATCAATTACCGCACCAGAATACTCATCAGGTGTATCGATCGTTACACTTTCAAATGGTTCACACATTTTACCATCAACTTCACGATAAATAACTTGCGGTCTTGATACTGCCAATTCAAAACCTTCACGCCGCAACATTTCAATCAGGATTGACAAATGCAATTCACCACGTCCAGAAACCGTCCAGGCATCCGGTGAATCTGTATCCTCAACACGCAAGGAAACATCAGTGTGCAATTGGACCTTCAAACGGTCTTCCAGTTTACGTGCTGTAACATTCTCGCCTTCTTGACCAACAAAAGGTGAGTCGTTGGTCATAAACGTCATCTGCAAGGTCGGCGGATCAATCCGCAACAATGGTAATCCTTCTGGATGGTCAACTGGACAAACCGTTTCACCCACAAAGATATCTTCCATTCCAGAAACCGCAATCAAATCACCAGCTTTAGCCTCTTGAATCTCCAGTCGTTTCAAACCAAAGAATCCAAAGAGTTTGGTAACACGAAAATTCTTTTGTGATCCATCTAATTTCAAGACTGTAACTTGATCGCCAACTTTGATTTTGCCACGGAAAATCCGACCAATTCCAATCCGACCAACAAATTCATTATAATCAAGCATTGCAACTTGAAATTGTAATGGTTCATCTGAGTTATCAACCGGAGCAGGAATAGTCTTTAAAATTGTGTCAAAAATCGGGTTCATAGTATGTTCCTGTGCAGCAGGATCAGAGTCATATGAAGAAGTACCATTTACAGCCGAAGCATAAATAACCGGGAACTCAAGCTGAGAATCATCAGCTCCAAGTTCAATAAATAAATCAAGCACTTCATCAACAACTTCTTCTGGGCGTGCACCTTCACGATCAATTTTGTTAATAACAACGATTGGTGTCAAGTGTTGTTCCAACGCTTTTTTCAACACAAAACGTGTTTGTGGCATTGTACCTTCAAAAGCATCTACTATCAGTAAAACGCCATCAACCATTCGCATGATCCGTTCTACTTCACCACCAAAATCGGCATGGCCCGGAGTATCCAAAATATTGATCTGCTTACCATGATACTTAACAGCCGTATTTTTGGAAAGAATGGTAATTCCACGTTCTTTTTCAATTGCATTGGAATCCATTGCTCGGTCATCGATCTGGGTATGTTCATCTAAAGTATCCGACTGTTTTAATAATTCATTAACTAAAGTTGTCTTGCCATGATCGACATGGGCGATTATGGCAACATTACGGATATCATCACGTGTTTTCAAATTGTTTCTTCCTTTCAATCTAAGAGGTTCTACCGCTTAAAAAATCATTTATTTTTCATGAAAACATATTATTCGGCTTTTCCATTTATTAGCATAAAAAAACTGTGACCCATCGTCACAGCTCTTGACTAATAAGGTGCTTGTGCCATCCTTACTATGTCTTCTTGAGCGTTCTTTGTAGCTACTAACACATCTACTGATGATAACACATCAGGAATGCTACCGTCAATCGTTTTTACCGTTAAACCCAAAGTTTCAGCCAAAACTCTGCCAGCTGCTAAATCCCAAGGTTTTAAATGGCTGACATATCCAATCACTTGGCCAGTCAAAACCCGAATGATTTGAATCCCGGCACTGCCATATATCCGCACTCCGTTACTGGCAAGCGCAATTTTTTGTAAATGAAAACGATCATACAGCAACGTTAGTGCCCCTACTTCCAATAGCCCTTGATTCAGCGGCAGATCCGCTGGTGGTTTCAACCGCTGTTGATTACAAAAAACTCCTTTTTCTGGTCCGCCATGATATAGGCGATCATTCATCACATCATAAATATATCCCAATTTTCCTTGATTCTGTTGGTAAATTCCAATCATAATAGCAAAATCATGGTGTGTTTTAACAAAATTCATTGTTCCGTCGATCGGGTCAATGATCCACAGCGGTTGTTGCGGATCAAATTTTTTCAACTTTGGCCGAGATTCTTCACTGATAATCTGAGCTGCTGGAAAATTTGCTTTAATCTGCTGTACTAGAAAGTTTTCAATTTGACGATCAAGTTCAGTCACCAAATCATTGCGGCTGGTTTTGGTTTCAACAGTAAGCTTGCGCGAAAAACTTGCAAGAATCATTTCCCTAGCCTGTTGAAGCCAGCCAATAACTAATTGATTTATTTTTTCTGTTTCCATTTAATTTTCACCTGCCACCATTCAAATCTATTCATTAAAGTGCAGTTTAGCCTGTTGATGAGCTGTAACAAATTTCACCGCCCGATAAATGCTGCAGCCGGTTTCTGCTTGAAATTGCCGATCCAGTTGCTTCTGTGCTGCTTTCATTGGAACTATCTTCAGATAAGAATGATATTTATCAAGAAAAAGCTGACGAGCAACTTTTCCTTGATAAAGCTGCTCAACTAACTGATAAAATTCGGTAACTTGAATAATTTCAGCAATCGTCCATTCTTCAAATAAGGGGTAATTAGCGTTTTCTTTATTTGGCAAAATCAAAATCCTCCGTTGCGATGTTGGTTAATCAGTTTGTATTATACACAATTTACGTTGAATACGCTAAAATTAACTGAGAGCTATTTAAAAAATAGGCAAAAATAGTCTATAATTATTATGTTTAAACTATTAATGGAGGTCATTGAATTGATTACAATGAAAAATATTATTCGTGAAGGTAATCCAACTCTGCGTGCGCGGGCCAAAGCATTAACATTCCCCTTGACAGCTGAGCAAAAAGAGCTGGGCCATGCTCTAATGGAGTTTCTGGAAAACAGCCAAGATCCTGATATTGCAAAAAAATATCAGTTACGTGCCGGCGTTGGTTTGGCAGCTCCACAAGTTGACCAGTCGATTCGGATGACAGCTGTTTTGGTCCCAGATGAAAACGACCAACCACTATTCAAACATATTCTGGTTAATCCAACTATCATCAGTGAATCAGTCAAAATGGCAGCTTTAGCTGAAGGAGAAGGCTGTTTGTCGGTTGATCGGGACGTTCCCGGTTATGTTCCACGACACCAGCACATTACTTTACGCTGGTACGATTTAGAGGGTACTAAACATATTGATAAATTGCGAAATTATCCGGCAATTGTTTGTCAACACGAGATTGATCACCTGAACGGAGTGCTCTTTTTTGATCATATTAATATGCAAAAGCCGTTTGTAACTGATGATAATACTGTTTTGATCGGTTAATCATTGATCTGCGCGATCAATATCTCGCACATAAGCATAGGTTGCCTGATTAACCACAACTGCTACTTCCAACTGCAAATATTGCTGATCTTCGACCCAACAGTCGGATACAAGCAGCGGTGTATCGGTAACCGGTGAAATAATGTGTCGCTGTTTTGCGTAAGTCTGCAACAACTGATCCATTTCTTGCTGCAATTGCTTAACTTGCTTGTCATCAAGCGGCTGTCGCAGTTTGAAACGATAAGCAAACACATCAACATTGTTCCCCCAAAAGCTGACAACTGAATGTGAATTTTGAATAATTTTTTTAAGCCACAAATCACGTTTAACAATCGGATTGCTTGAAATTTGTGGTAAGCAATCAGCAACTGCCAAATTGCTGATTGCTTTATTTTTTTTAAATTGATTTAGCCGATAAACATGAATCGAAAGCACTAAAAAGAATAATAAACATAAGATAATTAGCAAACCTATCCAAATCATGCAATCACTTCTCCTTTTTAATTTATTATACCATTATTCAAGAAACTACTCTCTACAACTGCCATTAAGCAACATGATCGCTCAAACCCTTTCAGATGTTAAAAGTATACTTATACATACAACTATGCTAAAATGAGTATAATTATTGTGAAAACAATCCATGTTCGGACAAAAGGTTGCTTCGGCAACTGAATTTTTTAATTAAAGGAGTTTTTTTTATGATTTTTAAAGTTTTTTTTCAGCCTAGCAAAGAGATCAACCCACGTCGTGAGAATACTCAATCACTGTATCTAGAGGCTGAATCTGAAGTTGAGGCACAGAAAATAGTTGAAGAACAAACAAATTACAATATCGAATTTTTGGAAGGACTCAGCCCCAAAGCCCTTGAATATGAGCAACAAAGCCCACATTTTAAAATAACGGAGTTTAATAAATGAAACGACTGAGTGTCAGAAACAATGAAACAGCCGTTTTTGCGGTCGGCGGTTTAGGTGAAATTGGAAAAAATACTTATGGGGTCCAATTTCAAGATGAAATTATCGTTATTGATGCCGGAATTAAATTTCCTGAAGATGATTTATTAGGTATTGACTACGTTATCCCCGACTACCAATATTTAGTTGCCAATCAGTCGAAGATCAAAGCATTGGTGATTACTCATGGTCACGAAGATCATATTGGCGGAATTCCCTATCTACTCAAACAAATCAATGTCCCAATTTATGCAGGACCATTGGCACTCGCACTCATCAAAAGCAAACTAGAAGAACATGGATTGCTGAGAACTACCGAGTTGCACGAGATCAATGAAGATTCTGTTTTGAAGTTCCGAAAAACAAGTGTTTCCTTTTTTAGGACAACGCACTCAATTCCAGACACGTTGGGAATTGCTGTTAAGACCCCTAGTGGCACAATTGTAGCTACAGGAGATTTCAAATTTGACTTAACACCAGTTACTCATCAGCCACCTAATTTACAACGAATGGCTAAATTAGGCAGCGATGGTGTGCTATGTTTACTTTCTGATAGTACTAACGCAGAAATACCGAATTTTACCAAATCAGAACGCTGGGTTGGTAAGTCAATTCGGCGAATTTTTGAACGGGTTGAGGGACGAATTATATTTGCTACTTTTGCATCAAATATTTCCCGTATCCAACAAGCGGCCGAAGTTGCTGTTGCCAAAAACCGGAAAATCGCTGTTTTTGGACGCAGTATGGAAGCTGCAATCGCTAATGGTCGTGAACTCGGCTACTTGGATATCCCTGATGATGCCTTAGTTGATGCACACGAGATCAATAATTTGCCAGCTAATCGGGTAATGATATTATGTACTGGTTCGCAAGGTGAACCAATGGCCGCTCTTAGCCGAATTGCTAATGGAACTCATCGGCAAGTCAGTATCCAACCAGATGATACGGTCGTTTTCTCTAGTTTACCAATTCCAGGTAATACAATCAGTGTTAATAAAGTCATCAATGAATTAGAAGAAGCTGGGGCTGACGTTATTCATGGAAAAGTTAATAATATTCATGCTTCCGGTCATGGCGGTCAGGAAGAACAGAAATTAATGCTTCGCTTAATCCAGCCCAAGTTTTTTGTTCCGGTCCATGGTGAATATCGTATGTTAAAAATCCATACGGAGTTGGCTGAAAAATGTGACGTGCCCCAGGATCGCTCATTTATTATGCAAAATGGTGATGTCTTAGCTTTAACTAAAGACTCTGCGCGAATCGCTGGACATTTCAATGCTGGAGACGTTTATGTTGATGGTTCAGGAATTGGCGATATTGGCAATGTTGTCTTACACGAAAGACGTATTTTAGCTCAAGAAGGCTTAGTTGTCGTAGTTGCAACTATCGATTTAAAACGGCAAGAAATTTTAGCTGGACCGGATTTACTTTCACGTGGTTTTATCTATATGCGTGAATCGGAAGAATTGATTGAACGTGGAAAACGACGTTTGTTCCATACAATTCGCCGGGCAATTGCTAAACCCGATGTAACTGAGAAAACTTTGCGAGAAATAATTATTAACGACTTAAAATCATTTCTTTATGATCAAACCGAACGGCATCCAATGATTATGCCAATGTTAGTTTTAGTTTAAAATTATATTTAACAACTTTAATAACGATTGGGTGAGAAATTATGATTTTATGCACGAATTGAAGCACCCTTTCTTAGTAATAGTCCTTATTCTTATTAAGGGCTATTTTTTATCTCTTGATAATACACAATAATTGTATACTTTAGTAAACAATTATATAATAAAATTATTTGTGTCAAAAGTCAGTTAACTCTCTCACTATAATTGTGGTATGATCATATCAGAACTTACAATAATCATTTATTGTTTCAAATAAGAGACTAAAAACTTAATAAAAGAATAACTTAAGCCGAATTCACACTCTATTGCACAGTTCATAGCTAAATAATTGTACTTTAATCTCAATTAACAAGCAGCTAAAAAACAATTTTCGCTTTATTAAGATTCACTAATTTTATTTTCAAAATTTGTTAATTTATCTTGTAATTAAACTGTAATATTGCGTATAATTAGCTGGTAGTTATTTTTTTAGAAGGGAGCATCATTACTTTGAGAAAATTTTTATTCTTAGTTGAGGCCAAAAATAAAATAAGTAATGCAGCAGCTATTTGGAAATCGGTCAAGCCCTTCTTTGAAAAAGAAACTATTTCTTATCAAACAAAAATTATTAATAAACTCGACCAAGTTGCTTCACTATTTAAAACTGATCCCGCTGACCAAATTGTAGTTACCATTGGTTCGCTCAAATTACTGCTGCACACAATCTTGTCACTGCAAGCTCTTGGCAAAAAAACGCCAACACCGGTAGCTTTTATTCCAACAAAAGAAACACGGCATCTTGCCAAAACAATTGGTTTATCAGAAAATCCCGATATTGCAGTCAAACAAATTATTCCAGCCTTTCAGCCAGTCTATGTCAATTTAGCACAAATTGAAGAAATGAATCACCAAGGACGCTGGATTTTTAGTCATGATTTTTCTTTGGGTCTGGGAGCTTATGCTTCAAACATCGTCAAAGATAATTCACTTGCCGGTCATTTAAAACCTGCTCCATTAAAAAAGAGTTTGCATCTTTACGGTCGCTTAACTGCTATCGTTGATCAGGAACCTTTCAATGTTACGCTCCGTTTAAATCGCAAATATTATTTTTTTAAGCATGTTTTCGCAGTTAAAATGAGCAGCCAACCAAAAGTATTTGATAATCCAACTGATCCAGCAGCTTTACCTTTGCAATTGGAAATTATTACTAATTTAAATTTTTTCACTTTTCTGCTATATGATATTTGCCGGCGATTAAGATTGACTCGCTACCTTCCCTTTTCACATCAATTTACTGATTCGCAAATTCAGTTGACCACCAATTCTCTTGAGTTTGGTGAACTTGACAATCAGCAATTGCGAAATCAATTTTATGATCTAATGGTTAAAAGCTTTCAATATCCATTTTGGTTTGATCCTGATAATTTATCGCTTACAGAAAAAAACAGCTGAAACTTACTTAATTTCAAGTTTCAGCTGTTTTTGTTATGTTTACTAAAATCTGCTGGTGTAAGACCATCCATTCCGATCAAAGGATCAATGTGTCCAGCCGCAATTAGTTGCGCAGTTAAATGATAATTTTTTGAAACGGTGGCATCCTCTGATGAAGCTGTTTCATTTGAATTTTTCTTTTGCGAAGGGACTTCTTTAACCGCTGATTTAGCCGGTAAAACTAATTCTGTTTGGGCCCTTTTGCCAGCTGCTGGTTGTGTCTGAAATAGCTCTGTCACTCGTTGCTGCAAGCTTGTCTGTCGATCTACCGCCAGTTGGGCAACTGCTGCTTGATAAGCTGCCGGCTCTCCTAACAAAACCAGCAAGTTTTTAGCTCGAGTAACAGCTGTATACAATAAATTTCGATTAAGCATCCGGCGATACTGTTTAACTAATGGTAAAATCACCAATTTGAACTCACTGCCCTGTGCCTTGTGAATTGAAATGCAGTAAGCTAATTTTATTTTAATCCAGTCTTTACGAGTATACGTTACCTGATTACCATCAAAATCCAAAACCAGCTTGTCTTGATGGTCTTCATTATTCTTGTCCTTAGCTAAAATAATCCCTGTGATTCGACCTAGATCACCATTAAAAACATTAAACTCTGGACTGTTTACCAAATGTAGAACTTTATCACCGATCCGAAAATGTTGTTGATTAAACACTACTTCTTTGGCTCCAGCTACCGGTGGATTTAATAATTCCTGTAAAATTTGATTTAAATGATCAATTCCAGCTACTCCACGATACATCGGTGCTAGAATTTGAAAATCACTCAGTGCCATCTTCTTCTTTTGCGCATGCATAATGATTTGCCGAACAGCAGTTTGAATCTGATTAGCTTGACATGGAATAAACGACCGATCTCTTTGATTTTCAAACATCGTTGCTGGAAGCTGACCTTGTTTAATAGCATGAGCCAAAGGAATAATCGATGAGGTCTCCTGCTGACGATAAATTTTTGTTAATCGAATCTGTGGCAGCTGCTGGCAGGCCAATAAATCTGCAAAAACTCTGCCGGGACCAACTGACGGTAACTGATCCTGATCGCCAACCAACACCAACTGCATTGAAGCCGGCACCGCCGCCAGCAATTTGTTAAACAATTCTGTATCAACCATTGACATTTCATCAATAATCAACAGTTTACCTGATAAAGTCAAATCTTGATCGGCTGTTTCAGGAGCATCGTTACCGTTTAACCCTAGCAAACGATGAATAGTCACAGCGGGTAAACCAGTTGTTTCTTTCATTTTTTTGGCAGCACGGCCAGTCGGTGCTGCTAATAAGATTGGAAAATCTTCATCTTGATACTCATTCGGGTCTAATGATAATTCATGCAGCGTTGCAAAACTGGCAACGATCCCATTAATAATCGTTGTTTTTCCAGTTCCCGGACCACCGGTTAATAAAAACACTCGATTTTGCAAGGCTTGACAAATCGCTGTGACCTGTTCAGCTCCATAACTAATTTGCAACTGCTTTGCAAGCTGATTGATTAATTCGGGCAAAGCTGCAACTTGTTTATTTGATAAATCAACCTTATCAGCTAATAAGTGTTTAAGATTCTCAGCGATTTTCCATTCTGCTTCATAATAATAACGCAGATAAATTCGTTTTTCTTCAACAACTATTTTGCCACTGCTGGCCAGAGCAACTAACTCTTCAGCTACTTGAGTTGCCGATAGTGAAACCCGTCGGCTATTTAAAAGCAATGTCATTGCCTGTTGTAAGACTGTCTCAGCATCTGTATAAATATTACCGGAAGTATAACAACTATCAAATACACTTTGGTACAAAGCGGCCTGCAATCTTTTAGGGTCATCAGCAGCCAATTCCATCTGTTCTGCAATTTGGTCTGCCCGCTTAAAACCGATTCCATTGATTTCTAAAGCTAACCGATAAGGATCATGATGCAATATCTCCAAGGTCTTTTCCCGAAAATGATTGTAGACTGTTGCCGTTAATTGATTACCAAAGCCAAAATGATTTAATTCAATAACTACTTGCTGCATCCCATTATCAGATCGTAAATTTTCTAATAATGATCTTTTTTGCTTTTCCGTTAAATTTAACGACTGCAATTGAGATTCATCAGCCAGAATTTTTTCAATTGCATCTTCACCTAAATGATCAACTATTTTTTGAGCTGTTTTTTGACCAATTCCAGGAAAATTTTCTCCAGCCAAATAATTAACAATTCCCTGACGTGTCGTCGGCAGCTGTCGCTGATAATTAGCTGCTTGAAATTGTTTGCCGTAACGAGGATGTTCAATCAATTTACCGCTAAATTGATATTCTTCACCCTCATTGATCTCAGCAAAATTACCAGTAATTACAATCTGATCTTCATCCCAGGAAAAGTCGCTACTGATCACTTTTACCTGAATCACTTTATAAAAGTTTTCATTATTTTCAAAAAAAACTGCCTGAATTTTCCCAACCAATTGTTGTTCAGCCGGATTATTGTTTGCTATCATTGTCAGACTCTTTCTGATTAGATCTTTGCTGTTTAGCTACCAAAACACGCTCAATATCGGTTAATCGTTCCTGTTGCCGGATAAATTTCTGTGGATTACTTTGTTTGGCCTGTTCAAAAAATTTTGAACCATTGCGATGAAGGACCATTTCAATAATTCCCCGCTGAAAATTAGCCTGAAAATCAGTTGGTTGAACTTGCAAAACTCGATCAAAATAAACAGCCGCCGTTTTTAACTCACCTAAGGCTAGCAAGCTTTCACCAACCAACAAATTGCCGGCTATTTGATTTTCACCAGGCTTTTCAGCAACTGTTAAACCGAAAACAAGTGCCTGCTGATAATTATCTTGCGCATACTCCGTTTGGGCAATCATTAAATAAGCTGACATTTTCAATTTTTTTTGTTTGATTTGCTTGAAATACTGCTGCGCCTCGGTATATAATCCGTCCGCATATAAAACATTCCCCAAACCATATAATAATAAATCCGTTGCTAGTTTTTCAGTCGTAAAAAAATTAATTGCCCGTTTGAAAAGCTCTTCTGCCTGCTGATACTCTTTGGCATCCGTCAATAACATTCCCAGCGCATAATAATTTTCAGCATTTTTTGGTTGCTGATCAATTGCTTTAACTAATTTTTTTACTGAACGATCTAATTTTTGCGTTGCTTGCTTTTTTTCATCAGCTTTCTTTGCAGCCATTGTTACCCCCCTTAGACAATATCCGATGCTGTTAATTTTCGCTGCAGATAATCAGTCTTATTCCAAGCCAGACATTTAAAGGTGTTTCCTGAAGTCGTAGTTAAAATGGTCGTACTAGTATTAGCCAGACCACCATTAGCACGCAAGTCTACCAATGAATAGCCTAACAAGTGGCGAATTTCAGCACACAAGGCTGCCCCGTGGCTGACAATTAAAACATTTTCCTGCGGATGCGCGGCTACAATTTGCTGGATTGCTGGTGTCATTCGTTGAAATAGTTCAGGAAAACTTTCACCTGCAACTTTTTCGGCCTGATATTGATCAGCATGATGACGAAATGCAGTAAGTTCTTGCGGATATTTTTTAGCCACAGCACTAAATTTCATTCCTTCCATTTTTCCCAAGTCAAATTCCCGCAACGCAGCTACCGGTTGAACCTTTAATTGCTGTGGCAGCCCCTTGGCAATTGCCTTTGCCGTCAAACAAGCGCGTTTAATCGGACTGCTGTAAATTGCTGCAAAATGATACTTTTTCAAAAATGATACCAATTGATCAATTTCTTGATAACTGCTTGGCAGCAGTGGTGAGTCACCATGAGCTCCTTGATACCGCCCTTCTAAATTCCACTGTGTTTTGCCGTGCCGAATAAAAAATAGTTTCGTCACTTCAAAGTCCCTCTTCCTTCTCTAATCCTTAATTGCCTTAAAATGTTAATTTTCGGGTTCTCTCCAGTTTCCATTATCTAATAAAATGACCAGCCCTGACAAGTGGCTGGTCGTTTTTTTATTGTTTATTTTGCGATTTGTTTAAACGTATTGTAAAACCCGTTCTTTTTGATAAGCATGATCAATTGTAGCACTTCCAAGACACTCGTCGCCATCATAAAAAACAACTTCTTGTCCCGGAGTGACTGCGCGTGCTGGTTGGTCGAAAATCACCTGTACCTTTTGCAAATCTTCACTCAACTTGACCGTTACACCGCAGTCTTTTTGGCGATAACGAAACTTAGCCGTACAATGAAACTCGCGGCCGCGCTGATCAATTGGGGCAATAAAGCTGACTTGACTGCCATCCAGCATATCAGCATAAAGATGCTCATTATGATAACCTTGACCAACATATAGTGTATTAGTTGCCAAATCTTTGCCAATTACAAACCAAGGATCATTGCTAACACCGTTGCCACCGATTCCTAAGCCACGTCTTTGGCCAATGGTATAATTCATCAATCCATAATGTTTGCCTTTAACTTCACCCATTATCGTCTTCATTAAACCCGGCTTAGCTGGTAAAAATTCACTTAGAAATTTACTGAAGTTTCTTTCGCCAATAAAGCAAACACCGGTTGAATCCTTTTTATGAGCTGTCGCTAAACCAGCTTCTTCTGCTAATCGCCGAACTTCCGGTTTCTCAAGTTCACCAATTGGGAATAAAGCTTTTTGCAGCTGCTGCTGTGATAACTGGCTCAAGAAATAAGTTTGGTCCTTATTACCATCAGCTCCACGCAATAAATGCACTGTTCCATCCGAATCACGCTGCAAGCGAGCATAATGACCCATGGCAATATAATCAGCATCCAACTTCAGTGCATAATCCAAAAAAGCTTTGAATTTAATTTCCTTATTACACATTACATCAGGGTTTGGAGTCCGCCCATGACGATATTCATCTAAAAAGTAGGAAAAAACTCGATCCCAGTATTCCTTTTCAAAGTTGACCGAATAATATGGGATCCCGATCTTACTGGCAACTTTAGCTACATCTTCATAATCCTGTGTAGCTGTACAGACTCCGCTGTCATCAGTATCATCCCAATTCTTCATGAAAACTCCGACAACGTCATACCCCTGCTTTTTTAATAAATAGGCTACAACTGACGAATCGACGCCGCCACTCATTCCAACAATGACCCGCGTCTGATTTTTTGCTTTCATAACACTTTCACCATCACTTCATTTAGATTCTGAATCCACGATTGAAGGTCGCGTTATTTCAGTACGTTCAATTATAGCGGGCAACTGCGGCTTTGACAAGTCAAGCATTTTCGTTTTTATTTTAAACGAATAACATTTCTGTCCTGCAATTGATTTAAAGTGTACTCCAGTTGCTCCAGAAGTTTGGAATCACCCTTCTTAAAAAGATTGACTTCACGTAAACCGTTACCGCTTGTTGTTGTCAGCTTAAAAGTTTTTAAATCAGCACTAATAGCTACTTTAATTTTAAAACTATCATTGAAATCAGCATTTATATCCAATGGACGCTCCAAAATAAAACGACCGTTTTTAGATTCAGCAAAACCGATATCTCGTAAAGTGTATTTTTTAATTGCCGGATCTAATTCAAAAATACGCTGATCTCCTAGTAATTTTGCCTGCTTTGCATATGCCATCTCATCAACCTCATTTCAATTTTCGCGTAATTTTTGTTAGCACTTCAATCAAATAATTTATCTCCTCAGCAGTGTTCTGACTGCCAAAACTAAAGCGCAGCGATTCTTGTAGCCGTGGACTGTCAGAACCATACATCGCTGTCAAAACATGCGATGGTTCAACACTACCGGCTGTACAAGCGGAACCGGCTGAAGCCGCAATTCCTTCTAAATCCAAATTAGTTAAAAGTGGAACTGAAGGACAGCCTTTAAACCAAATGTTCAATACGTGTTGCAATTTATCAGGCGCCTGACCACCATTAACTGCAAATTCAACTCCATTTTGTTTCAAACCACTTACCAACTGCTCTTGTAATTTAGCATACTTAGCTTGCCGAGCTGCCTTAACTTTTGAATCCAACAAGGAAACAGCTTTGGCAAAGCCAGCAATTGCCGGTACGTTTTCCGTTCCAGCCCGCCGCTTTAATTCCTGATCGCCACCTTTGATTAAAGAAGGCATTTTAACCTGCTCCGATCGGTAAAGGAAGCCTAAAAATTTAGGTCCATTTAACTTATGCGCCGAAGTGGATAATAAATCAATATTGTCAGCTTGAACATCGATATCCAACAAACCATATGCCTGAACCGCATCAGTATGAAACCAAGCATTGGAAGCTGCAACAATCCGACCAATCTCATGGATTGGTTGATGACTGCCGACCTCATTATTTCCCATCATAATCGAAACTAAAGTCGTATCTGGCCGCAAAGCCTGTTTCAAATCGGTCAATGAGATCAATCCCCGCTGATCAACTGGCAAATAAGTTACTTCAAAACCGAGACTTTCCAAATACTTCATTGGTTTCAAAATTGCCTCGTGTTCAATTGCAGTGGTAATTAAATGCTTTCCAACATTTTGCCGTGCTAAAGCAGTTTCAATAACCGCTGTATTATCGCTTTCTGTACCACCGCTGGTAAATACGATCTGATCATCTTGCTTGGCATTAATCGACTGAGCAATCAAATGCCGACTATCATCCAAAACTTTCCGCGCCTGCCGACCAAAATAATGAATACTGGAAGCATTCCCGAAAACAGTACCCATTGTTTGTGTCATTGTCTCAATTACGGCTGGATTCATTGGCGTCGTTGCCGCATTATCTAAATATATATGTTCCACAATTAGTTCTCCTCATCCATTTGTTTAATCACGCCACTAAATCAAACCTCATGCGCCAAGAAGTTCAAAATCATAGTTGCTGAACGATGACCCGCTTCAATCACAAATTCATCAAAGGATTGACTAGCATGACCATCAGCTGTATCTGACATTGCTCTAACGACTGCAAAAGGCTTTTTGAACTGATAAGCTGTCTGACCTACCGCTGCGCCTTCCATTTCACAACTTAAAGCTGCCGGAAAATTCTTTTTAATTACCGCAATCGCATCGTTTCCAGCGACAAACTGATCACCTGAAACAATCAATCCTTCTTTTACAGTTAAAGTCGTCTGTTTAGCAGCTGCTGCCAGTTTCTGTGCCAAAATTTGATCAGCGGCAAAATTAACTGGTTGCTGTGGCAATTGACCAATTTGATAACCAAAAGCGGTTGCATCCACATCATGGTAAGCTACTTCACTGGCAATCACCACATCACCGACTTGCAGACCAGCACCAATTCCGCCAGCTGAACCAGAATTAATGACTGCATCAACTTGAAATTCGGCAAACAATAAGGCAGTTGTCATTCCAGCTTGAACCTTGCCGATTCCAGAACGAGTCAGCACAACTTTTTGTTGTTGATAATTGCCTTCATAAAAACTAATTCCACCAATTACTGTTTCATGATAATCAGTTAGATTTGCTCGCAAATCTTTAATTTCTTCTTCCATCGCACACAAAATACCATATTTCATTATTTTAAACTCCTTAAAAGTTAATAAAAATCATAAAACAATACACGACGATAATTGCTATCACTAAATAAAAAATTATCCAATTCAACCGTCGCGCCAATCGTTGATGCTTAGCAGCCTTTTTCTCCTGCAACGTCTGTTTTAAATGGGCAGTCCGGCTATAGTTCGGCTCAACATTCGGTTCTTCAAATGTATTTGACAGTTCGGGAGCTTGGGTTTCCTCCAAATGCCGACCGCCTCGCCGTCTAAAAAGCTTCGAAAGTTTCAATAAATCATCCTTTCGTTTGCGTCTTTAACAACTTCCAGTACCAGATTGCCATTAACGTCTTGCTATCGCAAATTTCACCGGCTGCAATTGCTTGATCAGTCTCTTCCATCGTCAATTCAACTAATTCTAAAAACTCGTCGTCATCTTGTGGTAACTGGTTTTTAACTGGTCGTAAATCATGGGCTACGTACAAATACATTTTTTCGTCAGCAAAACCAGGAGAAGTATAAAAAACGGCAATCTGCTCTAACTGCTTAGCGGCTAATCTTGTTTCTTCATTTAATTCCCGGCGTGCCGTAACTAATGGTTCTTCTGCAGCTTCAATTTTTCCGGCCGGAATTTCTAAGGTCGTCTTATTAATCGGCTGGCGCCATTGACGAACTAAAATAATCTTATCTTTAGCTGCGGTTAAACAAAGCAGTGCCACCGCACCATGATGACGAACGATTTCTCGTTGTGCAGTTTGGCCGTTAGGTAATTCAACTGTCTGTTCTTCTAAATTGATAATTCTGCCCTGATAAATTGATTTAGTTGTTAATAATTTTTCAGCGAATTTCATCTTTTTTCAACCCCCTGACAAAATTTTCATAAGCTGCCTGTTCACCGGTCTCCTGCCAAGTAGCTGCTTGAAAATCGCCTTGCAAAGCTGCATCCTGGGGAATTGTCACTTCAGCTACAAAAGTTGCATTTCCAATTAAAGATATCCAATATGAACTATCTTGACGCTGGTGTACAATTGTCTTAACCATTCCACCCGGGTTGCAAACTTCAAGCTGCTGCTCAAGTTCTTGCGGTTGGTAAAGCAAGACATACATCAAACTTGAAGCTGACATTGCTGTTCCGCAAGCATTAGTGTACCCGACTCCACGTTCATAAGTTCTAACAAAAATCTTATTTTTCGCCAAAATTTCTACAAAACTAACATTGACTCCATCTGGAAAATAAGGATTCTTGCCATCATTTAAATAACTAGCAATCTCACCTAATTTAGAACCAATTAATTGTTGATGATCGACAAAGGCAATCAAATGTGGATTAGGAACGGCAACTGCTGAGAACTTAAACCCCGGCGCCAATTCAGGAAGTTCTTGATTGATCAACTGTTCTTTTCCAGCAAAATGCATTTTTAAGTCTTTAGCAGCAAAACTAACCGGTGAGATTTCTGCCGCAAAAACTTTAACTTTGGGAGCAAAATCAGCTTCTTGTTTAACCAATAAATCAGCATACATCGTTTGTACTTTAAAAGCCGTTTGCTGATTTTTCAAACTCAAATAGCGAGCAACTGTCCGTATTCCATTACCGCACATGCTCGCTTCACTACCATCAGCGTTAATAACCCGCATGCGACCAAGCGCTGCTGATTCTTTAGTGCTGGGGGTAACTGACAAAACACCATCTGCTCCGCCATGCAATCCTGTTTTTCGATCACAAATCCGCTGAGCCAAAGTTTGCAGCTGGTTATCTGTCAATGGTTGTTTAAATTGTTTTTGATCTAAAATAAAGAAATCATTACCCGATCCATGAACCTTTAATAATTTCATTGTATTTCCTCCGAGTTTACCTTCATCTAATTTAAAAACTAAGATTCTGTTCATATAATATCATATTATACAACATTCGGTTAAAAACAAATTCCGATTAACAAATCCAAGTACTTATTCAATAATGATTTGCATAACTTGCCCTAATACTAATTACGATCAAGAACAGTAAAAAAAGACATGGACTAAATCATCCATATCTTTCAAAATAGAACTATTTATAATAACTAATCAGTTAGACCTTCTGCTAAAGCCTCAGGGAATTCTTCTTCCACCAATTTAGCACACCGACCACATAACTGCGGTAATTTAGGATCACTGCCAATATCAGTCTTGATCATTCGGCATCGTGGACAAACTTCACCAGTAGCATGTTCCACCAAAACAGCTCGATCACGATATTTAAGTGCTGTTTCAGGAGCAGCTGCCAAATCTTCAATATCCAAAGCTGAAACGATCAAATCTTGGCGCAAATTAGTCTTAAGCGCTGCTAAATGTTCACGTTCTTTGTCAGACAAATACAAAGTTACATGTGCTTCAAATGATTTACCAATTAATTTATCATTACGAGCTGTTTCCAAAGCCTTGAAGACATCGCTCCGAACTGCCATAAACTCTTCCCACAAAGCTAATTTTTTAGCCTCATCATTAAAATGGAAAACTTCCGGCATTTCTGCTAATTGGGCATAATCTTCAGGTTCTTTTAAGTACTTCCAGATTTCCTCAGTTGTATGCGGCAAAGCCGGTGTCAATAATTTAGTCAACCGAACTGCAACATCATAGAGAACTGTTTGCATAGAACGCCGCCGTTGACTGGTTTTACCCTCAATATATACAACATCTTTAGCAATATCAAGATAAAAGGCCGACAAATCACTTGTAATAAAATTCAATAATTTCTTATAAATATTCATGAAATCATATTGAGCATAACCATCAAGGATTTCTTTTGTAAATTGATTAATTTTAATTTCCATATATTGATCAAGTGAAGCCATTTTTTCAAACGGAACTTGATCAGTTTGCGGGTCAAAATCAGTTGTATTAGCCAGTAAAAACCGAATTGTGTTCCGAATTTTACGGTAAGCTTCCGAAATCTGATTAAAACTCTCCATTGAAACTCGGACATCAGCTGACGAATCAACACTTAAGACCCACAAACGAATAATTTCTGCTCCAAATTGTTTGATAACTTTTGCAGGAACAATGGTGTTGCCTAACGACTTGCTCATCTTACGGCCCTTACCATCTAACGTAAAGCCTTGGGATAAGACTTGTTTATATGGTGCATGACCAGAAACAGCGACACTTGTAATCAGACTTGAATTAAACCAGCCACGATACTGATCTGAACCTTCCAAATACATGTCGCAAGGATATGTTAAATAGTCGCGCAGAGCTAAAACACCTTGATGGGAAGAACCGGAATCAAACCAAACATCCATAATATCATTTTCCTTAGTGAACTTGCCATTAGGAGAATGTTCGCTGGTAAAACCGGCAGGTAAAAGTTCTTTAGCTTCCCGCTGGAACCAAATATTTGAACCATTTTTTTCAATCAGATCAGCTACATGATTAACTGTTTCTTTGGTAATAATAGCTTCGCCATCTTCACCATAAAAAATTGGTAGTGGAACACCCCAAACACGTTGGCGGGAAATGACCCAATCGCCACGATCGGCGATCATATTATGCAGCCGTTTTTGACCCCAATCTGGGAAAAATTTGACTTCATCAATTGCATCCAAAATTTCTGAACGAATCTTATCAACAGAAGCAAACCATTGCGGTGTTGCCCGAAAGATAATTGGTTTCTTTGTTCGCCAATCAAACGGATAGCTGTGTTCAATTGGCATATATTTCAATAAAAGTCCAGCTGCTTTTAATTTGTTTAAAGAAATCTCATTAGCATCATCATAAAAAACACCTGCAAAATCTTTACCAGTATCTGCTGTTAGATACCCTTTATCATCAACTGGAACATAAATATCCAAACCATATTGTTTGCCAACATTAAAGTCATCTTCACCAAAGCCAGGAGCGGTATGAACCAAACCAGTCCCAGCGTCCAGAGTTACAAAGTCCCCTAACATCGTTAATAATTTTCGTTCTGGATAAAAGGGATGGCGTGTAGTTACATACTCAAGTTCTTGACCCTTAAATGTTTTAACTACTTGATATTGTTGCCAGCCAAACAATTCAGCACATTTTTCAACTAAATCAGCAGCCAAAACAAATTTGCGTTCTTCGCCAGCTGGTTTAACTAAAGCATAATCAAAATCACGATCTACTGTAATTCCCTCAGAAGCTGGGATTGTCCAAGGAGTAGTTGTCCAAACAACCAAATAGGTATCTTCGTCAAGCAATCCTTTACCATCAATAACTTGTTCGCCATAAAAAGCTGATGGTGATGTAACATCATGATATTCAACTTCAGCTTCAGCTAGAGCCGATTCAGATGACCAAGACCAAAAGACCGGTTTTTTACCTTTGTAAATTAATCCACGTTCAGCCATTTTTCCGAAAACCCGAATTTCTTGCGCTTCAAATTTTGGATCTAAAGTCAAATATGGATTATCCCATTCACCAGCTACACCAAGACGTTTAAAATCAGTCCGTTGCTTATCAACTTGTTTTAAAGCATACTCCCGACACTTTTCACGAAACTCAGCTACTGACAAAGTTTTTCGATCAACACCAGCTTTTTTTAATTGCTGTTCAATTGGCAGGCCATGCGTATCCCAGCCCGGAACATAAGGACTGCGGAATCCCATCATTGACTTCGAACGAACAATAAAATCTTTAGAGATCTTATTTAGTGCATGACCCATATGAATATTGCCGTTTGCATATGGTGGCCCATCATGCAATACAAAAGTCGGCTTGCCTTCATTTAATTTTTGCCGCCGTTCATAAACCTGATTTTCTTCCCATTCATTTTGCCGTTCTACTTCGCGAACAGGCAAATTTCCACGCATCGGAAATTTTGTTTTGCCTAAATTCAACGTCTCTTTAACTCGCATTAGATCACCCTTTCTAAAAATAAAAAAAGAACCCGTCCGTAAAGGGACGAATTCTTCGTGGTACCACCCAAGTTCAAGAATACAATGCTGTACTCCTCTTAAACATTATTTAACGGTTATGAACCGGTAAAACCTACTTAAATTTCAGTTTTACATCATCATAGCAGCTGATAATCAACTTAGCGTTGGGTTCGACTTTCACCAAGACATCGACTCTCTTGACCGACTACCAAATTGACCTTGTTCTGCTTTAAAATACTTAATCTTTTGAAGAATCTTCAGAGAAATGCTGACCGTCATTTTCTTCATCTGGAAAGATAACGACCGCTTTTTTTGTTGGATCTTCTGATACTGACGCTGCAGCTTCATCATCAGTCGTTTCAACAGCTTCACTGTTTGAAACTGATTTTACTGCCTTAGCTGCCTGCTTGTCAAGGTCTTCATCACGACGAATTATTTCTTGAATAGCTTCGTAGTCGCTTGTATCGCCTTGACGCAAAATATCATCCCACTCACTGCCTTTAACAACCTCTAATTGCGATTCCAGCATTACCTGCAGTTTCTGACGGAAAATGCGTGCCTGTTTTTTAAGATCATCAGTCTCAAAAATTAATTTTTTAGCTTTTTGCGAAGCCTGTTCAATGATCTCATGCGCTTTTTCATGCGCTTCTGAAATTACATCTTCAGCCTGCTTTTGAGCCTCACGTTTAGTAATATCAGCCTCACGTTGTGAATTTGACTTCACACGATCGGCAGCTTCTTGGGCTACAATAATTGACTGATTAAGTGAATCTTTCAAATCATTAAAATACTTCAACTTTTCTTGATTTTGTTTTAAAGATTCAGTCAAACGACTATTATCTTTAAGTGTTATCTCATAATCTTTAATGATTTGGTCTAAAAAATCATTAACTTCATCTTGATCATAGCCACGCAATTTTACACGAAATTCTTTATTATGAATATCTAACGGGGTTAACGCCATATCCCCAACACCTCCAGCTTATGTATTATTTTCTTAAGACATCAACTTGCAAATGAATCCGACCACGTTTAGAAATACCGGTCGTTTCAATTATCTTAAACCTACCATAACCACGAATCGATAATATATCCTGTAACTTCAGCTGAATATCCGGCCGCATCAGTGGCATCCAGTTTAACTGAACTTTGTCAGCTGCCAGTAATTCCTTAGCTTTCTTGCGTGAAAAATGAAATACAGCCGCTAAAATTGCATCTAATCGCCAAGATAAAACTGAAATATCCAGCCGCTCCCAATCAATTTTTGGAGAAAGAACTTGATCCAATGAAACTGCTTCAAATTTGACTTTTGTCCGACCGATCCGTTCGATTTGATCAAGCAAATACACAGCGATATTTTGATCAACAATGACCTGCCACTGCTGTTCATCGGTTATAATATCGCCAATAACTGACCGTTGCAAGCCATTACCTAAGATCGTCCCTAAAATTTGACTATGTTTCAGCTGAGCGAATTTTAAAGGATAGTGGATTTGTAATAATGCTAATTCAAAGTCGCTTTTTTGCGGTACAAAATAGGCCGGATAAAAAATTCCGCGCTGTCGTTCAGCGTGCTCAGTTACTCCCCAGCAAGCAAATTTAACTGTACTATCACTTGGCAGCAAGGACTGAATAATAAAACGCTCCCGCGGATCTAAAAATCTGGTCAAAATCGGCCGATACTCATCGGCTGCTTGATTAATCAAATCAGAAAATTCAGCAATTAAAGGTGCTTCAGCTGAACGAAAATGTTGATAGACTGCTTCAGACTGCAAAATTTTGCCCTCTTAAAATTATACTCAAAAAATCATACTAACAACTAAATCTAAGCCATTTTGAATAAACTGCAAGGCAATTAAAGCCACGATCGGCGAAAAACTAATCCCGCCGATCGGTGGAATAAAACGTTCAAAAAAATCTAAATACGGTTGGCAAAAACGAGCTAAGATTTCCCCAAAACGGCTTTGTTGTGCATTTGGAAACCATGACATTAAAACATATACGACAATCGCTAAAGAATATAATTCAAATAAACGATTGATTATTGTTAAAACTAACAATTAGACACTCCTTAACTGAATTCATCATCATCAAATTTACCAGCCAAGCTACCTTCAACTGTAAATCCACGTGGTGTACACAAAAAGATTTGATCATCAATCCGCTGAATTTCTCCGCCGATAGCAAAGACGGTTCCTGTCAAAAAATCAACTACTCGTCGCGATTGTGATTCTTCCATTCTGCGAAAACTAACTACAGCTGCTTGACCATTAAGCAATTTACTAGCAATTGCTTTAACATCAGAATAAATGCGTGGCTCGAATAAAGCAATCTTTTTTTCGAAACCGTTACGATTCTTATCACTAAATGAAACTACTTTTTGATTGTGTGCGGCAAAATTATTTTCTGATTTTACAGCTTGTTGTTGTTCAACAGCCGCGGCTTCATCATATTCTACCTCATCAACACCAAAAAATCGGCTTAATTTATTTCCCAAAGTCATTGAAATCACCCCTTGCCTGGAAAAAAATATTATTTACGACGATGTCTGAAAAATGGTGGCTTATTCAGATCATCAGTTTCATTCTCATTTTCTTCTTGTGCAGTATCCATTTTGAAAACATCAAACTTTTTCTTTTCAATATTATCAAAATCAACTTGCCGTTCTTGTTTTTCATGTTTATTATCAGAAAATTCCCGCCGCAAGTCCCAATCACGCAACGGATCATTTTCACCGGCTTTAAATTGCTCATTTTCATGAGAACTGCTGCTTCCAACATTTTCTCGCTGTTCATTTCCAGCAGAACGAGCAGGATTGTAGTTAGCACGATGCTGAACTTTCTTTTCACGCTTTTTCTTATCAATCCCAGTAGCAATTACGGTAACAACAACTGTATCCTCTAATTCGTTATTAATTGAGGTTCCGAAAATGATATTAACATCACTGGTCGCTGCTTGAGCCACTACTTCAGAAGCATCTTGAGCTTCAAATAAACTCAAATCAGGTCCACCGGTGATATTCAGCAATACCTGCTCTGCTCCATCAATTGACACTTCCAGCAATGGTGAAGAAATCGCTTTTTTAGTTGCTTCAACTGTTCGGTTTTCGCCATTAGCTGAACCAATTCCCATCAAAGCAGAACCTTGATTTTCCATAACTGTCTTTACATCAGCAAAATCCAAATTGACATAGCCTGGTGACGTAATTAAATCAGAAATTCCTTGAACACCTTGACGCAAAACGTTATCTGCTTCCTTAAATGCATCCATGATCGGTGTCTTTTTATCAACGATCTCCAACAAGCGGTCATTAGCAATGATTACCAATGTATCAACATGTTCTTTCATCTGAGCAACGCCTTCTGCCGCAAATCGAGCCCGCTTAGGTCCTTCAAAACTGAATGGACGAGTTACCACCCCGACAGTCAATGCTCCTTGCTCCTTAGCAATTTTAGCAATAATTGGTGCTGCTCCGGTTCCTGTGCCGCCACCCATTCCAGCGGTAACAAAAATCATATCAGCTCCTTTAAGCGCTTCAGCGATTGCTTCTTCACTTTCCTGAGCTGCTTTATTACCGATCTCAGGATTTGAACCGGCACCTAGTCCGCGTGTTAGTTTTGGGCCCAACTGAATTTTTGTTTCAGCATTTGAGCCTTTCAAAGCCTGTACATCAGTATTAGCAACAATAAATTCAACACCTTTTACATCATCAGCAATCATCCGATTAACAGCATTGCCACCGGCCCCACCGACACCGATTACTTTAATATTTGCGCCTGTATTTTCATTTGCATCCAGCGAAAATTCCATGCCTTTTACCTCCATTTATCAATCAAAAAAAGTACTGAAAAATTTTTTTACACCGTCAAAGGTTCCTTTATGCTCAACTTTTTCTTTTTTCGGAACTGCCGTCTTATCAGGTTCTGAATCAGTTGCTGATAAACTCGTATAATCATTATTTTCAAGTTGAGCCGATGACAGTTCTATCTCAGGAAAAACAGCTTTTTTTACAACTCGCGCAATTTCACTTTGATGCGCACTATACTCAATCAAACCAATTACTTGGGTAAATGACGGATGTCTTAATCCCATTTGAGTTGGAACAAACAAACGAACATTCGTTTCAAATACTTCTTCCGCCAACTCTTTGACCCCCGGCAAAGCAGCCTGTCCGCCAGTAATGATTACCCCACCAGGCAGCTGCAAAGCAGAAATATCATCCAGCACCGTTTTAAGCCTTTCAAAAACCTGTGTTAACCGGGCCTCAATAATTTCAGCTAAATATTCACTTGTAAATTCAGCCGTTTCGGCCTGACCAACAACCTCGACATTAAACGTTTCATCTTTGGGTGCCAAAAAGCCAGCTGCGTAACCATAATTACGTTTGACCTTTTCAGCATTTTCCAACGAAGTGTTCAGTACAACTGAAATATCTTTAGTGACAAACTGACCACCTTCTTGATCAACGTATGTATATTTCAACTTGTGATCGTGAACGACAGCTGCTGTTGCCTGTCCGCCTCCCAGATCAATCAGTACTGAGCCAAAATCCTGTTCACCATCAGTCAACGCCAACCTTGATAAAGCCAAGGGAGCCACAACAATGTCCGTGACATGCAGCCCAGCTCTTTCAACACAGCGTAAGGTGTTATGCAAAATTGTCTTCGGTCCTGTATAGACAACACCTTTCATCTCTAAACGGACTCCAACCATTCCCCGTGGATCCTTAATACCATCAAATCCATCAACTGTAAATTCATCAGGAATAATATCAACAATTTGTCTTTCAGGGGGTAATTGCTGCGTCAAAGCGGCCTTAGTCACTCGCATTACGTCTTGCTCATCAATTTCTTTGGTACCACCGTTTTTGCGAATAGCAATCATTCCGCTGCAGGGTTCAATTTCAAGCAGGTTAGCTGGCAAGCTGACTTGAACATCTTTAATCTTCAAACTAGCTTTTTCCTCAGCTTGTGCAACCGCCCGATCAATTGCCTGTACTGCATGATCGATATCAATTACCACACCTCGGCTGAGACCATCGGAACGTTCACTTCCAACACCGATAATATTAAGCTGACCTTTCAAATATTCTGCAACTATCACTTTGATTGAAGTTGTCCCAATATCTAATCCGACATATATTCCAGATTTCCCCATCAATCGAGCCTCCTTCTCTCAAATTTTAATCAAAATTAAGTTTCGTAGATATTAATTATTATTCATTTGAATAGTTTAATTTTACCACACCCCATAGTAATATTACACGTTTCAGACTGCAGAAAAATTACAATTTATTAAAATTACTAATTCAACTGATAAGAAAATGCTCCTACCTGAATATCAATCATCACTTTACCTGATGTTTGAGCTTTAATCTCAGGATAATACTTCATTTTTCTAGCAAAAGTACTGGCTGTCGCCAAAACTTGATTACCATCATTCATATATAAATGTAGTTTTTGCCAATCGGCCTTAGTTGGGGTTGCATGGATCTCAGAAATAGCCCGAATGATTTTAGGCGACAACTGCTCCATTTGTTTTGCCATTTCCTTCAATAATTGCTGATTATTGAAATCAACATAAATTGGCGTATTTCCTTGAGGATATGAATGGGCCAAATGTGAGATTTTACCGTTAGGAGCCACTCGATAAAATTGATTGTTCTTAGCTACATATCCTAAATTTTGGTAAAATTTTAACTTCACTTTAACGTTCCTACCGGAAATAGCAAACTCTGCATGGCGAACTTCTGGTACCTTTTGCTGCAGTTGTTTGGTTATTTGTCGTCGCTCAAAAATGACCCCCAGTAAATATTGCCCCGGTTTCACCCCACTAAAATTAACCACTTGTTGTGCCAAAGGTGTTGAAGTACCAGAAACTTCAATTTTAGTTATTTTACTGAGCGGTGAAATAAAATATAGTGATAATAACAGCAAAAGCGTGAAACCTGACAAATTAAGCAACAAAGCCCGGCGTAATCTTTTATGCCGCAACGCAACTAATTCCGGTAACTTATTACCAATTCGTTTTTTCTGAAAAGGCTTAAAATGCCACCGCTCTTCTTGCTGTTTTCGTTCAAGTTGTGCTTTTTCCCAAGGTGTCAAGGGAGCAGACGTTCGTTCATTTGGGTCCTTTTCTTTTTTGTCCGACATTCCTTAACACCTCTTTCTTAGTTATTCAGAATTAGTTATTTAAAGAAAATAATTGCTTCAAAACTTGATCAGCTGCATCAGGTACACCAGCTTTTTTAGCATTTTGAGCCATTTGCAACCGTAATTTTTTATCTGCCATTAACTGGTCGATTTTTTTAGTCAGTACTGTTTCATTTAACTGATCTTCCTTAATCATTACTGCCGCTTTTATTTTTACTAAACTTTGGGCATTATGTGTTTGATGATCGTGTGTTACGTACGGACTGGGAATCAAAATTGAAGGAATTCCCAAGGCCGTAATTTCAGCTAAACTGGTTGCTCCGGCCCGACCAACGATACAACTGATTTCTGGTAAAATTAAAGGCATATTTTCAATATACGGTTTAACAACGACATTGGCCGGTAGCTCCTTAATCATCGTTTCAATTTTTTGATAATGGACACTGCCAGTCACAAATAAGACCTGATACGGTTTACCATCAAAGTTTTTTAAAGCCGCAACCGTCGCTTCATTAATTCGGCGTGCTCCACGCGAACCACCAAAAATCAAAACTGTTGGTATTTCTGATTTGAAACCAAAATTCTTTAAATACCCAGCTGATTTCATGTCTGCAACTTGCTGAGCCCGCGGATTTCCAGTGAAAACAACCTTTTTATCAGGAAATTCCTTAGCTGCTTCAGGAAAACAAATACCAATTCGATCTACAAAATGGCTCAAAAACTTATTAGTAACTCCAGCAATACTATTTTGTTCATGAATAAAGGTCGGAATATGCATTCGTGCAGCAGCATAAACAACTGCTCCACAAACATAACCGCCCGTTCCAACAACAACATCAGGTTTAAATTCACGAATAATTTTTTTAGCTGTTCCAACACTTTTCAAAAAAAGATAAACCGTCTTTAAATTTTCAAATGACAGTGATCGCTTGAATCCTTGAATTTTGACTGTTTTAAAATCAATCCCGGCTGCTGGCACAATCTTATTTTCTAATCCGCGATGGGTACCGACATATAAGACAGCTGCTTGCGGATCAGTTTTCTTTAGTTGATCGATCAAAGCCAAAGCCGGATAAATATGACCACCAGTGCCGCCGCCTGATATCAGTAAACGCATAACTTAATTTTCCTCCTGTTCAGTTGCTAAATTTTCAACTGCTTTAATAAAACGATCACCGCGAACTTCGAAAGTTGGATACTGATCCCAACTGGCACAAGCCGGCGACAACAGCACAACATCTCCCGGCTGGCTCAACTTATATGCCAACGGAACAGCGCTAACTACATCCTGCGTAAAATCAATCTGCTTAACGCCCGCAGCTTTACCAGCCGCAGCCATTAATTTGGCTGTTTCACCAAAACAGATCATAGCTCGCACATGTTTAAAATAAGGTATCAAACGTTCAAAAGTAAAACCTCGATCTAGGCCACCGGCTAATAAAACTGTTGGCTGCGTAAAACTACTTAATGCCCGTTCGCAGGCTTCCATGTTCGTTGCTTTAGAATCATTATAGAATTTTCGTTGTTTAACTGTCATAACATATTGAATTCGATGCTTAACGCCACTAAAAGTTCGTAATACTTGGCAAATCGCCTGATTCGATTGTCCCATAAGTTTAGCAGCCGCAATAGCAGCTAGAGCATTTTCGATATTATGGCCACCAGGAATTTTAATATCAGCAGCTTTAATAATCTTCTCACCTTTAAAATACAGATATTCACCTTGCTGATAGGCACCAGTTGGAACAACCTGTTTGCGCGAAAACGGAATAATTTGAGCTGCTGACTTTTCGCTTAATTTTCGCCACTCTTCAGCATCCCAATTGATTATTAAATAATCCTCAGCTGTCTGATTTTTAGTGATCCGCAATTTAGCTTTAACATAATTTGCTCTTGAACCATGGTAATCAGTATGTGCTTCATAAATATTAGTGATCACGGCAATATGTGGCCGCAGTTTGGTAATTCCCAGTAACTGAAAGCTTGATAATTCCGTAACCATCACATCTTTAGCAGTTGCTTTTTGTGCTACTTGACTGGCAGGAATTCCAATATTACCAGCTGCATAAGCTCGGCCAGCTGTTCTTTCCTGATCCAGCATCAAGGTAATCAAAGTCGTCGTCGTTGTCTTTCCGTTTGTTCCAGTAACTGCCACTAACTGTGCTTCTAAAATCTCGTAAGCCAATTCAGGTTCAGTTATAATCGGCAAACCAGCAGCTTGAGCAGCTTTCACTAATGGATTAGTATACGGAATCCCAGGATTTTTAACCATTAATTCATTTTGTTCAGCCAATTCTAATGGGTGACTGCCAGTGATCACTTTAATTCCCTTTGCCTGCAAATTCTTGATGATCGTTGGATCTTTTGGTGTTTTTAAATCATTTATTGTTACCTTGGCACCTAATCTAACTAAAAGCTCGGCAGCATTTATGCCACTTTTCCCTAAACCTAATACAAGAACTTTTTTCCCTTGATAACTTTTTATTGCCTTCATCCGAATACTTCCTTTAAGTTAAAAGATTGTTAATAAAGCGCTGACTCCTGTAATGATACCTACAAACCAAAATGTCAAATCAATCCGCCATTCACTCCAACCGCAAAGTTCAAAATGATGATGAATCGGACTCATTTTAAAAATCCGTTTGCCAGTCAATTTGAAAGAAGCGACTTGCAAAATAACACTGGCGGTTTCGATAACAAAAATCAAACCAATCCACAACAACGAAATTTCATGATTAACTAACATTGAAACAGCAGCTAAGGCCCCACCTAAAGCTAAAGAACCCATGTCACCCATAAAAATTTTAGCCGGTTTATGATTGAAAAGCAAAAAACCTAATAAGGAACCAATAATCGTTAAACAAAATAGCAAAACATCATATTGCTGCTGTTTAGCAGCAATAACTGCATAAACCGCAAAAGCAATCGTTGCCTGACCTCCGACTAAACCATCAATACCATCAGTCAAATTAACAGCATTGGAAAAACCAACTAACCAAAAAATTGCAAACAAGATAAAAAACATTCCAATTGAAATTTCATGACCAAATAAGTGTAAAGCCAGCGGTAATTTTTCCTGATAATAAACAATCATAAAAACAACCGCCCCGACAATTTGTCCTAATAATTTTTGCCAAGCTTTTAGACCCTCATTTTGTTTTTTCCAAAGTTTAATTGAGTCATCCCAAAAACCTAAACCACCATAAAGCACTAGAATAAAGATTAATACCAACAATTTAGCAGTTAATTGCTGCCAAATTATTGCAGCAACTAAACTGACAATTAAAATCACCGTATTAAAAATCAAGCCACCCATCGTTGGTGTTCCAGATTTTTTCTGGTGCCAACTTGGTCCTTCTTCTCGAATCATCTGCCCTTGTTTTTTTCGATGAGCATAATTAATAAACTGCGGTAAAAACAAAACCGTCAGTCCAAAACTCAAAACTAGTGAAATAATTACTTCTGCAAAAGTCATTTGTCAGCTTGCTCCTTTAATTTTAATGCTTTAGTAGCTTCCTCTACATCATCAAAATGACGCTTTTCTTTACCAATTATTTGGTAATCTTCATGCCCTTTCCCAGCGATTAAAACTACATCACCCGGTTGAGCTTGTTTGATCGCATAGTTAATTGCTGCTCGGCGTTTAACAAAAACCGGTACTTCAGATTTTCCCGGTACCCCTGTCAACATTGCAGCGATTATTTTCTCAGGATCTTCAGTCCGTGGATTATCAGAAGTGAAGATAGCTAAGTCACTGTACTTAACCGCAATTTCTCCCATTTTGGGCCGTTTTCCATGGTCACGATCGCCACCACAACCAATTACGCACAAAACGCGTTTTTGTGCCACTTCATCTAGAGTTTTTAAAGCTTGAAACAAGCCATCTGGCGTATGCGAATAATCTACAACCACACTGACGCCAGTGGTTGATGTTATTAATTGCATACGACCTTTAACTCCCGAAAATTCACTAAGTGCGGTAATAATCCGTTCTGATTTCACTCCGGCAGCATATGCGGCAGCAAACGCCGCTAAAATATTATAAACATTAAAGCGACCGATCATTTTAACGCGAATCGGCCAAACTTGATCAAAAACATGCAGCTTAAAATCAGTTCCTTGACTATGAATCTTGATATCGGTCGCCCGAATCATTGCTGGTTGTTCAATTCCATAAGTTAGTATATGAGCCGCTGTGTCTTGCTGAAATTGTCTGCCTACAGGATCATCAATATTTAAAACTGCGACCTTATCATCTCCATTGCCGGTATAGCAATTACCCAACTGTGAAAATAACAAGCTTTTAGCATGTTCATAATTCGCCATTGTTTTATGGTAGTCAAGATGATCACGTGTCAAATTTGTAAATACGGCAATATCAAAATCAACACCCCAAACTCGACCTTGAATCAAAGCAATTGAAGAAACTTCCATCGCAACCGTTGAAACATGCCGCTCAACCATTTTATTCAGTGCCCGCTGTAACGTAATAATATCGGGAGTCGTATTTTTCGTTGGAAAAATTTCACTACCGATTTTTCGATACATCGTTCCTATTAATCCCGTTTCTTCACCTTGAGCTCGGAAAATCGCTTCGATCAAATGCGTAACCGTCGTCTTGCCATTAGTTCCAGTGACACCGATGACCCGCAAAGCCTGACTGGCATTACCGTAGAAATGGCTGCTTAAAATTGCCATTGCACGTTTAGAATTTTCAACATAGACTACTGGAACCCCATCAATAGCAACTCTTTCTTGAGCAATAATCATTTTTGCTCCCGCTTGAATTGCTTCTTTGACAAAACGGTGTCCATCGAATTGGGCACCTTTAACTGCTACAAAAATACTATTTTCGATAACTTCCTTAGTATTTTGTGTTAACAAGCTTACCGTAAAATCTTCATATTCTGCCGGTAAAACCTTTTTAAATCTTAAACATTTGATTAATTTACTTGCTTGCATTTTTTTCACCACATTTTTATTTCAATTGTACTACAATATTTTTTTGATTTGTCAATGGTTGATTAGCTGCTATACTTTGACTTTTGACGTAACCTGAACCTTGAAAATTGACATTGATATTTAACATTTTTGCTAAAACAGTAACATTGCTGCGCGACCAGCCAGTCAGATCTGGCATTAATCTTTCACCATCAGTCAACAATATAATCCGTTCACCAGTCAGTGACGTTTGACCACCGGAAACAGATTGAGCCGTAATTTTCTTACCAGTACCAACAACGGTAACCAACAACCCTGCATTGCTTAAAGTCTTTTTGGCATTTGTCACTGATTGTCCAACCACATTTGGTAATTTCACTTGTGTTTTTTGCTGATTAGTTGTTTCCTGATCTTCATCTAAAACCCGCTTCATCAGTGGATTAAAGACCGATGCTAACATTTGACCAGAAGTTTGGCCGGCAAATGTTGCCGGCTGTTTCATCGTAACATATAAAATATATTTAGGATTATTTGCTGGTGCCATACCGACAACTGAAAATAAGTAATTAGTTGCCCCCGTCAAATACCCGGTACCTTTATCATTGCTGATTTGAGCTGTTCCGGTTTTAACACCGATTGGATATCCATCAATTTTGAAAGCCGCCCCGGTTCCATTTGGATTATTAACTACATCTTGCATCATGCTCAAGACCTGACTGGCAGTTTGACTGCGAATTGGCTTACCAACAACTTTTGTTCCTGCTTGATAAACAGTTTTGTCATTGTTAGGATCAACTACTCGTTTAATTAAATACGGCTTTACCATTTTACCATGATTAGCGATAGCTGAAAATCCCTGCATCATTTGCAGGGCTGTTACATCAATCGCTTGCCCAAAAGCTGTATTAGCCTGTTCAATTGGATACCCGAACTCAATATTACCCTTAGCTTCGTTGGGAAGGCCTAACCCAGTCTTTTTTAAAAAACCAAATTTCTTGATATATTTTAACCAAGTTTTTGCTCCCATCTGTTGTTCCAGATGAGCCATCCCCACATTTGATGAGCGAATAAAGGCATCCCGATAGCTGATATACCCCCAACCATTTGGATCCCAATCGTTAACTTTTTTGCCGTCAATTTCATAAGATCCAGATTTAAAGGTCGCATTCTGATTATAAATACCACTGTCAATTGCTGCTGACATCGTAAAGACCTTCATTGTTGATCCGGGCTCATAGCTATCTTGAACTAAGATATTCCGCCAAATTTGATTAATTCCCTGTTTAGTTTGAGCATTAAAAGTCGGTCGTTGAGTAGCAGCCAAAATTTCACCAGTATCAGCTTTCATTAAAATTGCCGTCATTTCTTGTGGACGATAGGTCGACTGTGCCTGCGACATTAAAGTTTCCAAGTAAGTTTGCAGCTGAGTATTAAGCGTTGTATACAAATTATCGCCATTTTTTACTGCACGCGACTTGACTTTACTACCAGGAACCGGCGTACCACGAGTGTCTTTTTCAAAACTGCGAACACCATTATGTCCGGTAAGCTGCTTGTTAAAAGCTTTTTCGATTCCTGAAACTCCCGTTAATTGTCCTGCTTGGTTTTCTGCCACACCAATTATATGGGAGGCAAAAATTCCGTTAGGATATAATCGTGCTGGCGTTGAAGTGAAATTGACTCCAGTAATATTAGCTGCTGCAATTTTTTGTTTGGTTTCAAACGAGAGATTGCTGCCGGCACTTCCCAGTTCAACCTGATAAAGATCCTGATCACTGGGATTCAAATCTTTAAGTACCGTTTGATAACTGATTCCCAAATACTTGCTCAATACCCGAGCTGCTTTGGGCTTGTCTTTTTGTGCCAGATACTCTCTTTTACCAAAAATTGTAGCTTTTTTTGATAGTACAATATAAATATTATAGGTTGATGAATCTTCGGCAATTGGTTGATTGTCGTTATCATAAATAGTTCCTCTTTGGGCCTTGATCTCTGTCTTGCCGGCATACAATTGACTGACTTTTTGTGGAAGATTGACTTTATCAACTGTCTTAAAAATTCCAATATAAAAAAAGCGGCCAATGAAAACGGCAAAGATTACTGCCACCATTAAGAAAATTCCGATACCATAAAACTTTCGATTGGTTTGTCGTTTCAGCTGCTTTTTTTTATTATTCATTTGGTAACATTCCTTATGCTGCTATTATTCATCATCAATCCATCTTTTTCAGCAATTTTCAGCAAACGATCGCGACTTGATAATGAATTTATTTCTTGTTTTGTATTTACATTGCGATTCTGAATCGTAGTGATTCGCTGATTGACTTGTTGCAAACCGAACTGAGCTTTTGTCAAGCCAATTTGGCTGGAAATAACAGCAATTGTTAAAGCGACTAGAATAACCGCTCCAGCAACTATACTGCCGATCTCAAGTCTAGAAAACGGTACTCGATGTCGGCTGGGATTAGGCTGCAGTGTTGTTTTATGTATTGGGGCCGCTTTCTTAGGAACAATTTCTTGCCTTTGGGTAGCGGTGCTTTCTGTCATACAAATCACATCCTCTAAAAAATTTAATTATGATAATTATTTGTTTTTTCGTTCAATAATTCTTAAACGGGCCGAATGCGCTCGATGATTTTGTTCGAGCTCTATTTGATTAGGCACAATCGGTTTATGTGTAATTAAGCGATAATCCGGCTGCATATCTGCCGGAATAACTGGCAATCCCGCTGGTAAATCATCAGGTAGGGAACTTTTCTCCTTAAACATTGCTTTTACTAAACGATCTTCCAGCGACTGAAATGTAATTACACAAATCCGACCATTTGGCGCAAGCAATTCTAATGCTTGACTCAGCGAATCCTCTAATGCACCCAACTCATCATTCACAGCTATTCTAATTGCCTGAAAAACACGTTTGGCAGGATGTCCACCCGTTCGTCGAGCGCGTGCTGGAATCCCCGCTTTAATTAGTTCAACCAACTGGGTCGTAGTTTCAATAGGAGCAACAGCGCGTGCTTTTTCAATGTGACGTGCGATCGACTTTGCATATTTTTCCTCACCGTACCTCCAAAAAATCTTTATCAATTTTTCGTAAGGCCACTCGTTAACGATAATTCTAGCCGTTAATTGCTGTGACTGATCCATACGCATATCCAACGGTGCATCGAAACGATAGCTGAAACCACGTTGTGCATCATCAAATTGTGGCGAAGAAACACCTAAATCATAAAGGATTCCATCTACTTGCGAAATTTTCAAAACCGCTAATTGCTGCTTTATTTCACGAAAGTTTGCTGGAATCAGCGTAACGGGCAAATTTTCAAATCGTTGCTGATTAAACTCAATTGCCGTTTCATCTTGATCAAAAGCATACAAATGCCCCTCGGCGCTCAATTGCTGAGCAATTAAATTACTATGACCGCCTCCACCCAATGTACAGTCGACATACTCTCCATTTGGACGAACCTGCAGACCAGCAACTGCTTCATGCAATAAAACTGTCTGATGAACAAATTCTTTGGTCAAAATTACTTCTCCACCTTTACTTATACTTACAGATCAAAATCAATCATATTTTCAGCAATTTCATCAAAATTTTCTTCAGCTTTTTCGCTGAACTCCTGCCAACGATCCTCTGACCAAATCTCAAATCGATTAGAAACACCAACAACTACACACTTTTTAGTTAATTCAGCATGCTGCCTTAATGATTTTGGAACCACAATGCGACCTTGACGATCAAATTCACATTCAGTAGCCGCTGAATAAAAAAAACGAACAAAAGCTCGTGCATCACGCTTAGTTAAAGGAAGCTGCTGAAGTTTTTTTTCAAGCAACTGCCATTCATTGGCCGGGTAGCCAAATAAACAGCCGTCCATTCCCCGCGTTAAGACAAACTGCTTGGCTAGCTGCTCACGAAATTTCGCTGGAATGATCAGTCGCCCTTTACTATCAATCGTATGGTGATATTCGCCCATTAACAAGCAGCCTAACCCCCTTTAACTAACTATATTTGATGTTACCACAATCTCCCACTCTCAACCACTATTTTACCACTTGATTATCGAAACAATAAAAAAAATTATAATTCCCTGCCCTGTTTAAATGAATTTAATTTTTTTCTAATTTTTTAAACCAACTATCATTAAGAATTCAATCGTTTTCAGACTAATTGAGCTAAAAAAAAGAAGCTCATTTCGAGCTTCAAACATTTATTATTCCATAAATAGTTAATCTGAGTATCTAAGATACAAATTTCAAACCAAAGATCAACAGTAGAGTTAGGTAGCTTATTATAACTAAAATTCCAAAGATTCGCCAAAATTGCAGCCAAAAAAGCGAATAAACAATTTCACCACGAGTAACCGCCAAAAAAAGAGTTAAACCAATTCCCAGCAAAGCTGCAAAAAGCGAAATTTCCGGCAGCAAACTTGTTTTTAAAATTACCATTGATAAGCGGTGTATACAATAAATCAAATAAAAAATAATCAAGTCAACAGGATAAAGTTTTTTCGGGAAAAAACGGGGAAACTTTCTTTTCCAAAAACTTAACCCCACCCACAAAATACCGATCACAGCTAATTGCACCAACACCTCATACTTCATCGGTACCATCCTGCCGTTCATTTAAAAATGTATCATGGAGTGCATTAACTGCCGCAATTAAATCACTTTGTTTAACCAATACCCAGATCGTTGTATAGCTGTCTGTCGTTTGTAAAATTTTAATTTTCTTAGCCGTTAAAGCTGAAACAATTCGCGCCGTGATTCCCGGCGTCCCCATAATTCCAGCCCCAACGATCGAAACCTTGGCACAATCTTCAATAATCTCGGTTTTAATTTTTTTGGCAGCCAACAATTGCTTCGCAACTTGGCTTTGCTGCTGATTTAAATTAAAGACAACTTTTTCTGGCAAAATATTGATAAAATCAACGCTTAGATGATTATCTGCCAATAAGGCAAAAACATTTTCGGCTGTCAAATCAGCTGTTGCAATAATAAATTGTGTCAATCCAACTTGATGGGCAATTCCCGTCACCGCTCGGTAATGGCGAATTGATAAATCCTTATCCGAAACCAAGGTTCCCAGTTCATCAACACTATCCCAAGTCGAACGAATCCGCAACGGTAAATGAGCTTGTTGAGCTACTTCAACTGCTCGTGGATGAATAACCTTAGCTCCTTCATGTGCCATGTTAGCTACTTCTTCATAACTAACATTTTTGAGGAACTTAGCTTTTTTTACCAGCCGCGGGTCAGCGGTCATCATTCCCGAGACATCAGTAAAAATATCGACACGTTTAGCTGATAATGCAGCACCTAATAAAGCCGCCGAAGTATCACTGCCACCGCGTCCCAGCGTTGTGATATGCCCCTGACGGGAAAGACCTTGGAAGCCTGCAACGACAACGACATCATTCGTCTTAAAGGCCTTTAAAATTGCATCGGTTTTGACATCCAAAACTTTAGCATTTTGGTATTCATTATTAGTTCGAAAGCCGGCGTCTGGTCCGGTCATGGCAATCGCTGCAAATTTTTGCTTTTTCAGCATTTCTGTAAAAACCGCAGTAGAAATAATTTCTCCTACTGAAACTAACATATCTAATTCCCGATTTGATAGTAACGAACTTGCTCCATCTACCAAGTTTAATAATGAATCGGTAGCATAAGGAGCTCCTTTACGACCAATCGCTGAAACTACTACAACTGTTTTATATCCTTGATCAACGGCATACTGAACATGCTCGATTGCCTTTTTCCTTGACTGATCATCTTGAACTGAGGTGCCGCCGAATTTTTGTACCATTATTTTCACTGCTGATCATTCCTCACTTTCACTCATCCAAAGTTATTAATATTAGATGAGCTGCTATTCCCTAAAAATTATAAATCGTTCATAGTTTACGTGAAATATCCAAAATTAGCAAGTCACTTAATTAAGGATTTTGCTGTTTTAATTTGACAGTATTAATCTTAAAACGGTATAGTTATTTATAAATACTAATTTAAAAGGGTGAACAAAAGTGGCAAAAAAGAAGCGCAGCCGTTTTCAAAAAATTACGATGGCAGTTATTTGGCTAATGATCATCGTAACTGTTGGGACAGTTTTCCTGACAGCTATTTTTTCAGTAATGGGTTACTAATATCTATTTAATCAAGCTTCAAATTAAATTCACCAGCTTGAATGTTATTCCCAACAATTCATTTGGTTAATAAAACCTGTTTTCCACCAGTATACTGGTGGCTTTTTTTAACCAATAAATTATTTGCGAATTAATCCCTCTTTAGCAACTTGGTTATTCTCCAAGCAACGCTCATTTGGCAACCAAACTTGGTCTAAAAAATCACGCCACTAACTATTATTCTCCAAAATAAAAAACCTTTCTCTAAATCAAAGGTTTCCACTAATTTCATTGCCGCTAACAAAATTAATTCTAATTTGTTACCAGCCACATCAATTATTTTAAATTGTTCTTCCGAATAATTACTCCATTCCGACATACTGTTTAATGGCTGCTAAACGTTGCCGCGTATTAGCAGAGTCAGCAACATGACCATTAATTAATTGATTAACATATGGTTTAGACAAGCCAAAATGATCAGCAATGTCAGTCTGTGATGACGGTTTGATTCCTAAACGTTTGTTTCTCTTTAAACAAAGTAAAATTGCATCTGAAATTTCATAATTCACCTGACTCCACTCCTATTATCTAAATTGTTATCTAACAAATTTGACTAAGATTTACTCAGTATTATATTATTAAAGGTATTCTAGGGATTTAAACAAAATCTTTTATATCTTAAATTATACTAACTTATAAGTTAGATTTCAACTAAATTTCTACCTTTTAAGCTAGAAAAGGAGTCAGGCATATTATGATTGTTGATCGCATCAAAGAATTAGCCAAAAAAAATCATATTACAATTTATCAATTAGAGTCGGAACTAAATTTAGGCCATAACACCATTTACCAATGGAACAAACGGCAGCCATCTATTTCGCGAGTTGAAAAGATCGCTGATTATTTTAATGTTTCCGTTGATTATCTATTAGGACGCGCATCTGAAAAAAAACTACAGGTTGAATTAAAACAAAATGATAATGTCATTTTTACCTATGAAGGGAAAAAAATATCTCGAAAAGATTTAGCGATTATCAACTCTATTTTGCGAAGTAATAAATAGACAGATAATTTTTCAATTGCGGAGGCAACTTTTATGAATGAACTGCTGATCCAGTTGACACAATTGGCGCATAAAAAGGAAATTTCAGTTTACTGGATAACTTCCTTAACACCTGAAGCTCCTTCAATTGCCAGTGCTGATCAACGAATAATCATTATGAATCAAAATTGGAAAAAACCGCATGAATTAATTTTTCAATTTGCTCATGAACTGGCTCATTTGTTGCGAAATGAATCAAGCGATCAAATTTTATATCGTACTACGACGGCTCAGCTTTTAAGTATTGAGCACCAGACCAATCAATTAGCCATCAATCTATTAATCCCTTTCTACTTAAAACAAGTGACTACTCATACTATCAACAGTCAAGAATTTATTCAAAGTTTCGGTATCCCCCAGCGCTATCAGGAATTAGTTAAACAAGAACTTACAGCCTATTTAATCAATCATCCACAATAAGGCTTTAATCCTTTAGCTTGGCCCCTGAGCGCCCTCTAGAACTTTTACAAACCAGTACCTGATTATTTTAGAGCAAACAAAAAAAGCCTTGAATAACAGGCTTTTTCTTGGTTCTATTTGCGTAATTTTTCTGGGATACGAGCAGCTTTACCATGTAAAGCACGTAAGTAATACAACTTAGCCCGACGTACGCGTCCTTGACGAACAACTTCAATTTTATCAACACGTGGTGAATGAACTGGGAAAGTTCTCTCCACACCGACGCCGCTGCTGATTTTACGAACAGTATATGTTTCACTGATACCTTGTCCGCGACGTTTAATAACGACACCTTCAAATAACTGGATTCGTTCCCGGTTACCTTCAACAATTCGAGCATAAACCCGAACCGTATCTCCCGGACGAAAATCAGGAATATCTTTGCGTAATTGTGACTCTGTAATTTTTTGAATCAATGGATTCATTTTCTTTCTTCCTTTCACCAGCATTCATGTCCAGTCGCAGCGGAATGCTGTTAATATGGCTAACAAGCCAACCACAATATTATCATACTTGATTGCAGCAATCAACTTTTTTCTGCAAATTCACGCAACCACTTTTTTTGTTGTGAGTTCAATTTGATATTTTCTAATAAATCCGGTCGGCGCTGATAAGTCCGCAAAAGAGCTGCTTTTTGCCGCCAATCAGCAATTTTTTGGTGATTGCCGCTCAATAAGACTTCCGGCACTTTCAATCCTTGGAAATCAGCTGGTCGAGTGTACTGCGGATATTCCAGTAACCCGGTTAATCCGCTGGAAAATGAATCAGCTGGTGCCGAAGCTTGATTACCCAGCACTCCAGGTAATAATCTAACTGTCGCATCAATCATTGCCATCGCTGCAATTTCTCCACCAGTCATTACAAAGTCCCCTAGCGAAACCTCATCGGTCACCCGGGTTCTAATGCGCTCATCATACCCCTCATAATGTCCACAAATAAAAGTCAGCGATTTTTCCTGTGAAAATTTTGCTGCCAAGGATTGATCAAACTTTTTTCCAGCCGGATCAAGCAAAATTACCCGTCCCAGCTCTCCATCCTGTTTTTCCAGAGCATCTAACGCAGAAAAAATTGGCTGAGCCTGCAGCAGCATCCCAGCTCCACCACCGTAGGGATAATCATCGACATGTTTTTGCCGACTGGTTGTATAATCACGAAAATTAACCACCTCCACTGCAATTAATGCTTTTTCAATCGCTTTTCCAACAATCGATTCATGCAACGGTCCGGTAAACATTTCTGGAAAAAGACTTAAAATATTAATTTTCATCAATCATCCAACCCATCTAGCAATTCAACTTCAACTTCATTTTGCTCAAGATCAATTTTTTTAATAACATCATGAATTGCTGGTAATAATAAATCCGGTTTTCCTGCCCGTTCAACTACCCAAACATCATTAGCACCTGGACTTAAAATTTCTTTGATTTTTCCTAAAATTTGCTTTTGTCCATCTACAACCTTCAGTCCAATAATTTGATGATAATAGTAATCACCGGCTGCCAGAGGAGTTTGCTCAGTTTCGTCAATCAGCAGCTTGGCATTTTTTAAAGCTTCAACTGCTGTTAGGTCAGTATACTCAACAAAAGACAGTAAATAAAATTGTTTAAACGGTCTAACAGTTTTAAGTGTTAACTTTTGGGGGATAGCTGTATCTGTTTGCACATAAATAAATTTTCCCGGTTGAAATCGTTGTTTTGCAAAATCAGTTATAACGGTTACTTTGACTTCACCTTTAATTCCATGGGTATTAACGATTTTTCCAACTTCAAAATATTTCATAAACCTCTCCTTAAAAAAACTCCCTAAACAAAACATTGCTGTCTTATCAAGAGAGTTCTTATACCAGAAATATTCACTCAACCAATATTAATGAAAACCCCATTTTTAATTGATTGATTTTTTATAACTTATAAGTTTCAAGCTTAACGGCCAAACTTTATTTTTTTGCAAACCGTGCTTCGTGGAATTTCTTCATAATTCCTTGTTTTGCAAGAATGTTTTTAACCGTATCAGATGGCTGTGCACCATTGTTTAACCAAGTCATGATGGTTTCTTCTTTAAGAGTCACCTGTTCTGGTTGAGTCAATGGATTATAAGTTCCAACGTTTTCGATAAAACGGCCATCACGCGGTGAACGCGAGTCGGCTACAACGATTCGATAAAATGGACGTCGTTTAGATCCCATTCTTTTCAAACGAATTTTTACTGACATTAATGACACCTCCTAATTAATTTATCAACGAATAATAATATACCAATAAATTGCCAAGCTGTAAAGTATTATTTCTTGACAGCTACTTTTTATTTAGCTATTTACGTCTTTTTTTCAGCTTTTTCAGCCGTTTAAGCTTACGTTTTTTATTTTTACGCACCATTGAATTTAATGACATTTTAGCCATTTTACCCGACAAGCCGTTCCCCAGCAAACCTTCCATCCCGTTCAAGTTGCCTTTACTAATATTACTCATCATTTTCTTCATTTGATCAAATTGTTTGATCATCCGATTAACTTCTTGAATCGGTCGGCCGGATCCACCGGCAATTCGGCGGCGGCGACTAGGATTTAAAATATCGGGCTGTTCACGCTCTTGTGGCGTCATCGACAAAACTACTGCTTTAATATGCGCAATTTGTTTTTCATCAATTTGAAAGTTTTTCAGTGCCGGATTATTTGCCATTCCTGGAATCATTTTCATCAAATCATCCATCGGTCCCATTTTTTGAACTTGTTCCATTTGATCAAGAAAATCATTAAAGTCAAAGCTGTTTTCCCGCATTTTTTCTTGCATTTCAGCAGCTTTTTTCTCATCGAAGTCTTGCTGAGCCTTTTCAATTAAGGTCAGCATATCCCCCATGCCTAAAATTCTTGAAGCCATTCGATCTGGATAAAAGACATCCAGATCAGTCATTTTTTCACCTTGACCAATAAACTTAATCGGTTTGCCGGTAACTGCCCGAATTGATAAAGCAGCCCCGCCACGAGTGTCACCATCCAGCTTGGTTAAAACAACCCCCGTAATATTTAGTTGTTCATTAAAACCCTTAGCGACTTCAACCGCATTTTGTCCGGTCATCGCATCAACTGTCAGCAAAGTTTCATCTGGATGTGCCAGTTGGGTGATCTGTTTTAATTCATCCATCAATTTTTGGTCAATTTGCAACCGACCAGCTGTATCAATTAAAACATAATCATTTTTCTTTTCTTGGGCTAATTCCAATCCTTGCCGAACAATCTCAACTGGCGAAACATCGGTGCCTAATGAAAATACAGGCGCCTCAATTTGTTGACCTAAAGCCTGCAGCTGATCGATCGCAGCTGGTCGATAAACATCTCCGGCAATCAGCAATGGCCGCGCATGTTGCTCATTTTTCAGCTTCAGTGCCAATTTACCTAAAGTAGTTGTTTTACCAGCTCCTTGCAGACCAACCATCATAATAATAGTTGGAATCTTTTCAGATTTTTGCAACGGAACCGCTTCTTGCCCCATTACTTCTGTTAACTGTTCATTAACGATCTTAACAATCTGTTGTGCTGGGGTTAAACTTTCCAGTACCTTAGCACCGGTTGCTTTTTTTCGAACATCCTTAACAAAATCTTTAACTACTTGAAAATTAACATCGGCTTCCAACAACGCCAAACGAATTTCGCGCATAACTTCGTTGACATCGCTCTCACTGACTTTGCCTTTACGTTTTAATTTGCCAATCGCTTGTTGCAATCTTTCAGTTAAACCTTCAAATGCCACTTTAATTCACCAACCTATTCTTCTATGCTTTCCAGCCGTTCTAACAGCTGCAAAAGTTTTGTATCTTCAGGATACTGGTTAACAGCATATGTCTTGATTTGTTCTATCTGCTGATTAAGTCGTTGAAATTGCTGATACAACTGCAACTTTTCTTCATAAGCCGTTAAAATATTCTCAGTCCTTTTAATATTATCATAGACTGCTTGTCGTGATACATGATAATTTTCTGCAATTTCCCCTAACGAAAGATCTTCACGATAATAATAGTCAATATACTTAGTCTGTTTTTGCGTCAGTAATGGCTCGTAAAAATCAAGCAGTGCATTTATTCGATTTGTCTTTTCAATCGTCATCGACTACTTTTGCTATATAAAACATCAGCAAACATCAACAATTATGCTTGCAAAAGAAATATAGTTTTTCCTTTCTTAATTATTGCTTTTATCACCATCAGTCTTTTAGCACCTAGGCAATTACATTAGTCAGTCCTTACAAAACAAGCTATAGTTTTCTGCAAAATTCTGCGTTCATTATATCACGTCTGATCGTTTGAGACTGCTTTTTAATAGCAGCCAGCTTATTCTTGTTGCTGATCTGCGTCAGTACTTTGCAATAACCCACCGAACAATCCAGCAACAAATTTTTCTGGATCAAAGTTCTGCAAATCATCCAACTGTTCTCCCAGTCCCACTAATTTAACCGGTAAATGTAATTCGTTACGAATCGCCAAAACGATTCCACCCTTGGCTGTACCATCTAATTTAGTCAAAACTATTCCGCTGACCGGTGTTACATCTTTAAATTGCTTAGCCTGTGTTAAAGCGTTTTGTCCGGTCGTTGCATCAAGTGCCAGCAGCACTTCTTGTGGAGCTGTTGGGATTTCTCGGGTAATAACACGTGAAATTTTTTCCAATTCTTTCATCAAATTAACTTTGTTTTGAAGGCGTCCAGCTGTGTCAACTAATAAAACATCAAATTTTTCTGTTTTCGCCCGTTTGACAGCATCATAAACAACCGATGCTGGATCACTTCGAGCCGGCTTTTGAACCACTGGGACTTCAACTCTTCTACCCCACTCTGCTAATTGTTCAATTGCTCCGGCACGGAAAGTATCACCGGCTGCCAGTAAAACTCGTTTACCCGTTTTCTTTAATTGATAAGCCAACTTACCGATCGTCGTTGTTTTACCAACACCATTGACCCCCACAAATAAAAAGACTGTTGGTCCATCTGTTGCAAAATGCAATTTTGCATCTTCATCGGCTCCTTCTTGTTCATACAGTTCAATTAATTTTTGAATGATAACTTCGGATACAGCTTGTTTAGTTTTAGCATTTTTTAATTTAACTTCCTGCCGCAACTCGTCACTGATTTTAACTGCTGTTTCAAAACCGACATCTGATTCAATCAGTGTCTCTTCTAAATCATCAAAGAAATCTTCATCAACTGTGCGGAAATTTGCTAATAAACTATTCAATTTATCACCAAATGTCTGCCGACTTTTAGCTAAACCTTCATCATATTTCTTTTCTGCAGCAGTTGGTTCTGCTGGTTTTTCTCCTGTAAAAGCCTGTTTTATTTTCTCAAAGAAGCCCATAGTATTCCTCCCCTAATTTTAGGTTAATGCCACTGAAACCATTTTGGAGATACCGGATTGCTGCATGGTGACCCCATAAAGCACATTAGCATGATCCATAGTTCCTTTACGGTGTGTAATCACTATGAATTGTGCCTTTTTACAAAATCTTTGTAAATATTGTGCATATCGATCAACATTTGCATCATCTAGTGCTGCTTCTGTTTCATCTAAAATTACAAATGGGACCGGTTTAATCTGCAAAATTGCAAATAACAAAACAATTGCTGTCAAAGCTTTCTCGCCACCTGATAATAACGACAAACGCTGTAATTTCTTACCTGGCGGCTGTGCCATAATCTCAATTCCAGTCTGCAGCAAATCATTCGGTTCTGTCAACTTTAAACTGGCTTGACCGCCGCCAAACATTTCAGGAAAAATCTGACTGAAAGCAGCCGCTATCTGCTTAAAAGTTTTTTGAAAACGACTTTTTACCTCTTGATCAATTTCCAACATACTCTTTTGCAGTTCTGCCTTAGCTTCAAGCAAATCTTGCCGTTGAGCCGTCAAAAATTGATAACGTTGATTAACCCGTTCAAATTCTTTAATTGCTCCTAAGTTAACCTCGCCTAATTCACTGATGCTGCGTCTTAACAATTTCAGTTGTCGTTCAATTACGACTGAGTCAGTCTCAATTTTAAGTTGCTGGGCAGCTTCAAAAGTTAATTGGTACTTTTCACTTAAAGTCTGTAAATCATGATCAAGCTGCTGTTCTTGCTGCTCAGTTTGATATTTAAGTTGCTGCAACTCTTGCTGCGCCAATTGCTGTATTTCTGCTTGGCGTTTGCTTTTACTTTGCAGTTGTGCAGCTTGCTGTTGCAATTGAGCTCGCTGTTGTTGCAATTTTTGCAATTTTTGTTCAGCTGTTTGTTGTTGTTGCTGCAACTGAGCCAATCGCTGCTGCAAGCTCTCACCACTAAGCTGCTGTTGATCAGCATTTGCTGTCAATTCAGTCAATTCACTTCGATACTGTTCTAAATGAAGTGCTTGCTGGGTTATTCGTTTCTTCAATTCATTTACCTGCTGTTGGCTGCTTGCTTGTTGTTGCAACAAAACGGCTTGTTTTTGTTGCAATTCAGCCAATTCAATTTCTTGCTGATGATGAACTGCTGTAATATTTTCCAACTGCCGCTGCCGACTGGCAAATTCTTGTTTTAATTTAGCCAAATCTGTCGTAAGCTGCTGTTTTTCTTGAACAGCTTTAGCTTGATCGGCAGCAAAATTATTAAGTGATAAGTTGCTTTGCTGTACTTCAAATTGTTGCGCTGTTAGTTGTTGTTGCAAATGCCCAGTTTCGTTTTGCTGCAATTTTAAATTAGTTGCTGCCGTTTGATAAGCTTGCGTTGCTTGTTTTACTTGCGGTTCAAGCAGCATTAGTTGCTGTGCTACCGCTTGTTGCTGCTGTTTGAGCTGACCACCTAATTCTTCAATTTGGGCTAACTGTTTTTTCATCTTATCCACAGCAGCTGCCAATTCAGTTGTCTGCTGCTGTTGTGACAATAAACCATTATTACTGCGCCGAAAACCGCCACTCATAGAACCACCAGCATTAATTACGTCCCCATCCAGTGAAACGATTCGGTAACGAAAATTTAGCTTTCGTGCAGCAATAATCGCATTGTCGATCGAATCAACAATTACCGTAGTCGCCAATAAATGTTCCAAAACCATTTGATTTGAATCAGCCGTTTTAACTAATTGGCTAGCTATCCCAATAACTCCTGACAAATTTTTCAGTCGTTGTTCAATTGATAGTGGCAATTTTCGCGGTTGAATCGTTGTTCGGGGTAAAAAAGTTACTCGGCCGAAATGATGTGTTTTCAAATAACTAATGGCCTGTTTAGCTGCTAATTCATCGGTAACAACAATATTTTGCAATTGTCCTCCCAAAACTGTTTCAATTGCAACAGCTATCTTTGACGGTACACTTAACAATTCTGCCACTGAACCAATAATTCCAGTTAATTGTTTTTTTGCCAGTAATACTTGTTTAACACCTTGATAATAATTACTGTAGTTGCTAGAGATTTCATGAAAACTGTCACATTTAGCTCGAGTTTGCTGAAAAATACCATTTGCTTGGTACCAACGTTGCTGCTGCTCAGTATATCGCTGCTGCAGCTCTTTTTGGTGGTTGATCAGCTGTTGTTGTTGTTGCTGCTGCTGCTGCAACTTTCTTTTCAATTCAGCAACAGTATTTGCAGCATCATTATGTTGAGTCGCAGTTGTATCCTGCTGCTGCTGCAATTGCGTCAAGCGGGCTGTTAATTGCTGCTGATGCAGTAACTGTCGCTGATGTTCTTTAGTTAAATAATTAATTTGATTATTCACTGACGCTTGGCGTTGCATTTTCGCAACAATTTGATTTCGCAGTTCTTCAATTTGCGTTTGCAACTCAGCTGAATCCAGCTGTAATTCTTTTTTCTTGGTTTTGATTGCTGTTTTGACTGACGTTATCTTTTGCTGCTGTTGTGCTAAACGCTGTTCCAACTGGTGCAGTTGTGTTTGTAATTGCTGCTGCTCCTGCTCGGCAGTTGCAAGTTGTTGATTCAGAGTTTGTTGACGCTGTTCTCGATAATCCTGCTGCTGTAAAGTCAAGCGTTGTTGGCCATTAAGCTGCTCACGCTGCTGAACGATTTTTACTAATTCACTTTGACAGTTATCCAGCCGTTGAACTACCTGCTGCTGCTCTTGCTGTAATTTTTTTTGTTGTTGTTGCAGATCTGTTGCTAATTGTTGCTGCTGTGTTGCTTGAACTGCAGCTGCTTTTAATTTTGCCTGCTGGTTTGTCTGCTGTTTAGCCGTCGTTTTTAGTCGATAAATCAGTTGACTGCGCTCAAAGTAGGTTAATTGCTTTTTTTGATTTAAATAATCTTTTGCTGCACTCGCTTGTTGTTTCAACGGTTCAACCTGGCCTGCCAATTCGCTGACAATGTCAGCAACTCGCAGTAAATGATCATCAGTTTCAGCCATTTTACTTTGAGCATCCAAGCGTTCTTTTTTGTACTTTAAAATGCCGGCAGCTTCTTCGATAAATTGCCGGCGTTCTTCTGGTTTGCTATTAAAAACCTGTTCAACTTTTCCTTGTGAAATCAGTGAAAAAGAATCTTTCCCCAATCCTGTATCCATTAATAAATCAGTAATGTCTTTCAGACGAACAAATTTTTGATTTAATAAAAATTCACTTGTTCCATCACGAAAAAGCCGGCGTGTAATCGCAACCTCATCAGTATCAACTGCCAGAAAGTGATCGCTATTATCAAAGGTAATTTCAACTTCTGCTCGATTCAAAGCAGCTTGATCATTCGAACCGGCAAAAATTACATCCGGCATCCGGGAACCGCGCAAACTTTTAGCTGACTGTTCACCCAAAACCCAGCGGATCGCTTCAACTAAATTACTTTTTCCGCTGCCGTTCGGCCCGACAATGGCCGTTAATCCCGGACGAAATTCAATTTGTGTTTTTTGCGCAAATGATTTAAAGCCATCCAGTACTAATGACTTGAGTTTCATTTCAGCTGCTCCTTACTCTTTATTTATCAGCATGTAACTTAATCAATGCTTCCCGAGCGGCCGCTTGTTCAGCCGCCTTTTTGGAATGTCCTTGACCTTGACCCAAAAGTTTACCATCGGCACTAACTGTCATCGTGTAACGTTTATCATGTTCTGGACCATCATTTTCCAACTCATGATATTCAATATCTACATCACCATCTTGCTGCAAAAATTCTTGGAGTTCTGTCTTATGATCAAGCAAATGGTCAAACCAACCTAGATCGATCTTGGGAAAAACAACCTGCGAAATAAATTTGTCGACTGCTGGTTTTCCCTGGTCTAAATATAGTGCCCCAACAAAGGATTCAAAAATATCACATAACAGCGATGGCCGCTGCCGTGCATGAGACTTTTCTTCTCCTTTGCCCAAACGAATATATTGATCAAAATGACATTCAACAGCAAACTTGCTAAAACTGTCTTCACACACCATCGCTGCTCGCAACCGTGATAGTTTTCCTTCAGGTAATGCCGGATAGCGTAAAAATAAATACTCGGAAACGCACAATTGCATAACTGCATCTCCCAAGAATTCAATTCGTTCATAATATTTTAAACTTTGATTAGGATGTTCATTAACATATGAAGCATGCGTAAAAGCTTCATCTAATAATTCCGTTCGTTTAAACTCGATTTCAAAATGCTCTTTAAGCCACTCAGTTAATCCATCTATCAATCTTCATCTGCTCCTTTATTTAATTTTCCGATTTATTGGTAAAAGTAAAAGGCCGCAATCAAAACATGCGTTTTGTGCTGGCCTTGATTGATATCCCAAATTTATCGTTTATTTTTGGTGATTTTTGATGTAGGTAACAACATCTCTAACTGTCTGCAATTTTTCAGCTTCTTCATCTGGAATTTCAGCACCAAAACTGTCTTCCAACTCTAAAACGAATTCTACTAAATCAATTGAATCAGCATCTAAATCATTAGTAAAATTCAAATCTGGGGTAATCTTATCAACCGCAATTTCAAAACGTTCATGAATAATCTTGGCAAGTTTAGTAAAAATTTCTTCTTCTGTCATTTTTTATTTCTCCTTATTAGCTGCATTATTCGTATTTTCAGATGCCTGATTCAAGTTAGAAAAATATTCAACCAAATCAGGAATCATTTGTTCTTTCAACATTTGTTCAATCTGACCTAAAGTATAGTAAACCGTCTCCGCATCACTGGCACCATGCGCTTTAACCACCGGAGCTTTAACTCCCAGCAACACCGCTCCACCATACTGTGCTTGATTCATTTTAGCCTTTAATTGTTTAAAAGCCGGTTTAAGTAAAAGAGCTCCTACTTTGCTGCTGACACCACTATCCATAATTGTTTTCTTCAGCAAATGCATAATAGCAGTTGCTGTTCCTTCAATTGATTTCAGCAAAGTGTTACCCATAAATCCATCAGCAACAATCACATCAGCTTCATTTTGCAAGACCGTATTTGCTTCGATATTGCCAATAAAATTAATAGCGGGGTCAGCCTGCAATAACTGATAGGTTTCCTGAGTCATTTTACTTCCCTTATGCGGTTCAGTTCCATTATTCAGCAAACCGATCCGAGGATTAGCAATTCCCCGGACTTTTTGCGCATAATACTTGCCCAAAATTGCATATTGATGTAGATGTTCGGGTTTATTTTCGGCATTGGCCCCACTATCCAATAAATTAAAAGCCCCTGATTGTTCACCAATCACTGGTAACGTTGAAAGCAAGCCAGGTCTGACGATTCCCTTAATTCGACCAACAATTAATAAACCAGCAGTCAACAATGCTCCAGTATTGCCACACGAAAACAGCGCATCTGCTTCACCTTTCTTGACGGCCTGTGCTGCCATCACTAATGAAGATTTTTTCTTGCGTCTAATCGCCCGGACCGGTTCATCATTCATCCCGATTACTTCATCAGCTTGAATAAGTTCAATTCTTGTTTGATCTGTTAATAGTTTACTAATTTGGTCCGTTTGACCGTAAAGTAAAAATTCTAACTCTGGATATTGATCACGTGCTTTAGCGACTCCCGCCACGATAGCCTCCGGTGCATGATCTCCACCCATTGCGTCTACTGCTATTTTCACTGTTTTTCCTCCTAAAAGTATCAGTCAAACCCCAACGGCTGCCGCTGCAAATAATGCAGCAATGGTTTAGTTGCAGCTGTTTTACCAAAATCAGGCTGTTTAACAATCTGACTGGCATCAATTTGGGCCGTCTGTAAAATTCTCAAATCTTTGACCGGATCGGCAACCTTAAATTCAGGCAGCCCTGCTTGCTTGTTGCCTAAAACATCACCTTGACCGCGTAATTCTAGATCACGCTGAGCAATAACAAAACCATCTGTTGTTTCCGTCATTGTCTGCAGTCGTTCACGTCCATAATCGGTTTTGGGATCAGCCACCAGCAAACAATATGATTGCTTGCTGCTGCGGCCAACTCGTCCTCGCAACTGATGAAGTTGCGCTAAGCCAAATCGATCAGCATCTAAAATCAAGATCACGGAAGCTTTGGGAACATCAACCCCAACTTCAATTACCGTTGTTGCAACTAAAACAGCAATTTTGCCACCTGTAAAAGCTGTCATGATCTGTTCTTTTTCATCACTTTTCATTTTACCATGAATTAAACCGACTTGATATTCCGGTGCAAAAAATTTAGTTGCGTCCTCTGAAAGTTGTTCAGCATTTTGCAAATCCAATACTTCCGATTCGCTAACCAGTGGTGTAACCAAATAAGCTTGCTGACCCTGTTTTAGCTGCTCTTTAATAAAATTAAAAGCTTGCTGTAATTGGGTTTTTTTCAACCAAAAAGTTTTAACCGGCTTGCGTCCTTGAGGTAATTCATTAATAATTGAAACATCCATTTCGCCATAAACCGTTAAAGCCAAAGTTCTTGGAATCGGAGTTGCTGTCAAGGCCAACACATCAGGTTGAACACCCTTCAATCGTAAAGCTTGGCGCTGATTAACTCCAAAACGATGTTGTTCATCAGTAATAACCAGTCCCAGATTTTTAAATTCCACTCCATTTTGAATCAAAGCATGCGTTCCAACCAGAACATTAATCGCTCCTTTTTGCAACTGTTGTAGTAGTTCACGCCGCTGCCGACTACCAGAAGTCGTGGCACCAGTCAGTAAACTGACATTAACCCCCAATGGTTCAAATAAACGAAAAAGTTTATCAGCATGCTGACGTGCTAAAATTTCAGTTGGTGCCATCAATGCTGCTTGATATCCCGCCGTCACTGCGGCATAAATTGCAATAGCAGCTACAATTGTTTTTCCCGAACCAACATCACCTTGCAACAGCCGATTCATGTGAATTGGTCGGTGCATATCATGACAAATTTCATTAACCGATCGTTTCTGAGCTGCTGTTAGTTCAAAAGGCAGTTGACTGATAAATTTTTTCAATTGCTGATTATCATAATTAATCTGCAAGCCACTTTGCTGCTGATCCAACTGTTTCAAATATTGCAATCGTGCTTCAAATAAAAAAAATTCTTCATACACTGCTGTTCGTTTAGCTGCTTGGGCGGCTGCCTGATCAGCCGGAAAATGCATATCATGTATCATCTGCTGCCGTGACAGTAAATGATACTTTTTCTGCAAATTTTGCGGCAACAGATCTGAAATTTGCAAATGATAACGTTCAAACGCCTGTTTCACTAATCGCTGCAGCTGTGTGGCGTGAATTTCTTTAGAAGAACGATAAACTCCCGCAAGCCGCTCTTTTTTATTAAGTGACAACAATTTCATTCCTAACAGTTGCTGCCGAGCACTCTCCCATTTACCAAAAACTGTCAGTTCTGCTCCTTGAGTAACTTTATCTACTAAATATCCCTGATTAAAAAAAGTTACCAATACAACTTGATCATCAATTTGCAAATTAAAATTCAAGCGATTTTTTTTGCGACCAAAATGAACTAGAACTGGTGCCGTTGCTACAACTCCACGAAGCGTCACTTTTTCTTGGTCAATTAGTTCAGCAATTTTCTTGGGACGATAATCATCATAACGAAACGGAAAAGCTGTCAACAAATCTTCAATCGTTGTAATCCCTAAATGCTGTAAAGCCTGCAAAGTCTTGGGACCAACGCCTTTTAAGCTTGCAAGTGATTGTTCTAATATCGTTTCCAAGCTGCTCACCCTCCAAGAACAAAAAAACTGACCGTGATTGCCGGCCAGTCAGAATCTTCTTATCATTCCACCGAAATTAAATATGGATAAACCGGCTGACCACCGAAATGAACCTCAATTTCTAAATCACTATCCAAGTGCTGGGCAGCTGCAGCGATTTCTTGTGCTTCTTCTTGATTACCATCGGCCCCATAAATAATTGTCACGATTTCGCTATCAGCAGACAACATCCGTTTCAACATTGAAATTGCTGCTGTTTTACGAACTGCATTTGTCAAAACAATTTTCCCATCAACAATCGCCATAAAATCGCCTTTTTTAATGTTTTGACCATCAATGGCTGTATCACGAACCGCTGTCGTGATTTGGCCTGAAACAACAGAATCCAATTCAGCTGTCATCCGTTCTTGATTGTCTTTTAATGATGCCTGACTGTCAAAACTCAGCAATGAGGTCATCCCCTGAGCAACTGTTTTACTTGGAACAACTGCGACATCAACATCGGCAACTTTGGCTGCTTGATTGGCAGCCAAAAAAATATTTTTATTATTCGGCAGGATCAAAACTTTTTTTGCTTGAGTTTGTTTAATTGCCTCAACAATATCCTCTGTACTTGGATTCATTGTCTGACCGCCATTTAGGATCAAAGTTGCACCCAAGCTTTTGAATAATTTACCTAAGCCAACTCCCGATGCAATTGCAATAATTCCATAACCGTTAATAGTTTCACTAACAGCCGGTTTAGTCGGTGCACTTGATTCATTATCCGTTTGACGATCGTGTTCCAGAATGGTTTCATGCTGCAAACGCATATTATCGACTTTGACTTTAATCAAAGAACCGAAGTGTTGCCCGTAAGATAAAACCTGACCGGGATGTTCCGTATGAACATGCACCTTTACTACCTGCTCATCAGCTACTACTAGTAATGAGTCACCAATTTCACTTAAATGTTGACGAAAAGCATCATAATCAAACTTTTTATCAACCAAACGACCTGCTCCTAAACGAAGCATAATCTCAGTACAATATCCATAACGAATATCTTCAGTGTTTAATTGACTCTGAACGCTTTGATGATGAGCAGCATTGACCATTTCATCCATTTCAACCATATTGGGCTGATGCTTTGCGACTGGTTCAGCAACGGCTTTTCCAGCCAAAACAGCTGCAAATCCTTCATAAACAAAGGTCAATCCCTGACCACCAGAATCAACTACTCCCACCTCTTTGAGAACTGGCAATTGTTCTGGTGTATGTGCCAAAGCATCCTTTGCCGCTTCATATGCTGCTGACATCACTGTTGAGACATCGGTTTGATTACTAGTTTGATTTGCTGCCTTGGCAGCTTGACGAGCAACCGTCAAAATCGTTCCTTCCGTAGGCTTCATAACTGCTTTATAAGCTGATTCAACACCACTGCTCAAAGCAGCTGCTAAATCAGTTGGCGTTAATTCAGCTTTTTTTTCAGTACTTTTGTAAAAGCCACGAAAAATCTGTGACAAAATAACTCCAGAGTTGCCCCGTGCACCCATTAGCAACCCTTTAGCCAAAGTTGCTGCTAAACTTCCAACATCATCAGCTGTTGATTCAGCAACATACTTAGCTCCGCTGGCAAATGATAAACTCATATTAGTTCCAGTATCACCATCCGGTACCGGAAAAACATTTAACGAGTTAATAAAGTCAGCATTTTTATTTAAACGTTCAGAACTGACAGCAACCATTTTTCTAAATTCCGCTGCCGTTATCTTTTTAGCTTTCAAAATTATATCCTCCCCGCTATAATAACTACTCTTCAATCACTCTAACGCCTTGAACAATGACGTTTACCGAATTAGCAGTTATTCCCAGCATCGATTTTAAATTATACTTGACTTTATCTTGAACATTGCGGCAAACTTCTGAAATCTTTGTTCCGTAACCGACAACGATATAAACATCAACTGCCACCCGGTCATTTTCTTGACGCACAACCACACCTTTTGCATAGTTATCACGTTTTAAAATCTCATTTAAATTATCGCGTATTTGATTTTTACTAGCCATTCCGACAATTCCAAAAATTTCAGTGGCAGCTCCACCAACAACTGTAGCAATCACATCGTTGGTTATTTCAATATCCCCATACTGTGTTTTAATCTTAACAGCCATAAATAATAGCCCTCCTTATAAAAGAACACAACAGTTAAACGTATTTTATCATAAAAGTTGAAGTAACACCAAACCTGTGACTCAGTCACCAGCTGCGTTTAAATAGCTGCCAAGGATTTTTACTTTACACAAAGTTCTTGCATTAAATACTTATCTATGCTATTTTTATTAAATGAGCGAGCATTTATTGCTACGAAATTCAGCAATCAGGGAGGATCATCATGGCTAAAGATTTTATTACCGGTCGTAAAACCGTTTTTGGTAAAAAACGTTCACACGCTTTAAACCAAACTAACCGCAGCTGGAAACCAAATTTGCAAAAAGTTCGGATTTTAGTTGATGGCAAACCAAAACGTGTTTGGGTTTCAGCACGTGCCTTGAAATCAGGTAAAGTTACCCGCGTTTAATTAAACTGAATCAAAAGAACCAGTCCTTACTGTGAGTGCTATTTGTTAAAGCGACAGCTTTAAACCGTGCATTCAATTGAAGGTACTGGTTCTTTTTTAATCACTGCTCTGAATTACACAAACAACGCCACTGGTGAATGAAAATTTAGCAGTTGTTCCCACAAACTCATTGCTTGCCAAAGAAATTGGCTGACTAAAATCTTTGCCGGCTAAACGATACTTCTCATCATATAAAACCAACTGAGTTACTTTAGTCAATGGCACAAACGCTAAATATTTTTTATCCGGTTGTTTTTGCAGCAAATATGTTCCCGGCTTGAAGAAACTGATATTATTTTGCCGATCAATCAAGGTTATCCGATCAAGTGCTGGATAAAACTCTGGCTGCAAAATAAAAAATAAGTTTGCCAATAAGTGATCGATCCGGCCGCCAGTAGCCCCATAAATCTTAAGCTGATCTGGCCGATAGTCACGTAGAATGACCCGAACTGCTAATTCAGTGTCAGTATCATCTTTTTCTGCTTTAGCAGTTTCTACACGCTGACTGTTTTTAAAAATCAATTCTCGTTCAGCCGCCGTTGAAGAATCAAAATCACCAATTGCCAGCTGAGGGGTAATTCCTGCCTTAACTAAACGTAACGCTCCGCGATCAGCACCACCCCAGCAAGCAGCTTTTTTAGTGGTTAACAAATCAGTTGGTAACTGCATCACTGGTCCGCCAACTAATAAATTAAATTCCTTCATAATTGTTCCGCCTCCGCCGCTTGCCGTAACAGCTGAATTTGTTTAGCTGGGTCAGCTGTAAAAACAAATGAACCGGCAACTGCCACCGTGGCTCCCGCTTGACGGCAATAACTGATAGTTTGGTCGTTAATTCCACCATCAACTTCAATTTCAAAATTATAATGCTGCTGTTGTTTGATTTCAGCTAAGCGTCGAATTTTTTTCAATACTGACGGCAAAAATTTTTGACCGCCAAATCCGGGATTAACCGTCATCAACAAGACAGCATCGACTAGTGGCAAAATCTCCTCAACCGTTGCTAAACTCGTTCCCGGATTTAAAACGATTTCTGCCTGACAACCGGCTTGTTTAATTTGCTGAACAATGCGATAACTATGAGCTGTCGCTTCTGCGTGAAAACCAATGACTGTTGCCCCAGCCTTGGATAGTGGCTGAATATAAGTACTAGGATCAGTCACCATTAAATGACAATCAAAAGGCAGCCGCGTCACCGGTCGTAAAGCTTGAACAATCGGCAATCCAAAAGAAAGATTCGGGACAAAGTGGCCATCCATGATATCAATATGCAAATAGTCAGCTCCTGCTTCCTCAACTTGTTTAACATCACGACCCAAATCAGCAAAATTGGCACTTAAAATCGATGGAGCAATTTTCATATGATCATCCCTTCTCTTAATAACGCGGCTTTTGCTGCTGAATAACTGTCAGCAGTTGTAAATAGCTTTGGTAGCGACTGGCAGCAATCCTTTTCTCCTGAACTGCTGCTTTAACGGCACAATGTGGTTCATTTTGATGCAAGCAGCCACGAAACTTGCAAGCTGACTGGCAAGCTAAAAATTCGGGAAAGAAATTCCGTAACTCAACAGCAGCAATATTCTGTAACTCAAAGGATGAAAAACCCGGTGTATCAGCTAAATAGTTTTCACCTATGCGAAATAATGTGACCTTTCGCGTAGTATGTTTACCACGGCTCAACGCCTTAGAAACTGCACCAGTTTCTAACTTCAAGTTTGGTGCCAAATGATTTAATAATGTTGATTTGCCAGCACCGGTTTGTCCCATCACAACTAAAGTCTGTTGCTGAAAATCAGCAGCCATTATGTGTTGTTGAATTGCTGTAACGGTTGTAAAAACCGAGTACCATTCCTGATAATTATTAATAATCAGTTTAAAATCTGTTACTTCACTTTCAGTCAACAAATCCAGCTTAGAAAAATAAATTAATGGTTGAATCTTTTGCGCAGCTAACATGACTAATTGCCGATCAAGTAAATTAGCTGAAAAATTGGGTTCTTTACAAGATACTACCACAACTGCCCAATCAACATTAGCAATTGGCGGTCGCACCAACTGATTTTTACGAGAATCAATTTTTAGCAAATATCCTTCGCTTTGATTATCAGCCTTAAATTCGACCCAATCACCAACCAAAGGAGTAATTTTTTTTTGCCGAAAATTACCACGGGCACGTGTCCGATAGATTATTCCTTTAGACACAACATCATAGTAGCCACTGAGTGATTGTAGAATCTGTCCTTTTACCATTAACTGCCCCCTAATTTTCGCTCGTAACATTATCATTTTCAGCGATCGTTTTACCATTTGCAACAACTTTATATTTTCCAGTTGCCGAATTAGACAAAGAAAACGGCAAAGTTACTTTAGTATCCTTGGTAATTGATAAAGTTTGATATACCTGGTCCAAACTATGATTATCATCAGCTAAATAAATTTGTACCTGTTGTGCAGGTGCACTTGAATCAGCTGAATTGTCAGCTGGTTCATTATACGGTATAGTAATATCCATTTTAAATTGGTTAGCTGATGAGGCTGTTGAACTGGATGAATCCGTACTGCTTGAGCTTGCAGGACTAGATGATGATTCAGCTGCTGAAGTTGATGAAGTGCTGGCTGCATCCGTTGTTGAAGCTGCAAATGTAACCGTCAAAATACCTCCGCTTTGAACTAATGTACCGGCGGCTGGTGTTTGGGCAACCACCAAATCGGCATCACTTGCTGTCTTTTCTGAACCAGCTTGCCAATTGCTTTGCAGTACTAAACCTAATTCATTTGCATAATCAATTACGCTTTTGCGTGTATATCCTGTCAAATCACGCAATTTGATGGCAGTTGCCCCGGTACTGACAGTAAAAGTTACCGTTGAATCCCGCCAAACAACCTTCCGTTTAGGATTAATGCTTTGGGCCATTATTTCTCCAGTCGCAATCGTTTTTGAATGCTTTTCTGTTTTTAAAACCGTAACTCCCTTTTTTTCCAAACGCTTTTTTACTTTATTGAATGACTGTCCGCGATAATTTCCAAACTTTCGTTTCTCTGGTCCGCTCGATAAAATTAAAGCAACTTTAGATTTTTGACGAACACTGCTGCCCGCAGCTGGTTCAGTCTGTACAATCTGTCCTTTATAATACTTTCCACTTGTCCGATAGCGCGTTTTGCCGACCGTTAATTGCTGCTGCTGCAAAACAGCTACTGCTTCACCCTTGGTCATGCCCTGCAAATCAGGAACTTTAACTGATCGCGGTGCGACCGCAAAGCCAATTAGACCTAATACCAATAAAAATCCGGCAAATGAAGCGCCAATTACCAACCATTTTTTCTTTTTGCTCCACTTTTTTTTCGGTGTTGGTGTTTTTTTAACTGCTGCTTGTTTAGTTTCACTTTCTTTGAGCGGCTCTAATACCTTAGTTTCATCATCTAAAAGCTGCTGGGGATGCCAAGGAGCTTCAGCAGCTCTTTGGGGGCTGAGTGCCGTTTTTAAATCTGCCGCCATTTCAGCAGCACTTTGATAACGATCCGTTAAGTTTTTAGCTGTCGCGTGAAGAATCACATTTTCAAGTGCCTGCGGAATTTCGGGATTAAATTGACGTACCGCTGGCATTTCATCCTTATAATGTTTCAAGGCAATTGAAACCGCTGTTTCACCCTGAAAAGGGACTCTTTTAGTTAATAATTCAAATAAAATAATTCCTAATGAATAAATATCTGATTGCTTTGTAACCACACTTCCACGTGCTTGTTCTGGAGACAAATAGTGAACTGATCCCATTAAAGTATTTGTTTGCGTTAAGGAATCAGTTGTTGCCAAAGCAATCCCGAAATCCGTAATTTTAACTTGGCCCTCATGATTAATTAAAATATTCTGTGGCTTTAAATCACGGTGAATTATTCCATGGTTATGTGCATGATCGACAGCAGCCAAAATTTGTTCCATAATCGCCACAACTGTCGGAAAAGCTAGCGGAAAATTCTGTTGAATATAGGCTTTCAGGTCTGTTCCTTCTACATATTCCATGATCAGATATTGCATTCCGTTATCTTCACCAACATCATAAATGCTGACAATGTTAGGATGAGTTAATTCCGTCAGCGAAATTGCTTCACGCTGAAACCGTCGCACCGCTGCTGGATCATCACGCAAATCCAAACGCATCAGCTTAACTGCGACCGGTCGCTGTAAAATTAAATCTTGCGCTAAGTAAACATTGGCCATCCCGCCTTCGCCTAAAGTCTGTTTAATTTGATAACGGCCACTTAAAACATACCCGGCTCTCATTTTCCAGCCACCTCAACTTTGTCTTGAATAGCGGCTGTCAAAACGGTAATGTTGTCTTTACCGCCAGCTGCATTTGCCTGTCTGATCAAAATTTCACATTTATCCGCTAAACTTACTGGGTTCTGTAGAATCTTCAGCAGTTGGCTATCTTCTAACATATTAGTTAAACCATCAGTGCATAATAACAGTAGATCCCCTGCCTGCAATTCAATCAATTGCTGATCTAAAACTGCTTCGTCTGAGACTCCCAGTGTCCGTGTAATAATATTTTTTTGCGGATGGTGACGAGCTTCTTCCGAGCTAATTTGTCCGCGTTTTACCAATTCATTAACCAAAGAATGATCCTCAGTCAATTGAAACAGCTTTTTGTCTCTCAATAAATAACCCCGACTGTCTCCAATATTGGCTAAAACAGCTTGCTTGCCAAAAAAAAGTGCACAGACTAAGGTTGTCCCCATCCCAGATAAATCGCTGAATTGATTTGCACGCTGCAATATTAATTGGTTTTCTTGTTTAACTTGCTGTTCAAGCCATTTAGCTCCGACATGTGGATCAGTAAATTTGGTTGTTTCAAATTGATAGCCCAAATGCGAAACCGCCATTTCTGAAGCTACATCCCCACCGCGGTGACCACCTAAGCCATCTGCTACAACTGCAAAACGAATTCCTGCTTGATTTTTAAATAGCCCGACATAATCTTCATTTCGTTGCCGTACTTGGCCGATATCACTCTTATACGAAAAATTCACTGCACAGCCCCCCAATTAATCTTGCATTTTTTCTAAGGATGCCATAAAAAAGCCGTCCGAGTCAAATTCATCTGGTAAAATTGTTTTTTTACTTAATAGCTTAAATTCTGGATGTTGCTGCAAAAAAGCAGCAATAACTTGATCATTTTCTGACTGTAAAATAGTACAAGTACTATAGGTCAGACGACCACCCGTTTTAACTAATGGCACCATACTCGCCAACAATCCCAATTGTAACTGCTGTAAATTGCGAATTCCCGTTGCAGTCTTGCGATAACGGATTTCCGGTTTGCGTCGGACTAAGCCAATGCCGGAACAAGGTGCATCAACTAAAATCTTATCAAAGCTGGCTGGTGGAAATTTAGCAGCAGCCTGACGTGCATCCAGACAAATAGCCGCAACTTTAGCAGAAAAGCCACACCGAGCAGCATTTTCTTCAATTAACTTAACCTTATGTTGATGAATATCAAGTGCTGTAACAACACCGCTAGTTAATTGATCGGCAATTTGTAAAGTCTTGCCTCCAGGAGCCGCACAAGCATCCAACACGTGATCGGTTGGTTGAACCTGCATACCGTCAACCACCTGGGCAGCACTCTCATCTTGAAATACTAAAGCTCCCGATTTAAAAAGTTTGCTTTGGCTGGCAAAGCCATGTTTAATAATCAAACTAACCGGACTCAACGGACTGAAATCGCATGTAAAGCCGTCCGCTTCAAGCTGTTCTTTTGCTGCTGCTGTTGTCAACTGTGACTGATTAACTCGAACTGCTTGATGCGGTGGTTGATTAATTGTCTGTAAAATAGCCACCGTTTTATCTTGACCGTTTTCATTAAGCAGCTGCTGCAGCAGCCATTCGGGCAAGCTATAGCAAACACTTAAACGCTGCAGCGGATCTTTAATTTTAGTCGGATCTGGTAGGTCTTGGCGTAAAATTGCATGTAAAACTCCCGTAACGAACTTGCGAATACCATCATGACCATTGCGTTTGGCAATTTTGATTGATTCGTCCAAAATAGCCCGTGCCGGAACGCGGTCAAGGTATTGTAGTTGAAAAATTGCTGCCAATAATAATTCATAAACCCAAGGCAAAGTCTGCTTTTGTTTAATAAATGGTGCCAACCAATATTCCAAGGTCAGGCGATGCTGCAAACTACCATAAACAATTTGTGTCAGCAAGGCTTGGTCTCGTACACTTAAATGTTCAGCTTGTAAAACTTGATTCAGCAATAAATTAGAATAGGCATTTTCCTGCTGAACACGTGTTAAAATTTCAACAGATAAACCGCGAACCGAATGGTCACTAGCAAATTTTCTTTTCATTCTTTGATCAACCTCTGATTTACTGTTATTTGTTTACCCTGACCATTCAGATAATCGCTAATCTTTTGCCGTGCTTTACCAGCCGGTTGGAGTTCTTTTACTTGATAAACAGTTCCTTGAGCTGCCGACAGCTTTAATGTATGCTTGGTCAGATCAACAACGTAGCCGGCTGGCAGTTCGGTTTGTTCACTCAACGGTTCAATTGCCCATAATTTGGTTCGTTTACCACCAAAATCAGCAAAATAAGCTCCCGGTTCCGGTCTTAATGCTCGAACTTTTTGATCAAGCTGCTGTGCCGTTGCCGTTAACTGCAGTCGCTCTTGCTCTGAGGTAATAATCGGTGCAAAGGAAACTTGTTGCTCGTCTTGTGGGACAGCCACCAGTTTGCCGGCAATTATTGCTGGTAATTTTTCTAACAATAAATCTCGGCCAAGAAGACTTAATTTTTCAAACAAGCTGCCCGCATCATCTGTTGATTGAATCGGCAATTCAACTTGTCCTAACATTGAACCTGCATCCATTTTTTTAGTCATATTGATTAAAGTAATCCCGGTTTTGGATTCTCCCTGCAAAATTGCGTATTGAATTGGTGCACCGCCGCGATACTTTGGCAGTAATGAGCCATGGACATTAACAGCGGCAATTTTTACACTTTTTAATAATGATGTGGGCAAAAATTGACCATAAGCAGCTGTAACAATCAAATCCGCTTCCAGTGCTATCAGCTGCTTTAGTTCTGGACTTTTTGGAAGTTTAGCAGGCTGATACAACGGCAATTGATGAGCTAAGGCCAGCTGTTTAACCGGTGAAGCCGTCAAAACTTTTTTGCGGCCAACATACTTATCCGGCTGCGTGACAACGGCAGCAATTTGATAGTTCGAATCTTGCAGTAATCCCGCCAAAATCGTTGCGGCAAATTGCGGCGTTCCCATAAAAATAATCGATGTCATTAATCTTCCTCTTTTCTTTTTCAGAATTACATAAAATTGGTTGGTTCTCGAATAATTATCAGCTGAACAGCTTTTTGTTGTTGACTTTTTTCTAATAAGTGATGCAAATAGTCTAATAATTGCGGTTCATGTTTAAATTTAATAATCAGATGATAGCGATAATGATTTTTAATTCGTAAAATCATCTGTGGGACTGGTCCGAGCAGCTTGGCTTCTGGACTTAAAATCTGTTTTAATTCGTGAGCTATCTTGAATAAATACTTAACAGCTGCTGGTTCACTGACAGCATTGACAGCGATTTGAATTGTAAAATAATATGGCGGGTAGTCTCCTTGATGGCGTAAACGCATCTCATAAGCATAAAACTTTTCATAATCTTGTTTTTTAGCAAACTGAAGGGCATAATGCTGCGGATTAAACGTTTGAATAATAACCTTTCCTTCTTTTTTAGCTCGGCCCGCTCGACCACTAACTTGAGTTAACAATTGAAAGGTTTGTTCACTGGCACGAAAATCCGGCAAACTGAGCGAAGTATCTGCATTCAATACACCAACCAAGGTTACATCAGGATAGTCAAGCCCTTTAGCAATCATTTGCGTTCCCAAAAGAATATCTGCCTGATGCCGACCAAAACGTTGCAAAATCTGTTGATGAGCACCCTTGCGCCGAGTTGTATCGACATCCATTCGTAAAATTCTAGCAGTTGCAAAGTATTTCTGCAATTTCTCTTGAATCTTTTGCGTACCAGTACCATAAAAACGAATTTTCAGACTGCCACAGGCCGGACATTTTCGTGGAATTGGTTCCTCATGACCGCAGTAATGACATTTCATCACCTGCTGATCTTTGTGCAGAGTCAACGAAATATCACAATTGGGACATTTCAGCACAAAACCACATTGCCGACACATCATAAAAGTTGCATACCCGCGACGATTCAGCAATAAAATAATTTGTTCTTGTTTTACTAGCCGCTGCTTAATTGCAGCTAACAACTCATTTGAGAAATCTGAATCATGACTAGTTTGAGCTGCTTGCCGCATATCAACTAGGGACACCGCCGGTAAAGGCCGCGTATTAATCCGTTCTGGTAGTTGCAACCAATGATAGACTCCCTTTTGTGCCCGAGCCCGCGATTCCAGTGATGGCGTTGCACTCCCCAAAACAACTGGACAATGATGATAACGACTACGCCATAAAGCCACATCTCGAGCATGATAACGCGGCATATTATCTTGTGCATAGCTGCTCTCATGTTCTTCATCCAAAATAATAATTCCCAAATTCTTAATTGGGGCAAAAACGGCTGAACGTGCTCCAACAATAATCGTGGCTGAACCATTTTCAATTCGCCGCCATTCATCTAATCGTTCTCCAACTGATAAACCACTATGCAGCAAAGCTACTTGTTTGCCAAAACGACCAACAACTTGTGCCACCATCTGTGGGGTTAACGAAATTTCTGGAACCAGCAGCAGTGCATTTTGTTTTTTGGCTAAAGCGGCTGCCATTAATTGCAGATATATTTCGGTTTTTCCGCTGCCAGTGACCCCTTCCAGCAAAAAAGACGTCGCTGTTTGCTGTTGGATTGCAGCAGCTACTTGCTGATAGACTTGCTGTTGCGCTGATGTTAATTTTTTAGCGGTCGTTGCAGAAATTGTTGTCAGGTCATAAGCTGACCGTTTAACAACCTGATAATCAACTTTCAACCACTGCTTAGCAGCAGCCGTTCGAATTGTTGCTGCACTGACTCCAATTTGTTTTTCCAACTGCTGTTGTTGAATAGTTATTTGTGGATTTTTCGCTAAAAAGTCCAACACATTTAATAATTGATGAGCATTTGCTCGCTGTTGTTTTTTTAAAGCTTGCGCTTGTTGCGTCGTTAACAAGCCTTGGACAACTCGGACTTGCCTTGGTCGTGCCTGATCTTTAACCTGATAAAGTAATTCGACACTACCGGCATTTCGTGCTTGCTGTAATTTTCTAAATAATTCTGCCGATAATTTAGCTGGTTGCAACTGTTGTTCGGCTTTTTGACCAAAAAAATCCTTTAAAGACTGATCAACTTTTTCAGGAGCCAGTAACCGAACTATTTTCTCTGATTTCCCCCGTAAACCATTAGGAATCATTGTTTGCAGGCAGGATATTTTAAAAGAAAAAGTTGTCGCTGCCAACCAATCTGCTAAAGCCAGCATTTCAGGATTTAATACCGGCGTTAAGTCTTGAACTTCACTAATTTTTTTTAATTTACTGGTTTCCGCTAATGGTTTTTCAGTAATTCCGACAACAAATCCTTGAATTAAACGATTTCCTCTACCAAAAGGAACAATAACCCGCATACCAACAGTCAGTTTGCCGGACAGTTCTGAACCAACCACATAAGAAAATGGTCGATCAGTTTGTCTAGCCGGAACATCGACAATCACTGCTGCAACTTGCAAATTATTTCCTCCTTTGATGATCTAAATCTAATAATAAATCAAATATTTTATCAGCAATCGCTGACTTGCTGCGTTTAGAAACAAGTTGCGGATCTGCTTGCGGTCGTAAAAAAACAACCTCATTTTGCGAAGTTCCAAATCCCACATCAGCTCGTGAAACATCATTTGCCACTAACAAATCAACTTTTTTTCGTTGCATCTTTGCAGTAGCATTAGCCAGCAATTGCTGCGTTTCAGCTGCAAAACCGACTAATAATTGTTGTTGTTTACGATTCCCTAATTCAAGTAAAATATCTGGATTACGAACCAACTCTAATGTTAGCTGATCCAATCCGGTTTTCTTAATTTTTTGCTCAGCTGTCCGCATGGGACGAAAGTCAGCAACTGCCGCCGCCATAATTACAAAATCAGCTTGCGGATAAAACTCTAACATTTTCTGTTCCATTTGCTGCGCTGTTTTGACAGGTTGGTAGTTGACCCCCGTTGGCAGTGCTAAATGATTTGGTCCAGCTACTAAAATAACTTCTGCGCCTCGCTGCTGTGCGGCTTGAGCAATTGAAAATCCCATCTTTCCAGTTGAGTTATTAGACAAATAACGAACCGGATCAAGCGGTTCAACCGTTGATCCAGCTGAAATCAGCACACACTTTCCCTGTAAATCCTGTTGTTTATCGATCACAGCCAGCTGTTTAGTCAGCCAAGTCAAAATTTCTGCCGGTTCCGGCAAACGACCATATCCAGAATACCCTTCAGCTAAAAGTCCTTTGGCTGGTTTTAAAATTTTAACTCCATCAGCGCTTAATTGCTGTAAATTTCGCTGAGTCGCCGGAGCGGTCAACATCTTTTCGTTCATCGCTGGAATTACGTATTTAGGCGCTCTACTAGCCAATAAACTAGCTGTTACCAAATTGTCAGCTGATCCGCCAGCCATCTTGGCTAAAATATCAGCTGTCGCTGGAATAACAATTACTGCATCCGCCCAATCGGCTAATTTAATATGTAAAACATCGGCTGCCGTAAACCAATCTTCATCTGTATAAACAGGTCGCTTGATCAATGATGAAAAAGTCAATGGCGCAACAAATTTTTGAGCTGTTGCTGTCATGATGATTTCTAAATCAAAGCCGGCTTTGACTAACCCACGGACAACAGAGGCTGCTTTATACAAAGCAATCCCACCAGTCAGACAAACTAAGATTTTATTTTTTTTCACACTCAGGCCTCCCTTTTAACTACCAATCCTATTTTACCAGACTGATTGCCAATTAATCGTTTTTAACCAGAATTTTAAAAAAATTGACTGGCAAGTTGGCATAACACCAAAAACCAGTCAATTTTAAATTACTTTAATTTCAGCAAACTAAATTTTTTCTTTTTCATCTGGATCGATAATCAATTTTCCATCTGCTACTTCTTCCAAAGCTTTACCAACATTTTTGACTGATTTATAATCTGACATTAACGGTAAAGCTCCCGCATCCAATTCATGTGCCCGCTTGCTGGCTAACATCACCAACATATAACGTGAATCAACTTTTTCCAATAAATCATCAACTGATGGATAAAGAATCATTTAAAAACATCTCCTAATTGCTTTTTATAATTTGGCAAAAACCGTTTGACCCGCCAACGTTCTGCTCGAATAATCGTTTTGATCTTTTCGACTGCGACCGGAACTTCATCATTAACAACTGCGTAATCATAATTCTGCATCATTTCGATTTCTCCGACTGCCTTGTGCATTCGCTTATCAATTGTTGCCAGATCATCAGTTCCACGCTCAATAATTCGGTGACGCAACTCCATTAAATCCGGTGGAGTCAAAAAAATAAATAATCCATCCGGGCATTTTTTTCGGACCTGCATTGCCCCATTAACTTCGATTTCAAGAAAAACATCCTTGCCATCTTCCAACATTTTATTTACATATTTTAAAGGGGTGCCATAATAATTGTCAACATATCTGGCATATTCTAACATGTCCCCAGCGGCAATTTCACTTTCAAACTCCTTTTGACTGACAAAATAATAATCTTTGCCATTAACCTCACCCGGTCTCATTTTACGAGTTGTCATTGAAACTGAATAATGAAATTTATTGTTATCTTGTTCAAAAATAGCTTTTCTAACCGTTCCTTTTCCCACACCTGAAGGTCCAGATAATACGATTAGCATTCCCCTGTTAGACATCTTATATACTTCTCCTCTAAAAAGTTATTAATTCTATAATGTACTTTTTCAAATTATTTTTCAAGTCGTTCTTATAAAAATTAAGTGATTTTCACTGATGCAACAGTGCATTTTGAACTCACATTCAACTTCTGGAAATAATACAATTGATTAATTAATTTTTTTGCTTGCTTTCTCGAACACATGTTCATATAATATAGACAGCGAACATTTGTTCTGAAAGAGGGAAATAACTATGATCGAAATTAAGCAAAACAAGTGGTTCCAACTACCGACAAATTTTTATCGTCAAATCCAAACAATTTATAAAACGCCAGCTACTCAAACGTTGCATCCGCAAATGCCGACTTTTCAATTAAAACTTTTCATTCAACAAGCGTTCGAAAAAAAACAATTAATAACCGTTTGGTTAACTGACCAGCAGCACAATGAATACTCAGTAACTGGTAAAATAAAACATCAATTTCTTCAAAAAAACAGTTTCTTAATTAAAACACAACAACAGGGTTTGACTTATCTAGCCAATCTGTCACAAATCAAATATTTATCTTTAGCTGATCCTAAATCTATGATCAACACCTATGACACAGATGAAGCAGAATTAGCAAATAAAGAACGGTTATAAAAACTTACTGTGCTAATAAAAATATTTCTAATTTAACTGGAATTCAACAAGATTAATCTAAATTAGAACAGTAAACAAAAAGGCGATGATTGCTCATCGTCTTTTTAAATAACCCATTAAATTTAAATTAATACAACTCTAAATACTGATCGCGTTCCCATTGAGTAACTTCCTGCCGATAAGCAGACCATTCAAGCTTCTTACCTTCAATGAAGTTCTGGTATAAATGCGGACCCAATGCTTTACCAATAACCTCATCTTTTTGCAAAGACTTCAAAGCATTATGCAAAGTTGACGGCAAATCACTAATACCGTTTGCTTTACGCTCTTCATCATCCATTACATAGATATTACGGTCAATTGGTTTTGGTGCTTTAATCTTATTACGTAAGCCATCCAATCCAGCTTCCAAGATAGCTGCAATTGCCAAATATGGGTTAGCTGCCGGATCAACACTCCGCAATTCCAAACGTGTTGACAAGCCACGCGCAATCGGAACACGAACTAATGGTGAACGATTACGACCTGACCAAGCAACATAAACCGGTGCTTCATAACCAGGAACTAATCGTTTGTATGAATTAACAATTGGGTTAGTTACAGCTGTAAAGCCACGTGCGTGCTGCAACAAGCCACCTAAGAAGTAGTGAGCAGTTTCGGAAAGCTGCATATCGCCATTTTCATCATAGAAAGCATTGCCATCTTTATGGAAGAGCGACATATTAATATGCATCCCTGAGCCATTGATTCGATCAAGCGGTTTTGGCATAAAGGTTGCATGCAGACCATGCTTACGAGCTACTGTCTTAACAACTAATTTGAAAGTCTGAATATTATCACAAGCATGTAATGCATCAGCATATTTGAAATCGATCTCATGCTGTCCTGGAGCTACCTCATGGTGAGATGCTTCAACATCAAAGCCCATGCTTTCAAGTTCCAACACAATATCACGCCGACAATTTTCACCTAAATCAACTGGTGCTAAGTCAAAGTAGCTGCCCTTATCGTTTAAATGCATTGTTGGTTTGCCAGTTTCTGGATCAAGCTTGAAAAGGAAGAATTCCGGTTCAGGTCCGATATTAAACTCAGTAAAACCTAACTCTTTCATTTCACCGAGTACACGAATCAAATTGTTGCGCGGATCGCCAATAAAAGGAGTCCGATCAGCGTTATATACTTGACAAATTACCCGTGCAACTTTTCCGTGCTCGTTCCCCCAAGGGAAAATCATCCAAGTTGAAAGATCGGGATAAAGCCACATATCACTTTCTTCAATTCGCACAAATCCATCGATCGATGAACCGTCGAACATTAATTTATTATCGAGCAACTTATCCAATTGACTAACCGGAACTTCAACATTTTTGATCACGCCATAAAGATCTGTAAACATCAATCGCAAAAATTTAACATTCTCATCTTTGACAATTTTGCGGATGTCATCTTTGGTGTAGTTAGGCTTTACCATTTACATCGCTCCCCATTTCTAATTTTTAGAAGTTTTTGTTATGTTTGAAAAAAAACTCATTCTGCTTACTTAAGCCGCTGACCGACATAAATTCATCACGTAAAATCCGGCGAACGTCGGCGTCTGTCAAAGGCTTCTCCAATTGAGCTTTCTTTTGCGCTTGCTTGCGTGCCTTTTCATCATAGATATGTTTGATGCCAGCCATATTAATTCCTTCGTCAAGATAATCTTTTATCTCCAGCAAACGATCAATATCATTCAATGAATACATCCGCCGATTGCCTTCGTTACGTTTCGGTGTTACCAATTGCTGTTCTTCATAATAACGAATTTGCCGTGCTGACAACTTTGTTAATTTCATCACAGTTCCAATTGGCAAAACAGCTTGCGAACGCCTGAGCTCTTTTTCTTTCATAACAACCCTCCTCTAAACTACGCACTAATCATAACAAGCTGATTCCTTGATGTCAATATTCAATGTTACTTTTTCTTACATGTTTTTGTTTTAAAAAAAAGTTTCGTTGATTGCATTACTAATCGCAACTTTTACATGCTCGAAAGTCAGTCCGCCTTGGATATATAAAGCATATGGTGGTCGAATTGGTCCATCGCATGACAATTCAATTGTTGATCCTTCGGTAAAACTTCCCGAAGCCATGATTTCCTGATCTTCATATCCACCCATTTGACTGGCAATCGGATCAACAAAAGCATTGACCGGTGAAAAGTGTTGAATTGCTGCACAAAACTCAGCCATTTTAGCTGGTGAGCCCAACTCAACCGTTTGGACTAAATCCGTTCGCGGATCATCCCAGCGCGGTGAAACCTTCAAACCAAGCTTCTCCAATAAAGCACTGGCAAAAATTGCACCCTTTATAGCCTCTCCCGTAACATGCGGTGCAATAAAAAAGCCTTGATACATATCACGCAGATGTCCAATGGTTGCACCTTCGTTTTTACCCGATCCCGGCGAGTTCAACCGATTACCTGCCAAATGAATTAAATCTTTGCGGCCAACTATATAACCACCTGTTTTAGCAATTCCACCACCAGCATTTTTATACAGCGAACCGGCCATCAAATCAGCACCATATTCAGTCGGTTCATGAATTTCAGAAAATTCACCGTAACAATTATCAACGAAAATAACAACATCTTTGCGGATCTTTCGAATAAATTCAATCATTTTTTTCAGCTGGGCAACTGTAAAGCTCTTCCGAATTGCATAGCCGCGAGAACGCTGTAAAGCCACCATTTTGATGGTTGGATCCTGCAATTTCTTAGTGGCCTGCTGATAATCAACTTCACCATTTTCAAGTAATGGCTGATAATCAAAACCAATCTGAAAATCCTTCAATGTTCCCGGTTCATTGCCAGCAACCCCAATAACATGCTGAATAGTGTCATATGGCATTCCCGTTAAATAAAATAATTTATCATTAGGGCGTAAAACTGCAAATAACGATGTTGTAATTGCGTGAGTTCCTGACATAATCTGCGGCTTAACAATTGCATCATCTGCATGAAAGTAGTCTGCGTAAATCGCATCTAATTTTTCTCTTCCAATATCATCATAGCCATAACCGGTAGAACCGACCAAATCTTCTTCGGCAACCCGGTGCTGTTTAAAGCAATTTAATACTCGACTTTGATTGTACAATTGCCGCTGCTCAATTTCTGCGATTTGTGGAGCGATCTGCTGCTGTGTTTGTATAATTTTTTGCTGTAATTCTTGTGGGAAATGTTCCATCCATAAATTTTCCAATTTAATCTACCTTTCGTTCAACCAATCATTAACCCGCTGCCTTGCTTGTTCCTGAAAATCCGTTGCCTGCGGATCCAGCCAGGTTACCGACATTTTATTACGAAACCAAGTTAATTGTCGTTTAGCATAATGCCGCGAATTTTTTTTAATCTCTTCGACTGCCGTTTCTAAGGAACACTGACCTGCAAAATAAGGGAACAACTCCTTATAGCCAATTCCCTTTCCCGCCGGCAATGCCGTGCCGCCTTGATCAAATAACCAACGCGCTTCTGGCAGCAAACCTTGTTTTAACATTAAATCAACTCGCTGGTTAATTCGCTGGTACAGCAACTGGCGGTCAACATTCAGTCCCAAAATCAATGGGTCATATTTCGGCTGTGGCAAGTCGGCCTGACAAGAAAATTTTTCGCCTGTTAGCTGATAAACTTCCAGCGCTCGAATTACTCTTCGCTGATTTGCTGGAGGAATTTTCTGAGCTGCTGTTGGATCTATTCGGGCCAATGCTTCCCATAATTGCTGCTGGCCATGCTTGGCAGCAAAGTCTCGCCATTGCTGGCGAATTTTCGGATCAGGATCAGCCGGTTGTCCGCCAAGTTGAAAATCATCTAGCAAAGCTTGTAAATAAAAACCTGTCCCCCCGACAATTATCGGTAATTTAGCTTGCCGAGCAATTTGCTCAATTTTTCGTTGACATTCTTTGATGAAAGCTGCTACTGAAAAAGGCTCTGCTGGATCAAGAATGTCGATCAGATGATGTTTAACTTGTGCCTGTTCAGCAGCTGTTGCTTTAGCTGTCCCAATGTCTAAACCGCGATAAACCTGCATTGAATCACCTGAAATGATCTGGCCATTAAACGCCTGCGCCAATTCAAGCGATAAAGCAGTTTTTCCGACCGCTGTCGGGCCCACGATCAATAAAACTTTTTGTCTGATTGAAACTCACCCCCCCTATTTTTTCTAACTGTTTTTAACTGGATATTTTACTGCACATCGGTCATAATGTAATTAAATTCATGAATGATGGGAGGAAACAATTATGAACGTATTCGGTAAAGGATTCATTCTCGGTTTTGCAACCGCCGTTGGAACCGCTGCTGGCTGTTTCTATGCTTTTAAGAAAAATGTTGTCGATCCAATTGAAGAAAAAGAAGCTATGATTGATGAACATAAAAAACGCGCGGTTCGTAAAATGCATGCCGCTCAGCAAGGATAAAATTCTCACGGACAAATGGCGAAGACAATTGAACTTTAATTGTCTTCGCCATTTATTTTTTTAACATAAATACTATTTGCATACTTTTGGCTGGATTTTTAGTTAAGCGTTCAATATTTCACCACATAATTTACTATTATTTAGCCTTTTTGGTTTTACCATCCCAACGTTCAAATCCATCTTTCAAAATATAAATATTTTGATAACCTAATTTATTAAGTTGGACAGCCGCTCGTGTACTCAACGCTTTTCCTTGATCATACAAATAAACTGGCATATCTTTGCGAATTGATTCCCGAGAAATTTTAAACTGACTAAACGGCAAATTACGCGCGCCCAAGATATGACCCTTATCAAAGTTGCTTTGTTCCCTTAAATCAATAATTTGCGCCCGATGCATGCCAGCTTTAAATTTATCATTGTCAAGCAAGGTTGCTACTTTACGCCCACAATACCATATATAGAATTGATAACCAACAATTCCCAATAATATGATCGCTAAAACAATATTAAGAACTACCCAAATTGAAATCGTGCCTAACAAAATCAATCCACCTCTTTTTATTAATTAATTAAACGTCAAAGCTAATGAAGCCGCTCCGATGACACCAGCATCATTACCTAACTGAGCTAGTTTGAGTTCAGTTGTTGTCCGGACTGTTGGGAAAGCATATTTAAGGAAATATTTTTTTACACGATCCAATAAAAATTCCCCAGCTGCACTAACACCACCACCAATGACGATAAATGACGGATTCAGCAAATTCCCGATATTAGCGCACGCTAAACCTAAATAACCGCATACTTGATCAACTACCATTAAAGCCAATTGATCTGCTTCTTTAGCTAAGTCAAAAACTATCTTAGATGAAATATCCTGTCCATCATCCAACAATTTTTTTAATTTAGCTGGTCCAGCATATTCTTCAGCTAAATCGCGAGCAACGCGCACAATTCCAGTTGCTGAAGCATAGGTTTCCAGACACCCATGATTACCACAGGTACATAAATAACCATTTGGCTCAACGATCATGTGCCCAATTTCACCAGCAGCTTGAACGCCGTGAACTAACTTCCCGTTACTGATGATTCCGCCGCCAACACCGGTTCCAAGTGTCACAAAAACAACTTCATTGTCATTTTCCCCGGCGCCTTTCCAGCGCTCACCTAATGCAGCTACATTCGCATCATTATCAATGAGAAATGGTATTCCCAATTCTTTTTCGATCGCTGTTTTTACCGGCTGCAATGTTTTCCAATTTAAATTATAAGCCCCAATAACTGTTCCATTCTTCAAATCAACTGTTCCCGGCGAACCCATTCCAATCCCACTGAATTGGCTTGGTTGCATTTGGTATAATTTTAAATGATGCTTTATTGAAGTAATAATATCTGGTACGATATGGCTTCCATCATCCAAGATGTTAGTCTGGATACTCCATTTTTGTTGAATTTCACCAGTTAAGGTTAAAATTGCAAATTTGATAGTTGTCCCGCCTAAATCAATACCGATCAACTTTTTTTCCACGATTTTGCTCCTCCTTAGCTGCTCTTTTTTCCTCTAAACGATGTTCACGTGTCAAAACCATTCGTGCTTTAATAAAAATTTGATCATCAATTACTTGGGACCGATGCAAGTGATCCAATTCCAAAGCCATCAATTCAATATCCCATAAGCGCTTGCCAACATAAACAAAAATTCCAAATTTTTTTAAAAGCTGCTGCACATCATAGAGTGTTTTCACGCTGACATCCTCCATTTATTATAAGAAAAAAACTTGGATTTTTAAACCCGGTTTTCGTTAATCATTCCTTTCTCAATTCAATTAATAAACAGCAACCAGCAAAACCATGCTTAACTGCAATTAATTATTGATCCATTTTAGATAACGCTTCCGTTAAAAAATCCAAAAAAAAACAGGAAAAATCCTGTTATTACTTAACTTCCCGATGCAATGTCACCTTGTTATCATGCGGACAAAATTTCTTTAATTCCAAGCGGTCTGGATTATTCCGTTTGTTTTTGCTTGTAAGATATGTCCGTTCATGACATTCAGTACATTCCATTGTAATATTAACACGCATTACTTGACCCTCCTCGGCACTTTATTTCTAAAAGCCCTGCGACTTTGAACGTTTTTAATAATATCATTTTTTCCCGGTTAACGCCAGTATTTTTTCTGATAACGTTAAGTAAATTTACTTGACACGATTATTTAAGCCCTTGATCAGATTGAACCATTTTCCAGTAAGCTTTATAAATTGTATCTGCTGTTTGAGTACTTACATGCGTCTGATTACCACTGGCCATTCCTGGAAATGCCAATGCAACAACAACTTGTGGATCATCAGCTGGCGCATAACTGACGCTACTATCAGTTTCTGTTTCTGTTGAGCCATGAAAGGTTTCAGCCGTACCAGTTTTAGCAGCAACTGCTGGTGAGGCATTGTTTAACAGTCCACCGGTCCGTAAAGAATTCGTACCATGAACTACTTTCCATAACCCTTCCTTAACTACTCCCCATTGTGCCTGATTAGCCTGCACAACATTCAAAACATTGGGCGAAAATTCATAAACTGTTCGACCCAACTTGCCATCATTATTTGAAGTTCGAATAGACTGTAAAATATGTGGCTGTAGCCGATAACCACCATTAGCAATCGTTGAAATATATTGTGCTAATTGCATAGTAGTATACGAATCATAGTTTCCAAATGAAAGGTCTAATGCTTTACCAATATTAGCCTGACCTGATTTTCCTTCAAAACCGGATGATTCTCCTGGGATATCAACTCCTGTTTTAACACCTAAACCAAATTGCTTAAAGTAACCCCGCAATTTTCCAAAAATTGAGTTTGGTAAACTCAACGCAGCTCCAGGACTATAATGAAATCCACCTTCCAACATTGCGACCTGCATCATATACGAGTTGGAAGAAACCATTAAAGCATCAGAAGCTGTTAATGGCATATCCTGAGCACCAGTCTTATTAAACCAAGAAGCTTTGGTAGCCGTTCCCCTTAATTTAATCGGCTGATCAGTCAAAGTATTGCTGTTAGGACTAATTGCACCTGACAACAAACCACCCATAACCGTTGCTCCCTTGACAACAGACCCCATAACAAAAGTCTGATTAATTGTCCCCAAAGCATTTTCAGTAATCTTACCGGTATCTAAATTGCGGCTAACGCCGGCCAGCGCATAAATCGCTCCTGTCTTCGGATTCATAACAACTGCATAAGCTCCGGGAAGGTATGGATTACCACCCGCAAGGCTCTCAACTTCACTTTTAATAATATCTTGAACTTTCTGCTGAAAATCCGCATTGATTGTTAAAACCAGATTATCTCCCTTCTGGCCGCCAAAGGTTTTTACTTCTTTAGTTATTTTATTATTTTGTGTTTCCAAAGTAATAATCTGTTTAGAACCCTTAAGCACATTTTCGTATTCCGATTCAATATAACTTGAACCAACACTATCATCACGTGCATATCCTTCACTTAACAAGCTGTTGATTTGGTCACTTGGCAAACCTTGCTTACGACTGGTAACCGTTCCAATTACACTCTTAACTGATTTGCCATATGGATAACTTCGTGACCAGCTGGTACCAATTTTGATTCCTGGCATTGAAGTCAAATTTTCACCAACTTCAGCCATTTCCTGATCACTTACATCATTATATTTTAAATAAATCGTCGACAAAGAGTACGCTCCGCTCATTTTTGAATAAACGATTGCGGCTTGCTTTTGCTTAGACGTCAAATCTGCTGTTAATTTTTTCTGTTTAACATATTTAACTTCAGCTTGATAAAGCTTGGAGCCTGATGAACTTCCCTTAAGTTTTTTTACCTGCTTATCAACTTTTTTCAACCGTGAAGGTACCGCTAAATAATACTGAGCCTCCATTGTCTTGGTCAAGCCACTGGTACTGATTTTAACAGACTTAACCAATTGATTGGCAACTTGATACATTTTCAATGAAGAAACATTTAGTGGTTTGGTATACGTGATAGCCCTAGAAGCATCATTAGCAACCAGCACTTTGCCGGTAGAATCATAAATCATTCCCCGTTGAACATTTTTGGTCTCAACTTTGGTATCCGTACTATTGACCTCAGATGTAAACTTTTTTTGCTGATTAATCTGTAAATGAGCTAATTGCGCAATCAAAGCTGCAAACAGCAGGAAAACAATAAAAAAAAGAAAATTCAGCCGAAAAGGAATTGATGATTGAACTTTCTGTCGTTTAACTTGATTTCTCCGTAAAAACTTCACTGATCCTGACTCCTTATTAGTCTATAATTTTGACTTTTTCGCAACTATTTCACCATACTCTTTAATCCTAACATAGACAAGTTGATTTTGCTGAACCCTTATACTAAACTTTAATAAATTCACCATATTTTATTATAAATGCACGGTATAATAAAATTAAACTTGCAACTTGATTAAGGAGTTATTTTATGAAAGTAAAAACTGTTAATTTTATTAAACGTCATTATTCACTGCTGCTAAGTTTTTGGCTGCCTTTTTTAATCATGAGTGGTTACTTTATCTCACGAAATATGTATCCTTTCGGCAGCAGCAGCCTCTTAACAGTTGATCTTGGTCAGCAGTATGTCGATTTCTATGCTTTTTTTCGCAATACCCTACTGCATCATCCAACTAGTTTCTTTTACTCATTCAGTAAAGCTTTAGGCGGAGGTATGTTGGGTGAATGGGCTTACTATCTTTTAAGCCCGTTTAATCTTTTGCTGCTGCTTTTCCCGGCTAAAAATATCAATGCGGCAATCTTTTTGATGACCGTCCTTAAATACGGCTGCGCTGGTTTAAGTTTTGCCTTCTTTATTCAAGCAACGCAAAAACTACGTGGCTTAAAAGTTGTCATGCTTAGCGTCAGTTATGCTTTAATGGGCTGGTTTGTCGCCTATCAATTAAACCTGCTTTGGCTGGATGCTGCTATCTTATTACCACTGATCTGTTACTTTTTAAATCAGCTGCTATTAAAACAACGGTACCAACTAGGTTATCCACTAACTTTAGCCGCAGCGCTGATCATCAACTACTATACTGGATATATGATCAGCATCTTCTTGATTTTATACTGCGGTTGGCTGATCAGCAGCCACTACGAGTCGCTCAGTAAATTGCGCCGGCAAATCATTGCTTTTGCCGGCAATTCAATTCTAGGCGGCGGACTAGCAGCGATTATTCTGGTACCAACTTTTTATTCATTAATTGGAAGCAAAGGACAGTATACTCAACAATTGATTCATTACAAGTTTGAATACTTTCCACCTAAAATGCTGGCCAAACTAATCAGTGGCAGTTTTAATTTTCAACAAATGCCCAGTGGTCTGCCTAACATTTTCATTGGTTCACTCGGTTTAATTGGTTTTTTGACCTATTTTTTCTTACGCCAAATTGCTTGGAAAGAAAAAATTGCTTCACTAATAATAACCCTGTTTTTATTACTATCGCTCTGTTTTGAACCCTTAGATCTTTTCTGGCATGGGATGCAGTTTCCGGTATGGTATCCTTACCGCTTTTCATTTATTGTTAGTTTTTGGATGCTTTTGCTGGCTGGACGTGCCTTGATCGAATTGAAAACGGCAACTCATTGGAAAACTGCTGCCGGCTTTAGTTTGTTGCTTTATGTTGGAATTATTGTATATGTTTTCTTTAATCTTAAAAAACTCAGCTTTATTTCAAGCAACAATTTAATCATGTCTGCTGTTTTCGCAGGCCTGATTTGGTTACTGTTGTTTTGGCCAACTGATTTTAAATACCAACCAGCCAAAATTTTACTGCTCAGCATCGCAGTAATTGTTGAAGTTTCTGTAAATGCAGTTCTTTCGCTAAACAATTTAAGTTATCTAAGTGAAAAAGAATACGCACAACCAACGGCGGCTTTAACCAAAGATGCCACTTGGATTCATAATCATGATAAAAATCTTTTTCGGACTGGTCAAGTTTATAGTCGAACTAAAAATGACGGCTTAGCACATGACTTGAATACCGGCTCTTACTTTAGTTCCGCTTTAGAAAAAAACATGCCTGATTTTTATGGTATGCTGGGCAATCCAGATGGTGACAACTACGTCACTTATTCAAACGGAACGGTTATTTCTGATGCTTTATTGGGAATGAAGTACTTCATTACTCCCAAAACAAACTTAAGTGGCAATCAACAACAACCATTGACTCAATTGACTGAAAAACCAGATCTAAAAAATTATCATTCCGTTGCTACCAGCAACTTGACTGAAACATATCAAAACGATCAGAGTCTGCCATTAGCTTACTTGGCTTCTAATCAGCTGACAACAATGAAAACATTTTATGATGATCCGACAAACTTTCAAACCAATTGGCTGAAAAGTGCTGTTGGTCATCAAAATGATCAATATTTTGTTCCGCAAAACTTTAACGAAGTTGTCTTTCAAAATGTTAGTCAGCGATTACGGCTAACCGACACAATTTTTAAAAAGAAAAATTTGGCTAAGGAATCAAAAATTATTTTTAAATTTGTTCCAACAACTAATAATTCTTATTATTTAACCCTTGGTGCCCCGCTTGACAGCGACAATGTCACTTTTTATCTAGGAAATCGTCAATTAAATCAGTATAGTACTTTCCGGCATACAGTCATTGTTAACCTTGCTTCGCATGCTAAAGGGCAAGAAATTGTTTTAACTGCTGTCTTTAAAAAAAGCTCACTCTGGCTTAATCACTTTGTTTTATACCAGATGAATAATCAATTAGTCGATCGAAGATTAGCACAATTAAAAAAACAACAGCCTGTAGTTAAAAAGTTATCCGAAAGCAAGCTTAGTGTTACTTACAATCAAAAAAAGTCGCAGCAGCTGGTAGCAACTACGATTCCTTATAACGTCGGCTGGCATGCTCAGGTCAATGGCAAGAGCGTAAAAATCATTAAAATTCAAAAAATGTTTCTTGCGCTCAAAACCAAGGGACTTGGACACAAAAAAATTATTTTGACTTATCGACCGCCTTACCTGCTAACCGGCTTGCTAATTTCCTTGATTTCACTGATAATCTTGTTTTCTTATTATTGGTATCGGAAAAAGCACAGGAAAATGCGGCAATAAATGTTAGTTCATTGATTGACTGAAACGATCAACATCAGCCGTTTGCCCAACAACTAATAAACTATCATTTAATTTCAGCTCTTGATCCGCACGCGGAGAAATGATTATATCATCATCTCGTTTGATCGCAATTACATTTAAATGATAATGATTGCGGAATCGTAATTTGGCTAAATCTTTATCAGCCAAAGCTGGTTCAGTTACTTTGATTTCGGCTACTTGAATATTAGGTGACAAATTCAGATAATCTAACATATTTTTTGACAATAAACTTTTACCGATTCGTTTTCCCATTTCGCGTTCTGGTCGCACAACTTTATCCACGCCGAGTTTTTCTAAAACTCGTGCGTGGTATTTATTTTGTGCTTTAGCTGTAACATGCTTAACTCCCATTTCTTTAACCATCATTGAAACTAAGATACTGGCTTGAATATCCTCACCAATGGCTACTACGACGTGATCAAAATTTCGAATTCCAATTGATTTTAATGCATTTTCGTCTTGTGCATCAGCAATAATTGCCTGGGTTGCAATTTTTTTATAATTATTGATTTTGGTTTCACTTCTATCGATTACAAGTACCTCAGCACCACCGTCAACTAATGTTTTGCAGACACTGCTGCCAAATCGTCCTAATCCGATAATTGCAAATGTTTGTTTTGTCAAAAATGTCCCCCCTGACTTACTCTTTTACTTTACAAAAAAACAGGAAACCATCACCATGCTGGATTTCCTGTCAAAATTAATCGACTGTTGAAATTTAATAATGCATCAAACTTAAGACATCATAATCTTTGATGCGATCTCGACCTTTTAAAGCATCTAGTTCAATAATGAATGCACAGCCGACAACTACACCGCCTAACTGCTTAACTAAATCAATTGTAGCACTGATCGTCCCACCAGTTGCTAATAAATCATCTGCAACTAATACACGCTGTCCAGGTTTAACGGCATCACGATGCAGATACAATTCCGCTGTTCCGTATTCTAGTTGATAACTGGCTTTAACAGTTTCACGCGGCAATTTTCCCTTTTTACGCGCTGGTGAAAAACCAACACCCAATTCATATGCTACCGGGCAGCCGACAATGAATCCTCGTGCTTCAGGCCCAACGATCATTTCAACATTTTTATCCCGAGCAAATTGAACAATTTGATCAGTCGCTTGTTTATAAGCCGTTCCATCAGCCATTAATGGAGATAAATCGCGAAAAATGATTCCCTTTTCAGGAAAATCCGGAATACTTGCAACGTATTTTGTTAAATCTACTGCCATTTTATAAAACGCTCCCTTAATTAGTCAAAAGTCGTGCGATCCAGTTGGTTAAGTCAGCTGATTTGCCTTGAATCAAAATTTTTTCCGACTTAAGCTGTTGTAATTTTGAACGGTAACTGACCATTTTTGTCAAATCAATTTTTTTGCGACTTACGCAACCAGTCATCAGTCCTTTATCTATTTTAACAAATCCAGCTTCAAAAAACATCTGTAAGATAAAATTCAATTGTTGCGGTTTTAACTCCAGATAATTAGCAAGTGGTTCAAGATTTTCGGCTAATTTAATTTGCTGATGCTTTAAAACATACCGATAAACGCGGGCCAATTCAGCTCGAGTCGGTACTTTAACTCCTGCTTTAATAGTAAATGGATAAAAAATCACTTCTAATTGCTCAACTTGCAGCTGTGCAAACAATTGTGCAAATTCCTTTAAAGAAGGCGGACAATCCACCAAAATTAATTCTGAAAAAGATTTCTGCTGCAATAATTGTTTTTCTCCGATTACCAGATTAGAATCTGCTGAAAAATATGGTTTAAGGACTGAATAATGCCGCTGTTCAAAAAAGAAAAACGTTGCTGGACGATCAAACAGTTGTCGTGACAGCTTAGGGGTCCGCCGATCAATCACCAGCGGTCCGCTGCTTCCTAAATCAGCCACCATAATTTGCGGTTTCACTTGATTTTTCCATTTATTAAGTGTCAAATGACCTACAAATTTAAAAGCAGCCGGTTGTTTTATAAAAGCAGTCCCCTGCTCACCGGCGAAAAAATCAATTGCAGCAACTTGCTGTTGCGCATTTTGCAATCTAAATTGCAAATGATTCTGTTTTTTGCCAATCATTTTCGGCTGGACCAGCTGATAATCGGTAAAAGAAAATGTTGGTGCCGGATTTCCCGGTCCAAATGGCTGCAACAAATTTATCTGATCAATCAAATTCTGATCGATTGAACTAAGTGGTAAAGTTGCTGCTATTTCCAATTTTTCTTTTCCCGCTGTGTCCAAATGCTGCTGCTGAGCAGCCGCATCTAAGACTTTTTGCAATTCTGGCAGTTGACTGACCTTTATCGTTAAACCACAAGCTTGTTGATGACCGCCAAAAGCTTCAAACAGCTGCCGCTGTGGATCAAGGGCTGCAAACAAATCAAAAGCAGCAACCGAGCGACCAGACCCTTTAGCAATTTTAGTTACTGGATCAATTCCTAAAACCAGTGTTGGCCGTTGACTTTTTTCAACCAAACGACTAGCAGCAATCCCAACTAACCCAGTATTCCAGCCTTCACCAGCAACTACATTTACCAGATGCTGGTCAGCTGTTTCCAATTGTCCCCAAGCCGCAGTAGCAATTTTTTCTGTTTCTTGCTGTCTTTTTTGATTGAGTTTTTCAACTTTAGCAGCAATCTCGGCTGCCTGATCCTCATCAAAAGTGGTTAATAATTCTACGCCAATTTGACCAGTTGCCAAGCGACCCAACGAATTTAACCGCGGAGCCAAGCCAAAAGAAATTGTTTCAGCATCAGCTTGAGTTAAATCGAGTTTCGCACTGTTTGCCAAAGCAATCAACCCCGGTCGTTGTGTTTGTTGCAAAGCTTGTAATCCAAATTTAACTAAGGCCCGATTTTCTCCAGTCAGCTCGACAAGGTCGGCAATGGTGCCCAAAACAACTAAATCAAGCATTTCTTGTGGTATTTCATCCAATAAAGCACAAACTAATTTAAAGGCCACTCCGACTCCCGCCAAATTTGGACAAGCATACTCGTGCTGCGGATAACGTGGATGAACGATTGCATATGCCGGTGGTAATTTAGGTGGCAATGCATGGTGGTCGGTAATTACTACATCAACTCCCTGATTTTGTGCAAATTCAATTGCCGCAAACCCGGCAACACCATTATCAACGGTAATCAGCAACTCTGTCTGGTTTTTAATCAATTGCTGATAGCGTTGCAGATTCGGACCATAGCCATCCTTGAAACGATCGGGAATATAATAATTTACTTTGGCTCCCAAGTCCATCAAAGCTTCATAAACAACTGCTGTACTGCTGATACCATCAACATCGTAGTCTCCATAGACAGTTATCTGCTCATCACTGGCAATTGCTTGTTTAATTCGTTCCACTGCGCGCTGCATATCATGCAATGCAAATGGATCAGCCAATTGCTCAAGCGTTGGATTTAAAAAGGCTTCAGCCTCTTTCTGGGTAGTTATCCCCCGCTGTAGCAACAGCTTTGTTGTTAGGGGGGCCAAATTTAATTCTTTACTTAATTGTTCCACTGCTGCACTCGAAACTGCTTTTGCCGGAACCCATTGATATTTTGCCTCAAACACTAAAAACGCTCTCCTTGTTGTTTAGCAATTTTACTTTTTAATTCATTAATTTTCTTTTGATACCCGGCTTGTTCCTTAGCCAATTTCTTATCATATTTTTCCTGATAATCAGCTTCCAAGTTTGACTCGTTGACCTTAAGTTTCTTAATTTCCTTTTTTAATTGATGAATTGTAACAAAAGAAAGCAAAACTGCAATTAAAGCTCCCAACAAAACGGCCATAATAATCACTAATACCAACGGAAATGCCGGTCGCCAAAAAAGCAGATCGATTTTTACCTTCTGGGTATTAAGCAATGCAAACACTGCAACTATCAAAATTAAGAAAATTGCACTTATTAAACGCCATTGATTTTTCATAACTAGGTCCTTTCTCATTTTTTATTGAATAGACCGCCAGCTAAATAATCTCCGACTTGAGGGAACATATTATAGAGGTGGAACGCTGCTTCAAATAAATACGGTAGATTGAGTTCACGACGACTTGTTCCAATTGTTTTAACAATCTTTTCAGCTACTTCAGGGGCATCCAATGATAAGCGACCAATCTTATCCAAATAATGACCGCTGCGATCTGCAATTGAGAAGAATTCCGTTTTAATTGGACCCGGATTAACTGTTAAAACTGAAATGCCCAGTGGTTTTAACTCTAAGCGCAATGCATTTGAAAAAGCTAATACTGCCGCTTTAGTTGCTGCATAAACAGCTGATTTAGGTGTAGCAATTTTCCCAGCAATCGAAGCAATATTAACGATCGCCCCCATTTTACGTTCAGCCATTTTTACTCCAACAAAGCGGGCCAAGTACATTAACCCCAAAACGTTAACCCGAAACATTTTTTCCGTGATCGCCATATCAAAGTCCAAAAAATCTTCCATTAAACCAAAGCCGGCATCGTTAACTAAAACCGCAATTGGTCCCAACTCTTTTTCAATTTTTGCAACAGCCACTTCAATAGCTTGGGGATCACTGACATCCAGCTGCAGCGGCAAAGCCAAGCGGCCTGACAACTGCTGGCAACGTTGACTGACTTGTTGCAAACGTTCCAGTCTTCGCGCACAGACGACCACGATTGCTCCTCTTTCAGCTAATTGATAAGCTACTTGTTCACCTAAACCTGAAGAAGCACCGGTAACAACTGCAATTCGATTACGTAAATCCTTAAGCTGACTGTATCCTTTCATGCATGAACTCCTCGCTTTCTTGTAGGAAATGGAACGGCAAAGATATCAAAGTCCTTAACAACTTTTGTATTTGGAAAAATTTTACCAGCATCTTTAGCTAATTGCAAAGCCTGAATTCCAACATAACGCGCCGAAATATGGGTCAATAATAACTGCTTCACATGGCAGCGGACTGCACATTGCGCAGCTTCCACACAAGTTGAATGATAATAATCATGAGCCAAGCGTGATTCTCCTTTGCCAAAAGTACTTTCATGGACTAAGACATCAGCTCGCTCGGCTAATCTTTCAATTGCTGCTGTTTGCCGCGTATCACCCAAAATAGTAATAATTCGGCCTTTACGAGTTGGGCCAAGATAGTCATGACCATCAATAGTCCGACCATCAGTTAATGTAACTTTTTTCCCTGCTTTAAGCTGACCATAAAGCGGACCACTTGGAACTTGGTCTGCAATCAATTTTTCCACTAACAGTTCACCAGAATAATCTTTTTCTTCAATTCGATAGCCGTAACATTCAATTCGATGATTCAGATGCGCCGCGTAAACCCGAAAACGATTATTTTCGTAAATTAAACCGTCCTGCGTTAATTCAACAAACTTGATCGGGTAACTCAGACGGGATTGTGAAACTCGCAAGCTGGTTTTAACAAAATCTGCTACCCCTTGCGGTCCAAAAATAATCAGTGGTTCATTTTTTTGTGCTCCCTGAAAGGAACGGCTGCTTAAAAAGCCCGGCAAGCCAAATAAATGGTCACCATGCAAATGTGTAATAAAAATTTTGCTGACTTTACGAGGCTTAATTGTCGTTCGTAAAATTTGATGCTGTGTACCCTCGCCCACATCAAATAACCAAATTTCATTAATTTCTTCTAATAATTTCAATGCTACACTGGAGACATTCCGTGATTTTGCCGGCGATCCAGCTCCTGTTCCTAAAAATTCTAATTCCATAATTAATTCCATTCCATTAATTTTTATAAAGCTCATCAATAAATCTGACTACGCTTTATTTTATCATTATTCTAAATATTATCCAGCTTACTCATTTCGGCTGAAAACTATTTCCACTTATTTTTCCCTTGCTAAAAAAAGTTAGCGGTTCAATCCCGCTAACTTGCTAATTATTCTCCCTGCAAAATTTTTTTAGCCACAAAACTGCTATAAAATTTTAAACCATACTCGTTAGGGTGAACATTATCACTATAAAACCAATCGCTATGCTGTTTACTATAAGCATACCAATCAATTACTTTAAGATTTGAATAGCGGCTTTGCGCACTATTCAAGGCTTGATTAACCTGATCTTGCCACCGTCGTGTCGGTACGTGTGTATTGACCCAGAAAACTTTTCTTTGTTTCCCAATAATCTGCATAATTTGTTGTAATTGATCATCTGAAAAAGGTCCATTTGTCCCTAAACTAAGTAATACAGTCGGAGCCAATTTACCTTGTTGCGCCAATCCCTGCAAAACACCAATCGCATCTTTAGCTTGTCGACCAACTTTGGCATCAACATACATCTTAGGGAAAACCTGCTGTAAACTGACTGATCCATCAGCTAAAACCGAATCTCCTACTGCTGTGATCTGGAGTGTCGTTGCTTTTTGCTGCTCATCAGCAGTTAACTTTTCAGCTCCATCTGCTGCCGTAGAGCTGCTGGCTGCCGAGCTAGCTGAACTCGTCGAACTACTGATCGTTGCTGCCGAATCAGCCTGATTCTTATTTTTGCTGTTTCCCTCAACAGCCTGATTATGTTTTTTGACAGCCTGTTCGTTTGCATCAATTTTAGCTTGCAGATTTGAAACCTTTGCTTTTGTTTGGGCTGCTTGTGTGCTAAATGAACCAACCGCTGCCGTCAAACAAACAACTGCTGCTAAGACGACCCAAATTCGTTTTACCCCATAGCGTGAATCGCGTTTAACAAATTCCCGCAGAACCTCTTTTGTTCGATGATAATCAAAATGCTGCAAAGGACGTTCAATATAGGTATAAGACAAATGACTAACCAAAACAATAATTGCAATTTCAATTAAGGCGTGAAGCCAAGGATGTTGCGCAATATTTGTCACTTTGGCTTCATAAAAAATCATCACCGGATACTGATAAAGGTAAATTCCATAGCTCCGTTTACCTAACCAAGAAAAAAGCCGATTACTTAACAAACGATTTAAATCAGCTCCGGGATGAGCAACAGCCGCAATTAACATAACCGACAGTAATGAAAAGAAGAACATCCCACCGCGATAATTCAAATCACTTTCACCTGGCAGCTGAAAGAACATCCAAATAATCAAAAGCAATGCGGCAATTCCCACACCATCCAAGAAAAATCTAGCTGAGTTTTGCAAATCTTTCTTTAATGATGCACTAGGCCAAACAATTGAAAGCGAGGCACCTAAAAGAATTGAAAATATTCGAGTATCAGTTCCAAAATAAATTCGGGATGGATCTTGACCATGTCTAAAAAGCAGTGCCATTGCCAAAGCCGATAAAAAAGCACCGATAAAAATAATATCAAAGATTGGCTGTCTTCGACGCACAACTACCCATAAAAAGAGCAAAATCAATGGCCAAAACAAATAAAACTGACCTTCAATTGATAGTGACCACAGATGAACAAATGGTGACTGCGTTCCAAAACGATCAAAATACGATTGTCCTTGATGAACTTGCAGCCAATTATAAACGTATAAAAAGTTTGTAACTACTACTGCCCGTAAATTAAACAAAAGATTTCTTTGAAATAAGGTAATATATGCGGCAGTTGCAACTACCATTGTTACTAGTCCAGGATACAACCGGCGAATTCGTCGTTGATAAAAAGCCCAAACATCAATTTTTCCATTTTGATGCCATTCCTGATTTAGCAAATCGGTAATCAAATAACCTGATAAAACAAAAAAAATCGGTACCCCTAAATAACCGCCTTGAATATTATACGGCATTAGATGATACATAATAACCGCTACAACTGCTAGTGTTCTAACACCATCAAATCCAGTGATATAACGATGTTTTTTTAATCTTTGATTCATGATATAAACCCTCGATCAGTCTTAAAAAATTAATCAACAAATTCAAAGGTGAAGTCTTTAAGCCGTACTAGATCCCCATCTTTAGCTCCCCGTTCGCGTAACGCATCATCAACCCCCAAATGTCTCAATTGACGCGCCAAACGAGCTAAACTTTCATCGTGTTCCAAATTAGTCATATCAAACATTTTTTCAATCTTTTCACCGCTTAAAATCCAGACAGCATCGTCATCTCTGGTAATGGTGAATAAGGATTCAGTTTCTTCAGCACCAACACCTTGTTCAGCTTGTTGTTGTCGTTTTCTTTCTGCTAAAGTCGGATAAATCGGTGCAGTTGCTAACAAATCAGCCGCTTGATGCAACAGAGTTGTCAGTCCCTGATGTGTAACCGCCGAAATTTCAATAATTTGCGGAGATTCAGAAGTACTTTTTTGTAATTTTTGCCGAAAAGCAGCCAAATTTTCAGCTGAATCAGGCAAATCCATTTTAGTTGCAACAATAATTTGCGGTCGTTTCAGCAGCAATTCATCATAAACTTGCAGTTCTTGATTTAATTTCTGATAATCGGTAAAAGGATCGCGACCATCAGTACTGCTCATATCAATTAAATGCAGTAAGACTCGCGTTCGTTCAATATGGCGTAAAAATTTAATTCCCAAACCGACTCCCTGAGCTGCTCCTTCGATTAACCCCGGCATATCAGCCATTACAAAATCACGACCGTCATTTAAACGAACCATCCCCAGATTAGGTGCCAGGGTCGTAAAATGATAAGCTGCAATTTTGGGCTTAGCACTGGTTACTGCCGCCAACAACGTTGACTTGCCGACCGAAGGAAAACCTACCAAACCAACATCAGCCAAAACTTTCAATTCCAACTGCAGCACTTTTTCAATTCCCGGTTCACCATTTTCAGCAATTTCCGGTGCCGGATTCTTAGGGCTGGCGAAATGTATGTTTCCTCGGCCACCGCGACCGCCTTTAGCAACAATTAGCTGTTGCCCATCCTCGGTTAGATCACCTAAGACTTGCTGTGTTTCGGCATCTGAAACAGTCGTCCCTCGAGGAACTTTAATGATTAGATCTTTAGCTCCCCGGCCGTACATTCCCTTAATCATTCCTTTACCGCCGCTGGTTGCCTTAAAATGCCGATGATAGCGAAAATCCAATAAAGTACGCTGATCATTAGTCGCCTGTAAAATTACATTACCGCCGCGACCACCATCGCCGCCAGCGGGGCCACCCTTTGGAACATATTTTTCCCGCCGAAATGCTACCATTCCGTCGCCACCCTTACCAGATTTTACGTTAATTCTGACTTGGTCAACAAACATCTCTGCGCCTCCTTTTTTTACTTATCTTATGTTATATATTCTGATATTATATATCTTGAAACTACATGCACAACTATAACAGTTTTTCCAAAAGCGGTCAAAAAAGCCCCGATTATTTTCTAATTTATTATAAAAACCAAACAAATTAATTATTTGGTTTTTCTCAATCAACCATTTATAATCTTCTTACTGAACAAATTAATTATTAATTAAGGATGTTGCTACTTTGCAAGAAAAATATCGAAATTTAAAAATTGCTCAACACTGGGTCATGATCAGCTCCTTAGCATATGTTTTTTTAGCAATGTTAAAACTGGTCGTTGGTCAACTAAGTCATTCAGCCACTTTATTAGCTGATGCTTCAAATAATTTGACTGACATTTTATCATCAATAGCTATCATTTATGGACTCCATCTTGCCCGCCGACCACCTGATGAGCATCATCAATACGGCCATTGGAAAGCTGAAACAATCGCCACCTTTGCTACCTCATTAGTAATGCTGTTGGTTGGTGGAAGTGTCATTTATTCTTCAATCAAAGGCATCTTAGCAAACCAAACTTCGACCCCTGATATTTATGCCTTGTTTGTCGGTCTCTTCAGCGGTGGTTTAATGTATGCGATTTACCTACACAACGCTCGGATTGCTAAAAAGCTCAAATCTTCTTCTCTGCTGGCAATTGCCAAGGATACCCGTAATGACGCTTGGACTAGTTTTGGAACCAGTTTGACTATTATTGCCGCTAACCTGCATTTCCCACGCCTAGATAATATTGTTGCTTTACTGATTGGTGGCTTAATTCTGAAAACGGCTTACGATATCCTTTCCGACAGTGCTTTCGCCTTATCTGATGGTTTTGATGATGATTTGCTGGCACAGTATATTGCTGCAGTTAATCAGATTCCCGGTGTTGAACGAGTCCACAATATTCAAGGACGAACTTACGGAGCTAATGTTTTCGTTGACATTATCATCTGGGTCGATCCGCAAATGACCGTGCGTGAAAGCCACCATATAACTGAAAAGGTTGAAAGTCTACTACGCCGAAAATTCAATGTACTTGATACTGATGTCCATGTAGAGCCATGGGATGTTGATTATGAGCCGCAGCGGCCAAATGAATTAAATAGTCACTGAGATGCCTGCAGACTAATTTTGATTGTCTGAGCAACCTTATGCGAAATCCCTAATGCTTGCAGTTCTGAAAGTGAAGCTGCAGAAATTTTCTTAATTGAACCAAATTTCTTTAATAATTTAACTCGTGTCCTAGGACCGACCCCAGGAATTAAATCCAGTCTTGAAGCCAGCGAATGTTTTGAATGAGTTTGCCGATGAAAAGTGATTGCAAATCGGTGCACTTCATCTTGAATTCGCTGCAATAAATAAAATCCTTCACTTTTTGGATCAAGTGCTAACTTTTCAAAACGGCTGTTCATCAGATCAGCCGTTTTATGATGTTCATTTTTAACCATTCCGGCTACCGGGATAGTTAAATTTAATTCATTTTGTAAAACATCTTGTGCAGCTTCAATTTGAATTTCTGCTCCATCCATTAAAATCAGATCCGGCAATGGTGCCTTTTCTTTTAGCAGTCGCACGTACCGTCGCCGAATCACTTCACGAGTACTGGCAGCCTCATCAGCATGATCAACTGTTCGCAAACGATACTTACGATATTGACTTTTTTCTGCTCGCCCATCAATAAAGCAAACCATTGCCGAAACTAAATCAGTTCCTTGAATATGCGAGTGATCAAAAGCTTCAATGCGATGCCCCTGAGGCAGTTTAAGTGCCTGCATAATTTGACTCATTGCCCCGATTGTCTTCCGATCATCCAACTCCATTAAACGAAACTTTTCATCCAAAATCAGCTGGGCATTTTTTTGCGCTAATTCTAATAATTCGCGTTTTTGTCCACGCTGCGGCGTTCGAACCGGAACCTGTAAGATCTCACTTAAAACCTGATGATTAATTTTAGCAGGTACTAAAATTTCACGTGGCAAAATTTTATTTTTCTGATTATAAAATTGCAAAATAAAAGATTCCAATTCAGCTTCTGGTGTATCAATACATGGAAACAGCCGTTTTTCACGTTTCATTAATCTTGCCTGTCTGATATAAAAGACCTGCAATGAAAGCCAGCCTTTGTCCATATAAAAATTGAACAGGTCACGCGGTGTATTGTCGTTGGAAATAATTTTCTGTTTCTCAACGGTTACTTCAACATAATGAATTTGATCTCGAATCTCAGCTGCCCGCTCAAATTCCAATTTATTGGCAGCAGTAGTCATTTTATGTTGTAATTCGCGCTTAATATTACCAACATTGCCATTCAAAAATGATTTGATTTTACGAATCTGCCGTTGATATTTTTCTGGTGGGACCTCTTGAAAACAAGCCCCAAGACATTGTCCCATATGATAATACAAACATGGACGCTTTTGATAACCATTGCAGCGTCTTAAAGGATAAACTTTTTGCAGCAGCTGCATTGTTTCATCAGCAGCATATACATTGGGATAAGGTCCAAAATAATATCCGCCATCGTGCTCGACTTGACTGACGATCTTTAACTGTGGATCTTTTTCATGAGTAATTTTAATATACGGATAGCCTGTACCACGTTTTAACTTAATATTATAATAAGGTTTATGCTTTCGAATTAAAGTAATTTCCAATAAAAAAGCTTCTTTATCAGTTGAAGTGACGATCGTTTCAAAATCCCGAATTTCGCTAACTAGTCGCGCCGTTTTACCCTCATGGCTGCTTTTAAAATATGAGCGTACGCGATTTTTTAAATTTTTCGCCTTGCCAACATAGATAATTTTACTATTTAAGTCTTTCATCAAATAACATCCCGGCAAATCCGGTAACAGTTTCAATTTATTTTCAATATGTTGTGTTGCCATTCTAAATCCCTTCACGCTTAGATATCATTTGTATTATATGCCAAGAAGCAGTTCAAGGCTAACAATAAATTCAAAAAGACTACTTTATGTTTTTAATTTTATCACTTAAAATGGTATTTTCAGAAAAAAAAGTCAATAATCGCAATTGCAATTATTGACCCATTTTCATCCGGCACAATTAATTAACTAAGAATTTTAGAAAGAAAATCTTGCGCCCGTTCTGTCTTCGGATGAGCAAAGAAATCTTCTGGTTTGCCTTTTTCTTGAATATAGCCATCAGCCATAAACCAAATCTGATCAGCAACTTCTTTGGCAAACCCCATTTCATGGGTCACCACTACCATGGTCATCCCTGAATGGGCTAAATCACGCATAACTTTCAAAACTTCGCCAACCATTTCTGGATCCAATGCTGATGTTGGTTCATCAAAAAGCATAACTTCTGGATCCATTGCCAAAGCACGCGCAATTGCAACTCGCTGTTGTTGACCTCCCGAAAGGCTAGCCGGATATTCAGCCGCCTTATCTGCCAAACCGACTTGCGTCAACAATTTGTGCGCTTGTTTTTGCGCTTGGTCAGCTGACAAGCGGCGAACTTTTAACGGTGCTAATTGCAGATTATCCAAAACTGTTAAGTTAGGAAATAAATTAAAGCTCTGGAAAACCATCCCCATTTTTTGTCGCAGATGATTCAGCTCTTCTTCCTTAATTCCCGTCAAATCACTTCCTTCGAATAAAACCTTACCCGAAGTAGGTTCTTCTAAAACGTTTAAACAGCGTAAAAAGGTACTTTTCCCGGCTCCAGAAGGTCCAATGACACAAATTACCTGACCCGCTTTAACAGTTTCACTAATGTCTTTTAAGACGACATCATCACCAAAAGACTTTTTTAATTGTTGTACTTCAATAATAGTCTGTTCTTTATCCTTAAGCATGCTTCATCTTCCTCTCAAAATGTCCAAGTACATTAGATAAACCAAAGGTCATAATGAAATACAAAACCATCGCGATAAAGATTGGCAAGACGCCCTTATAGGTTGCTGCTTGGACCAACTGCATTTGATACATCAAATCTCCAACTCCAATAATTGATACGATTGAACTTTCCTTGATTAAGGTAATAAACTCATTGCCCAGTGCCGGCCAAATATTTTTCAACGCCTGTGGAATTACTACATAACGATAAGCTTCACGCTGTGACATTCCTAAGCTGCGAGCTGCTTCAGTTTGACCAACAGGAATTGATTGAATTCCAGAACGAATAATTTCTGCAACATAAGCACCTGAATTCAATGATACTGCAATAATCCCGGCAACTAACGCCGGCAATGATTGAATTATTGTCCCAATCCCAAAATAAACAAACATCACTTGAACCATCAAAGGTGTTCCCCGCACAAATTCAATATACCAAACTGCTATCAGATGAAAAATTTTAACATGTGATAATCTCATCAATGCGAAAAGCGTTCCTAAAAGAAAACCAAAGAAAACTGATACTGCTGTAATCAGCAAAGTATATTCAATTCCCTTAGCAAAATAAGTCCAATAATTCAACATCGTGCTTTTCTTAGTATTCGACGTCATATATTTACCGGCTTGCGGGATATATTTCTTGTTAATTAAATTTTGCTGTTTAATCTGCTTAATTGTTTTATTAGCAGCTGTTACCATACTGTCTGCACCTTTAGGAAAAGCAATTGCCGAACCAGTTTGACTTGAGGTAACATCAAAATGCGGATTAATAACTTTTAGTGACCGGTTGTTCTCCGCAAAGGCTTTAGCAGTTGCTTCTTCCATTGCAACAGCGTTGACTTTTCCTGATTGCAATGCAATTACCAAATCATTTAGTTTAGCTAGTCCCTTAATACTATTGCCCTTCATCTGCTCCTTAACTAGCTGATACTGCAAAGAACCGGTCTGAGCTCCAATGGTCTGGCCTTTAAAACTATGAATATTTTTATATTTAGCCGCATCCTTTTTGTTGATCAGCATATACTGATTGCCACGATAATAAAGTTGCGAGAAATTAACACTTTTTCTTCTCTCCGGTGTCGGATTCATGCCAGCAATGACCATGTCAACTTTATGCGTTTCTAGGGCAACTAATAAAGAATCAAAATCCATATTCTTAATTTCCAGTTTAACTCCTAGATTTTTTGCAAATTTTTTTGCAACATCCACATCTAAGCCGACATAATTTGTTTTTCCTGACTTTTTAACGGTAAATTCATATGGTGGATAATCAGCGCTGGTCCCAACTACCAACGTTCCCTTTTGCTTAACTTTCTGCAAATAATTATCCCCAGCCGCTTGAACATGACCAAAACTGATCAACATTCCCAGCATTAAAAAAACAAGCATGAGCAGCAACTTTTTAATTTTCATAACTCTAACCCCTTATTCAACTTAACTTAATAAAGTTAGTATACTTTAAAAAGTATTATTATGCAATAAAAAACAGAAATTAATTATTTTTATGCACTTTAGTTAATAAAAGCCAGTTACGTTTGCGATGTTTGAAAAAATTCATCATCTTTGCTAGAATAATGTTAAAGACTTATTTATATAAAGACGGAGGTTGAAAAGCAATATGGGACTTACCATTAATCGTCAAAACCAACTTGACCAGTTATTTGATAAATTTGCCGCTGATCCGCTTAAACCGACTGCAAAAAAAGAAGAAACTGAAAAAGACAGCAAAAAAACTACTAAAGATAAAAAATAACAAAAAGGGCCACCAGTTAAACTGGTGACCTCTTATTTTTCAGAAAAACTAAGTCTAAGCAAAAATCCCAACTACCGCAGTAATATTTGCCTTCAAATCTAGTTACCTTAACGTGCGTATATAATATCACTCTATTATTTCTGTTTTAACTTGCAAGTTTCGGTTTTACCAGCTTTTCAACAAATCAAAATCAGCTTGCAAATCTTTCAACCACTCATTTATCAGCCGAATAACCATGTGGATATCGTTTATTTAAAGTAGCAATATTGGTTTTTGCTACTTGTTCGAAAGGAACATCTGCCCATTGTGCGATTTGGGATAAATACCAAAGCACGTCGCCCATTTCTTTAATCATTTCTTTGCGATCTAATTCTTTGCCCTTAAAAGTATAGTTTTTAATTAAATCAATCAATTGTCCACTTTCTCCGGCTAACCCCAGAGCACAATTCGTTAAAATTTGTTCGTTACCATAAAGCGTGCGATTAGCTGCTCGCTGATATTCGTTAAATTCCATTTATACCACCTATCCTCTTAATTTAGCTGTTGATTAAGCCAGTTCCAAACTTCAGCTTGACCATAACGTTCAACTGTTGAATAAAGGATCAACTCTTCGTTTTTGGCGATTTGCAGCTGCTGTTTAAATACTGAATTAATCTTATTTCTTTGATTACGAGGAACTTTATCCGTTTTAGTTGCAACGACCAAAACCGGCAATTGATAGTAACGCAAAAATTCTACCATTTGCTTATCCAGTTCCATCGGCTGGTGACGACCATCGATTAATGATATAACGCCGCGTAAGTTTTCACGCTGTGTCAAATAATTCTCGATCATTTTCCCCCAATCAGCTCGCTGTTTTTTTGAAACCTTAGCATACCCATAGCCAGGAACATCGATCAACCGCCATTTTTGATCAATCGTATAAAAATTTAGCGTTTGCGTTTTCCCGGGCTGATTTGAAGTTCGAGCAAATCCCTTTCTGCCGACCAACGAGTTGACCAACGAAGACTTGCCAACATTTGAACGGCCAACCAGAGCAATCTCTGGCAATTGATCTCCTGGATACTGTGCTGGTCCAACTGCACTGATTTGCAATTCAATTTGATGTGTTTTCATTTATGCACCAACCTTCCAAATTTAAATTCTATCATAATTTTCCAGATTGCTCAGTAATAAGCCGAAAAAAGAAGATGAAGCTCACACTTTCATCTTCAATCTCCAACTCAATTTACTGCGAATAAGAAAGGTTTATGTTATCTATAATTAATTTTACTAGTTTTTTCTTAGAATGAAAGACCCGCTAGTAAATTTTTTTAATTGCCCAATCTAACCACTTTTCACGTAAAATAATAAATAGGGCAGCGAGATTTCGGTAATCGAAAAAATTTACTAAATCCAACCATTACGCAAAAAGTGCAGTAAAATTATATTGCTAATTTTACTGCACTTATTTTCGAACACTGGCTAATACAATTTAAAAACAAAAAAGCGCTCCAAGCTTTTACTTAGAACACCCGTTATTACAAATTGAATAAACTTAATTACTTAACTTTAACAACTTCTTTGCCATCATAATAACCACAACTTGGGCAAACACGATGTGATTTTCTTAATTCACCACAATTTGGGCAAGCACTCAAGCCAGGTACTTGAAGTTTATAATGGGTGCGACGAAGACGTTTCCGTGTTTTCGAAGTTTTTCTTGCTGGAACAGCCATTAAAGCCACCTCCTTTAAAATAAATATTCAACAAACAAAATTGTACCGGTTATTCTGCATTTTTGCAACCAACACTGCCATTAATCCTTAAAAAAATCTTTAAGCTTAGCTAATCGAGGATCAACTTGCACCTTAGCATTCGCTGAGCTGCCTTCTTCAACTACTTGCCAATCATTTCCCTTTGGCAATTCGGTTTTCCCAGCAGCTTCTTCCGGTGTCAAAACCTTTAGTGGCAAACGCGCTAGAACATTTTCACAAACCACTTCGCTCAAATCCAACAAACCATCCGCCAAAAAAATAACAACGTCATTTTTGCCAAATTCTGCCAAATTATCAGTTTGATGATCAACGTAATACTCACTAACTGTAAATGAAAGCTCAGTGTTTACCGGTTGTAATGAGCGTGTTGATGGTAAAACCAGCTTAATTTTGATTTTAAAAGTTCCCAACAGTCCTAATTGATCTAATGAAAAAAAGCCGTTAACTTTAGCCGGAGAAACTGAGATAACATTCTCATTTTTGCTTTTAATTAACGATGAAATATCGACCGTTTCATTCAACGCCAACGGTTCTGTACAATTTCGGCGTAATTCATCAAGCGTCCATTTTATCAAAAAGATTCCTCCAATACAACAAGATTGATTATACCGGGCAACTAAAGCAATGTCAATGGTTTTTACTTGACAGCTGATTAACGATCTAAAATTATTGGTGAACGTTTTAGATCCTGTTGTTCATGCCAAATAGTTGCATAAACCCGGCCTGCTTTGTAATCATTTTGCATAATTCCGTTTTTTTCATCTTGCGATACTTTAGCAATCAGCGGCCAAAGACTATTTTTTTTGACACAATGAAGCAAGCGCTGACCCGCAGTATCAAAACCTAATATCCGTAAATACGGCTGCTGCCACTGCTGTTCAACTTCTTGACTGGTCAACTGCAACAAAATGATGACCGCTAAACGACTAAGATGCGTATAAGTATACCGTTTAGTCTTAACTTTTTTTAACCATGTTTCAAAAGTAATTGGTGAGTCATTTAAAAATTCCAACTGTTGAAGTAAGCGATACTCTACTCCTGCCGTAACATCATAAAGTTGACGTAAGCGGGCTAGCGGTGTAACCAACAGTTGATACCGAAGTAATGGCCAAAAATCATCCCAACTAACTGGCTGCTTTCTTTGGATAATTGTTCGACTGGTTGCAGGCAAATATGGAACGATTTTATGAGGATCATGCTGCCAAGCACGACGAATAGCTGATGCACTAGCAATCGCCTGACCAGCTGGCAATTGCTGTTCATGATAAGCTGCACCAATTCGCTGCATTGGCCATATTTTGATAGCTGCCTGATTAGCTAAGATTGCTTTGGCATAGGCTAACCCCAGTAAATCATTAGGTTGATCAACTGAGTGGCCTAATTTATCAGTAACTGCCCGCTGATAAGCTGCTGCATAAGACTCATTAAATTGCCGAAAATCACCATGGACCCGCTGAACTTTTTTAGCCATTGCTAAAAAATCATAGTCGGCATGCTCCGCTCCAAAAGCCAGATAATCAATTCTCAGCTCTTTAAGCAATTTAATTGCCCCATCGGCAAAACGATCTGCCGGCTGTACACAATATGCAACTGGTAATTCAATAACTAAATTGACTCCTGCCGCCAAAGCTTGCTTTGCCCGCGTCCATTTATCAACACAAGCTGGCTCGCCTCTTTCTAAAAAATTGCCGCTCATAACAACTACAATTACCGCCTTAGGAAAATGGCGGCGAATTGTTTGTAGCTGGTAAAGATGTCCGTTATGAAACGGATTATATTCAGCTATGATTCCCACAACCGTCATTTTCTTCACCTATTTCATGCAATTATTCTGTCAACTGACCTAAATCAAGCTGCGGTGCCTGCGACCAAAGTTTTTCCAAGTTATAAAATTTACGAGTTTCGGTTTGAAAAATATGAACGATCACATCACCTAAATCAATTAAAACCCAACTTTTACTGTTTTTACCATCAATTTGACTAATTTGATAATCTTCGGCAGTCACCTTTTCTTCAATTTCTTCTGCTATCGCTTGAACTTGTCGCTGACTGTCTGCTTGCATGATCACAAATTGATCTGCTACTGCTGTTAATTGCTGCACATCCAAAATTACGATGTCTTCAGCATGTTTATCATCCGCTGCATTAACAATTGTTTTTAATAATTTTAAATTTTTCAAATTAATAATTCAACTCCCTTAATTTTTTACAACTAACTGATTATAAAGATCCATCGCTCCCGGATAAATTGTTTGGCTGGCATTTAATAAATAGTTTAAAGTATGCTTGGTTTCAAATGCTACCGCTTGATCCAAATCACTTTTAGCAATAGCACGTGCCATCGCAACATCCGGGAAGTCCCTTCCCGGTTCTATAAAATCGGCTACATAGATTACTTTATCCAAAGTAGTCATTGTTTTAGCACCAACTGTATGCCGGCGGACAGCATTTAAAATTGCTGTATCGGTAATTTTTAATTCAGTCTTGATGATCTCAGCTCCAACAACTCCATGCCAAATAAAATTACCCCAGTTTAACAAATCCGGATCTAGTTTATATTGCTTGATAGCCTGCTTGAATTCGTCATCCGAACGGTTTTTAGTATAATCATGCACTAAAGCCGCCACACTAGCCTGTTCTAAATCAACTTGGTTGGCAGCAGCCAATGCTAAAGCAGCCTGCTCAACACCTAAAATATGCTGATAACGTTTTGCTTTAACACTTTTTTTTACCGCTTGCAGCAATTCTTGGCGGGAACCAGGAAAATAATGCTGCTGATATTCAATTTCTTTCACGATAAAGACCTTCTTTTTGAATATATTGATTAACATTATCCGGTACCAAATAACGAATCGATTGACCCAGAGCAACCTTTTGCCTGATCTCGGTTGAACTAATCTGAATCAGCGGAACGTCAACCCACATAATTGGATAAATGCTTTCCAAAGAAAAGCCAGCACGTTTTACGCCGACAAAATGCACTAATTTAACCAATTCATCGATTCGATGCCATTTAGGCAAATAAGCAACCATATCGCCACCAATGATAAAGTATATTTCATATTCTGGATGCTTAGCCAACAGTTGTTTGATGGTATCGTAAGTATAACTGATGCCACCGCGTTTCAACTCACAAGTCTCCAATTCAAAATGCGGATTATCAGCGATACTTGCCTGGACCATTTCTTTTCGATGATTGGCCGCAATTGCCTCTTTATGATCAACATGTGGCGGATTAGCATCCGGCATGAACAAAACTTTTTCCAATCCCAATTGCTCGTATACCTGTTCCGCAATAATCAAGTGACCAATATGCGGCGGATTAAAAGTTCCACCTAGAATTCCGATTCGTTTTTTGTTGAGAACTGATTCAGTCTGCAAAACAGGTTTAACGATCGGTTTTTGATAGGTAACTACTGTCAAATTGCTCACTCCTTAGTCGACGCTAGTTGCTTTAATTGCGTCGAAAAGTTCCGATTAGCGAGTTTCTTGGCTGGACAATAAACCGTTAAAACATGGCCTAAAATCTGAATCACCTGCATTTTTGAATTTGCTTCTAAAAATTCTTTTGTTTCCAATTCATCAACTGCCGCATTGGCTAAAACTGAAATTTTTAACAATTCTCGCTTCTCAATTGCTAGCTTTAGCTGTTCAAGCCACTCTGGTGAACAACCTTCTTTACCTACTTGCACTACTGGTCGCATAGTATGTGCTTGGGCTTTCAGCCATTTTTTTTGTTTATTATTTAAATTTTCTGAGCTCATTTTAAATCATTGCCTTCCTAATTGAAACACCGACTCCTGCTGCTGTCCAAATTGCAACCGTTGTATTAGCTGACACTGTTATCCAACCTAATCCAGCTAATACAATGTCACTTTTTTGTTCTGCTTTAAAAATATGCCGTTTGGGATGGGCAAACTCAGCAGTATTTTGTTCGAATGGCGGCTGCAACAAACCACCTAAATGCCGTTCAAAAAAACTATCAGCGTTGGCAGTCTTTGTTCGATGAATTAACAACCGATTGCTTAAATAAACAACAACTGATTTGCTCTCGCTGCTCAAATAATCAAAACGTGCCAGTCCGCCTAAAAACAAAGTCTGATTCGAATTAAGCTGATAAGTTTTCGGCTTTAACTCGCTTGCTGGTTGCACATACTTCAATTCTTTGGGACTTAGACGATTAGTCAGCTGCTTAGTTTGAACAATACCAGGAGTATCCCACAAATTGCCACCATCATCTAAAGGTAATTTGATAATATCCAAAGTTGTTCCTGGGAAGCGCGAAACCGTCAATAAGTCATCATTACCACCAGAACGCGCTACTAAACGATTAATCAGTGTTGACTTGCCGACATTAGTTACACCAACCACACAAACATCTCTTTTTTGACGATAATTATTGATTTGTGTTAGTAAATCATCAATTCCCAAGTTTTTAGCCGCACTAATTAGTACTACCGCAACCGGATGCAATCCGATTTCATAGGCCCGCTGCCGCAGCCACTCTTTAATTTTAGTTCTTTTAAGTGATTTAGGCAGTAAATCGGCTTTATTGCCAACTAATATAATTGGATTATCGCCCACAAAACGCGGTAAAGATGCTAAAACCGATCCATTAAAGTCGAAGATATCAACCACATTGACTACCAATGCCTGCTGTTGACCAACTTTTGTCAATATCTGTAAAAAATCATCATTAGTTAATGAGACCGGCAGCATTTCATTATAATGCCGTAAACGAAAACACCTTTGACAATAAAGTTCGTTGTTGCCAGCTGCAATGCTTTTTTCTAAAACATTTTCAGGAACAAATCCTAGTCCTTGCGGATCAGTTGTTTGCAGCTTAACTCCACAACCAATACAATATTGCGCTTTAGCGACCATCGAGTTTCTTCCCCCATTTTCTTGCCATTAAATTTTTCTTCTGCAAATAATGTTTCAGTATTCTTTCAAAAAAACGGTTAATTTTAGTATTCCAAGCATCGGTTTCGACTAAAGGTCGGACCAAAACACTGCGAATACCGGCACGATTAGCCGCAATAACATCTGTTAATAATTGATCACCAATTAAAACAACTTCTTGCTTTTTTAGACCAGAAACTTTGACTGCGCGCTCAACACCCACTCCCAAAGGTTTCATTGCCCGAGCAACAAAAGTCAAGTTGAGTGGTGCAGCAAAAGCCGCGATCCGAACCCGACTATTATTTGAAACAATGATTACTGGAATTGAAGCAGTTTTCATTTGCTTAAGCCAAGTCTTTAACCGCTGCGATCCGTTTGGCTGATTCCAAGCAATCAAAGTGTTATCCAAATCGGTTAAGATTGCTTTGATTCCTTGGGCCTCCAAGTCTTGCGGTGTTAAATCAAAAATTGATTCTAACATCCAGGTTGGTTTTAACCGTGTAAACATACGTGACACTCCCATTTTCTTTTGACCTTTATTATAGGTCAAAAACAACATAATACGCAAAACAAAGTCAAACATGCTTTATTGATTTAAATCTATTATAGCAATTAAAACTAAAGGCCTGGATCAAAACAAAAGTTTTGTCCCGGCCTTTACAGTTTTTATCTCCAATAAAACATCTTACTTAGCTAATGCCTTTTTTGCTTCTGCAACTATTGCTGTAAAACCAGCTTCATCAGTAACTGCTAAATCAGCAAGCATTTTACGGTTGACTTCAATCTCAGCCAACTTCAATCCATGCATCAATTGACTATAACTAATATCGTTCATCCGTGCAGCAGCATTGATCCGTGCAATCCATAATTTACGAAAATTAGTTTTGTTTTTACGACGATCACGAAATGCATATTGGTATGATTTTAAAACCTGTTCTTTAGCTGATTTAAATAGAACTCGCTTTGAACCGCGATATCCTTTAGCTAATTTAATAATCTTTTTACGACGCTGACGCGTAACTGTACCGCCCTTAACACGTGGCATAATAATTCCTCCCTTAAAATTGCCCGATGAAATCGAGCAGCCCTGCTGAGAACTGCAATAAAATCAATCTTTTATTCAGTTCTATTGATATTTGCGAACAAACGTGTCTCAAAAGTCAGACTTTTTCACTTAATCCAAATTACTCACAGTTAACTCTACAAACTGGTAGGTACTTTCGCATTAAAGTTCAAAGACTGGTAACTTTTGCACCACTTTCATTTTATGAAAATTATTTAACTTGTGACAGCATCTGTTTGATCCGCTTCATATCTGAACTCGAAACCATTGATGCTTTACGCAATTGACGGCGCTGCTTCTTTGTTTTTCCGTGGAAACGATGGCTGGTAAAAGCATTTGAACGCTTCAATCCACCATTTCCTGTCCGCTTAAAGCGTTTAACCGATGCGCGATGTGTTTTTTGTTTTGGCATAACCTATTCTTCCTCCTAAATATTAAGCTTTGTTTTCAGTCTTAGGAGTAAGCATCATAAACATACTCCGGCCGTCCATTTTAGCTCTAGATTCAACAACAGCAATATCAGCTGTCGCTTTAGCGAAGCGATCCAAAACCCCGTAACCAATTTCCTTATGGGTAATTGCTCGACCCTTAAACCGAATCGAAACTTTAACTTTATCACCCTTAGCCATAAACTTACGAGCATTTTTCATTTTGGTATTAAAATCATTAATATCAATTGTTGGACTCAATCGAACTTCTTTGACGTTAACAATTTTTTGGTTTTTTCGCGCTTCACGCTGCTTTTTCTGCAACTCAAAACGATACTTTCCATAATCCATGACTCTGGCAACTGGTGGCTTTGCCTTAGGGGCAACTAACACGAGATCTAAGCTTTCTTGTTCAGCAATTTTTAATGCTTCTTGCTTAGACTTAACTCCTAATTGCGAACCATCACCGGCAATCAGCCGAACTTCACGGGCACGAATGCCTTCGTTAACCATTTTATCAATTGCTATGGTCTTTCACCTCCATTAAAATTTCAGAGAAATGCAGCAGAAAAGCGGGAAACTCTTCACAGTTCCCCGCTTAAAATTGAATATTAAATCGTTCATCGGCCCACAGGCTCATGTCTGCTAGGCGAGAAGCGGGCGCTTCTGCTTTTTTCTCAACTTCTATAGGTTACCAACTTTCAAATTAAAAGTCAAGCAATCTCTTGGAATTAATTATTTTCGCGACTGTAACTTGCAATATCTTCTGTAACTTCTTTAATAAAATCAGTAACTGACATAGTTGTCGTAGTTTCTTCGCCGTATTTTCTGACGGTTACCTGATCGGCAGCAACTTCTTTATCCCCCACAACTAAGGTATACGGAATCTTATTAACCTGTGCTTGGCGAATCTTGTAACCCATTTTTTCATTCCGATCATCAATCTGAACCCGAACATGACCACCAACTAAACGATCACGCAATTTTTGACTGTAAGCCAAATGCAAATCATTATTTACTGGAATTATTGCCACTTGCTGTGGAGCTAACCAAGTTGGGAAAGCTCCCTTATAAATTTCGGTCAAATAAGCAGTGAATCGTTCCATTGTCGACACAATTCCGCGATGAATCATGACCGGACGATGTTCTTGACCATCTGCACCAATATAATGCAAATCAAATCTTTCTGGCAGTAAGAAGTCTAACTGAATAGTTGATAAAGTTTCTTCACCGCCAAGAGCTGTTTTGGTTTGAACATCTAATTTTGGACCATAGAAAGCTGCTTCGCCTTCTGCTTCAAAATATTCCAATCCCAAATCATCCATTGCTGATTTAAGCATCTGCTGAGATCTTTCCCACATCTCATCGTCATCAAAGTACTTGCGCTTATTAGCTGGATCACGATAACTCAACCGGAAACGATAGTCGGTAATATCGAAGTCAGCATAGACACTAACCATTAACTGTAAAATTTTCTTAAATTCAGATTCGATCTGATCAAGTGCTACAAATGTATGACCATCATTCAAAGTCATTTCGCGAACTCGAGACAAACCGGTCAACGCACCAGATTTTTCATAACGATGCATCATACCTAATTCGGCAATTCGCAATGGCAACTCACGATAAGAGCGAATATGATGATTATAAATCTGAATATGTGAAGGGCAGTTCATCGGACGCAACTCCAGCATTTCACCATCGCCCATATCCATTGGTGGGAACATATCCTCCCGATAATGATCCCAATGGCCGGATTGTTTATATAAGTCTAAATTAGCTAATACGGGTGTGTAAACATGTTGATAGCCATCGGCAACTTCTTTGTCAACAATATAACGTTCAATCGTTCGGCGAATTGTCGCTCCTTTAGGCATCCAATAAGGAAGGCCGGCTCCAACTTTAGGATCAACAAAGAATAGATCCAATTCATTACCAATTACCCGATGATCACGCTCATGTGCTTCCTTTTGGCGAGCCAATTCAGCGTCCAAATCTTTTTGCTTGAAGAAAGCTGTTCCGTATATCCGCTGCAGCATCGGATTGCTTGAAGCACCCTTCCAATACGCACCAGCTACTGATAACAACTTAAAGACTTTTAAAGCACTCGTATTCCCTAAAACTGCCTTTACTGAAAAATCATAGTAATCACCCAGTTTGATCGCAGTAATTTTTTGATTCGCAGTAGCCTGTTCATTGATTAACTCTTTTCGGTATGGGTCATCGCCAACCAATTTAAGTGCTGCTTGGACATCGAATTCAACTTCTTCTAACGGTACTGCTTGCTTAACAATCTTTTGAAAATGCTGACTCAACTTTTCAAAGTCTGTTTCCGCTACTTGGCCTTCACGATTGTCGGTATCTAAAAAGAAACCATGTTCAGTAACATTACTTTCGCCAAAATACATTTTAGGGTATAACTGCTGCAAAACAGCCCCCAAAACAACTGCACCCGTTTGCCAAAGAATCGGCAAAGCTGCCGGTTCATCCTTGGTTAAAATTTCAATTTTACCATCAGTTATTAACTGATGATTTAGTCCAACTACTTGCCCGTTAAATTTTGCTCCAACAGCCTTTTTAGCTAAACTATTGCTGATTGATGCCGCAAGTTCTTTAACTGTTGTTGCAATCGAAAATTCTTTTTCAGTACCATCAGGAAATTCAATTTTTATCTTTGACATGCTAAACCCTCCTAAATTTTTGGAAAATAAAAACCCAGATATACAATTTGTATATCTGGGACGTTTATCCGTGGTTCCACCCAACTTCAAGATTGGTCAAACCAATCTTCTCTAGTCCGTGCTTAACGGTCACGGCCCGACCCAACTTTTCATTGAGCAGTAAATGGAAGTGGTAAACCGAATCAAAGGCAGCTTCTCAATCAACTACTGCCATCCCTGTAGTTATCGGTCGTTTATCTTCCACATCAATTACTTACTATTAAACCACTCGCTTTTTAAAAAAACAAGCTTTAATTTAAATTTTTATTGTCTGCGTCGATTTTGACCGATCATTACAATTTCCCGACTCAAATAACGTACCCGTTCCATGATTCGTTGGGCTTTTAACGGTTCAGCTTCTCCACGATTATTAACGGTCAAATATTCACCCAGCAACTGCTGCTGTGATAAATTCGAACTAAAAAAAGTCGCCAATTGTTCCTGCATTCGATATTGTAAAATTACACCTAAAACGTCATCTCTAATCCAACTGGACAACTGGTCGGCACCAATATCATCAAGCATCAACACCGGAACTTTCTTAACTGTTTCAATCAATGGTGTATTCTGACTGGTCCCAATTGAATTTTTCAATTTAACCGCAAATGAAGGGAAATGAACCAGCATCGAAATTATATTTTCCGCTGCCAGTTGATTTGCAATTGCTGCTAATAAATAAGTTTTTCCAACGCCAAAACTACCCGATAAATAGAGACCTTGATGAAATTCATGCGGTGTCGCCAAATACTGTTGAATAAACTCAGTGGCCGCATTAGCAGCTCGCTCGCGCCCAGCAATTTCAAAGTCAGCCAAGCTTGCTTGGCGTAAAGACTTAGGCAGATTCAACAACTTGACTCGCGAGTGAACTTCAGCTAATTTCCGCTCTACCAGCAGCTGCTGACTGGGAACATAAGCAACTTCAAAAGTATGATTAACTACACTGAGTTTAGGTTCATATCCTGGAGCTAAAGTCGATTCACCACGCTTAAGCTGATTTTTAATTGTTACGAACTCATAAACCTTGCTGGCACTGCGTTTTAATTCTTCATTGGTTAATTCAGAACGGTGTTTTGCAATTAATGCTTGAACTTCAGGATCAGCAAAGGCTTGTTTTACCAGTTGTCGATAGTTTTCATTCCAATGGTGATTGGCTAATTCTTTGCCGAATTCCTTGCCGATATCTTTCATCAATCGCCACCTCCTTTAATATCAGGATTTTTTGCGCGTAAGTTTATTAATTTTTTGTTGCAATTTTTGGCGTTCCTCAGCAGAATAATTTGCTTCTTTCACTGGTTTAAAATCATTTTGTGCCCAATCAGGCAATTTTTCTTTTTGGACAATTTTTTTTGCTGAGTAACGTCTGTTTGTTTGCTGTACTGGTGATTTTGGTTGATTGACCTGTCTGACTTGCTGAATGGCCTGAACAGCTGAAGAAATCTTTTTTTTCTTCCAATCAGCCGCTACTTTTTCAAAAAACGCGCGATTTAAACTAGTCATCCCCCGATCAACAATCATGTAATGAATCAAAACATTGATAACCTCAGGTGAAAAATAATTCAGCTGAACAAAATTTTCAATCAAGTGTTGCTCTGAATTAGTAACAAAACTTCCTTCTTCGTCTTTAAGCGTCTGCAAAAACTCCAACGGTGCATATGCTTGGCAAGCCGTTAATAAGGGTTGATCGTCTGCTTGAACTGCCGCTGATGCAACCTTGTTATTTTCAGTCGTTTTGCTGATACTTGTCTCAGAAGATCGTGAATTCTTTGATCGATTATTTTGGTGTAGCAACTGCGCAAACAGTTTAAAGTCCACTTGGTTTGTTTGCATATCAGCAGCATTTTCCAGCAGTTTAAGCAAAGATAGTTCATCAAGCCCATAGACCACATTGGCAGTTGCTAAAAAACGACGATGCTGCCAGATCTGAGTTGTATCCAAAAATGACCGCTGTAATAATGTTTTCAAAAAAGCAAAATCCAATGAACAACCCTTAATAAGTGGTACTGCCGGTGGCTGTAACTGTAATTTTAAGTCATTGACTTGTGCATTAGACAGCTCCGTTTGATTAACTTGATATATTTCTAAAAAGCTTTTAGAAATTTCAGTTCCGGCAGTTGCTGGATCAGGTGCTGTCTTAAAAAAATGTTGGTAAAGACGGCGATAAGCCGGTTCACCAACAGTTTCCAACAATAGGCTGCGCAACAAGTCGTCTTGAAAAAAGGTTTCCGGTTGTACCGGACGTTGGACCCAAAATGATACTTGCTCATCAAAAGCGGCTTTTTTTTGAAAAGTTCTAAGCAATCCCAAGGCCTCTAATTGTGACTGCGAATTAGCAAAATCAGGCAAACCGATAGCTAATTGTTCCAATAAACGCTTAATTTCCAGCTTTTCAGTCGTTACTTGTGCTAATGAGTGCAATAAATTATAAACAGCCGCTGCTGCCGCTCCCAACATTGGCTGATAAAGCCAGAGTACTATCTCTAAATCGCTGCTAAATAACCGTTGTTGGGCTGTTGCAATAAAATGAGTCGTAGGTGACAGCTTAAATTCCTGTTTATCCATTCAATAACACCTGCCATTTCACCTTATTTTTCTTTTTTTTCTTGATCTGCTGCGTTGTTGTTTTTTTTATCGCGAGCCATCATTTCTTCTAATTCTTTCATAAAAACACTCATATCTTTAAACTGACGGTAAACACTCGCAAAACGAATATAAGAAATCTCATCAACATCAGCCAGCAAACCCATAATGTACTCACCAATCAGCTGCGTTGAAACTTCATTTTCTCCAAGTGTGCGAACTTTACTTTCTACTTCATCAACAATTTTAGTGATTTCTTCCATCGCGACCGGTCGCTTTTCCGCGGCACGAATAATTCCGCGCAAAATTTTTTCCCGGCTGAATTCTTCTCGATCACCATTTTTTTTAATTACCAGCAGCGGAGTTTCTTCAATTCGTTCGAATGTTGTGAAACGAAAACCACACGCTTCACATTCTCGTCGACGCCGAATAACCTTACCATCATCGGTTGGCCGACTGTCAACTACACGCGAACCATTATGCTGACAATGAGGACATCTCATTTATTTCACCCCGTTATTTCTCATCATGTTAAATTTCTTTCTTGAAGCCATTTTATCACTTGCTTTTCTAAAGCGCCAATTCCTTGTGAATTGTCAATTACTGTATCTGCCAATTGATCTCGTTTCTTACCTGACATTTGAGTAGCAATTCTTGCTTGAGCCGCCGCCGTTGTTAACTGATCCCGCTGCTGCAAACGTTGTAATTGCAGTTTTAACGGTAAAGTCACGCTCAGTGTTTCATCACACCAAGTTTGATAACCAGTTTCAAATAATAGCGGTATCATTAAAACAACTAATTTTACCTGTTGCTGCTGCAATTTTGCTAACTGTAGCTTTAACTCACGGCGAATTAAAGGAGCCGTAATGGCAGTCAATTTTTTTAAATCATCTGGATTGGAAAAAACAATTTCACCTAACTTTTTTCGATTCAATTGTCCAGTAGTCGTTAAAATTTTAGTACCAAACACTTGCGTAATCTGCTTCAAGCCAATTGTTCCCGGAACAACAACTTGACGCGCAATTTGATCGGCATCAATAATCTCAGCACCATTTTCTGAAAGAATTTTAGCAACAGTTGATTTTCCAGAAGCAATTCCACCCGTTAAACCTAAAACATAGGTCATTTGATCACCTGCTGACAATTTGGGCAAAAATGAGTTCCCCGCTGTGCTACCCGAATTTTCACAATCTGACTGCCACAACGCTGACAAGGCTGCCCTTGTCTTCCATAAACGTGCAAATCAAATTGAAAATTACCGGAATGTTCAAATGCATCTGTATAGCTACGAACAGTTGTTCCACCAGCTTTTACAGCAGCAGTTAGTTCAGTAATTATCTGCTGACGCAATACCGAGATCTGTTTGACTGATAATTTGGCTGCCGGCGTCAATGGATGAATCTTACTTAACCACAAAACTTCATCAGCATAGATGTTTCCCAACCCCGCAACTACTGTTTGATCCAACAAAACTGCTTTAATTGCTTTTTTCTTATTAGCCAATTTCTGCACAAAATCTGGCAAAACAAATTGATCACTCAAAGGTTCCGGTCCCAACTTTGCCAAATTAGGCAATTGTGCAATTGAATTGGTTTTTACCAACTGCATCCGACCAAATTTTCGAACATCATTGTATCTCAGCTGCAAACCATCCGTAAAGGAAAAAACTACATGTGTATGTTTTTCGAGTGGCTTATCAGCTGATTTAACAAAATATTTTCCTTCCATTCGCAAATGCGAAACCATCGTCACTCCCTGATTGAAATTAAATAATAAAAACTTACCACGGCGTCCAATTGATTCAATTTTTTTATTTTGTAGTTGTTGCGCAAATTCCAACGGATCGCCGACAACTATTTTAGGATAGATTACTTTTACTTGCTTAATTGTTTTGTTTTTAATTAATTTTACTAAACCACGACGAACAGTTTCTACTTCTGGCAACTCTGGCAAACTACATTTCTCCTTTTATTTAGCATCAAACCATGTATCTCCGTAAGCACTCTCCACTTTTAACGGCACAGCTAGTGAAACAGCACTGTCCATGATCTTGGGCACCAATTTCTCTAGAATCGAAACTTCAGCTGCTGGAGCTTCAAAGATAAGTTCATCATGGACCTGTAACAGCATTTTTGCTTGCAAATGCTGTTCTTTTAAAGCTCGTTGCATCCGAATCATTGCAACTTTAATAATATCGGCTGCGCTTCCTTGAATCGGAGTGTTCATCGCCGTTCGTTCAGCAAACGAACGTAAATTATAATTACGACTTTTAATTTGCGGTAGATAACGGCGCCGCTTAAAAATTGTTTCAACGTAGCCTTGTTCTTGAGCAACAACTACAATTTTTTTCATATACTCATGCACTCCAGGAAAAACTTCAAAATACTTGGCAATAAAACTTTTGGCTTGTGCCCGAGAAATTCCAATGTTTTGCGACAAACCGTAATCACTAATACCGTAAACAATCCCAAAATTAACAGCTTTAGCCTGGCGGCGCATATTTGGCGTTACTTGATCAGCATCACTTAAACCAAAAATTTGCATGGCCGTATTTGCATGAATATCAACTCCGTCTTTAAATGATTGCTGCATATTTTGGTCTTGTGAAACATGGGCCAATACGCGTAACTCAATTTGCGAGTAATCAGATGAAAAAATTTGCCATCCCGGTTGAGTTGGAACAAACGCTTGGCGAATTTTTCGCCCTTCCGCCAATCTGATTGGAATATTCTGCAAATTAGGATCGACTGAAGACAACCTGCCGGTAGCTGTCAGCGTTTGTGTATAACGCGTATGTACCTTTTGATCTTTCGGTGAAATAACTTTTAACAGTCCAGTTACATAGGTAGATTGTAGTTTGGCAATTTGGCGATAATTTAAAATATTATCAACGATCGGCGCCATTCCTCTTAGCTTTTCTAAAACATCAACGGCTGTCGAGTATCCCGTTTTAGTTTTTTTGATAACTGGTAATTTCAGTTTTTCAAATAAAATAACTCCCAATTGCTTAGGTGAATTTAAGTTAAACTTTTCTCCGGCTTCCTGATAGATCTGTTCCTCAAGTTCACTAATTCGTTCTTTAAACTCGCTGTCCATCGCCGTTAGCCGCTGCTGATCGACCTTAATTCCAGCAATTTCCATTTGTGCTAAAACTAATGATAATGGCCGTTCAATTTTTAAATATAAATCAAGCTGCTGATTGGTCTGTAATTTTTGCCATAAAGGTGCTTTTAACTTATCAATTGCCAAAACCTTTTGCGCCAAATGCTGAAAAAGAACTGCGTCATCACTTGGAATTTGATATTTGGCTCCGCGACCATAAAATTCTTCATCACTTGCAACTGCTTGGTAACCATGCTGCTGCGCCAATTTTCCTAAATCGTTGCTGTTATCGCTGGTATCCAACAAGTAAGAAACTAGTAGTAAATCAAAATCAATCGCTTGCAAATCAATTCCTAAACGCTTCAATCCTACCAAAGTCCGTTTACCATCAAACAGATTAACTTGTGTCTGCTCGCTTTCCAGCCAGTTTTTTAATGGCGCAGCTTGCAGTAACTTACTATCTCGAGCAGCATAAAACTTTTGATCAACTAAAAATGCAAAACCGACAAAAGGCGCTGTATGATAGTTATCGCCGCTCATTTCTAAATAAAAACTAACAGATTGTGGTCGTTGCGGCAATTTTTTTAAATCTTCTGCCCGTAATTGTTCAACTTGCACTTGAACCTGAGCTTCTGTCACTTGATTTTCAGGCTGTAATTCAGTTAAAAAGCTACGAAAATCCATTGCCTCAAAAAAATCCAGCAATTCTGACTGCTTTTTACCTTCCCACTTTAAATCGTTCAATTCAACTGTAACCGGTGCATCTTGCCTAATTTGTGCTAAATCCCGACAAAGAAATGCCGTTGCTTTATCTTCAATCAAGTGCTCTTTCATTTTAGAAGCCTTAATTTCATCTAAATGTTCGTAAATCCCAGCTACTGAACCGAACTGATGTAATAAACGTAAGGCAGTTTTTTGTCCCACTTTGGCAACACCTGGATAATTATCCGAATTATCACCAGCTAAGCCCTTTAAATCAACAATTTGTTGTGGTGTTAATTCATATTTTTCTTTTACGTGAGCTGGTGTATATAATTCTACTTCGCTGACACCTTTTTGAGTAACTGCAACCGTTGTTTGTTCAGTCGCCAATTGCGTCAAATCTCGATCACCAGTTACAATGGTCACGGAAAAACCATTTTTTTCTGCTTTTTGAGCTAATGTTCCAATAATATCATCGGCTTCATAATCAGTAAGTTCATAACTAGTAATTCCGTAACCTGATAATAATTTTTTGAGATAAGGAAATTGTTCGCTTAATTCACTGGGAGTTTTAGATCGGCCACCCTTATAATCAGCATACTTTTTAGTCCGAAAAGTTTTCTTGCCGGCATCAAAAGCAACCAAGATATGAGTTGGCTGAACTTGAGTCAAGATATTATCCAACATTTTTTTGAAACCATAAATCGCATTCGTGTGAAGTCCATCATGATTTACAAACCTATCTAAGGATTGATGCAAAGCAAAAAAGGCTCTAAAGGCTACGCTGTTGCCGTCGATCAATAATAATTTCTTCGCTTTATCCATTTTGTTAACTCCTTCAATATCTGCTAAATTTATTTTAACAGAGATATATCGTAAGTAACAGCTTATCGCTAAAAACCAAGCGCTGTCTCCATTCAAAAAACTTGCAGCAGCATATATTATTGCGAACAAATTTTAGCTCTTAATTATTCTAATGATTCAACAAAAATTATCGTTTATCTGCTTGATCGGTGAGTTCGCTTGATTTTTTTGTGAAAATAAAATCCAGCAAACTAAAAAAGCAGCCTAAAATCAGACTGCTTTCGTTCTAAATAAACTAATTAATTTTTACTAAAGCCACCAAATATATTTAACAAACTAATAAATATATTAATGAAATCGAGATAAAGCTGTAAAGCACCCATCATAGCCAAATTATTTTCATTTACCTGACCACTTGTCTGCATATAAAGCTGCTTGAACTTTTGTGCATCCCAAGCTGTCAAAGCAGTAAAGATAATCACACCGATAAACGAGAAGACAAATTGAATCATGGCACTCTGAAGAAAAATGTTGATTATCGAAACAACCACTAATCCAATTAATGCCGCCAAAGCTTGCGTACCAATCCTTGACAAATCACGTTTAGTAATTGATCCAATTGCCGTCATCGCAATAAACACTGAAGCTGCACCGATAAAGGCCATCGTTACATCTGTACCAGTATAGGCCGTCACGATAATGCCGAAGAACAAACCTTCAATTACCGCAAAGGAAACTAAACCAGTGGCTGTCATTAGTGGAGAGCGATCCGCTTTAAATGACATTCCCAAAACAATTATAAATTGAACTCCAAACAACAACCACATCAAGAAACTATGCTGAGCAATTGTTGTCATAACTTGTGCATAAAATACTTTTGCAACTAAGTATGCTACAACAGCCGAAATAGCAACCGCTCCAGCCATGAATGCATACATTTTAGTCAAAAAACCATTTAAACCAGCTTTTTCTGGATTAATTACTACTCTTTGCCCATTATTATCCATTTACTTCACCTCTATTAAAATTCTACTCGAAAAGCTCTAACTTCTCAACTTTTATGCCAAATTACTTTGCCAAATTTAACATTGCTTAGCAAGTACACTACTTTAAATTACTTTGGTAGTATTTTAGCATAGTTATCAGGCAATCTCAAACTTTTAAACAGATCATTTAAAAATAAGCAAGCCATTTTAATATTATGGCTTGCTTATTTAGCTGGATATTAATTATTTTTAAAGCTCAAATTGCTTAATAAACGTTCATAAGCATACTCATATTTTTGAATATCACCAGCACCCATGAATACCACGACCGCATCATGGAAATCAAGCAACGGCGACATATTATCTAATTTCAGTACCTCACCGCCCTTGGTGATTTTGCTGCCAAGATCATCACTGGAAACATTCCCATTATGTTCACGAATGGAACTAAAAATATCGGTCAAAAATACCTTATCCGCCAAATTTAGACTAGTTGCAAAATCGTCCATCAAAGCAATTGTACGGCTAAACGTATGTGGTTGAAAGACAGCAATAATTTCTTTTTTAGGATATTTCTGCCGAGCAGCATCTAAAGTAGCCTTAATCTCTGATGGATGATGAGCATAATCATCGATAATTGTCATATCGGCAACTATTTTTTCGGTAAAACGCCGCTTTACTCCCTTAAAACTCAGTAGTTCACGTTTGATTTCATCTTGCGGAACAGCTTCACAATAAGAAACTGCAATTACCGCTAAACTGTTTAGCACATTATGTTCACCAAACAATGGAATTTGATATGTACCCAAGAATTGCTTTTCGCGATAAACATCAAAAGTTGAACCTTTAGTTGTCCGTTTAATGTTTACAGCTCGAAATTCATCATCTTCACTAGTCCCATAATAATGGACCGGTACCGGTGCTTTTAAATTCCGCAGATATTTATCTTCTCCCCAAGCAAAAATTCCCTTTTTGGTTTGGCTTGCCAAAGTAGTAAAAGCATCAAAGACATCTTCAATTCCAGTAAAATAATCTGGATGATCAAAATCAATATTGGTCATGATTACATAATCTGGATGATATGCAACGAAATGACGGCGATATTCATCAGCTTCAAAGACAAAGAATCTTGAGTTAGGCACGCCCTTGCCAGAACCATCACCAACTAAATAGCTAGTAGCTGAAACACCACTTAAAACATGGGCTAATAAGCCAGTAGTACTGGTTTTCCCATGTGAGCCGGCAATTCCAATACTAGTATTTTCAGCAATAATTTTTTCAACCATTGCCGGATAACTGAAGATTTTTAAGCCTAACTCATGAGCCCGCTTAATTTCTGGATGGTCTGATCCAAAAGCATTACCTTCGATAATTGTTAACCCTGCATGAATATTTTTTTCATCAAACGGTAAGATCTTAATCCCGGCTTGCTCTAATCCACGCTGGGTAAAAGTATATTTTTCAATATCAGAGCCAATGACTTTAAGACCTTTATCATGTAATAAAAGAGCCAATGAACTCATCCCTGTACCTTTAATACCAACAAAAAAATAGGTTGTGTCTGCATTCATGATAATTTATCCCCTTTACCTATGTTTAAACCCTTGCTTAGTTTAACATAAAATTTCGCATAAATGTGTTAAGCTTTACGGTAGCTACTCATTTTCCAAATCCGATTCTTTCAAAAAAACCTGGCGTGGTTTGGAACCACGTGCTGCTGAAATGTAACCACGTGCCTCTAATTCATCAATCAAACCAGCTGCACGATTATAACCAATCGAAAAAACCCGCTGCAATTTAGAAGTTGAAGTTGTTTCTTCATTTACTAAATACGCCATTACTTGCGGAAATAACTCATCTTCACGTTCTTGAGCTTGAACTTGGGCTTTTAAGCCAGCCGGATCAAAAGAATAATCTGGTTGCTGCTGTTCTTTTAAATAATCAGTAACTTGATCAATTTCGTCACCAATGTAAGTTCCTTGCAAACGCAACGGCTGACTTGAACCATTTCCTAAGTACAGTAAATCTCCTTTGCCCAATAGCCGCTCTGCTCCTGAAGTATCTAAAATTGTCCGCGAATCAGTTTGGCTTGCAACCATAAACGCAATTCGTGTCGGAATATTATTTTTTATCGTTCCGGTCACAACATCAACACTTGGCCGCTGGGTAGCAACTAGTAAATGAATCCCGGCTGCTCGTGCTTTTTGTGTGATCCGGGCAATATAATCCTGAACATCAGCAGCTGCAACCATCATTAAATCAGCCAATTCATCAATTACGATTACAATATATGGCAACTGCAAACCATAATCCCCATGTGCAGCAGCTTTTTGATTATAGCTCTCCAAATTACGAACCCCCGCTGCTGCTAATCGCTGATAGCGCTGTTCCATTTCTTCGACGACCCATTTTAAGGCTGCTGACGCGGCCGTCGGATCAGAAATAACCGGAGCTAATAAATGCGGCAGGCCTTGATAAGGCGCCATTTCAACGGTTTTGGGATCGATCAACAATAATTTAACCTGATTCGGGGTTGCTTTATATAATAAAGATACTAATAAACTATTGATAAAAACCGATTTTCCAGAACCGGTTGCCCCCGCAATTAAACCATGCGGCATCTTACGCAGATCCATCACCCGCGGCTGGCCGAATAAATCTACTCCCAAAGCAACAGTTAATGGAGAGGCAGCCGTTTTAAAGGCACTGGATTGCAAAACTTCTTTTAACATCACTGGACGGGAATGAAGATTAGGAATTTCAATTCCAACGGTGCTCTTACCCGGGATCGGTGCCTCAATTCGAATATCTCTGGCAGCAAGTGCCAATTTCAAATCATCTACCAGATTGGTAATTTTGCTGACTTTGACTCCACGCGCTAAACTAACTTCAAATTGAGTAACTGTCGGTCCAATTGTCCAATCGCTAACACTAGCTTGAACTCGAAAAGATTTTAGTGTTTCATTTAAAACATCAATTTCTTTCAAGACCCACTCATCCATTGAATCATCATTTTTATCAATTGGCATTGGTAATAAATCTAAAGATGGAAAATGATATTCAATTGCATGTTTACTTGAATTGTCAGCTGTTGTAGTCGTTGATAAGTTGTTTGTTGCTGTTGACTGTGCCTTAGCAGCTGCAGTCGAAATTTGCTTGTCAGCTGGTTTAGCAGCTAGTAGTTGTTCTTTAGCTACCGCTGCAGTGACTGTCAAATTTGCTTTCGATTTTGAATTTTCTCTTTGAACAGCTGATTTATCAGTTGTTGCTAGTGTCTTTTTTTCTGTTGCAGCAGCTGAATCAACTGCTGCAATTTGTTCAAAATCAGCCTTTTTGGGTACTGCTTTAACAGTTTGAACCGTCTTTTCTTGATGATAATTTCCTGTAGTTTCACCTGAACTCATTTGCTGATTGTTTTTTTCGCTAGTGTTGACATCAGCCTTTTGACTACTGGTAACCATTGGCAATTTCGGTTGCTCATCAACAAGTGCTGCTGAGGAGTCAGAATTTTTAACTGACAGTTTATTTTCAACCACTGTTGTTGTTTTTTGCTCGGGTTGATTAACGTTTGTTATCATTCCTTTTTTCGGTGCAACTGTTTCGGTCGATTCTGGAACAGTTGCTGTAATTGTCTCAGTCGAACTATCTTCTAGTTGATCTAAGTCAATCAAATTAGACTCTGTAGTATTTTCTGTTGTAAACAACAGATAACTTGACTGAGTTTTTTGCAAGTCTTGGATCAAGTCTTGATATTTTCGGCGTCGATAATGATCCGTTAACGACTGCAAAGATGGTGGCACATAACTTGGGTGAAAAATATGTGAATTATTTTTTTTTGTAGTTTTTTCAACCGTATTATTATTTTTACTTGACTGATAACTGTGAATGAAGCTCGTTTGTTTTGGCAGCTTCTTTTTTGAACGATAAAAAGCCGGTCCATCATAATGCTTCATTAATAAATTCCTCCAATAACTTCTTTTTGCTTTACCGTAAAACAAACTGACTACTCAGTCTTAATCATTTTATCATAACAGTAAAACAACTGAACAACCAATCAGGCTGTGACAAAAATAATTGCCGCAGCCTGATCAATTAAAAATATTAAACTCAATTTATTTCAAGTTAGTCAGCTTGCTGGACCCAAAATCAATTTTTCCAAATAAAAGCCGAGCAACTTACAGATTATTTGACTGCTTGGTGTTTCGCTAAATCAAATGGCGTCCCCGGTTGATATTCATCAGCTGGTAAAACTAAAATCCCCCGTTTTTGCGGTGCATTTGGCAAGCCTAATTCCCGAGCTGAACAAATCATCCCTGCGCTAGCTACTCCGCGCAATTCACCCGGCCAAATAATTTCGCCGTTAGGCATCATCGCTCCCGGTTCTGCCACAACTACTATTTGACCAGCAGCCACATTAGGTGCCCCACAGACGATTTGCAATTTATGTTGATCTTCAACTTGAACTTGAGCTACATGCAGGTGATTTGAGTTAGGATGATCTTCGAGTTTTTCAATCAAGCCAACAACAAAGCGCGGTCGCTGATCAAACTTCACTTCGGTGTTAAAACCAGCTTGCTGCAGTGCCGCATTCAAACACTGTAATTGCTCGTTATTCAACTGTATGCGACCATTTCCAGTCAAATTAGGCAATAATTCCGAAGCATGTAAAATATTGTAGCCAATTGGTTGGCCACTAACCGAATCTGAAAACTGAATAATGTTATTTTTTTGGCTAATTTTTTGTTCGGAAACATCAGCCGCTAAAACAACGAGTAAAATATCTCCTAATTCTGTAGGATTATAACAGGTGATCAACATTAACAAAAACTCCTCTTACATTAAACTGACTGTGTTAAAAAATTTTCAACTTCTGCTTTAGTTTTCCGATCTTTATTGACAAACCGATCAACTTCCTGACCATTTTGATACACTACAAAACTAGGGATTCCCATAATTCCCATTTCTTGGCAAAGATCGATATTTTCATCACGATCTACTTTAATAAATTCGAACTGTGGAAAATCTTTTTCAATTTCTGGCATTGCTGGTTTGATAAATTGACAATCTGAGCACCATCCAGCTTCAAAGAAAAAAACATAATTTCCCTTACTGAATTTTTTTTCGAGGTTCGTCAAATCAATTTTTTCTAATTTTTTCATTTAAATGACCTCCATCTGTATTTATTTTATTATAAGACAAGCTACTGCTAAAATAAAAGTAACTGAAACAATTATTATTCAAGCTTTCTTAACTCATTGTTTAATCAATTGTGCTATACTCAGCATATAACTAACTAATAAAGGAGGTCTTCCAAATGAATATCAAAAGCAGAAGTTTCTTTCCATTATTAATTGGAACCATTGCCGGGTTCATTAGCGGTTTACAAGCTAGCGGATTTCTTCACCAGTCTGAACGACTTACTCCGCAGCAAATCTTGTCTCGTGTTCGCCAAGAATTTCAGAGAGAAACACCGATTCAAGATTCATGGATCAGTACGCGCCCCGAACCTTTCCAAAAGTTTGCCCTCAAAACTTTTGTTTATCACGGTGGTGTCTCCAGATTGGAAGATCAGCAATTGATTCAATACGACTTTTTAGCTGATGCAACTACCGGTAGTGTATTGGAATTGAAACGCAATAACTTCAATGCTCAGTTGAGCAATTAAACCTTGCAGTCACCTTGTAAATCGGCTGACCTTTTTGGCTGAACTTAGCTTCATACTCAGTTAAAACATTATTCTCGTTTTCCTCACTTTGATGAAGATTCAGCCAAACTCCAACAAAATACATGCCAAAATTATTCATACTTTGCAGTGAAAATTCAAATAATCCTTGATTATCAGTTTTAAACTCAATTTGACCATTTTTAACAAGAACTTGGCGATATTGTTGCAAAAAAGTGTGATAAGTAAGCCGACGTTTGGCTTGCTTTTTTTTAGGCCATGGATCAGAAAAATTAAGATAAATTCCTGTAATCTCATTTTCAGCAAAAAATTCCGTTAACAATCGCCCATCACCAACAATTAGCTGTAAATTTGGCAACGGTGCTGATTGCGCCAACAATTTTTTTAAAACGATCGCCGCAACTGTTGTTTGAACTTCCATCCCAAGATAATTATTTTCTGGATGTTGTTTAGCCATTTCAATAATAAAATTTCCTTTACCCATGCCGATTTCCAAATACAGCGGTGCTGACCGAGAAAAACGACTTTGCCAAGTTCCCTTTAATGCTGCCGGATCAGTCACAATTAAATCTGGATTGGCAGCAATCAGCGGCTTGGCCCAAGGCTTATTACGTAAACGCATTGCTTGCTTCCTTCTTTCAGGTTAAATTAATTAATTTGTAAATAAAAAGCGGCGCATATTCAGTTCGAACATGTCCACTTTAATGAGAAATTAACTGATTAAGAATTTATAAATCAATAAAATGTTCTTGTTTAACTAACTCTGCTAAATCTAATATGTCTCGGTTCATTTCAAAGAAACGACCACGCTGATGAAATTCTTTAATTTCCAGCAATAAATTCAATAACCCATACCATTCCAATCGCTGCTGCAATTGTGGAGTTGCTTGGACTTGGTATTTTTCAAGTAGCCAAGTTTGCCATTGCTGACGTGGAACATATTGACGCATTAACATACTTAAATCCAGTGCTGGATCAGCTAAAGAAGCTGATTCCCAATCAACCAGATATAAACGTCCACTATCCGATAAAAGCCAGTTTTTGTGATTCAAATCACCATGACTGACACGATAATCCTGCCATTTAAGTTCCGGTTGCTGTGAACGCAAACGGTTGGCAACTTTTTTCAATAACGGATGCTGTCGTAGATCGCTACTCAGTCCGCGGAAATACTCGCTTAACAGATCGCTTGGAAAAACATAAGTTCCGCCTACTTGTTTCAACATTTTTTTCAACAATGCTGAACTGTGGATTTTGGCTAATAATGCCGCAACATTTTTTTGCGGCATCTCAGTTTTACTTAAACAACGGCCGTTCAACCATTCTTGAGCCGTCAATGTATCCCCAGTTGAAATATGTTTTGTCCATACCAATCGCGGCGTAATTTCTTCAAGTGATAACGCTGCTAAAAAAGGTGAAGTGTTCCGTTTAATGAACAGCTTTTGATGTTCTTTAATACCCATATAAGCCATTCCGGTACTACCGCCAATTGGTCTGATCTGCCAGCCATCATTTAATCTAAGATCCATTATGGCCAGTCCCCTTCTACATGTACACCTAACTATTTCTAAGTCTACAAATCTCTTTTCTGAGTGTCAAGCATTTTTTCTGAGGTGCGCCCGCCAGAAAGGTTTGCTCAGTATCCAAACCTCAACTAAACCCAAGCCGAGCTGCAAAACCAAGCCTTCCAGTGAAAAGTAAGCCGCTTGTCCACTAACGATACCAACAACTAACGCCAACAATAAGACTTTTTGCAACAATTTACTAAATGCTGCACTTCGTTGTGCCAACGTCAAAGGATATAAATGAATAAACACATTTTCTTCAAAAACATTGAACAACGGAAATAGCTGAAAACCAATTAAGTACATTCCAATCAAAATAACTGCCGTCTGCAACCAAAAATTATGAAACATTACTTCTAAAAAGATCATCAGCAACAGTAATCTTATATATAATCCACTATACTCACTGCGACGTAAAAAACTACGAATAAATAAGAAATCAAATCCATTAGTTGTTTTATCTGCTGACGGTAACCAACGATCAAACCAGCGTAATCGCCAAATGCTTCCCTTAACTTGGGGCACATCGATAAATAAATTAATCAAACGATAAACTGCCTGCAGCCGCTGCTGCTCAGCAGTGATCATCAACTGCCAGGCAAAAGCAGCTCTTTGCCGTTGCCTACTGATTTGCCAACTTAAATAAACTACCCCAATCATCACTACTAACAAACTACCAAAATTCTGCCAGTAAATCAGCCAACTTAAACATACCAGCGGGAACAGCCAATGTCCAAAGAAACGCCAACTGGTTTGAGCAAATTTGGGTTGATAAGCTTGAGCAAAATCTAATTGCTGCCAACAAAATTTAAGCAGTAATTGTTGCACCACTAAAACACCCGCTAACCAACTATCCCAGTGAAGTCCTTGTAACAGTAACGGTAAAGCTATGATCCAACCAAGCAATTGAATGAAACTGCCCCTGACAAAAGAATATCTAAATGACCGGCGCAAATACACTGGCAGTTGATATTCAAGCGGCGATAAAAAAACAATATCCGCCGGTTTCAGTAAGGTAGCCGAACGCCCCAGTTGCAGCCAAAGCAACAAACCAATGATTACTGCTGGTCTTTCCCACCAAAGTGGTGTAGCCGGTAAATTTCTTACTAAATTAGAATAGGCTAATGCTATCCCACCTGCAAAAAACAGTAAAGCAATGATGAAATGATCATTTAACACATACTTTGAGTATTTTAATAAGAAAGATTGATAGCTTTGCTTGCGTTTCTTCCACAAATCATTCATCATAACGATCTTCCTCGGTCAATGCAAAATAAATATCATCTAATTGATTGCTGGTAATTCCAGCCTGTTGCCGTAACTTAGCTAGATTCCCTTGAGCCTTAATTTTCCCAGCATGTAATAAAATAAAATAATCACATTCGGTCTGAGCCGTACTTAAAACATGGGTCGACATTAAAATTCCAGCCCCACGCTTTTTTTCAGCCGCAATCAAGTGTAACAAATCTCTGGTAGCCAACGGATCTAGTCCCAAAAAAGGTTCATCAATAACATAATAATTACTATCATTTAAAAAAGCACAGACAATCATCACTTTTTGCCGCATTCCCTTTGAAAATTTAGCTGGGAACCAGTCTAATTTATTGTCTAATCGGAAAATTTTTAATAGTCTTTCAGCTTTTTTCCAAGCTTGCTGTCGATTCAATTTATAAGCCATGATCGTTAAATCCAAATGCTCGCGCAAAGTCAATTCGGTATATAAAACCGGCATTTCCGGAATATATGCCAGACTTTGTTTATAAGCTTGCGGATTCTGTTGCAAACTAACCTGATCAATCATAATTGTACCTTGCTGTGGTCGCAACAAACCAATGATATGATTAATTGTTGTCGATTTTCCAGCTCCATTTAATCCAATTAAACCGACAATTTGTCCCGGTTCAACTTGAAAAGAAATATTTTTTAGAACCGGGATCTGTGAGTAGCCTCCAACTAAGTTTTTAACTTCTAATGACATAATGTAAATCCCTTCTGAAAATTAGATTTATCTGACTGCTGTTCAGCAACTATCTACTTGATAGTGTATACTAAAATAAAAGAATTAGAAAGAAGGTCCTATTTTATGGATGATTGTATTTTTTGTAAAATAATTGCTGGTGAGATACCTAGTATTCCAGTTTATGAAGACGAAGCAGTCAAAGCCTTTTTGGATATCTCGCAAGGAACCCCAGGTCATACTCTCTTGGTACCGAAAAAGCACATAGCGGATATTTTTGCTTACGATGAACAGCTGGCTAAAACTGTTTTTTCACGGTTACCAAAAATTGCTCGGGCGATCAAAGCCAGCAATCCAGCAATCAAAGGAATGAATATCATCAATAATAATGGAAAAATTGCTTACCAGTCGGTATTTCATTCACATATTCATCTAATTCCACGGTACAGTGAAAATGATGATTTTAAAATGATTTTTAAAGATAACTCGGAAAAATACTCTACTGAACAGTTGCAACAAATTGCCCAGACGATTAAAAATCATTTGGAGGATTAATTATGAAACATAAACGATTAATTGGTCTTTCAGCCGGCATTATTTTAGGTGGCATTTGGTTGTACCAACAGCAACAAAAACAGCCAACAACTTTTGAAACAAAAGACACTGAAGAGTTGGTTGCTGAAATGCACCGTATTCAAACTGCCATCCGCAAAATTAAACAATTGAGCGAACAATTGGCTGAGCAATTAAACAACCAAAAATTTTCTAGTGAACTAGCACAAACCTTAGCTGAATATCAACTTCAAATTGAGCCAATCTTAAATAAAATTCAGCAGCTAAGTCAAAAATTTCAGTAAGCATTTTTTTTAAAATTGAATAAAGAATGAAATTTTTGGTAAATTTTGCCTTTTTGGCTATCCAAATCTAATCAGTGTGTTATAGTAATAACCGTTAGCTTTCTTTAAGTTTAAATAATCAGAATAGGATGTGTTTATAGGAATGAAAAAATGGCTACTAGCAGCAGCTGGACTTTTATTGACCGTAACAACTTTGAGTGCCTGCTCAAAAACAGTTGCTACAACTTCAGGTGGCAAAATCACTGAAAGTGAATACTACGACAGCATGAAGAAAACATCATCTGGAAAACAAATTTTGGAACAGATGATTCTTGATAAAGTCTTGGAAAAACAATATGGCGACAAGGTTTCACAAAAAGAAGTTACCAGCCAGTACAATGCTTATAAAAAGCAATATGGTTCTTCTTTCTCATCTGTGTTGTCGCAAAACGGCATGACCGCTTCTAGTTTCAAAAAGTCAATTCGTTCAAATCTTTTGTTAAAAGAAGCAGTTAAGGCTAACGAAAAAGTAACTCACAAACAGTTAGTTAAACAGTGGAAGAGTTATCAGCCGAAGACGACTGTCGCACACATCTTAGTTGCTAAAAAGTCAACTGCTGAAGATATTATTAATCAGTTAAATAAAGATCAAGGGAAAAACTTTAGCCAGTTAGCTAAAAAATATTCAACTGATTCTTCAAGCAAAAATAAGGGTGGAAAATTAGCAGCCTTTGATAATACGGATTCTTCATTAGACTCTACCTTCAAAAAAGCAGCCTTTGCTTTAAAACAAGGCGAGTATACTAAGACACCGGTTAAGACTAGCTATGGATACCATGTCATTAAATCTATTAAACACCCAGCCAAAGGAAAAATGTCTGATCACACAGCTGAACTCAAAAAACAGATTATTAATAATGACATGAACGATTCAACTGTTTTACAAAGTGTAGTTGCTAAAGTCCTTAAGAAAGGCAATGTTTCGATCAAGGATAATGACTTGAAAGACATTTTGTCAAACTACCTTTCAAGCTCCACCAGCTCAAGTTCAAGTAATTAAAACTAATTTAAATTAAGTTAATGATTTAAAACCAGCAATCAGTGATAAGATTACTGGTTTTTTATTTTGAATTGCTAAATTCAATTTTATAATTATTACTTGCATCCCTATGCTGATTTCTTGATTCTTAATCTCAAACACTGATTACTCTAAATTACAAAGAAGCTGTCTGTTTTATTCAAACAGGCAGCTTCTTACATACACAGCATTAGATTATTAAAAATCAACAGATCTATTTTGATGAATTATTGTCCAACTGTGGTCGATAAAAATTGCGACCATCCATCCCAAAAATTTTTTCCGAAAACTCGCCTGGAGCAGTATGTTCCAAAACACCTGACAGCATCTGAATCGAAGCATCGATTTGATCAATTTGATGTAAAACCTCCGCCTCTAGTAAATGTGGTCTGATTGGAGATCCATATTCCAATAAACCATGATGCGATAAAATCAAATGCCGCAGCAACAAAACGTCTTCCGTATTTTCATCAATTTGCAATTCATGGCATGCCAACACAATTTGTTCATCAATCAAAACAATATGACCAATCAAATTTCCGGCTGTCGTATAGCTGGTTGCTACCGGCCCTGAAAGCTCGATCGTTTTGCCCATATCGTGCAAAATCACACCAGCATAAAGTAAGGGAGCATTAATTACTGGATACTCGTGCGCAATAGCTTGCGCCAAGCGCAGCATGGATAAGCTATGATACGCTAAGCCTCCCGTAAAAGCATGATGATTTTTTTTAGCTGCTGGATAAGTAAAAAATTGCTGATGGAATTTTTTCAATAAGAATCTAACTATCCGATTCCAATCAGGATTAGTAATTGCAAAAACTATTTGATTAATCTCATCATCCATTTGAGCAGCCTTCAGCGGTGCTCGTTTGACAAAGGCTGCTGGCTCATGCGGTTCAGCCGTTGTCGCCAAGCGAACAAAAAACAGCTTAATTTGCGGATTTCCTTGATAGATTTCACGTTTACCTTTAATCAACACAACTTTCCCCGGTTGAAAAGCTGCGATTTCTTTATCACTGGCATCCCAAAATTTAGCACTTATCTCACCCGAAGAATCAGCCAGCATAAAAGCAATAAATTTTTTACCATTTTTAGCAATTCGGACATTAGCGGACTTTATCAGTACAAATAACTCTAGTTTTTCATCTACTTGATAATCATAAATCTTCTTAACACTCATCTAAATCCCCCCTTGTAAATTCTGATGGGATTTTTGATAATCTTTTGATTCTAATCTTGATAAAGTTCATTAATTGGTTTAAACATAATTTGATTAACTTCGTCCATTAATTTTGCTAATTGTTGTTCTTTTGTCATTAATTCCATAATAGCTGGATTTTTTTCGACTTGTTCGCCTAATTTTTTAAGTTCTTCTAAATCACTATCTTTCAAACTACCATCAGCTTGTTTTTTCTGAAATTCAACTTGCCGTTTTTGGAATTTCTTAAACATCGTAAAAGCTAACGGGTCTTGCTTCAGACGAGCATAAGCTCCCTTCAAAGCTATAAACTCATCTGTCTTTCTTAAATCTTCTTCCAGCTGATTTGCTGTATCATAGATATTGATCATTGTTTCTCCTCCAATAGTTAATTTTTGGGTAGAACATTGTACTTCATAATTCTAACACTTTTCAAACAAAAAACCGTTCTTAATTATCTCCCAAAAATACTTTGTAATTTTTGTTTGCCTTCACTGAAAAGTTCAGCCGCTTTCGCCTGTGCTTCTTTAGCGGATTGTGAGACATTATCTTTAAGATTCTTGCCGGCATTTCCCACATCGTTCCAAAAGTCACTGCCACTATTTGCTTGAGTTGCTGTTACCCGGGAAGCAGCACTTTTAACTTTAAAACTAGTTCCCTTCGTATACGGCAAAATTCCTTCCATTTCCGTCTTGAACAATGCTGATCCACCACGAGTTCCTTCATCAAGCAATGAATATTTATTTGAATCAAAACCTACCCAAGTTGCTAAAACTACATCCGGTGTATATCCAATATACCAGTGATCACGATCGGCCGTTGAACCCGAAGCACTTTGAGTCGTGCCAGTTTTTCCAGCAATCGTATAGCCACTGGGCTTGGCATTGACGCCAGTCCCATCATTATATACATCCATCATCATGCTGGTCATTTCGTCAGCATTTTTTTTGCTTAAAACTCTTTTAGTTGAAGTCTGCGGATTATTAACGATCACCTTACCAGAAGCATCTACAATTTTAGTTATTAGGTACGGTGAATGCAAATTGCCGCCATCAGCAAAAGCCGTGTAAGCACTAGCCATTTGGTAAGGCGACTCACCTTTTTTCAATCCTCCCAGAGCTAAACTCAAATTATTGTCACTTGAAGTTACATTCAAGCCAAATTTTTTAGCCATATCATAACCGCGCTGGACACCAATTTTATTCAATAACCAAACAGTTGCGGCATTTTTACTCTCAGCTAAAGCCTTATACATCATAATCTTGCCGGTATACTCGTTATCATAATTATGTGGTGTGTATTTATTTGTACCATATGAACGCAATTCATCTTGTAAGTAAGAGTCATAATGATACCCAGCTGACAAGGCTGGCGCGTAAACCGCAATCGGTTTAAGCGTTGAGCCAGGAGAGCGGATTAACTGGGTTGCTCGATTATAGCCGCGAAAAACATGAGAACCAGAACGACCACCAATCAAAGCAGCCACCCCACCGGTTTTAGGATCAAGAGCTACTGAAGCGCCTTGAGCTTGAGTACCATCTGCTGCATTATAAGGGAACAATTCACTATTAGTATAATCAGCTTGCAGTTGTTTTTGATAATTTTGATTTAACGCTGTATAAATTTTATAACCGCCATTCATAATCTCGGTTTCACTTAGACCATATTTTTTTATCGCTTCATTGATTACAGCATCAAAATAATAAGGGTATTTATAACCAGACTGATAATGATATTGATCATCGGTTACCATTGCCGTTTGCTGGTAGTTTTTAGCTTCGCTGGCAGAAAGTTTATTATTTTCGACCATTAACTGTAAAACGGTATTTCTTCTTTGCTTAGAAGCTTGCGGATGATCTAATGGATTATACCCACCCGGATCTGTCAACATACCAGCTAAAGTTGCTGCCTGCGCAACACTCAACTGACTAGCATGAACCCCAAAATATTTCAAAGAAGCATCCTCAACGCCCCATACCCCATTACCAAAATAAGCATTATTTAAATACATTGTTAAGATTTCCCGCTTCGTATACTCGTTTTCAACTTGCATTGAAATAAAGATTTCCTTAGCTTTACGTGAGAAAGTCTGTTCTTGGGATAAGAAAGCGTTTTTGACCAACTGTTGCGTTAAAGTACTACCGCCACCGCTAATATAGTTTCTTCCTAACAATTTATTACGAATATACAATAAACCGGCACGAGCAATTCCTTTAAAAGAAAATCCGTATTCGTGATAAAAATTACGATCTTCAGTTGACAAAACTGCATTTTGCATATTAACTGATATTTGATTTAGTGGTTTCCAAGTTCCTTTTTGTGAATATAAATAACCAGCTTGTTTACCCTGATAATCATAAATTTCTGTAGACTGTTCCAATTCTGCTTTTAAATTTCCAACTTTGGCAGTCTTAGCCACATAAACTAAATAACAACTGGCAATTAAAAACAAGCTTAAAAAACAAATTAAAATTATGCGCCCTACACAATATTGCTTGCATTGTTTGTGTAACCAACTTAGCAATGGGTGCAACCAGCGCTTAAATGCTCTCCAGCCCTTTTTCAATACGGAATTTTCTTTCATTTCTGTTATATCAATCCTTAATTACAATCAGTAAGAATAAAACCACTATTCAGATTGCTGCATATGATTTAAAAATATTTGATTTACTTGAGCTGCTGCTTGTTCATCTCGACTAATAATAATAATCGTATCATACCCAGCCATTGTTCCAACAACTTCCGGCAATTCTAAATCATCAATAATTGCCGTCAAAACATTAGCACTATGTGGCAGTGTCTTAACAACATTTAAAAATTGCACTTGGGTCGCTTCAATTACCATTTCGGTAATATTCGCGTAAAGCTGTTCTTTTTCTGAAACGGGATCATCTTTAAAAACAGCATAATGCAATTTACCACTAATTCCCTGTTCTTTGACGATTCGCAACTCACGAATATCTCGTGAAATAGTTGCTTGGGTTGCTTTAATTCCTTTCTGTTTTAAAGCTTGCATCAATTCTTCCTGGTTTGAAATCTCCTGTTGTGAAATCAATTGTTCGATTGTTGCCTGCCTAATTTCTTTTTTCATTTTCATCCCTCGTATTTTTTTCTAATTATAACAAAAAAAGCAACAGCTTTCGAACCACCGACTTGAATTAGCACAATAATTAAAAATTATTTATTATTCAAGTAATTCTATGCGGTTCCAAATTAATTTCTTGTTTTAATTGTTCTAAAAATGCTGGTTTTAAAATCAACAAATGCCCACGATTTTCAACCATACCCTCTCGCCGTAACTGACTGATCGTTTGACTAACTCTTTCACGAGTCGTTGCAGCTGACAAAGCAATTTCATAATGATTTATCCATCTTGGGAAAAAAGATGACCCATCAGCTTGGCGATCACCAAATTCACGGTTAAACAAATATATTACTCGTTTGGCTCTTTCGCAGGCATTAGTTACTGGAAATACACATCGCATTGAAACTGCAAAATAAAAATGCCAATTAATTTTGCTTAACAATATTTCGTCGATTTGAACATGATTTATTCTAAGCTGCTCAAACATTTCAGTCGTCAAAATCAAAGACTTGCCACTAGTTTTGCCAATTAAATAAACATCTAAATATTCACTTAGGTTTTTATCAATGAAAGGATAGTGTTCTTCTTCTTTTAAGAAAAACACTGAGTAACCCTCGCCATTAGCATGAAATCTTTTGCAGACTAATTTTCCTTCTAAAACAATAATGACATTTTTGCCTAAATCAAGCTTATTATTAATACATTCTCCCTTTTTAAAACTTTGTAAACGAGCATTTTTAATAAACTCTTGCTGCATTTTTTTATCAAGCAAGTTAAAAAATTCCAATTTTTCAACTGTAAGTCGATTTTCAGTGTTATTTATCATAAAATGTTCCTCCAGCCCTTTTATATATAAAATATTATCAAAAAGCAGGCCACTTGGAAACCCTTTTCATAATTTTACTAATATTTTTTCAAATAAATTAAGGCTAATTACTCAATCACCATCCTTTTTAAATATAATTACCAAAAAAAGCAGCTTGAAAAGCTGCTTTTAAGAAAACATTCTAAAAGTTGTTATTACATTTCGTCAGGAGCTGCTACACCTAATAACCGTAACGCTTCCTGCAATACAATTGCAACACTTTTAACCAATGCTAAACGACTGGTTAATTGATCATCTTGCTCCAAAACTCTAGTATGTGCATAATACTGATTAAAAGCCTTTGCCAAATGAAGTGCATATTTAGCAACCACTGATGGTTCGTATTCTTTAACTGCTCGTTGAATAATCATCGGAAAATCATTCAGTTGTTTAAGCACACTCCAAGTGTCAGCAGTTGGTGCGATGGCTATGTTGGCAGTTGCAGCGGCTGGTTTGGCATCTAACGCTTGTGCTTTACGTAAAATACTTTGCGCACGTGCATGCGAATACTGAACATAAGGACCAGTTTCTCCTTCAAAACGAACAACCTCATCCAAGTTAAAATCGAAATTATTTAAACGTTCATTTTTAAGATCATGGAAAATAACCGCACCCACACCAACTTCTTCGGCAACCGCTGCCTTGTTTTTAAGTGATGGATTTTTTTGTTCGATCTGCTGCTGTGCTAATTCCACAGCATCATCCAGTACTTTTTCTAATAAAATTACCCTGCCAGCTCGAGTTGAAAGCTTATGACCTCCTTGGGTAATTAAACCAAATGGAATGTGATGTACTTGATCAGCCCAATCTTCACCCATTTCTTTTAAAACTGCTTTTAATTGTTTAAAATGATTGGTTTGTTCATTGCCAACAACATAAAGTGACTGAACAAAATTATAAGTCCGCTTGCGATATAAAGCTGCTGCTAAATCACGAGTAATGTAAAGTGTTGCTCCATCTGTTTTTTTGATTAATGCTGGATTCAAATCATATTTGCTTAAATCAACAATTTGGGCTCCTTGACTTTCCTTAAGCAACTGCTTTTTTTCTAAAATTTCAACAATTTCTGCCATTTTATCATTATAAAAAGCTTCGCCATTATAAGAATCAAATTCGACATGCAGCCGTTGATAAACTTTCATAAAAGTTTGTAATGAAACCTCACGGAACCATTTCCATAACTTAATTGCTTCCGGATCTCCAGCTTCTAGTCGTCTGAACCAAGCCCGAGCCTCATCATCTAATTCAGGATGATCGACATCTTCTTGATGAAAACGAACATAATAAGCCAATAATTTATTGATCGGATCAGCTTTGACCTCAGCTTCGGAACCCCATTTTTGGTAAGCTGTAATCAACTTACCAAATTGTGTTCCCCAATCACCTAAATGATTAATCTTAATCGGATGATAATTTACTTTAGTTAACAAATAAGCTAAAGAATTACCAATCACTGTTGAACGTAAATGTCCCATCGACATTGGTTTAGCAATATTAGGTGATGACATATCAATCGGAACATTACCACCATGCCCTAAATCTTGTTCACCATAAGCTGCTTGTTGCTGTAAAACCGTTTTTAAAATCTGCTCACCTAATTGCTGTTTATTTAAAAAGAAATTCAAATAAGGACCAACAGCTTGTACTTTTTCAAACTTAGACTGATCAATTTTTTCTGCCAAATCAGTTGCAATTTTGACCGGCGACTGATGCAGTGACTTCGCTAAGATAAAGGTAGGAAAAGCCAAATCTCCCATTTGGTCGTTCTTAGGTATTTCCAGTAAAGCGGTCAGTTGTTCAGCTGTTAACTCAATTGGTAATACTTGTTGAAGACTACTTACTACTTGTTTTTTAAAATCCATCATGCCACTCCTTGCCTTATTCATAAATTCTTTCGAACGATTAAAACAATCATAACCACCCGTCAAACGGGTGGTTTGCTCTAGGGCTATAAGCCCTATGTA